>NZ_CP148752.1:2466250-3699375 GCF_040448305.1 Pseudomonas fluorescens | reverse complement strand
CTGCTCGCGAAGAACGATAACGCGGTCTGGCAGATGATCACTGCGCCAACCACCCACCATCAACATTCCACGCCGCACCCCGCACCTGGCTGCCGGCTTCGCTGCACAAAAACAGCACCAGTTCACCCAGTTGCGGCGGTGTCACGAACTCCAGCGATGGCTGCTTTTCAGCGAGCAAATCGTGTTGCGCCTGCTGCGGGTCAACCCCGTTGGCGGCACGATCATCAATCTGCTTTTGCACCAGCGGCGTCAATACCCAGCCTGGGCAAATCGCGTTGCAGGTGACCTGGGTAGTCGCGGTTTCCAATGCGACCACTTTGGTCAAGCCGATCACCCCGTGCTTGGCGGCGACATAGGCGGACTTGCCCACCGAACCGACCAGACCATGCACCGAGGCAATGTTGATCACCCGGCCCCAGCCCTTGGCGCGCATGCCCGGCAGGCTCAAGCGGGTGCTGTGGAACACCGACGACAGGTTGATGGCGATGATCGAATCCCAGCGCTCCACCGGGAACTCATCCACCGCTGCCACGTGTTGAATGCCTGCGTTGTTGACCAGAATGTCGACGCCGCCGAACTCGCGCTCGGCATAGGCAATCATGTCAGCAATTTGTGCCGGATCGCTGACATCGGCCGGGTGATGGCCGACCTTGCCGCCGAACTGTTGCACCTCGGTGATCACCTTGGAGGCATCGCCGAAACCATTGAGGACCAGGTTGGCCCCGGCCCTGGCCAGACTGAGGGCGATCCCCAGGCCGATGCCGCTGGTGGAACCGGTGACCAGTGCGGTCTTGCCCGAAAGAGTCGTCATGAATACCTCACACAATGCCAGTGGCGTAGAAGGTGCCGATCACCACGAAGACCGCCAGGGTCTTGATCAGCGTAATACAGAAAATGTCTTTGTAAGCCTCGCGGTGGGTCAACCCGGTGACCGCCAGCAGGGTGATCACCGCGCCATTGTGCGGCAGGGTGTCCATGCCACCGCTGGCCATCGCGGCGACCCGGTGCAGCACTTCCAGAGGAATGTTCGCCGCATGGGCGGCGCTGATGAACTGCTCGGACATCGCCGCCAGCGCGATGCTCATGCCGCCCGAGGCGGAGCCGGTGATGCCGGCCAGCAGGGTCACGGTAATCGCTTCGTTGACCAGTGGGTCGGGAATGCTCTTGAGCCAGTCGGCCAGCACCAGAAAGCCGGGCAAGGACGCGATCACGGCACCGAAACCATATTCCGAGGCGGTGTTCATCGCCGCCAGCAACGCACCGCTGACCGCACTTTTACTGCCTTCGGCCAGCTTGCGGCTGATCGCCTTGTAGCCGAACGCCAGCACCATGAGGATGCCTACCAACAGCGCGGCCTGGACCGCCCAGATCGCCGTGAGCTTGGCGATTTCCGTGGTCACCGGCGCGGCCATGCCCGGTAGCGCGAGGCTGTGGGTCTTGCCATATACCTGCGGAATCCAATGGGTGAACAACAGGTTCATGATGCCCACCGCCAGCAGTGGCGACAGCGCGAGCCACGGGTTGGGCAGCTTGAGGTCGGCGGCGGTTTCCGGCTCGTTGCGCAGGTCCGAACCATAACCTTCACCGGCACGCTGGGCCTTGTTGCGCTGGCGCTGGAGAAACAGCATGCCGGCGCAGAACACGAAGATCGTGCCGATCACACCCAGCCACGGCGCGGCCCAAGCGGTGGTGTTGAAGAAGGTGCTGGGGATGATGTTCTGGATTTGTGGCGTGCCGGGCAGGGCGTCCATGGTGAACGAGAAGGCGCCCAGGGCAATGGTCGCCGGGATCAGTCGCTTGGGGATGTTGCTCTGGCGGAACATTTCAGCGGCAAACGGATAGACCGCGAACACCACCACAAACAACGATACGCCGCCGTAGGTCAGCAGGGCGCAGACCAGCACGATCACCAGCATCGCCTGACGGGTGCCGAGCAGGCGAATCGCCGCCGCGACGATGGAGCGCGAGAAGCCGGACAGTTCGATCAACTTGCCGAACACCGCGCCGAGCAGGAACACCGGGAAATACAGCTTGATGAAGCCGACCATTTTTTCCATGAACACCCCTGTGAAAGCGGGGGCGACGGCAGACGGGTCGGTCAGCAGGACAGCGCCGAGGGCGGCAATCGGGGCAAAAAGGATAACGCTGTAGCCACGGTAGGCAGCCAGCATCAGCAGCGCGAGGGCTGCCAAGGCAATGATCACACTCATGGTGTGTCTCCTGGGTTGTTATTTTTGTTGGGTGAAGCCTGGTAGGAGAGGCGTATAGCGAGTTTTGTGCCATCTTATTAAGTTGTTGAAATATAAGGATATATTTTGCTTTTGTGGGCTGGGCTCGAATGCTTTGTCTCTAATCGGAGACTTATGGCGATAGTGCTGGCCTCATCGCGAGCAGGCTCGCTCCCACAGTAGACCGTGTTCTCCCGAACTACTCCGTCTCCCTGTGGGAGCGAGCCTGCTCGCGAAGGTCTGTCTAGCAATGGAGATGCATGTCTCTTTATGGAGACTCGGCAATCCCCAGTGCCACCATCTTCTTGTACAACGTCGACCGTCCAAGCCCCAGCCGCGCCGCCGCATCAATCACCTTGCCCCCGCATTGCGCGAGGGTGGTTTCGATCAGTTGCCGGTCAAATCGCTCTCGCGCCGCACTGAACGTCTCATGGGCAAGCGGTTCGATGGTCAAGGGTGCCACGCGCTCAACCTGTGTGAAGGTACCAATTGCCGCGCGGATATCCGCTGTCGTCAGGCGCAAGTCATCACTGAGCAACGCGGCCCGCTCCAGCACATTGCGCAGCTCCCGGATGTTCCCCGGCCAGGCGTGTTGGCCCAACAGTTCCAGGGCTTCGTGGTGCAGTTCATGCTGGCTGCGCAGTTCTTCGAGAATGGCTTCACTGAGCGCCGGCACGTCATCCAGGCGGTCGCGCAGGGGCGGAACTTGGATCGGCAATACGTTGAGCCGGTAGTACAAGTCGGCGCGGAATTCACCGCGTTTGATCGCAGCTTCGAGGTCCGTAGAGGTCGCGGCAATGACCCGCACATCACTCTGGATCACTTCGTTGGAGCCCACCGGCTCGAATTCCTTTTCCTGCAACACCCGCAGCAGTTTGCTTTGCAGGGGCAGCGGCATGTCGCCGATTTCATCGAGGAACAGCGTGCCGCCCTGGGCGATCTGCAATTTGCCGGCGCGGCCCTTGCGGTCGGCACCGGTAAACGCACCCGGGGCGGTGCCGAAGAACTCGGCTTCCAGCAATGATTCGGGAATCGCCGCGCTGTTGATACTGACAAACGCCTTGCGCGCGCGGGGCGAGGCATTGTGGATCGCCTGGGCCAACAACTCCTTGCCGGTGCCGGTTTCGCCGAGCAGCAATACCGGCGATTCGGTACTCGCACTGCGCCGGGCGCGGCGTTTGACTTCCAGGCTGGCGGCGCTGGTGCCGATGAAGTGGGCGAAGTTGTATTTGGTCTGCCGCGCCCGCAGCAGCGAGCGGGTTGAGGCCAGTTCTTCCTGCATGCTCATGTAGCGCTTGAGCATCGGCGACAGGCTGCGCAATTCGTCGAACAGGGCGAACCCGATGGCGCCGATCACCACGCCGGCATCGTCGTGAATCGGCAGGCGCATGACCACCAGCGGCTCTTTGGGGGTGTCTTGCATATCCAGCAAAATCGGCCGGCCGGTGCGCACCACCTCACGCAGCAGGCTGCCGGGGATCACGCTTTCGCAGGGCTTGCCGATCGCGACTTCGGCCGATTGCAGGCCGAAGCGCCGGGCATAGCGCTCATTCATCCAGACGATGTTGGCATCGCGGTCGACAATCACCGTGCCTTCACTCGATTGCTCGATGATTTCGAACAACGAACGGATCGCCAGCAAGCGAACGCGCTGGTAGTCCTTGAGGCTTTCGGTGGTGTTCATGGGGGCTGATCCTGATTATGTTTTGTCTGTGCCGGCCTCTTCGCGAGCAAGCCCGCTCCCACAGGGGATTTGTGTACGACACAGATCAACTGTGGGAGCGAGCCTGCTCGCGAAGGCCGCGATGCGGTCTGACGGCCTGATTATGCCTGCCCCAACAACGCCGCCGCCAACAGCTCCTTGGTATACGGATGCTGCGGTGAGTCAAACACCTCATGACTGGCACCGCGTTCCACCACTTTGCCGTCCTTGATCACGATCATGTCGTGGGCCAGGGCGCGCACCACTGCCAGGTCATGGCTGATGAACAGATAGGTCAAACCGTATTTTTCCTGAAGCTGGCGGAGCAGGGCGACCACTTGTTTCTGCACCGTGCGGTCCAGCGCCGAGGTCGGCTCGTCCAGCAGGATCAGCGCCGGTTTCAGCACCAGCGCCCGGGCGATGGCGATGCGTTGACGCTGGCCACCGGAGAACTCGTGGGGATAGCGATGGCGACTTTGTGGGTCGAGGCCGACTTCGCTGAGTGCCCGGATCACCTCGGCATTGCACTCTTCAGTGCTCAACTGGCTGTGCACTTCCAGGCCTTCGCTGATGATCTGCGCGACCGACATTCGCGGGCTGAGGCTGCCGAAAGGGTCCTGGAACACCACCTGCATCTTCTTGCGCCACGGTCGTAGCTGTTTTTGCGTCAAACCGTCCAGCGCCTGACCCTGAAAGCGGATTCCGCCTTCGGAGTCGAGCAAGCGCAGGATCGCCTGACCCAGGGTGGATTTGCCCGAACCGGACTCGCCGACGATGCCGAGGGTCTTGCCGCGTTGAATATTCAGGCTGATTCCATCCACGGCACGCAGCCAGGTCTTGCGTTGGAACAGGCCACCACCGACGGGAAACCGCACCTGCAGGTTGTCCACCTCCAGTACGTTTTCGCGCTCGTCCCGGGGCAAGGCTTCGCCCTCGGGTTCGGCGTGCAGCAATACGCAGCTGTAAGGGTGCTTGGGTTCGGTGAAGAGCGTTTCGCAAGGCGCCTGCTCGACGATTTCCCCGGCCTTCATCACGCACACGCGCTGGGCGATGCTGCGCACCAGATTGAGGTCGTGGCTGATCAGCAGCAGCGACATGCCCAGCCGCTGTTGCAGGGATTTGAGCAGCAGCAGGATCTTGCGCTGCACCGTCACATCCAGCGCGGTGGTCGGTTCGTCGGCAATCAACAGCTCCGGTTCGCAGGCCAGGGCCATGGCGATCATCACCCGCTGGCGCTGCCCGCCGGACAGCTGATGGGGATAGGCCTTGAGGCGTTCCTCGGGTTTCTGGATGCCCACCAGGTGCAGCAATTCGAGGATCCGTTCTTGCGCCGCCTTGCCCGCCAGGCCTTTGTGCACCAGCAACGTTTCGCCGATCTGCTTTTCGATGCTGTGCAGCGGGTTGAGGGAGGTCATCGGCTCCTGGAAGATCATCGCGATGCGGTTGCCGCGCAGTTGGCGCAACTTGCCGGCATCGACGCCCACCAGTTCCTGGCCGCGATAGCGGATGCTGCCCGTCGTCTGTGTATCGGTTTGCGGCAGCAATTGCAGGATCGAGTGGGCCGTCACCGACTTGCCCGATCCGGATTCGCCCACCAGCGCCAGGCATTCGCCGGGGTGGATGTCCAGGCACAGATTGCGCACTACGGTCTGGCCGCTGAAGGCCACGCTGAGGTCACGGATTTCGATCAGGTTGGTCATATCAACATCCGCATCAAGATCGTGGATCAAGATCGAGGATCAAGATCGTGGATCAAAGGCGTCGCGCAAGGCTTCGCCAATGAACACCAGTAAAGAAAGAATCAACGCCAGGGTGAAAAACGCCGTCAGTCCCAGCCACGGCGCTTGCAGGTTCTGCTTGCCCTGGCCGATCAGTTCGCCCAGGGAAGCGCTGCCCGCAGGCATGCCGAAGCCGAGGAAGTCCAGCGCCGTCAGGGTGGAAATCGCCCCGGTGAGAATGAACGGCAAGTAGCTCAAGGTCGCGTTCATGGCGTTGGGCAGAATGTGTCGCACGATGACTTTGCGGTCGGTCAGGCCCAGCGCGCGCGCGGCCTTGACGTATTCCAGGTTGCGTCCGCGCAGGAACTCGGCGCGCACCACGTCCACCAGCGCCAGCCATGAAAACAGTGCCATGATCCCCAGCAGCCACCAGAAGTTCGGCTCGACGAAGCCCGACAGGATGATCAGCAGGTACAACACCGGCAACCCGGACCACACCTCCAGCAGACGCTGGCCGAGCAAGTCCACCCAGCCGCCGTAATAGCCTTGCAGGGCCCCGGCGGCGATGCCGATCAGGGCACTGACAAAGGTCAGCATCAAGGCAAACAGGATCGACACCCGGGCCCCGAAGATCACCCGGGCCAGAACGTCCCGCGCCTGGTCGTCGGTGCCCAGCCAATTGACGCTGGAGGGCGGGCTGGGGGCAGGTGTGTTCAGGTCATAGTTGGGCGTGTCGTCACTGAAGGGAATCGGTGGAAACAGCAGCCAGCCGCCATCCTCCTTGATCAACTTCTGCACGTAGTCGCTGCGGTAATCGGCCTGGAACGGCAGTTGCCCGCCGAATTCCTGTTCGGTGTGGCGCTTGAAGGCCGGGAAGTACCACTGGCCCTGATAGCTGACCATCAGCGGTTTGTCGTTGGCGATCAGTTCGCCACCAAGGGTCATTGCGAACAGGCCGACAAACAGCCAGAGCGACCACCAGCCCCGACGGTTTTTCTTGAACCGCTCGAAGCGGCGACGCGCCAGCGGTGAAAGCTTGAGCATCAGGCATTCCTCGCGGCGAAGTCGATACGCGGGTCGACCAGGGTGTAGCAGAGGTCGCCGACCAGTTTTATCAGAAGGCCAAACAGGGTGAAGATGAACAACGAGCCGAACACCACTGGATAGTCCCGGGATACCGCCGCTTCGTAGCTCATGCGGCCCAGGCCGTCGAGGGAGAAAATCACCTCGATCAGCAGCGAGCCGGCAAAAAACACACTGATGAACGCCTGGGGAATGCCCGACACCACCAGCAGCATGGCGTTGCGGAACACGTGTCCATAGAGCACCCGTCGTTCACTCAAACCCTTGGCCCGGGCAGTGACTACGTACTGGCGGGTGATTTCATTGAGGAACGAGTTCTTGGTCAGGACGGTCAGCGTGGCGAAGCCGCCGATCACCAGCGAGGTCACCGGCAACACCAGATGCCAGAAGTAGTCGGCCACCTTGCCAAGGGTCGACAGCGATTCGAAGTTGTCCGAGACCAACCCGCGGACCGGAAACCAGTTCAGCGAAGTGCCACCGGCAAAGACCACGATCAGGAACATCGCAAACAGGAACGCCGGCATGGCATAGCCGATGATGATCGCGGTACTGCTCCAGATGTCGAATTGGCTGCCATGGTGCACGGCCTTGCGGATGCCCAGGGGAATCGATACCAGATAGGTGATCAGCGTCGCCCAGAGCCCGAGGGAGATGGTCACGGGCATTTTTTCGAGGATCAGGTCGGTAACGGTGGCGCCGCGGAAGAAACTCTTACCGAAGTCCAGGCGCGCGTAGCTGGTGAGCATCAGCCAGAGGCGTTCGTGTGCCGGTTTGTCGAAGCCGTACTGTTTTTCAATGTCCTTGATCAGTTGCGGATCGAGCCCGCGGCTGGACCGGGACTTGCCGCTCATGGATTCGCCGGAACCGCCGCCAACCGCGGCGCCGCCAATGCCTTGCAGGTGCGCGATGGCCTGTTCGACCGGCCCGCCCGGCGCGGCCTGGACGATGACAAAGTTGACCAGGAGAATGATCACCAGCGTCGGAATGATCAGCAGCAGGCGCCGCAATATGTAAGCCCACATCAGTGCGGCCCTCCGGGTTTGCCACGGCTGATACGCTCGGCCGTCATCTGTTGGTTGGTCAATGGCGTGGTGCTCATTTCCCACCAGCTTTCGATGGCTTCATCATTGCTAGCTTGTACGTTCGGGATGCCGAAGCGGTTCCACCACACCGTCGAGGTGCCCGGCGGGTAATAGTTGGGAATCCAGTAGTAATTCCATTGCAGCACCCGGTCCAGGGCATGGGCGTAATGCAGCATGTCGGCCTGGGTATTGGCGCGGATCAGCCCGGTGATCAGCGTGTCCACCGCCGGGCTCTTCAACACCATGTAGTTGTTGGAGCCAGGGTCGGTGGCCGCCGCCGAGCCGAAATAATTGACCAGTTCGCCCCCCGGAGAGGTAGTGACCGGGTAGCCGGTGACGATCATGTCGTAGTCGCGGCTCATCAGGCGATTGACGTACTGGGAGGAGTCGATGCGGCGGATGTTCAGGTCGATGCCGATCTGTTTCAACGTGCGTTTATAGGGCAACAGCAGGCGGTTCATGCCGTTCTGACTGACCAGGAAGGTGAAGCTCAGCGGCTCGCCGTCGGCATTGACCAGTTGGTCGCCGTCGGGTTTCCAGCCGGCCTGTTCGAGCAAGTCCAGGGCTTGCAGCTGCTTGTCGCGAATCACGCCGCTGCCGTCGGTCTTCGGTGCCTCGAACACCTTGGTGAAGACTTCGTCGGGAACCTGCCCGCGCAGCGGTTCGAGAATCGCCAGCTCACCGGCATCCGGCAGTTGCCGGGCCGCGAGATCGGTATTGGAAAAAAAGCTCTGCTGGCGGATGTACATGTCACGCATCATCTGCCGGTTGCTCCACTCGAAGTCCCACAGCATCACCAGTGCCTGACGCACGCGGCGATCCTGGAACATGGGCTTTTGCAGATTGAACACAAAACCCTGGGCCGGTTGCGGCGCCTCTGTGGCGAGGTGGGCTTTTTGCAGGCGACCATCGCTCAGGGCCGGACTTTCGTAGCCGATGGAGTAAGCGGTGGCGGAAAATTCCCGGTTGTAGTCAAAGGCGCCGCCGCGCAACACCTGGCGCGCCACGTCGGTATCGCCGAAGTACTCGATGCTGAAATGATCGAAGTTGTACAGGCCACGGCTGACCGGCAGATCCTTGCCCCACCAATCGGGGTTGCGCTCGAAGGTGATGCTGCGCCCCGAATCGATCTTGCCGACTTTATAGGGACCGCTGCCCAGCGGCGCTTCATAACCGCCGCCACCGGCGAAATCACGGCTCTTCCACCAGTGTTCGGGAAACACCGGCAAGGTCGCGATATCCAGGGGCAGGGTGCGATTTTCGTTGTTCTTGAAATCAAAGCGCACGGTCAGTGGCGATTCCACTTCGACGCCTTTGACGTCGGCGAACTGGGTGCGGTAACGCAGGCTGCCCTGGGTCATCAGCAGGTCGAAGGTGTAACGCACGTCTTCGGCGGTAATCGGTTTACCATCGGCAAAACGCGCCTTGGGGTTGATGAAAAAGCGCAGGGACAGGCCGTCCTCGGAGCGCTCCATCTTCTCTGCCACCAGACCGTACACGGTGTAAGGCTCGTCCAGCGAGCGTTGGGCCAGTGGTGAATAGAGCAAACCGTCGATCTGTGTGACGCCGATGCCTTTGTCGATGTAAGGCAAAACATGGTCGAACTGACCGATTTCGATCGCTGAGCGCCGCATCGTGCCGCCCTTGGGGGCCTGCGGGTTGGTGTAGGCGAAATGACTGAAGCCGGCAGGGTATTTCGCCGGTTCGCCGTACACGGTCATTGCCGGTTGCGGTGCCGCATTCACACCCGCGGCAGCCATCAGCAGGGTCACGGCAGTGAACAACAAGGTAGGGAAAGCAAGTCGCATTGTCAGCCTTGGAGCCGGGTGGTCGTTAACGACAATTTGTACGCTAGCGGCGCGTCCCTCGCCAGCCGTATTACGCATCGCAAACACAACGGCCCACCAAAAGGCGGGCCGTTGTGTGAATAGCTCAAGCGTCGATCAGTCCTGACGGCTGGTCACTTCCAGCAGGTGGAAACCGAACTGGGTCTTGACCGGACCCTGGACCACGTTGAGCGGTGCGCTGAAGACCACGGTGTCGAACTCCTTGACCATCTGGCCCGGACCGAACGAACCCAGATCACCGCCCTGGCGGCTGGAAGGGCAGGTGGAGTTTGCCTTGGCAACTTCGGCGAAATCGGCGCCAGCCTCGATTTGGGCCTTGAGTTCGTTGCACTTGGCTTCGGAGGCAACAAGGATGTGACGGGCAGTGGCTTTAGCCATGGGAAAATACTCCTTTCAATACTCGATAAAGTGCTGAGCCTACCGGATTCAGTGAGCTATTTCTCCTCAAAGTTCCGTTCCACGCGGGATCCACGGCAGGCAGTACCTCAAAGGCCGGCGTCTCTCAAACGCTCGGCGTGCTGAACATACAGCTCAATCGGATCGACACCTGTGCGCAACTGGCCGGTCGGTTGGCCAATGGTGTCCAGATGATCCAGCGCATAGTCGGAACGGATAACTGTGCCCAGATGGGAACTGAAGCGACCGACCAACCCGTCGTTCTGCTCGCTTTCGGTGACGAAATAACCGGAAAGGGCCCGGCAGAAGGCGTTGAGCGGATCGAACGCATTGAGCCCTGCCTCGAGAACACTCGACTGCAGCACGCCGCTCCACGAGTAGTAACGAACACCGTTGACCCGTTCGCGCCCCTTGCCACCCCAGGTGCTGGGCAGCCCTTGCGGGTATTTGTCGTTGAATGCGCCTACGCCTTCGGTGGTCAGCGCCTTGAGGGCCGAAATGGCGTTCTTCGGTTGGTACTGATTGTCGCTCAATGTCGCGAGGAAGTCGGCGAACAGGGTCACCACCGTCTCGGCCACCTGTTCCGGCAGGCAGCCTGGTATCAATGCCTTGCGCAGGAAATCGGCCAGCTCCGAGCCATGGTTCGGCCCGCTGACGGAGGTCACCGACGCCACACTGTGTGGCGCAATCGCTGCGGCATAACGTGCGGTCAGTGCGCCCTGGCTATGGCCTATGAGGTTGACTTTGCGTGCACCGGTTCCTTCCAGTACCCGCTCGATCTGCGCGAGCAATTGGCCACCGCGTGCTTCGTTGTCGTGGATGGCCGACAAGTGGGGAACGAACACCCTTGCTCCGGCGTTCCTCAGCGCCTGCCTGATGTCGTGAAAGAGCTCGAACTTGCCGATTCTGTCGAAGCCGAAAAGGCCGTGAACCAGCAGTATTGGGTAACAAGTGCTTGCATTCCTTTGCATGTTCATACCTTTGCACAGAAGTTCGTTGGGACTGCATGGCACTTCACTCTAAAACACTCGAGGTTGGCGCGGTGTATGAAAAGTCCGCCGAAGCTTGCGGATAACGGAATAGAACAAGTGCGAAAACTCAAGAATGGCTGAGGCCTTAGTCGGAACAGATTGAGGACTTTTCACGGCAATCAGCTTGCTACTGATCAAAGACCTACTTCGTGTGTATCGATTTTCCGAGCGAGCCGGAGTAAGTGACCGACATCACGGCTGTTTGCCGTGAGATTAAATAGACGCCATCCAAAGCCGGCCACCCGTTCGGTGTTTATTCCAAGGACTGGAGCGAATGAATGACTGTTTATGAACCCGATACCTTGAATCTCGCGCAGCAACCATTACCACCTCCCATACTTGAGCAGGCGCAAAACGGCGTTCTGAACCCCTCTGACAAAAAAGCCGTCATCAAGGTCCAGCCTTATCCAGGCATGACCTGCGGCGACAAATTGCTAATGAATTGGGCGGGTCTGGATGCCGATGGCCTCGCCAGCAATCATCAGGTGGCGCGTTTTGTCAGTGAGGACCGGGTCGGCGAGGAGATGATCTTTGCCGTGGGTAGCGCACATATCGCGGCGCTTGACGGTGGTTCACTCGAAATCAGTTACTCACTCACGAGCACCCGTTTTGCCGAGTCCGTGCATTCCCATCGATTGCAACTGAGTGTGGGTGACGTGCATTCCGACCTGTTGCCTGCGACGGTGAACGATGCGGTGGGTAGAACACTTGATCCGGATCGGGTGAAAGAAGGGGCGATCGTTACGATCAAACCCTATGCGCGCATGGCGGCGGGCGACTGGGTGTTGTTGACCTGGGCGGGTGTTTCGGTCGAAGGAAGTTCCAGTGATGCACTCAAGGTCGAGTCCTTTGCTGTGGGGGGCGAACTGTCGTTTTGGGTCAGCCCGGAGTGCATTGCGCCCAATCTGGGCTCCTCCATTTCCGTCGATTATTGCGTCAAGCAAGCAGGGCATGGTCCTCGTTACTCTGAACTGACGACACTGATGATTGGCAGGATGGAGCGGGGACCATTGCCAGCACCCACTGTGTTGGAAGCCGACGAAGGCTGGGTGGATCTGCATGATGCGCAGGATGGCGTGACCGTCGTCATCGAAAACGCCAAGGCTGAAAAAGGGGAACTGATATGCCTGGAATGCGACGGGGAGAAGTTCGATCACCGTGACGACCGCGAAATAACCGGAGACACCGCCGGCGAGCCGTTGGTATTCATCGTTCCCTACAGTTTCTGGAGGGAACATCGAGATTCTACGATCCGTGTTTCCTATTCAGTCGAGCGCGTTGACGGCACACTCCAGCAATCCGGGGTGACGCCGGTTCAGGTGCAGTCCCTGATGGGACATTGATTGCCATTTACCCTCCAGTATTCGAATGAAGGCCGGAGGGCGGACGGATGATGCCGGCTATTGGGCGTAGTTTTACGCTCGTAGCCGATCCGCCGCTTCAAGCAGCAGTTGTTCTGTCCCGGCCCAGCCAAGGCAACCATCGGTCACCGACACACCGTATTGCAATGACGAACTCAACGGCTGGCAGCCCTCGAACAAATGGCTCTCGATCATCATGCCGATCAGTGAGCGATCACCTTGCAGGCGTTGCTCAAGTACATCCTTGAACACGGATGGCTGGCGTAACGGGTCTTTTCCGCTGTTGGCATGACTGCAATCGACCATGATTCGAGCCGGAATCTTCAGTCTGGTCAGGTCGCTGTTCACCTGGGCGACGCTGGCGCTGTCGTAGTTCGGCCCGCGATGGCCGCCGCGCAATACCAGGTGAGTATCCGCATTGCCCGGGGTTTGAATGATCGCCGGATGTCCCTGGCTATCGACACCGAAATGGCGATGGGGATGGGCGGCGGAACGCATGGCGTCACTGGCGACACCGACACCGCCATCAGTCCCGTTCTTGAAACCGACTGGCATGCCCAGGCCGCTGGCCATTTCCCGGTGGATCTGCGACTCCGTGGTCCGGGCGCCAATCGCCACCCAGCTCAACAGATCGTCGAAGTAACCGGCCGCCATCGGTTGCAGCAGTTCAGTGGCAACGGGCAGGCCCAGTCGGAGCATTTCGCACATCAGTTCGCGGGACAGCGTCAGGCCGGCGGCCATGTCATCGCTGCCATCCAGGTGCGGGTCGTAGGCCAGGCCTTTCCAGCCAACCGTGGTACGGGGTTTTTCGACGTAGGCGCGCATCACCAGCAGCATTTCGTCGCTGACTTCGGCGGCGAGGCGGGCAAGGTTGCCAGCGTATTCGAGGGCTGATTTCGGATCGTGTATCGAGCATGGGCCGACGATGACCAGCAGGCGGGAGTCTTCACCGTTGAGGATCGCGCGAACCGCCTGGCGGTGGGCGGTGACTTGTCGGGACAGGGCGTTGCTGAGGGGCAATTGCTGTTTGAGTTGCAATGAGCTGGGCAGACGCAGGGTCAGCGCTTCATTGGCAGGGCTCAAAGTGGACAGCGGCAGTGCAGAGACGGACGAGTTCATATTCAAGGCTTCCTGGGCTGGTGGCGGGTTCGTGCCCGCGCGCTCGGCCCTACTGGGGTGTTCGACAATTGGCCGGATTGGCTGCGTGTGTGTGCTTGCCACCTGTGGGTGACCGATCGGAGGCGGCAGGCTGTCCCGAGCGGAGGGTGGTAAATCGCCAGGCGGTAAAACTGTCGTAACGGTAATAAGTGGCGTAGTTCATGTTCTGAATCCTCTGAATGTCTGGTGTGTCGCTGAAAGTGTTGGGGCTGAAAAAACAAAACCCCCGGTCGGGAGGCCGACCGGGGGTTGAGAATTCTCTGGTGGCGACCCGTTTAAAGTGGGCGCCGTGTGGGTATCAGGCGCGCCAGTGGCTAAACCAATACCCAAAATAAAAGCTGACTGGAGTACAACCGTCGTTCACCCGGGCAGCCGCAACCGAGCGCAGGGCGCTGGCGGTACGAAGCTGTAAGAGGGCGTTGAACATGGTCTGTCTCCGATGGATGGTCCGAGCTTACTAGAGGCCGGTACGCAGATTCAATCAGAAAATGCTATCGGCCATCGACGGCACTTTCTATCGCTTGAGTGCCCCCAAGGTTGTGACACACTTTGCGCCGCAACAACAAACCTATCGTCAAGGACGCACCTGACCCTCGCCGTGGAGCTGCAATGATGGAACACCAATGGCGTCCGGCAACACTGGATGACCTCGAATTCGCCCGCGAACTGACCTGTAGGGGCATGCTGCGTTACTACATTGAGCATGACCTGTTGTGGCAGGACGAAGCGTTTGACGTGGCCTGGGCCGGGCGGGACAACCGCGTGATTGCTACGGGCGACAGAGTGCTGGGTTATGTCAGCCTGAGCCGTGATGCCAGAGCCTTGTATATCCGCGAATTGCATATCGTCGAAGCGTTTCGTGGGCAGGGCACGGGGTCCTGGGCGATCGATCAGGCACTGGCTCTGGCGCGCCAGGAGCGGCGCCCGGCGTTGCGCCTGACGGTTTTCGAAAACAACCCGGCGCGAGCGTTGTACGAGCGCAAGGGATTGAGGGTGGTGGGCAAGGACGAGTGTTTCCTGAGGATGCAGCTGGATATCCCTGTCCTGGATTGCTGCAACTCGCTTGCGACAAGCCTTTCAAGATGAATTGAAACTTTTAATCTGACGCTTTCCGCTAGGTCTGCCAGATGCTTTTTGCTAAGGTGTCTGATAACCAATAAGACCATATCGCGAGGTGTCTGCTTGATTAGGGTGCTAGTAGTCGATGACCATGATCTCGTTCGTACAGGCATTACACGAATGCTGGCTGACATCGATGGCCTGCAAGTAGTCGGCCAGGCCGAGTCGGGTGAGGAATCCCTGCTCAAAGCGCGTGAGCTGAAGCCCGATGTGGTGTTGATGGACGTCAAGATGCCGGGTATCGGCGGTCTTGAAGCCACTCGCAAGTTATTGCGAAGTCATCCGGATATCAAAGTCGTCGCGGTGACCGTGTGTGAAGAGGACCCGTTTCCTACGCGGCTGTTGCAAGCCGGTGCGGCAGGGTACCTGACCAAGGGGGCAGGTTTGCCGGAAATGGTCCAGGCCATCCGTCTCGTGTTCGCCGGGCAACGCTACATCAGCCCGCAAATTGCCCAGCAACTGGCGATCAAGTCCTTCCAGCCCACCAACGATTCGCCTTTCGATGCCTTGTCGGAGCGGGAAATCCAGATCGCGCTGATGATTGTCGGCTGCCAGAAAGTACAAATCATTTCCGACAAGTTGTGCCTGTCCCCGAAAACCGTGAATACCTACCGTTACCGCATCTTCGAAAAGCTTTCGATCAGCAGTGATGTCGAGTTGACGCTGTTGGCGGTTCGTCATGGCATGGTCGACGCCAGCCTCTGAAAATGACCGAAACCTTTGATCCGAGCGCCTTTCTGTCGACCGTTAGCGGGCGCCCCGGCGTGTACCGCATGTTCGACAGCGAAGCGCGATTGCTCTACGTCGGCAAGGCGAAAAACCTCAAGAGTCGCCTGTCGAGTTACTTCCGCAAGACCGGGCTTGCCCCCAAGACCGCCGCACTGGTAGCGCGTATCGCCCAGGTCGAGACGACGATCACCGCCAACGAAACCGAAGCCTTGCTGCTTGAGCAGACGCTGATCAAAGAATGGCGCCCGCCCTATAACATCCTGCTGCGCGACGATAAATCCTACCCCTACGTCTATCTCTCCGACGGAGAGTTTCCGCGCCTGAGCATTCATCGCGGCGCGAAAAAGGCCAAGGGCAAATATTTCGGGCCTTACCCGAGCGCTGGCGCGATACGCGAAAGCCTGAGCCTGCTGCAAAAGACGTTTTTCGTTCGGCAATGCGAAGACAGTTATTACAAGAACCGCACGCGTCCATGCTTGCAATACCAGATCAAGCGCTGCAAGGCGCCCTGTGTCGGGCTGGTGGAACCTCAGGTGTACGCCGAAGATGTGCGCCATTCGGTGATGTTTCTTGAAGGGCGCAGCAATGCGCTGACTGACGAGTTGTCCGCCGGGATGGAAGAAGCGGCGATCAATCTCGAATTCGAACGAGCAGCCGAGTTGCGGGACCAGATTGCATTACTGCGCCGGGTCCAGGATCAACAGAGCATGGAAGGTGGGACCGGGGACGTCGATGTGATTGCCGCCCTCGTCAACCCGGGCGGCGCCTGCGTCCACTTGATCAGCGTGCGGGGCGGGCGGGTACTGGGAAGCAAGAACTTCTTCCCTCAAGTCGGTATTGAAGAAGACGTTTCTGAAGTCATGGCCGCGTTTCTTGGCCAGTACTTCATCAGCAGTCCTGAACGCGACTTGCCAAGTGAACTGATCGTCAATGTGGTCCACGATGATTTTCCGACACTGATCGCCGCCATCGACGAGTTGCGCGGTCGTGAACTGACCATCAGCCATCGCGTGCGGGGTACGCGGGCGCGCTGGCAGCAATTGGCGGTGACCAATGCCGAGCAGGCACTGAGTGCGCGCCTGGCGAATCGTCAGCACATTACGGCACGCTTCGATGCACTGGCCGAGGTGCTGAAGCTGGATGAGCCTCCTCAACGACTTGAGTGCTACGACATCAGTCATTCCAGTGGCGAGGCGACGGTGGCGTCCTGCGTGGTCTTCGGCCCCGAAGGCCCGATCAAGGCCGATTACCGCCGGTACAACATCGAGGGCGTTACGGCCGGCGATGATTACGCAGCGATGCATCAGGCGTTGACCCGACGCTTCAGCAAACTGAAGGACGGGGAGGGCAAGCTGCCGGATATCCTGCTGGTGGACGGCGGTAAAGGTCAGTTGTCCATGGCCCGCGATGTGCTCGATGAATTGGCCGTGCCTGACCTGATTCTGCTGGGCGTGGCAAAGGGTGCGACGCGCAAGGCCGGTTTCGAAACCCTGTACCTGAACGACGCTGCACATGAGTTCACGTTGCGCGGCGATTCTCCCGCGTTGCATTTGATCCAGCAGATTCGCGACGAAGCCCACCGGTTTGCCATTACCGGGCACCGCGCCCGGCGTGGAAAAACCCGTCGGACGTCTACACTGGAGGGCGTCGCCGGCGTCGGACCCACACGTCGGCGTGATTTGTTGAAACATTTTGGTGGATTGCAGGAGCTGTCTCGTGCAAGCATCGAAGAAATTGCCAAAGCCCCCGGGATCAGTAAAAAGCTCGCAGAGTTGATTTATGCAAATCTGCACAGCGAGTAGAATGCCCCCTCACCTCGTAGCCAGTTGTGCCGATGAATATCCCTAATCTGATTACCGTTCTACGCGTCCTGCTCATACCGATCTTCATTTTGCTGTTCTACCTGCCTTACCAATGGAGTTACCTGGCTTCCGCCTCGGTCTTCGCATTCGCTGCAGCCACCGATTGGCTGGACGGGTACCTGGCCCGCCGTCTGGAACAAAGCACACCGTTCGGGGCTTTTCTCGATCCGGTTGCCGACAAGCTGATGGTTGCGGTTGCATTGGTACTGTTGGTCCAGGAACACGGAAACCTGTGGCTCACGCTGCCAGCTGCCGTGATCATCGGTCGCGAGATTGTCGTCTCGGCACTGCGCGAATGGATGGCCGAACTGGGCGCTCGTGCCCACGTTGCCGTGTCGAACCTGGGCAAATGGAAAACCGCCGCGCAAATGCTGGCGCTGGTGATCCTGCTGGCCAATCCCAAGGATTTCAGTTTCTGGGTCTTGCTGGGCTACACCTTGCTGATGGTGTCGGCCGGCCTGACTTTGTGGTCGATGGTCCAGTACCTGCGGGCTGCCTGGCCACATCTGAAGACCGACGTTGAAAAGAAATAAAACTTTTTTGAATCAAAGGGTTGACGGGGCTTCTGGATTCTATAGAATGCGCCACACCAAGACGCGGGAATAGCTCAGTTGGTAGAGCACGACCTTGCCAAGGTCGGGGTCGCGAGTTCGAGTCTCGTTTCCCGCTCCAAGTTTGTACGCATTTGATGTCGCGCTACTGACAGCAGATGTTTTGAGGCCGAGTAGCAAAATGGTTATGCAGCGGATTGCAAATCCGCCTACGCCGGTTCGATTCCGACCTCGGCCTCCACTAATAAACAAGCTCCGTAGATCTATGATTTACGGAGCTTTTTTATTTGCAGTAGCCTGCAAGATTTAGTCTTGAAAAGGGTATTTGCGAACTTGCTTCACCGGGGCGGGATGTATATATTTCCACCTCTGCTGCACAAGCGTCAGAATTGTCAGATCGTTATTTGGCAAAACCTGGACGCTTCACCGCGCTACCGCCCGAATGGCGAAACTGGTAGACGCATGGGACTTAAAATCCCCCGCTCGTAAGGGCGTGCCGGTTCGATTCCGGCTTCGGGCACCATCTTGCATTCCACTGAGCGCTTTTAAGTTCTTTGGAAGCCTTGAAAAACCTGCCTTCTGGCGGGTTTTTTCGTTTTAGCATTCCGTCGGATTCTTGTCCATTCTTCTGGAATCCAGTCATTTAGAGGGTAAAGTTAGGGGTAGTCTTTGGTTCGATTAAGGATAGTACCCTTATGTCGCGCACAACTGCTCCGCTTACCGACGCTGCTTGCCGTTTAGCCAAGCCAACAGACCGTCCCTACAAGCTTTTCGACGGCGACGGTCTCTATCTCCTAATCCAACCCCATGGCCGTAAAGGCTGGCGTCTCAGGTACGTAAAGCCTGACGGCCGGGAGGGGTTGACCTCCCTCGGCAGCTATCCTGTGATTGGCCTTGCCGATGCGCGCCAGAAGCGTTTAGATGCGAAGCGGATGCTCGCAGACGGCATTGATCCTGTTGAGAGCAAGCGTAAAGCCAAAACGGAAGCTGCTGGCAACGGCCGTACCTTTGAAAGCGTTGCGTTGGACTGGCACAAGAACATGTCGGCCAGATGGACACCCGACCATTCCAAGAATGTGTTGAACCGTCTGAATAACTGTGTTTTCCCGTTTATCGGTGCCCGCGCGATTGCTGATCTCGATACTTATGATCTGATGCAACCTTTGGAGGCGATCAGAAAGCGAGGAACGATTGACGTCGCCTTAAGGGTACAAAGATACCTGCAAAGTATTATGCGTGAGGCAAAACGCCTTCGTCTTATTCCGATAAACCCTGCGTACGATCTTCAGGGCTTGATCAAAGCGCCGCGAGTCTCCCATCGGCCTGCATTGCCCCTGTCACGCCTGCCTGAATTACTGGCACGAATCAATGCCTACAAGGGCCGAGAGCTGACCCGGCTAACGCTCATTCTGTCGCTTCACGTGTTTGTTCGCTCGAGTGAATTACGTTTCGCTCGCTGGTGTGAGTTCGACCTCAAGCGTGGCGTATGGGAGATCCCGGATACTCGGCCGGAGCTGGAGGACGTACGCCATTCAACGCGGGGGACGAAAATGGCGGGTGATGTCCATCTTGTGCCTTTATCGCCGCAAGTTGTGGCCGTGCTTGAAAAGATCCATACCCTCACTGGCACATTCGACCTGGTATTTGCCGGTGATGCTAGGGCCTGGAAGCCGATGTCAGAAAACACCGTGAACAAAGCGTTGCGCACCATGGGGTACGACACGAAGACAGAGATTTGTGGTCACGGATTCCGCTCAATGGCCTGTAGCGCACTGATCGAGTCAGGGCTGTGGTCTGAGACGGCTATTGAAAGGCAGATGAGCCATCGAGAGCGCAACAGCGTTCGTGCCGCTTACATTCACAAGGCAGAGTTCATTGAAGAGCGCAGGCTGATCATGAACTGGTGGAGCCGGTACCTTGAGGCCAATCTTCAGGAGCATGTCACCCCTCACGAGTTTGCGAATCAGGCCGACGAGAATGTCGCTCGGTTAAAAGTAAAACGTGGCGCAATGAAGTAGGCGTACCGGTAATGCTTCGTTGGGGGTGGCGATTAAAAGGTCGTTCGCCAATTGATGTCCTCACTCCGGATAATTTCGACGTGACCACGCGGTTCGTGTGCAGTGCCCTGGGCTCAAGCTGAGGTGTTAACTTCGAGCGGTGGCAAAGGATGTTACCGTTACAGTTGATTGCTTCTGATGGGCGTTTGTTGTTCTTCGAGTTGCCACTGGAGGGCTGGACTTCACATGCCACCTGAGGCATCGGGAGAAACTCGAAAAATGACGGTCAGCATCTGATTTCTACGGGCTAATGATCACGATATGCTGCCCTTGAGTCGGATTTTTTATTGCGCAGGAGAGCACCATTTGGCAATATCTCGCCCCCACACTCTCTTGTCAGCTCTCCATCCCTCTCATTTGGGGGCTGCGTCTCGGAGAGGGTGGGTAACCCGGCCTTCGTGTCGGGTTTTTTATTTACAAGCCAACCACAGCCGGCAGAAAAATTTAAATATTTCTCTACCCTCTTAAATGGGGTGCTAGGGGTCGAGTGTTCGAATCACTCCGTCCCGACCATTTATTCTTAAAGAAATCCAGTCACTTAGCGGTGACTGGATTTTTTTATGATTTATTGTTTTTGCGCGGAGCTGATTTTTGCCCCACTTTTTGCCCCACTGAGGATTTCGATTATCCGCTGGTCGAGAGGGAGGGGAATTAACGTAGAGTGCTCCAACGCGGGGTGTTCAAGAGCATCGGGTGCGAGGCGTGCACGATTGCATCGTTAATAGGGAGGAACGTTTTCCTCTTCGGGTATGAACCTCCACGTATCCGCCACATATCTCCAAGCAGAGCCCGTAAGAGACTGGCTCTAAATCTCTACCGCGGGTGGCAGTGAGCGCTCTTTCAGGTGGCTGAAGGCATAACGGGTACGCAGGGCAGGGTCATAGGCGGGGAACGGCACGATTGCCCCTGCGCTGATTTCCTGCTCAAAAGTGCCTTCGCGGCGAGGATTTCTTGTGCCCGAGCTGGTTGCACGCCTCAGACCATCTTTCCACCAGACAATACGCTCGAATAGTCAAAGATTGGGTGGCAGCCATTGGCCTTGATCCAACCATGTACGGTACTCACACGCTTCGGAGAACCAAGGCTTCTTTGATCTATCGCAGGGCAAAGAACCTGAGGTCCGTCCAACTCTTACTAGGTCATACGAAGCTTGAAAGCACTGTTAGGTACCTGGGAGTCGAGGTCGATGATGCCTTGGAAATGGCGGAGCAGACGGAAGTCTGACCATTCATTGTGACGGTCGTGCTAGGCCGTCGCTACTCGTTCCACTATCGGTCAAATGTGCCTATAAAATCAGGGACCGATTCAGATCAGAGGGCAGCCTTAGACTGCACTGAGTGATCCTAAGACTGGCGTATCCTCATTATGGAATCTGTGATGGCTTGAGCATTTGTGTCCAGCGTTTCCATGGCCGATATCGCATTAGCGGCAACACTGCCAACCCCATTTTCTAAAAGCCACTTGGTTATTTCTTCTATTGCTGCACCTAGGGCGTGTTGATTGTGGAGTAGCAATGTCAGAGCGTCAGCCGTCGCGATCTTGCAGTCTGAGCTATCTAGCATGACGGTCATCCTTGAGAAATGTTGCCGGAAGCCTAGCTCATCTCACGCTGGCTGAGACTGGTGGCTAATTACCTAGTTCTATCTAGCTGTTTGCATTCAACATTCACCTGAATTGCGCTTGCTCACGCTCCTAATTTTTGACCGGTAGAGGACGACCTAAAGTTGACTGTGGCGACAGGCAGAAATCGGCCGATTCTGTTGAAAAAGTAGCTCCCCTGTCTGGCCTGCGGCAAAATCTCTGCATTGGCCAGCAGGGAAGCACGCAGCATGATGGGACAGTTATCGAGTGGGCAGGAACGGCTGTTTTACTCGTTCAACCTTGAAGACCACATCCCCGCCAATCACCTTCTGCGTAGCATTGATCGGTGTCTCGATCTGAGCGACTTGCGCCATTACCTCGCCGATTTTTACAGCCCAATTGGGCGTCCGTCGATTGACCCTGAGTTGATGATCCGCATGCTGATCGTGGGCTATTGCTACGGCATTCGCTCAGAGCGTCGGCTGTGCGAAGAAGCCCATTTGAACCTGGCGTATCGCTGGTTCTGCCGGTTAAGCCTTGAAGATGAAGTCCCCAATCACTCGACCTTTTCCAAAAATAGGCACGGCCGTTTTCGGGACAGCGATTTGTTTCGCTGGCTGTTCAACGAAGTGCTGCGTCGTTGCATGGACGCCGGCCTGGTCAAGGGCGAAGGCTTTGCCGTGGACGCCAGCATCATCAAAGCGGATGCCAGCCGGCAGCGCGGTGTACCGGGTGATGAACCGGTCAACTGGAACGATCCGGCCCTGAGCACCCGCGCCGTGCGTGAGTATCTTGAGGCACTCGATGAAGAGGCTCTGGCCGAAACGCTACCGAAGCGCCTATCGCTGACTGATCCTCAAGCCCGCTGGACCGCAGCTCCAGGTGGCCCAGCGTTCTACGCTTATTCCACGAATTATCTGATCGATACCGAGCACGGCGTGATCATGGACGTGGAACCCACACCGGCTCATCGAACCGCAGAAGTCGAGAGCACCAAGACGATGATCGAACGGGTCGAAGCGCAGTTCGACATCAAGCCGGAGCGCCTTATTGGCGACACCGCTTACGGCACCGCGCCGATGCTGGCCTGGATGGTGGAGGAAAAAGACATCGAGCCGCATGTGCCGGTGTGGGACAAAACCGAGCGCAAGAACAACAGTTTTTCGAGCAACGATTTCCACTGGAATGAAGAGGCTGAGGAATACCGCTGCCCGGCCGGAAACCCATTGCGCAGCGAATGGCGAGCCTTCAAAAATGAGCGTTCACACGTCACCAAAGCCAACACCATTATCTTCCGATCCCGGCAGACCGACTGCGTTGCCTGTCTGATGAAAGCCAAGTGCTGCCCGAACACTGCGTGCCGCAAGATCGCCCGCAGCGTCCATGAAGCCGCGCGCGATGTGGCTCGGCGAATCGCAGCGACACCTGGGTACGTGCGCTCTCGCCACGAACGTAAGAAGGTCGAAATGTTGTTTGCCCACCTCAAGCGCATCCTGAAATTGGATCGCCTGCGACTACGTGGCATGAGTGGCGCGACTGATGAATTCACGCTGGCCGCTGCGGTGCAGAACCTGCGACGGCTGGCCAAATTTACATCTCAAGGGCCACCTGCCACGGGATAGGTGCGCCTGCACGAAGCAAAAAACCTCAAATTAACCCAATAACAGAGCAGCAAAGGTCAACGAAGAGCCGAGAAACCACTCGATGTGGTGAGTAGGTTCTCCGATGGTGGTCGTGCCTTAGTTCAGGCCAGCTGAAAATCCGACTTTTTCAACAGAATCAACCCAAAGCAGACATTATGTGTCTAGCAAATCCGGAGCAATTCACTGATGGGGAAATCAAATCCGGCCATGGGCTTTTTGGGCTTTCAAACTGGCTATTCCCGGGCTCCTTACGTAGCGGCAAAGGTGCGGCTGCGATTATCAGTTTGAACCAGTCGGCACGGCTTAACATCCATGAACCGTATGCGTATTTAAAGGGCGTGCTCACGCGCCTGCCGACGCAGCGGGTGAGTGAAGTCGATCAATTGTTGCCGCATAAGTGGCAACCGGTTTCATCACGCAAGGCGTGGTGTCGGACGCATAAACCTAGCCGATAGCTGTGACAAAGGCGGTGTTTTTCACTTAAAAGTACGTGGACACCTTCGCCATTATCGCCAGGATTTCCATGCGTCAGAGAACTTCTTGCCCCAAACCTTTTAAAGCCCAAGTCGTCCAAGAATACGTACAGCCGGACGTCTCAATGAAAAGCGTAGCTTTGCGCCGCAGAATAAGCGCCAACCTGATTTGAAAATGGATACCTGCCTATCGTGACCGCCAGACGCCGACGTTGCCCGCTTGGTGCTACGGTGATGGCTTTTTAGCAACCAATTCGAGATATCCATATGAAACCCAATCCGACAATCGATAACGTATTACGCGTCGCGTTGGTTACAGGATCCACTTCCGGTATCGGCGCAGCCATTGCACGTGTACTAAGCCGTGCAGGCTATGCGGTGGTGCTCCATTCGCGAAATTCTGCGGATGCGGGACGCGCAATGGTTGCCGAAATGAAGCAGGCTATTTACGTGCAAGCTGATCTTGCTTTCGAAGCTGACAGGGTCAGGCTTATTAACGAGGCGATCGCCGCGTGGGGGCAGCTCGACGTATTGGTCAATAACGCCGGTATTAGCAGAGTCATTCCGCACTGCGACCTTGCCTCGGCCAACTCGACGGTGTGGCACGAACTTAACGAGGTTAATGTCGTGGCGCCGTTCCACCTAGTCGCATTGGCCGAGTCGGCATTACGCGATGCCGCCCGTGACCGTCGAGCAGGTTGCGTCGTAAACATCAGTTCGCATGCCGGTATCCGTCCTAAGGGTGCATCGATTCCCTATGCGGTAAGCAAAGCTGCGCTTAATCACATGACCCGCTTGCTCGCGGTATCGCTGGGGCCAGAAATTCGCGTAAACGCTGTGGCGCCTGGCTTGGTCGACACGCCTCTGACCGCAGAGTGGACAGGTGCTCAAGAGTTGTGGCGAACTCGTGCACCTATGCGCAGGGCCGCTAGCCCAGACGACATCGCAAAAGCTGTTGTAATGCTGGTCGAGTCGGACTACTTAACCGGCGAGATACTCCTCTCAGACGGCGGGTTGAATCTGACCTAGGTTTAGCGTGCTCCGGTGTAGCAGGTGAGAAGACGAGTCACTCTGTTTCGCCGACTCGCCCAAAGGACGGATACCATAGCTTTTCAGGGCGGGCTAGAGGACACCGCCGGACGGATACAGATTACCGAGTTGCTGCCGCATAGATGGGCGCCCGTTTAACCACGCAAGGTCTGTTGGGCGGACGTTTGCTGTCCAGGGCCTGGCCAGAAGGCTTTAGAAAATGCATAAGGGGACTTGAAACTTGAAACTTGAAACTTGAAGCAGGCTGCAGCTTCCGCTCTCTAGATGCTGACCGTTCAGTTGGAAGAGTTGTTCAACTGCTGAAGCTCAAGTTGTTTGGCAGCACTGGCTTCGAGGTTTGCACGCTCTTCATCCAGATACCGATAAATACTTTGGAGGTTGGCGATTTTCTGTTTGATTTCCGCCATCTTCTTTTCAATTAGCTTGGCGCCGTCAGCACAATCGATCAGCTTGTTCCGTTGCGCATCCAGAATCTCGCCTATTTCCCCCAGGGAAAACCCCATGCTTTGCGCGCGCTGGATAAAGTCCAGATCCTGCAGAGTTTGCGCTGTGTAATCGCGATAGTTGTTAGTTCGCCGCTGTGGTGAGATCAGGCCGATTTGCTCGTAGTAACGTAGCGTATGGCGGCTGGCACCGCTGCGGGCCTCGAGTTCGCCGATTTTCATGAAAACACCGCTTGACCATAGAGTTGGGTTGATAGTTTACGCTTGGTTCCTCACCTTAAACAAGGAACAGGGAAATGAGCGTGGAGTGCTTTGTCACGGGGGGTACCGGTTTCATCGGTCAACATTTGGTGGCGAACCTGAGTGCAAAAGGTCACACCATTCGGGTGTTGATGCGTCGCCCGGAGCGACTAGCTGCACTGCGTGAGCAAGTCGACAATTTGGGAGGGTGTGCAACCCGGGTATTTGCCGTAGCTGGCGATCTGGAACGGGACAACCTCGGGCTGAGTCTTGCTGACCGAGAAGTACTAAGGCACGCCAGCGTCGTATTCCACCTGGGCGCCCACTTCGCATGGGGGCTTTCAGTGGAGCATTCTCGTGCGGTAAATGTGGAAGGGGCAAAGCGCGTGGCGCTGTTGGCGGCTGAGCAAAAAAGCCGGCTAGTGATGATCGGCGGCTACATGCTGAAAAATCATGAACATCTGCAACGCATCGGAATTGATCCTCGTTATCCGGAGCTGACGAATTGGCCTGCCGTCTACCGACATGTCGGTGGTTACGAGGGGAGCAAGCTGGAGGCGCATTTTGCGACCCTGGAGGTCATGTCCACCAAGGGCGGGGAGATTACCGTTGTCCACCCCGCGACGGTTTGTGGCCACAGCCGCACTGGGCATATCCTTGACGGTCAGCCGCTGGTGGAGCTGATACGAAACCTTGTGCAGAGAAAGCTGACTGCAGTGCCCGGTACCGCCGAGCACTGGCTGCCACTGGTCACCGTGGATTACCTGGTTGAGCTGGTGGCGGTTTGTGCTTTTGATCCTGCCATGGTGGGCCAGGAACTGCTGGCGCTTGATGACCAAACACCGAACTTGCGAGAACTCCTGGTACAGGTGGCACAACCTTTGGGCTTAAAGTCTCCCAAGCATTACATTTCACTCCGATTGTTGAAGTTGCTACTGAGTATTCCTCCCGTCGCGCGGTTTTTGAATACAAAACCCGAAGCCTTGGACTTTATCCAGACCACTCGTTTTGATACAGCGGCGGTCGAGCAATTTGCCAATATGCATGGAATATCCAAACCGGATATACGTCAGTCTTTGCAGCACACTGCAATGTTCGTCAACTCAAATTGCATAGCCAAGGGCCAGGCCCTCTGACTTCTCCCTTGGCGGCGACAAGAAGGCGAATGGCATCCTACTGGACGATCCAGCTTATGCCACAATAAATACTGGGGTCGATGGGATCTTCGTATCCTCAAACTTTGCGCCGTCGATGTAGGGCGGCATTCTATCGAACGACAATTCAGCGACAGGGATCGTCATCAATGCAATCTACTTTCAGCAAAGGCGTCATATTTGCACTCTCCGCTGCGGCACTGAACGCTACGATCGGTGTACTCAGCAAAGTACTCATGAGTAATGGTTTCACCGCTAGCAGTGTCGCTGTCATCAAGACCGTACTGGGATGCGTGCTGCTCTCGATCTTATTATTTGTCCTCAAGCGCCCGGCGGCGTCGACCAAATGGACTCAGGCGGCTATCTGCGCATTCCTTGGCATCTTTGTGCTGTTCCATTTCGAAACGTCCGCCTATCGACACTACGCTGCGGCAGGTGTGGTGGTGGTGCTGATGGCCAGTGCCTCAATTTCCTCGATCATTCTGGGGCGCATTTTTCTCAAAGATGCCATCACCGCGAACGCGACCGTGGGCGCCGCACTGGCTATCGCCGGGATCGCGGTGATCTTCGGCGCCGACCTGCAGCAGGGCTTTACCCTGCAAGGTGCTGCGCTAGCCTCCATGGCCGGCTGCGGCTATGGGGCGTTTTCGGTTGCCATGAAGCGGATGGGCGTGTCGGGGGGACTGCACTTCACCCGACAATTGTTGTTCTTTGGCAGCCTGTACCTGCTGATGCCGGCCGCGGCCGATGATTTCGTGATCGGCGAGCTGTCGCCGCTGGCGATCGCCGCGCTGCTGGCGCTGGCCGCGCTGCCGACAATCCTGGGCTTCTTCTGCACCACCAAGGCCATCGAGTATCTCAAGCCATCCCAAGTGCAGGCGCTGGAACTGACCGAGCCGCTGTTCGCCGCCCTGCTGGCGTTTGTGGCGCTCAATGAAGTACCGCGCGAAAGCCTGTACGCGGGAGCGGCACTGATCATCGTCGGCCTGTGTTTCTCCAATGAACTAATCCGCTTGGGCAGCAAAGCATCCGTACCTTCGACCGAGTGAGCTATTTTCGGATCCTGATTACTTTAGCAACCAGTGGTTTTTAAGTGTTTTGAGCTACTGACCGCTTCTGGCCGTTCTCTGCCGATCATGGTTACAAAGCGTGCTGGTCAAATCCGATGCAATCGGTGGTCAGAACGAATGCAAATGACTGGTCAGGTCGAATGCAAGCGGGTGATCAAGTAGAGTGCAATTTCGCAGCTGAATATCGGATTAGTGTTGTGGGGACTTGTAAGGGGTGATGATGGGGCTCAACAAACCAGTGCAGGACCTGAAGCGCGATCTGCAGGGTGTCGCCTCTGATCTGAAGTGGTCGGCCGTGGAGTTAGTTCGGATTGCCGAGCGGCTAAGCCACGCAGGTAATGGACCAGACGCTGAGGCGCTTCGAAGGATGATCACAATCTTCCAGCAAGGTGAGAATCGGTTAGATGGCTGGATTAAAGAAATCGGTGCAGGCCAGGTAGTCCCGCCGGCGAAGGCTGACCACTGCCAATGATCGCGGAAGGGATTGGCAGGAGGTTGTCATGGCACTTAACAAACCCAATCAAGAGTTACGCCGCGACTTGAAAGCCGCTGCATATTCCCTCGAAGAAGCTGCCCTGGAAATGTTCAGGCTTGCAAAACAGCGCGGGGATACAGAGCTTCTGGAGGCAATGGAGACGATCGAAAAGCTGCATGAGCAAGCTGATCGGCTGACTGCTTACACAGATGAGGTGAAGGCGGGAAGGATTGTCCGGAAGGCTGAATAGCCATGCGTTCTGGCGGGCGTATTCGCGCTAGATCCTGAAATACAAGCAATGCCCTGCAAACGGTTACTCAATGAAGAAGAAGCTGACGGACAGTAAAGCAGCAGTGACTGCTGCTGAAATTGAGCGTTCTATCCAAGCTCTGAACAAAATGGCTGAACGCCTATGGGGGGATGGCCGGGAAGCCGAGGCGAAAGCTCTCCTCGATGCCTTGGACGCGTTAAACCGGGCGCTTGATCGGATCAGGACTGGAGAGAGTCGCAGGGTTCTCCATTGAACGGCACAAATTAGCTGGCGGGTTATGAAGGCGAGAAGGATTGTGCGGGGGAAGGCGGAGTAGGCGCGTGGTATGACGGCGAGATGTTGTAGCGGCCTGGCGGTCGTACCGATGTAACTCAAATGCCCGGTTCAGAGCTTACCGCCAATACTTTGGGTCGCTCTTTAACTTTTCTCGCTCAAGGCGGCGAAGCTCCTCCAAACCCTTGGATCTACTCTTGATCTCGGTCCACGCCTGCGCGAATACCGGTAGATTCAAGTTCGCTTCAATTTCCTCCAACCAACTTTGCCATACATCCGAAACAATGCGTCCACGTGCTCGGAGCGAAACTTGCTCGTTGATCAGATCAACATATCGATACAGTTCGTCGAAGGCCTCTTCATATTCGTCGTCGTTTAAGCACTCGCCCATTAAAGCTTTCTTCGACAGTTCACCGGCCAATTCGCGATATTCCTTCCCCAAGGCGTCTTCGAATTGCAGCTGCGCGATCTCACGACTGGTCTTTAGCTAGTGTCGTGCGTACCAGACGCCGGCCGCAGCTACGCAGGCCGCAAGTGCCGAGATTGCACTACCAACTGCGCTAACGATATCGGTGGTCTCAGACACGTTTCTGTTGAAAAAGTCGGTTTTCTCAAATTGCCAGAGACTGATCGGTGAACGCACCTTTTTAGTACGCTGCTATGTGAAATCCGAGTCCGAATGTCTTCGCGACAATTCAATATTTCAATCTCAAACGCTTACTTTTTGGCCATAGAAACCAAGACCGACTTTCTCAACAGAATCGGCCGATTGCTGCCTGCTGAGAAGGGTTGCAATCGACCTATTTCTATCGATCAGAAGGAACATCCAGCGATCAACGTAAATGCAGGGCAGCCGTTTGTGGCCGCCCTGTAGACGTTATCCCCAGCGACGGCTTTTGCGAAAACCGGTTTGTGTTGTTTTCCCAGTCTGGGAACTGGCCTTGCTGCCCTTGCAGATCATGCACACGCGGCCGAAACCGCCAGCACCGCCGCCTAGTGCCGGATCGTAATAATCCGTCTTTTCCCTAATTTGGCCGCATTTCGAGCACGGTTTGAGCTCTTTGTTTGCCAGGCCTTGAGCCTGAGACTGAATATGGTTGACCGCTTCTGAAATCTGCTCACCCACGGCAATTTCCACTAACTGGTAAAGACGATCTGAAATAGTAGCGACAGGGTCGTCACCCAAGTTGAAACGATTGATGCGTAGGAACCGATAACCGTAGCTCTCCAGCGTTAGCTGGCGTTCCACGTCGGCCTCATTCAGGTAGCGTTCGTGATTGCCCACGTGAACGTGTTTGCCCTTGGCAAAATGGTAATCGAAGCCGTCGTACTCGATCACGATCTGGATGGGGCCCTTGCTCGACTGGTACGTCACCAGAAAGTCAACGCGCCATTTTGGATGCTCGTAGGTCGGGTCAAGTTGCTTGAGATAAGTTCCGATCTCGAACTGAGCAAAGACATCGATGGCGTCGATATTGGACTGATAGAACTTGGTCTGGCGAAACCACTCCAGAACCTTGGCTTCCATAGGGCTGGACTGATCGGTGTGTTCGGCAGAAGGTATTCTATTGGCGTTCTCAAGAATGTTCGCATAGTGGTTAAGCGCTTGTCCGATGGCGCCGCGAAACTCATTGAGTGGCTTGGAGTGAACAAACCAAATCATTTCCTGAGCGCGGCTAAAGCCGACGTTAAGACGCTGTACCTTGAGTTTTTGCTCCACTGCCTGTTCTGCGTCACTCAGTTCAACCGGGAAGATATAGTTGAGCGCATCCTCATCAGCCGTCGCTACCATCGAGTAGAAAATGATGTGCCGTTCCTCTCCCTGGCAGCTGTCGAAGGTCATAACCTTCAACCGCAACAGACGTTCGAAGTCTGCCCCGCGGGGGTGATTAAACAGCTTCTTCGACAGTAGGGTCTGCTGTTCACGAAAGGGCGAGATAATGCCTACGGTCGGTGGCGATTCCTCCTCGATCAGCTCAAGAAGGCGGTCAAGAATGAACTCCGCCTCCGCTTCATTGGTACCTCGTGTCACTCTCTTGTCTGTCGTATCGACTATGTCGAATCGGATGACTTCGTCGACCGGGATGCCGCGGATTTTGATGGCCTGCAATTGGTGCCCATAAAACGTGCCCGAGGAGTATCCGATTAGCTCCTGGTAAGAGCGGAAGTGCTTGCGCAGCATGACTGAGTATGAGGCCGCGTGATTGCAGAATTCCAGAATGGAACGTTTAACGTCGAACATGGACAGCCGCTGTAGGGCGTCGGCTGCGCCGCTGACGTGGGTCGTGAAATAGTTTTTCAGCTCATTGCGGTACTTATCATTCTGCTCAATGCTGGCATTCGCCGATTTCACGTTTGAAAATTGTTTGTCATCGCCCAGCACGACGACCTTCTTCGCGCGTAGTAGCGCCGGTAATGCTTGGGCGACTGAGACCTGTGAGGCCTCGTCGATGACCACCACGTCGAACATGTCAGGGGCCAATGGCATGTATTCACCAAACTCGCGAATACTGGCGATGATGACCGGGAAGCTCTCGCGTACGTGCGTGAACTTGTCTTCTGGAAATTTTTGTCGGTTAGCGATTACGCCAGCTAGCGCCCGTGCGTCTGAGCGGTAATTCTCCATGAAACTCAGTAGGCGAGTGTCTACGTGTGCGTTCATGACCGAGGTGTTGAGGCGCTCGAGCTGGGTCTTGGTGCCGGCATAATCATACTGGGGCGCCGATGCGAAGGCCTCCCGAGTGCGCAGCCAGCCGTGCAGGAACCGAACGGACAGGGGCCAGAGACGGGCATCATCCTTTGGTTGCTCAAGCAGTACATCCACTATTTTGGTATCGACACGACGCAGAATGGCCATGGCTTTTGCCGCATTGCCTGCGTTGAGTTTTGGCGTTTTTCCTCGGGTAAGCAGCCGATAACAACCCTCGAATTCGTCTTCTAGATCTTCGCTCTGAAGCTTCAATCGGAGCTTATTTGCCGCCTCAACGAGGTTGGATAACATTGCTTGCCGTTGCTTGAGCTGCAAGGGGCTGCTGACGGGTAGGGCATTAAGCTGACGTTCAACTTCGCGCACCTGTGCGCCACGGAACAGGTAACCGAACAGAGGCATCTTCAGTTGACCATAGCTGACTAGAAGTCCGCCAAGCGTGCGCAGTTGGGAGGACGACATCGACTCGAACAGATCCCATGGGGCGTCAGAATGTTCCTGAGTGAAGGCTGCCAGTAATGCATCCCTTCGCGTTCTGTTCCAAAGGCTTTGTGGGTTAAAGTCTCCCTCCGAGAAGACCTCAAGAAGATACTGTTCCACCCCCGTTAGGTGCTCGGTGATGCTCTCGAGCTCTGAAATCAGACCGGCTCCACTTGCGCGTTTCAACACTTCCAGTACTGACGGGGCAAGCTCAGCGAGCTCGGTTTCGTCTTTGAGCATTGCTTGTACGCTGGTCATTTCGATGGCGCCTAATGTCGCCACAGTCAGCTTGATCTGTTCCTTCAGGTTCTCCGACCGACTTTTTCGCTCCTCTTCGAGCCGGGGCTGATTCGCCTTCATTGCCTTGGCGTAGGCCCCGATCTGGGTCACAGCCTGATTCGAGGTCAGTTTGCGGAAGTTATGGGCTTGCTGGCCGAGCCGCAGTATCGGATTCGGGAAATCACGATCGTGGCGTACGCGTGACATGGCTTCCGACAGTTTGTCGTAGACCACATCCAGCGCTTCGGTCTTATCCGATAACACCAGACAGGAGCGCTGATTAAAGGCGCAATCGGCGGCGATTGCTGTGATCGTATGGCTCTTGCCGGTACCTGGAGGGCCGGAGACAACAACGATCTTTCCTTCAGGCTGTCGCACGGCAATCAATACTTTGCGTTGCTCTTCGTTCAGGGGGATCGGTGAGTCGAAGACCATTCGATCCACCATCGGAAGCGCATCCCAGGTGGTCTCCACAGCAGCAGCGATGGACTTGGGGTTCTCGCGCAGTACACCACCAACGATGCCCTCGAACAGTTCAACCACGGCCGATCCGCCATGCTTAAGTGCTTCGAGGATCTCTTCGTAGTCGTTGAGCAATGCCTCGTCCGAACGTTCATACGCAGCCAGGGACAGAGAGCTGGACAGCCCAACCGCAATTGTCGAGGTATCGGTAGCAGAGGAGGAGAGGCTGATCTTGCCACCGAGGTCCAAGGCATTGGCTACGCGCTGGAACAGGACGCGGGCCTCTTCGTATATGGACTGCTCGGGTTTGATGTAATGGATTCGTTCGGGGATCGGAGAAACCCATGCGCGTTCAAGCCCAGCAGCCAGCTCCTGCAGAATAAAGTCGATAGCCTTGCGGTTGGTATAAAGCTGGTTAAGCAGCTTTAACTTAAAGCCGGCCCCCTTTTCCTCCCTCTGTACCTCAATGGGAAGAAAGAAGAGTGGGTATTGGTTTCCACCGTACTTCACTGCACCGATGTATAGGTAGAGCTGCATCCCGTCGCTGGTGGCAACATAGGTCTCAAGATCGCGGAATTCGTGGTAGGCGTCAGCCGCCACAAACCCTTCAAAGAACACCATCAGCGCCTGACGAGTTCCTTCAAGAGTCAGGAACTGTGGGATCGCCTCCTTGAGCGGGGCTGAGTCCTGGGTGGCGAGCAGCTTGGCCAGCAGCTCTGGGAGGACTCGGGATAGGTCACCGCAGACACGATCAACGAGGTCCTTCTCCGCGGCGAATAATGAGTCCATTACCCAGTACGCCTGATTGCGCAGTGGACCATCCAGGTGAGCAATCAGGGGCTTGATGATGTGCTCGGCGACTTTGCTGCCCAAGTGGTTTTGGACTGACTCCACCCACAACTCCGGGTCTTCTATCGCTTTTGCGTAGGACTCTGCGGCTAGTTCCTCCACCGAAGTATGTACAGTTTGTAGGGATGAAGCAGGGATGGCGTTTACTTGCTCGTGGATCACTTTGCGAAGCACATCACTGATCGGACGCGTATAACGCCGTGGGTCGATCGTCAGTGACAGGTCCTCGCTAGATGGACGCCCCAATAGATTCCATAGGTCGCGATCCAAGGAGGGGTAGGGCGAGGTACGCATCCCCGATCTGAATCCGGTGTCGGTGGTCAGCACGATTCGGCGGCGCGGAGCTTGTTGACGCTTGAAATCCGAGTCTAAAAAGTCGCGGAAGTACTGACTGATCCGCGTGGCGACCGGCCGAAGTTGCTGCCCCAGAGCTTCCATTAGATTCCCCTAAAAACGAACACTGGACTTCGCTGCTCGAAACCCCGTGAAATCGGTATCGAGAGCAATCCAAAAAATGACAATGAGATGGGCGTCACAATACTGGCTCTGGCTCGACCGCGCCAACACACTTGCGTTTCCGCTACCGCCCGACATATCGAGACCGCAAGCAGCTAACCGGAAACGGTCTTTACTAAGCCGTCACAAGTGCGTCAAAGTACAGTGGGCCATCATGGTAAGGAGACAAGAGCATGCCACGAGGCGCAGCTTTTTTTGCAGGGATGACCAAGGCTCAGTTACGAGCCTGTATCCGGTTACGACTGAAAGAGCGGGAGCTTGAGGAGGTCTTTCAAGACGACTTGATCTCAGACCTTATCGCCGAAAAACACTACTACTGCTCTGTCCACGATCTGCGGCCGAGCCAATTCCGCATGCTGTATCGACCTGGTGGCGGCTATGACTTTTATGGTCTGTTTGATCCAAGTAGATGGCATAAGGTGTCTTGGTCTCAGTGCTTAGATCCAAGGGATCAAAACGACTGGATTCAATCTGCACTGCGCCTGGCATCAGCGCCCTTTTTATCCGCTCGAAGGCTTGCATTTCCGATCTGTGAGCGTTGTGGCGTTCTTCCCTCTACCGAAGTGGATCATGTGAATCCCGAATTCCAATCGATAGCCCGTCAGGCGATGCAGTTTATGACGACGTCTGAGTTTCGCAACGCATTTCGTGGTTTCGATTGGTGGAGCGACCAACCTTTCACATTACCTGTAGACAACTCCGCTCTCGCCTACACGCTACAGGCGCATCAGAGCGCGACGCTACAAGCCGTGTGTAAGGATTGTCATCTGCAAAACGCCGCTGACCGTAAGACGTTGCGGGCGGATCCGCCTAAAGCGCTTCATGGGCGATCCCTGCGATGAAATCCTCAGAAATCATAGCAAGGGTTCGCGGAGGCGTTTTTACACACTCTGGGCCGTTTTTTGCCTGTCGCGAAGGACTGCAATCGACCGATTCTGTTGAAAAAGTAGCTCCCCTGTCTGGCTAGCGGCAAAATCTCTACATTGGCCAGCAGGGAAGCACGCAGCATGATGGGACAGTTATCGAGTGGGCAGGAACGGCTGTTTTACTCGTTCAACCTTGAAGAGCACATCCCCGCCAATCACCTTCTGCGCAGCATTGATCGGTGTCTCGATCTGAGCGACTTGCGCCATTCCTTCGCCGATTTTTACAGCCCGATTGGGCGTCCGTCGATTGATCCTGAGCTGATGATCCGCATGCTAATCGTGGGCTATTGCTACGGCATTCGCTCAGAGCGTCGGTCGTGCGAAGAGGCCCATTTGAGCCTGGCGTATCGCTGGTTCTGCCGGTTAAGCCTGGAAGATGAAGTCCCTAACCACTCGCCGTTTTCCAAAAAACGACACGGTCGTTTTCGGGGCAGCGAACTATTTCGCTGGCACTCCACGCGCGCATGGGGCTGCCCTTGCGATGCTAAGAAGTAAGATTGAGGAAAGGATTGTCAGTAGGGACAGGGCTCAGAAGAGTTTCAGCATTTTGCAACATGTAGCCATTGAGGGAAGCCCTCCGGCGGGGGCCCTGCACTGTGCAAGTCCATATGTTCTGCCCGTTTGGTCGTTTGAGATGTACGCCTAAGTGCTCAAAGTGACGTTGAGTGCGCCGCCATGCATCGGTCTTGTCGTCACCTGCAGATAGCTCAGGGTGCTCCGAAGCGTAGCGCTGGAAAATGCCGGGTGTGACCAGGTAGAACGTGCCGTCGACTGTGTGAATCTTTGCCTTACAGTCGTTGACGAGCAGGCGATGGCTTTGAATCCCCTCGCGTAGCCAGTCGACAAAGGCCAGCCCTGGTGCCTCGCGGGGTGACGCAGTTGAGGATTTCAGTCCTTGAGCGCTCGACTCATCCTCGTGCTCAACCGTCTCTTGCAACATATCCATCAAGTCATCGAGATAGTCGAAGTCATGGTTCGGAGGTAAGGGCTCTGGCGTTTCCTGGGCCGAAGTTGCTTGTGGCTGATCCAGGGCCGACTCGATAGCTTCACCGCTCGGCACGGTATTGTCAGCAACGAGCTCAACTGTCCCTTCAAAGCATCGGGGCCGGCTTTCATCGGCCCAGATCAGGCTCGGTTGGAGACGCAAGAATGTGAAGCGATGCTGCCATCTTTCATCTGACACGGTTGCGCTCCATACCGCTTTGCCTTCTGGCGTGGTGTCTACCAACCCGTGGGATTGCAGTTCATCGAACATGGCAATGTTGGAGGAGGGGATGCCACTTACGGCCTGGGCCAGGAGGTAAGCGCGAAGTTTGTCGGTTGCGGTCTTGCTGACTAGCCACAGATGATTTTCGGTGAGCCAGCCAGCAGCCCCGGGCTGGTTGAGTTTGAACTCGTTCTTGACCAGATGGCGTAAGCCAGTCAGCAGGTGATGCTGAAGCGACCGAGTGGGCGCCTGTAGTGCCTTGGTGGGATTGGCTCCGATGTTCTGCGCGGTAGATACCCGGTCAGCTTGCAGCACCAGTTCCCCCAGCGTCGCGGCGTATTCATAGTGGTTGGCCAGCAACGACAGCAGGTTGCCCCATAGAGTTGGGTAACCGCTGAGCCAGTCGAGCAGGCGCGGTGTCAGTATTTGGGTGTAGAGCAGCCCAGCGGCCGCAGCATGTAGCTGGTAGTCGCGCCCTGTCACGTAGCGGAAGCGGTAGGGCTTGTTCAGGGGGCCGTGCCACGGATGCCAGAGCTCACCATTTTGGTACTCCACCTGCAGGTCGACGGCAATCTTGCCGATGTCATGGAGCAGGGCGCCATAGGCGATGGCGGCGCTCCAGGCGTCGGTCTGCGCGGCCTGGTCTTCGGGCGCGGCGCCGCTGGGTAGCAGGTACGACTGGCGCAGTTTCAGGCTGCAGGCCATCAGCTCCAAACCGTGGTCCAGCATGCCTCCCGGATAGGCATGATGATGGCTTTCGCTGGCAGGTAGTTGCTGTACATACTTGGCGTAGCGGTGGATTGGATCGAGATAGAGCTGATCGAACTGAGGTTGGGAAAGGGCGGTGTATTGGCAGATGCGCTCGAGCAGCCGCTTCCGGTGATCGGCGGCAAGGAGCGATTCTGATGACTCAGGCAAGAAGTAACCTTCGGCGACAAGTGCTGGCGCGGGGCTGGCGGCGTTGCCTTTTTCATGTTTGAGCCACCAGCGCATCATCGCAATACCTGCTTTGTACCTGGGAGGTCCTTTTGCCTTTTCGGATAAGCCTCTTACCCTTGCAATCCCTTCCATTGGCGCCGTTATCCTTTACTGTCTTTGTCCTTTTCGCGAACGCGAAAATCCGAAGGCGGGAGCGTCGAGTTAGTCGGTCGATCGGGATAGCCGGTCCCTTTTACAGGGGGTAAACTGGCCGGCATCATTTTTCGGAGCAGGGGCGCTGATGACGCTTATCGATGCAGTGTTGATCGTGCTGCTGGTCGACCGGATTCATGGAACTGACGTTTCCATTCGCTCAGCTGCGAAGCGCTGCGCGAAAAAGCTGCCACGTGGTCAGCGCGATATTTTGTTCAAAATTGGGAATAGCCCTGCACCTCGGCAACTTGTGGGCCACCTGTGCCAATACTTGGCAGAGTGAAAAGTCAGGCAGATCTGTTAAAGCTGGACACCAGACGAGCTGCAGTGAGGATCAAAACCTCGGCTAAAGTGCGGGTCTCAGATACTATTCCCACACTTGTCTCATACTAGGAAGAGCCCATGTCTAAGCTTGCCGAATTCAAAGCGCTGGAAGCGCAGCTGGCCGCGCAACTTCAACAGCTGGATGCGATGAAAAACGATTCCGGGCTGAAGCAGGAAATCGAGTTTGAACAAAAGCTTAAGGCCTTGCTGGAAGAGTACGGCATGAACCTGCGGCAGGTGATCACCATTCTTGATCCGTCCAAAGGGGTGAGCGTAAGTACCGCAGGCGCCTCCAGCAGCGTCCAGCGCAAGCCTCGTGAGATCAAGCGCTACAAAAACCCGCACAGCGGTGAGGTCGTGGAAACCAAGGGCGGCAACCACAAAGTCCTCAAACAGTGGAAGCAGGAGCACGGCTCCGACACCGTCGAGAGCTGGTTGCAGTAATCAGTCGTCCAGTTATAGCGGCGGATGACCGGCGTTGCAGGCAAAACAAAGGCCCCAGATGGGGCCTTTTTGATGCTTGAGTGAAGTCACGCCGTTAACCGTTCAGTCGTTTCAGTGGCCTGATCGGACTGCAGCGCCAGTAGGTACTCGGAGGCTTCACGTGCCTGGCTGCTGGCGCGGAAGATCGCACGCTTATCCTCCTTGAGTATCTTCAGCCAGGACGCCAGGTACTCCTCGTGACGTAACTCACCCTGGGTACCGGTCAGCGCACAGAGAAACGCTGCGCCCATTTCCGCTACCAGTTCCTCGAAGGCGTACGCCGCGGAACCAAACGCGTGCCCGCCAGTGATGCCGTCGCGGTTGAGGCGCGAGTGGTGACCCGACCAGTGCGTCAGCTCATGAAGGGCCGTTGCGTAGTAGCTGCCGACGTCCTCGAACTGTGCCTTGGTAGGCAGTTGGATGAGATCCCGCACCGACTGATAGAACGAGTGATCGCCGTAGCGATGCTCAATCCGCGCCCCACTGGCGACCAGCAGTTGCTCGGCTGGGGCATGATCAATGAAGGCCGGCTGGTCGTCACACTCATCGTGTATTTGCTCTTCGGCAGGCAAGTCTTCGGTCTGCTCGATGTTGAACAGGCAATGCGTCCGCAGTAGCGCGAATTGCACCATTTTGATGTTGCCCTGTTCATCACGAACGACCTGACCGTCTTCGTCGTGCGCCTCCTTGCTCATCGGTTTGTATAGCACCGCGAGGGTTGATTGCTCACCCTTGCGAACATGGCCACCGGCTTTGCGCGCCTGGTTGAACGTGAGCCAGCGATCCTGGCGGAAACCACGCAGGCGCGCTTCGGCCCACAGCAGCGGAATGTTGATGCCGGCGTAGGGGCGTCGGCTGATGGCGTTGATCGGGAAAGGGCAGTCAGCACTCGAGCCTGTGGTTGTCCAGGGTTTGATCCAGGGAATGACTCCTTGATTCAGGGCGCTGACGATCTTGTTGGTGACGTCCAGGTAGATATCGGACATGGCGTTCTCCGGTCGTGAAGGGGGAACGCTGCCCGGCCGGGAAGGGTTCCCGGTGGGGTAGTGGACAGGGGGTATGCAGGCTGTGTCAGATGGCCGCGATATCTACAGCGATCTCACTTGGCAGCCGGATGAGCAGAAAAGCCGGGCCACTGCGAGGTGTGATGCGATCCAGCTGTAACAGCGTTGAGTGTTCGACTGCTGATGAGTCGTCGCTCTGTGGGTGATCGAACTGCAGCTCGATTGGACACTGCAAGGTGCGAGGGACTGAGGTCAGGGCGCTCTTGAGCAGGGCTGCCAAGCGCTGGGCTGACCGTCTGACGGGGTCGTTGCTTGGGGCAGGTTCAATGACGTGTCGCCATACACCTGGACTCAGGACAACGGCGGTTGAGAAGAGCTTCTTTCTGGACATCGGAACCTCCGGGTAGCTGATCCCGCGACACCTCAGCTGAGGTTCTTGCGCGGGCTTGTCACTCAGCGAGACATGGAGTGTTTGTGTATTAAAACGCGTTCGGACGTGGGGTCAATCTCCAATCCAGACACCAGAAATGCGCGGTACTCCACGGCGTTCCAAGGAAGACTATCTGGCTCAAGTTCCAGATAAACGGCGGTGTCCATCCGGGTATGAGTTGATGCGAGAGGCGCTCCAAAGAGGCCCGGCTACAGAGCCACTCTGGAAACGCTGAGACTCGCATTTGCGTTTAAGATTTTCTCGTCGAGTCAACCTCGGCGGCTAGGTACAGGTGCGTGGAGGTTGCCTCCACCACCAGCGACCCTGCTGTCCCACGAAGACTTGCCAGGACCGGGTCGTCGATATCGAAGTACTCGGCAAAATCATCGCCACCCAATTCAGCTAGTGCGCGATTCCACCAGGAATCGAAGTCGTCGACGTCAGGGTTGCAGCCGGTGGCGTAGGCCACGCTTTTGCGGCCTCCTCCATCCGGTTTGTTCTCGCCGATCTCGGACATAAGGTAGACACCGTGGTCCTTGACCAATATCACTCTGCAGCCATTGATAACGGCTTCGGCCAACACGGCGTGGAGTTCAGAGCCTGTAAAGCGCAGCATTATGAGATCCTCCAGAAGGTGCGGAGGAATGCCACCCGTGCGGGGGAATTCCCAGCACTGGAATGGATTGAGTAGGGATGCATCGAAGACGCAGGCTCAGGGAGCCTGGGGATTAGAAGGCGTTCATCACCGCGGAACGGTGACCGTGCGAGCTGCCGAACGCGAATCGCATTTGGGGATAACCATCACGAGCGTGACGTAGCTTCAAAGGTTATGGCTACCTGGGGTGCTGGAAAACCAGCGATTGCCCAGTTGGTGTATCAAGCGGATCGGCATAGCGTCAACGATGTTTTTTGTTTGAATGAGCGGCCCAGATCCATATAGCTCCACTCGCCATTATCAGCGCAGTCCAGGTGATCAACGGTCATGGAAATCAGCGGGAGAGGAGTAAGCTAAGGCTTGGATCCAAACTCTCGGTGGATCCTTGGCCGCGAGTGCAGAGAAGAAAAGGGAGGCATTAAATGAGTGTTCCAACGTCTTCTACTTCGAGCCGTACCCCTGTCGGCAAGTATTTAGTTCGTGCCGCGGTGCGTGCTGGTCGGCTGCTCCGCCAACTCGAAACGACAGTTTTGCAGTCCAGCATGTTGGCTTCCGTGCCGCTCAAATATCGCCAAATCGGCGTGCAGATTTTTAGGTTGATATTCGTGCTTGCGGTTGCATCAGTCGCGCTTACCCTGGCGATCGGGATGGTTGCTCTGTGGACCATTGCAGCTCTGCCCATTAGTGCTGATAAGCAACCTCGTATTCACGAAGTGAGCCACCCCCAACATCAACTCAAGTATCCCGAGCTGTACGACGACAATGGGGCGCTCAGATAACAGGCTATTTTAACCTTCGGGCTCCAGACATGAGCTGAGAGGATCCCTTCTCTGCTTGGACCTGAGCAGCTTCTGTTCCTCGAGTGAGGAGTGTTTGGACGCCACTGCCCACGTTGTACCCCGCCCAACTCATCGAACCGATAAAAATCATTGGTAGCACTACAAACATCGCACCCATCACGTACTCGATCACTTGCGCGGTTACCGTCCCGTCCATGAACCCTGCCGTCGGCAACGACAACAGCGTCTGGTCTGTGGCAGACACCTGGTTGTACAGCGTCTCCAGCATGCTTGAGTCGATCCAGCGTGCGAGCTCCCACCAGAACGTCAGCATGTGCAGGGTAAACAGCGCGAACGTGACAGTCATCAGCGCCTTGAGCTGATAGGTGCTGATCAGCAGTACCAGCGGCAAGCTGATGATCGTGCCCATGATCAGAAAGGCCTGGACCATCGGTAGTGCGGCGCGCAACGCATTCATCGCCGGGAAATTGCTGAACGAGCCCAGGGCCAGCCCAGTGTTCGTGGCCAGGTTGTTGAGTCCTTGCGTCAGTGATCCGCCACGGGCCCTGCTGCCGTAATCCTGGTACACCTGTCCTGGCGCCATGCTCAACGATTGCTGCCGTGGGCTCACCAATTCGCGAAGGGTGGCGTCTTCGATCTCGGTGCTCGTACGCCCGGTCAGCCAGCCGCGCAGACTCGACATCAGCGACGGATCGACTTCGGCAACCAGACGATCACGCAGCCCGACCGTAGTATCGCTCCACCATTGCTTGCAGGTAGGGTAACCGGCGCCGTTGTCGAGCCGGGGCAGGGAGGTATCCCGGTTCTCGTCGTACGGCCAATCGACCCTGGGTGTGCGCGAGCGGTCGATGTCGTAGTAGCCCGTCGTGTTGAGTAAGTACGTCGAGCCAATCCAGGACGCGTCGTAGCTCTGCGACTCGTCCAGTTCGGGGCGATTGGTGAACAACCGCGAGCGCGAGTAGCCGTAACAATCCCGGGTGAAGTCGGCGACTTCCTGCAGCAGGACCTGGTCGTTGATACGCGAGCTGTCGATTTCCATGCGCATCGCGCGGATGTCAGGCGCGCATGGAATCGACGCGGTAGCGGCCGCCGTGATGCCTTTGCTCATGGCATGCACGAGGAACCACCACACCGGCACATTCGCTGATTTCTCGCCGATGGTGTTGAAGGTTGTGCCCCAGGCCGTTTCGGCGGGCTTGATCATGGAAATACCACAGCGTTGGCTCGCCGTATCGTCGAAGGTCACGGAGGACAGGTTCAGCGGAAAAAACGGCATGCAGCCAAACAGGATGACCACGTAACTCATCCACAACCGGTTCTCGATGCGAGGGATCGACAGCAAGCCCTTGTTGCCCTCGTCAGCGCCTTGTTGGCGAGCGGACAGCCATTCCTGCAGGATGATCGCACCAAAGGGCGCGGCGAACAGCCCAGTGTCTGCCAGTGTGTTCCAGATGCCGTTGTTGATGATCCAGGCCAACAGCGACAGGTAGTACTCGAGGTAGCTGTTGGTGCTCATGCTCATGATTGCACCTCACACGCGAAACAGTTCGACCAGGATGATTGAGCTGAAGCCGATCAGTCCCAGGCGTTTGAGCCGTTGCTGGTCTGCAGGCGCCGGCCGCAAGCGCAACGCCGCGGTCCAGCCTGCGAGGATCAGGGCATACAGCAGGGCACGCCAGGAGGCGAGGTAGGGCGTAGCGGTGCGCGCCTGCCCGAACCAATCAAGCTGGGCACCTGTCAGCTGCAGCGCCATCCAGGCAATCAGGAGCATCAAGGCCATGGCGCTGAGGATTAGCAGCACATGTGCAAGAGTGGACTTCACAGTAAACAACTTCATGGTGTGCTCCTCCCCTGGTCCGCGCGGTGCAGCCGGTCCGACTCAGGATCGCGCTGATCGATGCTCCGGGAAGCGTCGGCGCCGCCGGCGTGGCGATCGAGGACCAGGCTGGCGGTGTTGGTGGCCAGCGACTGGCGTACCTGCAGCTCCGTTTGCAGCAGGCGTATCTCGCGCTCCAGCATTTCGACGTTACCGTTGAGGGCGTGGGTGGCGGGCTGCGCCGACGCGACATTAGGTTCATGACTGCCGGCAAGGAGTGTGCGCTGCAGCAGCATCGACTTGTAGATAATGCTCGACAGCGCGGTCTCGCTGGCCAGGCGCCGGGCTAGCAGGTTCTGGTCGGGATCGTCGCGCAGGCCCTCGATGACGCCTCGTGAGACCTGCAGCAAAGGACTGGAGACTTTGCCAAGGTTCTCCGGCGTGGGTTGCTCGGTGCCCGACAACATTCGTTGCAGACCCTCAAGGTGTTCTGTGTAGGTTTCCTGGATCAGCGGCGAGAGGCCTGTCCCGGCGGTAACGCGCAGCGTCTCGCAGTCGTCGCAGGTCGCCACCTCGGTTTCACCAAGCACGCGGGTGGCCCATGCGGAGGCCTCTTCGGGGCTCGACCAGGCCTGGCAAATCGCACCATTCTGGCAACCGGAACCGACGGCCGATGCGTCCTCGACCGTTCGGTTGTGCAGTAGGTTGTAGCCTGCCTTAACGACGTCCGAGGTCACCCGTATGGGTTCCTGACCGTTACCCCCCGCTTTCTGCCCACCGACCCAGCTGACACCGTTGTTGCCGTTGTTCGATTCGGTGTCCTTCACCGCCACCACAGCATCACCGTCGGACTGCTCGAGGTTTTTCTGCATCTCCTGGTTCTGCGCCAGTGCGCCCCAACCGGCCTGGTCCACCTTGTCGGCCATTTTGGCCGCCATCGCCTGGCAGGTGAGCTTTGAGCGGTCAAAGTCGATGCGCCCCTGCAGTACGCCGTTGCTCAGCAGCTCATACAGACCGGGATTGGCGCGCTGAATGATCATCGCCGGCAGAGACATCACGGCCTGTGTGGCATTCTCGATCACATTGCCCATGATCTGCTGGAAGCCTTGGGTGGCGCCATTGAGCTGATTCTGCAGAGTGTTGGAGAGGTTCATGTTTCCGCACATCATGTTCGCGCGCCAGGACATGCCCACGCCAAGGCCATTGGGGCGGTAGAGCGAGGAGGGGGACCCCGTCGCCGATCCGCCGCCAATGGTGTACATCACGCGGTCATCCAGGACCTGGGCCTGGTCACCAAGGTGGTAGCCGTTTTCTGCGGCATAGCCGACGGCACTTACGAGGGCGCACACCAACCCGAGCGAGAGGTTATTCATCATTGGCCTCCATCAAAGTCGATGCTGAACAGGAAGGTCTGGCCCATCCGCTGGCAGCAGTGGTAAGGGCGCCAAAGCGACCAGGCATAGGCGCCGTCGGCGCTCTGGATCGTCGGGCTGGGGAAGATGGCGCAGGTGGTCTGGATCACCGGGGCGAGCAATTGCCAGCGGTGGTTGTTGATGTTGTTCTCCATCATCGGCTGCGGCGGCCAATAGCCGGGAGATGGCATCGTCTGCAGCGGCAGGTAGACATGCGGTTGGCCGACGCGCGTGATGAAGTCGCTGGCACGCTGGGCCATGACGGCGGATGCTTTGAAGTCGTCAGGCTGCACCAGAAATCCGTGCCGCGGATAGACACTGCCCCACATGTTCCTAAGTGCCTGGCTGCCAATCTCGCGCATGCCCGGAATGAGCGCTTGTGGGTAGATGGATTCGGGAACGGCCTGACGCCAGGCCAGCGGGTCGAGCGTGCTGAGGTAGTATGGCGCAAGGGGAGTCGCCCCACTTGGGCACGCATAGCCGAAGCCATGCGCAAAGGCTGTCAACGCCGAACCGCCGGGATGCCCGATGCCGTCGACATTCTTGAACCGGGGCAGATTATCGCGCTGCTTCGAAGGCGTGATCAGGTTGCCACCCCCTTGTGACGCCGGTGTGGGCATCGACAGTGCGGACACCTCGTCCCAGGGATTGCCGCCTGTGTCGGAATAGCTCGATACCACCAACTCGGGAATAAAGTGGCGGACCTTGGGCGAGGTCTTCACCGTGCAGCCAAACGGTGTACAGAGCAGCCAGAAGCAGATCCCGACGACTCGGTACTCCAGGCACTGCAGCGAAGTGACGGAGGCGATGATGGTGGGGGTAGTCAGTGCCGCGCACTGCTCGGCCGCGACGAGCAGTGCAGCCGCGGTGAAGGCTCGGCCACGGCCAATCTTCCTGGACTTTGGCGATCTGCAGCGGGTGGTGGCGGTCACGATCATGGGCAGCGCTCGACATGTGGCAGCGGTGTGCATCCGTGCGCCAAGCTTCAGCATCCAGGATCCGACCGAATAGGACGGCGGACAAACCGAGGCCGGAGTGATCGGTTTTGTCAGTCACCGGGTTGAGGGCCGCGAATTGTGCAAAATCACCGAAGGAGTACAAATGTGCTTATGCCGATTTTTGTTGATTGAAAGTCTTTTGAAAGTCGCCGGCGCTCGGGTGTTCACGACATGCCGCGCAACCGATCGATCTCCGCCGCGACCTGGAGGGCGGCGTCCAGCTCGGACTGTTGGTGCTGTTCCATCAGTCGCCAGCGCTGAGCTTTTTCCTCGGGCTCGGTCATGGCCAGGGCGAGGTACAGGCTCGGCGGCACCGCGCGAAACAACGTCTCCAGGTTCTTCGACAGGACCACGCCCTCGGTGTATTTGCCCGAGGCCTTGCTCGCGGAAAGCAGTAGGGCCTTCTGAGCGGATGTGAGCTTTTTAAAGCGGGCAATCTCTTCAATTTCTGCCGGTGGCATGTTCAGACAGATCCACCACTCGATCATGTTGAGCATGGTCTGGGCTGCATCGGGGAAGTCGGCCAGGTTCTGCGTCGCCATCCAGAACCACGCGCCGAGTTTGCGCCACATCTTGGTGCCCTTGACCACAAACGGCGCCAGCAGCGGGTTCTTGGTGATGATGTGGCCTTCGTCGGTGACCATGATGATCGGGCGACCGAGGTACTGATCGCGTTCGGCGAGGTTGTTCACCGTGTTCATCAGGCTGATGTAACTGATCGACATCTGCGCCTCGTAGCCCTCACGGGCATAGGTGGCGAGGTCGACGATCGTCACATCGCTTTCTGGCCAGGGTGTGCCTGGCCGGTCGAAGAGGGCACCCTCGAAGCCTTGGCAGAACAGGTCGATGGACTCGGCCATCTCCTGCGCCCGCTCGCGACGCTTATCGGGCAGATGGGCGTCGCTGGCGACGTGGCGCAGTGCATCGCGAACGTGGCGTGTCATGACCTGCTGCTCGGTGGCCGCGCAGTGTCTGGCGGCATCCAAGATGCACTCGCGGATCAGGCTGCGGTCTGCCCGGGTCAGCCGCGCCTCTTCCTTGGCTTCGCCGCCGGTGATCATCAGGCGGGCAGTGATTTCCAGCTCGCCCAGCACGTCGCGTTGCTCATCACTGTCCGTCTCGGTTTCATCCAGGTCCTCGGTCAACAGGCTGGCCACCTGATCGGGGTGTTCGATCAGACGGCGAGCATCGGCGAAAGGCGCCAAGCTCAAGCCACTGCCGGGTTTGAGCTGAACCTTGTTGACGGATAGCCCAAGGGTAGCGAAGTAGTCGCCCTGCAGGCCAAAGGAGTTGCCTGCTTCGACAATGAACAGCCGCGGTCGATACACGGCCATGACCTGCATCAATATCGAAACCAAGGTGGCCGACTTGCCGGCGCCGGTCGGACCGAACAACAGCAGGTGGCCATTCATGGAGCGGTCGAAACGCGACAGCGGGTCGAACGACAAGGGCGCACCACCACGGTTGAAAAAAGTGATGCCCGGATTGCCGGTGCCGATGCTGCGCCCCCAGAGGGGCAGCAGGTTGGCGACATGCTGAGCAAACAGTAGTCGGGTGTACCAGTTGCGCGTGTCTCGAGCCGGGTTGTAGGCCATCGGCAACCAGCGCAGGTAGCTGTTGCACGCCGCGACTTCGTCGCCCTCGCGCACCGGCTGCAGGCCGGCGCCGAGCAGCACGTTGGCGGCCTGGGTCGAGCACTGGCGCAGTTGCTGTTCATCGGCACCGCGCAGGTACAGCGCCAAGGTGCCGCGGTACAGCTTGTGTTGTCGGCCGATCAGCGCGCGGGCCTCTTCCACGTCCTGGCGGGTTTGGGTCGAGGCGAGGTTCTCGCCGATGGCTTTGCGCGCCAATCGGTTGAGCTGCTCCTCGAGCACATCCTGAGGCGTGATTACCAAGGTCAAACACATGACGGCCTGCTCGGGTAACTGATCGAACAAGGCGTTCAATGCCTCGCCCTTACGCGTTTCGCCGGTCAGCTGACCGATATGGGGCGGTCTGCGCAGCTTATCGACCACCATCACGGCATGCGGTTGCTGATCGAAGTACCACAGGCCCTGGTCGCTATCCGAGCGTGGCTCCTGAAAGAACAGTCGCTCGGCAAAATTGTGGTCGAACGGCAGCGGCAGTCCATCGCCGTCGTCCTCTTCGGGGTAGGGCACTTGACGATAAAACGCTGCGGGTGATTCGCCGGTGAGGGCAGGGGCCGGGTTGAACCAGGGCAACAACCAGGTGTAGAAGTCACGCCCGGTTAGACGCCGCGGGCTGACCCCGCAGGCCTGCAACGAGGCCACCAGACGGTCACACGTCCGGCTCAACAGCTGAGCCGGGCTCTGCGTATCGTCGTCACCTTGATCCTCCAGCCAGCGATAGACCACTAGCCGAATCCGCCGATTGCTGCCGCGCCAGGGCAGGTGAGACACGACATGGTCGTCGAACAGTCCGCCCGGTTTGGCGATGGCGTCGAGGTGACAGTGCATCGACGCGAGGAAGGCCTCGGTGAATGGTGTGCCTCGTGCCCGTGGCGCGATGTAGCGCTCCAGGCGTTCGAGGTACGGGGAAAAGTCACTGTCGTCCTGGCAGAAGAACTGCACCACCCAGGGCGCTTGGTCAAGCTCGTCGAAGCTGTCCTGCAGCGCATCTTCCAGGGCGTCGCGTGCCGCCATCAGCCACTCGGGCTCACGGCCCTCGGTGCCGATCGGCTGCAGCTCGAACACGGCGCCCACTGAGCGGTTGTCGTCGAGCAGAAAACACAGCTCATCCTCGAGGTACTCGACCCAGGGCAAGTGGTCGGCGAAGCTAGGATTGTGTGCGTACTGGGCTGCTTCATCGGCAAGGGTTGCCCGCCGACGCTTGGTCGAACGCCAGGGCTTCCAGCGCGGTGGGTCGCGACTCGTGTCATCGGCCATCACAGATCTTCCAGGCGCTCGCCGGGCAGCGCGTACTGGACTTTCTCGTACAGCGGGAACACCGTCGAGTAGCCTGGCACCGGCGTCTGTTGGGTGCCGGCGAGGTGCGGGTAGACGTACATCACCAGGTCGGGGTTGGGTAGGCGTGGGAACTGGTTGCGGATCTCGTTGGCGGCCGTGCGGGTATAGGTACTCTGGTCGCTAATCAGCCGCTCCGGATCGAGCACCGACCTGCGCAGTTCGCCGCGAGCCTCCTGCAGCTGTTGCTGCGCTCCGACCGAGCCACTGCCGTTCCAGATGTCGAGCATGGTTTGATCGCCATGAGGCAGCATTTCATCTTTGCTGGTGGAGCAACCGGCCAGGTGCAGACTGAGCAGCAGGCTAATCCAGATCCAGTACCGAAACGGATGGGCTTTCATGATTCACTCTCCGGCCTTTGGGTTCGTAGTCGATGCTGATTTCATGGTCCAGGTGCAAGGCCACTTTGGCCCCGGGTGGGACGTAGATGGCCGCGAAGGCTTCACCGTAGAGCTTGTTGATCCATTCACGAATGTCGCCAATGCCACCGCTGATGACCGAGTTCAACGCGCTGTTGCCGCTGTTCTGGGTCAGGCCCAAGTTGCCGCTGGCCGAGTTGATGAAGGAAGTATTGGTCTGCTCACTGCCCAATGCGGCGGCGAAGCCGGCACCGGCCGCAGTGATCAAGCTCTGGCTCCCCAGGTACTGCTGAGCATTGGAGCGGCGTTCGCCGGAGATGCACGGGATGCCGTAGGGGTCGGAGATGTAGCCCAAGCCGCCGCGGATTTTCTCGGTGTCTGATGTCTGGGCGCTGGTGCGATTACGGCTGACGATTTTCTGCGGCTGCGGGACCGTGCGGACGGTGCCGTCGCTGAAGACAAAGGTGATTGATTCAACCTGGCCGCGTACACAGGACAATGTCCAGTCGCCTGCGGCGGTGCCGCTCATCACTGCGCCGACTACGTCCGGCAGGTCGATGCCATTGGCGGTGAGGTTGTCCGGACCCACCAGCACCTTGAACGGATAGGGGTCGTTCACCGTGCCATCCACCGGCACGCGGCCAATCAGGGCGGTCATGGCGATGGAACCCATTAAGGTCGAGTTTTCGGGGATGGTGTAGACGGGCCTGGCACCTTCGGTGCGGTCTTGGGCGCTTCCCAGGTCGCGCTCGCCCTTGGCAGCGGCACGCAAGTGGTCCTGGCCACGGTCGATCGCGTTATTGTCCAGACCGTGCAAGTCCTTGAATTTCGAGGTGAGTGTCGACAGCGGACCACCGGCTTTCGTGGTGTCCTCTTGGCTGGCGCGCGCATTCGACGGTTCGATCCACTGCACCACGTCAGCCGATGCTTGCGCGCCTGAAAATTGCTGCTCGTCACCTGGCTCGAGACCAAAGCCCACGGGCACGTCGGACTTCGTTGTAGGTTTGTCGGTGAGTTGGTCCTTGAGCCTGGACAGCAGCCCTTGGGTTTCGCGATGCTGCTGCTCGGCCTTCTGCCGGGCATCATTGGCCTGCTGGCGCTGTTCGGTGACCTGCTGAGTGACACTGCTCAACGTGCTCTGGATGCGGGTGTCGATATTGCCTTCGCGCGTGCGTAGCCGGCTGTTCTCGGTCTGCAGCCCATCGTTGCCTTTCTTCAACGACAGCATCTCGCTGCGCATCGCCTTGACCTGTCCAATCAGCGTGGCCACGGTGTCGCGCGGAGTGTCGCCGGCGATGCCCAGAGCCTTTGCCTGTTCCGGACTGAGTGTTGCCTTGTCGGGATCGTGAGCTGGCTGGCTACCAGGTGCGACCACCCAGGATTTGCCGATGATTAGGACAATGCCCAGCAGGACGCCGGGTACAAGCCACTTCAGCAGGCTGTTAGCTTTCATGATCGGCAGCCTCCGGCGTCGGCGGGGGCAGCAGCAACGCGTGCTTCAGGTCGCCACCGCGGGTGACGAGGTAGACCACGGTGGTGTCTTCGGGCGTGCCGGCGTTGCCGAGGTACGCATGCTGGAACGTAGCGGCGTACAACGTGGCTTGCAGATGACGCGGGTCGAGCGTGACTTTGCCGGGTCCGCGATTCACGATCTTCACCGCCGTCACCCAGTAGTCGCCCAGGCGCCAGGCCGCCAACCCCTTAATCGAAACCCGTTCGGTAGGCAGCAATGTGCTGAAGGCGATGGAGTCGCTCAGCGGCACCCGACGTACACCGGGCAGTGGCGCCACCGTGCGCAGAGGCGCATACAGGTTCTGCGCCGCATAGCGGGTGAGCACCACCGGTACCGGGGTCGCTGCAGGTGCTGAGCCCCGTGCGATTTCCTCATCCGGCGCCTGGGTCTGGGTGATGATCTTGACTGGCTCCAGCGACTCACTACCGTTGAGTGCTTCGATGTCGATCAGAATGATGTCTCCCGATTTCACCGACTGCAGTTGCAGTCGGGTAGGGGGAAGGGCTTCCGTCGCGCGGAGGTAGACCGTCCCACCGACGGACTGTACGCGCAGCTTGCTGGCGATCGCACTGGGCAGCCCGACACGGATGTCTTCGTCCAGTATCAAGATGCGTTCTTGACCCACCGTAAGCGGGATGGCCAACGGCAGGCGGTCCCAGTATTTGACCTCGACGGCACCCGCGGCTGAGCACCAGCCAGCGGCAGTCACGAGTATCAGGAACAAGGCACGCATCATGATGCACCTCCAGGCAGCGTCAGCTTCTGCGGTGTACCCTCGTAGCAGTCCAGGGCCAGGCCCCACTTGTTGTGTTCGGGGTCGACGTCGAAGCGCACCACCCGCAGCGGGTAGCGCACCACCACGCGTTTCACCGGCTCGGCGGCGTAGTATTCGTCGGCATTGAGGTCGAGCTTGACCAGCCAGCTGTGCTTATCCAGCTGCTTCACTCGCAGGTTGGGATCGTCGCTGTAGCCGCGGCCCAGCACCTCGTACACACCGCGCACTCGGCCGCGCAGTTCGCCTGCTGCCTTGCGGTACTCGAAGTCGCCGTCGAAGAAGGTTTTGCATGCCGGGGTGAGGTAGGGTTGCAGGGCGAAGATGGCGCGGTGGTAGTCGATCTCGCCATCGGTGGGCCAGCGGTTGAGCTGGCCGAAGATGTACAAGGCGAAGGCATAAATGTTTTCGGGCGGTACGTCCCACCATTTGCGCGTACTGCCGGAGCGCAGGTCGGGCGGCACGTGTATGGTCAGCTCAGAGGGTGCAGTCTGCCAGCCGTACCAGAACCCCGAGCACAATAACGCCAGGATCGCCACGGCCAGACGCAGGCTGAGGATATGCGCCTGCTGCGCGTCCACCTTATTGCGGAAGCGGCTCATGTGGCGGCCCTCACGTGCCGGCGCGTACGCCGGACGGTCCAGGGGCCGGAATGCAGGATCGTTTGGCTGGTACCGATGCCCCAGTGCACCGCCAGTTGCCACTGCAAGCGCCGGTATAGCCAGGTTTCGGGGCGGGCACGCTTGGCCCGGCGCAGCAGTTGGCCGCCGCCGAGTAACACCAACGTCATGCACAGGAACATGCAGGTGGGGAGGGTGGCGATGGAGGCGGTGGCTACCGCCAGCGGCGCACCGAGGATCACGCCCAGCGTGGCGCCGACGATCAGCGCGACCCACATCTCGTCGTTGGTGAGGCCACGGAGGACGGCCGGATCACGGTTGAGGCGCTCCGGCAGGAAGGTCAACGTGCCGTCAGGCAGGGTGGTAGGGGTGTCGGACATAGTGACCTCACAGAATCGTGGCGGCTTTGGTCAGAAACCACAGGATCACCACCACCAGCAGTGCGCCGACACCGACCACGGCGCCGAGGTCTTTCCAGGTTTTGCGCTGGTTCTGCACGTCGGCGTAGACGGTGAGCGAATGCCAAGCCACGCCCAGGAACGCGAGGGTGGCGATCAGCAGCCCGAGTAGGATGCCGCCGTCGTAGGCGTAGTTCTTGATGGTATCGATCAGCCCCGAACCTTCGCCGCGGGAGGGCGCTTCCATGGTCGGCAGGTCAGCCCAGACTAGGGTCGAGCCCAGCAGCACCAGAGCGCCGAGCAGGGCTTTCGAACACGTATCCCGCAGCATGGCGAGCTGGCGGTGGCAACGGCGGGAGAAGTTCATGGCAAGGTCTCCTGATTTACGACAGCATGAAAAACATCAGCACGATCAAGACGAGGGCGAGGCGCAAAGTGCTGCCGCCAAGCGCGCCGAAATTAGTGTTGCCGGCCGCCCAGCCGCGGTAGCCGCTCCACAGCGCCCAGGCGCACCAGAGCAACGCCAGCACCAGAACCGAGGAGCGCCACAGCACCGAACTGAGCTGGGGGGTAAACCCGGCCACTGCGGAGAACGCGGTGAGTTGGGCGTCAGTCATGCTCATCGGGCGAACTCGGGTGAGGCGCTTCAGCGCGATAGTCACTGGTCAGCTCGGCTAGATCGGTAGGCTGCGCTCGGGAGGGCGACAGGTACTTGCTGATGCCGCGGCGCATATGCTCGAGGTCGGCTACGAACCTCGGGTAGTCGAAGTGATACCGAGACGTTTCGACATCGACCTGGCTACTGCGCGCGTGATCGGCCAACTGCTCGATGACAGTGATCTGCCGCTGCATAAGGCCTAGGTCCGAACGCTCGCGAGCATCCTGTGCAGCGGCAGATAGCGTCACAAAGCAAGCAAGCAGCAGCGGATAGCGTGAAGAGATCATGGCGAAATCCAGCCGAGAATCTGGCATTCACCTTGATGTATTAGGCAGGTGTTGACATGACCTTAAAGGATTGTCGGGCCATCGATTTACAGGGGGCTTGATAGATAGGTTTCGAGGCAAACCGGTGCGCGGGAGATAATAAACAGGCCAGCTAATTGACCGGTATGCGAATTTTTCTGTGTGTAACTGTGCGCTGGACACTGCAAACCTCAAATGCACTATTTCGTCAGCTTTTAGAGGTAAAAGGTGAGTGATCAGAGGTATTTTTTGAAAGTCGCAGCAGTAATGGCGACCATGCAGCCGAGCAGCGTAGCGCATGGGAGCAGCACCCAGTTGGGATTAAGCGACCAAGGTAGAGAAAGATAGATTACCCAGGGGCTCACCGTCAGCGGCAGTAATGTCCGCTTCGCTCGGTGGTAAACAAAGCTGCTCTCCCGGTCGGCTCCGAACTTACGAAGGTCGCGTCGCATCAAGCCATCGACGGCACCGGTGATCACGGCGAGCAGGAACAGGGGCATGGCCAGGATGAGGACGGCCAGGCGAACCACGAAAGTGAAGACCGTGAACAAGGCTGCCAGCAAGTAGTCCTGCAGCACGACGTATGCTTGGGCAAACTGCCCCTGTAGTGACGCCTCTCGACTGAGCAGCTTCAGTTGAGCATCGGATTGCGCCCACCCGGAGCGGACCACGACCCAGTCGTTGAGGTGCTGAAGAACCTTAGCGGTCGCTTGCGCCGGTTCTTGCACGAGCAGTGAACTCTTGAAATGACTGCTGAGCCAGCCCAGTTCACTCAGCCACATGGTATGGCTGTGATGCCAGCCCTGTTCCGGCCAGAACCACAGCAGGCCCACAAACTCCAGCACGATGGAGAAAACCAGCGAAGCGAACAGCAGGCCGAACAGCCGTAAGCACAGTTCGACCGTGCCGAAGATGAGCCCCGGACGTCGTGGCGCAGGAGTCGCGCTAGCAGTGGTGGTGGGCATATGGGCTCCACAATACTCGGTTGCTGCCTGGGCGTTTACGGTTCGCGTCTACGCCCAGACGGTGGCATCTCGGGATCGAAGTCGACGGTCGGTGCACCTCCCGCAGTGGTCCACCAGTTACCCGCATTGGCGTTGTACGAGTCGCGCATGCACGCGGCCAAGGTCTGCAGATCCGCCGGCATCGCATCGTCGCTGGCCGGTGTGGGCAGCGGCATACGCACCTTCCACAGTTGCCCGCCCTCCTGGAACGAAAACATCTGTCCCTTGGGCAGGGCGATGATGTGTGCGGGTTCGATCAGCGGCACGGCGCTGGTAGTGACACGGTCCTGCGAAGAGGAGGTGAAGTCCGTACGGGCTTCGGGATCCGCGGTGTCCGTCGCCCCTGAGACCAGGGTGCGGGTCTGCACGTTGACCTTGGGCAGTTGATTGGTCAGCAGTTCCGCGGTTGCGGTTTCCCGTACACGAAGCATCTGCAGAGTGTTGAAGTTGCCGATGACCTGGCCGGCTTTGGCCCGGCTGCCGATGCGCGCCTCGATGTCACTCAAGGTCTGGGTGTAGGCAGTAACCTGGATACCCGCACCACCGCCCTTGTTGATCAGCGGGATGAATTCATCCCCCATCAGCTCGTTGAACTCGTCGGCGTGCAGGTTGATCGGCACCTTGTCCGCCGCGCTGGAGGAACCCGGCAGGCCGTGGTCGATGCCGTGCTTGTAGATATGGCCGGCGACGGAGACCAGGTCGGCGAACATCGAATTACCGACAGCGGCGGCGACTTCGGCGTCTGACAGTGCATCCAGGCCGACGTAGACGATGCCGCGTTTGCGGATGATTTGCAGCCAATCGAAGATCGGCCGTGGATCGTCCAGGTCGGCGTAGTTGGGGGCCAGCAGTTGCGCCGTCTTGCCACTGGTGAGCTTTTCCAACAGGGGCAGTAGCGAGGCGACGATCTTGTCGAAGTAGGTGCGGTCATAACGTACGGCCGAGCGCAGACCATCCATCACCGGGTCAAAGATGCGCTTCGCAGCCAGGTACTGCTCGATGGCGACCACGCGCTTTTCCCGGCCGATCATATGCCGCGGCACATTCTTCTCGTTAAGGCGACCCTCGATTTGCACGATCGCTTCCCAGGCCTGCGCGTCGTGGTGGGCGAAGAAATGTTGGGCGTATTCGATGAACAGCGCGTCGATGTTCACCACATGGCGCTGGATCTGCAGGTAGTCCGGACGCCGGCCCAGTTCGATCAGAGCCCGGGCAATGATGTTTACAAAACGCCAAGCGAACTCGCGAAACGCGGCGGAGTTGCCTTCGCCGCTTAACTGTCCGGCGATACGGGTAGCAACTTCCGAGATGCGACCGAAGCGGCCGATGGCGTTGTAGCGTGCGGAGATTTCCGGCCACCCGAGGTGAAATACGTAGAATTCGTGCTCGCGGCCGGCGCGGCGTGCCTCCACGTACATGCGCTTGAGCAGGTCGGCGTCGCCCTTGGGGTCGAAGACAATCACCACCTCTTGGGTTGGACGGTGGATGTCCTGGGTGATGTAGACCTCCGCCAGGCGCGTCTTGCCGACCCGGGTGGTGCCCAACACTAGGGTGTGCCCAACACGCTCACCCAGCGGCAAGGTGGCTTCCTGCTCACTCGGCTCGACGCCGTGCAGCAGCGGTGAGCCCCCGACCGGTGGTAGCGGGCGTACCGGATTGAGCGGGTTGTCCCAGGCGGTGAGGCGGGGTAGCAGCGAGAGCCCTGAAGGCGCCTTTTCCAGCAGACACTCCAGGCGCCTGGCCCACTGATACGCAACCGATTGGTTCATATAGCAGGCCAGCGCCGGGTCCTGAGCTTCGAGCAGGCGCTGGGTGTGCAAGCGAGTCCAGCGGAAGCCACGCCCCATGAACAGTCGCTTGCGGCTCACCGGAATCTGTCGGCTGGTCAGCGAGTAGCGCGGCAGGCGACGAATGTTGCGCCGATAGCACAGGACAATCCGGGCCTCGTTAAGCCGTTTGAGGCCGAACGCGGTGTAAGCCAGGGCCATGCCCGTACCCACCTCAGGCGACAGGGCCACCGCCCAAGGCGAGTGCAGGCACAGGGCGCCAGCTCCGGCGCAGATACCCACGGTGTACAGCTCCACTGCAGGGCGCAGCAGGGATTCCATCGCATGGTCGCCCATGATCCTCCCTCACTGTTCCAAGCCGGTGGGCGTGATGAGCACCGGGTAGTGTTCCAGCTCCAGCCGCTCGGCGATGTCGTCGCCACTCACCGGCCAGATGTTCAGTCCAGGGGCTGTCGCCTGGATGCGGCGCAACGCCTGGGCGTCGGCGACCTCGACAGCTAGCCCGCTGGCGCCCAGGTCCTGCAGGGCCTGTGCATGCTGCGCCAACCAGGCCAGCGAGGTTGCGTCCTGCCCGACCAGGAACAGCGGCGTGATGCCCGGCAGGTCCAACTTTCTAGGCGGCACTGCGCCCGGCGTGAGGCGCGCGCTGTGCACCGGCAGCACCCAATTCAGCGCGCGTGGATCGAGGGGCTTGGTGGGAGCGGCGATCACGGTTAGCGACAGCCACGTACAGATGGCCAGTGCCACCAAGCGCGAGAGACTCATGGCTGTGACCCTCCGCGAAGGGACGCGATCGCTTGGATGCGCTGCCAGTGCCGACTGAACTGTGTGCGGTAGCGCGCCGCGGGCGCACCGCCGGCCGGACGGTGATAGCGCCCAGCAGCCACGACCCAGTCACCCACATCGGCATAGTGCGCACGCAGTAGCTCGGCGGTGATGGCCAAGTTCGCCCGTGGATCGAGTGCATTGCAGGCGCTGGGGTAGCGGTCCGAGTGGTAGCCGAGGTTGGTCTGTCCCAGACCGACATCGATGCGCTTGGGGTCATGGCGTGTGAGTTCTAGCCTGAGCGCAGCACAGGCCTCATCGCGACTGGCAAAACGCTGCGGTGTGCCGGCGACATTCAAGGTCCAAGGCCAGGGCATGAGACGACCGCGTAGCGGGGTGCCACTCTCCTGCAGGGCGATGGCGAACAGTACCGAGGCGGGGATGCCGGCCCGCGCGGCGGCCAACTGGTACGCGGGCGGAGGCAGGGCGTCCGCCTGGACCACGGTCACGCCGGTCAAGGCCAGCGTGAGGATCAGTCGATGCGCTGCCATTTACCATCCACCTGCTGAAAACGCGCCGGCAAGGGTCGGGCCGCGCCCAGGGCGAACCACCGGCCGTGGTCGTGGTTTAGGGTGACCTGGCCGCTGCTAACCTGGGCTGGGGTAATGCCTGCGCCACGCGCCCAGTGTCGGAGACTCGCGTCGTCACCCTGGCTGCCCACCAGGTACACGTCCAGGCGGGCGCCGGCATGGAGCCACTGCTGGGTGTTGGTCGCGCAGTCAGGACAGCGTTCTTCCACGAACAGGGCATAGCGGGTGTTGCTCGACGTTGCGGACTCATCGGCCAGACCCTGCACCGGCAGCATTCCCGGGAACAGTCGTGCCCAGGCGGCGGTGTAGGCCTTCTGGTAAGCCAGCTCGCGTTCTGCGCGTTTGGCTTCGAGGCGAACCTGTAGTTCGGCGTAGCGCTGCCGCTCCTGCTCAGAGTCGGCCTCCACGCCCAGGGTGGTGAGAGGGTCGAGCTGCGGCGACCAGTAGTGGCGCGGCCCGGACTGCAGTTGCTCGAACTTGGCCCATTCGTCATCCGTTAGCCCCCAAACTTTGGCCTGCGTCGCGACTGACGGCTGCCGATCCAGCGGCGCCTGCTCGCTGTACTGCTGGTCTGATCCGAGCATTTTCGGTGCACTCCATCCCGGCCCTGCCAGCAGGCAGGTGGGAAGCAGGATCAGCGGGAGGGCGGAGAGCCGAAGCATAAGCACCTCTTCACGGCAGGGGCAGTGTGCGATCGCCATGGCCGGGGGCGTGGAACACGGCCTCGTCCTCGTGGATCGTACGCAGCTGCCAACCGTTCAGGCTGTCGCCGGGCTGCAGCAGGTGCACGGTCGACAGCGAGTGGGCACCGGTGGGCAGGGCAGTAACGAACCTCATCACGCCTCGGGTCTCGATACCCAGCAGGGTCAGCGGCGGCGCCGGGGCTTTGGCCTTGGCTTTCTGGCCCATGGGCGCCAGCGGCCGTGTTGTGTCGGCCGCTGGCACGGAGGCTCGTGCCGACTGGGTCTCAAGCGCAATTTCTGTCCTGCCAAGCCTCTGTTCCAGTGCACTGAAGTCGGCGCTGCTCGGCCCACTCGGTGCCGCTTGAACGGCCTTAAGCGATGCGGCCATCTCATCCAACTGCTGGCTGAGCGTCGTCTGCGCCGAAGCATGCTGACCTTGCGCGTCTCCCAGCGCCGCCACCTGCAGCTGCAATGTCGCGAGCGTATTGCCGAGCGCATCGACGTCGCGCCGCAACGCGGGAGCCGGGTCGGCAGGGGCACCGCGGGCTGCGGCCTGGAGTTCGGCCAATTGCTGGTGTTGGTTGTACGTTTCGCCAGCCAGCACGGCGGCGCCCAGGCACAGGCCGCCGATCACTAGGGCCTGAAAGCGGTGGACCTTCATGGCGCGATCTCCGATGTCGAGAGTGGCGGTTTGGGCTGTGGCGAGCGAAGGGTGTAGCAGACGGTCCGGTCGACCGGATCGATGTTGATCCTCCAGGCCGGTCCGCCGATGATGGTCAAGGCGTCCAGCAGCGAAATCGGTCCGAGTTGGTGGTGCACGGCGGGCAGGGGACGGCTGAACAACCGATCCACCGCTGCGCTGTCGGGGCAGAGTGAGTAGCCCGACCGTTGCAGCACGTGACGCAGTGCCTCCCCGACATTCGCGTGCAGAGCAGGGGCGATCTGTACGTTGATGAGCTGATACAGCGGCTGGCGCTGTTCCAGGGTCGGCTGTGTATTGGCCAGGGTGTATCGGTCCTGGCGGACCCATTTAGGTAGCTTGGGTTTCTGCTTCTGCAGTGAGGCCGGCGATACGGATGGCGCTGCTGGGGCGGGCGCCGGTGGCGACGTGTTACAGCCGGTCAGCGCGATCATCAGTCCGAGGGTGAGGAGTGTGGGGGTATGCATGTCCGGGTCTCGACAAAAGTTGCCGTTACCTTGGCGAAAGTGCGAGCCGCGCTCCTACCGAAAAACCGAATCTGGCCGTCCGGATTACCGTGAAGCATTCATGAAAAAGGCGCCCTGTGGGGCGCCTTGGGTCAGTCTTCAGTGAATAGGGACAACTCCGGGAGTGGCGCTGCGTCGGGGTCAAAGATCAGCAAACGGGTGTCGGCGTGACCTGCCAGCAGCAACAGCTGTACAACACGGGCGGGACATGGTCGTCGCGCATGCGGGTGCTGACTTCGCTGGCGCTGCAGCCGCAGTGCGCTTCGGCCTCCATGCTCCAGGGGGTCGAGTACAGCTTGCACCCCACGGCATGACTGCTGCGGAGTTCGAAGCACTCGAAGAAGCCTGTCGGTGAATGGTGCCAAGCTCGCTCTTGCAGGTACTCGAATTTCGTCGTTGGCAGGTGGGCAGAGCTGATCTCCCAACTGCGGCTGTAGTGTCCCGTGGAAAAGGACAACAATTCGATCAGGGGCCGTGCTGCCTCTTCGCTGAGGAGGTCGCCAAGATGCATCGGGTATCCAAGGTGATGGCCGATGGTCTGGTAGATCACGCTACTCCCCAAGCCGGCGCCCGGGCAGCGCATGCGGACAAATCTGGGCATGCTTTGGCCGTCGGTGATGACCGCGCAGTTGGCATCGAACAGGCAGGGTTGGAAATTGATGGCCTCATTGGGCAGTTGGATTTGCGCCGGGTGCAGAGGGCGGTAGCAGGGTGGACAATTGTCGGCCTAGCTAATTTGGACGACGCGTTCGTAGCTCAGGTCGCGGAAACCGCGAAGGAAGGGATTGCGAAAGGATGGGGGCATGATGGTTCTCCAGAGGCGCAGAGGCCACCCCGAACTGGCGGTGACCTCCTGGGCAGGGATGGGCTGTCAGATCCAGCCATTTTCGGCGAGCGAAAGCGGGGTGCCTGCGCCGACGATGATGTGGTCCAGGACGCGCACCTCAACCAGGGCCAGTGCCTCGGTCAGGTGAGCGGTGAGTACCCGGTCGGCGGAGCTCGGTTCCGGGCAACCGGAAGGGTGGTTATGACTGAAGATCACGGCGGCGGCGTTGTGCTCCAGCGCCTTGATCACGACCTCGCGTGGATAGACGGAGGCGCCGTCGATGCTGCCGGTGAACAGTTCGTCAAAGCTCAGCACGCGATGGCGTGAGTCCAGGCAAAGCAGCGCGAACACCTCGTGTTGGTAAGGGGCGAGCTGCAGTTTCAGGTAGGCTGCAGCGTCGGAGGGGGTCAACAGCAGTTCGCCGCGCTGGAAGTAACGTTGATCCAGCAACTGCAGAGCTTCGGTGATCAGTGCATCCTCATGGGCGCGTTGGGCCAATGCCGGGTCGAGCGCGTCGACCAGGTTCAGGGCAGTGTTCATGGGCAATTCCTCGTGGGAGATGGAGCGCCCCCTGGGGGAGTGCCCCAGGCTGGTGAAATGTATGATTCACAGACGCGTGAAGCGATGACGCGCACCGTGTAGCGGGCTTTGGCATCCCTCGCACGCTCGGGTGGAAAAGGACTCGATGCCGGCGCCGGTCTGCGGATCGAAATCGGCGCTCAGTGGCATCAGGGCCTGCAGTTCGGTGCGCAGGTGTGCGATGCGCTGCTCGATTTCAGCCTCGCTGTAGTACAGCGAAAGCGCGCTGAAATCGTCATACGCGACCGCTTGCAGGCATTCCTCGCAGAGCCAGAAACTTTCCATGACGGCCTCCGACGTGAGTGGATAACAGGCGCTCGTGGGAGCGCCTGTTGGTGGCGGTCAATGTGCCTCAGGCAGACTGACGTGCTGCGGTGGAATTGCGCGTGGGGGCAGAGGCGGGTTGGTGCTGTTCGGCGACGGTGTCGGCTTGGTCCGATTCCGCTGCAGCGTCGATAGCGGCGGGGGAGTCGGTGCGAGCCGGTGCTCGGTAGCTGAACTGGCCATCGACCTTGATCCACTCAATGAAGATCAGCCGGCCTTTGAGGCTGGCACCGGGTTGGCCTTTACGCTCGCCTTTTTCGTAAAGAAAGGGGTCAATCCAAAGGTCGCCAATGCGAAACGCGATCAGGACCTTACGTTCAGCACGGACGTCTTCCAGGTGTTCACGGATCAGCCGTTCGGCTTCACCGCTGGCGACCTTGCAGTCGAAGCGGGTGTACTCGACGTCGTCCGAGGCCCCGTGCAAGGCGGCAATGTCACAGGCCATGAACGGTTGCCCGCGACGTACAGGGACTTCGCGAACGCGGTTCAAGTAACCAATGCCTTGGGTGTGCAGGTTGAAGTAAGTGGTGGGAGCATTATTGCTTGCAGTCGTCATGGTGGAACTCCTGTTCAGCAGAAACGCGGATATCCACCGGCCCTGGCGGCTGGTGAGTTCCGCAAGGGGGAGGTGCAAAGAAAGCGTGGTCGGTAGAAGGACGCTCATCACCGACAGGTGACCGTGCGAGCTGCCGAGCGTTGATCGCACTGAGGGAGAACCACCCGAAGCGGGCGTAGCCTTGAAGGTTCCGGCTACCTGAACGCTGTCAGCGACAACGATGTGCAGTTCATCTATAAGACTACGCCAATGGCTCGTCAACAGTGGATTAGGGGAGGCTCGGGCGGGCGGAAGTGGGTGGCACTCAGTGGATTCTGGGTGACGAAAAAATAGCCCGACGGTCATCAGGCTAGGAAGAGCTAGACCACCCTTGACCCGGTAACGTGACACCGGAGTCCATCGCAAAACCTCCGCTGTCGATCCACCTGGATCAACCGACCCTTGTCGTGGCCTGGGCCGAAATCAACTGGCGCGCATCCGCGCACAAAAGGTGCCCAGTGTTTCGCCGGCGGGCACCGGTGCTGAGCATCGTCGCCGAAGCGGATGACCCCTGAGACCTGACACAAGCCGCACGGGTCATCCACCTTGGGGACCTGAAACGCTGGGGAGAAATCCGAAGAAAAAGTGAAATGCGGCTCCGAACTCTTCGAGTCTGACCGAGCTGCCCGGAGCGAATCGGTCTGGGTACGCCAAGCGGCGACGGACCTGATTACTACACCAGTGCTGCCGTACGCCGTCAAGTCACACATGCCCGCTCAGAAGGCGCCTGGCTGCTTGGTGCGCTTGGGTTTGGCGACCGGTTTGGTGCCCTTGCACTCCGGATAGCGGGTGCACGACCAGAAGCTGCCGGTGCGGCCTTTGCGCTGGCGCATGGCGCTGCGGCACACGGGGCAGCGCGGGCCTTTGGTAGCCGGTGGCTGCAAGGTGAGCGAGGCGTGGCCACGCACCAGCCGGGTCAGCCATTCCGCCTGCCTGGCGAGAAAGGTTTCGACGCTCAGCTGTCCCGTCTCAATACGATCAAGCGCCTGCTCCCAGAGTGCGGTCAGCGCCGGATCGGCGACCTCCGCTGGCACGGCCTCGATCAAGGTGTGTGCCGCCGCCGAGGCGACCAGGCTGCGTTTTTTCTTGGTCAGGTACCCGTGATCGATCAGGCCCTGGATGATCGCCGCTCGGGTGGCCTCGGTCCCGAGGCCGCAGCTGTCCTTGAGTTTCTGTTTGAGTCGTGAGTCCTCCACCTGGTTGGCGATGGTTTTCATGGCCTTGACCAGTGTGCCTTCCGTGTAGGGCTTTGGGGGCTGTGTGCGCTGCGCGTTGATCGTGGTGTCGGTCAATGCCACTGCTGCCGATTCGCGCAGTGTGGGCAAGCGTTGGGTTTGCTCTACAGGTTCGTTGCCGTCAGCCTCGTCGATCACCGCCTTCCAGCCGCGTGCCAGGATTTGCTTGCCACGCGCCAGCAACTGATCTTCGTAACTGTGCAACACCACCTGGGTTTTCAGGTACTCATGGTCGGGCAGAAATTGTGCGAGGTAACGGGCGCGAATCAGCGTGTAAACCGCTCGCTCGCGCTCAGAGAGCTGGGTCAGGTCTAGCGTCACAGCAGTGGGGATGATGCCGTGGTGGGCGGTGATCTTGCTGCTGTTCCAGGCCCGGGAGCGTCGGCTGGGGTCAGCCTCCTTCAGCCATTGTCCGAGTGACGGGGCGGCCGCCGCCAGGGCGTAGAGTACGCGCGGCACCTCATCCAGCATGCTTTCCGGCAGGTAGCCGCAGTCGGTGCGTGGGTAGGTCGTTGCCTTGTGGGTTTCATACAGGGCTTGGGCCACCGCCAAGGTTTCCTGGGCACCGAGGCCAAGCTTAGCCGAGCAGATCTCCTGCAGCGTGCCCAGATCGAACGACAGCGGAGGGCCTTCGCGCACGTGCTCGACCTCGATGCGGCGGATCTGGGCAGTCCCCAGTTGGCTCAAGCGCAGCGCCGCGCTCTGTGCGACCGCCTCGTCAATGCAGTGACCGGCTTCGTCACAGGCTGCGGTCGGTGGCTGCCAGCGCGCCTGAAAGACCGTCCCGTCGGCCTCCAGCTGCGCATCGACGGTCCAGAACGGCTGAGGCTCAAAGCCCGCTATCGCCCGATCTCGCTCGACCACCAAGCGCAGCGTCGGCGTTTGCACACGCCCCACCGGCAGCAGGCCGTCGAAGCCGGCGCGGCGCCCGAGCAGGGTGAAGAGCCGGCTCAGGTTGATACCCACCAGCCAGTCCGCGCGTGAGCGTGCTAAGGCGCAGTGGTACAGCGGCAAGGTCTGTTCACCTGGGCGTAGCGTGCCCAGTGCACGGCGAATCGAGGTTTCGTCCAGGGCGGAGAGCCACAGGCGCAGAATCGGTCCCTGGTACTGACAGCGCTCAAGGATTTCCCTGGCGATCATCTCGCCTTCACGGTCGGCGTCCGTTGCGATGACCACCTCGGAGCAGGAGCGCAGCAGTTGCTGGATGACCTTCAGCTGGCTGGCGACCTTGGGTTTGATCACCAACTGCCAGTGGGCAGGAATGATCGGCAGGTCCTCCAGCGACCAACGTTTGTAATTACCATAAGCCTCAGGCGGTGCTGTTTCCAGCAGATGGCCCACGCACCAGGTGACGGTGGCCCCCTGGCCTTGCAAACAGCCGTCGCCACGCCGGGTGGCCTGCAGCACGCGGGCGATGTCGCGGGCTTGAGATGGTTTTTCGCAAATAAACAGCCGCATACGTCGGCCCTCTCGGTGAGGTACCGATAGGGTGGCGGTGTGGCGTGAGAGAACCAGCGAAAACCTGAATGCGCCGAGTTCATATCGGCGGTTTAATGGAGGTGAATGGTTACTTTCTTTGCGCGAGGTGAGCGGCCAGCGTTTGCAGAAACTCCAGGGCAAATTTTTTATCTGCTTCGCCAAGCTCCTTGATCAGCGATGCAATTTTCTGGCCTTGGTCCTGGGGGCGAGGACTGATGGCTAGCAGCAGCTCATCGGCGGGACAGCCGTACATATCGGCCAATTGCAGCAGCTTGTTGACAGTTAGTTCGACCACGCCGCGTTCAAAGCGCGATACGGCTTCGGCGCCGATTTCTAGACACTCGCCGACTTGCTCTTGGGTCAAACCACGTGCGCGGCGATACTTCGCCAACTGGCGACCGATGTGTTGTGGGCTAGGCTCTTTGACTGGCAACGGGGGCGCTCTCCAATTCGACCCGTATGGTTGACCAGCAACCCGAATATATGAACGCCTCATAAGGTTGACTAGCAACCCTATGAGGCGTATCACCTGAATTGAGTGTGATCACCCGCCCGTCAAAACGGAGCTTACGACTTGGACGGATCTAACGAGCGTGAGGCTGATGCGTTAGCGATCAAGGCCTATGAGTTGTTCATGGCAACCCACCTGGAACCGGACAATCTGAAGGCGCGCGCGAGGTTGATCGCATGGGTTCAGGAAAGCCAGGCGCACTGGCGGGCATTTCTTGCTCTGGACCAGTACCTGGCTGAGGTGACGCAGCTGCTGGATGCTGATCAGCGGGGAGAGGCCCGGCGGCATTGAACCACCTGCAGTATCCAGCGTTGCGCGCCGAACGGGCAGCGAGCCCTCAGGGGTATCGCGTTGCAGGCTGTGATTCCACTGAGGACCACCCGCTTAGCCGGACTTGCGTGGAGTCTTCTTGCTAGCCCCCTTGCGTCCGGAGCCGCTGCTTTCATTGGCCTTTTCCCGCATGGACACCGAGGCCAGACGGTGGGGTAGGATGCCGATGCGTCGGGCCTCCACCTTGAACGTGACCCGCGCGTTGTCCTCGCTGTCCTCCCATTCATCCTTGACCGTCCGGCCCTCGACCAGGATACGCATGCCTTTCTGGTACAGGGTGCTCCAGTGCTCGGCGTCCCGGTGCCAGAGCTCGACGGGGGCCCAGTAGCCGCCGCGATCCTCGTAGCCGCCCTCGCGCGGTACCGGATTGTCGAAATAGACGTTCAGCCGCAACAGGCGTCGCGGTTCATCCGGGGGGTTGTTGAACTCCTGGAACTCCGGGGCGCTGCCGATGTTGCCTTCACCAACAAAGAACGTGCTCATGCTTGCTACTCCTCGGTGGGGGAACGGGATAGATCGAAGATGGTCTCGGCGGCGTGCAGCTTGCTGACGCCGGTTTCGGCCTGGCGATACAGCGACTGCAGGCTACTCATCTGCAGGTTCAGGGTGACGCGGTTGACCTCCAACTGGTACAGCGCCTCCCGCAGCGAAGGCGCCAGATGCGGAAGTGCCATCGCCTGCTGCCACACCTGTACCCCCATGCGCTGGAAGTCCGGGCTGCGCCAGCGCAGGAAATCGGTTCCGGAGGCGCTGTGCTGGACGACCAATCGCAGGTCCAGGAGCGAGAAGGGAGGCTGCGCCATGATGGTCAGCATCACCCCCATCAATCCGGCGACCCGGGTGCGCAGGCGCAGGATCGTCTCGGCGAATTGCTGCAGTTCCCCCTTACCCTTAAAAGGCTTTAAAAGGCCTTTTAGGGAGGCACCTTGTTCGAACTCGCGATAGGCATCCGCTGACAAACGTCGGACGATCGCTTCGGCCAAGGTCATGCTTCACCCCCTTCGGATGGAATGCCCTGCGCAGGATGAGCCTCTGTCTCTGCCTGATCTGGCTCATCGCGAATCGAGGCCGTGGAACTGCGTGCGATGGGTGGGGCAAATTGGGAGCGGCGGCTGCCCTCGAGAATGTTTCGCGGTGGCGTGCCGAACTTGTCGATGGCCTCGCGGGCGCGGGCGTTGTTGGCGGCCATGTCATCCCGGCTGACCCCGGCCAGGCGGTAACGCTGCGCCAAACCGAACAGGCTGCGCAGCAGATGGGCGCCACGATCGATCCAGACTTCCATGTCGCTGCGGCCGATCAAGGCGGTGTGATGGGCGAGCAGCACGCGGCGCACCAAGGTGTCGTAGTCGGTCAGCAGGTAGACCGCGAGAAAGCCGAGCTGGCTGCCGATGAACAGCGGCAGGGTGACGGGATGGATGTTGAGGTTGTCGCCGACATCGACTTGGGTGGGCAGGTCGCGTTCCACCTGGCTGATCTGGCTGGTCAATGTGAGCATTTCGACCTTGGCCTGCAGCAGCTTGTCTTCCAGCTGGAGCATGAACCAGTCGGCAAATGGGTCGTCCTGGCTGCTCGCGTGCTTGAGCAGGTTGGTGACGCTGATGTAGCCGGCCATGCCCATGATGGGGTGCACACCTTCGCGGGCCATGCGGCCTTGCCACAACCGCGCGGCATGATGGGTGTGCAGAGTGAGGGTGATGCTGCTGCGCAGAGAGCCCAGGTTGAGCTGATAGTGATCGACCATCGCCAGTACCTCGCCGTCGGAATGACGCAGACAATGGGCTGTTCAGTGAGGCGCGGCGCGGATCAACGCGAAGCTGATGTGCTCGCATTTACTGGCAGTGGATTTCCCTAGATTTGATGGCACCGGCATTGATTCCGCTGGCGTCCAGTATTAAGACGTTGCGCCTATGCCGCGACAGCGTTGCTTCAGTTCCTCCAGGCACGCCAAGGCGAGTGGAGAGGCCGTGCGTTCGCCGCTGCGCCGTGGCCGCTCGCAGGGTGGTTCCGCTTTCGGGGCGCGGTGGGGCTTGTTCACTGGCATAGTCGTTTCGGCACGAGCCGCCCACAAAGTAAATTCGCCTTGGCATGCGCGCTTGATCAAGCCCATCAGGTAGGCAACCGGTTTGCGGATCTCGCCGCGGGCGCACCGCACCGCCGCTTCGTTGATCACTGCTTGTTGCTGTTCAGGTTCGAGCTGGCGCATCGCCTGGATGGCCAGGCGACGCTCGGTTGGGCTTAGTGGTAGGTCTTCTGGCCATCGGGCTTGGCCAAACTCCACCTGCGCCAGTACCGTACTTGTTTTGCTTTTCTCTTTTTGTACTGTACGGTCGGCGTCGGCATTCCGAATCACAGTCGAAATCGGCGCGTTGCTGCAGGGTTCGGAATCCGCTGGCGATGCGCCTGCAGTTTGAACCTGGTGGCTTTTTCCAGGTTCGGAATTTTCCGCACCTTCGCTGGTTAGCGGTAGCGATTGCTGCTGAGCTGGCATAGCAGGTGAGGCGAGTTTCTCCTTATCGACCGCCGCCACTTGTGGGTCTGCGTAAAGCTCCTCAATCACATGCTGCGCCACGTCACGCACGCCTTTCGTGGCGTGGGTGAGGTTCTGCTGGAGCAGCGATGCGTAGCCGCCGTCGAGCTCAAGCTGTTCGGCGGGAGTCAACGGGTCACCGTGCAGCACGTAAACGCAGCCCCGCAAGCAGCCTTGCGCATCGCGGGATCGGTCGACCAAGCTGAGCCAGCGGGTCGTGCGGAGTACGTTGAGCGCTCGGGCGATGGTTTCGCGTGATGCCTGGGAACCGCAGGGGCTGGTGGCCAGGTAGGGCTGCAGGTCCTGGTAGCGAGGCGTTTTCACCCGGCGTTCGGTGATCAACCAGCGCAACACCTGCCAGGTGTTGCGCTCCAGCGGCGTCAGCCGGCGATCAAGCAGCAACGCTTGGGGCAACGGATCATTGTCGCCATAGTAGATGGTCCGTAGCGGTGCCTCCGCAGTGGAGGCAGCCATTTGGGCCTGTGACGCCTGCCACTCCAAGCGTCGCCGGAGCGCGTCGTAGCACTGGCGCACCACATCCTGCCAGTCGACCTGGTAGAAGTTCAGCATGGCGCACCTCCGTACAGTTCAATCTGCTGCCAGATCAGGGTCAGGCTGATGTGTTGTTCCTCCGCCAGCATCATCATCGCGTCCAGTGGATCGTTGTCCGGATCGTCTCCCCGCAGTTGGCTCCAGCGGTTCCATACGGCATGCTCTTGCGCTTCGCTGAGCTGAACCGGCCGACCGCGGTGGGTCTGGATTTTAAGCACGCGACGACGCAGCGCGGTTTCCGAATGGTCCAGGCCAAAGCAGCGGTACATGATGCTGGAACTCGCGCCCAATTTGAGAGCCCGGTTGATCAACCGCTCGTTTTGTTCATCCCGTTCGGCCTGGGCGATGAGGCGTCGCAGCACGGTCGTGTCGACTTTGACCTCCACCCAGGCTATGGACGAGTGCGCCAGATGGGACAAGGTGGTTGGTGGTAGCGACTGCAGTACCTCGATGTCTTCATCTGCCAGCCCCAAGGCCTTGCACCGCTGCAGGCGTCCATGGCGCAGCTCATACAACACCTGGTTCAACATGGCGTGGTTCAATAGGTTAAAAGTCGTGGTCATGAGGCAGTTCCTCACGTTAACGAGTGGGCGACAGCGTCATATCGATCAGCCGCCGGGCGTGGCGGATCAACGCAAATAGTTGCTCCAACTGGGCATCGGGGAGCCGCTCGAGGCCAACTGTCAGAGAGGGGCGTTCGGCAAATGGCAGGTCGTAGGCCCCGATCAGCAGCTGACCAAACAACGCGGCCGGCAACTGCTGACGTTGTTCCCAGGCCACGTCATCTTGCAAACGCAGCAGGGCTGAGAGCAGAAGCTGAATGCCGGTGTATCGCGGGCTGAGCCGCTCGCGGTACTCCAGTGACAGGGTGAAGCCCAGGCCGTCAGCTTGCGGCCTGACCAATGCACTGGCGTCGGCATATTTGGCTAAATCGGTCGCCAGCGCAGCGCAGGTCTCGCGCAAGCCACGGATGCCATCCAGCACGATGGTGTGTGGTGTAGCTGAGCTCACCGGTGATTGAACGTCATGAATACCGCCGGGCTGCTTCACAGCCGGCAGCTCGTCACTCAGCGCCTGTCGAATATGGGAAAGGCGGGGTTCTTGCGCCGACGAAGGGTCGCCGCCACTTCGCCGTTGCTCGGGACTAGACGACTCGATTGATGTTTCGGAGGCGTGCACGTTTTCTGGTGACGGGTGTGGAGGATCGTCCTCCACGCTTAGAGGCAGAGGGTGAGCGTTGTTTGATGCGTGAGGCGGCACACGCTGTTCCTGGTGCATTTCCAGGGCCAGCAGGCGGGGTGTCTGGTTCAGGATCACTGCCATTTTGGCGATCAGCTCGTCCTGCAGCGCACTCGAATCCAGTTCGGATTTTTCACCTTCGAATGTCGACAACACCTCTAGCCACAGCAGAGCGAATTGTTGGGCATCACCAAAATACTGATTCCAGATCGACTCCGCTCGGCGCCGCAGTGTGATGAGCCGCTCGATGGCGGGCTTGCCGAGACCTGCATAGAGGACCTGTGGAATTGCAGGTAGCAGATGCTCGAGCGCATCGAACATTCGGCTGATATGAGATTGCGAGACAGGGTATCCACCTTGGTTCAAACGCGTGGAGAGCTCACGCTGGCTCAGGGGGGCACCAGGCTTCTGAAACATTTCCTCGAGCTTCGCCACAGCCAATGCTCGCTCAATGAACGTGAGCTGGCCATGCAAATCGCTCTCGGCCAAGTGCCCGAGCAAGGCATGCGATTCGGATTGCCAGGGACGGAACAGGCAATGGATACGAAAGAAACGCTCCTCGCGGGTTTCCTGCCAGAGCTCACCGAGGATGCTCAAGCGGGTGTTGCCGCCGTTGCGGATGATGAAATGCTGTTCATTCGGGCGACGCGTTATGGAAGGCGGCTGGTCCAGGCCGCGTTCGCGTATCGAGGCTTTGAGCTCGTCATACAGCGGATTGCGAATGACACGCGGATTGAGCTCGTAGGGACGCAGTTGCTCGAGGGTGACGACCATCGGTGTGTCGCCGACGGGAGCGGCCGAGACCTCACGGTCCGGCTTCTGCGGGAAATGGGCTTGCTGCAGTTGACGTGTGATTTCTTCGGAGGTCGGTGGCTTCATCACACATCCTCGGATCAGCTGCGACGGATAAGTCGGCTGTCAGCTGTTGACGTTAGGCTAGTTTCGTACGCTGTTGGGGAGCTCAGTAGGTCGGTCCATTCTGGAAACAACTCGAGCGCCAGTGCACGCATGACCTCAGCGGCGCAACGGCTATGGCTACCAGCCGGTGGAGTGAAGTCGACGCGGTGCACGGGCAGCCCCAGTGAGGCCGCATTGAGGTAGGCCACCCGATCGGGAATCACTGTGGCGCAGAGGCTGACATGAGGATCGGCCTTAAACGAATCTTGGAGGCTCTCCATAATCAAGCGGGTATCGCGGCGATTGGCGTTGACCTGATTGAGCAACAGCTTCACCGACGGCAACGCGACCCCCAGGTAGCGGTACGGCTCCAATTCCTCAAACAGCCCGAGCGTGCCGCGGCGCAGCTCGCGCGCTGCGAGCATTTCCGGCGGGACTGGGCACAGTGCGCAATCGGAGGCGAGGATGGCCATCTCCACCACGACGCTGCGCGCGCCTTGGGTATCGACGATGAGCACATCGTAGCGATTCTGGAAGGCTGGCAGCAGGTTGCGCAGTCGTAGGCGGCCATCGTCCGCTTGCGACAGCAGGGTGTTTATATGCCCGGCGCGGTCGTTGGACACGATCAATTCAAGGTGTTGAATGACGGTGGTGGTGATCACCTGCTCGGGAGCAGTGAGCCGTTGCGAAATAAGTTCGTAACTGCCGGCCTCTCGGAGTTCGCACAAGGCGTAGTAGCTGGACAGCGTCGGTTGGCTGTCCAGGTCCAGCAGCAAAACTCGCAAGCCTGAGTCAGCGAGCAATCCACCAAGATTGGCGGCGACGGTGGTCTTGCCGGCGCCGCCCTTGGTCGAGATCAACGAAAGAACTTTCATGACACTAGGCTCCCGTCGACAAGCGATCCTGAACCCACTGCTCAATCTCCAGTGAGTCCCAACCGACGGCACGCGTGCCGATGCGCCGGCATTTCGGGAACAGTCCGGCTTTCATCAAGTTGTAGATGTGTGAGCGTTTGAATCCGGTTTTTTGTTCGACCTCATCACGACGCATGATGTGGCGCTCGGCTAACAGAGGGGCAGGGCTGGTGGATTGCATGATGTCACTCCGTAGCGCCATGTGGCGCGTGGTGGGATGTGACAATCAGTGAAGGTCGGCAAAGGAGAGAAATCATTGCCAGGCAATGGCGGTCATTGCCTGGCAATTCGGCCTTAGGCCTGTAAGGCCTGGGCCAAATGACGGCGAGCCTCCGCAAATTTCCGATCAAGGGTGCGTTTACTCAGTCCAGGAACACCAGGGAATTGTGTAGTAATGGCCTCGACAACCGCAGCCTGGTTTTTATAAATCGACTGCAGACGGCCGCTTTTGGACTTGCCCAGCGCGACCTCCAGCAGTGCGCCGATGATTGTGTAGTGCACGAAAGCGGACGCCTCGGAGGGGACCTCAAATGTGCCAAGCTGTGCTGATAGCTTGTGATGGTTGAGGGCGTGAGCCTTCGCCTCATCGACAATTGCCGAGTGCTCTTGGCGTAGTTTTTCAATCTCGCGGGCGCCGGCGTCTCGCTCCGCTTGCAGGGCCAGATGTGCGGTCAGGCTGACGCATTCGGAATGGTCGATATTCTGGGAAAACAGGAACGCTGGCTTTTCTTCCGGGCAGTTGCGTGCAAACCAAACCCGCAGATCAGAATGGCGGATGGACCAATAGACACGTTCAACCTGATCGATAGAAGTAATGGGTCGTCCAAGGTAGGTCGCGGCTAACTCGCCACAGACGATGGCGTCGTAGATGCGTTCGGCGTAGGCATGGAGAAAGGGCCATTGCGGAAAATGCTTGAGCAGACTACCGGGGTGAGAAAGATCTACCTGCAGAATTTCGCCTTGATGGTCGGCGAGGTTGCACCAGAGGATCGCGGCATCGATAGGGTGATAGGAGCTTCTGATCGAGACCATTGTAAAAGCCTCCTGCTAAATTCGTCCTAGAATCGCTGGCGCGGGCAATCCTTCTAGACCTCCGAGCGAGCCAGATTCCAAACCTCAATTGGATCCAATTATGGAGACAGCTCTACATGGAGATAGTTCGCTGCACGAGACGCGGTTGCGACAGGTTTTGACGTAGTGCAGGGGGAAGCGCCGATCATTTGAACAGGCAGTTGACTTACGCGCATTGTAAACTCCGGCTTGAGCGCCTCGATCACATTGAGCATCTTGGTGTTGGCACTGATGCGATTTTGACCCTGCCTTTACTGGGTCAGATCTCTGTGAGCGGCAACAGGCTTGAAACGGTTGTGTCCGGTGAAGGCGTATGAGGATTGGCTGACGTTCAGTCAATTACAGGCGAGGCCGGTTTGCCGTTTGTTTGGAGGCCCTGTCGATGACGGGAACCTATGACTCGTAGAGCCAAATTTTTGACAAATAGTATGTAGCGCCCAATTGCCTGCGGATTCTAAGGATCAATCACCGCACGCTAAAAAACCCAATTTCAGTTTTTGGTCCGGTGCTGTTTCGGTGCAGCGAACCATTGTAAATTGCGCAAAGGCAATCGCTCGTAACAGCTCGGTGAGTATCGCACGGACGCAAACTCAACCCCTGTAGGTCTGGATACGGCATCCTCCGTCGTTCACCCACTTAATATCCGGCCGTCAGCCCTCCAAATGGAGCAATGGCAAAGGGCTGCGTTCGGCTGATTATGTTGAAAAAAGTCGGATTTTCATCTCGCCTGAACTCAAACACGACCACCACCGGAGAACCTACTCACCACATTGAGTGGTTTCTCGGCACTTCGTTGACCTTTGTTGCTTTGTTATTGGGATAATTTGAGGTTTTTGGCTTAGTGCAGGCGCATCTATCCTATGACTGGTGGCCCGTGAGATGTCAATTTGGCCGGCCGTCGTAGGCTCTGCACCGTAGCGCCAGCGTGAACTCATCGGTCGCGCCACTCATGCCACGTAGTCTCAGGCGATCCAGTTTCAGTATGCGCTAGAGGGTGGACGAACATCATTTCGAACCTCTTACGTTCGTGGCGAGAGCGCACGTATTACGCCCTCGCTGCGATGCGCCGATCCACATCACGAGTGGCTTCATGGAAGCGGCGAGCTTGCGAAACAACACTTGGCTTTCATCGGACAAGCTACGCAGTCGGTCTGCCAGGATCGGAAGATGATGGTGTTGGCTTTGGTGAGGTGCAAACGCTCGTTCTTGGAGGCTCGCCATTCGCGGCGTAATAAGTTGCCGGCTTGGCAGCGGTATTCCTCGGCCTCTTCATTCCAGTGAAAATCGTAACTCGAAAAGCTATCGTTCTTGCGCTCAGTTTTGTCCCACACCGGCACATTCGGCTCGATGTCTTTTTCCTCCACCACCCAGGCCAGCATCGGCGCAGTACCGTAAGTGGTGTCGCCAATGAGGCGTTCCGGCTTGATGTCGAACTGCGCTTCGACCCGATCGATCATCTTCTTGGTGCTCTCGACTTATGGTTCGATCAGCCGGTGTGGGTTCCACATCCACGATGACGCCGTGTTCGGTATCGATCGGATAGTTCGTGGAATAGGCGTAGAGCGCCGAGCGACCTGAAGCTGCGGTTCAGCGGGCTTGAGGATCCGTCAGCGATAGGCGCTTCGTCTTACCTCTGTGCGTCTCTTCGGGAACGAGCCCCGGATTTCATTTCGCACAGGAGGGGTTTTCGGCATTATGACGTTTAGACTTGTGGAAACACTCACTTTCAAGGAGGCATGCTTGCGCAAAACCAAATCGCCAGAAGAGGAGCTAGAAAGTGGCGCCAAACGCGGACGTCTACCGCCGCTTTCGATGGTCCGCGCCTTTGAGGCAGTGAGCCGGCTCGGCTCGATGCGCAAGGCTGCGGATGATCTCAATGTCGGCCATACGGTCGTTTCCCGCCATGTGCGAAATCTTGAATCCTGGCTTGGCACGCGACTTGTGGATGCTGGACCACGAGGCATTCGGCTGACTACGGAAGGCAGGCTTTTTGCCGAGACTGTGGGAATGGCTTTCGACATGATCGCCAAGTCGACGGCGGAATTGCGTCCGGCGGTAAGCCGCTCGGTTTTACGAATCTGGTGTGTCCCTGGTCTCGCGACGCGCTGGCTGGCGCCGCGTTTTAACCAGCTCCAACTTGCGCTGCCCGGTATTGATTTCGTCATGCGCGCTACCGATCTAGAGCCCGATTTCGCGCATTACGACGCCGATGTCGATATCCGTTATTTGGATGAGCCGAAGGGGAATGTGCGCTGGATTTTGCTGGAAAGGCCGCGGATTTTCCCGGTCGCTAGCCCGGACTGGATCAGCAAGAACGCACCCATCCGCTCTCTTGACGATCTTGTGAGTCAGCCGTTGATACATGAGGAAAGCCGCGATCAATGGCGACAATGGTTCCATCAGGCTGGCTATGGGCATGAAGTAGTGTTGAACGGGCCGCGGCTCTGGTCAGCCAATCTTACGGTCGACGCGGCCCTAACGGGGCAGGGAATCGCACTCGCGACACGCCTAATTGCCGCCGATGATCTGCGCACCGGGCGGCTGGTCGAGTTGCTTGGAACCGATGTTCGGCTCGGAGGCTATTATTTAGTTGGACCGCGTGAGCGTTGGAATGAAGTGACATTGGCGCGTTTCCGCGCTTGGATGCAGCAGTCTATCGCGGAGACGACGGGTGGCCAGTCAGCTGGTGTGATAAGTCAACACGATTGCGCTGAAGAATAATTTAGCCGTCAATTAAAAGTTCTGTTTGATACTTGAGTAGATCCAGGTCTAATAGCCTCAAACTGATCTTCCGCTCAACACATGCGCGCATGTTCCTCCTGCCATTGACGCTGGCTCGTCAAAGTTTCGTCCATCCACAAAAGTATCTCCCAGTTATTGTCGCAACCGCGCTCATTCACCAACATGCTATGCACGCGCCCATCACGAACGGACCCGTTGCGAATGACTGGCGAATGACCTTCGACTCGGCTTGGGGGGGCGCTGTCCGCTAGTTTCGCTGTTAGTGGCAAAGACTTGCCGTTTATGGCGATTTGCTCTGGATAACGATCCGTTCGGAATGTACGAAGCTCATGGGGGAGGAATTCCTCCGTACTAGCTATGGAGTGGTGACATGAAGGCACCACTGAGGAAGTAATAAAGTGCCTGTCTGAGCAGGAGAAACTGTATCAAACTCAGCTCTCAAATGAGTGGGCACGGGCTGAATATCAAAAACAGCGAAGGGGAAAACCACGTTAGAGCACAGCGATTCTCATGCCATAACCGCGTTATAACCAAGTGCCGCAAGCTAGTCTGGAACGACTGTGTTCCGGACTAATTTCCCAGCCAAAACTTAAATCCAGACCCCGCCAAGTTGCTATTAAGGTGAGCGGGGTCGTCACTTCCTTTCTTGGAGACCCCCATGTCCAATGCCACTGACACACTGTACGCGAGGGATATAGCCCATCACCTTCATAGCTATACCGATGCGCGGATGCACGAAGGTGTCGGTCCGTTGGCAATTGAGCGCGGGGATGGGGTTTTCGTCTATGACACCGAGGGGCGTCGCTATATCGAAGCCATGTCGGGCCTGTGGAGTGCGGCACTTGGCTTCAGCGAGGTGCGACTGGTCGAGGCGGCCATGAGGCAGATGCGTAAGCTACCTTTCTACCACACCTTTACTCACAAAACGCATCAGCCTGCCGTGGATCTCGCGGAGAAGCTCATCTCGCTGGCGCCGGTGCCGATGAGCAAGGTTTTCTTTACCAACTCCGGTTCTGAGGCCAACGACACGGTGGTGAAAATGGTTCGTTACTACAATAACGCCCGTGGTCTGCCGCTGAAGAAAAAGGTGATATCCCGCATCGGAGCCTACCATGGCGTGACCATCGCTGCGGCGAGCCTAACTGGCTTGCCGAACAATCATCGTGCTTTCGACCTGCCTATGATGGACATAGCGCATGCAATGTGCCCGCATCACTATCGTTTCGGCGAACCCGGCGAGTCGGAGGAGGCATTTTCGGATCGTCTTGCAAAAGGGCTCGAAACCCTCATCCAACGCGAAGGGCCCGATACAGTTGCTGCGTTCATCGGCGAACCTTTGATGGCGGCCGGTGGGGTTATTGTTCCTCCGCGCGGCTACTGGCAAAAGATCCAGGCGGTTTGCCGCAAGTACGATATTTTGTTGGTAGCAGACGAGGTCGTCTGTGGATTTGGCCGCACTGGCAACATGTTCGGCTCGACTACGTTCGGCATCGAGCCAGACATTATGGTGCTGTCTAAACAGTTGACCTCGTCATATCAACCGCTTGCAGCAGTGTTGATCAACGAACGGATTTATCAGGAGATCGCGGGGCAAAGTTCGACCATCGGGACCTTTGGACACGGCTTCACCGCGAGCGGGCACCCAGTGGCTGCGGCAGTGGCGCTGGAGAACATCAAGTTGATTGAAGAGCGACACCTGGTAGAACACGCGGCCGAAATGGGCGCGCGACTGCGAGCTGGCCTTTCGCAATATGCTGACCACCCGTTAATCGGGGAAATCCGAAGTGTCGGCTTCATTGCCGCCGTTGAGCTGGTCGCAGATAAATCGGAGAAAACCCGGTTCGAGCCGCTTCGCCGAGTCGGTAGTTATTTCAATGCTCGCTGCCAAGAGCACGGCATGATTGTCCGCAACATTGGCGACAGCATTGCGTTCTGCCCACCCCTGGTCACTACAGCGGAAGAAGTCGACCTTATCATCAACTGTTTCAGCAAGGCGTTGGAGGATACGCAGCGGTGGCTGGCGCAGGGGCATTGAGTACGGGTACGGCTCGACTTTGATAGGTTTGGCGTCGTATCGCGGACGATCCTGTGAGAGTAGGTAGCGGGCCTGCTAAATGGCTTACAGGCAAGCCCGTTGTAGTATTCACGGAAAATGCCACGACATATATAAGTTAGAGCCCTGATTATTCGGGGCTTTTTCGTTGGTGCCTGCCCCGGCCTCGCCTGCACCGGTGGTGTTAATGAAGACCACAGCGGTGACATCTTGGGTAACAATAGGCGCGAATTACAAATATGCAGCCGATGTTAATTCTGCCGATGGGTCAGGAATCGCTGGATAAGCTTGTGTATTTGTTGAATATTTCCTCACCTAGTCGCTATGGTCGGGCTCAATGCTCGCGTCGATCACGGGTTGGCAATACCGAGCTTCTGCGCCACTTTCAGGCACTGTCTTGCACGGAGCTTTTGAAGCCGTGACCCCAAGCGACGATTAGTTCAGCATGTTGTCAATTCTGGCGTTAGGAATACTCTTTATGGTCAGTTCCAGTTCATCCCAGTCGATGCAAGACTTCAGTCAAAACTTGCGCCTTCTCTGCGGATATTATAAGTCGGTGGCTAAGGTGTGCCGCTCCCTTGATATCAACCGCCAGCAGTTCAACAAATACTTGGGGGCGCAAGCGACTCCCTCGTCCTTTACCCTGCGCAAGATCTGCACTTTTTTTGGGGTGGATGAGGAGGAAATATTCTCCGAGCATGAATCCTTCCGCGCTCTGCTCAACAGGCAACGCACGGCGCGAGAGCCGGACAGTGCGGTACCAGCCGATTTTTTCCCGAGCTCCGCGCAGGAGTTATCGAAGTACCAGGGTTACTACTTTGTCTATTTGATGTCGCCTGCCGCGCCGGGGGAGGTGATCAAGTCGATTACCCGCTTGACCCGCTCCGGCGAAAAGATCCTGAGTAAAACCTACGAGCGGATGAGGCTGGGCGATGACCAGCTGAACAGTTTCGGCATCAATAAATATCGTGGGTTCTGCTTTGCCTCATCGGATCTGATTTACATCGTCGAGCGCGAGTACCTCTCGTCCCGGGGCTATATCTGGTCAGCGCTTTATCCCTCCTACCGCAGTCGTTTCCGTTTTCTCAACGGCTTGGTGCTCGGCGTTTCAGGTGACAATTTCCGCCGTCCTTTTGGTGCCCATATTGTATTTGAGCACCTAGGCGAGTCGATCGACCTGCGTAACGCTCTCACCAGTTGTAGCTGTTTTCCGATTGATGCCCCTGAGATTCCCGACGAGGTGAGGTCGCGGCTGCTGGTACATCCATCAGAAGGTGAGTTCAACCTCGTCCCTCCGCTGTTTTAGTCTTTTTTTAAAATTGACGCTAGGTGACGCTTTGGGGCGTCACCTGGCGTTTTTTTCTTCGTGCTCGCGAAATTGAGCTGGCTGTGCGGCAGATCGATAATGCCATACACCACTCAGAAGTCAGTTTCGTTAACGGCCAATCACATCATTCATTCCAGTTGAATGAGTGCCTGTTTCTACAAGTGATCCGCTGCGCCCGCCATAAAAATAAGAGGAACACCGATGAAATTCAAAAGAACATTGATGGCGGGGTTGATGGCGCTGTCCATTACTGCGCCATTGACCAGTGGTTTGGTGTATGCGGCAAACAATACCTTGGTTGTCGCTGATCGAGCCTCTTTCAAGGATTGGGATCCAGCTTCGGCTTTTTCGGAGGAAGTGCGGGTACTGGGCAATATCTACGAGACACTAGTTGTATATAACGCGCCAGGCAGTGCTGAGGAGTTTTCCCCCGGGCTCGCCACGTCCTGGGAAAGCAGCGACAACGGCAAGACTTGGACCTTCAAGCTGCGGCACGGCGTTAAATTTCATGACGGTTCGGCCTTTAATGCCGCAGCGGTCAAAAAGTCCATTGATTACGTCAAGGAGCTGAAACAGGGCGCTGCGTTTGTATGGAACGGTCTGGATACCGTCGAGGCCCTCGCTGACGATACGGTAGTGCTCAAGTTTAAGAGTCCCACTCCGGCCAATTTGATCGCGGCAGGTCAGTATGCCGCATACATCATTGCCCCGGCGGCGGTGGAGAAAGGTCATGACTGGATGATGGCTCCCAACGCCATCGGTACCGGTCCCTACAAACTTGGGCAGGTCGAACAGGGCCAGCAAGTGGTGCTTGAGCGATTCGATGGCTACTGGGGAGGTTGGAAAGAAGGGCAATTTGATCGGGTCATCGTGAAGGTCGTGTCCGAAGCCGCCACTCGTACCCAGATGATCAAAAATGGCGAGGCCGGTGTCGCTTGGGATATCCCTCTTGATCAGCTCAAGGTGTTGGGAGAGAACCCCTCCATCAAGGTGAGCACCGCGCCTTCGTGGAAGAACTTTCAATTTTTGATCAATACCCAGAAGTACCCTACGAACAACCTGGCATTTCGTCAGGCGCTGCAGTACCTCTGGGACTATGAAAGTGTCACCAAAGATATTTTGCATGGCTACGGCAGCGTTCCCAAGGGGCCTTTGCCCACCAGTATCTGGGGGCATGCCAGCGTGCCTATGGCCTCTTACGATCTGGATAAAGCCCGACAATTGTTGGAAGCCTCCGGTGTACCTAAGCAGGACTGGAAGGTCTCGATGCAGTACATCAGTGGCATCTATGCAAACGCTGCTGAACTATTCCAGGCGACGGCGTCTCAGGTTGGCGTTGAGGTGGAGTTACTCCCCGGCGAGTGGGGTGTGATCTGGGATAAGGCAAAGAAGCTGGATACCGCTCCCAACATGCAATCTATGGCTTGGTGGCCGACGTATCCGACACCCAGCGATTGGCTTTTCAGTGAGTTCCATACCGAGAAAACCACGCTATTCAATCTGTCTCACTACAGCAACCCAAGCTTTGATCAGTTGATCGAAGAGGCGGCGGCGCTAGAAGGCAGTGATCGGGCCAAATCCACTGAAAAGTACGTGCAGGCCCAGCAGCTACTGGCCAAGGACGCTCCTGCGATCTGGTACGCCGACGTGCAGCAGATACGTGTCTCCCGCAAAGACATCAAGGGTATGGAGAAGAGCCTGAATCCTGCTTATGAGGCGATTCTCTACTACAGCTTGAATCGCTGAATGCTGAGTCGTCCTTGATGAAGTGGTACGTGTAATACCTGATTTGCCATGTAAATCGATAACCAGGCAGTTAGTTAATTTGCCTGGTCATTCCCTCAAGGGTTAATCCGCTTTTGGGGTTTTATGTAGGGCGTAAGAAGTCAGGGTCAAGTTTTTTAGCCACAAGGGGTATTCCAAATGGCGAAGTATATAGCTCAGCGATTGATAGTGATGTTCTTCATTCTTTTGGGAGTGTTGACCATCACCTTCGTTCTGAGCCGAGCTCTTCCGGGTTCCCCGGTAGAAATGATGCTGGGAAACCACCCCACGGTGGAGCAGATTGCCGTTGCACGGGAAAAACTAGGGTTGGATAAGCCTCTGCCGATCCAATACTTCAACTACGTCGGTGATCTTCTCCGAGGTGATTTTGGCACTAGTCTGCGCACCGGGCGGCCGGTGGTGGAGGAAGTGGTCAGGCGGGTTGGCGCGACTTTTGAACTGACATTCCTGGCGATGTTCTGGGTGGTGGTGCTGGGGGTGCCGATCGGTGTCATCTCAGCGGCGCGGCAGAACTCAGTGGTCGACAATGCGGCACGAGCGGGGTCCATCGCCGGGACGGCGTTTCCAGTTTTCATCCTGGCCATGGGCTTGCAGTTATTGTTCTACGGCAAGCTCAACTGGCTGCCCCTGCAAGGACGTATCGATGCTTCCATTCTTCTCGATAGCCCTTTTGAGCGTGTGACAGGCTTTTACCTGATCGACACTCTGCTGGCCGGTAATTTCGTAGCACTGTGGAGCGCCATCAAACACCTGACGCTACCCGTGCTCACCCTGGTCATCGTGACCTTGGCCACTGTCACCCGGATCACCCGCAACATGATGGTGGAGGTGCTATCCGAGGAGTACATCCGTACGGCCGTTTCTTACGGTGTACCCAAGTGGCGTATCCATTACGCCTATGCCCTGAAGGCAACAATGATTCCGCTCCTGACAGTGGTGGGCCTGACCTTCGGTTACCTGCTCGGTGGTGCGGTAGTGGTTGAGTTCGTTTTCGATTGGCCCGGCCTGGGCGGCTTCGTGGTGTTTTCGATTGCCCAGAATGATTTCCCCGCCGTGATGGGAGCCACCCTGGTGCTGGCCACGACGTATCTGTCGATCAACCTGATCGTTGATCTCTTGTATCACCTTGTTGATCCGAGGTTGCGAGTCCAATGAGTATCCAAGACGTATCCCTGTCCATGTCCTCGCGAGCCCCATCATGGCGTATCAAGGCCTTGGCGTTTACCAGCGATAACAAGTTGTTTGTATTCGGCGCGCTGTTATTGCTGCTGATCATCCTGGCGGCAGTCTTCGCCCCCTGGCTTGCACCTTATGAACCGAACAAAATTGTCTTTTCCCAGAAATTGCTGGCACCCAACTGGGCACACTGGATGGGCACCGACGAGTTTGGTCGCGACATTCTTTCACGGGTGCTTTATGGCGCACGCACCTCGCTGATCATCGGAGTGAGCGTGACTCTGATTGCGATGCTGATCGGGATTCCGATTGGGCTTGTTTCCGGTTACTTCGGTGGTCGAGTGGATACGCTGCTGATGCGTTTCTCAGATGTGTTTCTGGCCTTTCCGCCGCTGTTGTTGCCGATCGCTATCACTGCTGCGCTGGGATCGGGATTGGCCAACGCCATGTTAGCGCTCGCTGTCTCCTGGTTTCCCTGGTACGCGAGGATCATGCGCGGTGCGGTAGTACGGGTTCGTTCAGAAACCTATATCCATGCCGCCCGTTCCATGGGCGTCAGTCACTGCCGTATCTTGCTTCGCCATGTACTGCCCAATGCCACCACGCCTGTGATCGTGCAGGGCTCCATGGACTTTGGTTACACCATTCTCGCCGCTGCCTCGCTGAGCTTTATCGGGCTGGGGGCCAAGCCGCCCATGATCGAATGGGGGCTGATGGCCGCGGCGTCGCGCTCGCAGTTACTCGAGAATCCCTGGACGGTGCTGTTTCCCGGAGTGGCGATTTTTGTTCTGGTGCTGGCCGTCAACCTGGTAGGTGACGGGCTGCGCGATGTGCTTGATCCAAAGAAGGGGATGCGCTGATGATCGACGAATCCTTGCAGTATTCGACTATTGAGCGTCTCGCCGCTGCGAATAACGACGCAGCTCAAGACCTGGTGCTGGAAGTGGAAGGGCTGACGGTGTCTTTCCCTGGTTTGTTCAAGACCGTACAGGCCGTACGCGGCATCGACCTTAAGGTAAGGCGCGGCGAGATCCTCGGGTTGGTGGGTGAGTCGGGCTCGGGCAAGTCTATGACGGCCATGTCTTGCCTTGGATTGATGCCTGAGGCCGCTCGGCTGGAAGGCAGTGTCAGGGTCGCCGGACAGCAGGTCAACGGCGCCTCGGCATCGCAGCTGGCGGCTTTGCGTGGCGGTGGCGCGGCGATGATCTTCCAGAATCCGATGAAGGCGCTCAACCCGTTCTTCACCATCGGGCGGCAGATGTTCGACGTCATCGGCTGCCATCGGCAACTGAGTAAGGCACAAATCCGCGCCGAGGCGCTGAGCTCGCTGGAAGCGGTGAGCATGCCCGACCCCCCTCTGGCGCTAGCCAAGTACCCGCACCAGATGTCTGGCGGTCAGTTGCAGCGAGTGGTGATTGCCATGGCGCTGGCCTGTCGGCCGAAACTGCTGATCGCCGATGAGCCGACCACGGCGCTGGACGTCACCGTGCAGGCGCAGATCATCGCTCTGCTGCGCAAGCTGGCACGGGAGCAGGACCTGGCGATTCTGTTTATCACCCACAACCTAGGGGTAGTGGCTTCGCTCTGTGACCGGGTGGCGGTGATGTATGCCGGCGAAGTGGTGGAGAGCGGTCCGGTGGGCGAGGTGTTCAAGCGACCTGCACACCCCTACACCCTTAAGTTGATGGGCACCGTGCCCAAGTTGGGGCAGGGACCCCAAGCCCTGGGCTTCATCCCGGGGCAGGTGCCGAACATGGCGGCTCCCCCGGCTGGCTGTGCCTTCAACCCACGTTGTGAACGCGCCACCGGACGCTGTAATCACGCTGCGCCGAGGGTTGTCATCGGCAAGGAGCACTGGGCAGCTTGCCACAACATATTGGTCAAGGTGTGAGGCTTCTTTGAAAGGTAAACGGCTATGAATAACAACAAACAGCCCGCACTGTTGAGCGTCAATCAGTTGCACAAGACCTACGCCAGCAGCGATGGCCTGGTGACGGCCATTGACCACATCAGCCTGGAGGTGCAGGTCGGTGAGACGGTCGCGCTGGTGGGGGAATCCGGTTGTGGCAAAAGTACGGTGGCCGCGACCTTGCTCGGTCTGCTGCCAGCCGATAGTGGGCAAATTCTGGTCGAAGGTCGGCCGCTGCCCACTGATGCCAGGGCGCGGGGCAGGAGCTTGAGTATGGTGTTCCAGAACCCGTACGCCTCGCTGAACCCGAAAATGACGATCAAGGCGATTGTTGCCGAGCCGCTGAAGGTTGCCTTTGGTTTGCGCGGTAGCGCTTTGCACGCGCGCATTCTCACGCTGCTGGGAAATGTAGGGATGGGCGAGGAGCACATGGAACGCTATCCCCATGAATTCTCCGGTGGCCAGTTGCAGCGTATCGCTATCGCCCGGGCCCTGGCGCTGGAGTCAAAACTGCTGATCCTCGATGAGCCTACGGCGGCGCTCGACGTGTCGGTCCAGGCCCAGGTGCTGCAACTGCTCAAGACGCTGCAGACCGACAATGGCCTGAGCTACCTGTTCATTAGCCACGACCTTGCGACGGTCGAGTATCTGGCGCAGCAGGTGCTGGTGATGTACTTGGGGCGCATCGTCGAGGCCGGGCCTGTGGAACAGGTGTTCGGCCGACCGCGTCATCCCTACACTCGTGCGCTGCTCAATTCAGTGCCCTCCATCGACCCGGAGCGCCGTGACCAGTTGCAAATCCTGAGTGGCGAGATCCCCAGCCCCTTGAACCGGCCTGCCGGGTGCCACTTCGCGCCCCGTTGCCCGCGGGCCAGTGAGCGTTGTCGCCGAGAGGTGCCAGCCGAGACCCAGGATCACGGCCACCGCTTTTCTTGCCACCACCCTCTGAACGATGAGAGCTGAACCCCTATGTACAATAAAAAAGACATGACCGCTCCCGGCATTGGTTATCAGGACCTAAGTTTGATGCAGGGCTATCCGCCGCCCCGGGAAAAGCAAGTCGGCCTGCATAATTGGGACAGTCCGCCCTATAACCGCTGGTCGTTCCAGCACATCAGCCAGTTGTTTCCGGTGGCCGCTATTCATCGCAGTCCCGGGCCGGTCACCGAACTCGAGCGCAACGAACGCTCACTGGACGACGTACGTTTCCAGCGGATCGACGGCGGACAAACCGATCTGGCGACCTTCTTGACCGATAGCTACACCGATGGTTTTTTGGTGCTTCATCAAGGCAAGGTGGTTTCGGAGCAGTATTTCAACGGTATGCAGCCGCACACGTTGCATCTGTTGCAATCGGTATCCAAGACCGTCGTCGGTAGCCTGGTCGGCAGATTGATCGGCCAGGGCAGAATCGATCCCCAAGCGCGTGTCAGCGAATATGTGCCCGAGCTTTCGGCAAGCGGTTATGGCGACGCTCGGGTACAGGATCTTCTGGATATGCGCACGGGAGTGAGATTCAGGGAGGACTACACCGATCCTGATGCTGAATTCATCCAGTTGGATATCGCCTCGGGTTGGCGTGAACGGGGAGAGCGGGAGTCACCTGACAGCATTTATGGTTTGTTGAAGTCGCTGAGTAAAGACCGTGAACATGGCCAGTTCTTTGAGTATCGCTCAGTGGATACCGACATGTTGGCCTGGGTCTGTGAGCGGGCCTGCGGCGAACGGCTCCCCGTTTTACTGAGCCGGGAAATCTGGTCAAGACTGGGGGCAGAACAAGACGCGAATATCACCCTCGATTGCGTTGGAACTGCATTGGCCGATGGCGGGATGAGCGCCACGCTGCGTGATCTGGCGCGCTTTGCCCAGATGTATCTGCAGGGGGGACATTTCAACGGCCAACAGATTGTTCCAGAGGAGTTTGTGCGTGCATGCGGCCGTGGTTCCACACCGGCTTTTGAAGTCCTCTATGGCTTCTATGTCAAACACTTTCCTGACGCCGCCTATAGCAATCAGTGCTGGGTGCTGGACAGTGAACTAGGTACCTACTCGGCGCGCGGAGTATTTGGGCAGAGTATCTATTGGGATCCGGCCTCTGAAGTGGCAATCGTAAAACTTTCCAGTTGGCCGGACTTTATCAATCCAGAGTGGACGTTGAATACCTTCCGAGCCTGTGCGGCAGTAGTTGAAGAACTGCAACGCAGCTGACGCGGGAGTATGAATGACCGCGGCTTGTCAGACACCTCCCAGCCTTAATGAAGAGGTGCCATATACAGGCTCTGCATAGCTACACCCAGACCCTGCAGGCCGCCGGCGGCTGACCCTCCCGGCCCGCACCTGGACGCTGTTAACAGCCTTCGTCCTGGCGGGCCTTACCCCTTTTATCCAGACCGCGCTTTTGCCGTGGCCGGGATAGCTGTTGCCAAAAATAAGACCTAGAGAAGAGACGGAGCGACCATGAACTTGAATACAACCCGGGCCTTGCGCTCATTGACCCCACTGGCGCTATTGGGCGCCCTTTCCAGCCCTGCGATGGCGATCCAGGTTACCGATAACCTTGATCTCGGTGGTGCCGTCCGGGCGCGTTGGGACTATGACCCGGATCGCGACATCCAGACGTTCAACTTCGACACCGCGATCCTCAGCGCCAAGTACAACTCCGACACCTGGATTGGCGAAGCCAAGTACCGTTTCTACGGTCGAGCCTACCCTTACAAGTACACAAATAATGTCGGTGACGTCCAGTTCGCCGAGTTGGCGTGGATCGGCTACAAGTTCAACCCCGACCAGCAGGTCCAGGTCGGCCTGAACCAGCTGCCGTTCGGTTTGCAGCCGTACTTCGGCAGCACGTTCTATCAAACCCTGGGCAGCGTCATAGGACTGGAAGACATCGAAGAAGTCGGTGCCAAGTACATCCAGCAAAGCGGCGACTGGAATGTTCAGGCCGGTTATTACCTGCGCCCGGCCTGGCAGGGCAAAGGCACCAGCAACGGTGAAACCTACTCCACCGTGGTCTCCGAAGCGGACAGCTATGTCACCGACGGCAGTAACAACCAGGAACGCAACACAGTGGTCCTGCGGGTGGCCAAGGCGCTGGACCTGGGGCCGTGGAAGTCCGAAGTCGGGATCTCCGGCCTGACCTCGTCCCTGGAGAACCGCGACACCAACAACGATGGCCGGCGCAATGCCATGGCGGTGCACTACATCGGCAAAAACGGTCCGTGGGGCGTGCAACTACAAGCCGCGCGACAGCAGATGTCCCCGCGCAACCCCGGCACCGATGAACTGGTGACTTTCGGCGGTTACGACGGCACCTTCAACGTCGCCAGTCGCGGCAACTTGTACGTGGCGGATGTGAGCTACGACGTCAGCGGCAAGTACCTGTTCGATCAGATCAGCGGTGTGAAGCTGTACGCCAACTACAGCGCCTTCGATAAATCCGCCGACGATTTCAAAACCTCGCAACGGATGATTTTCGGCACCTCGTTCTCCCTCAGCAAACTGTGGATCGCCACGGAATGGTTGTACGGCAAGAATGATCCGGTCATCGGTGGCGGCAGCCTCACCCAGAGTCTGGGGGCTGGAGGTAGTAACCAGTGGGAAAACCAGTTGTACATGAACATCGGGTATTACTTCTGATCCGGATTTTTTGGCAACAGCCCTAACGTCCTTTTCGCGAGCGGGCTCGCTCCCACAGGTTTAGCGCATAACCTGTGGGAGCGAGCCCGCTCGCGAATACCCCAAACAACACTTGCATCAGCCCCTGCCAGAGGCGTCAGATAGACCGGCATCGCAGCTTCAGCCAAGCGGCGCTGGGTCTGAACGTTACCCAAGACGCGGTCAGCCGTCAGATCAAGCAGCTCGAAGACTACCTCAGTGAGCCCTGTTCATTCGCACGCCTCGCTGTCGCCCGGGCCTGGCGCTGAAGTCAAAACTGCTGATCCTCGATGAGCCTACGGCGGCGCTCGACGTGTCGGTCCAGGCCAAAGTGCTGCAATTGCCCAAGGCGCTGCAGACCGACAAGCGATCCGTCCCTGAACACCCGCGCCGTGCGTGAGTACCTTGAGGCACTCAGTAAAGAGGCTCTGGCCGAAACGCTACCGAAGCGCCTATCGCTGACTGATCTGGACCGCTGCTCCATGAGGCCCTGCGTTTTTCGCCTGTTCCGCGAACTATCTGATCGATACCGAGCACGACGTCATCGTGGATGCGGGCGGACAGCGTAGCGGCAGATCTGGTCGTATCTTGTCTTCCCGTCACTCTTAATCCCTCAGCACAACGTTTACACTTAACTGCTCCGCACCCTCGAAGGAATCTCCCCGGTGAACGTCAACGACGCCAGTTTCGAAGAACTGCTCAACGCTTTGCATGACGGCGTCTACATCACTGATGGCGACGGCAAGACGCTGAAGGTCAATCAAGCCTATGAGCGCCAGACCGGGCTCAGTGGTGCTGATCTCATCGGCCGATCCATGCAGGAGCTGGTGAAGGAGGGCGTTCTTTCGCAATCGGCCACACTGCGTGTATTGCATGAAGGTCGGCCGGTGTCGGTGATGCAGAGCCTGAGTCAGGGCAAGAAATTGTTAGTCAGCGCCACGCCGATTCTCGACGCTGAAAACCGGATTTCATATGTTGTCAGTACCGTACGCGACATGACTGAACTGCTGCGCATGAAACACGAGCGCGATGAGTTGCAACAGCTTAAACAACTGCGCAACAGCACCGCCAAACTTCATGCTGGTCAACGAGACAGCCTCCTGCGTTCTCCGCTTATGGCCGATCAGGAGGTTTCAGGCCGCGTCTTCTCGCTGGCCCGGCAGGTTGCCAGTAGCTCGGTGAAGGTTCTGCTTCAGGGAGAAACCGGTGTCGGAAAAACCCTCGTGGCGCAATTCATCCACAACGCCAGTCCGCGTGCCAGTGAACCATTTCTCGCGCTCAACTGCGGTGCACTGCCCGAGAATTTGATTGAAGCCGAGCTGTTTGGCTATGCGCCTGGAGCGTTCACAGGCGCAGGCCCCAAAGGCAAGCGTGGCCTGTTGGAATTGGCGCATCATGGAACATTGTTTCTCGACGAAATTGGTGATTTGCCACTGCCGGTGCAGGTCAAGTTACTCAAGGTGATCGAAGAAAATCGCTTCATTCCGGTCGGTGGCCTGGAGTTGAAGGAGGTCGACGTGCGCATCATTAGTGCCACCCACCACGACCTCAAGCGTCTGGTGGCAGAAGGTCGTTTTCGGGCTGATCTGTATTACCGGCTCAACGTGGTGCCGATCAACATTCCAGCACTGCGCGAGCGTCGTGAGGAGATTTTGCCGCTTCTGCATTACTACCTCGATAGATTCAATGTCCGTTATGAACGCCAGGTTCAATGGAGTCTCGAAGCCCTCGATCTGATGAGCGACTACGCCTGGCCCGGCAACATCCGCGAGTTGATCAACATCGTCGAACGGCTGGTGGTGACCAATCAGACCGGGACTATTGAGGCACTGGACATGCCTGAGGAGATCCTCGACCTCAACCCGCTGAATACCGATGACAGCCGCTTACCGCTGCGCAAGATATTGGAAAACGCCGAGCGCAGTGCGATTCGTGCCGCGCTGCGTGTGCACAAGACCACGCGCCTGGCGGCCAAGGCGTTGGGCGTGAGTCAGGCGACCGTGGTGCAGAAGATGAAACGCTGGGAACATTCTGATTAGGATTCTAATCAGCCCCGAATAAATCGATCAGAAAACTAATCGGGACTGACCGGTAAAAACCCTCTTATTTTCGTGTGAACTGCGTAAAGGCCCATGCCGCAGGGCTTTGCGGGTATTGGCACGTCTTTCGCTATCTCATATGGCACGTCTTCCAATAAAACAACATCCACTGGACGAGCACTATGAACATCTCTGCTTTTAAAATCGCGAACAAATTGATCACTGGGCAAGGCGCTATCGAGCAGCTTTCGGCTGAACTGACCCGCCTCAATGTCAAAAACCCGCTGATCGTGACAGACGCCGTTCTGGTCCAGTCCGGCACTGTGGACTTGGCGCTGGCACAGTTGGGTGGCCGCTGTTACGGCATTTTCGATCAGGTCAAACCGGAGCCTGAAATTGCCATTGTTGAGGACTGTACCCGCACCTATCGCGAGGGCAGTCACGACGGGTTGATTGCTGTGGGGGGCGGCAGTGCAATCGACATCGCCAAAGGCGTCGCAGCGTTTGCCGGACATGAAGGCCCGCTGGCCGAACTGTTCGGTGTCGATCAGGTGAAACGCAAAGGCCCCGTGCTGATTGCCATTCCGACGACCGCTGGTACCGGTTCGGAAGTGACCAACGTGGCCATCTTTTCTGATAAGCAAGCGAAGCTGAAGAAAGGCATTGTCAGCGACTACCTGCTGCCTGACGTAGCGTTGGTCAGCCCGATCATGACCCTGACTTGTCCACGCAGTGTGACGGCGGCCAGCGGTGTCGACGCGCTGGTGCATGCGGTCGAGTCCTATCTTTCGGTGAATGCTTCGCCCATCACTGATGCCATTGCGCTGGGTGCGATCAAGCTGATCGCCAAGGCGCTGCCCAAGACTTATGCCAATCCGTCCAACCTCCAAGCCCGGGAAGACATGGCCACCGCCAGCCTGATGGCCGGCATGGCCTTCGGTAACGCCGGGGTAGGCGCAGTGCATGCGCTGGCGTACCCATTGGGCGGCCGGTTCAACATCGCCCATGGTGTCAGCAATGCCTTGCTGCTGCCGTACGTGATGGAGTGGAACAAGATGGCCTGCGTCGAGCGCTTCCGTGACATTGCCGAAGCCATGGGCGTGCGTGTCGCCGACCTGAACGACAAGGATGCGGCGGATCAGGCTGTCAAAGCCATGGCGGATCTATGTGCCGCGGTGGATATCCCAACCGGTATGCGCAGTTTCAACGTGCCTGAGGATGCCATCCCGGCGATGGCCGAAGAGGCCAGTAAGATCGACCGCTTGATGCGCAACAACCCGCGCAAGTTGACCGCCACCGATATTGAGAAAATCTACCGCGCAGCCTACTGATCCCGAAAAGCCGCGACGCCCCAGCCTGCCGGTTCGGGCGTCTGCCATTACAAGACCAATAAAACAGGTGCACTCAATGTCCAACACTACTGCGCAACGGAGCGAAAGCCCGTACATCCCGCTGGGTCCTTTCAAGGTTCGGTTGCCGTTTGTTCACTACAAAATCGAGCTTCCGGACTACCTTCAAGGCTTGCTGATGTGTGCCGTGGATCTGGCTGCCATTCCGCTGATGACCGAACTGCTCGGCATGCCATTTGAGGTCGCACTGGCCGTCGTGATGCTCAACGGCTTGCTTTACCTCGTGCACCATTTGCTCGGTGACCCGACCGTACCTGGCTGGATCACCCCGGCGGTACCCCTGTTGATGGCTTACTGTGCTCAATTTCCAGTGGGCCCGGAGCGTGTCCACGCCTTGATTGCCTTCCAGTTGATGTTGGGGTTTTTTTCAATTGCCCTAGGGGCGACCGGGATGGCGAAGAAGGTTGTGGAATATGTTCCCTCGGCGATCAAGTCAGGGATTATCGTCGGTGCCGGCTTGAGTGCTGTGATCGCGGTGTTCCAGGTTGGCGGTAAATTCAATGTGCTGCCCTGGACCGTTTCCATTGCGGTCGGCATCGCCTTCTATCTGATCTTCTCCCAGCACTTCAACGAACTGAAGCAGCGCAACCGCTTCTGGTGGAACTTCGCCAAGCTCGGCATCTTGCCGATCATTCTGTTGGCAGTGGTGATTGCGCCGCTGTTCGGTGAGGCGCCATGGCCAACCATTCAGTGGGGCATCAGCAAACCGGATTTCGCCGGGCTGTGGAGCAACTACACCGTGTTCGGTCTGGGCATGCCGCCACTGTCGATGTTCATCTCCGCGCTGCCGACCATGCTGGCGGTGTACATCATTGTCTTCGGCGATGTGCTCAGTGCGAAATCGCTCCTCGATGAGGCAGAAACTGTCCGCACTGATGAAGTCGTCGACTACAACGCCGATCGCTCTCACCTGATCTTCGGCGCGCGTAATGCGTTCATGAGTATCTTTGGCCCGGATGTCGCCATGTGCGGCCCAAAATGGGCGGCGATGCTGGTGGTGGTGATCGAGCGTTTTAAAGGTGGGCCGAAGGCGATGAAATCGATCATCGGCGGTGTCGGGTCGTTCCGTTGGGGGACCAACACCGGTCTGCTGTTGTTGCCGGTAGTGACTCTGGTACAGCCGATTCTCGGTGTTGCCCTGTCGCTGACGTTGCTGATCCAGGGTTATGTGAGTGTGCGTCTGGGCATCCTTGAAGCTCGTAGCCAGCGCGACTTGGGTATCGCGGGCGTGATCGGCGCGGTACTGGCGATCAAGGGTGCGAGCTGGGCATTCGGGATTGGCGTTGTGTTGTGTTTGCTGATCTACGGCAAAAACTTCTTCAAAGGTGAGGTGGATGGGACATTTACCAAGGATCTGAAGGCGGCGGATACCAAGCCGGCCAAAGGTGCTGAGTCGCCCAAGACTACTAAAAAGGTAGCAGAAGAGGCTATGGCTGACTGACAGGCCTGAGTCGCTCAATCTGACACTATTGCGGTGAGCTTCCTCCCACAGGTTTTGTATTGATCACATCATCTGTGATCAACACTCATCCATTTGTGGGAGGAGCCACGGGCTAACTCCAGCCACGCCCCACGAAAGAAAGTTCGCCTTGCCTTCGCCATGCGAGCGATACCTTCCAGGTTAGCGATGGTGGTCGGGTTGCTGCGATCGTGAAGCTGTTAGCGTCAAGTGTGTCGCAGAATATGCGGGGAGGAGGGTACCTCCGACAATTCGCAGTCGTACTTCCACCGAGACGAATAGACAGATACAAGCTGTCGTCTCTATGCTGGCAGCGACTTTACAAAAACAATCAAAAAAAGCCATGAATCGTACTGCTTACTTCTGCTTGCTGCGCAACTGGCTCGCCCGGCCGCACGGCAGCCTGGTGGCACGCTATACCTTGCTGTCCGTCTTTGTGATGAGCATCGCCCTCATTATGCTGGCAGTGCTCTATGAGCAATTGGCCAAAGATTTGCTCAATCGCTTGACTGGTGAACGTCTGGACGCCCAGGCCTTGTCCACAGCGAACCGCTTGTCTTCATTTCTCGATGATCGCTTTTACCAGGTCTCGGCATTGTCCAATCACCCGAACATGCCGGGGTTTATTGCCGATCAGTCCGCCCCCGGCAGTGACGTGGAGTCTTTGCTCAAGATCGAAGCGGATTTTCCGTTTCTGTATGGCGTGTTGTTTTTCGATGAACAGGATCATTTGGTCAACGTGCTGCCGGGGCAAGCCGCCTCTGGTGAGCCCTATTGGGCCAACACTCATTGGTCTATCGCCGGACTGCCGATCCAGTGGGTCGGTGATATCGAAGTGATCGGGCCATTGCTGGCCGAACCCGGGCGCTCGGGTGGCTTCTTGATCCGCAAGACCATCCGCAATGGTCGCACCGATCACCGCGTGCGCATCGCCTTGCACCTGCGCCTTGCATCGCTCACCGAGTTGCTCGTCAGTGCCGGGATGAGCGGGGTGGTTGCGCCGCTGCTGCGGGTGCCAGGCGGTGCCTTTATCGACCCCACCGGGCGCGCGGTCGAGGCGCCGAATCAGTGGCGTGACGGCCCCCAGATAATTCCCGGTTGGCAACTGGTGTTCAGAGTGCAGCCTGGGGCCATCCTTAAGCCGTTGAACGATGCACGCTGGTGGTTGTACTGGATAGCTGCTGGTTTTATCGTGTTTATCCTCATAGTGTTTTTTACTCTGTCCCGACAGTTGCGCTCGCGGGTCAGCACCTTGTTACAGGGCGCTCATCAGTTGTCCATGGGCGACCTCAGTTATCGCCTGGCTGAACAGCCCCGTGACGACGAAATCAACCATGTAGCGCGGGCGTTCAATGTAATGGCCGCGCGCTTGGCGGATGTGTTGGAAAACACTGTGCGGACAGAAAATCTCGCGGTACTGGGGGCCTTTGCCACGGGCGTGGCCCATGAGGTACGCAATCCCCTGACAACCATGAAAACTACAGTGCAAGCCTTGCTGCGCCGAGAAGAAGAGCCCGAGCGACGCCACTTGCTGATCGACCTGGGCAAGGAAATCGACCGCTTATCCCATGTCACCAGCGATCTGTTGGAATATGGGAGGCCTCATCCGGCTCAACCCGAGGTGGTTGCCGTCGCGTCGTTATTCGAGCAGATCGTCCGGCTGGCAGGGCCGGACGACCCGCAATTGCTGTGCGAAACAGAACCAGGCTTGCAGCTTTACGTCGACCCGGACCAGATCCGGCAGATCCTGGTCAACCTTTGTTTGAATGCCTTCCAGGCCTGCGACAACCAGAGCCCCGTGCGCCTGTGCGCCCAAGTATGGGGTGGGCAGGTGCGAGTCATGGTCATTGATCAGGGATGCGGTATTTCCGAGGCGGACTTGCAGCGCATCCGCCAACCGTTTTTTACCTCCAAGGCGCGGGGTACCGGGCTGGGGCTAAGCATCAGTCAGCAACTGCTGGATGCCAACGGTGCGCGCATGGACATTATCAGTACGCTTGGCGTAGGGACTCAGGTGATCCTGGACTTCCCCGCGCCCCCAGGGAACGAGGCGAAGTAAACCACCGATGTCGGACATTCACGTTTTGATAGTAGATGACGAAGAGGCGCTGGTGCGCTCCCTCAGCTATGCCCTGCGCGGTGAAGGAATGCGCATCAGCACGGCCGGCAGTGGTGAGGCGGCGCTGGAGTTGTTGGCGGGGGAGACCACCGGCATCGATATCGTGCTGCTTGACCTCGGCTTACCGGGCATCGATGGCATGGCTACGTTGGACGGTATACGCCAGCTTCACGCACGACTGCCGGTGATCATGATTTCCGCTCACGGTGACACCCGCGCCGCCGTACAGGCAGTGAAAAGCGGCGCCACTGACTACCTTACAAAACCTTTTGAACTCGACGACCTGCTGGCGACCATCACCAGCACCTTGTCATTGGCCAGATGCGAAGAGCCCGCAGTGGCGGTGAGTGATGAACTGGCCGCTGGCCTGCTCGGTCATAGCCCGGCGATGAGCACCTTGCACGCAGCGGTGGGGCGCATTGCCCGTAGTTCCGCAACGCGGATTTTGTTGCTTGGAGAATCCGGCACAGGAAAGACTTTGGTCGCCCAAGCCCTGCACAACCATAGCGGGCGGGGCGGGCAACCGTTTATCGAGGTCAACTGTGCGGCATTGCCGGAGCAGTTGATCGAGGCAGAGTTGTTTGGTTCGGAAAAAGGCGCGTATACCGGCGCTCACCAAAAGCGTGCCGGGCTGGTCAGTCAGGCAAATGGCGGCACGCTGTTTCTCGATGAGATCGGCGAATTGCCGCTGGCGCTTCAAGCCAAGCTCCTGCATTTTCTTGAGAACGGCAGCTACCGAGCCGTGGGCGCCAGTGCCGCGAGTAGCGCGGATGTGCGGGTGGTGGCGGCAACCAATCGGGATCTGGCCGATGACGTGCAATCGGGACGGTTTCGTGAGGACCTGTTCTATCGCCTGAACGTGATCACACTGGATATTCCTTCACTGCGCGAGCGCGGTGAAGACGTGCTGTTGCTGGCCCAGCATTTCGCTCGGCGCCAGGCTGTAGAGGAAGGGGTCGAACCGATCCGCTTCCTGCCGGACAGCGCCCAGGCATTGGTCCGTCACCGCTGGCCGGGGAATGTGCGCGAGCTCAAAAACCTGGTAGAGCGCTTGACCATACTGTCACCGGGGCAGGCGATCAGCGTGGCGATGTTGCCTTCAGCATTGCAAGGCCTGCAGATCGAGCCACTGGTACTGGGCGAGCAGCTCGAGCTCGCCGAGCGTGATCTGGTCACCGATGCTCTAAGCCGCGCATCGGGCCATAAGGGCCTGGCAGCAAGCCTGTTGGGGATTTCCCGGCACGCGCTCAAGCGCCGTCTGCATCGCCTGGGACTGGATCGCTCGACCGAGCGGTAGCCGCTCAACAATGCGCGCAGGTTGAGCGCCAGGCGCTCAATGCAATCGTCGCAAATCTCAGTAGCCGCTGCCGAGGCAAGTGGCTGCGATCAATTTCAAGCGCGCTCACCCCGGGCGCCCAGGTATGCCTGGCAGATTGCATTTCCAGGCTGGCGGCCGCTATGCGTCCGATCACAGCCACTTGCCTCGGCAACGGCTACAAGCGTTTCAGCAGTTCTGGCACACCCTTTGCTCTATCCCTCTGGCGAACTAACAAGAGGCGTTGCCAACGCCCTAAAGGATACTTATGTCTCTGCCACGTCCATGGTTTTATTGCTCGCTCACAATGTGCAGTCTTTTGCTGAGCGTTGTTGCCTCGGCTCAAGTCGGCCGCGTGGAGTTGGGCGCGGCCGCCTCTCAGGCAGACCTGACGATGGGCTGCCTTTACCCGATGACCGAGCGCGCAGCGATCTACGGCCAGGACAGCATCGCCGGCATCCAGATTGCCCTAGGCGAGTTGCAGGCGCAGCGTGAGGCCGGCCAGCAAGTGCCACGACTGCGCGTGATCATCGATGACGATCAGTCCAAGGCTTCCTATGGCGTAGGCCTGGCGAAAAACTTCATCCATCAGGACGGTGTGCAAGTGCTGTGCGGTATGGTCTCGTCCGGCGTGGGGCTGGCGGTCAGTCAGTTGGCCAAGCGCGAGAAAGTACTGATGATCGGCACCGACCATGCGTCCTCGCGCATGACCCTGGAAAACGGCCACCCGTACTATTTCCGCGTCACCAATGACACTTGGACCTCGATGGCCGCCGGTGCCCGCTACCTGCAAGCCCTGCAACAACAAACCGGATGGAAGCGCCTGGCGTTCATAGGTCCGGATTACGAATACGGCCACGTGTCCCGCGATGACTTGCACGAGGCCTTTGCCCAACTGGGTGTCAAGTTCGAAGACGTCACCGAACTCTGGCCACGCCTGTATGAGCCTGACTACTCCGCCTATATCGCCGCTCTGGAACAAGCTAAACCCGACATCATTGTCTCGGCCCTGTGGGGCGGTGACTTCCAGGCCTTCGTCAAGCAGGCAGCAAGCACCCGGTTGTTCGCCACCTCGCGCCTCGCCAACTTCGACACCGGTGGTAACTACGATTTCCTGGTGTCCCTGGGCGACCAGGCCCTTCCGGGGCTGATCCTCTCGGCACGGCACCATAACAACTGGCCGGATACGCCGCGCAATCGTTTCTTTGTCGAGCGCTTCCAGGCCATCAACGGTCGCTACCCGACCTACGCCGCCGAAGGTGCCTACACCGGTGTCATGGTGTTAGCCAAAGCCTATGAAAAAGCGCTGGGCAGCACCGACTCCCAGGAGTTGATACGTGCCTTGGAAGGCTTGGAAATTGCCTTGCCAGAAGATCCGCCCGGGTTCGTCTCAAGGATCGATCCGCAAACCCACCAGATTCAGCAGACCCAGGCAATCGGCACTCCGGTGCTCAATAACGATTACCCGCCCGCCAAGGTGATGCTGGGTAATTGGGTGGTGTATTCCGCCCAGGAACTGCAGCAGAACAGCGCAACCATCAAGCGTCGAATGAGCGCTGAAAGCCCTAACTCGAAAAAGAGTCGTCCCGAGAGTCCCTAGTCAATTCATCAATCGAAAGTGGAAGCACAGATGAACAATTATAAGAAAAACATACTGAAGCACCGTTTGACCCTCGCCATTACCGCTGGCGTGGCCCTGTCCATGGGTTCCTCGGCCATGGCTGCCGAGAACGGTAAGTTTCGTATCGGCGTGGTGACTTTCCTATCGGGCCCAGCAGCCGGGCCGTTCGGCGAGCCCTCCGCGAACGCCGCCAAAGTGCTGGTGGAAGGGCTAAACCAAGGCAAGCTCCCGGCGCCTTACAACACCATTGGTATCAACGGTGCCGAAATCGAGGTGGTGATCATCGACGAAGCGGGCGGCGCGGCTAAACAGGTCGAAGAGTTCCGTAACCTGGTGCAGCGCCAGAAGGTCGATGCAGTGGTGGGCTACATTTCCTCCGGTGACTGCCTGGCCATTGCGCCTGTGGCCGAAGAGCTGGGGGCCATGACCGTGTTTTACGATTGCGGCACTTCTCAGCTGTTCAATGAAGACAAGACCCCGCAGTTTGTGTTCCGCACCGGCCTTGATGCGGTCGTGGACAATATCGGCGCCGCCCGTTACCTGACCAAGACCCGCCCCGACGCGCAGAAAGTTGCCGGCATCCAGCAGAACTACGCCTTTGGACAAGACAGCTGGAAAGACTTCACCCACTCCATGGAGCAGTTGATGCCCAAGGCCAAGGTGGTCGAGTCGCAGATGCCCAAGGTCTTCCAGGGTCAATACGGCGCCGAGATTTCCGCTCTGTCGGTCAAACGCCCGGACATCATCCACTCCAGCTTCTGGGGCGGTGACATGGAAGCGCTTGTGTTGCAAGCCAATGCCCGTGGATTGTTGGAAGACGCCACCGCGGTCCTGACCTGCGGCGAGTCCGCTCTGGATCGCTACAAGGACCAGGCTCCCAACGGCATGGTCATAGGTGGTCGTGGCCCGTTTGGTGCGTTCGCGCCAGATAACGAACTCAATCGCTGGTTCAAGGACAAGTACCAAACCGCGTACAACACCGCGCCAACTTACCCGGCGAGCAAAATGGCCCAAGCCATTCTCGGCCTCAAGCACGCAGCGGAAAACGCCAAGGTTGAACCGGGCAAGATCCCTGCGCCGCAGGAGATCGCCAAGGCGTTCAAGGGCGCGACCTTTGAGTCGGTGTCCGGCACGGTGCAAATGGCTCGCGCCGGGGGGCATCAGGCGATGCAGGGCATTTCCTATGGCGAGTACCAATTCGACAAGGCGAGCAAGACAGGCAGCGTGCAAAACGTCATCGCCTTCTCCGGCGAATGCGTGACTCCACCCGACGGCACTCCCGCCCTGGAATGGATCAAGGCTGGCTTCCCCGGTGCCCAGTGCAACTGATCAATCTCGATTGATTGTTCCGAAGTGGCGGCCCGTTCGGCGTCGCCACCTTTATGCCAAGGTAGGACCTCTATGATGAGTCTTTTCGCGGTGCTGATTGACGGCACCATCTATGCCTCGTGGCTGTTTTTGGTCGCGGCAGGGTTGACGGTGATCTACGGGGTCATGCGGATCCTGAACATGGCCCATGGCAGTTTTTATGCCATTGGCGCCTACACCGCAGCTTCGCTGGTGGGCTGGTATTTCAATAACGGTATCGGCCCGGTCTGGGCCGGTTACCTACTGATGCTTGGCTGTGCCCTGGTGGCTGGGCTGATCGTTGGCCTGATTATCGAGCGCGGGCTGCTCAAGTTTATGTACGGCCGAGACGAAGTGCTGATGGTGATCATCACCTACGCGCTGCTGCTGGTGTTGGAAGACACCATGAAAATGATCTGGGGCGTGAACCCCTATTTCGCCTATCAACCCTATGCCGAAATGGGCCGTAGCGCCTTGGCCGGGCTGAAGGTTTCCAATTACGACCTGATGCTGGTAGGCGTTTCGCTGGTGCTTGGACTCGGCTTGTACCTGTGGCTGGAACGCACCAACCAGGGCAAGGTCCTGCGGGCTGTGATCCACGACCGTGAAGTGGCTATGGCCATGGGCGTCAACGTCAAGCGCATGTTCACCCTGGTCTTTGTGTTGGGCACCATGCTCGGTACCTTGGCCGGTGCCTTGACCGCTCCGGCTATTTCCGTAGCGCCGGGCATCGGCGTGGAAATTATCGTCCTGGCCTTCGCCGTGGTGGTGATCGGTGGCATGGGCAGTATCGAAGGAGCAGCGGTAGGCGCCTTGCTAGTAGGGCTGAGCCGTGCGGCGGCGGTGCACTATGCGCCGGAATTCGAACTCTTTGTGATTTACGGCGTCATGGCGCTGGTTCTGGCGGTACGTCCGCAAGGCCTGTTCGGTCGCGTGTTAGCGAGGAAAATCTGATGCGCATGGATAAAACAGAACTGATTCTGCTGGCGGTTGCGGCGCTGCTGGCCGCCGGTGGCTGGATTGCTCCGCAATGGCTGGTGTTTTTGCTGACCATGGCGTTGGCCAAGGCCATGGTAGTGCAAGGCGTGGTGATGCAGATGCGCGCCGGTCTGGTGACCTTTGGCCAGGGCTTGTTCTTCTGCGTTGGCGGCTATGCCGTGGGCATGAGTGGGCATTTCCTAAATATCACCGACCTAGCCGTGTTGCTGATGATCGGCGTTGGCGTCGCGGTTTTATTGGCGATGATTCTAGGCCTGCTGATGACCCGCTATCGGGAGATTTTCTTCGCCATGCTGTCGTTGGCGTTCTCGATGATCCTCTATGGCGTGCTGGTGAAAAGCTCGGCCCTGGGCAGTACTGACGGCTTCAACGTCAAGGCCTGGACCCTGTTTGGCTGGTCGCCAGCCGCCGGGCAGGGACCGCTGGTTTTGTTCATGATCATTGTTGCCAGTTCGACGGTGCTGGCTGTGTTGCTGCATCGCTATAGCCGCAGCAATGCCGGGATGATGTGTGAAGCAATTCGTGAAAACGAAGTGCGTGTCGAATACCTCGGGCAGTCCCCACGCTGGGTGCTGTACATGAACTACGTCGCCGCCGCAGCCGTTTCGGCATTGGGCGGTGGTTTCATGGCCTTGTCCGCCGGGCATATCGATCCGGAAATGGCCTACTGGATCACCTCCGGTGAGTTCGTGTTCATCGCCTTACTCGGCGGCACCGCCCACGTGGCGGCACCCTTTATCGCCGCCATCGTGTTTGCCGTGGTGCGCACTTACGCCATCGAACTGGTGCCCCATAGCTGGCAGATGATTCTGGGCTTCACCTTACTGGCGATCATCGTGTTCCTACCCAAGGGCTTGTGGAGCCTGTTTACCGGTAACGCTAGGAGGGCAAAAGCATGACCTGCATTCTCGAAACCCAGGGTCTGTGCAAGGAGTTTGGCGCTGTCACTGCAGCCAAGGACGTCAATGTGCGGATCAACAAAGGGGAAGTGGTCGGTGTGATCGGCTCCAATGGTGCCGGCAAGACCACTTTCATCAATATGGTCACAGGTTACTTGAAGCCGAGTCGGGGCGAGATCCTGTTCAATAACCAGTCGATCATTGGTCGCACGCCTCGAGCGATTACCCGCTCGGGCATGGCCCGCTCGTTCCAGGTCGCCCAACTGTTTGCGCAATTGAGCGTGCTAGACAACCTGCTGATTGCGGTGGCGGCGGCCGAAAGCCCGTTTCCAGCGCTGCTTGTGCCTATGCGCAGCGCCTCACGGATTGCCCGTGCCGACGCCATTCTTGTCGAGTTCGGCATACCGCAATGGCGTGACACTCTGGTCACCGCGGTACCGCAGGGGGTGCGCAAACTCATCGATATTGCCATGGCGTTGATTGGTGATCCGCAGATGTTGCTGCTCGACGAACCCACCAGCGGCGTTAGCGCCGAAGAGAAAACCGCGCTGATGGACACCGTGATGCGCGTCGTTGCCGAGCATCAAGTAACCGTGCTGTTCGTCGAGCATGACATGGACGTGGTACGCCGCTATGTGTCGCGCATTCTCGCGTTCTACAGCGGTGAAGTCCTGGCCGACGGCGCCCCGGAAGACGTCTTGGCCAATGCCCGGGTGCAGGAGTTCGTCACTGGCGGCGCCAAAGCCCACGACAAGGCGCAAAGGAGTGCCGTGAAATGAGCCTGGAAATTCGCAATCTCAATGTATCGATTGAAGGTATACCGATCCTCAATGACGTCTCGCTGTCCATCGCCCCCGGGCAAATGGTCGGTCTGATCGGCCACAACGGTGCCGGTAAGACCACCTTGATTCGCGCCATCATGGGTTTGTTGCCCACGGACCGCGGCGAGATGTTTTTTGGCGGACAGGACCTGCGCGCGCAGCCGGCTTTTACTCGCGCAGCAGCGGGTATCAGCTACTTGCCCGAAGACAGACGCCTGATTCCGTCGCTGACCGTGGAAGAGAACATCATGCTGCCAGTGTGGGCCAACAAACTGGCCGACAGCAAACAGCGTTTGGACTGGGTCTATAGCCTGATTCCAGAGATCGCCCAGTTCCGTGACCGCAAGGCGATGCAGTTGTCCGGTGGTCAGCAGAAGCTGGTGGCCATGGCCCGGGCACTGATGCCGGGCAATCAACTGTTGATTCTGGACGAACCTTTCGAGGGCGTAGCGCCGGTCCTGTCCCGGCGTTTAAGCGAGGTGATTGCCAAGCTGGGCCAGGAAGGCCTGTGCGTGTTGATCTCTGAATCCGATGACACACATTCTGCCGACCTGGTCGATGCGTTGTTTCGCATCGAGCGCGGCAGCGTGACAGCAGGGTAGGGCAGATGTATGTCGACATTTAACTTTGAAACCACGCCACGTGTGATCTGTGAGATCGATGGCGCGTTGCGCCTGGGCACCTTATGTCGCGAGCTAAAGGCCGAGCGGGTATTGCTGGTCAGCGATCCGGGGTTGTTGCGCGCCGGTTTGCTCGATGCACCCTTGCGAGCCCTGCACGAAGCCGGGGTCGAAGCGACACTGTACAGCGATGTGCAGGCCGATCCACCGTCGGAATCGGTACAGCACGCGGTGGATGCCGCCCGTAACTGCCGTGCCCAAGCAGTGATCGGCCTGGGCGGTGGCAGCTCCCTGGACACCGCGAAGTTGGTAGCCTTGCTCTGTGGTCGCGAGCAGGCGCTGGAGTCGATCTACGGTATCAACCTGGCCCAAGGCCCGCGTTTGCCATTGATCCAGGTGCCGACCACGGCAGGGACGGGCTCGGAAGTGACGGCGGTAGCAATTGTCACCACTCCCAGCCATGAGAAAAAGGGCGTTGTCAGCCCATTGCTGTATCCGGATATCGCGCTGCTGGACGCCCGACTGACCGTCGGCCTGCCTGCAGCTGTCAGTGCCATGACCGGTATCGATGCCATGGTCCATGCCATCGAGGCCTACACCAGCGTGCACAAGAAGAATGTGCTGTCCGATGGCCTGGCAATGCAGGCGTTGCGCCTGCTGGCGGGTAATCTGGATCGGGTCCTGGCGACGCCTGGGGATTTACCGGCTCGCTCCGACATGCTTCTCGGTTCGATGCTAGCGGGCATGGCCTTTGCCAACTCGCCGGTGGCGGCGGTGCATGCCCTGGCGTACCCATTGGGCGGCCACTTCCATGTACCCCACGGCTTGAGCAACGCCTTGGTGCTAGTGCCGGTGCTGAACTTCAATCGTCCGGCAGCCGAGGCGCTGTATGCGCAACTGGCGGCGGCAGTGCTGCCAGGGCAGCGCTTTGCCAGCGAGGCGTTGGCCTGCGATGCCTTTGTTGAGTTCATGACCCGGTTGGTGGGACGCATGCCGTTTGCCCAGCGGCTACGGGATGTGGGCGTGACTGCCGACGACCTGGATCGCCTGACCGATGACGCGATGAAGGTCGAGCGCCTGCTTATCAATAATCCGCGCCCGGTAACACGCCAAGATGCCCGCGCCATCTATGCCTCGGTGCTGTAAACAAAAAGGACTGACCGATGAATTATGAATTCAGAAGCGTGCCGCGCATAGTCTGCGAAGCGGGCGCGTTGCACAGCGTGGGCAAGGTGTTCAAGGATCTCGGTGCGCAACGGGTGATGCTGGTGTGCGATCCTGGCATTGTCAGCCTGGGTTTTGCAGTTAAGGCCCAGGCCTCGCTTGAGGTGGCTGGCTGCGCAGTCACAGTGTTCGACCAAGTGGTTCCCGACCCTTCGTCCGCCGTGGTCAAAGAGGCCGCCGAGCAGGCCCGACAATTCAAGGCCGATGGCGTGCTGGGCCTCGGCGGCGGCAGTTCCTTGGACGCCGCCAAACTAGTGGCGTTGCTGATCAACAGCGAACAGCCTTTGGAGGAGTTGTATGGAACCGACAAAGCCCTGGGGCAGCGGGTGCCGCTGGTGTTGGTGCCGACCACGGCAGGCACCGGCTCTGAAGTGACTTGGGTCTCCGTCATCACTGACGAGCAACAGCGCAAGCAAGCGGTGTATTCGTCGCAACTGATGCCGGACGTGGCGGTGCTCGACCCGCAACTGACACTCGGACTGCCGGCCAGGGTCACCGCCGCCACCGGTTTGGATGCCATGGTGCATGCAGTCGAGGCCTACACCAGTCGCACACGCAAGAACCCGATTGCCGATGGCTTGGCCACCACCGCCTTGGGATTGCTGAGCGCCAACCTGCGCAAAGTATTGGCCAACGGTCAGGACGTGGTGGCGCGTACGGCGATGCTGCAAGGCTCGCTGATGGCGGGCATGGCCTTCGTCAACGCCTCGGTGGCGGCGATTCATGGGTTGGCCTATCCGCTAGGGGCACGCTTTCACATTCCCCACGGCCACGCCAATGCCCTGGTGATGGCGCCGGTACTGCGTTTCAACCTAAGCGCGGCGCAAAGCCAATATGCGGAGCTCGCGACGTACCTGTTGCCGGGCCGCCATTTCGAGCACGAAGCCGAGGCCGCCGAAGCCTTTGTTCAGGCAATTGAAGTGCTGGTGGCCGACAGTGGCCTGGAAACCCGGCTGTCGAAACTGGGAGTGGACGAACCCGCCCTCACCGAAATGGCCAACTCGGTGGTGGTGAACCTGCGTCGCCTGATCGACAGCAATCCCAGGGACATGACCGAGCAGGACGTAGAAGCCCTCTACCGCAGCATCTTCTAACCGACTGACGCGCATCGCTCATTAGCGTGCGGTGCGCCGAAGGGATACGCGCTCTGATTCGACAGTGTGTATCCATTTGTCCCTCCCTTTATTCACCTCGTCTGCCAACGCGGAGGGGAGGGTTTTGTGTGCTTTTTTAACCATGAGTATAAAAATAATGAACTGCTGCAATAAAAACAGCCGCATGTTGGCACCTGTCGTCGGTACCTATGTCTTAGGGCTGGCGCTGGCCGCGTCTGCCTTTCCGGCCGTTGCCGAGGGCTTTCTCGAAAACGCCAAGGCGAACCTTACCTCGCGCAACTTCTACATCAACCGCAACTTTACCAACCCGGCTTACCCGCAGAGCAAGGCCGAGGAGTGGACTCAGAGTTTTATCCTCGACGCCAAGTCCGGCTTCACTCAGGGCACCGTGGGTTTTGGTGTGGACGTGCTGGGGCTGTATGCGCTCAAACTCGATGGTGGTCGCGGTACCGCCAACACCCAGTTGCTGCCAGTGCATGACAATGGCCGTCCAGCCGATGATTTCGGGCGACTGGGCGTGGCGTTGAAGGCTCGGCTGGCAAAAACTGAGCTGAAGGTCGGCGAATGGATGCCGGTACTGCCGATCCTGCGTTCCGATGACGGCCGCGCCCTGCCGCAAACCTTCCGCGGGGGCCAGGTGACTTCCCAGGATATCGACGGTTTGACCCTGTACGGTGGGCAGTTCCGCGGCAACAGTCCACGCAACGACGCGAGCATGGACGATATGTCGATGACCGGGAGGGGCGGGGTTACCTCCGATCGCTTCAACTTTGCCGGGGGCGAGTACAGCTTCAACAGCAAGCAAACCATGATTGGCCTGTGGAATGCCGAGCTCAAGGACATCTACAACCAGCAGTTCATCAACCTGGTGCACAGCCAAACAGTGGGTAGCTGGGTATTGGGCGCCAATCTTGGCTACTTCATCGGCAAGGAGAGCGGCAGCGAGCGGGCAGGGGAGCTGGACAACAAAACCGCCTCCGCCATGTTCTCGGCCAAGTATGGCAGCAGCACCTTTTACCTGGGCTTGCAGAAAATCAGCGGCGACAACGCCTGGATGCGGGTCAATGGCACCAGCGGCGGCACCCTGGCCAACGACAGCTACAACTCCAGTTATGACAATGCCAAGGAGCGGTCCTGGCAGTTGCGTCACGACTTCAACTTCGTTGGTGTGGGCATTCCCGGGTTGACCCTGATGAACCGCTACATCAGCGGTGAAGACGTACACACCGCGACTGTGAGTGACGGCAAGGAGTGGGGCCGGGAGAGTGAGTTGGCCTATGTGATCCAGAGTGGCAGCCTGAAAAACCTGTCGCTGAAATGGCGCAACAGCACCCTGCGTCGCGATTACAGCAGCCTGGAGTTCGACGAGAACCGTCTGATTATCAACTACCCCTTCTCGGCGCTTTAATACCGCTAAACAGATCGCACGCTACGCCAGCGGCTACAGACTTTTGTAGCCGCCGCTCGTTTGTCATTAAGCGAGCACTTTCATTTCAATGTTTTGTATGTCCTGAGCGGTAAGGACGCAAGGCGCATTAGTCGTGCGCTTCAATAACCACCGTGACTGAAAAGGAAAACATCATGACTGCTGCAGTTCCTAAGATGGATGATTTTTTGAAGGACGCTCCTTCTAACTGGGGCAAGTGGGGCGCGGAAGATGAAGTTGGCTCTCTGAATTACCTGACCGCGCAAGAAGTCATGCGCGGGGTTGCGCATATTAAGACGGGAAGCGTATTTACTTTACAGCGTATGATCGGTGATCCCGCAGGCGATCCGGTTTGGCCAGGCCGTACCCCGGCGGAACGTACTATGGTTCTCGATGAGTCAAGCTGGGACAATGATCATGGCCCATGTTATCCCGGCGGGTTGCACTACGCTGATGACAAGATCGACGCGTTCCTGCAAGGCTCCACGCAATATGATGCGCTTGGCCACCTCTGGTACGGCGGGAAAATATGGAACGGCTACGACGCGCGAACAACTGTGGGTGGCCTCGACAAGGCCAGTGTCGCACCTATCGGCGAGCGAGGAGTGGTCGGGCGCGGCGTATTACTGGATATGGCACGGCATCGTGGCAAGCGTATGCTGGATAAAGGTGAGACATTCACTCACATGGATCTTATGGCGTGCGCAGAGGCTCAGGGCCATACGATCGAGCCCCACGATATCCTGATTATCAGGACTAACTTCCTTCAAGCTTTCTATGAGCAGGGCGAGGCGTTTTACGACGGATTCTGCGAGCCAGGCCTTACATATTCGGAGGAGCTTGTTCGATGGTTCCATGACAAGGAAATTCCAAACCTTGTCACCGATACCATCGCCAATGAGGTCACGACAGACCCAGTATCAGGTGTGGCTCTGCCACTACACTGCGCTTTGATGCGTAATCTTGGTATCGCCTTTACGGAGATCTGCGACCTGGAAAAACTAGCCGAAAGTTGCGCTAAAGACAGGCAGTATACTTTCCTTTATGTGGCCGCCCCGCTAAAAGTACATCGCGCTGCCGGATCACCGGTCAATCCGGTAGTGATCAAATAGTCGTTTATGCTGGGGCAGGGTTACTCCTGCCTCAGCATAAGTGAAAGTCGCCGATTTCTGTCTCAATCTAGTACATTTGCTGGCTCAGTGATAGAGATAATCAATCTGTAGCTGGGCGAACTCTATGGCTTCTTTGTGAGTGTCTGCCTCCATTGTTTTTTGCCAAGTGCCTGATACAGATTCGCGAATATGCTTATAAGCGCACAGCTTAGTTAGTGAGCTGAGCTGTTAATCAATTAATTCAATGTTAATAACGCTCGGCTTCGCCTTATGTACTTAAACGCACAGTATATCGTTACCGGTAGATCAATGAATTAACTGCTCAGGACACTAGAGTGGGCGGATATGCTCGCTTTAGCCGCCCCGTTCAACCCCAAACTCACGCGGCACTGCCCATTCCTTGCACCAACATAATCTCGGCGATGATCGGTACCGGCGTCATCAGGTGAGTGCGCATCATGGTGCTGGCCCGTGGCGCATCGCGCGCCAGAATAGCTTCAACCAGCGCAGCATGTTCCTTGCGCTTCAACGCCAGGGCTTCTTCGGAGAAAACCGTCTGGGTCAGCCAAAGGTGGCGGTAGCGTTCGGCCTGATCAAATAGATAGCCACGTGCCTGTAACAGGTGTTTTGAACCACAACCGGTAGCAATAGCCGTGTGGAAGGCCTTGTGCCGTTCGTCCCAGACATCCAAGACCTGCTCTCGGGTTTTGACATCCATAACTTTCGAGAGGGTATGGGACTGGGCAAGGATCTGCGCCTCCCAAGCGTCGTCACCGCGCTCAATGGCCAAGCCTACGATCATCGCCTCGAGGTTGGCGCGGGCATCGTAGATGTCCTGCATTTCTTTCAACGACATGGGCGCGACCCGGTAGCCCTTCTGGCTGATCACCACCACCAGATGTTCGGCCACCAATTGCGAAAGCGCCTCTCGCAGCGGGCCAACCCCCAAGTCATAACGCTCCTTGAGCCCACTCATGAGGAGCTTCTCTCCGGGCTTGAAGACCCCGCGAATGATGTCCTGTTTGAGTCGCTCATACCCGCTGAATGCATAGTTCTGCTTGGGGGTGAGGCTATCCAAAGGTACTGCTCCTGAAAACGACAAGGTCCAATCATACCTAAACATCTGTCATACGAAAAACATAAGACGAAACGGTGTTTTGTCGATAATGCTAAAAAATGTAGACATTTAGAATTTATGGCGATATTTTTGCTCTGAGCCTGATCCGCATCAATGCTGGAGGGGCCAATCCCTACCTTCTGCCCAGGAACTGCCATGAACGCCTTTACGCAAATTCAGGACCTTGTGATACCACTGCCATCGGAGTGCAAGGGTTTCACTCTCACCCCTTCCAGCCAGTCACCGCGCCTGCTTGAGCTGAAATTTGCCAAGCAAACCGTCGACGCGTTCATAAAGGCGGTGACGCAATGGCCGGTCCAGGCTCTGGAGTACAAATCGTTCCTGCGCTTCCGGGTTGGCCAGATACTTGACGAGCTGTGCGAAGGCACCCTGCGCCCGGTGTTGATCAACACCATTCTCGACCGCGCCACCGGCGGCATGCTGATCACGCCGGAGGGGTTGAACGAAGTGTCCCAGGCCGATGACATGGTCAAGTTTTCCTCGGCCGTCGCGCACTTGATCGGTCGCTCCAACTTCGATGCCATGAGCGGCCAGTTCTACGCGCGCTTTGCAGTGGTCAACACCGACAACTCCGACAGCTACCTGCGCCAGCCACACCGGGTCATGGAACTGCACAACGACGGCACATTTGTTCAGGAGCGCACTGACTATGTGCTGATGATGAAGATCGACGAGCAGAACATGGAGGGTGGCAACACCCTGCTGCTGCACCTGGACGATTGGGGAGACCTGAACCATTACTACACGCATCCGCTTGCCCGCCGTGAAATGCGCTTCACCGCGCCACCGAGCAAGAACGTGCGTGAAGACGTGTTCCATGCGGTGTTCGACAACGACGCCGAAGGCCGCCCGACGATGCGCTACATCGACCAGTTCGTGCAGCCCAAGGACTTTGAGGAAGGCATTTGGCTGACCGCCATGAGCGAATCCCTGGAAGGCAGTCAGGAGAAGGTTTCGGTACCGGTGCCGGTCGGAAGCTTCGTGCTCGTCAACAACATGTTCTGGCTGCACGGTCGTGACCGCTTCACCGCCCACCCGGGCCTGCGTCGTGAGCTGATGCGTCAGCGCGGCTACATCAGCTACCAAAAAACCATGTACCAGCGCGGCCAGTAAGGTTTGCCAAACGCTGAAGTGACGAGGGCCACCTCATGTGGCCCTTATCGCGCTTCCAACAAAAACGTAATTCAGGTGGGTGCAAGCTAATGGCTGCGTACGACTTCATCATCATCGGTGGCGGCATTGTGGGTATGTCCACGGCCATGCAACTGGCCCAGGTTTACCCGGACGCAAAAATCCTCTTGCTGGAGAAAGAGTCCGGCCCCGCCAAGCACCAGACCGGCCACAACAGTGGCGTAATCCATGCTGGCGTCTACTACACCCCGGGCAGTCTGAAGGCGCGCTTCTGCCTGGAAGGTAACAAGGCCACCAAGGCCTTCTGCGACAAGCACGGCATCCCTTTTGATGAGTGCGGCAAGCTGCTGGTGGCCACCAACGAGCTGGAAATGCAGCGCATGAGCGCGTTGTGGGACCGCACCGAAGCCAATGGACTGAGGCGTGCATGGCTTTCGGCCGCCGAGCTGCGCGAGCGCGAGCCGAACATCGTCGGCCTGGGCGGCATCTACGTGCCTTCGAGCGGCATTGTGAACTACGCCGAGGTCACTGCGGCCATGGGCCGAGAATTCGAGGCCGCCGGTGGTGAGATCCGCTACAACAGCGAAGTCGTCGCCATCGGCGAGCGCCCCGATGAAGTCGTGGTCCGCACCGACACCCTGGAGCACCACGGGCGCTTCCTGATCACCTGCTCGGGCCTGATGGCTGACCGCGTGGTGCGTATGCTCGGGATCAAGCCCAACTTCATCATCTGCCCGTTCCGCGGCGAGTATTACCTGCTGCCCAAACAGCATAATCAGATCGTCAACCACCTGATCTATCCGATCCCGGATCCGTCCATGCCATTTCTCGGCGTGCACCTGACCCGCATGATCGACGGCACCGTCACTGTCGGCCCCAACGCAGTGCTGGCGATGAAGCGCGAAGGCTATCGCAAGACCGATTTTTCGCTGTCGGACATGTTCGAAACCCTGACCACCCCGGGCATTCTGAAGGTGCTGATGAAGAACCTGCGCCCCGGCCTGATCGAGATGAAGAACTCACTGTTCAAGGGCGGCTACCTGAAGGAAGTGCAGAAGTACTGCCCGAGCATCAACAAGAGCGACCTCACCGCCTACCCGGCCGGTGTGCGCGCCCAGGCTGTCTCGCTTGACGGCAAGTTGATCGACGATTTCCTGTTCGTCAATACCGCCCGTAGCGTCAGCGTCTGCAACGCCCCGTCGCCTGCAGCGACCTCCGCCATCCCGATCGGCGCATACATCGTCGACAAGGTCCGTGAGCAGCTAGCAAGCACTGGTGTCAGTTTTGTCAAACCCGCCAACTCCACTCGGACCGCCCCGATGGCGGCTTCCGGCGTAACCCGCTAACGAGGAATTTCGCGTGCAACTCAACGATCCGAAACTGTTCCGCCAGCAAGCCTATATCGACGGTGCCTGGGCAGATGCTGACAGTGGTCAGACCCTCATGGTCAACAACCCGGCCACCGGTGAAATCATTGGCAGCGTGCCGAAGATGGGGGCGACCGAAACCCGTCGTGCCATTGAAGCCGCTGACAAGGCGCTACCGGCCTGGCGCGCCCTGACCGCCAAGGAGCGCGCCAACAAGCTTCGCAAGTGGTTCGACCTGATGATGGCCAACCAGGAAGACCTGGCCCGCCTGATGACCCTGGAGCAAGGCAAGCCACTGACCGAGTCCCGTGGCGAAATCGCTTATGCCGCTTCCTTTCTGGAGTGGTTCGGCGAAGAGGCCAAGCGCGTGTATGGCGACATGATCCCCGGTCACCAGGTCGACAAGCGCCTGATGGTGCTCAAGCAGCCGATCGGTGTCACCGCCGCCATCACTCCGTGGAACTTCCCTTCGGCGATGATCACCCGCAAGGCCGGTCCGGCCCTGGCCGCCGGCTGCACCATGGTCCTCAAGCCGGCCTCGCAAACGCCTTACTCGGCCCTGGCCTTGGCCGAGCTGGCCGAGCGCGCCGGCATTCCGAAAGGCGTGTTCAGCGTGGTCACCGGCAGTGCCGGCGAAGTCGGCAGCGAGCTGACCGGTAACCCGCTCGTGCGCAAGCTGACCTTCACCGGCTCCACCGAAATCGGCCGCCAGCTGATGATCGAGTGCGCCAAGGACATCAAGAAGGTGTCGCTGGAACTGGGCGGCAATGCACCCTTCATCGTCTTCGATGACGCCGACCTGGATGCGGCCGTCGAGGGCGCGCTGATCTCCAAGTACCGCAACAACGGCCAGACCTGCGTCTGCGCCAACCGCCTGTATATCCAGGACGGCATCTACGATGCCTTCGTCGACAAGCTCACCTCGGCCGTGGCCAAGTTGAACATTGGTAATGGCCTGGAAAACGGCATCACCACCGGCCCCCTGATCGACGCCAAAGCTATGGCCAAGGTTCAGGAACACATTGAAGATGCTGTGAGCAAAGGCGCTCGCGTGGTCGCCGGCGGCAAGCCGCACGCCCTGGGCGGGACCTTCTTCGAGCCGACCGTGCTGGTTGATGTACCGCGCAACGCCGCCGTCGCCAAGGAAGAAACCTTCGGCCCACTGGCGCCGCTGTTCCGCTTCAAGGATGAAGCCGATGTGATCGCCATGGCCAACGATACCGAATTCGGCCTGGCGTCTTACTTCTATGCTCGGGACTTGAGCCGGGTGTTCCGTGTGGGCGAAGCGCTGGAATACGGCATTGTCGGCGTCAACACCGGGATCATCTCCAACGAAGTCGCGCCGTTCGGTGGCATCAAGGCTTCGGGTCTGGGCCGTGAAGGCTCCAAGTACGGCATTGAGGACTACTTGGAAATCAAATACCTCTGTATCGGCGTGTAATCACTGCGGACATTCATCAAGCGTCAAGTGGGGGTGGAAATGAACACCCACCGAACCTGTAACAATGCCATATGGCTGTCATTCCCCGGAGTTCCTTAATATGAATCGCTCGTATCTTTCGCTCGCCGAAAAGGATGTTCAGCATCAACTGCACCCCTACACGGATGCGCGACTGCACCAGGAAGTAGGCCCGCTGATCATCGAGCGTGGCGAAGGCGTTTACGTCTATGACAATCAGGGCAAGCGTTATCTTGAAGCAATGTCGGGTCTTTGGAGTGTGGCGCTTGGTTTCAGTAATGAGCGCCTGATCAAGGCGGCAGAGCAACAGCTACGCAAACTGCCCTTTTATCACCTCTTCAGCCACAAGGCTCACACGCCCAGTATCGAATTGGCCGAGAAGCTGATCGAACTCGCCCCGGTGCCGATGAGCAAAGTCTTCTTCACTAACTCAGGCTCTGAAGCCAACGACACCGTCGTCAAGATGATCTGGTATCGCAACAATGCCATCGGCAAGCCTGGCAAAAAGAAGTTCATCAGCCGTCACAATGCGTATCACGGCATTACTGCTGTCAGCGCCAGTTTGACCGGGCTGCAGGTGAATCAACGTGGTTTTGATGTGCCGTTGCCCGGCTTCTTTCACGTTGCTTGTCCGCACCACTATCGCAATGCCAAACCTGGCGAGACCGAGGAACAATTTGCTGATCGCCTGGCAATCGAACTGGAAAATGTCATCCTCCGGGAGGGCCCGGAAACAGTAGCCGCTTTTTACGGCGAACCGCTGATGGGGGCGGGCGGCGTGATCGTGCCTCCGCGCACATATTGGGACAAGATTCAAGCGGTGTGCCGCAAATATGACGTGCTGGTCGTTGCGGATGAAGTGATTTGCGGCTTTGGTCGTACCGGTAAAATGTTTGGCTGCGAAACCTTCGGCATCAAGCCGGATGTAATGGTGGTTTCCAAGCAACTATCTTCTTCGTATCAACCGATCGCGGCAGTCCTGATCAACGATAAGGTCTTCGAGGGGATCGCCGATCAGAGCCACACCTTCGGTACTCTGGGCCATGGCTTCACCGGCAGCGGCCACCCGGTTGCGACTGCAGTTGCGCTGGAAAACATAAAGATCATCCAGGAAGATCGGCTTGTTGAGCGCGCCTGCGAGTTGGGCGAACAACTTCAGGCCGGACTGGCTCAATTTGCTGATCATCCGTTGGTAGGGGAGGTCAGGGGCTGTGGACTGATCGCCGCTGTGGAGCTCGTTGCGGATCGTCGGACAAAGGAGCCGCTGGATACGGTTGGGAAGCTGGGGCGCTACCTGGCGGGACGTGCGCAGGAGTACGGCATGATCACAAGGGCGATGGGAGACTCGATTGCATTCTGTCCACCACTGATATCCACGACAGAAGAAATACAGTTTGTGGTTGATACGTTTAGCCGTGCACTCGACGACACTGACCGTTGGTTTGGTCTGGGTGTCAACCAAAGCATGTGGCATCAGTGGGAGGGCTACACGCACAACTCCTGATAGCGCGTCTCGGTGTCATGAAGGTGTATCGATCATCGGCGCGGCCCAGGTACTGGTCGCGCCACCATCTTCGTTTCGTGAGTAAAAATGATTCTTCACGGATTACCGGGAAAGACGCTCTTGATCTTCATGAAAAAGCGCTCGCTGTCCCGGTAGCCGTACACCCTCTGTTTGATAACCATGATTTATATCTTTTTAATTAATCGGTGTGAGTTGACCAACGAATCCGGCTCACAATGTCTCTAGGTCAGCCTGTTGTTCCGGGTGGGTGCTGGCTAACCTCCAGGTCAAAAGCTGTATTCATTTCCACTACAGCCGCCTCGATTTGAGTGCGTCCCCCTCTAGCTCCAAACTTCGAAAAATGATCTGACCGCAACGCGGGTTTTAGTCAGGCCCGACAGGCAGGAAACGTGTGGAGTGAGGCGTCAAAGTACTTGTTTCAGTCGTTCACGGACTTCGTGAAGAACCCAGTGGCTGCACGACCCACTGCGGCTCCTTCTAAAGGTTATGATCTTCCAGTGTCGCGGCGAGAGTGCACAGCTTCGTCAATTCGGTTGAGATGATTCTTGTGCAATTGCCTAATGGAATAGGCGGCTAGAATGGGGGCCACTTTCGGTAGCAGAGTGCATGGCGACCTCCAGCCATCCATGGCAGGAGCTTTCATTCGGGGGGACTTTTCCTGATGCGCCTGGGTTGAGATTTGGTTCTTCAAACCAAGATGGAGTCTTGATCAAAACCTTGGGACAGGCCGCTCTACGACGCTCCAATATGACGATGTGTCGATAAGGCTCAGGACGCGACCCTGTTCTTTGTCCAGGCTCAGGGTGCCTCGGATCAAATCACCGGCCAGCCAACTCGGTGTGTTAGCCGCCAGCACTCTTCCTTCGGCGTTGAGTAACAACGCCTCATTACTGACTCGCATAAGGCTGCGCACGAGCAAGGGCTCCAAGGAGTGCAGAGAAATATCGGCAGCAGCTACACCAATGAAGCGATCTGCGAAAAAAATAGGAACCGAGAACGCAACGATGTACTGCTCCGTGCCGTACAAATCCACAAACGGGCCGTCTATGGAGGGCTGCCGGGTTTGCTGGGGGCGGGTGTACCAAGGCATGTGCAGGTAATCGTAAAAACGGTCGCTACGGCTATTAAAATTCAGCGTCAGAGGCTTGATTTCTTCTTTTTGGGTTCGGCACCACCATTCCAGATGCATTTCGCGGCCTTCCAGCTCACCAGGAGCGAATACCACGCCGGCACCATGAAACTTGAGGTTCTCCGAGTTCAGGATTTGCCGAATAATCGGCAGCAATGGCTTCAGGTCGCCTTGGCCGGGGCGCTCCTTTTTGCTACACGTATGCTCCCAAATGCTCAATACCGCGGCGCTCATATCGTTGAGCCCCTTGAATACGTTACTTACGGAAGCATTGATTAACGTGGCACATTGGGACAGCTCGTTTGCTGACATTTCGTTAGCCATGGCTCTACCTCATGACTCAGAGAAGACAATGCGGTGCCTGCAGTCGACGGGGTATGCGACACCGAGCTGCATAGCGAGCGAATAATTCAGCAAGTTTCGTTCCATTCATGAGTCGCCTTCTGCCATTTGTTGTAGTCGTAGGGTGCTTAGGCGGCGAACGCCTCGTGTTACATGTGCTTCTGCCAGTGCGCCGGCCAGATTGGCGTCGTTTGCTACGATGGCTTCCAGGATAGCTCTATGCTCCCGCTCGATGGCCTGTGGATCCGGTTGGCCGGCAAACGGCAGCCATAACAGTTCCCCAAGCTCCGCCTGCAGACGCGCTTCGCTGTGAGTCAGGCGCACAGACTGCGCTGCCACGGCTATTTCGATATGGAATCTGGCGTCTGCTCGGCGGCGCTCTCGCCGCTCTTGAGCGTTGGCCAGGGCGTCGACAAGGCTGCTCAGTCTTGTATGTTGCTCAGGCCCGGTGCGCTGAGCCGCCAGTCGGGCGGCGGCGCCTGAAATGGCAGCGTGTTCATCGGCGAGGTCACGCAGTTCAAGCGTGCTGAATTCACGTAGTTGATCGAACAGGGACTGATCTGAGGTTTGCGGCGCGGCGCAGATGAAGCTCCCGCCGCTGCGTCCGCGCCGGGTTTCGATAACCCCGCGCTCGCGCAAGCCCGCCAGCGCGTCCCGCAGCGTAACCGTGGCGACGCCGAGTTGGGTGGCCAGGGCACTTTCATTGGGGAGCTGTTCGCCTTCTGTGAACAACCCCAGATCGATCATTTCTATCAGGCGACGGGTAACAGACTCCGTTTTACCTTCCTGGTTAAGGCGTATGAGGCTTGAAGTAGGGCTCATGGTTGATTCATTCATGGGCGGCGCCATTTTACGCCTGTGGCAATAGTCCGATGTAGCGTCAAGCGCGTCCGGATGTGCGTTTCTTTTAAAATTCTATTTCATATTTAATATTATTTTTGTACGTATTCGTGGGGGAATTATAGAATTTTAACGCCTGAAAAGTCAAAAAAACACCTCATATTCGCTTTTCTGGGGTTCTCATGGGTTAAAAGATATGGTTCCATATGTTTAAGGCGATTTGAGATCGCATCCATCCGAACCCAGGAGCAGTTTTAACCATGAGTCAGTTGACCCGATCAGAGTGGGAAGCCAGAGCCAAGGCGCTGAGCATTGAAGGGCGAGCCTTCATCAATGGCAAATATGTGTCGGCCAGTTCAGGTGCAACCTTCGAGTGCATAAGTCCTATTGACGGGCGTGTGCTTGCCTTGGTCGCTAGTTGCGATGCGGCAGATGCGAATTTGGCGGTGGCCAGTGCCCGGTCGGTGTTCGAGTCCGGTGTCTGGTCACGCCAAGCACCGGCAATGCGCAAGGCAGTGATGGTGCGTTTTTCCGAATTGTTGCAGGCCCACGCCGAAGAGCTGGCTCTGCTGGAAACATTAGACATGGGCAAGCCGATTTCCGATTCGCTGTCGGTCGACCTCCCGGGGAGCATTGACAGTATCCGCTGGTGCGGTGAGGCAATAGACAAAATCTACGATGAGGTGGCAGCGACCTCGGTTGATCAGCTCGGGCTGGTTACCCGGGAGCCGGTAGGGGTGGTTGCGACTATCGTGCCGTGGAATTTCCCACTGATGATGGCGTCTTGGAAGTTGGGGCCGGCGCTGGCTGCCGGTAACTCAGTTGTCCTCAAACCCTCGGAGCGTTCTCCGCTGACGGCTATCCGCATCGCACAGCTTGCTCTGGAGGCGGGTCTTCCAGCGGGTGTGCTCAATGTTCTGCCGGGCTATGGCCACACCGTGGGCAAGGCGTTGGCCCTGCACAGTGATGTTGATACTTTGGCGTTTACCGGGTCGACCCAAGTGGCCAAGCAACTACTGGTTTATGCGGGTGAGTCGAATATGAAGCGAGTCTGGCTCGAGGCCGGCGGCAAAAGTCCCAACATCGTATTTGCTGATGCCCCCGATCTGCAGGTGGCGGCCGAAGCAGCAGCGACAGCCATCGCCTTCAACCAAGGTGAGGTTTGCACTGCCGGTTCACGTTTGCTGGTGCAGGCATCGATCAAAGAGCGTTTTGTACCGATGGTTGTCGAGGCCATGAAGGGCTGGAAGCCGGGTCATCCTCTCGACCCTGATACCAACGTCGGCGCAATGGTTGACGGCCGTCATCTGGATGGGGTGATGCAGTACATCGAAGAGGGTCAAGCGCAAGGTGCGCGGCTCTTGCTCGGGGGACGCGTTGCACGGGTAGAAGCCGGTGGCAGTTATGTAGAGCCAACCCTGTTCGACAACGTCAGCAACTCGATGAAAATCGCCCGGGAAGAAATATTCGGTCCCGTACTGTCAGTCATCGAATTCGACGAAGCAGAGGATGCGGTACGCATCGCCAATGACACCCCTTACGGTCTGGCCGCAGCTGTCTGGACGTCTGACCTGTCTCGAGCCCACAACATGGCCCGCGCACTTCGTGCCGGCAGTGTTTGGGTCAACCTCTATGACGGCGGTGACATGATGGCGCCATTCGGCGGCTTTAAACAGTCCGGTAATGGCCGTGACAAATCTCTGCATGCCTTTGATAAGTACACGGAGATCAAGGCCACCTGGATACAACTCTGAGTCAACTCTGGTTAATCGCGCAACGGATGGAATGGCACTGTCCGATCAACGCCTATTAAAACAAATTCCTTTTTGAAGGATGTTGCAATGAACAGCTCAATTAGCGCCAAGGTAGCTGTAGATCAAGACGCGGAACAACTCCGCGCCCTTGGGTACACCTCAAATTTCGAACGTAGTATGAGTCTGTGGCAGAACTTTGCCCTTGGATTCACCTATCTGTCCCCGGTAGTAGGGGTCTACACCTTGTTCGGCCTGTGCTTGGCCGCCGGCGGGCCACCAATGTTCTGGTCCTACCTGCTGGTGGGGTTCGGCCAGATGCTGGTGTGTCTGATTTTTTGCGAAGTGGTTTCTCAATACCCGATTTCCGGCGGTGTCTATCCTTGGGCCCGTCGTCTGGTTGGCAAGAAGTGGGCATGGATGGTCGGGTGGATTTATGCCATCTCCCTATGTGTCACCATCGCCGCCGTCGCGCTGGGGGCTGGCCCCTACATTGCAAACCTTCTAGGTTTCGAGTCGTCGCCGGTAACTAACACGTTGGTCGCGCTATTTTTGACGGCGACGGCGACGGTCTTGAATCTCAGTGGTACCAAGCTATTGGCGCGGGTGGCGATGTTCGGTTTTCTCTGCGAACTGGTCGGGGCTTTGTTGATCGGTGGATACCTGCTGATCTTCGAGCGCCACCAGCCTTTGAGCGTATTGTTCAATACTTTTGATATTTCCATTGATGGGGCCTATTGGCCTGCGTTTCTCACGGCCTCATTGGCGGGGATGTTTCTCTACTACGGCTTTGAAGCTTGCGGCGATGTTGCCGAGGAAACCCCAAATCCTAGCCGTCAAGTCCCAAAGGCGATGCGGATGACTATCTGGATCGGCGGCGCCGCCTCGATCTTTGCGGCTCTGGCGTTGATCCTTGCAGTTCCAGATATGGCTGCGGTCATTTCCGGGCAAGACAAAGACCCTATGTCGACCATATTCGGCAGCGCGTTCGGTCCTGTGGGTTCTCGGGTAGTCATGGCGGTCATTACGGTTTCGTTCGTTTCCTGCGTGCTGAGTTTGCAGGCATCCGCCAGTCGTCTGCTCTATGCCTATGCTCGAGACGAAATGCTCATGGGCAGTAATGTGCTGAAAAAACTCTCGCCTACGACACACGTCCCGACTGCAGCCTTGGTGGTGTGTGGCGTGCTGCCCGCGATCATTGTGTGTGTAGGCTTCTACCTTCAGAACGCTATTGCGCTGGTAGTGAGCTTTGCCGCCATCGGTATTTACCTGGCGTTCCAGATGATTGTTGGCGGTGCACTGTACGCCCGTATCCGTGGGTGGAAACCCAAGGGGCAGTTCACCATGGGGCGTTGGGGTTGGATAGTGAACATCGCTGCCCTCTGCTACGGCATGTTCGCGATCATCAATATGTCCTGGCCGCGTACCCCGGATGCGCCTTGGTATGTGAACTACGGCATCGCACTTGTCGGTGCCATCGTCATCCTTGTCGGTGTCCTATACATGACCCTGTTTCGTCCCTATGAAAAGGGCAAGGCACCAGCTTCGGATGCCTGGAAAAACCGCTAACTGACATCAATGCCTGCCGCTAAGCGCGGCAGGCAAACCGATCTTCTAACAATAAGGTTGAAGGCTATGACGTCTCGAATCCACTCACTACTGTTCGGGCTGTTTTTGGTTCTGGCCAGTCATGCAAGTTTTGCGGCAGGCCAAAACGATACCCTCAGCGTAATCCATGACTATATGAAGGCTTGGAATGCCCACAATGCGGATGCCGCGGCCGAGTACTTCTCTGATAACGTTGAGTTTCTCGACGCCTCGGTGGGCACACCTCAGGTTGGCCGCGAAAACGCAAAGTCTCAAGTAATTCAGGTGTTCATGCAGGCGGTGCCGGATTTGCAATGGAAAATGTTCGGCGAGCCGATTGTCAATGGAGACAACATTGCCTTTGAATGGGAGTTCAATGGCACAAATACCGGCCCCTGGAGTGCGGAGACCCCAGCCACTCAGCGCCCCCTCAGCTTTAAGGGTGTTAGTTTCATACATCTCAAGAACGGCAAAATTCTCACGCAGCATGACTACTACGATGCCCTTGGTTTTAACAAACAATTGGGCTGGTAACGGGTTATTACAGTTTGCAGTACCAGGGGAGGCCTGCTTACGCAGTGAGGTCACCCTGGGCAGGGTGCTGTCGATACTAGCGATCCGTACTTGTATTTAGTGGCGCGATTTATACCAGATGCACGATGCATGGGGAGTTTGACCATGTTCATCTGATGATTCACAGAGTTTACGGCACGATCTGCTTATTCCTGTTGGAGAAGATGTTCCAACAGCCATTTTGACGAAGTGGTCGAGGCTTCTCCTTAGGAAGCCAGTTCCCTTGCGCAGCCGAGAAATTCGCTTTCAAGCATTGTTCCTCGCTGGCCTGGGCGGGAACGAAAAAACCTATCTCGCGTTTTTGTCGAAGCTAAGTGGCGTATTCGCCATACCGCGCCACAAACTCGCCGACTTTTCCGAGATTGGGTGCGTCATGATGCGTTTCACGACTCCCTGGACGATGCAACTGAAGCTGATTTCAACGAGCAGTTACGCCCGCCTTGAGCAGGCTGGTTTGCTGTGAAACATCGTGTTAAAGATACGTGCCTCCACTGGTTTGCTAAGACGTGCAGGGTATCTAATCCGTAGATATACCTGGCTAGCGAGTTTCTCGACCTGAGGTAGCATCTCGATCCCGCCCTCCAGTTTGACCGCCTGTGCATCGGCTTTTCCTGTGCGCGTACCCCATCCTTCGTCATCCGTAAGCACAGGCGATTGAATTGAGTTTTCTGCTTGGAACAACCTGGATCCACAGCCGACTTCAATTCGAAGGAATGATGAAAAACGTCGCCATTGCAAAAAGCCCGGCATTTGGCCGGGCTCTCTTTGAATGCAAAACATCGTTATCATCCACGCCTCACGGCCGCCAGATCCCTACATCCTTCGCATCCACCGCCTTGGGCAACAGGCCGGCGGCAAAAAATGCATCGGCGATTTTCTGTTGCTCACCCAACTCGTCGCTTTTGACCGGCCAAACGTTATTTAGCATTACACAGACGTTGTTGCCCTCTAACTTCCAATAGCTCGACAAAGGCGCGTACCTTCTCGGGACGAAAACGTGGCAACTCGGATCTTACCTGTGTTTCGGTGGGTTTGATGTGCGAGGACCCTCCGGCGGCGATCAGCGTCTGTTAGCCATTTGTCCAGTGATGGCGGCCCTATGGGGCAGAAGCGCGACAGCCGGGAAAGCTGTCGCGCTCTGACATTCGACTCAGCGGTAGGCGTCGACCAGACCAGCCTCAATGAAGTGTACTGAGCTCTCCATCGCCTGCTGACCTTCTGGCAGCATGCAGGAGTAGAAGTGCCAGGCGTGGAACATTGCAGGCCACACTTCCAGATTGACTCGGACACGGTTGTCCGCCAAGTGGTTTGCAAGGCGCATAGCGTCACTTAGCATCAGCTCGTTCTCGCCAATCTGTACCAGCATTGGTGGGAGTCCAGTGACGTCCGCAAAAACAGGAGAAGCCAAAGGGTGGTTGGCCAGCGTGTCGCCCAGGAATGCTCTGGCAAGGATATCCAGAACAGGCTTGGAGTTCAGCGGATCGAGGCCTTCACGGTTGCTCATGGAGGCGCCTGTGTGTTCAAGGTTTGCCCAAGGCGAGATGGAGGAACCGACCGCAGGCAATGGAAGCCCTTTGGATTTTGCCGCCACCATGACGCTTACAACCATCGCGCCGCCAGCTGACTCGCCTGAAAATGCAATCTTGTTTGCCGGGATTTTTTGTTCAAGCAACCACTCATATGCGCGCAAAGTGTCGTCGATGGATGCTGGAAACTTATGCTCTGGAGCAAGGCGGTAGTCAGGCATGTACACCCGGGCTCCAAGCATTTTTGCGTAGTTGCCGCCAATGCCATGGTAGCCGTCAGGACGACCAACTATGTACGCCCCACCGTGGATGTACATTAAGACTGCGTCGGTCTTGACCTCATCCGGAGTTACCAGCGTGCCAGGGACACCGCCCATGTCCACGCCTTCAAACTTGACCCCAGCAGGCGCCGGATTCTGCGCAAGCATTTTTGCATAGGAATCGCGGATATCGCTCATTTTCGTGTTGGTATCGATTCCCTTAAGAACAGGTACCAAATCGCTCAGGCTGTTGGCCCAGGTTTGAACGGCTGTTTGTACTTCGGTATTCATATTGACCTCAATAGATCGGTGGGCAAAGGAGTGTCTAATTGAGATATTATTCTTGTTATTAGGGAATTTGGTTCCCTATAACGGGTGCAAAGGCGCCCCACCATCGTGAGAAGCTGAGGTCGTATGGAAATTCATAACCTGAACGACATCGCCGCTTTCGTAAGTTCAGTAAATTCTGGAAGCTTCACTGCGGCGGCCAAGCAACTCGGTCTTACCCGTTCGGCAGTGGGTAAGTCGATTGTCAGGCTAGAGACCCGATTGCGGGTGCGTTTACTCAACCGCACAACCCGCAGCCTGAGCATGACGGATGACGGTCAGGTTCTATATGAGCGATGTGTTGGGGTCTTACAGGATCTCGACGATGTTGAGGACGCGCTCGCGTTTCGTCGTTCGACACCTAGTGGGAGATTGCGGATGAGCCTGCCAGTTGCCTTGGGCAGGCTTCACGTTCTTCATCACATCGAATGCTGTTTGAAAGATTGGCCCTCACTCAGCATCGACGTCACGTTTTCGGACAGGCTGGTAGACCTGATCGATGAGGGGTTCGACTTAGCCATGCGCATTGGCCCTCCCAAGGAGGACTCTCGATTGCTCACGCGCACGGTGGCTTATCAGCAAATGATCACCTGTGTTTCGCCCAAGTATCTGGCTGAGCATCCAAAGCCTCAAACACCCGAAGATCTGTCCGCGCACGAGTGCCTGCATTTCGTGAGCGGGGGGAGATTGCTTCCCTGGAATTTCCGTGTGAAAGGTCAGCCTGTTTCGGTCACTCATGCTGGGCGGCTGCAGATGGACAGCGCAGAAGCGTTGCATCAAGCAACTATCGCAGGCTTGGGAATTGCGACGCTTCCGTCCTACGTGGTTAACGATGAGCTACGCAGCGGCAAGCTCGTTCAACTGCTTGCAGAGTATGTCGAGGCAGCAGAGCCTATCCGTGTGATCTACCCGAGCAAGCGACACCTGTCTCCCAAGGTACGCCTCTTCATCGATAAGCTTGTAGAGGCATGGTCACCTTGTCCGCCATGGGAACAGCGTTCGGCTGACAATGTCCGTCCTGCTTGATGGGAGGATTTTGCCAAAGGAGTGCAGTCCCTACCGAGCATGCGGCATGCTGATTCATTTGTCAGTCCAAGTGCTGTGTCCGTCCCCGATGTAGTCAGTGATCCTATTGATGCCGGAAAACCGCCAAGGCTGTTGCCGCTGACCGAAATACTGCCGTTAGACGATTGGGAAGCAGTGGCCGCAGTTCAGCAGGACAAGCTCGTGACAGATGTACGCGAAAGCATCGGGGATGCCTGCTGTAATCGCTATGACCTATTCAAACGACGTGAGTCACAAGTACAGGTAAGGTGGCAGGTCTTCACTTGGACTGTTTAACGCCCAGCGAACGCTGTAACAGCTGCCGCAATTGTGGTCGCAACGGCAATTCAAGGAACGAATAACCTTGAGTTATTCGCATACTGGTTACCCAAGGGCGCTCTCCTCAAGACCTTGGGCGACCTGAGCAAGGCACTGTAAATTTTCTTCGGCCCGATCGGTTGGTACGTATTCTTCATCGGCGTATTCGCGACGCTGTTTGCCAGTATTTCAGGCAAGACCACCGCGTCCCGATGCTGATTACCGATGCCTTTCAATACGTTCGTCCTGAACGTCGCGGGAAGTACGGCAAAGAGTTTCACCATGATCCGATGCACAAGTGGTTCATGCTGTTCATCCTGGTGACGCCGTTGGTCTGGTCGTTGCCAGGCATGCCGGATTTCGTGACCCTGACCATCGGTGTCAGCGCGCTGAACATCATTGGCATGCCGGTCATTTCCCTGGGCCTGCTGATCATGTCCAACCAGAAATCGCTGCTGGACAAGAAGTATCGCAACAGCCTGTTTGAAAACGTCGCGCTGCTGTTTGCGACAGGCCTCGCGCTGTGGGTCGCCTTCCAGTTGGGCGTCGATCTGTTCACCTGATATCGAGCCGTCGAGGGGACGCAAGGTCCCCTCGGTAGCCACCCTTCAGTCAGTCACAGAACCCTGCGGTATTCTCCCGGCGAAACTGTCCACCAGGCTCGCCACCACCATCTCTCCCATTCGCGTGCGGGTCTGCAGCGTCGCACTGGCGCGATGGGGTTGCAGTACCACGTTCTCGTTGCCGAACAGTGTCTCGGGGACGTACGGTTCATCGACAAACACATCCAGCGCCGCACCCGCGATCTCACCAGTAGCAAGCGCCGCCACCAGATCGACCTCGTTGACCAGCTTGCCGCGCGCCACGTTGATCAGATACCCCTCCTTGCCCAGCGCCTGCAGCACCTCGGCATTGATGATGGCTTCAGCCTTGTCGGCAGCGGCCGCGAGAATCAGCGCATCACTGTTGCTGGCTAGCTGCTTCAGATCGGCGATGAAAGTGTGGTTCACATCGCTCATCGGCTGCAGATCGGTGTAACTGATCGGGCAGCCGAACGCCGCGGCCCGGGTCGCCACGGCACGGCCGACCCGACCCATGCCGACGATGCCGATGCGCATGCCCGACACCTGACGCGCCAACGGCAACGGGGCCAACGGCGTCGGGCTATGGGGCCATTGCCCCGAACGCACATAACGATCACTGGTGCACAGACCCCGGCACACGGCAATCAACAAGCCGATGGCCAGGTCGGCGACATCTTCGGTCAGCGCGCCGATGGTTGCGGTCACGCGGATCCCGCGATCCCTGGCGTAAGCCAGATCCACCGCATCGGTGCCCACGCCATTGACCGCCACCACTTCCAGTTTGGGTAACTGGGCCATCAGCGCCTGGCTGATCCCGGTATGCCCGCCGGTGATCACCCCGCGAATGTCCGCGCCGTGTTCCTGCAAGTAAGCCGGCTTGTCGGCCTGCTGGAAGTAACGTCTGACGGTAAACAGCTCATCGAGCCGCGTGTTGATTTCGGGGATCAGGATCGGGCTGAGCTGCAAGACTTCTGGCTTCATGTAAACCTCGCGTAACAGAATAAAAAGTCCGGTTTAACCGCGACCGGCAAACGGCATGGCGCTGGCCATGACGGTCATGTTCAGGACGTTCGCCTCCAACGGCAGAGCGGCGATGTAGCGCACGGCATCCGCCACATGCTTGACGTCCACCATCGGCTCCACCGCGATGGTGCCGTTGGCCTGGCGCACGCCTTTGGTCATGCGCACCGACATGTCGGTCAGGGCGTTGCCGATGTCGATCTGGCTGCAGGCGATGTTGAATTCGCGCCCGTCCAGGGCGAGGGATTTGGTCAGTCCCAACACCGCGTGTTTGCTGGCGGTGTAGGCGCTGCTGAACGGGCGTGGGGTATGGGCTGAGATTGAGCCGTTATTAATGATGCGTCCGCCCTGTGGCTGCTGCCGGCGCATCAGTCCGAAGGCTCCACGGGCGCAGAGGAAAACGCCGTTGAGGTTGGTGTCGATCACGTTGCGCCACTGCTCGAACGTCAGCTCATCCAGCGGCACGGCAGGGGCGTTGACTCCGGCGTTGTTGAACACCACGTCGAGGCGTCCGTATACCTCGGTGATGGTGGCAAATAGCGCATCGACACTGGCCGGGTCGCGCACATCGGTGGGCACCGCCAACGCTTCGTGTCCCTCGCTGAGCGCCAATTCGACCAATGCCTGCAACGGCTCCGGCCGGCGACCGGCCAATACCAGGGTGAAGCCGTCGGCCATCAGAGCCAGGGCCACGGCGCGGCCGATTCCGCTACCGGCGCCGCTCACCAGGGCCACTTTCAAAGGACTGTTCATGTTGTTATCTCCTTCTTCAATTCACGAGGGCGTAAGCCGGGTTCAAGGTCGCTGACTGACGCGCATTTCCAGTTGGCCGATGCCATCGATCCCTGCGTTGATAATGTCGCCGGGGTGCAGCACATCGACGCCTGCCGGGCTGCCGGTCATGAGCAGGTCACCGGCCCGCAGCGCCACCGACTGCGAGATGCGGCTGATGATTTCACTGACCGACCAGATCTGCCTGTCGAGGCTGTCGCGCTGGCGCTCTTCGCCGTTGACGTTCAGCCACAACTCGCCGTCCGGGTGTCCGGCGCGAGTGACTGACACGATGGCGGTCATCGGCGCGGCGCCGTCGAACACCTTGGCACCTTCCCACGGCAAGCCATTGCTTTTGGCCGAGCGCTGGACATCACGACGGGTCAGATCAAGACCGGCGGCGTAGCCCCAGACATACGCCAGCGCCTGACTCTCCGGAATATTGGCGCCGCCTTCACCGATGGCGACGACCAATTCGATTTCGTGGACAAACTCTTCGGTCAGCGGCGGGAACGCCACTTCACCCAACGCATCCACCACGTTGCTCGCTGGTTTCATGAAAAACACGGGCGGCTGGCGGGACTGGCCCTGGGTGTCTGGCCAAGGGTAGTTGCGGCCGACGCAAAATACCCGACCAACGGGGAAACGCTGCTGGCTGCCGGCGACTGGCAAGGTCACGGGTAAATCCGGAGTGAAAACGTATTCGGTCATAGTCATTTTTGTCGTGGTCCTGTTGGAAGCATCAGCCTACGGCGGCTTCGTTTTGCGAAGTTGGACGAAAGCCGCCTCGTCTTGGAGAAAAACGCTTTTCTGCGCTCATGTTTTCCGGTTAGCGCGCCTTGAGCTCGATGCGATACAAGCGACCGAGCAACAACGAATAGGACAGGGTGCCAATCAGCGCCACGCCGCCAATGAACCAGAAGGCGTAGGCAAACGAGCCCGTCGCGTGGACGATGGCGCCAATCACGATCGGGGTGACGATCCCGCCGATGTTGGCGGCGAGGCTGGTGATCCCGCCGGTCAGGCCGATCAGTTCCTTGGGCGCGACTTCCGATACCGCCGCCCACGATGACGAGGCAATCCCTTGGGCGAAGAAAGCAATGGTCAGCACGGCAATGCAGATCACGTTCGAGTCGGTGAAATTCACCAGGACGATCGACATGCCCAGCATCGATCCGACCACCAATGGCAACTTGCGCGCGAAGGACATTGAGTAGCCGCGTCGTATCAGCAGGTCGGAGACGATGCCGGCCAGCAGAATGCCGACCGTTGCACCCACGAACGGCAGCACCGCGAAGATCCCGGCCTTGATCATGGTCAGCTTGCGTTCTTCGATCAGGTACGTCGGGAACCAGGTAAGGAAAAAGTACAACGCCGAGGTACTGGCGAACTTGCCGATGCAAATCGCCCAGATCTGCCGATAGCTGAACAGCTCGGCGATCTGCCGCCAGTTGAACCGGGTGCGCTCCTGGCTGCTCTTGACCAGGCCACCCCCGGCTTCGATGTACTTCAGTTCTTCCTGGCTGACGTTCTTGCAGCTCAGCGGATCGCGGTACAAGTAGAGCCAGATCAAACCGAACACAATGCCGAGTATCCCGGTGCTGTAGAAAACATGGCGCCAGTCATAGGTCGTGGCCAGCCATAACAGCACGCCGGTAAACAGTGCCGTGCCCAGATATTGGCCGCACACGTAAATGCTGCTGGCCAGGCCTCGTTCACGGGCCGGGAACCACACCGTGACCGCTCGGCTGTTGGCCGGAAACGCTGGAGCCTCCATGGCACCGACCGCCAGGCGCAGCCCGAACAGCGAAGCGAATCCTGTGGCAAAGCCTTGGCACACGGTGACCGTCGACCAACTGATCAGCGATACACCGTAGGTGAACCGGGAACCGAAGCGATCGGCGATGAACCCGGCGGGGACCAAGGCCAATGCGTAGGTCCAGGCAAACGCGGAAAAAATCAGGCCCATTTCGATCTTGTCCAGGCCCAGATCCTTGGCCATGAACGGTGCGGCAATCGAGATGTTCACGCGGTCGATGTAGTTGATGATGGTCGCAATCAGCAGCAATGACAGCATGAACCAGCGCCGACGCGTCGGCAGTCGCTGAGGCAACAGGGCGTCCCGGGCGCCGGCGCTCACCGACGGCGCGGTGGACGGGGAGGTTTGCGAGTTCGACATGAGTAGACCTTTTTATTGTTAGAAGAATCGAGATGTTCGCGCGCAGCCGAAGCCGATGCCCCCCAGTGTTGGGGCAGAGCAATCGCTACTTGAATGAGAGGCGCGGACAGCCGCTGTCAGGCGCTCAGATACGCCTTCGGACTGGCTCGATCGGGGGAGGGTTGGCGAGGGGGAAAAACAGGTTCATCACGTGCGCACCTTTTGATTGTTTTTGGACGGGTCGGGCTGCATTGGCTGTCACAGTGGTCGTACAACATCTCAAAATCAACTGAGGCGTTAGATCGTTTTTTCTTCTGAAAAAGGCGATTAATGCAGGTGTCCAAGAAAAATCAAATCAGCTCATTTCCTTCGTTACGTGTCATCGTTTTCATAACTATATGTTTATAAAAGAGTAATTGTTTTTGTGTGCTCGTATTTTTTTGGACAGACGACACATCACACACCGATACAATTAATTCTCTGTATTTCGTTGTCATCCTATGACGTGTTGAAGCCAACGGTGTCTGCCTTCACAATCACCGCGGTCGCCGCCTGCATCGCGGCGCGACGACAACCTGTCCATGTACCTGTCGAGGATCCTCAGGCGATGTCGTCACCGAGTCGAGTGCCCACTTACGTCATGCAGCAACGCAGCGAGTTGACGGACTTTTACATCCGCGACAAAAAGGGACGGCGCGCCGAAACCAGCCCGCATCGCCATGAGTATTTCCAGATCCAGGTCAACCTCGGTGGCGATACCGTGCAGCACATCGGTAACGTCGAACGTCCGTTTCCGCGCAATACGCTGGCCTTCATCCTGCCGCATCGCGTGCACGTGATTCCGCATCCGGCCGACAGCAATTTCATGGTGATCAATTTTTCCCAGACCTTCCTGCTGCCGCATTTGCAGTGCGACCCGATGGATCTGGAGGAGGTCTCGATTCTGCTGGCGCCAGAGTTGTCACCGTTCCGCTTTCAGGAGCATCTGGATTTCATTCTGGCCGATGAGGATTTCAGAAAAGTCTGTGGCTTGATCGAACAGATGCGAGTGCTCGATGAAAACCGTCAATTCGGTACCCGCGAGATGCTCAAGGGCCTGCTGCTGCAATTGGTGGGGAGTGTCTGCGCCCTGTATGCCGAGCCGCTGAAACGGTTGGCTGAAGAGAACGCCGCTGAAGTCAGTCGACGCGATGCATTGAGCCGGATGTCCGAATATTTGCGCAAAAACATCACTGACCCCGACCTCAACCTGATCAAGGTTGCTGCCGCGACCTACCTGTCACCGACGTACTTGACGCACTGGTTGCGCAAGGAAATCGACAAGACCTTCACCGAGCTGGTACTTGAACGCCGGATGCACGCGGCGCGCAATTATCTGCTCAATGGAACAAGGCCGGTGGGGGAGGTGGCGAGGTTGTGCGGCTTTGCCGACGAGGCCTATTTTTCGCGACGCTTCCGCCAGATCCACGGCCAGCCACCTGGACAATTCAGGCGTCAGCAGCTCAATCCTGATACGCCGCAATCGCCGTCGAATACGTGATTGGGGGGGCATTTTTATTAAACGGAGCGACTGTTTCGACTGCGCCAGAACTGGCCCGGCGTAGCGCCCATGATTGACTTGTAGACCCGGGTTAGATGCGGCTGGTCGGCGACCCCCGAGGCTATGGCTACCTCAGCCAGACCGATGCCAGTTCTCACCAGTTTATGCGCTCGTCGTACCGGTGCCTGCAACTGATACGCGTGTGGTGTCACCCCGCAGGCCTGGCGAAACGCTCGCGTCGGTTGAAACGACGGCAACCCGGTGAACTTCGCCAGGTCATTGAGCGTCACCTTGTCCGAGAGTTTTTCATCTAGGTAGCAACGCGCAGTACCGAGGCTGCTCGCAAACTGAGGGTACACATAGAGGTAGAAAAATTTTCGAACTCAAAATTTCCCTTTATTTTCAATAACAAAGAGAAAGGTTCGATTCCGGCTTCGGCACCATATATATCAAGGGTTTGCGAGCGAAAGCTAAGCAAACCCTTGTTCGTTTCTGGTCCGCAATTATTGATCTGGTCCGCAATTCACTTCGTTGGAGAGACCTTTTTCCCCTTTCGATTGCGGATGTACTGCTCGGTCATTACGACGGTCGTATGCCCAAGTTGATCTCTAGCCTGCAAAATATCGCCGCTTGACTCCGCCTTGTCCGTACCGGCTTTAGCGCGCAAATCGCGCATCTGGAACTCGGACTTTGCAACCCCGGCTGCATCTCTGGCCAAGTCAAACCTTCCCCGCAACATCGCCACCGACATTGGTGTGCCATCCTCGGTAACGATCAGCCGCGTTGAGCGGACCTTATGTTCTGACTTTCGGGACATGATTCGATCAATCAAATTCTTCAGCTCCCCAGTGATTTCGATTCGGCGCTTGGCGTTTGTTTTGCCCTGCAATAACCGCGCAGAACTCTTCCACCGCGGTGAGTCCGATAAACCCGCAGAAACCTTCGAGGTCGCCCTGCCAGGCCCGTCGTGTACGCGGGTTGTCGAGATTGGCGAACCCTTCCACTGACACCGGCACCGCCGCGAGCTGGTGGAACTGGTCGGCGGTCAGGAACGCAGCCGCCCAATGAAAACGGCCTGGCCCCCTTTGGGGGAGCCAGGCCGTCTACCTGCAGCAGCGTTCAGACAATGTCAGTGCTTGCCATGTTGGTCACACCGACCAACTGGATGATGTTGGTGATACCCACACCGTCACCGTCCTGTGCCAGGTAGCCGTCGCCTCCAATGACGCCGAAGTAGTAGTTGGTGGTGCCGTTCAGCGCGCCATCGGCGGCCGAGATGAATCCGGCCAGGGTGGCAACGGGTGTCAGCACTTCGCTGTAGTTGGCTCCAGAACCTGCCGTCGTGAAGTCCAGCTTGTCGACGCCGGAGACGAAACCGGCGGAGATCACGCTAGTCGTTGCGGACAGCAGCGCGTCGGTATCGGCATCCAGGGATTTGAAGCTGAAGGTGTCCATACCCGCGCCGCCGGTGAAGGTCTTGCCGCCAGCGATGGTCACGTCCAGGGTCTGGGCAGCGGTCGAATCTCCGTCATAATCCGTCACCGTCACGTCGAAGGTCAGGCGGGCGTCAGGCGTCGACGAGGTCACAAAGCCCATGTCGACGATCTTGACCACGTCGCCGTCCCATGTTCCTGCTTCGCCGGCCTCCACGGGATTGCTCTTGCTGCCTTCACCATCTTCGTTTCCGAATGCCAATGTGGCACCCGTGCTTGCCCCGGTGACGCCGACGTTGCCATTTAGGTTGTACCCGTTGCCGGTGACGCCCTCGGTGGAAACCAGCACCTGCAAGCCCTGGATCACGTAGTCCTCGGTGCCGAAGTTGTAGTCATTGCGCTCGAGGATCACCGCGCCGTCGTTCTGATCCAGTGTGATCCCGTACGCCGCGGGATTCGCAATTGGATGGAAGTTGTTGTTGGTGGTGGAGGGGGTTTTCAGAATGATGTCCTGGCTGTCGACAATGATCGCCCGGGTGATCGGATTGTTGGATCCGTCAGGATCGACCAGCTTCAACACCAGCACCAGATCCTCGCTGCCGATGCCGTCGAACTTGATGAAGATCCCGTTGCTCGTGGCGGTGGGCGCCAAGTTGGTGTCGCCGAATGGATTGGCGGTGAAGAAGTCCAGGTCCATCACCTCGCCCTGCTGGATGGTGTCGCCGGCCACGCCGGCCGCAGTCCCGGACACACTCACCCAGGACGTCGCCGCAGAGAACAGCTCACCAGGGCTGAAGGCGTTATCGCCACCCGCCTTGATGTTGTTGGCTCCGGTTCCACCGCTCGCTTCGGCGAATCCACTGAACTGCACGAAGAAATCGTCTGCCAACTTGGCCACCGAGACCGGCGGCTGTTGGTTGATCGGCGTCGTGCCGCCGATCGCATAACCGGTGAAGCCCTGCGCGGTCGACGTCCGCAGGATGCTGAAGCTTTCGATCTCGTCGGTCAGGCTCAGCGTGTAGGTGTCGGCCACCTTGTCGAACGTCAACGTACCGGTCGCATTGGTGGTAGCGCCCTGGTTCGGGTTGTTGGACACATAGGTAAAGGCGATGTTGAACACCGCCGTGGCGTCGGTTTCAGAGAACCAGGTTACCGACCTGTTGGTAATGGCGTTCGCTCCTACCGAGACGCCCGTCATGCTCAGGGACAAGTCGCTGTTCGAGGCGCTGTAGAGTGTTCCCAGTCGATCATCCGCGCCGATGTCGTAAGCGAAGGTGCCGGTGCCGCCGGGGGTCGGATTGGCGGAGTTCCGGTAGACCAGGTTCGACTTGGCCGTTACCAACGGCGAGTCATCATCGACCGTGATCACCAGCTTTTCGGCTGCGGCCGTCACCGTATCGCCATCTGCGTCGGTAGCCTGCAGGATGCTGCCGAGCTGGAGGACAAGGTCGTTCTCGGTGTTGTCGCCCGCCACCCCATTGAGGCTCGGGTGGTCGAGTTGGTCGAGCTGCGTGAAAACGTAGGCGCCGGTCGCCGCGGTCAGCGCAAAGGTGAACACTTCGCGGTCATCGGCTTGGTAAATGCCGTCGCTGGCTCCGACGTCCACGTAGGCCGTCAGCGTGTTGCCGGTCACGTCATATTTCACCGCCCCGCCCTTGGAGGTCAGCGTCTGCAGCAGATTGCTGGTGTCCGTGGACAGGCCATAGATCAGCGGATTGTCGACGCCGGACTGGAAGATCGAGTCGATGCTGCCTGAGGCGAACGCGACCTCCCCGCTAACATCGTTGGTCCCGCCTGCGATCCCGCCGGGCAACCCGTCCTCGTCCACCGTCGCTGTCACGGGCGTGCCGTTTGCCGTCGGCCCATCGTCCTGGAAGGCGACACGGGCGCCGATGCCGACCGAGGCGGTGTCGGTGTCGCCATCGCCGTCGGTGACGGTGGCGATCGCGAGCAGCGCGGCGTTGTCGATGGCGAGCGACTCATCGTGGCTGGCGCCGCCGGTGGGGTGCTTGATCGAGTGGTACTGCACGACGCTGAGCATGCCGGTGCTGGCGTCGATCGCCACGGCGAAGGCGGCTTCGCCGTCATCGGCGCCGCCGGAAATGCGGCCGACCACCAGCGCGCCTTCCTTGGTCAACAGGATGCTATTGCCTTCCGTCGTGTCCAGGCCGGAGTCGACGCCGGCACTGGCGACATTGAGCGAGTAGGCAGTGCTGGCCAGACCGTCCTGGCCGCCGCTGCTGGCGCTGGAGTCGATCACCGAGGCGCTGCCCTGGGCGTAGGCCGCGGTCATGTCGCTGCTGACAGTGGCAACGGCGGCGAACACGGCAAGCGGGCCGAGTAGGTCGTCGGCATCAGCGTCATTGCCCGTCGTTTCATCGTGCCGGACCAGGCCAGCACCGAGCGCCGCCGAGGCTGTCGGGCCATCGTCCTGGAAGGCGACACGGGCGCCGATGCTGACCGAGGCGGCGTGGGTGTCGCCATCGCCGTCGGTGACGGTGGCGACCGCGAGCAGCGCGGCGTTGTCGATGGCGAGCGACTCATCGTGGCTGGCGCCGCTGGTGGGGTGCTTGATCGAGTGGTACTGCACGACGCTGAGCACGCCGGTGCTGGCGTCGATCGCCACGGCGAAGGCGGCTTCGCCGTTATCGGCGCCGCCGGAGATGCGGCCGACCACCAGCGCGCCTTCCTTGGTCAGCAGGATGTTATTGCCTTCCGTCGTGTCCAGGCCGGAGTCGACGCCGGCACTCGCGACATTGAGTGAGTAGACGGTGCTGGCCAGACCATCCTGGCCGCCGCTGCTGGCGCTGGAGTCGATCACCGAGGCGCTGCCCTGGGCGTAGGCCGCGGTCATGTCGCTGCTGACAGTGGCAACGGCGGCGAACACGGCAAGCGGGCCGAGTAGGTCGTCGGCATCAGCGTCATTGCCCGTCGTTTCATCGTGCCGGACCAGGCCAGCACCGAGCGCCGCCGAGGCTGTCGGGCCATCGTCCTGGAAGGCGACACGGGCGCCGATGCCGACCGAGGCGGCGTGGGTGTCGCCATCGCCGTCGGTGACGGTGGCGACCGCGAGCAGCGCGGCGTTGTCGATAGCGAGCGACTCATCGTGGCTGGCGCCGCCGGTGGGGTGCTTGATCGAGTGGTACTGCACGACGCTGAGCACGCCGGTGCTGGCGTCGATCGCCACGGCGAAGGCGGCTTCGCCGTTATCGGCGCCGCCGGAGATGCGGCCGACCACCAGCGCGCCTTCCTTGGTCAGCAGGATGTTATTGCCTTCCGTCGTGTCCAGGCCGGAGTCGACGCCGGCACTCGCGACATTGAGTGAGTAGACGGTGCTGGCCAGACCATCCTGGCCGCCGCTGCTGGCGCTGGAGTCGATCACCGAGGCGCTGCCCTGGGCGTAGGCCGCGGTCATGTCGCTGCTGACAGTGGCAACGGCGGCGAACACGGCAAGCGGGTCGAGTACGTCGTCGGCATCAGCGTCATCGCCCGCTGTTTCATCGTGCCGGACCAGGCCAGCACCGAGCGCCGCCGAGGCTGTCGGGCCATCGTCCTCGAAGTTCACCGCGCTGCCGACTTCCTGGGGCACGGCGACGATATTGGGCAAAAGGAAGCCGCCGATATCGAAGGGGGAGTTGAGCTGGGCATTCGCATTTCCGATGTTCTCGATCAACACGCGGTTGTGCAGTTCGCTGGTGGTGTATTCGATCGAGTACTTGGACTGGAAGCCAGCAATCGTCACGGTGCGATCGGCGCCGCCATTGCTGAGGTTGAACGTCACGGTGATATTGCCAACCGTCGTGTTGGCGGTGACGCCGTCGAGACCGGCGATGATATTGCCGTTACCATCGCGGATCGTGACGCTGGTGATGTAGGCCAGGTTGTCGTCTGCGTCCAGGAGCCCCTCGTAGTAGCCACTCGTCTCCTCGAAATCCGTGGTGTAGGCGCTGATCATAGCCGTGGACGCCTTGGGCGGTGTCTGCTGCGCAATGACAAAGGTCGCACCCGTCGCGCCGAAGAGTCCGCCAAAGTCGATGTTGTCTTCGACGATCGCCTCGCCGTGCGTCAGGCCGGGCACGGTGTAGAGCGGGTTGGGGTTGGTCACGAAGGTGAAGATCATCCCTTCGCCAGGATCGACCCCCTGGTTGTTGGTGCCGATGGTCGTGGCGCCGCCGCCCTGGCTGGTATTGACGGTGTCACCCGCATCCTTGCCATTGACGATCTTGTCCGGATCCAGGCCGGTGACGACGAGCCCCACGTCAGAGCTGCCGGCTTTGAACATCAGGAACTTGTTCTGCCCGGACGGCACACCGGAGAAGTCGAAGGCGGCATCCTGGCTGGCGGTGGCCCAGAGGTGGTCCGTCATGTCGACCACGTCGTCGGGGTTCGAGGTATCCGGGTTCTGGAGCGGCGCGAACTGCGTCATCCAGACCTTGGCGCCGGTTGCCGTCTGTTCCAGATAGGCGGAGAAAACGATGGTGCCGCTCGGATCTGCCACGTCGTCCTCGGGCGCGTCGGTGGCCCCCTCAGCGCCTATGCGGCCCAGGACGATGTTGTTGTTGGTGGAGTCCGTGTACAGGAAGATTCTCCTGCCATCGAGGGTATAGAGACCGCTCCAGTCCGTACCGGCATTGGCATTGGTCGGGTCGCCGAGCGCTTTGCCCTCGGCATCGGTGAAGGCGAGATCGAGGTAGCTGCCGGTGATGGTGATCAGGTCGGTACCGGTGTTGCCAGCGGCGCCGGTATAGCCACTCAGCGCAGTCTGCATTGGAGTAACGGCGCCCAACAGCGCGAACAATCGGGACTCGAACGCCAACGGGAGGTCGTTGGTTTCGTCGGTGCCGTTGATTGCGGCAACGGTAATGTCGTTATCGGTGTTGTCGCCTGGGATGCCGGGTGTGGCAGTGGCGTTCTGTAAACCGCCTGATTCATCAGTTGTGATGCTGCCGCTCAACGTAATAGCCATGACGTTCTCCTGAGGAGTTCCGGTCATCGAGGCCTGACCGTTGACCTTGCATTGCTAAACGCCATCATGGAGAACGGCCGGGGGATTGGGCATGGCCCGATACTCCCAATCGGGGCAGGAGAATCGGACTACCTGGATGCGCAAACGGGATGTGGGAGGACGCGACGCCGCAAATCCCACGTGTGGATGAGGGTATGGCGCCTGTGTTCAAGGCCGCCCGGTGCGGGGAGGCAGCTTTAACATGGGGGGGCGGCATGGCGTTCAAGGAGCCAGCAGACAAGGATTTAAAGCGCAGTTTGAATATCGCTTGGTGGCTGGTATCCCTGGCGATCCTTGCGCCGATCCTTTCGATAGTCCTGCCTTATCCATAAGCGCTTGGAGCAGTTGGAAGAGGCCGCAGTGATCCATGCGACCGAGATATTCGATCAGGAACAAATCTTCGTAGACGCTGCTTGACCAAGGTGGCCAATTGGCCGTAAATCAACCCCATCATGTCGATCTTGCGCGTTATGAGAGGCGACTTCAGAAGCCTGGCCATTGAGCTGGGCTTTTTCTTGCTTAGATTTTTTTCAGCCATTACGCTAGCGACTGTCGTCGGGGGAGTAGCGTAAATGGGCTTAATTGAAGTAAAGCAGCGTGACGTCATTCAAATTCAAAGCCTGAAGAGCAAATGGGTTGAGGGAGTAACGATTCCAGCAAACCCTCCGAAGTTGCTTTGGGTGGTTTGTGAAGGGGAGAAGATTGCAGGAATCTTTTCCAATTGGGAGGAGGCGAGCATCCTTGTTGGTGCGCTTTATTGGGCGCAGCAAACGAGGCAGTTTTTGCGCGAAAAGGCGCTGGAAGAGGAAAAGAAGAATCCTGGCACCAGCCCCAAGCCCGGTGATTAATAGCCTTGAAGCCACAAAGAAGTATCGCACCAAGCCTCGGCATAACGCCGGGGCTTTTTATTTGTGCGCCAGGCATGGCGCGTTGCGCGCAAGCGCAACAAGAGGATGGTTTGCTTTTTTTACCGGACTTGTCAGAGCGTTCCAAGGGTCAACTCCATCGCCAGTGCAGCGGACAACGCCAGCATCATCAGCAACGCGATAAACATCAGGCCCAACTGAGCGATCTGCTTATAAAGGGGCATCGGCCTTTTTGTGATTCGAGCAATTGATTTATCAGAGGAAGCCATCATCAATTCTCACTTTTCCGCGGAACACGTAATAGCCCCAGAAGGCGTACATCAGAATCACCGGCAGGTTGTACGGCGTGCTGATCAGGGCGAACAGCCGACTGGTGGCCGGTGATACCGCCGCCCACAGGCTGGCGGATGGCGGGATGATGTTCGGCCAGATGCTCAGTGCCTGGCCGATGTAGGCGAGGAACATCAGCACCAGGGTGAACAAAAACGGCCAGTGCGGCCTTGTGGTCGGTAAGCAGCATCGCAAAGGGCGGGCTTGACCTGAGCAGCAAGGCAATGGAGTTGCATGGCGGTGTCACGCGTTTCATTTTTCACCCCTCGCGTCATGCCGAATCTGGCGAGCCCCGCCGTCATCCATGATGTCCGGGACGACAGCTGTTGCGGGTACCACGGGGTGGTGCAACTAATGAGCCATTTCAATAGGGCGAAGAAAAAGCTCAAATTAATTAACAGGCTGTTTCTGAGTATTTCAAGCGAGGGAAAGGGTGAAGGCGGGGAGTATTCCTCAATTTAGGTGATAAACGCCCGGTTGGGTGGGTGTAATGCCCCATTTATGGAGATAGTAGCGACCCGATTTCACCGACCGCTTTTGGTAGGGGCCGCTTGCCCTGAGGCGACGTGGATTTAACGGGTCGAGAAAGGCCGCTTCTGGCTGATAGCCGTCACCTTCATCCCGTTACGCTCGCGAATGTAGTGCTAAGGGTGACGCGGTCAAGATAGATGTCTTCTGACGTTTTTGCCTGCACCTGCCTGACTCTGGCTCCTTGCAGTAAACGGAGGGCACCTTATGCCCCTATTTTTGAGGATGATGAATGAAACAAGGACTAGTTTTGCTGCTGGCTTTGTTGTTTATGTTTTTGACAGGTTGCACGACTACGCCACCAAAAGATCAAAGCAATCTCTGCAGTATTTACCGTGAGTATCCCGACTGGTATGTGGACTCGCTGCAAATGCAGAGTGAATATGGAACGCCTCTGCATGTGGCCATGGCGATCATGAAGCAGGAAAGCAGCTACGTGGCGGACGCATTGCCGCCTCGTGACTACCTGCTCTGGGTGATCCCCTGGGGGCGAGTCAGTTCGGCTTACGGTTATGCGCAGGCTCAAGACCCGGTATGGGGTGAGTACAAGGACAATACGGGCAACGGTGGTTCGCGTGACAGTTTCGACGACGCGATCATGTTTATCGGTTGGTACACCACTGGCACCCAACGTCAGCTCGGAATCTCCAAATGGGACACCTACAATCAGTACCTGGCTTACCACGAGGGGCGTGGGGGATTTAGCCGCAATTCCTATCGCAGTAAACCGTGGCTGATGCAGGTTGCCCAGAAAGTGCAAAAGCAGTCAGAGATTTACAGCGCGCAACTCAAGCAATGCCGCCAGGAACTGGAAGATGATCGGAGTGGGTGGTTTTAGCGTGGCAGATGGGTGATTAACCCGACGTATTGGGCGACTAGACCGGTTGCGTCGATCTGACCATCACTGCCAAGTTCTCTCAATTCAACGATTTCTGTCGATACAAATAACCCAGATGTACTCAATGGTTCTGGCATGTCGGTGAACTGAAAACGTCTATGTGAGTTTTGGCGGGAGTTCCGTTTCGGCGGCATTCCACTGAAATTCACCGACATCAGCATGACGATTTCGCGGATACCAAAAAAGTGGAATGAATGTTCTGTCGCATGTCGTTTCTGTTAATGAAAATGCGCAAAAAATACCCCTGGCATTTGCCTAACATGAGCCATCGATTACCGCCGCATCACGATGCCAGGAGATCTGCCATGCGCTTTGTAAATCCAATCAAGCACAGTTTGAAAAACGCTAAACCAACCTTAGGTTGCTGGCTGACGCTCGCGAGCCCTGCGGTCGCTGAACTGATTGCTCATTGCGGTTTTGATTGGTTGGTCATCGATGCCGAGCACGGCCCTAATGATACCCAGGATATTGCTGCTCAACTTAGAGCCATTGATGCGGCGGCTTTTAATGGGGCAAGAGCCGTAGGTGCTGTGCGGGTAACCGCCAATGATCCTTCTTTGGTCAAGCGCGCCATGGATTGTGGGGCACAGACTATTGTCTTCCCGAACATTAACGGTGCAGCTGACGCGCAAGCCGCAGTGGCATCGATGTTATTTCCACTACCAGATCAAAGTGGTGTCAGAGGCGTCGCTGGAATGGTCAGAGCGGGGGCGTATGGGCTGGACAGTAACTATGTCAAAGACGCAAACAACCAGGCTTGTGCCATTGTCCTGATCGAGTCAGTGGAAGGGGTAGAGAACGTCGACTCTATAGCTCAAGTCGAGGGCGTTGACTGCCTGTTCATTGGTACGGCTGATTTGTCTGCAAGCATGGGGCTACTGGGGCAGACCGGGCACGATGATGTCAAGGCTGCGGTAGAGAGCGTCTTGACAGCTGCCCGCAAACATTCCAAGGCAGTAGGAATCTTTGCGACTTCGGTGGAAGAAGCCCGCCAGTACAGGGAAAAGGGCGTGACCTTTATCGCGCTTCACTCTGATACAGGTTGGTTGACCAAGGGGGCGACAGACGCCCTGGATGCTCTTAACTTCAAAAGATAATACCTGATTGAATATCGAGTGGTATCGATGAGTATTTGTTGTTTTCATTGTTTGTGTCGGAGGTTGTAAATGTCGATGTCAGATCGTGATGGGAAAATCTGGAAAGATGGCGAGTTAGTTGAATGGCGTGAGGCCAAAACTCATATTTTGACCCATACACTTCATTATGGCATGGGCGTGTTCGAGGGTGTGCGCGCATACGAAACTGCGCGTGGCCCTGCAATATTTCGTCTGAAAGAGCATATTCGTCGTCTTTTTAACTCGGCTAAAATTTTTCAGCTGGAAGTTCCGTTCGACGAAGAAACTATTCGTAACTCGTGTGAAGAAGTCATTCGAGCAAACAAGTACGACGCTTGCTATCTACGTCCTTTGGTTTGGATCGGTTCAGACTTTCTGAGCATCGCAGCAAAAAACAACACAATTCATGTCGCTACCGCTGCATGGCCCATGGGATCTTACTTGGGGGAGGAGGGCATGGAAAAAGGCATTCGAGTAAAAACATCGTCTTTCACCCGCCACCACGTCAACGTTTCCATGGTGCGTGCAAAAGCTTGTGGCTATTACATCAACTCGATCCTGGCTAACCGAGAGGTTACTTCGCTCGGATTTGACGAGGCGCTATTACTGGATACCGAGGGTTATGTGAGTGAGGGGGCTGGCGAGAATATTTTCATGGTTCGAGACGGGGTTATCTACACTCCCGATCTGGCGTCTTGCCTTGATGGCATAACCCGTGACTCGGTTATGCTAATTGCTCGGGATTTGGGCTTCGAAGTTCGGGAGAAACGGATCACTCGCGACGAACTGTATTGCTGCGATGAGGCGTTCTTTACAGGTACCGCTGCTGAAGTGACACCTATTCGTGAACTCGATGGTCGGACAATTGGCGCGGGCTCGCGAGGCCCGATCACACAGCAGCTTCAAGAGGTCTACTTCTGCGCAGTACATGGAACTAATGAAAAGTACGCTCATTGGTTGACCCATGTTTGATGGTCGGGTGACCAGGATGTCGCGGCTATTGCTGGAGCCACAGTCAACTATTCCTAATGGTGGCTAGACTTCTTGATGTGAGGTGAGATAACCATGAATAGTTCCCAGCACGGTACTCCTGAAAGTTTGGAGTTTTCCGCCAGCGAAAGCGACACGCAGGAGTCTGCAGAGTGGCGTGATGCGCTACTTTCCTTGATTGAAAATAGTGGCCCTGAGAGGGCTCGCGAAATCATCGATGAGCTGGTCAGTCTCGTCCGTGATCCCGGCATTGGCTGGAAACCTACGCTGGGTACGCCCTACATCAACCCCATCCCCGTGACAAAGCAGCCTGCATTCCCAGGCGATTTGGCAATCGAGGAACGCCTGTCATCGATAATTCGCTGGAATGCTCTAGCCATGGTCGTACGTGCTAACCAGGCATATGGGGACTTGGGTGGTCATATCGCCAGCTACGCGAGTGCGGCTGATTTGTTCGAGGTTGGTTTTAACCATTTCTTCAGAGCGAGGAGCGACGCTTTTGGTGGCGACCTGGTCTTCTATCAGCCTCATTCGGCACCAGGCGTTTACGCGCGAGCTTTTCTTGAGGGGCGGCTGGGAGAAGAGAACCTTCAGCATTACCGGCAGGAGATCACCGCTTCTGGCCACGGGGTACAGGGCTTATCCAGCTATCCACACCCTTGGTTAATGCCGGACTTCTGGCAATTTCCGACGGGATCGATGGGCATCGGCCCAATTAGTTCGATCTTCCAGGCCCGATTCATGCGGTATCTTCACAACCGTGGCTTGTTAAACACATCTGAGCGAAAAGTGTGGGGCGTTTTCGGTGACGGTGAGATGGATGAGCCGGAAAGTATGTCAGCTCTTACTTTGGCTGCAAGGGAGGGGCTGGATAACCTGATCTGGGTAGTCAATTGCAATCTTCAGCGGTTAGATGGGCCGGTACGAGGCAATGGGCGAATCATCGACGAGCTGGAAGCATTGTTTGTCGGGGCTGGCTGGAACGTCATAAAACTGGTTTGGGGGTCTGATTGGGATGGGCTTTTCGCCCGTGACACTGACGGAAGCCTGGTGCGGGCCCTTTCGGAAACCGTTGATGGGCAGTTCCAGACTTTTGCGGCGAAAGACGGACGTTACAGCAGGGATCATTTCTTTGGTCAAAACGAAGCATTGGCAAAGCTTGCCCAAGGTTTCACAGACGAACAAATCGATCGGCTGAAACGTGGCGGCCACGATATGGTGAAGATCTATGCCGCCTACCACGCTGCTTCTGTTCATAAGGGCCAGCCTACTGTGGTTCTTGCCCAGACCAAAAAAGGTTATGGGATGGGCGAAGCCGGCCAAGGGAAAATGACGACTCATCAGCAAAAGAAGCTTGATCGCGAAACGCTTATCGGCTTTAGAAATCGATTCAATCTTCCTTTGACTGATGAGCAGGTTGAGACTCTCTCGTTCTACAAACCTGCCGATGATAGTCGTGAAATTCGCTATCTCCTTGAGCGTCGGCAAAGCCTTGGGGGCTTTACGCCAAGCCGGCAAACGAATGTTCCGGTGGTCGCGGTACCCGGATTGGATGTGTATGCAAGCTTTGCCACTAAAGCGCAAGGCAAGGAAATGTCCACGACTATGGCTTTTGTCAGGATGCTCAGCAGCTTGCTGAAAGATCCTGTTTTGGGACGGCGTGTGGTTCCCATTGTGGCAGATGAAGCCCGGACGTTCGGGATGGCGAATCTGTTCAAGCAAATCGGTATCTATTCCAGCGTCGGTCAGCATTATGAGCCAGAGGACATTGGCTCGATTCTGAGCTATCGGGAGGCGCTGGATGGTCAAATACTCGAAGAGGGTATCAGCGAAGCGAGTGCCATCAGCTCCTGGGTGGCAGCGGCAACCAGCTATGCCACCCATGGCCTGCCCATGCTGCCGTTCTACATCTATTACTCAATGTTCGGTTTTCAGCGAGTCGGCGATCTCATTTGGGCGGCAGCTGATCAGAGGGCTAGAGGCTTTCTGCTCGGAGCCACGGCAGGCCGTACAACCTTGGGCGGGGAAGGTCTGCAGCATCAAGATGGCAGTAGCCATTTGATGGCTGCTCTGGTGCCAAATTGCAGAGCTTATGACCCTGCATTCGCTGGTGAATTTGCCGTAATTCTAGACCATGGCATGCGTCAGATGCTGGAGGAACAGGTTGATGAGTTCTACTACATCACCCTTATGAACGAGAACTACGCTCAGCCTAGCCTGCCGACTGATGTTGAGAAAGACATCATCAAAGGCATGTACCTCTTCTCAGAACAAAAGTGTGGAGCGGAATCGAACAAAGTTCGGCTGCTCGGATCAGGAACCATCTTGCGAGAAGTGATGGCTGCAGCAGAACTCCTGAGCGCAGATTGGCAGATCGATTCCGAGGTATGGAGTGTCACGAGTTTTACAGAGCTCGCCAGGAACGCCAGAGGAGTAGAACGTTGGAACCGGCATCATCCTGAAGGCGATCAGAAGACTAGCCATGTGGCTGAGTGTTTGCCGAAGGGGACTCCAATCATTGGTGCGACCGATTACGTGCGCGCGCTTGCGCAACTTATTGGTTCCTATGTTGAGGATCACTATGTCGTTCTGGGTACCGATGGTTTTGGTCGCAGCGATACTCGGGCAGCTTTACGCAAATTTTTTGAAGTCGACCGTCATCAGATAGTCCTCAGCGCCCTGTGGGCCTTGGTGCACGAAGGGAAACTTAGTGCTGAAATCTGCTCTCGTGCAATTGAAAAATACGACATTGGATTTGACGAAACAGCCCCTTGGGAATGTTGATGTGAGTTTGTGACGGTGGCATCGAAATGGCTTTCGCCCATTATTCCAATTAACGCTGTCAGGCAAACATTGAGAAAGTAGTTTTCAATGAAATTTTGCCGTTCGCTTCACCATCAGTTCGTAAGTTAGCCCGGGGGCTTGGGGTGCCACTGCATGAAATTAATTATACGTCAGGACTTCGGACTTTTAGCAAATTTAGCCTTTGCCGCGCTTCGGGCTTAAACTGATATTATTGCTTAACCGAGAACTAGTCCCTTGCGAGGTTGTTTCAAGGCGCGGGCTCCCAGCCCAGCCCAGTGCAGTATGCGAACCGGTGGGAAGATACTACGGCCTTCTTGAAAAAAACTTATGCTAAGATCCCTTACTCTATTGAGGGGATATGGAATGTATATTCTGTATTTTTGGGGTTTTTGAAATGATCATACCAAAGGTTAAGATAGACGCTACGGATCGCCGCATATTGGCGGCGCTCCAGCGGAATGCAAGGCTGTCGAGTGCGGAGCTTGCTGAGCTGGTATCACTGAGCGCATCGCCATGCTGGAGACGGGTCAAAAGGCTCGAAGAAATAGGTCTGGTGCGAGGCTACCATGCCAGCATTAATACTGAAATGCTTGGATACGCTATTACTGCCTTTGTACAGGTATCCCTGGGTCAAAAGGATACTACCCATATGAAGGCGTTCGAGGAGTCGATAACTTCTTTTGAGCAGGTTATAGCCTGCCACTGCATTTCAGGTGTTTATGATTACCAGTTAACGGTCTTGGCAACTGATTTGGCTGAATTTAGTGAGTTTGCCAGAAACAATATAAATGGTTTTCCAGGTGTCAAAGACGTTTGCACCTCCTTTGTCGTAAAGGAAGTCAAAGCGCCAGTGAGTTTGATGGTCGGGTAGTAGGGGGTATGTATCTAACCTGCTTGAAGTACATGCTACTTGCCAGCGCTTAACAGCTTTGCTTCTGACTTGTACTTATTGCTGTAAAAAATCCCCGCACCTCCTGGGGGAAGATGCGGGGCAAAATAGTACACATGGTGAGGAGGGTCAGCCTCTTCAAATGCAGGCTTGGCTGCATTCGAAGCATCCGTCAAAGGCGTCACCTGTAAGTCCTACCTTGGCCGACCCTCCTCGATGCGCATTCAAAGCCAAAGGAGCGGAGTAGGGAAATTAATAATTATCAAAAATAGATTAATGAGAGCTGGAACAACGTCGGACACAGAGCGAACGTTGGCACTTGAAACAGGTGGTTTTTCCTGACCGCAAGGGTGTGCCGGTTCGATTCCAGTGTCGGGCGCCACATAAAATCAAGGGCTTGCAAGTGAAAACTGATGCAAGCCCTTGTTTGTTTCTGCTCCATTATTTCTATCTTGATCGTGGTTGCCTGATGCTTCAGGACGCCGGGTCTGCCTTGCGGCGTTCGCTGCCGGTTGGGTTGCCGGTATCGATCAGCCTTCTTTCCAGCAGTACGTTTTCCAAGGCCTGGCGGTCTGACGGGTTCATTTGATGTTCTCGCTCCTTGAGTTCCAACAGGATCGGGCTGGACCACTGGCGGTAGGTTTGTTCAGCACTACGATTGGGTGACATGGGTACCTCCTTGATCAGGCTCCTGCCAATAAAGGCGCCGCTGTTCGATACGCCAAAAACCCTAGTCGACGAAGCAGGTTCTCGCCACTGCTTTACGTCGGACTGCCATTCCCCCAGATGCCCGTAGCGGCAGTGCGCTGTACGTAGTCGCTAAAGTCGCGGGCCGGCCGACCCAGTGCGCGCTGCACGCCATCGGCCACGGGTGTGTTGCGACCGTCGAGCACAGTCGTGAACAGATACAACACCAGATCCATCAACTCGGGGGGAAGTTGTTCCTGTTCCATTGCCTGTCGATAGGCGTCCGGCGGTACGGCCACGAATTCGATATTGCGACCGGTGGAGCGGGCAATTTCGGTCACGGCTTGAGCAAAGGTCAACGCCCGAGGGCCGGTCAATTCATAGAGCTGGTCAGTGTGTCCGGGTTGGGTCAGTGCCGCGGCGGCACACTCGGCGATGTCTTCTGCATCGACAAAGGGCTCGGCGACCTGGCCGACGGGGAGTGCGAGTTCACCTTGCACAATGGGGTCAAGAAAGTGTGCCTCGCTGAAGTTCTGGCAGAACCAACTGGCCCGCAGGATCGTCCAGTCAATCCCGCTGTCCTGTACGACGCGTTCGGCCTGTTCCGCTTCAACTTCGCCGCGCCCGGATAACAAGACCAGTTTGCGGACTCCGCTTTTCACCGCCAGGTCGGTGAACGCCTGGATGCTTTCAAGGGCGCCTGGAACGGCGAGATCAGGTTGAAAGGAAACGTAGACCGATTGAACGCCATCGATCACGGCGTCCCAAGTTGATCGATCTTCCCAGTCGAAGGGTGGATTGGCGTCGCGCGAACCCCGGCGAACGGGCAGGCCGGCCGCTTCGAGTCGTTGTGTGATTCGCCGTCCGGTTTTGCCGGTGGCGCCGAGGACCAGCGTGATTGGTTGAGCCGTTTTCATTGCGTTCATCTCCATCGGTTAATGTGAGTGATGCTCATGTTTAAAAGATGATAGATCCTCATGTTTTGCCGTCAAGCCGCCAAAGCGAATTCCCCGACGTGTGGCATCTGTTATTGGGCGTAGGGAGTGGCGATGCTAAGGTGAGTACATGTCACGTTATTGATCGGGAATTCGCTCGTGCGCAAAAAGCCCTCTGAAACCCTCGAACAGCCTGCTGCGCAAGCGGTTCGACGCAATCCCACGCAACAGCGCAGCCGCGAGCGTCAGGAGCGGATTCTGGCGATGGCCACTCAATTGATCGCGGACAAGGGCAGCGACCAACTCAAGATGAGTGAAATAGCCGAGCGCTCCGAGATCTCGATTGGTTCCCTATATCAGTATTTTCCCGACAAGAGTTCCGTGATCCGTACGCTGGCCGAGCGCTACAACGCTGAAAGCCGCCGTTGCATTGAAGAGGCAATGGATGCCGTCGAGGATGCCCGGGGTTTGCACGCCGCCTATTCGCAGCTGCTCGATCAGTATTACGAGATCGTGATGGCGACACCGGTGATGCGTGACATCTGGTCCGGCATGCAAGCCGACAAGCAGTTGTTGCAGCTTGAACTGGGGGAGAGCCGGGTTGCCGGAGCGCTGCTGTCCCAGGCCATGCTTCGCGTCTATCCCGACTGCGACGAACAGCAGGTCGAGGAGTCCGCGTTTTTGATCTGGCACCTAGGGGAGGCGACCATGCGGTTGGCGGTCACTTGTGCACCCGATGAGGGGCGAGCGCTGGTCGAGGCGTTCAAGCGCATGTCCCTGCGCGAGATCATGGAGCCCGCGCGCAGGAACATCGACTCGCCGTAAAAGCCTGGCGGTTGTTTCAGTTTCCCTAAACGAAGGGTTGGCCGCCAAAGCCACGGGGCAGTCGTTGCAGGCCAGCCATCGCGGTCAGTCGCTCGGTCCAGGCTGAACGCCAGTTATTGGCGGTGAGCATGGCTTTGGCTTTGCGTGCTGCGCGGCGGGCAGCGTTGCGTTCGGTCTTGCGTGCTTCTTTGTAGGCGTCGGTGTTTCGGCAACTTCTGCACTTCACCCGATTGAGTTCGCGGGTCGATACGAGGTTATTGCCGTGGTGACCGCAGGCCAGGTGCCCGCTGACTTTGAAATGAGTGACCATTGGAACGTCTCCTTCGTGACGTGTGAGCGGTTGACTCCACGTGAGCGGGGACGTTCGATTGGTTTTGCGCAACAAAAAATCCCGACGCCAGGCCGGGTTGTAAGAAAGGATGGAAATGCAACAGGCAGCCAACGGTTCGGGGACGTCACTGTCACCGATCATGCTGCCCGGATCGGGCCTGTCCTCGCACCGCAAATCCGTGACGGATCATCTGAACCGAGGCAGAGGCCGGTCGACAGGTTTGAGAGACGACAGCGTGTGCCGGATCAGCGGCGTGTCCTTCTCGATATCGTTCAGGCGATCACGAATTCTGAGGGCGGTGGGGTGTCCGCCTTGATGATCGACCCAGTCGGCGATTTCCTTGCAGGCCGCTGCCAGGCGAGCCTGACGGGAGTCCAGCAAGGTGAGCAGGGTGGTGATGGACTCTTTTTCGGACATGGGAGACACCTCCGTTCAAGAAACCTGGGTGTGGCAGCAAAAAGCCCGCCTGGGGCGAGCTTTCTGCCGAAAGGGTTACTGATCCTTCAACTATTTCAGTATAGACCCGTTAAAAAATGGTGACGCTCGTCAACTTTGTCGGGCTGTCACTTGTGATTTAGCGTTCAACTGGCGGCAAACACGCAGGGCGTCCTCTTCAGCCTCGTAGCCATCACCGATAAAGCCTTGGGTGCGGGTATCGGCGATGCGGTACCAGACCGCGGCATCCGGTGGCAGGTGGTCAACCTCACCTTCACGGCGGCCATGGATGATGATCTTGTTGCAACGCTTCACAACGAAAATGTCTTCCATGGCGTCTCCGCAGCGGATTCGTGTTCAGTTCAACTATAGAAGTCATTGCTGATCGTGCAAAAAATAGGCAGGTCAATTCGTCGGTTCAGGCGCTGGCCTCTGCCCGGTGCAGTCGTGCCGGCGGATTTACGCCAGCACCGCGACCGCTTTTATTTGTGCCCAGAGTGGCTGGCCAGGATGGACGTTCAGTTGATCACGGGAATAACGCGTGATCCGCGCAAGCAGTGGCGTGCCGGCGGCGTCCAGGCGAATCAGCACATGGGCGGCGTTATCGGCGTTCATTTCACTGACCACGGTGACCGGCAGGCGATTGAGAATGCTGCTATGCCCGGCATTGTCCAGGCTCAGGCTCACATCCCGCGCCTGGACCTTGCAGCGCAGTGCCTGGCCCACGTCCATTGGCGTATGAGGCACACGAATGTCGAGGTTGGTGTCGGGCAGTTGCAGGCTGAGCAATTGATAGCCGGCGTCATAGGCGCTGACGCGACCTTCGATCACCACGCCAGCGTCGTCCCCCATTGCCAGCGGCAAGTCGAGGCGTGCCAGGGTCTGGCCGATCGGACCGCTGGCCAGTGCCTTGCCGTTGTTGAGCAACACGATATGGTCGGCTAGCCGCGCGACTTCATCCTGGGAGTGACTGACGTACAGCACCGGGATGTCGAGTTCGTCGTGCAGGCGTTGCAAGTAGGGCAGGATTTCACTTTTGCGTTGGGCATCCAGCGCCGCCAGTGGCTCATCCATCAACAACAGTTTCGGGCTGGTGAGCAGCGCGCGGGCGATGCCGACGCGCTGTCGCTCACCGCCTGAAAGATGTTGTGGGTGCCGGTCCAGTAAATGGCCGATGCCCAGCAACTCAGTGGCGTGGGCCATGTCGACCCGACGCTGCGGCTTGGGAATGCGCTTGAGGCCGAACTCCAGATTGGCCAGCACCGACAGATGCGGAAACAGGCTGGCTTCCTGGAACACGTAGCCGAGCGCGCGTTTGTGCGGCGCGACGAAAACCCTGTTGTCGCTGTCTTGCCAGACTTCATCGTTGACCTGGATAAAGCCTTGATCGGCCCGTTCCAGGCCGGCGATGCAGCGCAGGCAAGTGGTCTTGCCCGAGCCGGAGTGGCCGTAAAGTGCCGTGACGCCACGGCCCGGCAGCTGCAGGTCGACGTCCAGGGCGAAGCCTGAATAACGTAGTTTCAGACGCATTTGAATCATCGATCAGCTCCAGCCCGCTTTGGTTTTACGGCTGGAATACAGCGCCAGCAGGACGACAAACGAGAACACCAGCATCGCCCCGGCCAGCCAATGGGCCTGGGCATATTCCATGGCTTCGACGTGATCGTAGATCTGCACCGAGACCACGCGGGTCTTCTCGGGAATGTTGCCGCCGATCATCAGCACCACGCCGAACTCACCGACGGTGTGGGCGAAACCGAGAATGGCCGCGGTAATGAAACCGGGGCGGGCCAGGGGCAGCGTCACGCTGAAAAAGGTGTCCCAGGGATTGGCCCGTAATGTCGCAGCCACTTCGAGCGGGCGCGTGCCAATCGCGGAAAAAGCGTTTTGCAGCGGCTGGACCACAAACGGCATCGAATACAACACCGAACCAATGACCAGCCCCGCAAAACTGAACGTGAGGGTGCCAAGGCCGAGTGACTGGCTGAGCTGGCCAATGAACCCGTGAGGGCCGAGCGCCAGCAACAGATAAAAACCGATCACTGTCGGTGGCAGCACCAGGGGCAGGGCGACAATCGCCCCGACCGGACCGCGCAGCCAGGAACGGGTGCGCGACAGCCATAGCGCAATCGGAGTGCCGACAATCAGCAGGATGACGGTCGTCAGGGACGCCAGTTTCAGGGTCAGCCAGATGGCGGAAAAATCGGCACTCGATAGCGACATTTAGATTTCGTAACCGTAGGACTTGATGACAGCGGCCGCTTTCGGCCCCTTGAGATAGTCAACCAGTGCCTTGGCGGCCGGGTTGTCCTTGCCCTTGTTGAGAATCACCGCGTCCTGTTTGATCGGGTCGTGCAGGCTGGCGGGAACGATCCAGGCCGAGCCGCTGGTGATCTTGCCGTCCTTGTAGATCTGCGACAGGGCGACAAAACCCAGCTCGGCGTTGCCGGTGGAGACGAACTGGTAGGCCTGGGTGATGTTCTGGCCTTCAACGATCTTGTCCTTGACCTTGTCGGTCAGACCTTCCCTGGCCAACACCTGGGTCGCCGCCAGGCCATAAGGCGCGGCTTTTGGGTTGGCGATGGACAGGTGCTGATAGGCGTTCTTTTTCAGTACATCGCCCTTGGCATCGACGTAACCTTCCTTGGCCGACCACAGCGCCAGGGTACCGACCGCGTAGGTGAAGCGCGAACCCTTGACGGAGTCGCCTTCGGCTTCAAGTTTTTTCGGGGTGCTGTCGTCTGCCGAGAGGAACACTTCGAACGGCGCGCCGTTTTTGATCTGGGTGTAGAACTGGCCGGTGGCACCAAAGGAGGTGACCAGCTTATGCCCGGTGTCTTTCTCGAAATCAGCGGCGATAGCCTGGATGGGCGCGGTGAAGTTGGCGGCGACAGCCACCTGGACTTCGTCCGCCTGGGCTGAGCCGAAGGCGAATACGGCGAGAAGGCTCGCCAGGCAGGTCGGGGCAAAACGTGAGGCACGAATGGTCATGAAACGGCTCCGTTAAAGGCAATTGCGGCAGGGGTAAATCGTTATGTACATAAATATATAGCGAATTGCCTTTGAACGGAATGTGTCGCCGTGAAATTGTATACAATTTTAACGAAACTGATGCTCAGGGGCGACCTAGCAGCCTCGCTAATCCTTCTTCAGCCAGTTTTCGAGTCAGTGCCTCGCTGGTCAATTCGACCCCGAGGGTAAAGGCCTGACCGGCCCAGAGGTTGCTGAAGCCCGCTTCACCTTTGGCCCGCAACGGCATCAGCGCGCCACCGGCAAGGGGGAAGGCCGGGGCCTTGGCGCTCATGGGGCCCAGCTCACGCATCACCCGATTGAGGATGCCCCGGGCCGGGCGACCGGTGAACACGTTGGTGACGGCCGTCTCGCTTTCCCTGGCGGTGCGCAAGGCTTTGTGATGGGACGGGCTGACCTTGGCTTCAGGCGTGAACAGGTACGCCGTACCCACCTGTACCGCCGAAGCGCCGAGCATGAAGGCGGCGGCGACGCCTCGGGCGTCAGCGATGCCGCCAGCGGCAATCACCGGCACTTTCACCGCATCGACGACTTGGGGCACCAAGGCGAAAGTCCCCACCTGACTGCTCAGGTCATCGCTGAGAAACATCCCGCGATGGCCCCCGGCCTCGTAGCCCATGGCAATGATTGCATCGCAGCCATGCTGCTCAAGCCACACCGCTTCTGCGACGGTGGTGGCCGAGGACAGTACCTTCGCACCGGTGGCCTTGACCCGGTCGAGCAGGGATTTTTCCGGCAGGCCAAAGTGAAAACTCACCACTTCAGGGCGAAACGCTTCGACCACTTCGCAGGCCGCGTTATCGAACGGCGCCCGGTTGGACACTGGCGTCGGCGCATCGAAGTCGATACCGAGCTCCTGGTAGTAGGGTTGCAGCAGGTTTTTCCAGTCCTGTGCGCGTTGCTCGTCAGGGGCTGGAGGCTGATGGCAGAAGAAGTTGACGTTGATCGGGCGCTGGGTGTGTTGGCGGATGGTTTTCAGCTCTTCGCGCAGTTGATCCGTGCTGAGCATTGCCGCTGGCATCGAGCCCAACCCGCCGGCATTGCAGGTGGCAATCACCATGGACGAGTTGGTGGCACCGGCCATCGGCCCCTGAATGATCGGCAGTTCGATCCCGAGCAGGTCAAGAATGCGGGTATCTGGCCATTGGTTCATGTGCTGTGTTCTCCGACGTTGGATCCGGGCAGGGACGGTAGAGCAGGATTTGTAACGCAACGACTGGCGCAAGGCCAGTCGTCATTTCAGCGGGGCCGGTTTTCTTCAGCATCGGTGGAAGGAGTGATCCATAAACCGGGAAGAATCGTGAAAACTGTTGAAGCGATCATTGCCGAAGGAGCGGGCATCGTACTCGCGGTCGGTTTTTTGTCCTTCGGATCGCTCTGGCCCGTCAGCAGGTCAACCTGGCGACCCGATTGGCTTAAAGTCGAGTACGGCGATCCGTTGTCATGTGCTATTTCAATTGCACTACCACCATCAGACTGATCCCATTGAGAGGCTGTAATGTTCAAAGGTATTTTGATCGACAAAGACGACAGCGGTTACCGGGCCACGCTGCAAGAGATCCAGGACGATCGGTTACCCGAGGGCGATGTCACGGTGCGCGTTGCCTACAGCACGCTGAACTTCAAGGATGGCCTGGCGATCACCGGCAGCAGTCCGGTGGTGCGCAAATTCCCGATGGTGCCGGGTATCGACCTGGCCGGTGTCGTCGAAGTCAGCGGGCATCCGGACTACAAGGTTGGTGACGCAGTATTGCTCAATGGCTGGGGTGTGGGCGAAGGGCATTGGGGCGGATTGGCGCAGAAGGCGCGCCTGAACGGTGACTGGCTGATTCCGCTGCCCAAGGCGTTTACCGCTGCCCAGGCGATGGCCATCGGTACTGCAGGCTACACGGCCATGCTGTGCATCCTGGCGCTGGAGCACAACGGCGTGACGCCCGGGCAGGGCGAAATTCTGGTGACCGGCGCCAACGGTGGCGTCGGCAGTTTCGCCATCGCCTTGCTGAGCAGGCTCGGCTACCGGGTGGTCGCATCCACCGGACGTACCTCGGAGCACGACTACCTGAAGCAACTGGGCGCCGGCGAAATCATTGATCGCGCCACATTGTCCGAGCCGGGCAAGCCGTTGGCCAAGGAGCGCTGGGCGGCCGTCATCGACTCGGTCGGCAGCCACACCCTGGCCAACGCGTGCGCCAGCACCAAGGCCAATGGCACCGTCGCGGCCTGCGGCTTGGCCCAGGGCATGGACTTTCCGGCATCCGTTGCACCGTTCATCTTGCGTGGCGTGACCCTGGCCGGCATCAACAGCGTGACCCAGCCCAAAGCCAAACGCCTGGAGGCCTGGAGTCGCCTGGCCCGGGATCTGGACTTCAACCTGTTGCCGCTGATCAGTCGCGAAATCGGCTTGAGCGAAGCCATCGAAGCCGCGCCGCGCTTGCTGGCCGGGCAGTTGCGCGGGCGCGTGGTGGTGGATGTGAACCGCTGATCACTGCGACTCGCGTTCCAGCAACTGGCGTTTGCGCTCGACACCCCAGCGATAGCCCGACAGATTGCCATCGCTGCGCACCACGCGATGGCAAGGGATCGCCACGGCCAGGCTGTTCGCACCGCAGGCCTGAGCCACGGCGCGAACGGCTTTTGGTTGACCGATGCGCTGGGCTACATCGGCGTAGCTGGCCGTGCTGCCCACGGGAATCTCCCGCAGCGCTTGCCAGACACGCTCCTGAAACGCCGTGCCGCGTACGTCCAGCGGCAAATCAAGGCCGATGGCCGGCGCCTCGATAAAGCCGACGACCCTGGCAATCAATTGCTCGAATTCATGATCGGCGCCTATCAGGTTGGCGCGGCGGAATTTGTCTTGCAGATCGCAGACCAGTTGGTGCGGATCATCGCCCAGCAGAATCGCGCAGACCCCGCGTTCACTCTGCGCCACCAGAATCGCTCCCAGCGAACACTGTCCGACAGCAAAACGAATGTCGTTGTTTTGACCGGCCGCGCGGTAGTCCCCGGGTTTCATTCCGAGCAGTTGGTCTGCCGCTTCATAAAACCGGCTGTTGGAGTTGAAGCCGGCGTCATACAGGGCATCGGTCACCGAGCCGCCGTCCGCCAGTTGCTCGCGTACCTTGCGTGAACGATGAGCATCGGCGTAGCCCTTGGGCGTCAGGCCGGTGACGGCTTTGAACACGCGATGGAAGTGGAAGCTGCTCAGGCCCGCCGCCTCGGCCAATTCGCCCAGGGCGGGCAGCGTTTGCGCGCTTTCGATCTGGTGGCAAGCAGCGGCCACGGTGGCGGCATGTTGCGCGGCGAGTTCGCTCTGATCCTTTGTCGCGCGTTTGCTCGGACGATAACCCGCGGCCCGGGCCTGTTCGGCGCTATCGAAGAATTCGACATTGTGGGGTTTGGGCAAGCGCGCGAGGCTGCTGGGATTACAGTAAATGCCAGTGGTCTTCACGGCATAGACAAACTGCCCGTCAGCCTTGGGATCGCGCGCGACCACGGCGGCCCAGCGCGGATCGTTTTCGATGGTGATCTTGGTCGATTGGGTTGTCATGGCGTCACGTCCATTGAGGGGTTGCCTGCACATTAACCATGGGGCAATTCCCACACACTCCGGTGCTTGCGGTCAAATTCGAAGTCTTTATCTGGCGGTACGGAACGTGAAGTTGATGCGTTGCTCGCCCAGCTTCGGATGATGGCCGTCCTTGATCGGCAACACGCCGTGATAACGCAGGCGATCTACGCCACCCCAGACCACGATGTCACCATGGAACAGGGGAACGCGCTGATTTTTGTCGCTACGTGCAAAGCCGCCGAACAGGAACATCGCCGGCAACCCCAGGGATACCGAAACGATGGGGGCGTCGTAGGAATGTTCGTCTTTGTCTTGATGCAATGACATTTTTGCCCCGGGAATGTAGCGGTTGATCAGGCAGGAATCCGGTGCAAAATCGGCGAAACCCGCTGCCTGCGCCGCCGCTTGTGCCAGTTGGAAAAACACCTCGGGCATCATTGGCCAGGGCCGACCGGTTTGTGGATCGTCGCGGGTGTACCGATAACCACTGCGGTCAGTGGTCCAGCCGAATTGACCACAACTGCTCAGGGCGACCGACATGGTGAAACCGCCGGGTGTGACCATCTGCCGAAACGGCGCGGCCACCAGCACCGCCTCCAGGGCAGGCAGCAAGCGTTCCAGCCAGGGCAGGGCGAAGCCTCTGAGCACGTAGGACTGTTCACCAATCTGCTCGCGCCAGGGCTGTTGCTCGGGTTCTGCATCGGCAAACAGATCGAAAGTCAGCGGGTTCATGGGTTCATGACGCATCGTGAAAGATGATTCCAAGGGTATGCCGTTTGCCGCTGTGCAGGCGACTCACGCCGTGACGCAGGGTCACGCGGTAGTAACCGCGAGTCCCTTTGACCGGCCGTTGGTTGACTGCAAAGATCAACCCGTCACCTTGCTTCAGGCCGATGACCATTGGGCGTGACTGCATGCGCGGGCGCTGTTCAGTCAGGACAAATTCGCCGCCGGTGAAGTCTTCATCGGGGTCTGACAGCAGGATCGCCACTTGCAGCGGGAAAACGTGCTCACCGTATAAATCCTGATGTAAACAGTTGTAGTCCTGCGGGCCATATTGCAGCAACAAGGGGGTCGGACGGTTCTGACCAGCGGCATGACAGCGTTCGAGGAAGGCTGGAAGGGTTTCAGGAAAGCGGATCGGCAAGCCCATCTGTTCATGCCAGCGATTGGCGATGGGCACCAGTCGTGGGTAGAGCGCGCCGCGCAAGCGGGCCACAAGTTCCGGCAACGGGTAGCTGAAATACTTGTACTCGCCTCGGCCGAACCCGTGGCGAGCCATCACCACGTGGGAGCGAAACAGCTCGGTTCGGGGGTACAGGGCGCTGACCAGCTCGCAAGCCTTGTGGCTCAACAGCGACGGGATGACGGCGTAGCCGTCCTGATCAAGTTGCTGCTCCAGCCGGGGCCAGTCCAGCCTGTCCAGATATTGCTCGCTCATTGCCGGGCCTCTTGTTGTTGAGGTGGCCAGTCTGCAAGGCAAGGACGAAGCTGGCACTCCGGTGCTTGCGGTCGAACTGCGAGTGGGAGCTGACGTCCATTGTCGCTCCGGATCGTGTTACAGCGCTTTGCTGACGCTGATTTCGCTGATGACGTCGTCCTGTCCATGAATGGCATCCAGCGCCGCCTTGGCTTCTTCCGGGGTGCCGTTTTCAAGCTGGGCAAACTCGAAGCGGCGCTCACCGTTGAGTTTGTATTTGATGACGTACTTGGTCGTTTGGGCCACGGTTGTATCTGCCTGTCTTGTGTTTCGGGTTCGCTGATCAGCTCAGTTTCGTGCTGGAACGGCGAATGATTTTGATCGAGTGCGTCAGGGTGGGTTTGCGCGTCACGCTGATAGCGCGGCGGTTGACGGTGTCGATCGTGATGTTCCAGAAGCCGGTGCTAGGGGCCGTGATGCGGGCCGGAAACGTGTCGAATGCACCGCCGTGATAGGTGTGACGACCGCCATTCTTGAAGCTGCGGAAGTTGGCGTCGTTCATCAAACGGATGTTGCACATTTGGGAGCATTGAATGACGACAATGTCGTCTTCATTGAGGTGCTCGCGCTGATGGATAAATTTCATGAGGCGCCTCCAGAAGGGCTTTTTCTACAAAATCAAAACGATAGCATGGGCGATTGGCGCAGTTTATCAGCCCGAACGCCTTATTATCCGGCCGCTTTGACAATTAAAAACGCTTATTTCACGTTTGATGAGCGATAAAGCAGTTTGTCTCGGAGAAAAATCGCAGTTGCGCTGTCCGAGGGTCTTTATCGGAGGTTTGGTATGAAGTGGGGTTTGTGGTTGTTGCCGATGGCATTGACGATCAGTGGTTGTGCGAACGTCTCGGACATCGACGAGTCCTTGCCGACGATGAACGTGATTTCTGGCAAGAAGCCCCATGAATACGCACAATGCCTGAGCGAAAAACTGGCTGAGAGCCGTGGCGCCTTGCAGATCCAGCCGCACAAGGATGGTTTGCGCGTGATCGTGCCGCTCAAGTTTTCCGCGGGGCCGTCTGCCGTGTTTGACATTGAAGAACGCTCTGGCGGCAGCAGCATCAAGCTGCACGAGAGCATGTCCAATGTCCCGGTGCGGCCAAAGGATGTACAGAATGCCGCCAACGAGTGCATTTCCGGCTGATAGACTATCGACCATCAGCACCGATGCCGCCAAAGCCCTGCTTTGGCGGCATCGTTATTTCTGGAGTCGAATATGAAGCGAGAGCAGGTCCGGGAGCGCCATGCAGAGGGTTTAATCTCTGCCACCCATGTGATTCAGAATCCGGCGGAGCTGGGGGAATGGATCGTGTTTTTCAAGAAAAGTGCCGGGCGCAGCTATTTCCTGGTGGATGATAACGATGAGGTCGAGTCCTTCAGCCGCCTTGATGATCTGATCGATACCGTGCGCGGGCTCGGAATCAAATTCGCCGAAATCCATATGTAGGGCGCGGCGCCTTACTTGCAGATCACCACGACGTTACGGCTCTTGTAGTTACCGACGTCGGCGCCGAGAGTCTTTTCGCTCTCCTTGAGCGAGGGGGTGCCATCGGTTCCGACGATCTTGTAGCCGCTGCCTGCGCAGGACGCATCGGCCTTTTCGTAGCACGCAGCCCAGGAGTTGGCTTCCCCGGAGCAGTCGATCGATAGACCTTGCTCTCCGTTGGCCAGGTAGGTCTGTTCCGACGTTGCGCAGCCGCTCAGGGCCAATACCGTTAGCAAAGGCAAAATTTTATTCATGGCTTGATCATCGTCAGGGGGGTGGGCTAAGGCTGAGACAGCGTTCCAGGCAAAAGGTTATAGCCAAAGGCCACTTCTTTTTCGTTATTCATAAAAAAGCCCTGCGCCATGGCAGGGCTTTTCCCGTCGGGCGTCGATCAGCTCTTGTCCTTGCCGCGGCGCTTGGGTTCCGGGTGCTCAAGCTCCAGCACCGAGGCCACTTCGATTGCCAAGGCTTCGGAAGGGAAAGGTCCGGCGATATTTTCACCGGCGACACTGGCCACCCACCATTGACCGTCTTTCTCCTGATTGATCAGGAATCCGTTGACGCTTTTTACTGCCGACATCTATTTGCCTCGTTGTCTGGTTCAATCGCGGCATGATACCGCCAAACGCACTCAACGGGTGTCGATGGGCGTATGGTGGTTCGTTCCGGGCGGTCAAGCCGTGCAATTGCGCAAGTCTCTGCTATGAATAAGGGCTTGCGCAGTGACCTGCGCACTCCCGCAGGGAACTATCGGCAAGTTTATTTCTCTATGTTGGCATCGGTTAGCCAGCGCGGGGGCATTGTAAGGTGCACGCCGCCTGATTAGACTGCGCCGAAACTCGTACACGCACAGCCCTTACAAGGACTTATATGATCAAGAAATGCTTGTTCCCAGCAGCCGGTTACGGTACTCGCTTCCTGCCAGCGACTAAAGCCATGCCCAAAGAAATGCTGCCGGTGGTGAACAAGCCACTGATCCAGTACGGCGTTGAAGAAGCACTGGACGCTGGCTTGAACGAAATCTCCATCGTCACCGGTCGCGGCAAGCGCGCCCTGGAAGACCACTTCGACATCAGCTACGAGCTGGAAAACCAGATCAAGGGCACCGACAAGGAGAAATACCTGGTCGGCATCCGTCGCCTGTTGGATGAGTGCTCGTTCTCCTACACTCGCCAGACTGAAATGAAAGGTTTGGGTCATGCGATCCTGACCGGTCGTCCACTGATCGGCGACGAGCCGTTCGCCGTGGTGTTGGCGGATGACCTGTGCGTCAACCTGGAAGGTGACGGCGTACTGAAGCAGATGGTCAAGCTGTACAAGCAGTATCGCTGCACCATCGTCGCGATCATGGAAGTCGACCCGCAAGAAACCAGCAAGTACGGTGTGATTGCCGGCGACCTGATTGGTGACGACCTGTACCGCGTGCGCAACATGGTCGAGAAGCCAAAGCCGGAAGATGCCCCGTCGAACCTGGCGATCATCGGTCGTTACATCATGACGCCGGACATCTTCAGCCTGATCGAACAAACCGACCCAGGCAAAGGTGGCGAGATCCAGATCACTGACGCCCTGATGAAACAGGCGCAGGACGGTTGCGTGATTGCCTACAAGTTCAAGGGCAAGCGTTTCGACTGCGGTGGCGCTGAAGGCTACATCGACGCGACCAACTTCTGCTTCGAGAACTTCTACAAGACGGGTAAGGCTTACTGATAACTGGAAAAGTTTACTTAATTTTGTGTTAAAACACAGAAATGGATAAAAAAGGACCCCGACATCGCTCGGGGTCCTTGCTTTTGTATCGCGGTAAGATATGCCTGCGTCTGAAACGCATTTGTGCTAGTTGTGTAAGCAGAGCATCTACTTTATATATCTAGACCTAGATTGCACCGAACTCTGTCGAGCGCCAGACGCCACTTGCTGTGGCAATGAGATTGTCACTTGCTCGAAGTTCACCGGAGACGAAAACCAAATTGCCGGTAATCTTATTGACTCTAGCGGTCCCGACTACCCAGTCGCCAACTTTTGCCCCAGCAACAAAATCGGTGTGTAAACTAACTGTGATGCATGGTTTGTTGCCAATTGCGTGAAAAGCGGTGCCACCCAGAGTATGATCGAGAAAAGTCATTATCATTCCTCCATGCAGACGCTCCAGCGAATTCAAATGTTTGGAATCTATTTGAAACTTGAATGACCAAACGTTTGCCTCGTTCTTGTGTAATAGAGGGCCAACCGTTTGTTCAAAGCTTTCATAGGGAAATAGTTGGGGGAACAGTTCGTAACCGTCACCGTCTTTGTTAGGGATTTTCGAGAGTGAATCCATGATTACCTCAATGTTGTTTTTCGATTGTAAGGTGAGGTGAGCGTTTATCCATCACTCGTCTCCATAGTGGTGGAAAAAGTGCAACCATTGCCATGGTGAAGTATCCATAAGGCATAACAAGTGCTGTGGGTTGTTGCTTCAAGTCATGGAAGGGCTTGGTAGGATGAATATGGTGATCTGAATGATGTCCCAAGTTAAATAATGCATAGTTGGTCAGTGAATAATTGTCCCAGGAGCTTGAGTAGTCTGGCTTGCAATTGTCTTCTCGATTTAGGCCGTAGTGCTGAATGTAATTCACTGTTTCAAGTATAAATATAGCAATGACGCCCTGAGCTATAAATGCAGCAAGCGCAATTGGCCCAAGAAGAATAAATACGGCTATGTAAATAAGGCTCTGAATAATCCATAGAGTCATGGCGCGGTTGTGGATCGGATGATACTTATGGCTTGAGAGTATTGCAGAACGGGCGCATTCTCTTTTCCACATAGATAAACCACCTAAAAAAATTGATTGAGTGTAAAAATTATATAGAGATTGGCCATATTGCGCTGTTGAGTGGTCACGCTCTGTTGCTACGTTTGGATGATGGCTGTACAAATGCTGCAATTTGAAGTGAGGGTAGCTCGTTAGAAACATGAGTATTGAACCTAAATGCCTATGCATAGGAGCTCGTCTATGAAACATTTCATGAGCTAGAACAACTCCGACGATCCCTGTTGTCAATCCGCATGCGTAGATTAGTGCGATTTTTTCGAGTGTCGTAAACTTCCCGTCTGGAATGATAATTATCGTGGCGGCTACTGTGGTAATGACGGCTACAAAGGTGACTCGAGCAATTAACTCTGGAATTTTCGCTAAATTGGAGCCATTATTTGATGCGATGAGTGGTCTGCCTAATACTTCGACAACAGGATAAATTACAACGCCAAGAACTATAGTGGTATAGACCCAATTGCCTCCGTTCCATAAACCTAACCCGACAGACAAGGGGTGGAGCAAGGCAAGGCAATATGCTAAATCACGAATCATTAAATTGACTCCACAAGCATACCCACCGGGGTAAAGGGGGTGACCTTATAAGGTAAATCAGCAATATTAATAATAAATTTCATTTCTTGGATACTATAGGCCCGTCTGTGCGATGCTATTCCATCACTGATGAAGTTTCTGGAGTAGAAGGGTGAGAGAAATTGTACCAAGGTAGGTCCATAAAAAGTTCGTCGTAGATCAAAGATTATTACCTTCTTGGAAATTCTCTTAAGCTCCTGAAGTAGTCTTATGACTGTGCTCGCTGGAAAGTGGTGCAGTGCCTGGCAGTTCAGTGCGACATCAAATTTTAGGTCCGAGAAGGTAAGGTCAGTTGCATCTGCAATAAGCCATTCAATATTCATATGTCCGAATTCTGTTTTATTCGTCTCTATGTGGCGCTCTGAAATATCACTACCTACGGCATGAATGTAAAATTCACCTTGGTTGACTTGTGATGTTATATTTCTGAGTAACCAGCAACTTCCTCCGCAAACCTCAATTACCGATGTGCTGCCACCTACTTGCGCTCGTAAATTTTTTAGGACGAGACTGGTGAGTTTCCGCTGGAGCCCAGATGCATTTGCAAACGCTTCCAAATCTCTGACAACCTCGGCCGCTGATTCACTTTCAGGGAATAAGTCAAGAATCTCCGGCTTTTCCTGATAGATCAGTCTGTCAACAAAACCCAAGTGTTGTTGACGATATGTGGCGAACTGGTCTTCAAATGAATTCATGTGACTAGCTTCTCTGCTGTAACGCGGTTTGCAAAAGCTCGACTTTCTTTCGCCGCTGACGAATCGCTCTCATCGTCTTTTGTTGGTGAAAATATCGATTGGCACGCTCCTTTAGGTAGAATGCAGCCGAACTCTCACTTGTTCGGTAGTACATGATCCAGTCGTCGATGTCATCGCACCCCATCATATGGAGCGGGGGATGATCAATTGGAACCAAGCCAAAATCGACAAAGTATCTAAGTGTTTGATATCGAGTAATCCCGACTATGAAGTCGAAATTGTCATTGATCGCTCGCGTTGCAGCGTCTCGGAGTAGAATGCCAATTGCAATATTGCCGCGGAAGTTTGGCGTTAAGACTACATTGGTTGCTTCAAGAAGCCTTGGCCTGTGTCCGATATCGGGCAGATACCGAAAATAAGGATTTGCCTCGGAGTAAAAGCTCTCGCATAAACCAAGCGTCCCCTCCATCTTGTTGTCAAAGAAAAGGCCGAAGCACCGAGTATTTGGTCCAGGCAGAATTGATGGTTTGAAAAAGCCGAGCGACTCGTAGGACTGCCTGATTATCTCTTCGTACTGATACATTAAGGTATGATCTGATCGATCAATTTCCCAAATCGAGTAATTTTGCAGGTCATAAAGATCTTTCATGCTATTTCTCCAATCTGAGCACTACTTCAATGCAGAGTTTAGAGTTGGTCGGTCAACTGCATCCGCCGTCAATACGTCATTGAATAACTGGCCGTAGAGACGGAACGTCATGCGGCGTGCGTGCACTACGTAATCCACTTCATCATCATGAATGAGCTCGATCGCCTCGACTGCCTCCTGTAGATGTTTCGCATCGAATCCTCCATGACTGCGCAAAAAAGTCACCGCGTTACTTGGTATCCCGTACTGCTCCATCATGACATTCGCGAACATAGTGCCGAAATCGGCTCCTAGCCCTTCGGTTGCCGTGGCGACTCCAAGGATGCCAATGGGATTGCCATATGTTGCCATGTAATAGTTCTGCGTAATCAAGCCCCAAGCGCCTGCGGAAGGCTGGGAATCGAGAAAGTAATCTGAATGAAGGCCAATATTTTTTAGATCCTTGATACAGAAGAGGTCGTGGCCATTTTCCTCTAGGATCTGTTCAAAAAACCAGTTGCGAAGCTCCCGACGATCATCGCTCAGACGCGCTCCGCCCAAGGCCAGCATTCGTGATGTATGGCGTACCAAGTGATATGTCTCGCGAAGGTAGGCTGCGTAATGGGTTTCGGTCATGCCGCCACTCGTTACAACTTTCAACAGTGGGTTGGTTTCAACGAACTGTTTATATTCGTTCTTCGTCTTCTCTACGATGAAATCAAACTTGTGCATGTTGACTCTCCTTGCGATTGGAGTCCGACGGTAATCGCGCTCTTGTCAGCACTAAAATAGGAAAAATGTACCAGTGATCCAGAGATGGAGGTCTGTTATCCACGTCTGTCTACGAGTAGCCCCCATCCCGCGTACCTCTTCTCGCTATTTCGAGCTAAAGTTCTCGGTGCGGCAGGGCAAGAAAGCTTGGTCGGCGAATTCCGGCTGGCAAATTATTGTTCAAGCTGAAAGGATTAATTTGTTACAAGTTTTTTTTGACGTGTCATGTTGGGGTGTTATCTTGGGTTTGTCGCTCTAATTAGGTCGTTTATTAAGTGTCGTAATCAAAACAAAAAAGAGTCTAATGTATGACGCATCCATTGCCTGGAAGTGTACTTGATCACGCGATATGCGTATTAGATTGTTCGCCTCCACCATTTGGGGCGACTCGAGGAAGGGGGCGTAGTTGCTGGGACTTTCTCCGGTTTTTTCAACGACTCACCAATCAAACCGTTAGATACGAAGCGTCTTTTTTCGGATATGGTGTGATCCATGCTCTCGGTGTGTCGCTGGATCGCGAAATTACCCATAATCTGCCCCTATCATACCGAAGAGGTATCAGAACGACTGCAGGAGGCGTGCAAAGCCCTCCGCTGTCGTCTTGGTTTGCTTCGGGTAGGCCATTGCTAGTAAAAGCACCTGTAAAGCCAAGTTCAGCATGGGAAGAGAATTTTGTTGCGCATGGGTACAGGAATATGGCTATTCATGGCTTTTTTGATAAAGAAGCCGGAACAATCTCAGCGTTTGGATTTTACAACTATATCTCTGGAAGTGATGATAAAGTCGTGGACTTTCTCATTGCTAGTGCTGCACTTACTCATTCTGCATTACATGAACTCCCTCAAACCATTGAGCGTGAATTTCATCTGGTGGACGGTAAGGAGTTGGCGGCCCTGACCGGGCGAGAAGAGGAGGTTGTCTACTGGGTAAGTCAAGGTAAAACTAACGCAGACATAGCGCTCATCCTTGGGATTAGTTCAAATACAGTTAGAAATCATCTGTACAACGCATCGGAAAAGCTGTCTGCAAGCAATAGAATGGAACTTGTTTCTTTTATGGCTCAACGCTTTACCTCTTAACGATTTAGATTCGGAGAATCCGCAATGGACAGTAAGGCATTTTTCTGGAAGGTGCAGGAGGGGCATTTACCTACGCCGAAGGCTGCTGAAACGCTTGGAATCAAAATCTTAAATGTTGATGTTAACGAAGGAAGTATTGAAGTCTCGTTTGAAGCTATCGAGGCCTTCACGAACCCAGCGGGCAATGTACAAGGCGGGTTCCTTGCGGCGATGCTTGACGACACGATGGGGCCGGCTCTAGCTGCAACGCTCAAGGAGGGTGAGTTTGCGCCAACCTTGAGCCTAAATGTAAATTTTCATGCTCCAGCCAAGATAGGGGGGTTAATTGGGAGGGGGCGTGTGGTTCGGCGAGGAGGGCAGGTTTGCTTTCTCTCTGGTGAGCTTGAGCAGGCGGGGCAAGTTATTGCCACTGCAACCGCAGCAGCGCTGGTCCGAAAGCTATAACGGATCCCTAAAGATAACTTGCTGGCGTTGGCAAAATACCCGGATAACAACAATTGGTTGAAGATTAGGCCAGGGGGCGAATCGCTCGAGTAGTATTTTCATTTTTCGGCCTCATATCAACTGCAGCGCTTGCCCCAGAAGTGTCTATGGGTATGCTGGTCACCTGCCGAGGAGATTGAAAATGGCCTACGATTTTGACCTTTATGTGATTGGTGCCGGTTCCGGCGGTGTGCGGGCTGCGCGGTTTGCCGCCGGGTTCGGTGCGAAAGTGGCCGTGGCCGAGAGCCGCTACCTGGGCGGGACCTGTGTGAACGTCGGCTGCGTGCCGAAAAAATTGCTGGTTTACGGTGCGCACTTCGCCGAAGACTTCGAGCAGGCTTCCGGTTTTGGCTGGGGTCTGGATGAAGCACAGTTCGACTGGCCGACTTTGATCGCCAACAAGGACCGCGAGATCAATCGCCTCAATGGCATTTATCGCAACCTGCTGGTCAACAGTGGCGTGACCTTGCATGAAGGTCACGCGAAGATCGTCGACCCACATCAGGTCGAGATCAATGGCGAGCGCTTTAGCGCCAAAAACATCCTGATCGCTACTGGCGGCTGGCCGCAGATTCCGGAGATTCCGGGGCACGAGCATGCCATCAGTTCCAATCAGGCGCTCTTCCTCAAAGAGCTGCCCAAGCGGGTGTTGGTGGTGGGCGGTGGCTACATTGCGGTTGAGTTCGCCGGGATCTTCCATGGCCTCGGTGCGCAGACCACGCTGCTGTATCGCGGCGAATTGTTCCTGCGCGGCTTTGACGGTTCCGTGCGCAAGCATTTGCAGGAAGAGTTGACCAAGCGCGGCATGGACCTGCAATTCAATGCGGACATCGAGCGCATCGAGAAGCAGGCCGATGGCAGCCTGAAAGTCACGCTCAAGGATGGTCGCCAACTGGATGCCGATTGCGTGTTCTACGCCACGGGTCGTCGTCCGATGCTGGACAATCTGGGGCTGGAAAACACCGGGGTCAAACTCGACAAGAAAGGCTTCGTCGAGGTCGACGAGCTGTATCAAACCGCCGAGCCGTCGATCCTGGCGCTGGGCGATGTGATCGGCCGTGTTCAGCTGACACCGGTGGCGCTGGCTGAAGGCATGGCGGTGGCACGGCGCCTGTTCAAGCCAGAGCAGTATCGTCCAGTGGATTACAAGATGATCCCGACGGCGGTGTTCAGCTTGCCAAACATCGGCACTGTCGGTCTGACCGAAGAAGAGGCTCGCGAAGCCGGCCACGAGGTGCAGATCTTCGAAAGCCGCTTCCGGCCGATGAAGCTGACCCTGACCGAATGCCAGGAGCGCACGCTGATGAAGCTGGTGGTGGACGCCGGGACCGACAAGGTCCTGGGTTGCCACATGGTCGGCCCGGAAGCCGGTGAAATCGTCCAGGGCCTGGCGATTGCCTTGAAGGCCGGCGCCACCAAGCGCGACTTCGACGAAACCATCGGGGTGCACCCGACGGCCGCCGAAGAGTTCGTCACCATGCGGTCGCCGGTCGCTGGTTAATTGTCCTTCGCTGCGTCTGCCGCTGCCGCAAGGGTCGCGGCCAGACGTACGCGTTCTTCCAGATCCGCCCGGGTCTTGGCCAGATCCATTTCCAATGACCTGTTGAGCTGCGACTGCTCATCGACGTTCTGTTTGAGTGCCTGGCTTTCCAGCAGGGCGACACGCAGGCGTTCCTGGAGGAGGGTGCGCTCGCCGTCGACGCGGGTGGTCTGTTCCAGCAACTGATCCTGGCGGGTATTGCTTTGCTTGAGCTGTTCTTGCAGCAGGCTTAGCTCGCGCAGCGTGCCGCGGTTTTCAGTCAGCAAGCGTTCGTTGTCGCGGTGCAACTGGGTGATTTCATCCTGGCGTACCAGCGCGCTTTGTTGTGCCTGGCGCAGTTCCATCTGTAGCTGTTGCACCTGGCCTTCGTGGCGACTCATTTCCTGTTCGCGCTGTTCCTTGACCGCATTGCGGTAGTGCTCCAGCGCGTCGCGGGTGTGCAGGTGTTTTTCCTCAAGGGAGCGGATCTGCTCGTCCTTGTCTTTCAACCGCAGTTCGAAATCAGCCAGCGCCTGGTTCAACCCGGCGTTTCGGGTCTGCTCCGTTTGCAGCATGGCGCGGGTTTCGTGCAGGGCTTCGGATTCCTGAGTCAGTGCCAGGCTTTGAAATTCGTATTGCTGGTGCAGTTCGCTGTTGGTCTCTTGCGCTTTGCCGAGCTGGTTATCCAGCGCCTTGCGTTGTTCTTCGTACTGCGCGCGCGCCTGGTCGATGGGTTCCTGCGCCTGCTCCTTGAGTCTTTGTGCGAGCCGCGCCACCAGCGCCATCAGTTCGTCGTCAATCGGTTCCGCTGGCGCTTCGGCAGGTTCGCTCCGGTTATCCAGCTCCTTGAGATATCGATGAATCGTGGTTTTCGAGCCGGTATTGCCCATCTCGATGCGTACGGCATCGATGCTGGGGTTTCCGCCGCGGGCGAGAATCGCCAACCGAGCGGCTTGAACCACCGCTTTATTTACACCGCCGCGTGCCATGAGATCTCCAGGGTTTTGATGATGTGGTACGTACCACGTAAATACACATTGTACCATTCAATTCATAAAGTTAAATGCTGAATGTAACTGACACGGGATATACTGGTATTACCCCGTGTGATACACCCAATACCGGTTTTTGACCCGTCAAAGCGGTATGAATTCAAGAGTTGACCCCCATGTCTGAGCTGGATCGTTACCTACAGGCGGCGACGCGCGACAACACCCGTCGCAGCTATCGCGCAGCCATCGAGCACTTCGAAGTCACATGGGGCGGTTTTCTGCCGGCCACTGGCGACAGCGTGGCGCGCTACCTGGTGGCCCATGCCGGTGTGTTGTCGATCAACACGCTGAAACTGCGTTTGTCGGCATTGGCGCAGTGGCACAACAGCCAGGGTTTTGCCGATCCCACCAAGGCGCCGGTGGTGCGCAAGGTGTTCAAGGGTATTCGCGCTCTGCACCCGGCCCAGGAAAAACAAGCCGAACCCTTGCAGCTTCAGCATCTGGAACAGGTGGTCAGTTGTCTGGAGCAAGAAGTGCAAGTCGCCAGGGCCGCAGGCGACCGAGCGGGTTTGCTGCGGGCCAGGCGCGACATGGCCTTGATCCTGCTGGGCTTCTGGCGCGGCTTTCGTAGCGATGAGTTGTGCCGGCTTCAGGTGGAACACGTGCAGGCCAGCGCCGGTTCCGGCATCAGTCTCTATCTGCCGCGCAGCAAGAGTGATCGCGACAACCTCGGCAAGACCTATCAGACGCCGGCCTTGCAGCGCTTGTGTCCGGTGCAGGCTTATATCGACTGGATTACCGAGGCGGCACTGGTGCGGGGGGCGGTGTTCCGTGGCATCGACCGCTGGGGGCATCTGGGCGAGGGGGGATTGCACGCCAACAGTGTGATTCCGTTATTACGTCAGGCGTTGGCCCGAGCAGGTATCGCCGGCGAGCTTTACACCAGTCACTCCTTGCGTCGCGGTTTTGCCACCTGGGCGCATCAGAGTGGCTGGGATTTGAAGTCGCTGATGAGCTATGTAGGCTGGAAAGACATGAAGTCAGCCATGCGCTACATCGAAGCCAGTCCGTTCCTCGGCATGGCGCGTATCACGGAAAAGCCCGTGTCACCCTAGGGGGTGTTCTCAATTAGTTTCCCCTCCGCGCCGGGTCTGCTGTTGTGCAGGGCAAGGCGCGAGAAGCGCAGTTTGGTCATTCCAAATCAGCTTCGAGCAACACAGCCCTGCACAACAGCAGGCCCGGCCCTTCGGGTTGTGCCTTAAAGCTGGCCATGCTGCGTTGCCGGCCTTGGAAAGGGAACAACCATTCCCAGCGGCCTACGCCTTGCCTGGCCAGCTTTAAGGCGACAACGCGGAGGGGAAACTAATTGAGAACACCCCCTAGATACCGTTTTCTTCTATTAATACAGCTGGCTAATAGCGAAAGCCAATCAGCAGCATCAGGTTTGCCAATGAGCCAACCGTCCGTCGAGTGGGTAAAGTTCTCTCCATCAACTTCTTAACCCCTGACGGAGAGTCAACGATGCCTATCATCAACAGCCAAGTTAAACCGTTCAAAGCTGACGCATTCAAAAATGGCGACTTCGTAAAAGTCTCGGACGCTGACCTGAAAGGCAAGTGGTCTGTGGTGTTCTTCTACCCGGCCGACTTCACCTTCGTCTGCCCGACCGAACTGGAAGACCTGGCCGACAACTACGACGCGTTCCAGAAGCTCGGCGTCGAGATCTACAGCGTTTCAACCGACACTCACTTTGCCCACGCTGCCTGGCACAACACTTCGCCAGCCATCGGCAAGATCCAGTACACCATGATTGGCGACCCGACTCACGCCATCTCCCGCAACTTCGACGTGCTGATCGAAGAAGCAGGCCTGGCTGACCGCGGCACCTTCGTGATCAACCCGGAAGGCCAGATCAAGATCGTTGAACTGAACGACGGCGGTGTAGGCCGTGACGCTTCCGAGCTGCTGCGCAAGATCAAGGCTGCCCAGTACGTCGCTGCTCACCCAGGTCAGGTTTGCCCAGCCAAGTGGAAAGAAGGCGAGGCCACTCTGGCGCCGTCCCTGGACCTGGTCGGCAAGATCTAAGTCTGTGACGCGTTTCATCAGGGCGGACTTCCGCACCTTCTAAGCAAGCTGCACCGCCCAATAAAAACGCCCGGGCGAGATTCGCTCGGGCGTTTTTTATGCCCGCTTTATATGAAACAGTAAAAAGGAAATCGCCCGTATGTTGGACACCAATCTTAAAGCCCAGTTGAAATCGTACCTGGAACGGGTCACCCAGCCGATCGAGATCGTTGCTTCCCTCGACGACGGTGCGAAATCCCAGGAAATGCTCGAACTGTTGAAAGACGTTACCAGTCTTTCCACCCAGATTACCTTGCTCGACAACGGCGATGATGCACGCAAGCCGTCGTTCTCGATCAATCGTCCGGGAGCCGATATCAGCCTGCGTTTCGCCGGCATCCCGATGGGCCACGAATTCACGTCCTTGGTGCTGGCCTTGCTGCAAGTCGGCGGTCACCCGTCCAAAGCCAGTGCCGAAGTGATCGAACAGATCCGCTCGCTCAAAGGCGAGTTCAACTTCGAGACTTACTTCTCGCTGTCCTGCCAGAACTGCCCGGACGTGGTCCAGGCGCTGAACCTGATGGCGGTACTGAACCCGAGCATTCGCCACGTCGCCATCGACGGCGCGCTGTTCCAGGCTGAAGTCGATGAGCGCCAGATCATGGCGGTCCCAAGCATCTACCTCAACGGTGTGAACTTCGGCCAGGGGCGCATGGGCCTGGAAGAAATCCTCGCCAAAATCGACACCAGCGGCATCGAACGCCAGGCCGAGAAGATCAGCGCCAAAGAAACCTTTGATGTGCTGGTGGTCGGCGGTGGGCCAGCCGGTGCTTCGGCGGCGATCTATGCGGCTCGCAAAGGTATTCGCACCGGCATCGCGGCAGAGCGTTTTGGTGGGCAGGTGCTGGACACCATGGCCATCGAGAACTTCATTTCCGTGCAGGAAACCGAAGGTCCGAAACTGGCCGTGGCGCTGGAAGAGCACGTTAAGCAGTACGACGTGGATATCATGAATCTGCAGCGTGCAGACAAATTGATCACTGGCAAAGAAGGTGAGTTGCACGAAGTCCACTTCGCCAGCGGTGCGAAGCTCAAGGCCAAGACCGTGATCCTCGCAACCGGCGCGCGGTGGCGTGAAATGAACGTGCCGGGCGAGCAGCAATACCGCAACAAAGGCGTGGCGTACTGCCCGCACTGCGACGGTCCGCTGTTCAAGGGCAAGCGCGTGGCGGTGATTGGTGGCGGCAACTCCGGCGTCGAAGCGGCCATCGACCTGGCCGGTATCGTGTCCCATGTCACGCTGCTGGAGTTCGATGTGCAGTTGCGTGCCGATGCGGTATTGCAGCGCAAGTTGCACAGCTTGCCGAACGTTACCGTGATTACCAGTGCGCAAACCACCGAGGTCACCGGCGACGGCCAGAAGGTCAACGGCCTGCGCTACAAGGATCGTCAGAGCGACGAGTTGCGCAGTGTGGAGCTGGAAGGGATCTTTGTGCAGATCGGTCTGCTGCCCAACACCGATTGGCTCAAAGGCACCATCGAGTTGTCGCCCCGTGGCGAGATCATCGTTGACGCTCGGAGTGAAACGTCGGTACCGGGTGTGTTTGCCGCCGGCGACGTGACCACCGTGCCGTACAAGCAGATCGTGATCGCAGTGGGCGAGGGCGCCAAGGCTTCGCTGAGTGCTTTCGATCACTTGATCCGCACTTCTGCACCGGCATAAACCCCGGCACTGAAAATAAAAAACCCCATGATTGATCATGGGGTTTTTTATGGATCAAAAGATCGCAGCCTGCGGCAGCTCCTGCACCGATCTCCGTAGGAGCTGCCGCAGGCTGCGATCTTTTGATTCTGATTTACAGTGGTGCTGGCTGAATGATCTCGACCCAGTAGGCGTCCGGGTCCTTGATGAATGCCAGGCTCTTCATGCGGCCATCGCTCAAGCGTTTCTGGAAATCGCAGCCCAGTGCTTCAAAGCGCTCGCAGGCGGCGACGATGTCCGGCACCGAGATGCAGATGTGGCCGAAACCGCGGGGGTCGGTGTTGCCATTGTGGTAGGCGAAATCCGCATCGTTCTCGGTGCCATGGTTGTGGGTCAACTCCAGAATGCCGGGGATCGATTTCATCCACTCGGTGCGCGCGGCGGCATCGGCCGGGATCTGGTTTTTGTCGACCAGCGCAAGGAAATACAGGCTGAACTCGGCTTCCGGGAAGTCGCGTTTTTCCACCAGGGTAAAACCCAGAATGCGTGTGTAGAAGTCCAGGGACTTGGTGATGTCCTTGACCCGCAGCATGGTGTGGTTGAAGACAAATTTCTGCGTGGCGGCGTCCGGTTGGGCGGTGACGCCGGGGAAGGTGTTCAATTCGTGCAGGCTCATGGGCCCTCCGGGAAATATGTGGGCTAACGAATGGCGACAATGATACGCAAGGGTTCGGACATCACCAAACCCAAACAGTCGGCTATTGCCTGACAGCCGGCCTGGGCCCAGACTTTACGGCTTGATCCTTGAGTGCCCATTGCAATGATTCGATTCCGTAACGTGCTGTTCATCCTGCTAAGCGTGTTTTCGCTGGCTGGCATTGCCCGCGCCGATGCACCAGTAGTGACCTGGCCGGAAGGCTGGCAGGTCGAAGTCGTGCCTGAATCGGCGTCGGGGGTCAGTCGCCAGCGGGCGGTAAAAAATGATCAGAATGGATCGCCGCTCATGGTGATGGAACTGACCATGAGCCCGGTGCAAAGCGATCACCAGGTAAACCTCGAAGGCGTATTGCTGGAGATGCGCAAGTCGGTTCAAAAAGACTTCTTTCAGGGCGGGTATCAAAGTGTCTGCACGCGAATTCATTCGACTACGTTGAGTCGATTGGCCGCGCTGGAAACAACCTGCACCATCACGCAAAATGGCAGGCATGTGCTTTCTCAAACATTGGTGGCCGCGGTGGATGCCGATAAGGCCTATGTTCTTTCCTACGCAGGGCAGGCCGAGGCTTATAAGACGAGCCAGGATGAAATAGACGCTGCCCGTAACAGTCTGAAACTTTAGTCAGCGACAGTGCTTTTTCGATGCATGAAGAAAATTTTAGATATCCAAATGGATTAAGCGCAAAGTTGGTGGCAGTCAGGTAGTTGACGGGTGTCCGCCCCGGGCATTTAGATAACCCATGAAAAAGCCCTGCATAAGCAGGGCTTTTTTGTCGCCGCGAGAGTTAGCCGCGCAGCCAGGAATCAACGGTGGCTGCACCGTACTGTTCTTTCCAGGCTTTCAGGCCGCGGTGGTTGCCGCCCTTGGTTTCAATCAGCTCGCCGGTGTGCGGGTTCTGATAAACCTTGACCACGCGGGCGCGGCGGGTTTTAGGTGCTGCCTGCTGCAGGCCGGATTTTGCCGGGTTAGGGTCGAGAATGGCGATGATGTCGCGCAGGCTCTTGCCATAGGTTTTCATCAAGCCCTGGAGCTTCTCTTCGAATTCGATTTCTTTCTTGAGCCCGGCATCGTTCTTCAGGGATTCCAGCTGCTTGAGCTGTTCTTGAAGAGCCTTTTCGGCTGCACGGAATTCAGCGAGTCTGGACAATATCTTTACTCCAATAGTGTGTTTGGCTGATACCAACCGCAAACAAAGCTATAAGCCAAGAGCCTTGAAGCGACTCGGTGATAGTGGCTCACCTGCCAATTTAGCGCAGGCATGTAAAATTGTAGTAGTTAATTGGCCAAGAGTAAATCCTGTCTTTTTTTTCATGTAACGGCAGTAGTGTTTTGATTCAAATTGGTGCGCGTAATCGTTTTTTTGTCGGTTAAATCCGCTAGTTAATGGTTGCTTAATGCACTAATGAATTCCGTGCCGGGCATGGGTTTGCCGAACAGATAACCTTGCAGGAAGTTGACCCGGTGAGCGCTCAGGTAATCACTCTGCTCACGGGTTTCGACACCTTCGGCCACCAGGGCAAGGTCGAGTTTGACCGCCAGTTCGATGATGCTGTCCAGAATGTGGCTGGAGAGTGTGTCGATGCCGATCATGGCGACAAAACTCTGGTCGATTTTCAGAAAATCGACATTGAACTGCCGCAGGTAGCCAAGGCTTGAGTGGCCCGTGCCGAAGTCGTCGATGGCGATTTTCACGCCCAGTTCGCGAAGTTGCTCGAACAATTGCAGGGTGATGGCCGTGGGCTCGATCAGTTCGCGCTCGGTCAGTTCCAGTACCAGATGGATCGAGCCTGGTTCAAACGCATCGAGAAACTCGCGGCAATCCTTGATCAGCTCCAGGTCCTGGCAATGGCTGGCGGTGATGTTGATACCAATGTGAAACGGCTTGTTGAATCTGACGGAGTGCGGCGCGAGCAGGGCGGCGGTTTGTCGCATCAGTGAGCGGGTCATTGGCACTATCAGCCCAGAGTGCTCGGCAAACGGAATGAACAGATCCGGACGCACCAGGCCTTCCTTCGGATGTTTCCAGCGCATCAGCACTTCAGCGCCGGACCAGCTTTTGCTGTCGCCATGCACCACGGGTTGGAAATACGGAATGAACTCCGCAGCTTCCAGTGCCCGCTGCATTTCCTGGGTGGGTGCCGATGAGCGCTTTTGCAGGAAGTGACCAATTGCCCCGGCAATCACACCGAAGAAAATCAGCAGGCTGAACAACGGTGGATATTCGCTGCTCATGTATCGCCAGGTTTCGCCTTTGGGGAAACCCGCTTCCACGGCAAAAGCATAATGCTGGGAGGTCAATCGACTTTGCGCAACGGGCAGGTCAGGCGCAGCGCCCCTGTGAACCTTGCCGTCGGCGGATATCCAGTCCGGGCCAACTTGCAGCAATAGCAAAGTCTTGCGGCTTATCAAGCGCAGGATATTGCTCAAGTGATGACCATAGAGGGTCGTCAGTGCACCTTTTTTTCCTTCACTCAGGCGGTAGACCAGCAAGGCGGTGTCGGGTGTTACCGGATTGCCGCTCATGAGCCATAAGGCGCCCTGGGTGTAGTCACCGGGGTTGACCTTCTCCTGGTAGTCGCCGAACAGAGAGCTGCAATAGAGGTTGTTGTCCCACACCAGATTGGTTGAGCTCACGAATGGGCGGCGAGTGACCTGCTCGCGCAGGGCCAGACTGACGTCAGCGCAACGTTGGCCCGCCAGCGGCAGTAGTTCACGAGCGGCCTGAGCGGTGTTGTCGAGCATCAGGTCGAACTGGCGAATCGCTTCTTCGGCAGTTTGTTCGGTGTCTTGTTTGAGCGCACGCCCTGCTTGCATATAAAGAATGGCGGTCCCCAGCAGCACCGGGAGCAATCCACTGATCAGGGTCACAGCAATTCTTGTGTTGCGACTACGGGTTTTGGCTTTCAACGGCATTCGCGAATCCTGTCACGAAGAAGTAAGGCTCTCAAATGATGGCAGGGCAAAACGCCTCCCATGAAGAGTTCGGGTATGGGCCATGATAGTTGGCCGTTGGCGGTTATGCCGCTCAACGCAAGTCAAGGCTTTCGGCCAGGCTGATAAAGGCCAGCGTCGCGGGTGATGCCTGGCGTCGGTCGAGCACCGCCAGGCCGACCTGGCGCAACACTGCTGGCGACAGCGGTTTTTTCACACAGCGGCGGTCAATTTGATTGGGCAATGAACCTTCTGCAACGATCGTCACACCGTCGCCACGAGCGACGACATCCAGGGTGCTGATCAACTGCGAGCAGCGATATCGGATGTTGGGCGTCAGTCGGGCCACCGTGAACAGGCGTGAAACCAGCTCCGAAGAACCGGCCTCGGTCAGCACGAACGGGAAATCGCACAGGTCCTTCAGGTTCAGGCTGTCGTGAACCGCCAGCGGGTGGGCGGCGGGCAGCAGCGCGACCATCTGGTCTTCGATCAGCGCGACCGTGTCGAAACGTTCCTCGGGCAATACCACAAAGCCGATGTCGATCCGTCGTTCCTCCAGCCACTGGAGCACCTGGCGGTCGGGGCCTTCGTCGATATGCACCTCTATGCCGGGATGGGCGGCGCGGTACTGCTGCAGTATCAACGGCAGCAATTTGATCGATGACGTCGGGCCAAAGGAGCCGATACGCAGCGTGCCGCGTTTCATGCCCCGCGCATCGGCCGCTTCCTGGCGCAGGGTGTTGGCCAGGCCGAGCATCGCCCGGGCACGCAGCAACAGCTGCTGGCCAATGTCGCTCAATTCGACCTGGGATTGATGCCGGCGCAACAGTTCGACACCCAACTCCAGCTCCAGGGACTTCAAGGCATGGGACACCGCCGATTGGGAAATACCCAGGCGATTGGCCGCAGCCGTGAAGCCGTGGAGTTCGGCCACCAGGGAGAAAATCTCCAGTTGAGTGAGGGTCATGAGTGTTTGCTCATTTTACGATTACTGGGTATTAGTCGAATGATACGTCATCTCTCCGACATCCGGTCCTGGAATCTTATGACGATCTGCGAGCAAAGCCTGTCAAAACCCTCGGATTTGCCGGTGTATCTGAAACTGGCGGTGGTCACCATGGTGTGGGGTGGCACCTTCGTCGCCGGTCGCTATCTGGCTGGCGGCCTCAGCCCGTTACTGGCGGCCAGCCTGCGGTTTCTGCTGGCCAGCGTGGCGTTGCTGCTGTTTGTACGCATGGCGCGGACACCGCTGGTCCGGCCTAGCGTCCGGCAATGGCTGCAGTTGTTATTGCTTGGCTTTTTCGGGATCTTTTTTTACAACCTGTGCTTCTTTTATGGCCTGCATTTCATCAACGCTTCACGGGCGTCCTTGATCGTGGCGTTGAATCCGGCGGTGATCGGCCTGGCCTCCTGGCTGCTGTTCAAGGAGCGCTTGAACCGGGCCAAAGTCGTCGGCATTGCGATCTGCATGGCGGGCGCGAGCATGGTGATCGTCAGTCGCGACCCGCAATTACTGGCCGGCGGTGCCGATACCTGGCTCGGCGATCTGCTGATTTTCGGTTGCGTCCTCGGCTGGGGTGTCTACTCGCTGTTCTCCAAAGAGCTGAACCACACCCTGGGACCGGTGCAAACCGTGACCTATTCGATCCTGCTGGGCACCGTCATGCTCTGGATGGCCTGCATCATGCGCGGTGAGGTGAGTGTTACCGCGATCGCCCATCTGGGTGCGCAGCAATGGTTGAGTCTTTTGTACCTGGGGGTACTGGGTTCGGCGCTGGCTTACATCGGCTACTACGACGGCATCCGCAAAATCGGTGCGACCCGTTCCGGGGTGTTCATTGCCTTGAACCCGCTGACAGCGGTGATCCTTGGCGCGCTGCTACTGGATGAGCCGCTGACGCTGGCCATGTGCCTGGGTGGCGGGCTGATACTGGCGGGAATTTTCCTCTGCAACAAACCCCTTGCGCGGGCCAGGAAAAAGGGGATTTTATACAGAAGGCGGACAAACTGATTTACGCTGTGTAGAATCGGTTTACGCATACAATAATAATCGTCTTCTGGCAGCAGAAGCCTCGCCCGCAAGAGCCTTGGGTCGACAATGAAGATATTCGGGTTTCAACTGATCTACGGTGACTTTCTCGCCCGCAGTGTGCGGGGCATCTCCTGTGCGCCACCCACCGGTCTCAGCATTGCTTACAACTAACCTTTGTTAATTGATAAAAGAATGATGAGGCGCCGACCATGGCAGATTTATACGAAAACCCAATGGGCCTGATGGGCTTTGAATTCATCGAGCTCGCATCGCCGACCCCGAACACCCTGGAGCCGATCTTCGAGATCATGGGCTTCACCAAGGTGGCGACCCACCGTTCCAAGGACGTGCACCTCTATCGCCAGGGCGCGATCAACCTGATCCTCAACAACGAACCCCACAGCGTGGCCTCGTACTTCGCGGCCGAGCACGGTCCGTCGGTGTGCGGCATGGCGTTTCGCGTCAAGGATTCGCAAAAGGCCTACAAGCGTGCCCTGGAACTCGGCGCCCAGCCGATCCACATCGAAACCGGCCCGATGGAGCTGAACCTGCCGGCGATCAAAGGCATCGGCGGTGCGCCGCTGTACCTGATCGACCGTTTCGGCGAAGGCAGCTCGATCTATGACATCGACTTCGTGTTCATCGAAGGTGTGGACCGCCATCCGGTCGGTGCCGGCCTGAAGATCATCGATCACCTGACCCACAACGTGTATCGCGGTCGCATGGCCTACTGGGCCAACTTCTACGAGAAGCTGTTCAACTTCCGCGAAATCCGCTACTTCGACATCAAGGGCGAGTACACCGGCCTGACCTCCAAGGCCATGACCGCACCCGATGGCATGATCCGCATCCCGTTGAACGAAGAATCGTCCAAGGGCGCCGGGCAGATCGAAGAGTTCCTGATGCAGTTCAACGGCGAGGGCATCCAGCACGTTGCGTTCCTGTCCGATGACCTGATCAAGACCTGGGACCACCTGAAAAGCATCGGCATGCGCTTCATGACCGCGCCGCCGGAAACCTACTACGAAATGCTCGAAGGCCGTTTGCCGAACCACGGCGAACCGGTGGACCAACTGCAGGCACGGGGCATTTTGCTGGACGGCTCGTCCGAGTCGGGCGACAAGCGTCTGCTGCTGCAGATCTTCTCGGAAACCCTGATGGGGCCGGTGTTCTTCGAGTTCATCCAGCGCAAGGGCGACGACGGTTTCGGCGAAGGCAACTTCAAGGCGCTGTTCGAATCCATCGAGCGTGACCAGGTTCGTCGTGGTGTTCTCTCCACCGACTAAATCCTTGCAGATGTAGTAACTGTAGGAGCGAGCCTGCTCGCGATAGCTATCTGTCAGCCAATATCTATGTTGAGTCTGAAGACGCCATCGCGAGCAGGCTCGCTCCTACAATTGTTTTGTGTGTGCTTAAGGTCTGCGTTGCCGCACCAGATGCTTGAACCCTTCAAACATCAATACCAGCACGGCCATCCAGATCGGGATGTACGTCAGCCATTCGCCAGCCTTGATGCTCTCCCCAAGCAACAACGCCACGCCCAGCAGCAACACCGGTTCGACGTAGCTCAACAAGCCGAACAGGCTGAATGGCAGCAGGCGACTGGCAATGATGTAGATCACCAGTGCCGATGCGCTGATCACGCCGAGCATCGGGATCAACAGCGACAACCATGGATGCTGGTCAAACACACCGAAACCTTGCGCGCCGCTCTGCACGAACCAGAAGGCCACCGGCAGTGTCAATGCCATGTCCAGCCATAACCCGCCGAGGTTGTCCGCCGCCAGCCGTTTGCGCAGGATGAAGTAGGTTGGATAACCAATGCAGACCAGCAAGGTCGCCCAGGAAAAACCACCGACCTGATACACCTCGTTGATCACGCCCAGGCAGGCGAACACCACGGCGATTTTTTGCAGATAGGACAGGCGTTCGCCGTAGGCCAGGCGACCGGTCAAGACCATGGTCAGCGGCAGCAGGAAATAGCCGAGTGATACGTCGAGGCTGTAGCCGTTGAGCGGTGCCCACATGAACAGCCACAATTGCACGCCGAGCAGGGCAGAGGAGGCGATCAGCGCGCCCGCAAGTTTCGGATTGGCCATGGCGCGCCGAACGATCTCCAGCACGCGCTTCCACTCCCCGGACACCACCATGAACACGGTCATGCACGGGACGGTCAACAGCATGCGCCAACCGAAGATTTCCACGCCACTCAAGGGGGAGAGCAGCGACGTGTAGTAATACATGACGGCAAACAGCACCGAGGCTGAAACCGATAGAGCGATACCTTTAGACAAGCTGTCCTCGCAAGGTTGAAGGTGAAACGGGGGGGAGGATACGTGGTTTTAGCGTCGAATATTGACCAATCAATCAACACGGCCCAACTGTAGGAGCGAGCCTGCTCGCGATAGCGATCTTTCAGCCAACATCTCTGTTGAATGTAGTACCGCCATCGCGAGCAGGCTCGCTCCTACAATGGGTTTTGTGTTGACTCAGGGAGTGCGCGGTTTACGGCCAGACACAAAATGGCTCACATCATTGAACCCCGGTGTCGACGCATGTCCCTGTGTCACCAGCGAATCGATGAACGCCTCGTCCTCGGCCGTGATCTTCACCGCCTGCGCCTTAGTGTAGGCGTCCCATTGCGCTTCGGTACGCGGCCCGACAATGGCCGAGGTAACGGCGCTGTTGTTCAACACCCAGGCAATCGCGAACTCGACGATGCCCACACCGCGCTCCTGGGTGTATCGCTGGATTTGCTGGGCGATGCGCAGGGACTCGACGCGCCATTCGGTTTCCAGGATGCGTTTGTCCTGGCGCCCGGCACGGCTGTCGGCGTCCGGTTTCACATCCGGCACGTATTTGCCGCTGAGCACCCCGCGCGCCAGCGGGCTGTAGGGCACCACGCCCAGACCGTAGTTTTGCGCCGCCGTGATCTGCTCGCTTTCAGCCTGGCGGTTGACGATGTTGTACAGCGGCTGGCTGATCACCGGCCGGTCAACGCCAAGCTTGTCGGCCACACGGATGACTTCGGCGATGCGCCAGCCGCGGTAGTTGGACAGACCCCAATAGCGGATTTTGCCCTGGCGGATCAAGTCGCCGATGGCCGATACCGTGACCTCCAGCGGCGTATTGTGGTCTTCGCGGTGCAGGTAATAGATGTCGAGGTAGTCGGTGCCCAGGCGCGTCAGGCTGGCATCTATACCGTTGAACAGATGCTTGCGGTTCAGGCCGCTGCGGTTGGGGACACCGTCCACGGGACCGAAGCCGACCTTGGTCGCCAGCACCCATTCATGGCGGCGGCTGGCGATGGCCTCGCCGACGATTTCCTCGGAACGGCCGTTGGTGTAGACGTCGGCGGTGTCGATGAAATTGATGCCCTGGTCCCAGGCCTTGTCGATGATCCGCAGGGAATCTTCGGTGCTGGTCTGTTCGCCGAACATCATGGTGCCCAAGGTCAGGGTGGACACCTGCAGGCCCGAATGACCCAGCGTGCGGTAGATCATGAGCAAATCCTTTTACCAGTGGGAAAGGCTCAATCAGATACCAGAATCGCTCTGCGGGGCAAACCGAATTATCCGGCCAACGCTGAAAACCCTGTGGGAGCGAGCCTGCTCGCGAAAGCGGTGTGTCAGTCAGCATTGATGTCGCTGACACTCTGCCTTCGCGAGCAGGCTCGCTCCCACAAGGGCGGTGGTGGTGATCAGGCGCGCAAGGTACGGGTCATGCGCAACGCCAGCAGACTGCCGCAGACAATCACGCCCGCCAGCAGATACAGCGCCGCATCGGTCGAACCGGTGCTGTCCTTGACCCAACCCACCAGGTACGGGCTGAGGAAGCCGGCCATCTGTCCCATCGAGTTGATCAGCGCCAGGCCGCCAGCCGCGGCGCCGGCACTGAGCAGGGCGGTCGGCACCGGCCAGAACATCGGCAGGCCGGTGAGGGCGCCCATGGTGGCGATGGTCAGGCCGAGAATCGCGATGGCCGGGTTGGCGGCGAAGTTCACCGCAATCAGCAGCCCCAGCGCCCCCATCAACATCGGCACCGCCAAATGCCAGCGACGTTCCTGGCGCAGGTCCGCCGAACGGCCGACCATCAGCATGAACACCGCGGCCAGCAGGTACGGAATCGCACTGAGCCAGCCGATCACCAGGTTATCGCTGAAGCCCAGGTTCTTGATGATCGATGGCAGCCAGAAGTTGATCGCATAGACGCCACTCTGGATGCAGAAGTAGATCAGGCCGAAGGCCCAGATCGCCGGGTTCTTGAACACCGCCAGCAGCGAATCGGTCGTGGTTTTCGGCTTGTTCGCCAGATCTTCGGCGTGGTCGGCTTCCAGCACCGAGCGCTCGAACGGGGTCAGCCACTTGGCGTTGGCGTAGCTGTCGCTGAGCAGGAAATAAGCCAGCGCACCGAGGATGACGGTGGGAATGCCTTGCAGCAGGAACATCCACTGCCAGCCGGCGAGACCGCCTTGACCTGCGGCGAAGTGGTTGAGAATCCAGCCGGAGAACGGACTGCCGAGCAGGCCGGAGACCGGGATCGCCGACATGAACAAGGCCATGATGCGGCCACGGCGGAAGGTCGGGAACCACTGCGAGAGGTACAACACAACACCCGGGAAGAACCCGGCTTCGGCCGCGCCGGTGAACAGGCGCAAGGTATAGAACTCGGTCGGCGTGGTGACGAACAGCAGACAGGTCGACAGCGTGCCCCAGGTGATCATCATCAGCGCGATCCAGCGCCGTGGGCCGAATCTGGTCAGGGCCAGGTTGCTTGGCACGCCGCACAGTACGTAGCCGATAAAGAAAATGCCGGCGCCGAGGCCGTACACGGTTTCGCTGAACTTCAGCGCGTCGAGCATCTGCAGTTTGGCAAACCCAACGTTCACCCGGTCGAGGTAGTTGAACAGGTAGCAGATGAAAATGAAGGGGATCAAGCGCAGGGTGATGCGCTTGTAGACGGCGTTTTTGTCGTCAGCGATGGCGTCGGACGCTACGGCGCTCTGTGTCATGGCGGCTCTCTCTTTATTATGATTTTTTGCGATGCAAAGGGTAACGTTGATCGCCCAGAGAGTCTCGACCACCCTCAGGGTGCCTGTCTTTGTGCCTGAGCACAGGGTTTGCAACCAAGGCCTGTGCGGGTGAACAACCCGTTCCATCACCGTCTTCAAGGATCACTTGCATGTTCGAACTCGATCACGACCTGGCCCAGGACATCGTCGACCGGGCGATGGCTATCCTGCCGTACAACGTCAACGTCATGGACAGCCAGGGCTTGATCCTGGGCAGCGGCGAGCCGGAGCGGGTCAACACCCGGCATGAAGGCGCGCAACTGGTCCTGGCCAATGGCCGGGTGGTGGAGATCGATGCGCAGACGGCGATTCATCTCAAGGGCGTGCAGCCGGGCATCAACCTGCCGCTGATGCTCGACCAGCGCCTGATCGGCGTACTGGGCATCACCGGCGAACCCGAGCAACTGCGCACTTACGCCGAACTGGTGCGCATGACCGCCGAAATGCTGGTGGGCCAGCGCAACCAGCAGGCCGAACAGCAATGGCGGCGCCAGCGCTGCGATGATCTGCTGGCGTTGTTGCTCAGCGAAGCCGGGGATTCTCCGCGACTGGTCGATGAAGCGGCGCAGCTGGGCCTCAAGCCCCAGATGACCCGGGTGCCATACCTGTTCGAACTGGGCCTGGAGCACGCGCCAGGGCAAACCGTCGAGGCACTCAGCGCCTGGTTGACGTCCCGTCACCCCGACAGTTGGTGCGTGAGTTCAGCCAAGACCTCGTTGCTCTGGTGCCGGCCGGCGAGCCAGACGGTCGAGAACGAGCGCTTGCTGGACAAACTCGACGGCCTGGGCTGGAACATCCTGCGCATTGCCGTGGGTGGGCAGGCCGATGGACTTTCGGGCTTGCGTCGCTGCTATCGCCGGGTCGGTGACTTGCTGGCCTACGGGCGCGAGGTGTTGCCGCGCTCCCGATTGCTGACGCTGAACCGCTATCGGCTGCCGGTGATGCTCTGGCGCCACCGCAACGACGACGCCCTCGACGAATTGCTCAATCCGCTGCGCAAGGTCATTGCCAAGGACAACAATGGTCAGTTGCTGGCAACCCTGCGCAGCTGGTGCGAATACGACGGCCAGAGCCAGGCCTGCGCCGATGCGTTGGGCATCCATCGCAACAGCCTGCGCTATCGCATGGAGCGGATTGCCGAGCTGAGCGGGGTTGATCCGTTGCGGCTGGACGGCATGCTGGCGTTGTATCTGGGGGTGCAACTGCTGCCCGAGTCAGACTCAATTTCGTGAGCGACAAAATCCCCCTGTGGGAGCGAGCCTGCTCGCGATGGCGGCGCATCAGTCAGCATGAATGTCGCTGACACACCGCCATCGCGAGCAGGCTCGCTCCCACAGGTAAAGCGTCTGTCCATAGTCTTTGTGGAAATGAACAATAATCCTCAACACCGCTTGTGCAGCGGCCCGGCGTTATTGTTCATGGCGGCTGGCAGCATGTGGGCATTGGAACTGGAGAATTCCCATGAAAATCGTGATCGCCCCCGATTCGTTCAAGGACAGCCTCAGCGCCCAAGGCGTGGCCGATGCCATTGCATTGGGATTGGCGCAAGTCTGGCCTGATGCCCAACTGATCAAATGCCCGATGGCCGACGGCGGGGAAGGGACTGTCGAGTCGATCCTGGCCGCGTGCGAAGGCCAGCAGCGCCGCACCGTGGTTCGCGGGCCACTGGGGGCCACGGTGGAAGCCGCGTGGGGCTGGTTGCCGCAGAGCCACACCGCGATCATCGAAATGGCCGAGGCCAGCGGTTTACAGTTGGTCCCGGTGGCGCAACGGGATGCGTGCATCAGCAGCACCTTCGGTACCGGGCAATTGATCCGCGCCGCACTGGATGCCGGTGCGCAACGGGTGATCCTGGCGATTGGCGGCAGTGCGACCAATGACGGCGGTGCCGGTGCCATGCAGGCCTTGGGCGTGAAATTGCTCGACGCCCAGGGGCAGACGCTGTCACCGGGCGGCCTCGCGCTTGCGCAATTGGCCCGCGTCGACCTGAGCGAGATTGATCCGCGCCTGGCCCAGGCGCGCTTCGACATCGCCGCCGACGTCAACAACCCGCTGTGCGGCCCCCACGGCGCCTCGGCGATCTTCGGCCCGCAAAAAGGCGCCTCGCCCGTGCAGGTCGAACAACTGGACCGTGCCCTGGGGCACTTTGCCGACCATTGCGCGACTGCCTTGAACAATGACGTACGTGACGAGCCGGGCAGTGGCGCGGCGGGCGGCCTGGGGTTTGCCGCCAAGGCGTTCCTCGGTGCGCAATTCAAGGCCGGGGTCGAGGTGGTTGCCGAACTCGTGGGCCTGGCCGACGCCGTTTCAGGGGCCGATCTGGTGATCACCGGTGAAGGGCGTTTCGATGCGCAAACCCTGCGCGGCAAGACGCCGTTTGGTGTGGCGCGGGTCGCCCGGGAACACGGCGTGCCGGTCATCGTCATCGCCGGCACCCTGGGCGACGGTTATCAGGCGCTTTATGAGCATGGTGTCGACGCTGCGTTTGCCCTGGCAAGCGGGCCGATGACCCTGGACCAGGCCTGTGCCGAGGCGCCGCGCTTGCTGCGTGAGCGGGCGACCGATATCGCTCGTGTCTGGCGGATGGCCGTTCGCGGCGGCTGAGGGTTTTTCACAAAAGCCCCGATGGCAGTTTTGGCGGTGGATTTGAACGCCATGGTGGCGCACTTCGTGATTTGAGATAGGGTTGTGGCTGGGAGCACCCGCGCGACAGGAGACCGACATGCGCTATTCAGCCTTGACCCAACGAATCGCCGGTGACGGAGCGGCGGCCTGGCAGATTCACGATCGAGCGCTGCAATTGCGCGAACAGGGCGTCGACGTCCTGCTGCTGTCAATTGGCGATCCCGATTTCGATACGCCGCAACCCATCGTCCAGGCCGCCATCGCCAGCCTGTTGGCCGGTGATACGCACTATCCTGAAGTGCGCGGCAGTCGAGGGCTGCGCGACAGCATCGCCCGCCGGCACCGGCAACGCAGTGGCCAGGTGGTGGATGACGAGCATGTGATCGTCTTTCCGGGTGCGCAGTGCGCGGTGTATTCGGTGGCGCAATGCCTGCTCGATCCGGGCGATGAAGTGATAGTCGCCGAGCCGATGTATGTGACGTATGAGGGCGTGATCGGCGCTTGCGCGGCCACAGTGGTCCCGGTGCCAGTGTGCCCGCAGAACGGGTTTCGCGTTGACCCGGCGGATGTCGCGGCACGGATCACGGCAAAAACACGCGCCATCCTGCTCAACAGTCCGAACAATCCATCCGGCGCCAGTCTGTCGTTGCCGATCTGGCAGGAGCTGGCGGCGCTGTGCATTCGCCACGATTTGTGGCTGATCAGCGATGAGGTCTACAGCGATCTGCTGTACGAGGGTGAGCACATCAGCCCGGCGAGCCTGCCGGGTATGGCCGAACGGACGGCGACGATCAACAGCCTGTCCAAGTCCCATGCCATGAGCGGTTGGCGGGTGGGTTGGGTGATCGGGCCCAAACCCATGGCCGGGCACCTGGTCAATTTGTCGCTGAGCATGTTGTTCGGCATTCCGGATTTCGTGCAGAACGCTGCGCAGTTGGCGCTGGACCGGGACTTGCCGGAAGTGGCCTCGATGCGCGAAGAGTATCGCCAGCGCCGAGACCTGGTGTGTACAAGTCTGAGCCAGTGTCCGGGCCTCAGGCCGATTCGCCCGGATGGCGGGATGTTCGTGATGGTCGATGTAGGCCAGACCGGGTTGTCGGCCCAGCGTTTTGCCGAACGACTGCTGGAAGACTATGGCGTGTCGGTACTGGCCGGTGAAGCCTTCGGGCCGAGTGCGGCGGGGCATATCCGCATCGGGTTGGTGGTGGATCAGATGAAGCTGGCTGATGCATGCCGGCGGATTGCCTTGTGTGCGACGGGTTTGCTGGAGGTGCGGCGGGCCTGAGGTCGTTGTGTTGCATGTGCGGGCCCCATCGTCGGAACGCCGCCCGGAGCAAGCTCGCTCCTACAGGAGTACGCACTCCAATGTGGGAGCGAGCCTGCTCGCGAAAGCTATCTGTAAAACATCTAATCCCTCAAGCCTTCCACGTTTGTGCATTGACTAAATTGGCTGGCCGTTCACCCGCCAGCGCCGCCAACAGGTTGTCCACCGCGCATCTGGCCATGGCCTCCCGTGTTTCATGGGTGGCCGAGCCGATGTGCGGTGTCGCCACCACGTTGTTCAACTGCAACAACGGCGAGTCCTGATTCAACGGCTCGCGTTCGAATACATCCAGCCCCGCCGCGCGAATCTGGCCCGCACGCAAGGCTTCGATCAGCGCTGCTTCGTCCACTACCTTGCCCCGTGAAATATTGATGAAAATGGTCTCGGGGCGCATCAGGGCGAACTGTTCTGCGCCGATCAGCCCTTCGGTTTCAGCGGTCAGCGGCAACGTCAGGCAAACGAAATCGGCCTGTTGCAACAGCTCCGGCAGGCTTCGATAGCGTGCATTGAACCGCTGTTCCACCGCCGGTTTCGGTGACTGGCTGTGATAAATCACCGGCATGCCAAACCCGAAATGCCCGCGCTGCGCGAGGGCTTCACCAATGCGGCCCATGCCAATGATGCCCAGGGTTTTACCGTGCACGTCGCTGCCGAAATGCGTGGGGCCGATGTTGCGGGTCCAATTGCCTTCGCGAATCAGGTTTGCCAATTCCACTACGCGCCGGGCCGTTGCCAGGATCAGCGCGAAACCGGTGTCGGCGGTGGTTTCTGTCAATACATCCGGCGTGTTGCTGAGCAGGATGCGCCTCTCGGTCAGGTAGTCGATGTCGTAGTTATCGACACCCACCGAGACGCTGGCAATGGCTTGAAGGTTGGGGGCCAGATCGAGCAGTTCGGCATCCAGCTTCAGGCTGGCACCCAGCAAACCATGGGCGCGGGGCAGGGCATCGCGCAGTTTGGCCAGGCCCTGGGCATCAAGGTTTTCGATCAGCGTCACTTCGGTCTGCTCGTGCAGGCGAGCCATCAGCAGCGGCGAGAGTTTCTTGTACAGGACGACCTGCTTTTTCATCTTCGGGATCTCAACTTCAATTCAGGAATGTGCCGTGGCGGTGCGCGTTACTGTGGCCATGGGCCGCTCCCGATCGCTGGCGCCGGGCTTGAGGCAGATGGTCAGCAGCACCGAGAACATCAGCGCGCCGCTCATCAACAGGTACGAGGCGCCGGGCGAGCCGGTGGAGCTGTTCAGGTAACCGACCAGATAGGAGCCGCCAAAGGAACCGAGGGCGCCCATGCTGTTGATCAGCGCCATGGCGCCGCCCGCGACGTTGGCCGGGAGGATCTCCGGAATGATTGCGAAGAACGGTCCGTAAGGTGCGTACATGCAGGCGCCGGCAATCACCAGCAGGGTGTAGGACCACCAGAAGTGTTCGGCACCCAAGGCGTAGGAACCATAGAAGGCAATCGAGGCAATCAGTAGTGGCGGCCAGACGAAACGTTTACGTTTTTGCAACTTGTCCGAACCCCAGGACACCAGCAGCATGCCGATCACCGCTGCCAGGTATGGCAGCGCCGACAGCCAGCCGGCCTGGACCATGTCCATTTGCGCGCCGGCCTTGAGGATCGAAGGCAGCCACAACACGAAGCCGTACACGCCAATGCTCCAGCAGAAAAACTGCAGTGCCAGGATGATCACTTTGGGTGAGCGGAACGCTTCTGCGTAGTTCTTCACGGCCTTGATGCCGACCTGTTCGGCGGCTAGGGCGCTTTCCAGGTCCTGTTTTTCCTGGTCGTTGAGCCACTTGGCCTGGGACGGACGATCATCGGCCAGACGCCACCAGATGAATGCCCACAACACCGCTGGCAAGCCTTCGACGATGAACATCCAGCGCCAGCTGTAATGCTGCACCAGATAGCCCGAGACCACCGACATCCACAGCATGGTCACCGGGTTGCCGAGGATCAGGAAGGTGTTGGCCCGAGAACGTTCGGCACGGGTGAACCAGTGGCACAGGTAGATCAGCATCGCCGGCATCACTGCGGCTTCGACCACGCCGAGCATGAAGCGGATGACGATCAGCCAGTAGGCATTGGAGACAATCCCGGTCAACGTCGCCAGGCTGCCCCAGAGGATCAGACTGACGAAAATCAGCTTCTTCACACTGTGTTTCTGCGCGTAGATCGCGCCGGGTACCTGGAAGAAAAAGTAACCGAGGAAGAACAGCGCGCCGAGCATCGACGACAGGCCTGGCGTGATCATCAGGTCCGCGGCCATGCCGGACGCGGCGGCGAACCCATAGTTGGCGCGATCCAGATACGCCAGACTATAGGTGATGAACACGATGGGCATGATGTACCACCAGCGGCGGGTGGCGAGCGTTGCGGTTTTCATGGTGGTGCTCCTGAGCTTGTTGTTTTTGTCGCAGCAGGTAACGGTTTAAATCTTTGGTGCCTTTACTGGCCTCATCGCGAGCAGGCTCGCTCCTACATTGGATCTACGTTCGACACATATCCCCTGTGGGAGCGGGCTTGCTCGCGATGGCGGCCCCAAATTCGCTGACCATTTCGGCGCGGGTCGGCAACCCCTCCATATCCCCCCGGCTCTGCACCGCACGGCTGCCAATCCAGTTGGCGCGTTTCACGGCCTCGACAACGCTTTGGTTTTCCAACAGCGCGCTGATCATGCCGACGGCAAAACCATCGCCGGCACCCACCGTATCGACCACTGTTTGTACCGGTACGCCGGCCACGAAACCTTGATCAAGCTGTGTGCGGTAAAAAGCCCCGTGTGGGCCAAGCTTGATCGCCACGGCTTCGGCGCCCTGGTCAAGGTAGAACGCTGCGATGTCGGCCGGGTCTTCGAACCCGCTCAGCAAGCGACCTTCGCTCAACCCCGGCAGAACCCAATGGGCGAGGGCGGCGAGTCGGTTGATCTCGGTGATCATTTGTCGTTCGCTGGCCCACAGGCTCGGGCGCAGGTTCGGGTCGAAGGACACACTGCGCCCGGCCTCGCGCATGCGGGTCATCAACTCGAACGACATTTGCCGCGCCGACTCCGACAGCACCGGGGGAATGCCGGTGGCGTGCAGGTGTCGGGCCTTGAGCAATTCGGGCACGATCGAGTGCGGTGAAAGGTGACTGGCCGCTGAACCACGGCGGAAGTACTCGACTACCGGATCGCTGCCATCGTCGGTGCGGGACTTGAATTGAAAACCGGTCGGGTGGGCGGTGTCGATGTCGACGTGGCGGCAATCCAGGCCTTGTTTTTCCAGGGTGTCGACCACGAACCGGCCCAACGAATCGGCACCGACACGGCTCAGCCATGCCACGTTGAAACCCAGTCGGGAAAGGCCAATGGCGACGTTGCTGTCAGCCCCGGCAATGCGTTTGTGGAATGCGCCGACGTTGGCCAGGTCACCCGCCTGTTCGGCGACGAACATCGCCATGGTCTCGCCGAAGGACAGAATATCGATCTCAGACATGAGCACTCTCCAGCTGCGACTGACCGAGGTGGGCGAGGGCGGTAACGTGCTCGGTGGTCAGTTGCACCAGGTCATCGCCTTGCAGCGGATATTCCGCGGCCCGCATAACGCCTTGGGCCATGTGTCGCAGCAGGTGTTCCCACTGTTGCAAATCGCTGGCAGCGGGTGGGATGGCCACCAGTTTGCCGTCGGCGCGACGGGTCACCGCTTTGCAGTGCACGTAACCGACGTGACGCCCGAGCAAGCGCGCGGCGCTGGCGGCGGACTGGTCCTGCCAATGCCAGTTGCCGATATCGAAGGTCATCTTGATCGGCAGCGTGTGCTGCTCGACGTCCGCGAAAAAGCGCTGGAAGGGTTCAATGCGGCCGCCGTGCAGGGTCTGGTCGTTTTCCACCAGCAACTGCACGGCGCTTTCGCCCAGCACTCGGGCGAGGGTTTGCAGATCGCTGTTGTCGGTGAAATAGCCCAACGACACTTTTAGCCATTTGGCGCCGAACGCCTGGGCGCGTTGCAGGGCCGTGATCAGTTCGGGATTGGGCCTGGATTGCCCGGCCAGCCATAGCTCCATGGGCGACGAATACACGCTCTGCAGGCCTTCTGCTTGAGTGGCATCGGCCAGTTGAGCGGGGTCCTCGATGGTCAGCAATTCTTCGCGCCACTCAATGCGCGTGGCGCCGGCGGCGGCGAGAATCTCGATGAAGCTGCCCTGGCCGCGTTGACGCACTAGGTCGGCGCCGTAGCTGGAGAGGCTGATGGAAACGGCTGGTTTGTTCATTGTTTTTCTACCTCTGAAACCGGTTTCATTTTTGTTCAAAAAAATATCTGTAGATGTTGTGGTGGTTTTGAAGGCCCTATCGCGAGCAGGCTCGCTCCTACAATGGCTCTGTGTTCGCAATTCAACTGTAGGAGCGAGCCTGCTCGCGATGGGGCCAGAACTGTCACTGGGAAATCCCTCGGGTCGAACCCCGCACCACCAGCCGCGCCGAAAAATCCAGCGTCCGCACCGCCCCGTCATCCCCGCGCAACCGCTTGAGCAGACACTCAAACGCACTGGCACCCATCTCGGTGGTCGGCTGCGCGAGGGCGGTAATGCCGCTGCCCACCAACGGGTACCAATCCAGGTCATCGAGGGCGATCAAGCCCACGTCATCGAACAGGTTGCACTTGAGTTCACGCAACGCATGGGTGCTGGCTAGCGCCGCAATCCCGTTCGCGCAAAACAGCGCCTTTGGGCCGGGGCCTGGAGTGTCGAGGAAGGATTTCAATTGTGCGATCAGTTCGCTGCCGGTTTCGATGTGCGTGCCGCGAAGCGCCGGGCGTTGCTCGATTTGCGCCTTGAAGCTGCTGACCCGCTCGATCCGCGAACTGGTGCCATCAAACGGCTCAGTCACCAGCAATACATCGCAATAACCGCGCTCTTCAAGGTGGTCAAGGGCTATGTCGATGGCCTGCGGGTTGTTCAGCCCGACCATATCGCTTTCAAGGTGCTCCACCTTGCGATCCACCAGTACCAGGGGCATTTCCCGGTGCAGTTCGTGCAATTCGTCACGATGATGACCGAGGGTGTTCACGATCAGGCCTTCGATGTTGTACGAGCGCAGCAGGGCCAGGTGCTGTCGCTCTTGCTCGTCGTCGCGGTCGGTGTTGCACACCACCAGGCTATAGCCGTGCTGACGGCAGGCGGTTTCCACCCCGTGCATCACGGCAATTGAGTAAGGGTTGCGGATATCGGCCACCAGCATGCCGATCAGGCGGGTGCGCCCGCGTTTCAGGCCGCGGGCCATCTGGTTCGGGCGATAGCCGAGTTCGGCAATTGCCTGTTCGATGCGCTGGGCAATGGCATCGGAGAGCAGGGCGCGATCATCGCCAATGAACCGCGAAACGCTGGCCTTGGAGACCTTGGCGTGTTCGGCCACGTCGAGCATGGTCACGCGGCTGCGCTGGGCGGCGGAGAAATCATTCACAGTCTGAAACCTTCTTATTGGATTTATAAGGTCGAGTGCTTCGTGAGATAGCGCTGAAACCGGTTTCAGGAGACACCAAAAGCCATTTCGTCGTCAAGCCCCGGATGGTTGATTGTCGAACAATGAGCGACAAGTGGCCGTCAGGCCAGCACGCTCAACCATGCCGAACCCAGCAGCAACAGGCTCATGCAGCGATTGAAGCGTTGCATGGCACGGGGTGAGCGCAACCAGCGGCTTGAACCGGCGCCGAGCAGCGCCCAGGCCGCGAGACATGGCAGGGAAACCAGAAAAAACACCAGGGACAAATACACCACCTGCACTGCGCGATGCTCGCCACTCCCGGCGAATACGCTGACTACCGCCAGCGCCATCATCCAGGTTTTCGGATTGACCAGTTGCAGGCTAGCGGCGCCCATCCATCCGAGGCGCGCTTCGCTGTTGCGGGCGGCAATGGCCGTCGCCGGGGCGCTGAAAATCTGCCAGGCCAGATAACTCAGCCACGCCACGCCGGCCCATTGCATGACGCTTTGCACGGCGGGCCACGCGGTCAATGATGAACCGATGCCCGTGCCCACCAGCAACACAAGGGTCGCAGCGCTGGCACAGGCGCCGACGATGATCGGCACAGCCGCGACCCACCCGTATCGAGCACTGTTGCTCAGCACTAGAATATTGGTCGGGCCGGGGGTGATCGAAGCCACGAAGGTAAACAGAAGGAAAGGCAGTAACGTCGGTAACGAGGGCAGCATCGCGGGCTAACTCCGGTGAAGATCAGTGAAGTCGATCTTCACAATCCCCGGGCCTACCTGTCTGGAAGATTTGAGCAGCGTTTGCGGTACAGCGCCGGTGTCAGGCCGTAGGCGCGCATGAACCAGCGCCCCAGATGGCTCTGGTCGGCAAAGCCCAGCGCCATCGCCACCGCTGCCGGTTGTTCGCCACGGGCCAGCAGGCGGCGGGCGGTGGCCAGGCGCAATTGCACCAGATACGCGTGGGGCGCCATGCCATAGGCAGCCTTGAACGCGCGGGTCAGGCGGAATCGGTCGACGCCGGTGACGGCGGCCAGTTGATCGAGGCCGATGTCGTATTGTGCGTTGGCATGCAGGTATTCCCGGGCTTTCTGCGCCACCCGCGGCAGACGCGGGTCTTGGCCATCGCTTGCGCGCCAGTGCAAGTGGCTGGTCAGGCGCTCGAGCAAACCGTCGAGGGCGGTCTGGCGGACGATCTTCAGTTCACCGCGATGCAGGGTTTCAAACGCCAGGCTGGTGGCCTGGGCCAGGCGCACATCGCTGGCCAGGGTGGCGGCGAAGCTCAGCTGGCTGTTGTCGGGGGCATGATCGAACACGGCGCCGAGTTCGCGCTGCAACCACTGCGGGTCGAGGTACAGCATGCGGTAGGTGAAACCGTCGGCGGTCGGCGCTTCGCCGTCATGGATGTCACCGGGCTCGAGCAGAAACACCTTGCCCGGCGTGCTCTGGTGCCTGGCCCGTCGGCAATTGAATTGCTGGACCCCTTGCTCGGTGACGCCCACCAGATAACTGTCGTGCCAGTGCGGGTCGTAGGCGTGGCCCTCGAAATGCGCGCGCAGGGTCTCGATGCCGGTGTCGGCATCCTGGGCCAGGTCGATCCAGTTGTGAGCGCGCATGGGGCACCTGCGAAACGGTTTGCCGGGCTATTTAACGCCTCGAAAGAGGGCCATGCCTAGAACGTTTGTGCAGTCATCAGCCGAACAGTCCTGCGGCAATATTGATCGAGAACCCGAGAATGGCTGTGTTGAACAGAAAACCGATCAACGACTGCGCCAGCACGATCTTGCGCATGCCCCGGGTGGCGACGCCGACATCCGAGGTTTGCACCGCCACGCCGATGGTGAACGAGAAGTACAGGAAGTCCCAGTAGTCGGGGGTCGTCAGCCCTTCGGCAAAGCGCAGCGCCGGTTCCTTGCCGCCCCAGATGTAATACAACCTGGCGTAATGCAGGCTGAAGATGACCCCGATCAGCAGCCATGAACCGATGACGGTCAGGGCGGTGAAGCCGTAATGCAAAAGCTTGCGGGTGGTTTCCAGGTCTTTGCTGCCGGCCAGTTCGAAGGTGATGGTCGCCAGGCTGGCCAGTGCCGCAATACACACCAGCGCCAGCACCAGCCCGGCGTTTTCGTCTTCGATTTCGGCGATGCGTTTCACGTCGGTCGCTTTCGAACGCACAGTCAGCCAGAGCATCAGCAGCAGGTAGATCCAGACGCCGGCATTCCAGCCGATGAGGATCTTGCTGATGGGCGAATCGGCCGGAACCAGAATGCCCACCGCGATGCCCAGCAGGATGGCGGCGGACAGGCGAGGGTGGGTGCGGGGCAGGAAGGACATGGAGGCTCGATGGTTCGGGGCTTTGCAATCACCTTAGCCCAGGTGACCCCAATCTTGAAATCACCGAGATCCCCTTGTGGGAGCGAGCCTGCTCGCGATGGCTGTGTGTCAGTCGACGATGATGTTGACTGATAGTCCGCCATCGCGAGCAGGCTCGCTCCCACAGGGGGTTAGTGTTTTTGTCCGGTGTTTTTATGTCGCTTGCGCACCAGTTTCATCACCACCACAAAGAACACCGGTACGAACACCACGGCCAAGGTCGCCGTGATCATCCCGCCGATCACCCCGGTGCCGATGGCCTGCTGGCTCGCCGAACTGGCGCCGGTCGCGATCGCCAGCGGCACCACGCCAAGGATGAACGCCAGGGAGGTCATGACAATCAGCCGCAACCGCAGGCGTGCCGCTTGCAGGGTGGCGTCGATCAGGTCGTGGCCTTCGTCGTAGAGGCTCTTGGCGAACTCGATGATCAGGATCGCGTTCTTCGCCGACAGGCCGATGATGGTGATCAGTCCGACCTTGAAGAACACGTCGTTGGGCATCCCGCGCAAGGTCACAGCCAGCACCGCGCCGAGCACACCCAGCGGCACCACCAGCAGCACCGAGGTCGGGATCGACCAGCTCTCGTACAACGCCGCCAGGCACAGGAACACGATCAGCAGCGACAGCCCCAGAAGGATCGGCGCCTGGCTGCCGGACAAACGTTCCTGCAACGACAACCCGGTCCATTCCTGGCCCAGGCCCGCCGGGCCCTGCGCCACCAGCCGCTCGATCTCGGCCATGGCCTCACCGGTGCTGTGGCCCGGCGTCGGCTCACCGGAAATGCTGATCGCCGGGTAGCCGTTGTAGCGGGTCAACTGCGCCGGGCCCTGAGTCCATTTGGCCTGCACAAAAGCCGACAAGGGCACCATTTTTTCTTGGGTGTTGCGCACGTGGATTTTCAGCAGGTCTTCCACCTGACTGCGCTGGTCGCCCTCGGCCTGCACCACGACGCGCTGCATCCGTCCCTGATTGGGGAAGTCGTTGATGTAGGCCGAGCCCACGGCCGTGGACAGCACGTTGCCGACGTCGGCGAAGGACACTCCCAGCGCGTTGGCCTGCTTGCGGTCGACCACCAGTTGCACCTGCGGCGCCTCGGCCAGGGCACTTTCGCGCACGTTCATCAGGATCGGGCTTTTTTCGGCCGCCGCGAGTAACCCGGTGCGGGCTTCCATCAACTTCTCATGGCCGAGACCACCGCGATCCTGCAGGCGGAACTCGAATCCACTGGACGTACCCAGGCCATCCACGGGCGGCGGCAGCACGGCAAAGGTCACCGCATCCTTGATCTGGCTTAGGGCGACGTTGGCCCGGTCGGCAATCGAAGCCGCCGAATCGTCGCTGCCGCGCTCGGACCAGTCTTTTAGCGTGCTGAACGCCAGCGCCGCATTCTGCCCGCTGCCGGAGAAGCTGAACCCGAGAATCACCACGCTGTCGCGAATGCCCGGCTCACCGGCGTTGTGCGCTTCAACCTGCTCGGCCACCTGCACCGTGCGATTCTTGCTCGCACCCGGTGGCAACTGGATGTCGGTGATGGTGTAACCCTGGTCTTCCACCGGCAGGAACGAAGAGGGCAAGCGACTGAAGGCCAGGCCCAGGCAGATCAGCAGCACGCCGTAGATCAGCAGGTAGCGCCCAGTGCGCTTCAACGCGTAGGCCACCCAACCCTGATAGCGCTCGGTCAGTTGTTCGAAGCGACGGTTGAACCAGCCGAAGAATCCGGACTTTTCATGGTGCTCGCCTTTGGCAATTGGCTTGAGCAACGTCGCGCACAGGGCCGGGGTCAAGGTCAGGGCGAGGAAGGCCGAGAACAGGATCGAGGTGGCCATCGACAGCGAGAACTGCTGGTAGATCACCCCGACCGAGCCCTGCATGAACGCCATCGGAATGAACACCGCGACCAGCACCAGGGTGATGCCAATGATGGCCCCGGTGATCTGCTGCATGGCCTTGCGCGTGGCTTCCTTGGGCGACAGGCCCTCGGTGGCCATGATCCGTTCGACGTTCTCCACCACCACGATGGCGTCGTCCACCAGAATGCCGATGGCCAGCACCATGCCGAACATGGTCAGCACGTTGATCGAAAACCCCAGCGCCAGCATCGTCGCAAAAGTGCCCATCAACGCCACCGGCACCACCAGGGTCGGAATCAGCGTGTAGCGGATGTTCTGCAGGAACAGGAACATCACCGCGAACACCAGCAGCATCGCCTCAAAGAGGGTGTAGACCACCTTGGTGATCGAGACCTTGACGAAAGGCGAGGTGTCGTACGGGATCGAGTACTCGACGTTCGCCGGGAAATAGCGCTTGAGTTCGTCCATCTTCGCCCGCACCAGGGTCGCGGTATTCAGCGCGTTGGCACCAGGCGACAGCTGCACGGCCACGGCGGTGGACGGCTTGCCGTTCAGACGCGTGGAAAACTGGTATTCCTGGCTACCGATCTCGACCCGCGCCACATCGCTGATGCGCACGGTCGAGCCGTCCGGATTGGCCTTGAGGACGATGTCGGCAAACTCTTCGGGGGTCGACAACTGACCCTTGACCAGAATGGTCGCGGTGATTTCCTGGGTGGTGCGGGTCGGCAGATCGCCGATGCTGCCCGCCGACACCTGGGCGTTTTGCGCAACGATGGCGGTGTTGACGTCCGCCGGCGTCAGGTTGAAGGCGAGCAGTTTCTGCGGGTCGATCCAGATCCGCATCGCCCGTTCGGCGCCGTACAGCTGCGCCTTGCCGACGCCGTCCAGACGCTTGACCTCGTTCATCACGTTGCGCGCCAGGTAATCGCTGAGCGCCACGTCGTCGAGCTTGCCATCGCTGGAGGTCAGGGTGATCAGCAGCAGGAAGCCGGAGGAGACTTTCTCCACTTGCAAACCTTGCTGGATCACCGCTTGCGGCAGGCGTGACTCCACGGCTTTCAGGCGGTTCTGTACATCCACCTGGGCCAGTTCCGGGTTGGTGCCCGGTTGGAAGGTGGCCTTGACGGTGGCGCTGCCCAGGCTGCTCTGGGATTCGAAATACAACAGGTGATCGGCACCGTTGAGCTCTTCCTCGATCAGGCTGACCACGCTCTCGTCCACGGTTTGCGCCGAAGCGCCCGGGTACACGGCGTAGATTTCGATTTGTGGCGGCGCAACATCCGGGTATTGCGCCACCGGCAGTTGCGGAATGGCCAGCGCACCGGCCAGCAGGATGAACAGGGCAACCACCCAGGCGAACACCGGGCGGTCGATAAAGAACTGCGGCATAAAAAAGCGTCCTGCTTACTGACCAGTTACCTGGGCAAGGGGAAGAGGGGTGTCGTCGATCTGCACTTTCTCGCCGGGGCGGGCGTGCTGCAGGCCCTCGATGACGATGCGGTCGCCGGCTTTCAGGCCGCCGGTGACGATCCAGCGATCGTTCTGTACGGCGCCCAGTTCGACCGGTTGCTGCCCGACCCGCTGTTCGGCGTCGAGCAGCAGCACCTGGGCGATGCCGGCGCTGTCGCGCTGGATGGCCCGTTGCGGCACGCTGATACCCTGCTGGTTGACCGCTTGTTCCAGGCGTACGCGCACGAAACTGCCGGGCAGCAAGTCGAGGTCGGGGTTGGGGAACTCGCTGCGCAGGATGATCTGGCCGGTGCCCGGGTCGACGGTGATGTCGCTGAACAGCATTTTGCCCGGCAGCGGGTAGAGGCTGCCGTCATCCTGAATCAGCGTGGCCTTGGCCTGGTCCTGGCCGACCTGCTGCAACTGGCCGGAACGGAAGGCGCGGCGCAGTTCGTTGAGTTCGCGGGTGGACTGGGTCAGGTCGGCATGAATCGGGTTCAGTTGCTGAATCAGCGCCAGCGGCGTGGTTTCGTTCTGCCCGACCAGTGCGCCTTCGGTGACCAGCGCGCGACCGACACGCCCGGAAATCGGCGCGGTGACGGTGGCGTAACCGAGGTTCAACCGGGCACGTTCCACCGCAGCCTTGTTGCCGGCGACGTCGGCGGCGGTCTGCCGGGCGTTGGCCCGGGCGTTGTCGTAGTCCTGGCCGCTGATGGCCTTGTCATCGATCAACCGGGCGTAGCGCTGTTCCTGCAATCTGGCCTGGAACGCGTTGGCTTCGGCCTTGCGCAACGCCGCTTCGGCGCTGTCCAGGTCAGCCTTGAACGGCGCTGGGTCAATGCGGAACAACACATCGCCCTGTTTCACGTCACTGCCTTCACGGAAGGTGCGCTGCAAGACCACGCCCGCCACGCGGGCACGCACTTCGGCCATGCGCGGTGCGGCAATCCGCCCGCTCAGTTCGCTGCTGATGGTCAGTGGCCGCGCTTCGATGGTTTCGATGCGAACCGTGGCCAGCGGCGCCTGTTCCTCGGCGTTCGAGGACTTGTCACACGCGCCCAGTGTCAACGCCAGTGCAATCAGGCTGAGCCTGGCAAGCAGATTATTCGACATGTAATACCCCAATAAAGACCCCCAGCATCCTACTGGGCGACGGCGAGGGTAGCGGTGAAGCTTTGTTGGTGCTGTGTGAAATTGTGTAAGGGTTTTACTCAGGTGTGCGTCAGGGCGTATATCCTTCAGTCCTTGATTTCTATTGCGCCTTACAGGCCGCCTTCGCGAGCAGGCTCGCTCCCACAGTTGAAATGCGGTCCCCTGTGGGAGCGAGCCTGCTCGCGAAGAGGCCAGTGCAGACGCCACAGCACTTTCTGGAAACACCCCATGCCCAACATCCTCCTGGTCGAAGACGACACCGCCCTCGCCGAACTGATTGCCAGCTACCTGGAACGCAACGGTTATTCCGTCAGCGTGATCGGTCGCGGTGACCATGTGCGCGAACGTGCGCGGCTCAATCCGCCGGACCTGGTGATCCTCGACCTGATGCTGCCCGGCCTCGACGGCTTGCAAGTCTGTCGCCTGCTGCGCGCCGATTCGGCGACTTTGCCGATCCTGATGCTCACCGCCCGCGACGACAGCCACGACCAGGTCCTGGGCCTGGAAATGGGCGCCGACGACTACGTCACCAAACCCTGCGAGCCACGGGTGCTGCTGGCCCGGGTGCGGACGTTGTTGCGCCGCAGCAGCCTCAGCGAGCCGCAGACCGCCAACGACCGCATTCTGATGGGCAACCTGTGCATCGATTTGTCCGAACGCACCGTGACCTGGCGCGAGCAATTGGTGGAGCTGTCCAGCGGTGAGTACAACCTGCTGGTAGTGCTGGCCCGGCATGCCGGCGAAGTGTTGAGCCGCGACCAGATCCTGCAACGCCTGCGCGGCATCGAATTCAATGGCACCGACCGTTCGGTGGACGTGGCGATTTCCAAGCTGCGGCGCAAGTTCGACGACCATGCCGGCGAGGCGCGCAAGATCAAGACCGTGTGGGGCAAGGGTTACCTGTTCAGCCGCTCCGAGTGGGAATGCTGAGCCGATGTTCAGAATCCTCTTTCGTTTGTACCTGGTGACCATCGTCTCTTTCAGCGCGGCGATCTATCTGGTGCCGGACATGGTGGTCAAGGTGTTCCAGGAGCGCTTTGTCACCTACAACCTCGATTACTCGCGAGGGCTGCAAACGCTGATCGTCAAACAGTTCCACGCGGTCCCGGCCGAACAGTGGCCGGCCCTGGCCGCTGAAATGGACAAGGACTTCTCTCCTCTGCACATCGTGCTCAGCAGCAATGACGACAGCAGCCTGGCGCCTGATGAACAGCAGCGCTTGCGCCGCGGCGAGAACGTCGTGCGCGTGGGCGACTGGGGCTGGCGCACACTGGCGGTCGCGCCGCTGAATGAGCGCACCGTGGTGCAAATGGTCGTGCCACCGGATCCGCTGGACGTCAACCTGTTGTACTGGAGCATCAACGTCCTGATCGGCGCGACCATGCTTGCGTGCCTGTTGCTGTGGCTGCGCCCGCACTGGCGTGATCTGGAACGCCTCAAGGGCGCCGCCGAACGCTTTGGCAAGGGCCACTTGGGCGAGCGCACGCAAATCTCCCCGAGTTCCAACATCGGCAGCCTGGCCAGTGTGTTCGACACCATGGCCGGCGACATCGAGAGCCTGCTCAATCAGCAGCGGGACTTGCTCAATGCGGTGTCCCACGAGTTGCGCACGCCCCTGACGCGCCTGGATTTCGGCTTGGCATTGGCACTGTCCGACGACTTGCCGGCGGCCAGCCGCGAGCGCCTGCAAAGCCTGGTGGCGCACATTCGTGAACTCGATGAATTGGTGCTGGAGCTGCTGTCCTACAGTCGCCTGCAAAACCCGGCGCGGCTACCGGAGCAGGTCGAGGTGTCGCTGGATGAATTCATCGACAGCATTCTTGGCAGCGTCGACGAAGAAATGGAGTCCCCGGAAATCGTCATCGACGTGCTGCTGCACGGCCAGTTCGAACGCTTCAGCCTGGACCCGCGCCTCACCGCCCGCGCCTTGCAAAACCTGCTGCGCAATGCCATGCGCTACTGCGAGAAGCGTATTCAGATCGGTGTGCAGGTTTATGTCGGCGGCTGTGAAATCTGGGTCGACGATGACGGCATCGGCATTCCGGACGACGAGCGCGAGCGGATCTTCGAACCCTTCTACCGCCTCGACCGCAGTCGCGACCGCGCCACGGGTGGTTTCGGATTGGGACTGGCGATCAGCCGCCGCGCGCTGGAGGCACAGGGTGGGACGCTGACGGTGGAAGCCTCGCCGCTGGGCGGGGCGCGGTTTCGCTTGTGGTTGCCGGCTTCGGCCTGACGCGCTTCGCAGGCGCTGCCGCAGCGCCTGCGTTGAGCCAAGGTTTCTCAGGTACTCAGGCGACTGCGCAACAGCTTCGCCATCGCCTCCAGATCCGCGATCGGTTGATGCCCGATCAGCATCCAGGCGTGTTCCATGTCAGCCCAATACACGATGTTCAGCTCGCGCCGCTGCTCCCGGGCGAATTGGCGGCTGCCGCTGTTGGAGCGGGTGACGCACAGCGCCATGGGGCCGTGCGTCTGATCGAGGTAGGTGATCTGGGCGATGGGCGCGCCGTCGTACTCGAGGATTTGCGCACGCTTGAACTCGGCACGGGGCAGGCTCAGTTTTGCCGGCGCGAGGTTGAGGCCCAGACGCGCATCAATGGTCCGCAGTTGTGCCCGTTGGGCGGCTTCATCAGCGGGTAAATGATCCAGGGTTTCCGGCACGTAGAGCGCCATGTAATCGGCCACCAGGCCGCGCCAGTTGTGTGTCTGCCGGCTCGCTTGCCAGCCGAGGAACAATCGGTCCGCCAGCACGCCGCCGGCCAACAGCCCGGCCGCGGCCGCCAGGAACCAGCGTCGGCTGAGCACGGGGCGGGCAGGTGAGGGCAGCGTGGCGAGCATGGCTTGCAGGCGATCCACCGGCGCCTGCCGGGCCAGTTCATCGTAGGCGTCCTTGAACGGCAGGCTGCTGCGATCCAGCCATTGCAGGCGCAGGCCGAGCATCGGGTCGGCGATGATCGCCGCGTCGATACGCGCGCGCTGCTCGGTATCGAGTTGGTTGTCGAGGTAAGCCACCAGTTGTTCGTCCGAGAGTATCGCGTTCATCAATGTTCTCCCCGGTAGGGGGTGGGCACCGTGTGCAACGGTGGGTATTCAGCCAGTTTCGCCCGCGCGGCGGCCAGGCGACTCATGACCGTGCCGATGGGCACTTGCAGTACTTCAGCGACTTCGCGGTAGGACAAGCCTTCGACGTAGGCGAGAAACACCGTTTCGCGCTGGGTCTCGGGCAACGCATCGACGCGGCGGATGACCTGCGCTGCCAACACGTGGGTCTGGGCCACGGACTCACCATCGAACGACAAGGCCTGATCGGCGTCCACGCAGCCCTGACCCTGGCGCACCCGCCGGGCGCGGACTTCGTTGAGCCAGATCGAATGCAGAATACTCAGCAGCCAGTGGTCCATGCGCGTCCCCGCCACGTATTGCCCGGCCCGTTCCAGCGCCCGCACGCAAGTGGCTTGCACCAGGTCATCGGCGACATGCCGTTGCCGGGACAGCAGCAGGCCGTAGCGCCATAAACGCGCCAGATGCTGGTTCAGTTCCGTTCGTATTGCCTGATCGCTGGCGATGGCGACCTCCGTCCGCTCGGGTTGTCAGGTTTTCGATGAGCCATTGATGGCTTCGGCCAGGTCCTGGTACTCCTCGCATTGAGTGCTGCCACAGATGGATTCGATCTGCCGCAGTTGCTCCTGTGCAAGATCCAGCCGGCCTTTGATCACATAGGCTTCGCCAAGGTATTCGCGGACCTGCGCATATTGCGGGTCGAGTTTCACCGATTGCAGGTAATAGCCGATGCCTTCATCGGTACGTCCCAGTTTACGCGTGGCGTAACCGCGATAGTTCAACGCTTTTGCCGTATTTGGCTGTTTCAGCGTGTCGAGCAGGGCCAGGGCTTCTTCGTAACGCCCGTCCTTGGCCAGTCGATAGGCATAGTTGGTGCGGTCTTCGTCCGGCACCAGTTTGCTGGTCTGCCTGACGCAACGCTTGGATTTGCTGTCGAACACCTGACCTTTGGGGCAGTTGGGCCTGATGGGCGCGTCGTCGTCCCCGCCACCTCCGTTGGCCAGGGCGAGGGAGCCGGACAACGCAACGCTCAGCAACAGAGGGGGCATCGAAACAGCAAAACGAATCTTCATGGGCGTTGCTCCACAGGTTCATGGTTTTGGATCAGGTCGCGCCCCGCCAGATGCAGCGCAAGGTTGATGTGATGAGAACACCGCAGCGTGAGCAATTATTCGTTGTGGGAGCGAGCCTGCTCGCGATAGCGGAGCGTCATTCAACTTTGATGTCGACTGATACACCGCTATCGCGAGCAGGCTCGCTCCCACATTGGAGTATCAACCCAGCAAACGAATCGGAGTACCCGCCGACCAGGCCTGAATGTCCTCGATCATTTGCGAGAAAAACAGTTGGTAGTTCTGTTGGCTCACGTACCCGACATGGGGCGTCGCCAGTACATTGTCCAGGGTCCGGAACGGGTGCAGGGCGGACAGCGGCTCTTGCTCGAAGACGTCCAGTGCGGCGCCGGCCAGCCGTTGTTTCTGCAGCGCCTTGATCAGCGCCGCTTCATCGACAATGGGGCCGCGAGCGGTGTTCACCAGCAATGCCGTGGGTTTCATCCAGCCAAGGGCTTGCGCGTCCACCAGGCCCCGGCTGCGCTCGCTGAGCACCAGGTGCACCGACAGCACGTCGGCCTGTTCGAACAGTTCTTGTTTGCCGACAAAGGTCACACCGACCTGCGCCGCACGTTCGGCGGTGAGGTTTTCACTCCAGGCGATGACGCGCATGCCGAACACCTGACCGAACTGCGCGACTCGCTGGCCGATGCTGCCCAGACCGAGGATGGCCAGTGTCTTGCCATGCAGGTCGCCACCCAGGCCTTGTTGCCATTGGCCGGCACGCAGGGCATTGGCTTCGACCACCAGGTTGCGGGTCGCGGCCATGATCAGCGCCCAGGTCAGTTCCGGCGCGGCGTGTTTGTAGCTGTCGGTACCGCTGACCGAAATGCCCAGCGCGGCGGCGGCTTTCAGGTCCAGGGCGGCGTTGCGCATGCCGCCGGTCACCAGCAGTTTGAGTTTCGGCAGCCGGCGCAGCAGGTCTTCATTGAAACGGGTGCGCTCGCGCATCACGCAAATCACCTCAAACCCGGCCAGGCGCTCGGCCAGGGATGGGGTATCGGAGGGGTAGTCATGGAGAAAACTCACCTGGCCGACGCTGTCCAGTGCCGACCAGTCCACCACGTCCCGCGCCACATCCTGCCAATCATCAATCACTGCAATCTGCACAGGCATCAGCCTTTCCTCTTCAACGCACGGGGTTGGTCTTGTTCAGCCAGGCGAGCAGGGCCTGGTGGAATTGTGCCGGTTCTTCCATTTGTGGCGCGTGGCCCATGCCTGGGAACTCGACCAGCGTGGACTGGGGAATCAGCCTGGCCACTTGTTTGCCGAGGACGTTGTAGTGCCCGATCTTCGCCTTGACCTCGGGCGGGGCGATGTCACTGCCGATGGCGGTGGTGTCGGACGTACCGATCAACAGCAGGGTCGGCATCTTCAGGTTCTGGAATTCGTAGTAAACCGGTTGGGTGAAGAACGCGGCAAGGTGGTGAATAACTGTATTACTCCACTTTGCCGATTACTGGCTAAAGAATGCGGCAAGATCGGGGAGACGGTAAACTGGCTTCCTGAGCTGCTGCAAACGTAATGAATACTGGGGTCTACGGTGCCAAAAGCAATTTCCTACATTCGGTTTTCGACTGGTAAACAGGCGAAGGGTAGCAGCCATGAGCGACAGCAGGCGATGCTTTCCCGGTGGCTTGATGCCAATCCTGAATACACCCTGAGTGGCGAGAGCTTTCAGGATCAAGGCGTCTCAGGATACAAGGGTAAGAACACTAAGCGCGATCTAGGGAACCTCCTTGAAGCTGTTGAGAATGGAGCCATCCAAAAGGGTGACGTGATTCTGGTTGAAGCTGTTGACCGGATTGGGCGTCAAGCACCGTTCAAGATGTTTCCGATTCTGAGTCACATTGTTGAAGCTGGCGTTGACATCATCACGCTTGACGATGGGATGAGGTACGACGAAACGTCGATTAACAATAACCATCTATTCCTACTCATTGCGAAGGTTCAACAGGCTCACCAATACAGTGACGCTCTCAGCCGTCGCATGAAGGCCAGCTACACGTCACGAAAGAAATTAGCGGCGGATGGGGTGGTTCCCAAGAGGAACACGCCTGTCTGGCTCACATCTGAGGGGGTGTTGATTCCTGAGATTGCACCACTCGTGAAGCAAGCGTTTGAAGACTACGCCTCTGGTCTGGGGGAACGTCGCATCTTTGAGCGTGTGTTTGAAGGGAATACCAATCCTGTACTTGCACGGATGGCACCGTCTACTGTGAAACGCTGGATGAATAACCGAACGGCTATAGGCGAGTGGAACGGGATTCCAAACGTGTATCCGGCTGTCATCGAGCCTGAGTTGTTCTACCGGGTACAGAAACGCATGCAAGACAAATTTGCTCCGCGTGGTGCCCCTACGAAACATCGCTTCACTGGTTTGGTTGTCTGTGCTGAATGCGGGAAGAACTTCAACACAAAGCATTACGCAGACACCGGAATAACCTCCATGGAATGCTCAAGCCGTGCCCGCCGTGGGGCCACAGGTTGCTCCAACAATCGTTCAATCCCTGAGCCGATCATTGACCTGGCTTTTCAGTTTACGAATGGTGGTCACATCATGAAGGCTCTTGAAGGGCAACAGCTCACGGCTTCACAGAAGCGTGGCATGGAGCTTGATGGCGAGATTGGTGAAGTGAACAAGAAAATCAAACGCATCATCGGCTTCATGGAAAACCTTGATGAAGGGGATGATGAAGACTTGGCAGGTAAATATGCGAGCCTTCAGGCAGAACGCAGAGTGTTAAAGGCAGAAAAGGAAGGTTTGGTAACTGACAGCGGTGCAAGCGTCATGGACAAGGTGACGAACATGAAGGACGTTCTCAAAGACCCAATGAAAGCTAATGCACTACTGCAAACCGCTGGTTATCAATTGGTGTGCCATGTTGATGGGCGTGTGACGTTTGAGGATGAAACATTCACGTATGAAGGCTGGGGTAGGACTGAAGACGTTCACAAAGTGATGTTGCCTGACGGCAGACACATCAAGCTCCCAATCCACCGTAAGGGCAGGGCCACCAAGAGCAGTCCTGTGGATGTCTCGCAACTGGGACCGCTTGACCTTGTTAAGAGGACGTGACGCACACATTCTGTGTGTAGCTGCACACTGAAAATGGCTGTAGCCCTTATAGAACAAGGCTTACAGGCGGATCGGTGGGAGTAAAACCTCTCCTAAGAGCAGGGTTGGCGGGCTTCTTTGTGTCTGGAATTCAGGGGAGTAGATTTCACATCCCCTAGGCTTTAGGTTAGTTTTTAAAACTGTCCTAGCTCCCGCTCAGAGCGGGACGTAGAAACCCCCAGCCCCAGGGCGAGCGTGTGACGTGATGGCGTCGGGACATTGCACTCGGTAACATCGTGCCACCACACACACCAAGGAATTCAGCATGAAGGCATGGATTGGGGCGGTTGCACTGGCTGGGTTAATGGCGAGTGGTCATGCAATGGCATTGGGAAACGGGAGCGAGCTTGCCTCAATGTGCAGAAGCTCAATTCAACAAGTGACGACCTTTAAGTCTGACGACCCAATTGGAGCGGGAAGGTGCTTCGGATTGATCGAAGGAACGGTAGCCACTGTCCTCATGGTGGATACGCAGAACAAAGCTCAACCAAGATTCTGCTTGCCCAAAAACGTCAACACACTCCAGATGATGAAAGTCGTGGTCAAGTATTTGGACGACAATCCTGCACTGCTGAACCTGAATGAACCATCACTGATTCTACGTGCCGTAGTGGACGCTTGGCCTTGCAGTAGATAGGGCGACTTTCCAGCGAAATTCAAATTTCCGCCGCCGGAGCGGCCTTAGCACTTCGTCAGTGTGCTGTGTGGTGGCTGGGAAAAATAAGCTGGTGTGGAAACACAGGTTTTAAGCGAGGGGTGGTTAGCAAGAAACGACGGGCTCAAATAGAAAGCTGACAAATCTCAAAATAAAGTTGGGTGCATCTGTGCCCGCTGGAAGCTCCTACAGGCTCAGAAGGAGACGTTGAGAGCCAGCATCAGGCGACGTACAGCAGTAGGGTTGAACTCGCTCCCACGAGCGGTACGCAAGCCTTTAGCGTTGAGGCAATCAGCTACTGACTGAAGCGTATTCACTTTGTCATGAAGGCAGGACTTCAGGTGTGGTTCTAGGGCGGCTTGGTAGCTGGCGATCTTATCCATACGGATTGCATTGGCTGCTGTGATATCAGCGACTGCACGTCCCTTGGCGAGCGCGTCAGACCTGTTCTTCACCTTCTGCACTGCTACAGCATCACCAGCGTCAGCACGGCTCTGAAGGGCTGCCAGAGCTTCACGGGTACGACCTGAAATGAACTCGCGTTCCTGTTGTGCCAGTGCTGCGTACAGGTGCAGTTCGAAGGTCTGGGCCTGTGGCATGGTTGCCACTTTGAACTTGGTGGTTTTCATCAAGCCTGCAATGTGGTGAACGTCACGGCTCAGACGATCCAGCTTTGCCACAACTAACTGCGCGTCTTGCTCCTTGCACAGAGCCAAAGCTTTCGCACCTTCAGGGCGATCCTCGATTGCCAGCTTGCCCGATACAACGTCAACGAATTCACCAACCACTTCCCAGCCATTCTGTTGAGCAGCACGGGTGATGTAGTCGCGTTGAGCTTCCAATCCTAGACCAGAGTCGCCTTGGCCTTTGGTAGAAACTCGGATGTAGGCGACGACTTTCATGGTGGCTCTCCGTTGTGTGTGGAAGCAGTTTACGGAGAAAGACAGCGAGTTGTCAATTGGGGGAACGACCGTTAGTGCAAATGACACTGTGATGTCCAGCCAAATGACAAATGGAAAAGGTGGTGTGCAGGTCATCGGATTTCGATGTGCTAGGGGATTTGACGTGCTACAGATACCATTCGTCGCTTTCGTTGAAAAGTTGTTGCACGAATCTAGAAAGTCAGGGTTGAGGCTCAGGTGGGGCGTCGAATTGAATGCGGGTTTGCACAAAACTGTAATCGGTGTGGGAGAAGCGATCCGGCTTAGCACAAAGGCAGTCAAGCCCCCGTATTCACTGGGGTTGGTCCCTAGATGGTGCGCATTGTCATCAGGAAACCATTAGCGGGTAAGGGTTTCAGTTAGTTATGGGCAGGTTGTTATCAGGTTATGAACGTCCGTGTGATGATCTTCCCGCCATCAGTCCAAGAGCCTATCATTGGCCGATAACGGTCAGTGAGAAGGCAGGGATGGACAAGTTTTGGACGTTGATTTGGAGTGCGGTCTGTGGGGTCGCTGCACTGTTTGCAGGGAAGGTTGTTGATCAGTATTACCCAACTGAATTGGTCGGGAGGTTCTTCACCTTCCTTAGCACGATCCCGGCTTGGTATTTAGAACCGGTGGGTGTGCCACGATTGCTGTTAGTTGATTTGGTAGTGGCGCTTATTGCAGCTCTCGGCTTCATTGCATGGAAAAAGTTTGTGCATTATCGCGAGGAAAAAGCTTCAGAAGCCCCAGTGCCAATGTTGAAGCCTGAAGTGAAAGTTGCAGAAGAGCAGAGGCATGTACTGACAGTCATTGCGAATGCAATCAATGCAGGGGTGCCACTCACGGTTAAGAAGATTTTTGATTTTGCTGGGATGGATCAATTGAACTTCAATCATGCTCTTCATGAGCTTCAGAATAATTCTTTGATCCACACTTACGTCAGCTATCAGAAGGGGAAAATGCTTCAACTTACCCCAGCAGGAACAAAGTATGTTGTTGATCATGACCTTGCACACAAAAGAATAGTCAATGAGTTTGGTGGTCAAAGACCAAGATAATGGGGGTGTAATAACCCCTTCTTTGATTTTGATCTTTAATAGCAAGATTTTGATTTTGTAAGAGCAAGAGCTTTTGATCTTTAAAATCAAGAGCTTTTGATTTTGATCTTACAGATCATCTCTTGATATTAATGAGAATCTTTTGTATTTACCCATTAAGAGTTTTTTAAAATACTCAGGAATCTTGATTTGTCAACCCTGCCAATCAGGAATATTTTCATCCAGTGCGACAAATTCGATATTCCGTTGGCTTCTATTGCGATACTGGCTGTGCTATGGGCGAGAAGGCGTCTGTAAGCTCGTATGAGGCGTTTTGCGTGTAAAGTGCATGCGTGATGTACGTTTTCGGTTGTCGTTGCTTATACGTGATCACAGGAGCTTGCAGGCATATACTGTATCGCTGCTTGAATGATGGTGTGTCAGACGGTTTGCATGGTGATTTGCATGCGTTGCACGCTGATTGCTGCACACGAAATATCGATGGAGCCCTTATAAACCGTGGTCTGTAGCGAATCGGGTCGGAGTAAATCCTCTCCTAAGAGCCGTGTGTGCGTTTGTTTGCTTCGCATACGAGAAAGCCCCGGACGCCAATCAAGGGCCGGGGCTTCGGGGTGTATCTACAGAATGTGTATCAACAGAATGTGAATCAGAATGGCGTATCGCTGTTGAGGTTCATTGCAACAGGAACAACGGCACCACGCATCATGGCGAAGTCTTCAAAGAGAGTCGTAGCACGAGCTGGGGCAACAAAAGACGCTTTGAATGCAGCTAGAGACGTGACAGCAACTTTATCCTTACGATCTCGGAGGAAGTAACGCTGAGTATCAGGGTTAGTGATAACACTTCGTTTGCCGGGAGCGTAGTTGCTGATGAAGTATTCGGTGTTTTCAGCAATTACCATTTCAAGAGTGTCGGCCATAACAGCAATCGGCTTACCATGCAGCACGTCGAATAACATCTGTGCATGATGCTCGGTAAACAGACTGGAATTGCGTTGAGAGACAATAGCGTCTTCGAAGGCGTAGGCGTAGACAGCGAGTTCAGGACGAACTTCAGATAAGCGGGTTAGTTCACGAGACATTACAACTTCAACGCGGGAGGCTTCGCACATAGAGTATCCGCTAGCGTCTTTGCCAGTCATCAGGGTCTTGATGTTCTGAAGTTCCTTGGTCTTCAGGGTTTCAAGCATATCGACGTTTGGAAGGGCTGCCATGTGTTCAGGGTTGCTTTCGTCGTAGTGGTTGGCGATCCACTGCGTTAGCTGGCAGCGTTGCGTAGGCTTGATTTTGCACGCCTTGATTGTTTCAACAACAACTGTCTTTCCAAGGTAGGCGAGAACACGAGCAACAACGTCAGATTCCTTTTCAATCTTGTCTACAGCATGCTTTGTATCGAGTGTGGCACGACTGATAGAGCGACCATGACCAAAATACTTTGTCCCGTGCGAACGGTTCAAAGCTTTAGGGGCAGGGACAAGATTGTCAGCGTATAGAAGACCGATGAAGGCGTGACCTTTAACTGGGGCAATGTGTGACAGCTCGTAATCGTTGCGATCACCATAGCCGTTGTAACGCATGTTGGCTTTGTAGAGTTCGTGAAGAGCGGAGAGAGTTTCAACTGTGTGGCCGCGTAGGATTTCCAGCGTTCCAGCACGCATACATTCGCGGGCCAGGAAATAGAAGAACGCACACTTCATTGCTTTTTCAATTGGGTCTTTACGACGGGACTTGTTCGAGCATTTATCTTTGCAAGTGCGAGTGCAGAATATTGCTGTTGCTACGGATGGTCTGAAACGTTTCTTACAAGCTGGGTTCTTACATGTCTTTTGTTTAACGGCTGCTTTGGTAGTGGATGTCATTAGTTGTAGCTCCTGTCAGGATTGCTTGGGGAATATGGGTTGTGTTGGTTGTGTTGTAAGCTTTGCGGCACGAACTAGAGCAGAATGCTGAAGCGCGAACCTTTGCATAGACGTGACCGCAATTGCGGCATGTGCAAGTCTTCATGTATTGGTTCTCCATTGATTGGGAAGTATTGCGAAGGGCGGATGAACTACCTTATTTAACGTAGCCATCGTTACAAATGGAAGTGAGGATTGCACCGGGGGCAATGGTATTAAGAAAGGCTTGAGCTTCAACAGCCAAAGGGCCAGTCCATCCAGCAGCATCAATAGTGCTTAGATGCGTATCAACTAAGTGACGCTCAAGCAGCGTGTAGACCATCGCTTTGCGGGTTGGCAGGTTAAGGCAAGCTGTGAAGTTGATAGTCATAGTCAGGTTGTTGAATGGTGGGATATACCCGACTAGGTGTGCATCTGGGTTATTCGGTTGTCCAGTGAAGTTGTTCATTGGTTGGTTCCTTGTTTTGAATTGGGGGTTGATGTGATGGCTCAGTGAGCGAACATTTCACCGGGTGGGGAAAGTTTTGGTGCTACAGGTGACGGCTCTCTGTGTACTCTTCGTTGTTGGGGAAGTTCACGTTGTTTGGGCTCAACATGTATATCGTCGGCATACTCTGGGAGAGCCCGTATAAACGCTGTGGCGAGGTCTACGCGTACTTGCAGTGGGATAGCATTGGCATGCTTGCCAAGAGCGTCTAGAAGCCCTTGCAGGAGCCCGTACATATCATATGTGTTATAAGTCCTCACTGCCATTTAGCCTCTTTGCGGTATTGCTCAACATGCTTGTCCTTACGTCGTTTACGTTGACGTAGTTGAAAGTCTTCTTCAGGGGTGTAGTCCCATTCAGCAACTTCAATTGCTGTAATGGGGTTGGCTGGAAGTTCTTCAGGTTTCACTTCTGGTGTTGGCTTATTTTTCAGGGTGAGTGTTGGCTTGGCCTTACGTTCTGTCATTTTTCGTGTTGGTTCCTTTTGTTATTGGTTTGGTAGTTGCTGACTTTGCTGTTGGAGTTGGTCGAGTTCTTCTTGTTCTTTCTTGCATTCGGTTACAGTCTTCTTTGCTGTGCAAGTTAAGAAGATCAGGTGGCGGTTGGTTGTGGATTGCTGGCGAGCAATGCCTAAGTATTCCGCTCGAAGTTCGAGTGATCTTTGATCGACGTATACCTTTTGTTCCGCCATTCTACGATCCGTGTAGGTTGTTGATTCCTGTAGCGTATTGGAGTCGCCTCTATATATCAGTGAGGTATTGAAGAGGGTAGTTCCAAAACAAAGTACGATAAGGAAGAAGATGGTTCCGAGCCAACCCACACCGAGTTTCATATCGGCCATAGTGGTTGTCTCCTTTGGGGGCAGGGCGGGAGGCCAAAGCCTCTCCCCTTATTGGCGAACTTGTGATTGTGTGGAGCGGTTGTTTCCAATGATGTTGCCCAACGCACGATCTACAAGTTGTGGAAGGTTGGCGTCACGTTTATCAAGTTCCTGAGTAACGTGGGCCATGACCAATGCACTATCTTCTTCAGTAGCTTTGCCGTGAAGTTCAATGTTGATTTTCGGACCTTCAATTGTGACGACAGGGGCGTTAGTAATGGTTGTTGGTGCCATTACGCCAGCGGGTTGTTGGTTGGTGGGATCAACAGGCTTGCCAGCTTCTTGCACTCGACTGAAGGCGTCGGCGTGCTGCTGCCAGTTCGCCATATCGATTTGAAGTTGGGGCAAAAATCCTGGGACTACGGCCTGAGCGAATGGCGTCTCTTTCTGGTCACTGATATTTGGAGTTGGCTTGGCTAAGGCTCCAATCCGCTTCTGCCAGTTCTCCATGTTGAGTCCAAATTGCGGCATGACCCCCGGCATTACAGCTTGCTTGTATGGAGTCTCTTTCTGATCCTTAATAGGAATCGAGTGGCTTGACAAGTCTTCAGCTTGCTTTTTGTAACTATCCCGATTGTCTTTAACGTTGAATAGCCAGTTGTAAAAACCGCCAATAGGCCCGCCCTGATGTTGGGAGTTTCCATCAACATTGGAATAGTCGTGTGTGCCAACCATGCTTAGAGAGACTGGAGTATCAGCCGTTGTCATTCGTTCTTGCGTCTTCTGTTGGTCGCTCTTTTCGCTACCATCAGCGTTCTTGTTCGCCATCATACGAAGAGCGCCAGTCATTACGCCTGTGAGTGCAATATCGAAGTTTGCAAGGGAGGTCTTCAGCGGCTGCATTGCCTCATTCAATTCGCGTTCACTTTGGATACGATCCTTGATTACTTGAGATAGTTCAGCATCAGAGTTGATGTTGTTCGTATTCAGATAGGCTTGGTTGTCAGCACGTTGTTGAGCAGACGCTACGCTGTTGCGGTTACGTTCAAGCGACTCGCCGTTATCAGCAACGAGCTTCTTCATGCCTTGATCATACCAATCAAACTTAACGCCTTTACCGCCCTTCAGGTCTTTGTTGTAAGAACCCAAGCCTTTCTTGTAATCGGTAATGCCATGCTCTTTCATGTACTCGCGTACAACGTAAGGTGTGAGCATCGGCATACGATCGTTGATGATGTTGGCATCAGAAGCAGCACCAGTACCATCGCTCGCCATCTGGCCAAGTTGTTTGTTCAACTCCTTGTTGTCTTCTTTGCTTGTCCCGGCAACACTGAAAGCCTGTTGACGCACGTTCCAAGTGTTGGTGATTTCGTCAAGCGTCTTGCCAGCAGCGGCCATGTTGATCGCCAGCGTTCTGAAGTCTTTGGCTGTATCAGTATCGATTGCACCACCATTTTCATTCTGGGAGTGAATGAACGAATCACGGTAAGCCTTCACGATTTCAGGGTTCTTACTGATCGACATGAAAGCGTTATTGAAGCCTTCAGCTTGTTCCACACCTTCTTGACGTTCGTGAATACGATTGCCAATCATGTTGGCGGCAGCAGTGAGGGCACCGATTGCAGCTCCAATACCGCCTAGAGCCATCAGGCCGCCCATTGCACCAAAGCCGCTGGAGCTTTGTGAGTTTCTGGCGTTCTGGTTTGCTTGCCACTGTTGTTGGCGAGCTTGAGCCCATTGAAACTTCTGATCTTTCTGAGCTTGGTTTGCAGCCTTGTTGGCATTCGTTTGTTGCAGACTTGCCAACTGTACAGTGTGCTTCGCAGCACGTTGTTGGGCTGTAGTCTGTGATTGATTCATTACCTGTTGAATACGTTGAATCTGGGTCATCGACTTCAAGTGTGCATTGCTGGCCTTTTGGGTAGTTGCACGAGTCTTGGCGGCAATAGCTTCTAACCTGGCCTGCTTGGTCAGAGACGCTGTTAGAGCGTTCTGTGAGGCGAGCTGTTGCTTGGTAATGCCTTTGGCTCGCATCTGTACTGCGTGAGCCTTAGCGGCCACTACAGCGCCTTCCTGTTGGGATTTAACAAGCTGGGATACTAGGCGAGTTTGCTCTTTAGTTCCGGCGAACTGAAGTTTCTGTTGTGATAGCTCTGCTGCAAAGGTCTGGCGTTTCTGATTGCCTAGAGCAATTTCTGCTCGATGCTCTCGACTCATTGAACTGTTGAGTTTGGCCTTGGCCTTATCAATTGCAGAAGTATCAACGTTCAACTTCAGAGACTTTGACATATTGGCAGCAAGCTTGTTGTACTGTGCTCCAAACTGTGCCATTTGTTTTGTGCTACGGGTCATCAAGGATTGGAAGCGATGCAGTGGCCCGCTTTCAATATCAAATACAAGTTTGCCCGTCAGACGTGCGATTTCTTCTTGGATACTCATTATGGATTATCTCTTTGCCAGCGATCTGGCTGCTGATTGGTCTGCTGTAGGGCTTACAACACTTCCACCAAATGCACGAATTCCAATCTGTGGTTGGTATTGGTTGGTCATGGTTGCAAGTGTCGTCGTTAGTGTTGCCTTGTTGCCACCAATGTAGAGTTGTTGGGCTGCTTCAATATGGCCAAGTCTTGCAGCGTCTTTGTAGAAGTCATCAGTGATTCTGCGTACAGGCATTGTGGAGCTAATAGCAATGCATAGACCGAATTCTGTATTGAACCAAAACAGATGAAACTTAGGACGCACACCCAACCTTTGTTTTAGGAAGCGTCGAAAGAGTCGGGTCAGGTTAGCAATATCCACTTGTGGTCCTACGAGATAAATGCTGTATTGAGTTCCACTTTCATAAAGTGCGTGAAGATGGCGGTTGGATTGTCGTTTGAATTCTTTAGTCATTAGTGGCCTCCTTTTGTGTAAGCTTCAGTGTGGGTTTTAAGCGATGCGTAGCATTCAATCGCTAGGTTAAGCACGGATTCATCAAGCTCTTGCATGAGTTCGAATGCTCCCAGTTCTGCGATCGATCGTTCATCTGGATTGTCAGAGCAAAGTGCAAAGATGAAAGCCAGTAGTTCAGATTGTTGTTGCTTCAGATGTAGTTCTTGCACAGTGGTATCTCCTGAATAAGTAGGTGGTGTGCTGTATGCGACTTGGGAAGTTGTTGGGGCGCTACGGCCCCAGGATTTGTTAACGACTGTATTGGTAGCCGTTAACGTCGCTACGTTTGAATCTTGGGTTTTGTTGTTGAGAAAGATCAGCACGAACTTCAGCCAGAAGCTGAGCTTTACGTTCTGCTTCGCGACGTTCAAACTCTGCCATTACCTCAGCCTCTTGTTGCTCTTGACGTTTTACTGCTGCGTTGTGTTGTTCGATTTCACGCTGGTATGCGGCTTCAGCTTTTGCACTGATCAGTGGAATATCCTTTTGGAACAATTCTTCTGATTTGCGAGCCGTGAACTCAAGCAAGCCTTTTGTAAGTGCTGGGATGGTGTGCTCTAGTTCCCAACCCAAAGCCTTCAGGTCTGCGTACTTCTCAAGAGCTTCATGGGTAGTTCGGCTGTAGAATACACAAGAGCCTGTTGGGTTAACGCTTCCTTCATGCGAAGGAGCACCAACACGGGCCAGTTGGATTGCTTGAGCAACATAAGCGGCGAGTTCAGTTTTGTTTGCTTTACGGATTTCAAGTTTCATTATGTAAATCTCCTATTAGAATGTTGTGGTGTTGAAGAAGTGAGTGGCGGAAAAGCTCAGTAGGCCAATTGATGCACTGCTTAGAATCATCAGGAATGCCATGTACATCACTGGCCTCCTTTTTCAATGGCTTCAGCAATGACAGAGGCTCTATAGTCTTCTGCAAGTTGCTCGCTGGTTTTCATTGGAACGATTACAGAAGGCTGGATGTTGATTTTGATTGTTACGTTGATCGTGGTGTTGTGCATGGAACGATTTTTCCTTATTGGTTATGTTGTGGGGTTGCTGCTGCTTCTCGCTTTCGCTTTCTAGCGGCTGCCTTTCGACAATACTCGTGACAGTATTGGCTACGGCATGTAAACGCTGTATAGCTTCTTAGGCAGTAATTGCAGGTTTCAGTTTTGGCTGGCATTGTCTTTCGTCTCCTTATTCTTTTTGCGGTTGGCTCTCTTCCTGCACTTGCTGGAGCAGTAAAGAGCGGTACAAAGACTTGTGATAAATGGAGTGCCACACTCCATGCAGGGTTTTACGATTTTCATTCGAGGGCGTACCTCCTTTTTAATGGTGATTTAAATTGATTAGGTTGGTTTGTCACGCAGTCGTAGTGGAGATCAAGAAAAGGGCCATCGCTGGCCCATAATCTTGTTGTCATCGTTCCATGACAATCACCACACTTGATAGTGCCTATTACGATAATCGGAGTTTGAAAAAGCAGATAAGCAAACCGATTGCCGCCTGAAGGCGCAGTAGGGGAATAAGTTGTTGGTATCGCCATTCACCAACGGGAACTAAGTAACTCTCCCAATCCAAAAGAGAGTTGGCGTGCGTTGAGGAAACGCATGGAATCCACTGTCGAGTGGAAATCTTTGAAGAAGGTCAGGAGCGAAGTCCAAACCTTGAAACTTGGAAGAGAAACTTTTATCTCTATCTATAGGTTATTGTAACACGAGACTTGGGTTTGTCAAGCATATTCTGTGCCAAGTCGTCAACTAATTTAAATTAATCGATGGTTGGAAGGCTGGCAGGGCTTGGCTATGCGGTGGTTTGCGGGCGTTAGGTAGGCAGGGAAGGGGCAACTGCTAGCAGCGTGAATCAACGATGAACCAGACCTTTGAAGTGTTCAATTCGTCCCACAGGGTCAGACGTGTATCCGTTCCACACGGGGGCTTGTCTGTCTCTAGGGCTCCGATTGTGTCAGCGATTGACGGCCTGTTACGCGGCGGATAGGATAAACCCCACAACGCAGCATGTTGGGTGAAGATCATGTCGTAGATCAGCGCCGAGTTCCACGCGACTTGCGTATGCCCCGGGCCTTTGTTCACGCCGGCGAGCATGTCGACCCAGCGATCGAATTCCGGCTTCCAGCGGCCGCCGTAATAGGTGCTGCGTTCATAGTTGCGGATACCGTCGGCGCTGAGTTTGAGTTCGCGCTCGTACCATTGGTCAACCGTGCGGTAGGGCACGCCGAGGGCTTTCCAGTCTTCCAGGCCGATGGGGTTGACCAGCGCCAGTTGCTCGACCTGTTCGGGGTATAGCAAGGCATAGCGAGTGGCAAGCATGCCGCCGGTGGAATGCCCCAGCAGAGTGGCTTGCTGGATGCCCAGGGCCTTGAGCAATTGCTGGGTGTTCGTCGCCAGTTGCTGGAAACTGTACTGATAGTGCGCCGGTTTGCTGGAGGTGCAAAAGCCGATCTGGTCCGGGGCGATGACCCGATAGCCGGCGTCGCTGAGGGCTTTGATCGAGCTGTCCCAGGTGGCACCGCAGAAATTCTTGCCGTGCATCAACACCACGCTGCGACCATTGGCCTTGCCGTGGGCGGCGACATCCATATAACCCATTTGCAGGGATTGGCCCTGGGATTCAAAGGCGAAGTGCTTGAGGGTGTAGGGGTAGTCGAAACCCTGCAACTCGGGACCGTATTCCGGTCCTTCCGCGTGGGCTATGACGGGCAGGGTGGCGGTCAACAGCAGGCCAGGTAACCAGCGGGAAAAGGGGCGCGACATGGGAGAGCTCCATGGAAAATCCGCCGATGCTGGATCGACTCGATTAGGGCGGCATTAAACACAGGCAACCGCCGCCCTTGATGGTTCAACCCATCCAGCCCAGAGTCGCCATGGCCAGCACGCCGTAGCGGGCACCTTTGGCCAGGGTGACGATCAGCAGGAAGCGCCCCAGCGGCTCGCGCATGACCCCGGCGACCAGCGTCAGCGGATCGCCGAGCACCGGCAGCCAACTGAGTAGCAATGACCAGTGGCCGTAGCGTTGGTAATGCAGTCGGGCCTTTTCCAGGTGTCGGGGGCTCACCGGAAACCAGCGTCGGTCGCGGAACCGCTCGATCCCGCGCCCCAGCCACCAGTTAAGCAGCGACCCCAGAACGTTGCCAAACGTTGCCACCGCCAGCAGTGCCCAGAGCCAGTACCTGTCGCTGAGCAGCAATCCGACCAGCACGGCTTCGGATTGCAACGGCAGCAGCGTGGCGGCACCGAATGCCGCGAAAAACAGCCCGAGGTACGCGCCGGACATCAATGGGCGGGGTAGTCCGCAACCACCACGTCAGTGCCGTCCTTTTTCAGGCCGATGACCTGATAGGCATCGCTCATGCCGTCCATTTCCATGCCGGGCGAACCCATGGGCATGCCGGGCGCAGCGACGCCCAACAGATCGTCGCGCTTGCTCAAGGCCAGGACCTGGTCGGCCGGGACATGACCTTCAACGAATTTGCCGTTGATCAACGCGGTGTGGCACGACGCCAGGCGCGGCGGCACGCCGTGCTGTTGCTTGAACTCACTCATGTTGGCTTCGACGTGGTCTTCGACCTTGAAGCCATTGGCCTCCAGATGGGTGATCCATTTTTTGCAGCAGCCACAGTTGGCGTCGCGATGAACCTCGATCGGAATGAGGTCGGCGGCCTGGGCCAGGGAGGACATGAACAGGGCGCTCAGGGCGATCAGACGCAGAGGGTTTCGCATGGGATTCGTCTCGGCTAACGGGCAAAAAAACGCATTCTGACCATTTTTATTGGTCAGACATTCAAGGAGTGTTTCGAATTGCTACAAAGGTCTGCCATTCGATAATGGTAGATCATCGCTGTCAGGCAGATGAGGGGCACATTACAAAATCGTCAGGTTGAAATGCCGAGGGTAAGTATCGGTGTTGATTAAAACCAACTAGCCGCTATGTAAGAAAAGTCTGAAGGACCATTCTTTAATGTGCCAAGACCCAATAAACAAGAAGTTTTACAGTATGTATCTTAATTGTACGAAAATTGTTAAAGCTCTGAATTAAAGTTTGGTGGCCTCAAGTGCTCCGGCCGATACTCCTGACCTCCTAACTTGGCCAAACAAGGAGTTTTCAATGACTATCGGATATACCGGCGCCTGGACCGCGAAAGCGGGCCTGTTGGTTCGAGATACCGTCAGCAGATCAAAGCCTGTTCCCCAGAGCGTCAAGGTCAGGCAGATGCTTGACCTGGTGGGCGACAATCCAGTTGAACTGGATACAGTCAAGATGGACAAGATGAAATTGCGCAAGCAGATGAAGGGTTTTGATCCTACTAATGTTTCAGTCAAATCTATGGGCAGTCTCAGTGTCTTTCTGAAAGAACGTGGCCTGATCAGTGATGTGACGGCGGTCACGCTGAGCAATGCCGGTGACAAGTTCGACCGGTTTGGCATCAAAGACCCTGACGCTAAGTTCAATGCACTGGAATATTTCGCCACGCAACTGGAGAACATCCAGAATAACAATCTGAAGGGTAACAAGTACGCCAACTACCTGGTTCCCGAGTTCAAAAAAGCGATCTACGTGCTGCAAAACCTGGAAACTTACGGCAAGAGCAACGGCCCCATGGTGAGGCCAGGCAGTATTCTCTCGGACGAGGCCTGAGGCCATGTTGCCCGGCCCGCCCGGTTCATTGAGCGGGCCGGCGGCCCTTACTGAAAGTCCTCATGGTTATCGCCGCAATGAAGCTAAAACTCTTCATCGGCTGTAACATGAGACCCCGCTTGTAGCCGCTTATCCCCGAAACAGGGTAAGCGCTTGGCATGCGTGTCGATACAAACCGGATACATTTTCAGATTCAGGAACCCGCAATGACTCAGTCGCAACGTTTGAAATACTCGATTCTGATCTCCCTGGTGGTGCTGGGGATCATGTTTGGCCTTTCCTGGTTGCAGAACACCGGCGTCATCAGCGAAAAACTGTTCCAGTACATCGCCATTGGCGTGGCGGTGGTCGTGGTGGTCATCAATGGCGTGATGCGCCGCAAGGTCAAGCCCTGATCATACGATCATCGGTTGCGCAAAATGGCAGCAGCCTGGGGATGCAGGCTGTAGCTCTTGTCGGGATTGAGGACAATCACGCCTTCACTGCACAAGCGCTTTAGCACTTCACGCACGCTGAGAAAGGACAGGGGAATATCCAGGTCCAGCAATTGGCTGTGCACGCCGCGCACACCAAGGCTGCGGTCGTTTTCGGCGGCCGTCAGCAGGGCGTCGATGACTTTCAGGCGGATCAGGCTGGTTCGCAGGCCAAAGCTTTTGAGCAGGATCCTTATCCGCTCGTTGCGGCGGCGATCGGTACGCGGCTCGAATACGCCGACTCCCATGGAAGTACCCTTTGGCGCGTTGCTGCCATCCGTTGGCAGTTGCGAGTTGTACATTGCAAAACTCCTTTTCAGAGCCTGATCAGGAAAAAATGGGCGCTCTTACAGGACTAGACGTATGAGCAGCCCGAATCATGAAGGTTCGAATGTAGAAAATTTGTCGCCATCGCGTGATCAACCTGTCAGACCATGGGTTGTTGCGCAGTAATTCCTTAAATTTTCGTGGTGAGCTTCGTCCCTACAGGGAGGCACGGTGCGCGTGGATATGCGCAGCTGTGGCCATCGTTTTTTCGATCAGGAGCGAGTGTGATTATTTCCAGCCAGTTAACCAGGTTGAGCCTGGCGGGTGTGACTCTGGGGTTGAGCCTGGGGCTGAGCCTTACGGCGAGCGCGAGTGGTGCGCCTGCGCAAACGAGCGCGGACATCCGCCGAACCGGTTTCGGCGTGCCGCACATCCGCGCCGACAACGAGCGCGGGCTCGGCTACGGCATCGGCTATGCCTATGCTCAGGACAACCTGTGCCTGCTGGCCAACGAGATCATTACAGTCAACGGTGAACGTTCGCGGTATTTCGGACCGGATCAGTTCACCGTTGAGGAGCGGGAGAATCTGGTCAGCGATGTATTTTTCACCTGGCTGAACACCCCGCAAGCCGTCGCCGGTTTCTGGCAGGCCCAGACCCCGCCAGTGCGTGAGTTGGTCGAAGGCTATGTGGCGGGGTACAACCGCTCCTTGAGCGAGCGTCGAGCCCAGGGTTTGCCGCCGCAGTGCCAGGGCGATTGGGTGCGCGACATCACCCCCTCGGATCTGGTCAAGCTGACCCGGCGCCTGTTGGTCGAAGGTGGCGTCGGCCAGTTTGCCGAAGCCCTGGCCGGTGCCACGCCACCCAAAGCCGCGGCCCAGGCGTTGAGTGCACAGCCAGCGTTCCAGGTGGCCGACACGCGGATGCAGCGCTTCGCCCTGGACCGGGGCAGCAACGCCGTCGCGGTCGGGAGTGAGCGTTCCTTCAACGGACGCGGCATGTTGCTGGCCAATCCGCACTTTCCGTGGGTGGGCGGCATGCGCTTTTACCAGATGCACCTGACCATTCCCGGCAAACTGGACGTGATGGGCGCGGCGTTGCCCGGCCTGCCGCTGATCAACATCGGTTTCAATCAACATCTGGCCTGGACCCACACAGTGGATTCGTCCAGGCATTTCACGCTGTATCGCCTGCAACTCGATCCCAAGGATTCGACCCGTTACCTGCTCGACGGTCAGTCCTTGCCGATGGACAAGCAGACTGTGACCGTCAACGTCAGGCAGGCGGACGGGCAGGTCCAGGCGATTTCACATGTGGTCTACAGCTCGAAATTCGGTCCGGTGGTGCAATGGCCGGGAAAACTGGATTGGGATCGTCAGTTCGCCTTTAGTCTGCGCGACGCCAATCTGGATAACGACCGCGTTCTGCAGCAGTGGTACGCGATGAACCGCGCTGAAAACCTCAAGGATTTCCAGGCCTCGGTGCACAAGATCCAGGGCATTCCGTGGGTCAACACGCTGGCGGCGGACGATCAGGGGCAGACGCTGTACATGAACCTCTCGGTGGTGCCCAACGTCAGCGTCGACAAGCTGGTGCAATGCAGCGATCCGCGAGTTGGCTTGCAGATGATCATTCTCGACGGCTCCAACAGCGCCTGTGCCTGGGACATCGACCCGCAGGCGCCACAACAGGGTATCTATGCAGCGGACAAGTTGCCGCAATTGCTGCGCAAGGATTTTGTCCAGCACGCCAACGACTCGGCATGGATGGCCAACCCGGCGCAACCGCTGACCGGCTATTCGCCATTGATCAGCCAGGACAGCCAGCCATTGGGGCTGCGTTCACGCTTTGCCCTGGACCGTTTGAACACGCTGGCCCAGGCCGGCAAGGTCGGGGCAGCGGACTTGCAGCGCATGGTCATGGACGATCAGGTTTATCAGGCGAATCTTGTGATGCCGGATCTGCTGCAGTTCTGCGCGGCGGATCTCGGTGCCGATGCCAAAGCGCTCACGCCACTGTGCGCCAGCCTCAAGGCCTGGGACCGCAATGCAAACCTGAGCAGCGGTCTGGGCTTTGTGCACTTCCAGAATGTCATGGAGGCGTTGGAGCCAGTGCCGGACGTATGGCGCGTGGCATTCGATCCGCAGGACCCGCTACATACGCCGCGTGGACTGGCAGTCGATCAACCGCAAGTGGCGAAGGCGCTACGGGCAGCGATGCTGGCTTCGGCTGAACTGGTCAAGGCATCAGGACTGAAACCCGACAGCCGTTGGGGCGATATCCAGGTGGTCAGCAGCGGCGGACAACAGACGCCGATCCACGGTGGACCGGGTACGCTGGGGGTCTATAACGCCATCCAGAGCGTGCCGCGCAGCGATGGCAAGCGCGAAGTGGTCAGCGGCACGAGTTACCTGCAAGTGGTGACTTTTGACGAAAACGGACCGCAGGCCAAAGGGCTGCTGGCGTTCTCGTTGTCCAGCGATCCGGCCTCGAAGTACTCACGGGACCAGACACAGGCATTCTCCAGGAAGCAATGGAGCGTGCTGCCTTTCACCGAGCAACAGATCCTGTCCGATCCGGACTATCAGGTGCAGACGATCCGTCAGCAGGATGCAAAGGTGGCCGCGCAGTAAAGTAGTGGAGTTTTGCATGAGCGCTGAAGGCCGCACCCCGCAAGGGTGGCGGCCTTTTCAGCTTTTTGGGGACTTTTGCGGAATTGCGTTGACCACCAGATTGCCGTTCTGGTTGCGGGTCAGGTAGACCGGCAGGACCCGCGGCAAGGACTTCACCAGGCCGTTGATCTCTTTGATGTTGTAGATGCCGCCGATATGGATCGAGCCGGTGCTGTGGTCAGCCACCATCAACGGTTTGTCCAGGTAGCGATTGATCAAGGGCAGCGCATCGCTCAGGGCCAGATCGTCGAGCACCAGCTTGCCCTGGCGCCAGGCCAGCGAGCTGTCATTGTCATAGGTCTGGCTGATGCGGGGGATGAAGTCGCCGTGGCGATAACTGGCCTGCATCGCCGGGCCAAGGCGCAAACCGTCGCCTTGCAGGTCGGCGTTGCTGCTGACCAGTACCGAACCCTCGATCAGATTGACCTTGACCTGGTCTTCATACATCCAGACGTTGAATTGGGTGCCGGTCACGCGAATCCGGCCTTCGGCCGCCTTGACCACAAACGGATGACGGGTGTCATGGCTGACCCAGAAGAACGCTTCGCCTTTTTCCAGCGTGACTCGTCGCTGATCCTTGTAGTTGCTGTAGGTCAGCTCGCTGCCCAGGTTCAGTTCCACCTGGCTGCCGTCCTTCAAGGTGACCGTTCGAACATTGTCGGACGCTTCGAAATGCTGGTACGCGTTCGGAACCCAGCCCAGGTGCCAGCCGCCATAACCGGCCAAAGGCACTGCCAGGGCGCACACCGCCGCTGCAATAGCCAGGCGGCGCCACGGGTTTACGGGTTGGGTGCGAACCAGCGGCACCACAGGTTCGGGACGGGGTAAGTCGCCAGCGACATCCCAGATCTCCAGCATCGCTTCGTACTCGAAGGCATGGAGCGGATGCGCATCACGCCATTGCTCGAACGCCTGGCGTTCTTGCTCGGTACAGTCACTGGCGTGCAGACGCATGCACCAATGCGCGGCGGCGTCGGTGATGGCGTCGTATTCGGCTTCCGAAAGCGTGTGGTCGGTCATTGGCCCTTCCTGATTTCCTGCATTCTAACCTTGGGGGAAGTCTGCGAGAACATCAGTCATGGCATTTAACCATCAATGGGTAATTTTTTTTCAACGTCTGGCCTCTGAAACACCTGCTGTCGGGTAGCAGTATCCATAGGGCGCGTGAAAAAAAGATCAAAACAAACACCGCTGTGCAGCGCAGATCCGGGAATCTGCGCGTTATTACGCCAGGATCAGGTTTCAGAGGTCGTAGCGACCGGTACCGGGTCCAGTTGCCGGCCCATTTCGCAGATCAAAAAGGCGATCGAGTCTGCATTGTGCAAAATGACGTCGATTCGGAACTTCGAATCCTGCACGTTTAAAAAAGCTTCCCGTGCCTTTTCCATGGTCTTGCTGCCAGTCAGCCGCAGGATAGCCTTGCCGATATGGTAAGAATCCGCAATCGAATCCAGGCTGATCCACGATTGCAGCCCATTGTTCCAGCGTGCGAACAGTTCCTCCTTGGGCGTTTCCATCGACAAGGCTTTTCGCTGGAAGTCCAGCTGAGTCTGTTTCCTTTCTGCGCCATAGGCGGTGATCGACGAAACCAGATCGCTGAACGGCCGCCTGGCCTCAAGGGGTGCAATGTCCACGGCCTCGGAAAACATATGAGCGAACTCGTGTATCAGCGTGGCGGCCTGGCTGTGGCCGTCGACATCGAAGGGTTGGGTTAAACCGGATTTGTACCAGTCGAGCTGTTGATCGAAGAACCTTTCGGTGAAATGCACATTGCGCTGTTGATCCTTGTCCAGGACAAACGCGATGAGGTTGTCCCTCGGGTCCCGGTTTGAACCCACAATAAAGCGTTGCGAGTTCATCAAGTCTTCATCGGGATCGACCAGCGCGTTGCAGATGGGAACGATGGCTTGTTTGATTTTGTCGATCAGTGCTTTGTCGACCTGGCCAACATCAAAGAAGTGTTTGAGAAAGGTATCGAGCCGTGTGCCCGGGACGAGTTTCCTGAGCTGTACCAGGTTGTGCAGGCTGTTGAACGCGTAAAAGCGCGCCAAGTCGATGGCCTGCACGATCATGTGGGCTTTTTCGGGATGTTTTGCGCGGATTTCTTCCATCCCCCGGGCCTTGATGTTCAGCACCTCCTGGGCGGCATGGGCATAGGCAAACTGGTTGTGCATTTTCGAGACGGCTTTGCCGAAGTGCACGGTATGGGTGTCCGGGTCGATCACCAGTTGCTTGTCGGATGCCGCCTGTAACACGGGGCCTTCTTCTTCCCCTTTGATTATTTTCCAGACAGCCCCGATCTTGTTTACGCCGTAGACCTTGCCGGCAATGGCGGCGAAGGATTTCTTGCTGGCTGTTTCAAGGTAGGTGCCGTCCGTGCTGCTTTTCGTCAGGTCCTTGAGCTCGACCGATGTTTCGAACGGTTGCAGCCGCGTGCGCAGCGGTGCTGTCGACCGGGCCTGTGACCAGGGTTGCGTGATCACGGGGGTGACAACCGGTTGCGCAACGGCTTCGCCGGTTGCCTCGGCGGTATCGACCCATCCTTCAAGCGATAACCGGCCCAACGACACGATTTGCGCCGCCCCGGCGATAAAGTCGCGCATTGCCTTCCCCCAGTGATGGTCCTGCAGGTTTTCGGCCGAATTCAGGGCGTCCTTGTAGGCCTTCCAGAGAAACTGCACATACGCGAGTTTGCCCGGCAGCAGGCCTGAGATGCGCTCGATGCCGGAGCCGAACAGGTGTTTAACGGCCTCCCAGTCAGACTGAGCGGTAGCGTTTGCCTGGCTGCCGAGCATCTTCACCAGCAGATTAGTGTTGTCATGGAACAAATGAGTGAGCAGGTTGCCACCGATGGGGTTGGACGCAAGGGTGATTTCGCTCGATTGGCCGACGGTGGACTTGAACAGGTTGCGAAACACGGTTTGCTGACTGTCCGGCAGGCGACGGAGCAACATGTCCTGCAATGGCCCCGGTGTGTTGAGCGCCGAGACAATGCTGGCCTCATTATCAAACTCAACGAACGGTGAGCCACCGGGGTGGTAGGGGGCATAGAGGATTTGCGGGCCTGCCTTGCCTTCGCCGGGACCCACCAGGTACAGGCCCAGCGCCTTGACGGCGGAGGTACCGCTTGTCTTGAGCAGTTCCAGTGGTCGGGCAATGGCGTGTGCGCCTTCTACGGCCGCCCGGGCGATGGCGTCCGGCATGTCGAATACTTGCCGAAGCAAATCGAAAGCACTGTCGGACAGTCGCTGCTGCAGTTTCAGTTCGTGGGCGTGTTGCAGCAGTTGCCAGGGCAGTTGTTTGGCGAAGCGCAACACCCTGCTTTCGACGTCGGCCGCTTGATTCGACAAGCTGTCCGTGACCTGTTTGGCGTAGTTCTGCGCAATGTCCAATGACAGCAACAGTTGGCGGACAGCCGCCTGGTCCAGACCCCGGGGCAGCGATTGAGTGGTTGCCGACCCGACCTTGAACCCGGTGCCTTGCGCAATGTTGACGTGGTGCAAGGCGAACTCGGTGAGGGTCCGGGCGGGGCCGACCAGGGCCAGGTTCGGGGTGATTTCAATATTGTCAGGGTCCAGCGCTGTGGCGGGGAAGCGGCTGGCGAGCAACGATTTCAGTGTTTCATGCACATACGACTTGAGGGGTTTGATCCCGTGTAAATAGTCTTTGTCCTCAACAACGCTGTTGCGGTATTGCTCCAGCAGTTCAAGGTGCAGTCGCTGCTCTTGCTGCGGAGCCATTCCCAGCCAGGCGGGCAGGGACTGCTGTTGGCTGATCGCCCGGGCGATCGACGTGGCTCTTCGCAGGTTGGTGTTGAGCACCGTTGTGGTCAGGGCTTTAAGGGCTTTTTTCTTCTTCGTGTCGCTCAGATCGAAAGTGCGTACGTGTTCGTAGCGAGCCAAAAAGTGCTCGATGGACGATTGCGCGACCCGCTCCAATGCAGGTCCTTCAATCAGCCGCAGCGGACCCAATGAGTAGCGCTGGTGAAAGATGCGTTGGGTCGGGGTCAGGTTTTCCAGCAACGCCAGGCGTTGTTGCGGTTCGAGCAGGCGCCGGTTCAGTTCCAGCCGTGCACGATTGATGGTGTCAAAGACTTCCAGGCCCTCGGCGGGTGTCCACAGGATCGTCCGGCCGGAATGCGAGGGGTCGAGTCCGCCACGCTCGGTCAACAGTAGGCAATGGGCCAGAGGCAGGACATCCTCCTGGCCGGAGCACTCCAGCGTCAATGAGTAGGCATCGGGTCGGAAGCCCTTGAGGGACGGACGGTTTAGCCGGTCGGTCTGGTCCGGATTGAATACCGTGTCGACAATGTCCCGATCCGCATCCCGCAGCGTCGAGTCGAGTACCCGCAGGCTGGCTTCGCCACGCAGGCCAACGGACAGTGCATGGGTCAGGCGGGGTTTGATGTTTTCCAGATAGACCCGTTGCAAGGCCAGAGAAGCGACCGGTTGTGCTGCGAAATCTGCGTTGATCTGTGTTTCGATGTCGCTGAAGGTCTTGACGAAAGTCTCCACCGTATCGGCCAGCACAGTTGAGGGACGCTGATCGCCGGATAACACGGGCCGCGTGCTCCAGCGTTCGTCGGTAGTCAGTATCAGCAGGCGCTCGCTGATCATCGAGCGGATATCCAGCGCCTTGTCGAACAGAGCATGGATGTCCACGCTGCCGTCACTGTGACGGAACACTTGCAGGGCATATTCCAGGTTCTGCAGTTGCTTGCCGATGATCCGGTCGAAGAGCTTGGGGAAGATCTCGCCGGAAATCACTTCGCCGGTCACATTCGGCCGGTCAAAACCAATGAAACACTGGCGCTCCTCCAGGCTCAGCAGGCCGTAGAACTCATCCTCGTGACCGGCTGCGCTGAACTTGCTCAGCACCGTATCGCGCAAGTCCTGATAGTCCTTGAGCACCTGCAGGCCTGCGGTGGGCGTGTAGAGAAACGCATTGCTGGCGCTGACCATCAGTGAGCCGGCCAACTCCACATAGTTGGCCTGGTACTCCCACAGGCGCACGGTTTCGACGGACATCGATTCGTTCGTCCGGCTAGCCGTCGAGATCAACGCGTGCAAATCCTGGCTTTGCTCAGGGGTGATGATCTCGGCTTCGCGCTTGAGCAGCAGTTGCACTCGCGCCTGATCGGCGATGGCCTGGCCGAAGAGCTGGCGACGCGATGCGCCATCGGCGCTCGGCGCAACCCAGAAACCTTCGAGCTGCCCGACCAGCAGGCTGATCAGTTGGCGCGAGATCGTCGTGACGCCTGCCTCCCAGAGTGGCTGGTCGGTTTTTGCCGGGGACTTTTTCGGATGGGAAAACTCAGGGGAAGACCCGGCTGGCCAACGCTGATGGCGATAGTGCAGGAGGACGGCCTCACTCAGGGACAGGGAGTTGACCCAGCGTCGCGCCGGATGGCTTTCGTCAGCATTCTCTGGCGTTGTTGCCTGGTAGAAGTTCACTTGGCTCTGGCTCTGATCCAGACCGGGAAACGACGCCGCCAGCTTCTGATTCAGTAATGTGTCGAGCAGCGAGGTCAGGGACGGCAGCGCTTTCAATTCGTCGAGCAGGGCCTGGTCGTTGAGTTGCTGATGGGTGGAGAGGGTGTCGCGCTGGTCTTCGAACACGTCGCCGTCGATGGTTTGAAAGTCCAGTTCGATGTCGGCGGCGTCCACCACGGTCTTGCGTTGAGACAGCGCCATGAAGGCCAGCAGGTCGTCGTCTTCGCTGGCCGCCTTGAGTTGCGTCACCAGTTGTTTGGTCAGGGCGGTACGGTTGGCGAATTTTTTGATTCCGGCGTACGGGGTGTAGAGAATCATGCCATTGTCTTCGGGCGTCGCGGTCAGCACAAAGCTGCCAGCCAGCGCCACGGGTTCCAGGCCCTGGATTTTCAGCAGGATTTTCTTCGCCAGCATGGGCGGCGTCTGCTCATCACGCAGTGCCTGGGTGGCCAGTTCGATTTGGCTGAACCATTCGAAGTCCTTTTGCGTCAGGCCGTGGGTTTTGCCAAGTTCTTTCCAGAGGCCGCGCGACGTCAGCGCCTCGGGGAAAAACAGCGGAGTTACTGGTGTAGACATCGTCGAGTCTCGTTCAAGGTGCCACTCAAAGGCGCCTGTGGATTGAGCTTCGAGACTAAAAGCCGGTGCGTTGGCGCAGGTGGTAAATAGATAACGCACGGGGCGTGGACATTCGTGACAGGGATATACCTCATCGACCCTGAGCGAAAGGTTGACAGGTCGCATGCCGCGCGTTGTTAATCGGCGGGTCTTTGTACGCTGTTGTTCCCTCCAATAATTAGTCTGGAGCTTCAGATGTCTGCGCCACACGATCACGCCTCTACCGCGGTCCCGTCACACCTGTCATTCGAAGCGCTGAGCGCTTTGCTGGAGAAGATATTTCTGCGTCACGGCACGTCGGCCGAGGTTGCCCGGGTGCTGGCGCAAAACTGCGCCGGTGCCGAGCGCGACGGCGCGCACAGTCACGGGGTATTCCGCATTCCCGGTTATGTTTCGACGCTGCAAAGCGGCTGGGTCAATGGCCAGGCCGTTCCGGTGGTCGAAGATGTGGCTTCAGGGTTTGTGCGGGTCGACGCCAATAACGGTTTTGCGCAACCGGCCCTGGCGGCGGCACGCGAGCTGCTGGTGCAGAAAGCCCGAAGTGCCGGCATCGCGGTGCTGGCGATCCGTAACTCACACCATTTCGCGGCCTTGTGGCCGGATGTCGAACCCTTCGCGGATGAAGGCCTCGTGGCATTGAGCGTGGTCAACAGCATGACCTGCGTGGTGCCCCACGGCGCCGACCGGCCGCTGTTCGGCACCAACCCGATTGCCTTTGCTGCCCCGCGAGCCGGTGGCGAGCCTATTGTCTTCGACCTGGCCACCAGTGCCATTGCCCATGGTGATGTGCAAATTGCCGCCCGCGAGGGTGAACGCTTGCCGGCAGGGATGGGCGTGGACAGCCTCGGCCAGCCGACCACAGACCCGAAGGCGATTCTTGAGGGCGGCGCGTTGCTGCCGTTTGGCGGGCACAAGGGCTCGGCGTTGTCGATGATGGTCGAGTTGCTTGCGGCGGCACTGACCGGCGGCAATTTTTCCTTCGAGTTCGACTGGAAGGACCACCCTGGCGCCAAGACCCCCTGGACTGGCCAATTGCTTATCGTGATCGATCCGGGCAAAGCGGCGGGGCAAAGCTTTGCCGAACGCAGCCAGGAACTGGTGCGGCAGATGCACGGTGTCGGCCTGAAGCGTTTGCCGGGGGATCGGCGTCATCATCAGCGCGCCAAGTCGCTGGCCAATGGCATTGAACTGGATGCCCGGACGCTGGCGAATCTGCGGGAGTTGGCGGGGGACTGATTCTGTCAGCAGGTGCTGTAGAACCTGTGGGAGCGAGCCGGCTCCGGGCGGCGTTCCGACGAAAGCGGTGTATCAATCAACATGGATATTGACTGACACGACCTCTTCGCGAGCAGGCTCGCTCCCACAGGGTTTACGGTGTTTGATCGGAATGCTTAGCGACGCCCCAGCAACAACCCCACCACCAAACCAAACCCGGCGGAAATCGCCACGGTTTGCCATGGATGCCCGCCGATATAGGTTTCAGTGGCCTCGACCGCGGGCAGGGTGCGGTCGCGTACGCTGCTCACCGAATCCCTGGCCTGCTGGAGTTTCAGGGCGATTTGTCCGTGAAGGGTCTCCGCTTCTTCCCCGACCAGTGAGGCGCTGCTTTTGAGCAGCTTTTCCGACTCTTCGATCAGCGATTGAAGCTCGCTGAACGCTTGATCCTTGATTTGATCTTCGGCGGCTTGCGCGGCGGTTTTGCGGGCCATTGAAGTACTCCTTGCAGGTAGGTGGACAGTGAACAATGGAGTCTGCCGTCGTCGGAAAAGTTGCAGCTGTTTTGCCCGGGTAGGCCATCTTGCTGAAAAACCGGCGCAGGACATTTCGTCCTACAGTGTAAGATGTCGCCTATTTTACGCAGCAGGAAATTCCCATGAGCTTCAATCTGGCCGACAAACCCCTCGCCGAGCGCGCTGCGCTTGAAGACGAGAAATCCCGTCTGTTCGAACTCTGGCAAAACAACCTGGGCAAAGCCAAGGGTGAGGCCGCGCGGTTGTTCGGCGAACGGGCCAAGCGCAAAGGCAAGTGGGCGGAATGGGTGCGCGCCGAACTGGATGGCATGTCGCCCCCGGAATACGCCAACATGGTGCGCAGTGAAGTCAATCGCCTGATGGCGGCCAACAAATAACATCGGCTGTCAGGCGAAACTCCTGACAATCGCCTCGCGCACTTTCAACACCACCGGGTCGAGCTGGGTGCTGGTCCGCCAGCCCAGTTCGATCGGGTAGCGCGGCAAGGCCAAGGGGCAGGGCAGCAGCGCCAGCCCGCTGAGCGTTGCGATGCTTTGGGCGGCATGGGCCGGAATGGTTGCCACGGCCCGGCTGCCTTTGAGCAAATGTGGCAACGCGGCAAAATGCGTGGTCGAGGCGCACACCCGCCGACTCAGCCCCAGCGCCGCCAATCCTTCATCGGTAATCCCGATAAAACCGCCGGACGACACCAGAATGTGTTCGCGTGCCACAAACTCCTCAAGACCGATGCTCTGCTGGCCCTCGACCAGGCTCGACGGGTCCACCAGGCACAGATAACCACCTTCCCCCAGCACCTGACGGCTGAGTAGCCGCTCGGCAAACCCGCCCGCGGTGATCGCCAGGTCAATGCTGCGCTCCATCAACGCCTGGGCGACGATCTGGCTGTGGGTCTGGCGGAAAATCAGCCGCAGTTTCGGCGCGCACCGGGCGATTTCTTCGATCAGCCGCCGGCCGTAGGCAATTTCGAAATCATCCGACATTCCCACGGTGACCGAGCGACCTTCGTACTGTTGCGCGGCCGGATCGACCATCGCCAGACTCTGCCGGCATTTGTTCAGGGCATCGCTGACCACCGGTTTGAGCTGATTGGCCTTGAGCGAGGGGGCCAGGCCTCTTCCAGTGCGCACGAACAGCTGATCGCCATACACCTCGCGCAACCGACGCAAGGCCGCGCTGACGGCCGATTGCGTCACGCTCAGGCGCAATGCGGCGCGGCTGGCGCTGGACTCTTCGTGCAGTGCTTCGAAGACTTTGAGCAGGTTGAGGTCGACATCGGTGATATTCATTTGGCTCATATCATTCAGCAGCGAATCGGTCTTTATTGATGATTGCCTGACGCCGGAGAATGATCAACACCTGATGCGAATGGAGTTTCCGAGATGCCCAAATCAATCGTTGCGGCTCTGCAAATCGGCGCCTTGCCCGGTGGCAAGGCTGAAACCCTGGAACAGATCCTGTCCTATGAAAACGCGATCATCGAATCCGGCGCCGGGTTGGTGGTGATGCCGGAAGCGCTGCTGGGCGGTTATCCCAAAGGCGAGGGCTTTGGCACCCAATTGGGCTATCGCCTGCCGCAAGGGCGCGAAGCCTTTGCCCGTTATTTTGCCAATGCCATCGACGTACCCGGCGCAGAAACCGAGGCACTGGCGGCGCTGTCCGCACGCACCGCAGCCAATCTGGTGATCGGCGTGATCGAGCGCGCCGGCAGCACCTTGTACTGCACCGCGCTGTACTTCGATCCGCAGGCCGGGCTGCTGGCCAAACACCGCAAACTGATGCCCACCGGCACCGAACGGCTGATCTGGGGCAAGGGCGATGGTTCGACCTTGCCGGTGATCGACAGCCAGGTCGGGCGCGTCGGTGCGCTGGTGTGCTGGGAAAACATGATGCCGCTGCTGCGCACGGCGATGTACGCCAAGGGCGTGGAGGTGTGGTGCGCGCCGACCGTGGACGAGCGGGAGATGTGGCAAGTCAGCATGCGTCACATCGCTCATGAAGGGCGCTGCTTCGTGGTCAGTGCCTGTCAGGTCCAGGCATCGCCCCAGGCCTTGGGCCTGGACATCGCCAACTGGCCGGCGGATCGGCCGTTGATCGCCGGCGGCAGCGTGATCGTCGGTCCCATGGGCGACATCCTCGCAGGACCTCTGCGCGACAGCGCCGGGCTGCTCACCGCGCAAATCGACACGGACGACCTGGTACGTGCCCGCTACGATTTTGACGTGGTCGGCCACTATGCCCGGCCGGATGTGTTCGAACTGACCGTGGACGAGCGCGCCAAACCCGGGGTGCGCTTCATCGCTTGATACCCTGCGGGCTTTGGCCAAAGCAGTCAGACAACTTGATAGCTTTGACCATTGCCCGGTAACCCGCGCAGAGCGAGTATTTCCCTGTTGATTACGGTTCCCCCAACCCAATAAAAAACACAGAGGGATTCTGGCAATGCGCGATTACTTGTCTGCTACTTCTCAGTTCAACTATCAGCACACCGTCGATGCCGCACTCGCGGGCGATTTGACGGCCCTCAACGCCTGCGTCGAATGCTGTGACCGGCATGCCTTGCCGGGCCGCATCGCGCTGTTCTGGGAAGGACGCGACGGCACCGGTGCGACGTACACCTTCACCGACTTGCAGGACAAGGCCGCGCGTTTCGCCAACTACCTGCTGGCCCAGGGCGTGAAGAAGGGCGACAAGGTGGCCGGCCTGTTGCCACGCAATATCGAACTGTTGATCACCGTGTTCGCCACCTGGCGCATCGGCGCGGTGTATCAACCGCTGTTTACCGCGTTCGGCCCCAAGGCCATCGAGCATCGCCTGAGCAGCTCTGGCGCCAAAGTGGTGGTAACCGATGCGGTGAACCGGTCGAAACTCGCCGAAGTCGCCGATTGCCCGACCACGGTGACCGTCACCGGCGCCAAAGGGCAGGGCCTGGTGCGTGGCGATTCCAGTTTCTGGGCCGAACTGGCCAATTATTCCGCCGACTGTGAACCGGTGCTGCTGACCGGCGAAGATCCGTTCCTGCTGATGTTCACCTCGGGCACCACCGGCCCGTCGAAAGCGCTTTCGGTGCCGCTCAAGGCCATCGTTGCGTTCCAGAGCTACACCCGCGATGCGGTGGATCTGCGCCCGGAAGACGCGTTCTGGAACGTCGCCGACCCGGGTTGGGCCTACGGTATTTATTTCGGTGTCACCGGGCCAATGGCCATGGGCCATCCGATCACCTTTTACGATGGTCCGTTCACCCTCGAAAGCACCTGCCGGGTAATCAACAAGTACGGGATCACCAACCTCACCGGTTCGCCGACGGCCTACCGCTTGCTGATTGCCGGCGGCGATGAATTCGCCAAATCGATCAAGGGCAAGCTGCGCATCGTCAGTAGTGCCGGCGAGCCGCTGAACCCGGAAGTGATCCGCTGGTTCGCCGACAACCTCGGCGTGGTCATCCACGACCACTACGGGCAGACCGAACTGGGCATGGTGCTGTGCAACCACCACGGCCTTGAGCACCCGATTCACATGGGCGCCGCCGGTTTTGCCTCGCCGGGCCACCGCATCGTGGTGCTGGACGACGAGTACAAGGAACTCGGCGTTGGCCAGCCGGGCATCCTGGCCATCGACCGCAGCCAGTCGCCGATGTGCTGGTTCGCCGGCTACGAAGGCGGGCCGACCAAGGCCTTTGTCGGCAACTATTACCTGAGTGGCGACACCGTCGAGTGGAACCCGGACGGCAGCATCAGCTTCGTCGGTCGCAGCGATGACGTGATCACCACCTCCGGCTACCGGGTTGGCCCGTTCGACGTGGAAAGTGCGCTGATCGAACACCCGGCCGTGGTCGAGGCTGCCGTGGTCGGCAAGCCCGATCCGGAGCGCACCGAACTGGTCAAGGCCTTCGTCGTGCTCAGCGCGCAATACCGCGCCGCCCCCGAGTTGGCCGAAGAGCTGCGCCAACACGTGCGCAAGCGCCTGGCGGCGCACTCGTACCCTCGTGAAATCGAATTTGTCAGCGAATTGCCGAAAACCCCAAGCGGCAAATTGCAGCGCTTTATCTTGCGCAACCAGGAAATCGCCAAGGCTCAAGAGGCTGCGGCGAAGAACCTTCAAGCTTGAATCCAGGGAAACAATGATGCAGATCGAGAACAAGATTTTTATCGTCACCGGTGGCGCTTCCGGCCTCGGTGCTGCCACCGCCGAGGTGCTGGTTGCTGCTGGCGCGAAAGTGATGCTGGTGGACATGAACGCCGAAGCCGTTGCAGCCCAGGCCCAGCGCCTTGGCGCGCACAGCGTGGTGGCGGACATCAGCAACGAAGCGGCGGCCGAAGCCGCCGTGCAGGCGACGGTCAAGGCCTTTGGCGGCCTCAATGGTCTGGTCAATTGCGCCGGCATCGTGCGTGGCGAGAAGATTCTCGGCAAGAATGGTCCACACGCGCTGGCCAGTTTCAGCCAGGTGATCAACGTCAACCTGATCGGCAGCTTCAACATGCTGCGTCTTGCGGCAGCGGCGATTGCCGAGACCGAAGCGGATGCCGATGGCGAGCGCGGCGTGATCATCAACACCGCGTCTGCCGCGGCTTACGACGGTCAGATCGGCCAGGCGGCTTACGCGGCGTCCAAGGGTGCGATTGTCAGCCTGACCTTGCCGGCGGCCCGCGAACTGGCGCGTTTCGGCATCCGTGTCATGACGATCGCCCCAGGCATCTTCGAGACGCCGATGATGGCCGGCATGACCCAGGAAGTCCGCGATTCCCTGGCCGCTGGCGTGCCATTCCCGCCGCGTTTGGGCAAACCGGGCGAGTATGCCGGGCTGGTCAAGCATATTATTGAAAACAGCATGCTCAACGGCGAGGTGATCCGTCTCGACGGTGCCTTGCGCATGGCCGCGAAGTAAGGAGGATTTGTCATGACTATTTCCAACGATCCAATCGTTATCGTCAGCGCCGTCCGCACCCCGATGGGTGGCTTCCAGGGCGAACTGAAAAGCCTGACCGCGCCGCAACTCGGTGCGGCCGCCATCAAGGCCGCCGTCGAACGTGCCGGCGTTGCCAGTGAATCCGTCGACGAGGTGTTGTTCGGCTGCGTGCTGCCGGCAGGCCTTGGCCAGGCCCCTGCGCGCCAGGCGGCGCTGGGCGCGGGGCTGGATAAATCGACCCGCTGCACCACCCTGAACAAGATGTGCGGTTCCGGCATGGAAGCGGCGATTCTGGCCCATGACATGCTGGTGGCGGGCAGTGCCGACGTCGTGGTCGCCGGTGGCATGGAAAGCATGTCCAACGCGCCTTACCTGCTGGACCGCGCCCGTGCCGGCTACCGCATGGGCCATGGCCGGGTGCAGGACTCGATGTTCCTCGACGGCCTCGAAGACGCCTACGACAAGGGCCGCCTGATGGGCACCTTCGCCGAAGAATGCGCCGAAACCAACAGCTTCAGCCGTGAAGCCCAGGACGCGTTCGCCATTGCCTCGACCACACGCGCACAGCAGGCGATCAAGGACGGCAGCTTCAAGGACGAAATCGTCCCGCTGACCGTGACGGTCGGCAAAGAGCAGGTGGTGATCAGCAATGACGAGCAGCCACCTAAAGCCAGGCTGGACAAGATCGCTTCGTTGAAGCCGGCGTTCCGCGAAGGCGGTACGGTGACGGCGGCCAACTCCAGTTCGATCTCCGACGGTGCCGCTGCGTTGGTGCTGATGCGCCAGTCGCAGGCACAGAAACAAGGCCTGAAACCGTTGGCGGTGATCCATGGCCACGCCGCGTTCGCCGACACCCCGGGCCTGTTCCCGGTGGCGCCAATCGGTGCAATCAAGAAACTGATGAAGAAAACCGGCTGGTCGCTCAATGACGTCGATCTGGTGGAAGTCAACGAAGCCTTCGCCGTGGTCGGCATGGCCGCGATGACTCATCTGGAAATCCCCCACGAGAAACTCAACGTGCACGGCGGCGCTTGCGCCCTCGGGCACCCGATCGGCGCGTCCGGTGCGCGAATTCTGGTGACCCTGCTGTCGGCCCTGCGCCAAAAAGGCTTGAAGCGTGGCGTTGCAGCGATTTGTATCGGCGGCGGTGAAGCGACGGCCATGGCCGTGGAATGCCTCTACTAAGCCAACCCCGCCCCTGTGGGAGCCAGCCTGCTGGCGATGACGGTGTGTCATAAAAGTAGATATTGACTGACACGATGCCATCGCCAGCAGGCTGGCTCCTACAGAGTTCTGTGGCGTACCCCGATTTTAAGGATTCACCATGATCCCCAATGACGACCAACAACAAATCCGCGACATGGCCCGGGACTTTGCCCAGGAACGGCTGAAACCGTTCGCCGCCGAGTGGGACCGTGAGCACCGCTTCCCCAAGGAAGCCATCGGCGAGATGGCCGGGCTGGGCTTCTTCGGCATGCTGGTGCCGGAGCAGTGGGGCGGATGCGATACCGGTTATCTGGCCTATGCCATGGCGCTGGAAGAAATCGCCGCCGGCGATGGCGCCTGCTCGACCATCATGAGCGTGCACAACTCCGTGGGCTGCGTGCCGATCCTCAACTACGGCACGGATGAGCAGAAAGAACGCTTCCTCAAACCACTGGCCAGCGGTGCGATGCTCGGCGCTTTCGCCCTGACCGAGCCCCAGGCCGGTTCCGACGCCAGTGGCCTGAAAACCCGTGCGCGCCTGGAAGGCGATCATTACGTGCTCAACGGCTGCAAGCAGTTCATCACCTCAGGGCAGAATGCCGGGGTGGTGATCGTATTTGCAGTGACCGATCCGAGCGCGGGCAAACGCGGCATCAGCGCCTTTATCGTGCCGACCGATTCGCCGGGCTATACCGTTGCGCGGGTCGAAGACAAGCTCGGCCAGCATGCGTCCGACACCTGCCAGATTCTCTTCGAAGATGTGAAGGTGCCGCTGGCCAACCGTTTGGGCGAGGAGGGCGAAGGCTACAGGATTGCCCTGGCCAACCTTGAAGGCGGCCGCGTCGGCATCGCTTCGCAATCGGTGGGCATGGCCCGCGCCGCCTTCGAAGCTGCTCGCGATTACGCCCGTGAGCGCGAGAGCTTCGGCAAGCCGATCATCGAGCACCAGGCCGTGGCCTTCCGCCTGGCGGACATGGCGACCCAGATCGCTGTGGCGCGGCAAATGGTGCACTACGCCGCCGCCCTGCGCGACAGCGGCAAGCCAGCGCTGGTCGAAGCGTCGATGGCCAAACTGTTCGCCTCGGAAATGGCCGAGAAGGTATGCTCCTCGGCGCTGCAAACCCTTGGCGGCTACGGTTACCTCAACGACTTTCCGCTGGAACGGATCTACCGCGATGTGCGGGTCTGCCAGATCTACGAAGGCACCAGCGATATTCAGCGCATGGTCATTTCGCGCAACTTATAAGAAGGAGTCCCTTGTGAACTACGAAACGATTTTGCTGGAAACCCACGGCCGCGTAGGCCTGATCACCCTCAACCGTCCACAAGCGCTGAATGCGTTGAACGCGCAGATCGTCAGCGAACTGAACCAGGCCCTTGATGGCTTCGAGGCTGACTCGAACATCGGCTGCATCGTCCTGACCGGTTCGAAAAAAGCCTTCGCCGCCGGTGCCGACATCAAGGAAATGGCCGAGCTGACCTATCCGCAGATCTACATCGACGACCTGTTCAGCGACAGCGATCGCGTGGCCAACCGTCGCAAACCGATCATCGCGGCGGTCAACGGTTTTGCTTTGGGTGGCGGCTGTGAGCTGGCGTTGATGTGCGACTTCATCCTGGCCGGCGACAACGCCCGATTCGGTCAGCCGGAAATCAACCTCGGCGTGCTGCCGGGCATGGGCGGCACCCAGCGCCTGACCCGCGCGGTGGGCAAGGCCAAGGCCATGGAAATGTGCCTGAGCGGCCGCTTGATCGATGCCGTGGAAGCGGAGCGTTGCGGCATCGTGGCGCGTATCGTACCGAGCGATGAGCTGCTGGATGAAGCGCTGAAAGTCGCGGCGTTGATCGCCAAGAAGTCGCTGCCGATTGCGATGATGGTCAAGGAAAGCGTCAACCGTGCCTTTGAAGTGAGCCTGGCTGAAGGCGTGCGCTTTGAGCGCCGGGTGTTTCATGCGGCGTTTGCGACGCAGGATCAGAAGGAAGGGATGGCGGCGTTTATTGCCAAGCGTGAGGCTGAATTCCAAGGTAAGTAAAGTAGCGGTCTTGCGGGCCTCATCGCGAGCAGGCTCGCTCCCACATTGGACCTCAGCGTTTATGAGATCCCTTGTAGGAGCGAGCCTGCTCGCGAAAAACCTGAGGGCACCGGGTTGATTCAGGTGCCCTGCGTCATCGTTGACCTCCATCGCGAGCGAGCTCGCTCCTACAGGGCTTCACACCAGGTAGTTCTTCAGTTCGCGGGCAATCACCATCCGCTGAATCTCGCTCGACCCTTCGTAGATCTGCGTGATCCGCGCATCCCGGTAGTACTTCTCCACCGGATAATCTTCCAGATACCCATAGCCGCCATGAATCTGAATGGCGGACGAGCAGACCTTTTCCGCCATTTCCGACGCAAACAGCTTGGCTTGTGACGCCTCCGACAGGCAGGGTTTGCCGGCCGTGCGCAGGCGTGCTGCGTGCAGGATCAACAACCGCGCGGCGTTCAATTGCATGTGCATGTCGGCCAGCAGGTTGGCGATGCTCTGGTGTTCATTGATCGTTTTGCCGAACTGCACACGATCACGGGAGTAGGCCAGCGCCGCTTCGAACGCCGCGCGGGCGATGCCCAGTGCCTGGGCGGCGATGCCGATGCGGCCGCCTTCAAGGTTGGACAGGGCGATGGCCAGGCCTTTTCCGCGCTCGCCGAGCAGATTGGCTTCGGGGATGGTGCAGTTGTTCAGGGTCACCGCGCAGGTGTCGGAAGCGCGGATGCCCATCTTGTGTTCGGTGCGGTCGACGATAAAACCGGCAGTGTCGGTCGGCACCAGGAACGCCGAGATGCCACGTTTGCCCAGGTCCGGATCGGTCACGGCAAACACAATCGCCAGCTTGGCGCGCTTGCCATTGCTGACGAACTGTTTGGCGCCGTTGATCACCCACTGGCCGTCGCGCAGTTCGGCGCGGGTGCGCAGGTTGTGCGCCTCGGAACCGGCCTGGGGTTCGGTCAGGCAGAAGCAGCCGATGACCTTTCCACTGGCCAGATCCGCCAGCCAGGTCTGTTTCTGTTCTTCACTGCCGTAGTTGAGCACCGGCCCGCAGCCCACGGAGTTGTGGATACTCATGAAGGCGCCGGTAGCACCGTCGCCGGCGGAAATTTCTTCTACCGCCAGGGCGTAGGCCACGTAATCGACATAGGTGCCGCCCCATTCCTCGGGGACCACCATGCCCAGCAGGCCCAGTTCGCCCATCTTCGCCACCAGACCGTCATCGATCCAGCCGGCCTTTTCCCAGGCCTGGGCATGGGGCGCGATTTCGCCGCGGGCAAAATCCCGGGCCATGTCGCGGATCATGACTTGCTCTTCGCTCAATTCGATATCGTGCATGGCTCAGTTCTCGCTCTGGTCAAACTCGCTGAAGAAGCTCGCCACGTGTTCGGCGTCCAGCGCCTCGAGGGTGGGCGGGTTCCAGCGCGGTGTCTTGTCTTTGTCGATCAGCAAGGCGCGCACGCCTTCGATCAGGTCGCCGCGCTCGAACCACTGGCGGTCCAGGTGCAGCTCAAGGGCGAAACATTGTTCAAGCGGCAGCTCGCGTCCGCGACGGAGCATTTCCAGGGTCACGGCCATGGCCAGCGGCGAGCGGGTTTCCAGCAGGTCGGCGGTGGTGACGGCCCACTCATGGCTGTCGGCAACCGCTACCTGACGCAGTTGCTTCACAATACTCGGCACATCGGGTTGGGCGAAGAAGTGGTCGATGGCCGGGCGCAAGGTCGCCAGTGGCGCATCAGGCAGATGCTGCCTGGCGAGTGTTGCCAGCAGGCCTTGCAGGTCCTTGAGTGGCGTGTCGTGCCATTCGAGCTGGTCGAGTTTTTCGTCCAGCGTGCCCAGCTTGGCGCTTTCGATGTACCAGTCGGCCAGGCCGCAATACAGCGCATCGGCGGCACGAATCTGAACGCCGCTGACGCCGAGGTAAATCCCCAGTTCACCGGGGATGCGCGGCAGGAAGTAACTGCCGCCGACGTCCGGGAAGTAGCCGATGCCGACTTCCGGCATGGCCAGGCGGCTTTTCTCGGTGACCACGCGCAAGTCCGCGCCTTGCACCAGGCCCATGCCGCCACCGAGGACAAAACCGTCCATCAGGGCCAGCACCGGTTTGCGGTAGTGGTGGATCGCGAGGTCGAGGGCGTACTCCTCGACGAAGAAATCTTCATGCAGGGTGTCGCCGCTTTTGAAGCTGTCATGCAGCGAGCGAATGTCACCACCGGCACAGAAGGCTTTTTCCCCGGCACCACGCAAGACCACGGCATGGACTTGCGGATCCTGGGCCCAGGCGTCGAGCTGGCGGTGCAGGTTGCGCACCATGTCCAGGGTGAGGGCATTGAGGCCGGCGGGGCGGTTGAGGGTCAGGTGACCAATGTGGTTGCGAACCTCGGCCAGCACTTCGTTTTGCAGGGCATCCATGAACTGCGCCCCCTTCGATGAAACCTGAGCAGTCATCACTAACTCCCTGCTTTTATTGTCTTTATCGAGATGCTCGCGCGCGAGCGATGAAGGATCGTATCAGTGCAAATTTGCCTTGTACAACCCGAATAAGTGCAGGTTATCTGTGCAATTTTGCATGTCGGTGTCCGGTATTGTTACAGCGTAGACCAAGGCGAATTCAGGCAAACGCCGCGAGCAGATCCTCTTCGAACGCCTTCTGCGCCTCGCCGGCCACCTGTGCCCGGTGCCGGGCCAGATGAAACTCGACATCGAAACTCATGTCGCCTCGGCGCACGGCCCTGAGCAAACCCTTGTCTTCCCAGCCACGAGCGAAGTGGCTGGGCAAGTAACCGACATGCCTGCCGGAAAGGATGAAGGCGAGGGTGCCTTCGACTTGTTCGGAGCGTGCCGAACACAACTTGCCCTGGAAGGGTTCGTCACTGCGCAGGAAGCGATAGGGGTGGTCGACCCGGTCGCAGGCTTGCAGATCCTGATCGTCCGGGTTCGGGTTGGTGAACAGCGGATGGCCGGGGGCGCAATACAGATGCTGGGTTTCAATGAACAATTGGCGGTAGTCAAACGCGCTTTGCACTTGCGAGAAATAGCCGATGGCCAGGTCCAGCCGCTGTTGCAGTAGCAGGCGCTCCATTTCACCGGGCATGGCACTGATCAGTTCGATGCGCACTGACTCGTCCCGTTCACGGAAGCGTCGGATCGCCTCGGCCACCCGTTGCAGCACCGATTGATCCAGGGCTTCGGACAGACCCAGGCGCACTTCGCCGATCAAGCGCCCTGCCACGCCGTTGGATTGATGACGGAAGGCTTCGATGGACTGGAACAATCCACGGGTGGCGCTGAGCAGTTGTTCGCCCTTGGGTGTGATCCGGAACCCGCCCTTGCCACGACTGCATAGCCGATAGCCAAGGCGCGTTTCCAGTTTGGCCATTTGCTGGCTGATGCTCGACTGGCTCAACCCCAACTCGCCCTGGGCGGCGCTGAAGCCGCCGCACTCCACCACGCTGACAAACAGACGCAACAATTGCAGATCCAGATCGTGGAGTTGGCCGAGCATCAAACATTACTCCGTCATAAAGTCAGGTTAATTAACTTGATATTTTACCAATGTATCCGACGACGCATCCTGCATCCACTTCCTCTGGTCAGGTGTTCGTCATGGCTCCCATGTTCAAGCTGTGTTTACCCGCGCTGTTCCTTGCCATGGCCGCCTCGGCCCAAGCCGAAGACAAGGTGGTCAATCTGTACAGTTGGGCCGATTACGTGGCACCCGAAACCCTGCAGCGGTTCGAGCAGGAAACCGGCATCCATGTGCGCTACGACACCTTCGACTCTTCGGAAGTACTGGAGACCAAGTTGCTCACCGGCGGCAGCGGTTATGACGTGGTGGTGCCGTCCTCCAGCGTGCTGGCCCGGGGTCTTGCGGCGGGGGCGTTGAAACCGATTCCCCACGAAGGCCTCAAGGGTTACGCCAACCTCGATCCGGACTTGCTGGAAAAACTCGCCGCCGTCGATCCAGGCAACCGTTACAGCGTGCCTTACACCTGGGGCACCCTGGGTTTGGGCATTAACGTCGAGGCGGTCACGCAGCGCTTGCCGGACGTGCCGCTCAACAGCCTGGACCTGCTGTTCAAACCCGAGTACGCGAGCAAGTTGAAAGACTGCGGCATCGCCATTCTCGACTCGCCCCAGGAGGTGATCGGCCTGGCGCTGCATTATCTGGGTAAAGATCCCTACAGCACGGACAAGAAGGATCTGTCAGCCGCCGAGGCGTTGCTGCATCAGCTACAGCCGAACGTGCTGTACGTCGCCACCGGGCGGCAGATCAGCGACCTGGCCAATGGCAGCGTGTGCCTGGCGCTGACCTACAACGGCGATGCGAGCATGGCCGCCGACCAGGCACGCAAGGCCGACAAACCCTATGAAATCGCCTACCGGATTCCCAGGGAAGGCACCCTCGTGTGGCAGGACAACCTGGCGATCCCCAAGGACGCTCCGCACCCCGAAGCTGCCCGCGCCTTTATCGAGTTCATGTTGCGCCCCGAGTCCGTGGCGGCACTGACCAACACCTTGTTCTTCGCCACGGCGAACCAGGCCGCCACGCCGCTGGTGGATGAAGCGGTGCGTACCGATCCGGACATCTACCCGTTGGCTGACGTGCGGGAACGGCTGTACGCCGACCGCAGCATGAACCTCAAGGACATGCGCCAGCGCACCCGCTTGTGGACCACTTTCCGTAGCCGCCAATAAGACATAAAGAAGGAGCCTTAAATGGACGTCCCGATGCAGAACGATCAAGCCCTTACCCGTGACAGCCTATACGGCACAGCCGCTGAAAGTACCTACGCCGGTATCACCAGTTTCATGCGTCGGCGCTACAGTCGTGACCTGCGTGGCGTTGATGTGGCCGTCAGTGGTGTGCCGTTCGACACCGCCACCAGCAACCGCCCCGGCGCACGCTTCGGACCACGGGGCATTCGTGCCGCCTCTGCCGGGATCGCCTGGGAACGGCACTGGCCGTGGACGTTTGATCCGTTCGATCACCTGGCTGTCATCGACTACGGCGATTGCGATTTCGATTACGGCTCGCCGCAGTCGACGCCCGAAATGATTGAGGCCCACGCCGAGCACATCCTCAACGCCGGCACGGCAATGCTGACCTTTGGCGGCGACCATTTCATCACCTATCCGCTGCTCAAGGCCCATGCCCGCAAGCACGGGGCGCTGTCGCTGATCCACTTCGACGCCCACAGCGACACCTGGCCGGACGAAGAGGGCAAGCGCATCGACCATGGCACCATGTTCTGGCACGCGGCCAAAGAAGGGCTGGTGGACCCGTCGCGCTCGGTACAAATCGGCTTGCGCACCACCAACGACGATCATCAAGGCTTTCAAGTGCTGGACGCGCGGCAAGTGCATCGTCGTGGCTGCGAGGCGATTGTCGAAGCGATTCGCGCGCGGGTCGGCGACAACCCGGTGTACCTGACCTTCGACATCGACTGCCTCGATCCGGCGTTTGCTCCGGGTACCGGAACACCGGTGTGCGGCGGCTTGAGCACGGTGCAGGCGCTGGAGATTCTCGGTGGTCTGCGCGGGATCAACCTGGTGGGCATGGACGTGGTGGAAGTGGCGCCGGCCTATGACAGCGCGGAGATCACGTCACTGGCGGCGGCGACGCTGGCGATGGAGATGCTGTGTCTGTATGCGGCCAGACATAAGGTCGATAAGTAATACGCCTGACCCTGTAGGAGCGAGCCTGCTCGCGATGGCGGTCTTGCCTTCAACATCTCTGTTGACTGGCAGGGCCTCATCGCGAGCAGGCTCGCTCCCACAATTTTGATTTGTGTCAGGCCACTGGAACGATTGGCAGGTCGAGGATCTGACCACCGCTGAACCGTGCGGACGAACCGGAAATGGATTCGTGCGGCACGCCTTTGGCCACGTCACTGACACCGTCCAGTCGTGCCAAATGCTCAGCACTCAACTGCACATTCAGCGCACCTAACGTGGCGTCCAGTTGCTCCCGGGTCCGGGAGCCGAGGATCGGGATCAACGCCGTGGTCGAGCGCCTGGCCTTTTCCCGCAGCCAGGCGATGGCCACGTGGGTCGGGCTGGCGTCCAGTTCGGCGGCGACATCGATCAAGGTGTCGAGCAGGGCGGTTTCGCGGGCGCTTTTTTCGGCGTGAATCAGCACGCCGAGCTTGTTCGCGCGATTGTCGCCCTCACTGTTGCGATATTTGCCAGTCAGGAAGCCGCCACCCAGCGGCGACCACAAGGTCGCGGCCAGGCCCAGGGCTTCGGCCATCGGCAGTTGTTCACGCTCGGCGGTGCGTTCGGCAAGGCTGTACTCGACCTGGATCGCAGCAATCGGCGCAAAACCGCGTACCTCGGCCAGCAGGTCGGCACGGGCGATGCGCCACGCGGGGAAGTTCGACAGCCCGGCGTAATGAATCTTGCCGGCACTGACCAGATCATCGAAGCCGCGCAGGATCTCTTCCATGGGCGTGACGCCGTCGCTCATGTGCGCCCAGAACAGGTCGATATGCTCGGTCTTCAGCCGTTTAAGGCTTTCTTCGACGGCGCGCACCATGTTCTTGCGGCTGTTGCCAGTGTGGGAAATGTCGGCCGCCGGTGTAGTCCCGAGGGTGTATTTGGTGGCGATGACCAGGCGATCCCGTTCTGCGGCGATGAATTCGCTGAGCATGGCCTCGGACTGCCCGCCCTGATAGCCGTTGGCGGTATCGATGAAGTTACCGCCGGCTTCCAGGTATCCATCAAAAATGCACCTGGCTTCGTCACGCTCGGCGCCATGGCCCCAGCCGGTACCGAAGTTACCGGCGCCCAACGCCAGTTCGGAAACCCGCAAGCCGGTTTTACGACCGAAAACTTTGTAATGCATGGGATGACTCCAGAGTGATGGCGACAAGGCTTATTAGATTACAAGCAACATCTATTAAATATGATGCCAGTAATCTAATGCGTCAAGGCGCTTTTCCTTCCTGTATAAAACCGCCGATCACTGGTCGCGTTATCCATGCGCAATGGCATACTGCCGCCCATGACTATCGATTCCCCCTTAAGCGCCTGGCAGCATGCCATCGAACAAAAGGGCTTCGTCCAGGACGAGGCCCAGGAACATGCCGTGTGGGCCCTGCAAAAATGCCACGAAGCGCTGCACGAAGGCCGCGCGCCCATTTCCGGCGTGTACCTGTGGGGGCCGGTGGGGCGGGGCAAGACCTGGTTGATGGACCAGTTCTACCAAAGCCTGCGAGTACCGGCGCGGCGCCAGCACTTTCACCACTTCATGGGCTGGGTGCACCAGCGCTCGTTTCAACTGACCGGCACTGCCGATCCGCTCAAGGCGTTGGCCCGTGAACTGGCCGAAGAAGTGCGCGTTCTGTGTTTCGATGAGTTGTTCGTCAACGACATCGGCGACGCGATTATTCTCGGGCGGCTGTTCCAGGTGATGTTCGAACAGGGCGTGGTGGTGGTCTGCACGTCCAATCTGCCGCCGGACCAGTTGTACGCCGACGGCTTCAATCGCGACCGCTTCATGCCCGCCATCGCGGCGATCAAGCAGCACATGCAGGTGATTGCAGTGGATGGCGGGGAAGATCATCGCCTGCATCCGGGGGCCGCTTCGCAACGTTATTGGGTGGCCGAGCCCGGCAGGCCCGGCGCGCTGGATGAAGTGTTTCAGGTATTAAGCGTCGGCCAGTCAGTATCGAGCGAGCCGATAGAGGTCGGTTACCGCACCCTCGAGGTGGTCAAGGCCAGCCCGACGGTACTCTGGACCCGTTACGCCGCGCTGTGCGAGCAACCCTTCGCGGCCATGGATTTCATCGCCCTGTGCGATACCTACGGCGCTATTCTGTTGAGTGACGTGCCCAACCTCAGCGCACAGAAACGCGCCGGGCGCATTGCCCGCGGCACCGAGGACGGTGTCGAGCGGGTGGACGCGGGGGATCGCGAGTTGCCGCAGTTGTCGGTGCATGACGACGGGGTGCGACGGTTCATTGCCCTGGTCGACGAGTGCTACGACCGCAAGGTACCGCTGTACCTTGAGGCGCAGGTGCCGATGGCGTCGCTTTACACCGAGGGTTATCTGGAGTTCCCGTTCCGCCGCACCCTCAGTCGATTGCAGGAAATGCAACTGCAACGGTTTGCCGAAGTTTGATCGGGATTTGATCGGGAGCAGCGAACATGAATCAGCCCCTGTCACACCATTTGCTGACCATGGCCTATCAAAACGCGTGGGCCAATCACCGACTGGCCAAGGCTTGGCGTCAGTTGAGCCCGCAGGAACTGAGCGCACCCCGGGTCAGCTTCTTCCCGACGATCCGCGCCACGCTCAACCACATCCTCACCTGTGACTGGTTTTATGTGGACGCCCTGGAGCGCGAACTGCGCGGCGACGATCCGCATCCCGATTGTCGGGTGTTTTTCAAGGAAGACGAGCCCTGCCTCACGGCGACGGACCTGATTGGCGAACAGGCCCACGTCGACCGCCGGCTGATCGCCTACTGCGAACAGATGCGCGACGCCGACCTCGGCAAAATCGTGACCATCGCCCGCGACAACCCGCAACACGACAGTCGTTTGCGCCTGTTGTCCCATTTGTTTGAACACCAGATCCATCACCGCGGCCAGGTTCACGCCATGCTCAGCGGCACCTCGGTCCAGCCACCGCAACTCGACGAGTTTTTCTGCGCCGGAGAGTCGCACTTGCGCGCCGAGGATTTTGCCGAGCTGGGATGGACCGAAGCCTTGATCTGGGGCGCTTGAGCGCCAAAAATTTGCGCGGTTGCGATTGTCGGTACCACGGTGCTCGCGCTATGGTCTGCCGGCACTTCAGCGTGAAATACATGCTGGGGGCTACTTCATGTGTGATCGAGGATGGAAATGGACTCCGCAGAAATTCTTGTGCTTCAGGCCAGTTACACCAATCCGGTGCATGCCGAGGCTATTTGTCTGGTGTTGAACCACTACGCCGAGGACCCGATGGGAGGCGGTCAGCCGTTGCCAGCCAATGTACTGGCGCAACTCCCGGCAGAGCTCGCCAGGCGCCCCCACGCTTTCAGCGTGCTGGCCTTTGTCGGTGGCGAGCCGGCCGGGCTGGTCAATTGCTTCGAGGGGTTCTCGACCTTTGCCTGCCGGCCGCTGGTCAATGTGCACGATGTGTCGGTGGTGAAAAAATTTCGCGGCCTGGGATTGAGTCAGAAGATGCTGCAAAAGGTCGAGGACATCGCCCGTCAACGTGGCTGCTGCAAGCTCACCCTGGAAGTGCTGGAAGGCAATGCCGTGGCGCAGGGTTCGTATGAAAAAGCCGGTTTCGCCGCCGGCATGTTCGACCCGGCTCATGGTCGAATGCTGTTCTGGACCAAGAGCCTCTGACTCAACAGGCAAAAAAAGGGCGCCGATCAGGACGCCCTGTAGTCTTCTCCGACTGTAGAGCCGCAGTCAGGAGGCCATGGATCATTTCGGTCTGTAGGTTTCAGTCATTTGTGCGGTTTGATCGTCCGGGACCCGCAGCTCAGTGCTTTGGATAGGGTGGCCCAGAGCTTGTTGCTGGGCCAGTCGCAGGCTTTCGTAGTAATAGCGCATGCGTTCGGCTCCACCTTCGGCAAAAGCGCTGGTTGAGCCCAAAGCCATCAGGCCGGCGAGAATCATTGCGGTGCGTTTCATGGTTTGCCTCCCACTACAGATGTCGGATGCCTTTCGTCCATGAATCAATGAAGCAGTGTCGAAATGGCATTATCCGCCGAATCCGTTAAATGGGAATTAACTTCACCCACGGCCTTAATGGCTGCAACGGGGCATGAAAAAGGGGCCGGAACCGGCCCCTTCAAGGATTACTGCTGGACGACCGTCGGTGGCGACTTGGGCTTCATCAGACTGAAGTCGATCAACGCACGTTGCTTACGCTCATAGGGGTTACCGATCATCAATGGCCGGGCCTTGAAACTGTCGCTGACCACACTCTTGCTGCGATCGAGTTCGTCGAAGCTCAAGCCTGCCAGATCGGCCCAGGTGTGGATCAGGTGCGAGCTGCTGTAAGGACGCGAGAGATCGCCTGCGAGGTTCCAGTCATGGGCTGCTCGCCATTTCGGGGAAGCCCAGGCCATGAACGGAATGGTGTACATCGGTGCTGTCGGCTTGTTCTCGTTGCGCCCCAGGGTGCTGTGGCCCACGGAATCGAACACGTCTTCGCCATGGTCGGAGAGGTACAGCAAGAAGCCGTTCGGGTCGGTCCTGGCGTAGTCCTTGATCAGGCTGGACACCACGAAGTCGTTGTACAGCACGGCGTTGTCGTAGCTGTTGTACGTCGGCAACTGGTCATCGCGAATGCCGGCAGGCACGCCGTCACGTTCCTGGAACTTGTCGAAGGTCGACGGGTAGCGGTACTGGTAGCTCATGTGCGTGCCAAGCAAATGCACGACGATGAGTTTGCGCGGTGCCGCATCGGCCAGGGCCTTGTTGAACGGCTCGATCACGTCGCCATCGTACTGGGCGGCGTTCTGGTTGCGGTTGTTGTTCAGGTACACCTGCTCGTCGGCCTGTTCGGAGAAGGTCGTGAGCATGGTGTTGCGCTTGGTCATGGTCTGCTGGTTGGTGATCCAGAAGGTCTTGTAGCCCGCCTGTTTCATCATGCTGACCAACGATGGTGTCGACAGGTACAGGTCCGGGTTTTCTTCGTCGGCGAAGGTCAGGACCTGCTGCAGTGCCTCAATGGTGTAGGGGCGCGGTGTGATGACGTTGTCGAATACGTCCAGTTGATCCTTGAGCTTGTCCAGTTCCGGCGTGGTTGCCCGGGGATAGCCGTACAGGCTCATGCGCTGACGGTTGGTGGACTCGCCGATCACCAGCACCAGGGTCGCAGGCGTGTTGGCCGTGGCGTCTTTGAGGTTGTGCAGTGGTGGAATCTTACTGGCGCTTTCCAGCATGTCCTGCATTCCGGCCAGGGTGTCGAGGTAACGGTGATAGGCCACGGCCATTTGCCATGGCACCGCAGGTTCGATGCGGGTTTCGAACTTCTCGAAGCCGGCGGCGAAACTGCCGGTGCGCTGGGTCTGCTTGATCAGCGGATAGGCGACCATGGCGAACAGGAGGGCTGTTGCCGCGACCAGCGCCTTGCCACGGGGCAGGTACACCGGGCGCAGGCGTGTCCACAGGAACCAGGAAAAAGCGCTGTGGGCCAGGAACGCCGGCACCATCCACCAGGCAAAGTACTGGGTCATGTACTCGCCGGCTTCAGTCACGTTCGACTCGAACATGATGAAGATGACGCTCTGGGAAAATTCCTGCTGATAAATGAAGAAATATCCCAGGCTCGCCATGGAGCACGCCCACAGTACAACGCCGATCACGGCGGCCATGACCCGGGTTTGCCGGGGGAACAGCAGCATCGGCGCCAGCCAGATGGCGCTCATGACGAAGGCTTGGCGGAATCCGGTAAAGCCGGAGGTGCCAGTCAGCTGGATCAGTAGTTGGGTAATGCCGGAAAAGTACCAGAAGAATACAAACAGCCAGAGGAATCCGGCCCAATCAAATTCTGCCGCAGTCGTTTTGCTGCGTTTAAACAAAGACATTCAGCGCTCCAGCCGAGAATTCACTACCACCGCCGGGACTTGGATATCGCGGACGACGAACGAGGGCCGCGCGGAATCGGGCGACCTAAACGTGTAATTGTCGTGTAACAATTGTGAAAATTATGTGAGTTGCCAGGAGTGGCAGGGCGTGAGCCGGTGCGGAAGCAGTGCAATCAGCTCCCGCTTGAAAGGAGGGGGTGTCAGGCCAGTGGAGCGCGTTGCGTCACAGCCAGGGGCTGCGTCTGACCGGTTTGCAGCAGCAGCCGCAAGTGCGCCAGCTCCTGTTTCAATTGATCGCGTTCGTCCTTCAACTGGCGCAATTCATCGCGACGGATTGTGACGTAAAGGGTTTGTGCTGGCAGTGCGGTGTGTACTGTGCCCATTGCTCACCTCGCAAATGGCGTGTCTCAACTGTAGGTACGCCTCGAAATCCGGGGCTGACCTACTATCGGCGCCAATTTTGATTTCTTTTGCCCCCAAAGGGAACTTTTTTATTTTTCATGGTCGTTGTGTCTTCGGTTTGATTCCCGACGTTATCCATCAGGATCGGGCACAATGCCCGGAAACTTCACGCCAACGCTCTGGACTAACCTCATGAGTCGCGTTGGGCTATAACCTTTGACACACTTTTATTTGTAGTAGGGAGCATCAGCACATGCAACTCGGGATTATTGGACTGGGCCGCATGGGCGGCAATATTGCGCGGCGCCTGATGCTCAACGGGCACACCACCGTTGTTTATGACCGCAATACCGCCTTTGTCGAAGCCCTGGCCACAGAAGGCTCCACGGGCGTCACCGATCTGCCAGCGCTGGTCGCTGGCCTGGCCAGGCCGCGTGCGGTCTGGGTCATGCTGCCGGCAGGCGCACCGACCGAAGAAACCATCGACACCCTGAGCACCTTGCTCGAAGCCGGCGACACCATCATCGACGGCGGCAACACCTTCTATAAGGACGATATCCGTCGAGCGAAGACCCTGTCGGAAAAAGGCCTGCATTACATCGACGTCGGTACGTCCGGTGGCGTCTGGGGCCTGGAGCGCGGTTACTGCATGATGATCGGCGGCGATGCCGAGACCGTTAAGCGCCTCGACCCGCTGTTCGCAACCCTGGCCCCGGGCCTGGGCGACATCCCGCGCACCAAGGACCGCAAGTCCGACGACGAGCGTGCCGAACACGGCTACATTCACGCCGGTCCCGCCGGCGCCGGGCACTTCGTGAAGATGATCCACAACGGCATCGAATACGGAATGATGCAGGCCTTCGCCGAGGGCTTCGACATCCTCAAGACCAAAAACAGCGAGAGCCTGCCGCAAGACCAGCGTTTCGACCTGAACGTCGCCGACATCGCCGAAGTCTGGCGTCGTGGCAGCGTGGTGTCCTCGTGGTTGCTGGATCTGACCGCCGACGCCCTGGCCAGCGATCCGAAGCTTGACGGTTTCTCCGGGTCCGTGGCCGACAGCGGTGAAGGACAATGGACCATCGAAGCCGCGATGGAGCAAGCGGTGCCGGTGCCGGTGCTGTCGAACTCGCTGTTCTCCCGCTACCGCTCGCGTGGGCAAGGGACCTTTGGCGACAAGGTTCTCTCGGCCCAGCGCTTCGGCTTCGGCGGCCATGTGGAGACCTCGAAAAAATGACCCACACGATCCGCAGAAAATCCAAGGCTGAACCCGCGCCGCCGACCACGCTGTTCCTGTTCGGCGCCCACGGCGATCTGGTCAAGCGCCTGCTGATGCCGGCGCTGTACAACCTCAGCCGTGACGGTTTACTCGGGAATGGACTGCGGATCATCGGCGTTGACCACAACGCCATCAGCGATGAAGGCTTCGCGAAAAAACTCGAAGACTTCATCCGCAACGAGGTGGCCACCAGGACCGGCAAGGGCGATCAAGCCCTTGACCCGGCGCTGTGGGCCAAGCTCGCCAAAGGCATCAGCTACGTCCAGGGCGATTTCCTGGACGACAGCACTTATCAAGCGCTGGCGGCAAAAATCGCCGACAGCGGTACCGGCAATGCGGTGTTCTACCTGGCCACCGCGCCGCGTTTCTTCAGTGAAGTGGTGCGTCGCCTCGGCTCGGCCGGCTTGCTGGAAGAAACCCCCGAGGCTTTCAGAAGGGTGGTGATCGAAAAGCCCTTCGGCTCCGACCTGCATACGGCCGAAGCCTTGAACGCGTGCCTGCTCAAGGTGATGACGGAAAAGCAGATCTACCGCATCGACCATTACCTGGGCAAGGAGACCGTGCAGAACATCCTGGTCAGCCGCTTCTCCAACAGCCTGTTCGAAGCGTTCTGGAACAATCACTACATCGACCACGTGCAGATCACCGCCGCCGAAACCGTCGGCGTGGAAACCCGTGGCAGTTTCTATGAGCACACCGGCGCGCTGCGGGACATGGTGCCCAATCACCTGTTCCAGTTGTTGGCGATGGTGGCGATGGAACCGCCCGCCGCATTTGGTGCCGATGCGGTGCGCGGCGAGAAAGCCAAGGTCGTTGGCGCGATCCGCCCATGGACGGTCGAGGAGGCCCGCGCCAACTCAGTGCGCGGCCAATACGCCGCCGGTGAGATCGACAACAAGGCACTGCCGGGTTATCGCCAGGAAAACAACGTCGCCCCCGACAGCAATACCGAAACCTATGTGGCCCTCAAGGTCATGATCGATAACTGGCGTTGGGTCGGCGTACCGTTCTACCTGCGTACCGGCAAGCGCATGAGCGTGCGTGATACCGAGATCGTGATTTGCTTCAAACCGGCGCCCTATGCGCAGTTCCGCGATACCGAGGTCGATGAGCTGCAGCCGACCTATTTGCGCATTCAGATCCAGCCGAATGAAGGCATGTGGTTCGACTTGCTGGCCAAGCGTCCCGGTCAGGCCTTGAAAATGGACAACATCGAGCTCGGGTTCGCCTACAAGGATTTCTTTGAGATGCAGCCGTCCACCGGCTACGAAACCCTGATCTACGATTGCCTGACCGGCGACCAGACGCTGTTCCAGCGCGCCGACAACATCGAAAACGGTTGGCGCGCGGTGCAACCGTTCCTGGATGCCTGGCAGCAGGACTCCAGTGTGCAGAGCTATGCCGCCGGGGAAAACGGCCCCAAGACCGGCGAAGAATTGCTCACCCGTGACGGTCGCGTCTGGCACCGCCTCGGATAATGTGGGAGCGAGCTTGCTCGCGATGGCGGCGGCACATTCAACATCCTTGTGTCTGACAGACCGCTATCGCGAGCAAGCTCGCTCCCACAGGGTCGGCAGTGTCAGAGCCAGTAGCTCACCGCATACCACCCGAGCACGCCCATCACCACGGTGTATGGCAATGCCATCCAGACCATTCGCCCGTAAGATAGGCGCACCAGCGGTGCAATCGCCGAGGTCAGCAAGAACAGAAACGCCGCCTGGCCGTTGGGCGTCGCCACGCTCGGCAGGTTGGTGCCGGTATTGATCGCAATGGCCAGCGTTTCGAAATGCTCACGGGTCATCTCGCCCGCGATGAACGCGCGCTTCACTTCGGTGATGTAAATGGTTGCCACGAACACGTTGTCGCTGATGGCGGACAGCAGGCCGTTGGCAATGAACAGCATGCCCGGTTGTTGGTCTGCCGGAAGCGTCAGCACCCAGTGGATCAGCGGGGCAAACAGTTGCTGATCGTGAATCACCGCGACCACAGCGAAAAACACCACCAGCAATGAGGTGAATGGCATGGCGTCCTTGAACGCGGTGCCCAGGCGGTGTTCGTCGGTGATGCCGGTAAAGGCGGTGATCAGCACGATCACCATCAAACCGATCAAACCCACTTCGGCGATGTGAAACGCCAGCCCGGCAATCAGAATCAATGCGGCAAAGCCTTGTACCAGAAGCGCTGCACGTTGGCGCGTGGTGCGCTCGGCATTGTCTTCGGCGGCGTAGTTGGCCAGCACCGCACGGACGTTATCCGGCAGCAGCGTGCCGTATCCGAACCAGCGCAGCTTTTCCAGCAGGACGCACGTCACCAGCCCGGCAACCAGTACCGGCAGGGATACCGGCGCAACCCGGGTAAAGAACTCGGCGAAGTGCCAGCCCATTTCATGGCCGATCAGCAGGTTCTGCGGTTCGCCGACCAGCGTACAAACGCCGCCCAGCGCGGTACCCACGGCACCGTGCATCAGCAGGCTGCGCAGAAAGGCGCGGAACTGTTCGAGATCGCCCTGGTACAGGGTGGGCAGGTGTTTGTCGTCGCTGAACTCGCTGTCCTGACGCGGATCGTTACCCGAGGCAACGCGGTGATACACCGAATAAAAGCCTACGGCGGCACTGATGATCACGGCGGTCACGGTCAGGGCATCGAGGAACGCCGACAGAAAGGCCGACAGAAAGCAGAACATCAGGGCCAGCAGGGCCTTGGAGCGGACCCCGAGCAGCAGGCGCGAGAACAGGTACAGCAACAGGTCCTTCATGAAATAGATGCCGGCCACCATGAACATCAGCAGCAGGATCACCGGAAAGTTGTGCAGCAACTCGTCGTACAGTGCCTGGGGCGTGGTCATCTTCAGCAGCAGGGCTTCAATCATCAGCAGGCCGCCAGGCATCAGCGGATAGCATTTGAGCGCCATGGCCAGGGTGAAGATGAACTCCAGCACCAGTAGCCAGCCGGCAGCCACCGGGCCTGCGGTCCAGAGCACCAGGGCATTGAGGATGAGAAAGCCGACGATGCAGGCCTTGTACCAACGGGGCGAGTGCCCGAGAAAGTTGTGCGCGAACGCCTGGGCCATTGAACCGGACATCGGCTGCTCCTTGTCTTGAGAAGCGCGCAACTTGCCGTAAGCGCGCGAGAAGATCAAGCGCAGGAAAAATGCCGGTGTTTATCCCTGGAAGCGAGCGATGACCGCCTTGTAGTTTCCTTGCAGCGAATAGCCTCCAACGACGATGTTGCCATCGGCTTGCGCGGCGATACAGGTGGCGGTATCCAGGCTGGGGCCGAGGCGGGTACGTGTATAGCCACTGCCTTTGCCAAAACGGCGATCGGGAAGGCCGTTAGGCAGGTATCGCCCGAGAATGAAGTCTGCTTCGACGCCGCCGATGGTGGCGCCCGCCGTCAGCACAGTGCCATCGGGCTGCAACTGCGCGGCGGTCCACTGGCATCCGCTGTAACCGATTTCCCGACGCTGCGGGTGTCCTCCGTTGCAATGAGTGTCGGGGCGGCCGTTGCTGTGCATTTTAAATGTCAGGCAGTGCATTGGTTCGCTGCTGCTGCCAAAACACAGGACGTCACCTTCGTTTTGCTGGACCACCCGGCTGACCCGGGCGCCATGCCCTTGCGCCTTGAAGGTCATGAATCCATCCACGGCAAAACGGTCGTCGAGGCGCCCGTCAGGGTGATAGCGTGCCAGCAAGCCTTCCTCGGGAAAGTTGATCGATCCACCGACCAGGATTCGGCCATCACGTTGTACCGTCAGGCTGCTGAGCCAGGTATTCATCAGCAGGTGCCTGACCATCACGAAGCCGCGGTCATTGAACGAGCAGTCCAGCGAGCCTTCGACATCCAGTCGTATCAACATACCGACGTGATCGGCCAGTTCGAAGTGATGGTTGGCCAGGATCAGGATCCGGCCGTCTTGTTGTACGTCGACATCGCAGGCTTCAGCGCCCGGCACACCGGGAGGGAGCCATTTATCGCGCATGCCCAGGGACAAACCGCCAGGCAATCGCACGACACGGCGGCCATTATCGCCAAAGCTTCGAACCAGGCGACCGTCCTGATCCAGCAATGCCAGGGCCGGGAGCGTGCGGTGTGCGTTTTCGTATTGCAGGCCGGCCAACAGGATATTGCCGTCGGGCAAGATCAGGACCTTGGTGCCCATGGCTTCGAACCCCGGCTCGAATTGCCCGATGACACTGCCTTGTTTGCCGAACGTGAGGTCTGCGCAACCATCCTCCAGCAAGCGGGCCAGGCCAAAGCGGCTGCCATCGGCCATGCCGACTTTTGCAGCTACCAGCAAGCGACCTTGCGCATCGATCGCAACGCCATTGGCCAGGCTGAAAAGGCTGTCGGCGAAATAGACCTGGGTTTTGCCGTTGGCGGCAAACCTCGTATCGAGGGCCCCGGCGTTGTTCCGGGTGGTGGGGTAGGCAAAAGCGGACTGGATAGACATGCGCCGCATCTCCTTGCGAGTCGTCCTGGTCCAGAAGTTTGGGTGGCGACTTGTAAGGACAATATTCAATCCCTGAATGAAAGGATGCGCAACGGTCAGAACTAACAGACGGAGGGTCGTTGTGTGCCACAACAGTGTCTTTTCGAACCAATGGCGAGCCTGCAAAGTATCAGGCGTATGCAAAGTTCGAATTAAACAGTGTCAACTAGTGCGCGCGGCCAGAAAAAACCTGCGAGCTAAAGACAGGAGGAGGGCGCGGATTACTCCGGAGTAATCCGCAAAACGATCAGTGCGGCATCGACCACGATTGCAGTGTGTAACCTTCTTCGCTCAATTCGGCGCGGGCCTGTTCCAGCAGCAATTCGAGTTGTGCGGGATCGGAGTAAGCGCTGCTTGGGATCTGCTTGCGGCCAATGCTGGTGCTGGTGCGGTCGATAACGGTCAGGCTGAGTTCGCCATTACCGTCCTGTGGAGCCCAGGCCACGCATTTGAATGGTTTAAATGCGCGGTCGGCAATCAGAAGTGCTTCGTTGATACGCAGCGGGGCGTTCATAGGGTCTTCTCTCTGTATGCCCAATCAAGTGATGTGCCGACGGTTGGGCTTACCGTTCGGCTGGTTACTTGTACTGATGCCCGCAACCGGGGTTTGGGTCACACACAATCAAAAGAAATTTCCACTTTATTTCACAGGCTCAAGAATGAGCCTGACATTGAAAGCTGAATGAAGGGAAAGAGTCGTTAGGCAACTAACATAATCGCAACTTATAACTGGTTGCATTGCATGCCTATAGTCAAACGGTACAAGCCCCTGTCAAATTCTTGCTAATGTTACAGCCAGGTCCGCCAAATGACTGTTTTTAATAAATTTTCGTAAATTTGGCGCCAAGGAACAGTCATGAGTGATGCGCCTGCCTTACGACGTTTATTAGTGGTGGACCCCTGTGACGATTGCTATCGTCTGTTCCCTGGATTGCGCGCGATTGGTTGGGACGTTGACAGCTGCACGCTAGAGAACGCCGCTGACCGAACCTGCGACGTGGGCTTGTTACGTTTGCAGCCCTTTCACCTTGAGCACCCGGAGGCTGTCAAAGAGTTGATCAGCCGCAGCGGCACCGAGTGGATAGCTGTACTCAATCAGGAAGTGCTGCGACTGCAAAATGTCGGCGACTTCGTCTGTGAGTGGTTTTTTGACTTTCATACCTTGCCGTTCGATGTGTCCCGGGTTCAGGTAACACTGGGCCGGGCGTTTGGCATGGCACGGTTGCGCGGGCAGGGCACGGTCCATGTTGACCAGCCCGAGCACGAATTGCTGGGCGACAGCAAACCTGTCCGTGAACTGCGAAAACTGTTGAACAAACTGGCTCCGACCGAATCTCCGGTGTTGATTCGCGGTGAAAGCGGCACCGGCAAGGAACTGGTCGCACGAACCCTGCACCGTCTGTCCCAGCGTCACAGCAAACCCTTTATCGCGATCAATTGCGGCGCGATTCCCGAACACTTGATCCAGTCCGAGCTGTTTGGTCATGAGAAAGGCGCATTTACCGGTGCGCACCAACGCAAGGTCGGACGGATAGAAGCCGCCAACGGTGGCACTCTGTTTCTCGACGAAATCGGTGACCTGCCACTGGAGTTGCAGGCCAACCTGCTGCGGTTCCTCCAGGAAAAACACATCGAGCGGGTGGGCGGCAGTCAACCGATTGCGGTGGATGTGCGGGTTCTGGCGGCGACGAACGTCGACCTTGAAGCGGCCATCGCGAAGAAACGCTTTCGCGAAGACTTGTATTACCGCTTGAACGTACTGCAAGTGTCGACCGTTCCGCTGCGCGAGCGCCATGGCGACCTGGCGACGCTGGCCAACCACTTCTCCCATTTCTACAGCCGTGAAACCGGGCGCCGCCCACGCAGCTTCAGCGACGACGCGTTGATTGCCATGGGCAAACACGACTGGCCAGGCAATGTTCGCGAACTGGCCAACCGCGTTCGTCGCGGGCTGGTGTTGGCCGAAGGCCGGCAGATCGAGGCCCGTGATCTGGGGTTGATCAGTCAGCATACAATCGCCGCGCCGATGGGCACCCTCGAAGAATACAAGTCCCGGGCCGAACGCCAGGCATTGTGCGATGTATTGAACCGCCACAGCGATAACCTGAGCGTCGCCGCCAAAGTATTGGGTGTGTCGCGACCGACCTTCTACCGGTTGTTGCACAAGCACCAGATTCGCTGAGCCCCCAGCCGGAAACCAAAAACCCGTTGCGATTGCAGCGGTTTTTTTTGTTCGGCTCAGAAGTAGTAAGGAAGTTTCAGGCTGAACTGGAAGTCTGGGGCATCGTCCGTCATGCCGATGGACAGGTTGGGGACGATGGTCAGGTTGTCGGTGGCCGCAATGGTCATGCCGATGTTGAAGTAACCGGCATTGGCATCGCTGGAGACCACCGATTGCCAATCTCCGCCATCTTCCTTGAGCTTGCTTTTGCGTTGCACCAGGTCGGAGACCGAGAACGACATACTCATCTTTTCGTTCAAGGCGAACGCAATACCGGCGCCAATCTGGAAGCTGTCGCCGATGCGTACTTTGCCCGGTGTCTTGACCGCCGGGTTGGAACTGATGTCGTCGAAAGACTCTTCCAGGTTGTGCGTGTAGGACAGGCTGCCGAACAGCACGGCCGGATCGAACGTCTTGACCAGCGAGATCCCCGGCGTAATCGACCAGACGCCGTTACCGGTAGGCAAGGATTCAGGCACGGCCAGGTTGGAGTTATCGGCCACTCGAACCAGCTTGATGCCGAACGGGTCTTTGCCGGTAGGCGCCTTGACGCGCAAGGTCACCACAGCATCCGGCGTGTTGGCCGATTCGTCGAGGAATTTGTAGGCGATACCGAAGTTGACGTCACCAATGGTCGGGTCTTCCTTGACGGTCTCTTCGGTGGTGACGTTTGCGGTGCCACTATTGCCGCCACCGGACTGGTATGTGGACTCTCGGTAGACCACCGGCACGTTCAGGTCGAACTGCCAGCGATTGTTGAAGTTGTAGCGACCGGTGAGGTCAAGTGTCCAGGTGTCGGCCTTGATCCGGTCCAGGTTGATGGCGCCCAGGAAGATCGAGTCCAGGGCGAGAAAACCGTTGAGGACAAGTTGGCGGGTATCGTATCGGGAGTAGGTTATCCCGGTTTCGACGCTGAACTTGCCACCGCCGAAGAACCCGCTGGCCTCGTCATACAGGTTCGAAACGCTTTGCGCCGGTTGCGAGTCATTGGCCAGCGATTGTCCATAAGAGCTGCCGCTGCCCCCGGCTGCGCCCCCTGAAGCCGCCGCGGCACCGGTGCCGGTGGCGACGTTTGGATTGCCCTTGAGGTCCGCTGGCGACTTGGCCAAGCGTTTGGGAGGGGGCGCAGCGGGCTGTTCTTCGACCTGGCGGACCCGTTGTTCGAGCACCGCCAGGGCTTTTTGCTGTACTTCGTATCGTTGCTTCAACTCCAGAAGCTCTTGTTTGAGAGCCTCCAGTTCCGGGTCAGGTGCTGCCTGCAACATCGCCGCCGGGAGTAGAGCACTCAAGCATGCAACTGCACGCAGTGATACTGATCGGTGCATGGAATAAGCCGTCCATTTGTGCCCAATGGTCCAGACTCAGCGTAGTTCAATAGCCCATGGTCCGTAATGCAGCGAGTTGGTTGAGGTTGCAGTCCAATGCACCCGCACTCGGGCCATTATTGTTGAGCACTACGTTGAGTTGAGTCATGTTGTCGACCACATTGCTGCTGCCCAGCAACCGGGTGTTTTGCAGCAACCCGCCTTGGGCGACCTGTTGCAGGCTGGTGCCCTGGTTGTTGTTGGCGGTAATGGCCATCTGAACACCGCCACTGGTCGCGGACACGGCGACACTGCCTGCGGCATTGCTGCCGGTAATGGTTTGACCGGCTATCAGCGCCTGGCCCTGGCTCGGTACCAGTGCAGGGGCCGTGCTGGCCTCTTTGACGTTGATGGCGATGTTGTTGTTTGCGCTGTTGCCATCGCCTGCGGCCCGTGTGACCTGGGTTATGCCCCGGGAAGTGCTCAGGGCTGCGCCCCCCGTCACGTGACCGCTGCCCGACCTGGACGAACCGCCATGACCGGATTGCTTGATGGTTGAAACATAGAACTCGGGCTTGACCGTTGCGGCTTGAAGCTGCATCGAAGTGGAGGCCCCGATCAGATCACCACTGGCATTGCGCCAGGTACTGCTCATGACGACACCGAAGCTGATGACCCGCCCCGGCATCACATATCGGCCACGCAACTCGGCCAGTTCCTGGTCCTTGATTTCGATGGGCCTGAACTCATCAGCAAAACCTGAAGTGTTCGCTGCCAGACAGACAGCGACCACCCAATACGAGGTTTTCATTTGCTGCTCCCGGAGCATCCTGCCCCCTATCATCTTGTTGGCGATTAAAAGAAGTCGCTCTGTATGAAACCAAAATCCATCAATTCGGCATCTTTGACCGGGTTGAAGTTATCCATCTTGTTCTTGGCTGTCAGCGGTTCCGGTGGACTGCGTAACGCATTGGTCTTGTCGTAACCGGGACCGACGATAGCGAAAATAATGCCATTCCAGCCTTTGACAAAGTCATCATGGGAGTAGCGTTTGTGACCGAGTACCGGGTCGCCGATATAGACCCAGTGCTTGTCCGCCCGCTGCAACACCACGAAGTGCTTGTAGCCGCGAATTTCCATCAGCACCACCACCGGAATCGTCACGGCTTCGAGTCTTTCCGGCGGGATCCTGTAGCCCCGGGCGCGCATGCCGATGCGTTCTATGTAGCGCTTCATGTCCAGCATGGAAAAACCCTGGGTACGCACAAGGTCCTGGTCTGCGGTGACCAGCATGCCTTTGATGATGTGCTCCTCATCGACGTCGAGCCAATAGGCCTGGCGCAGTATCGTTGCCAGCGCGGCGGCGCCGCAGCTGAAATCGGTTTTCTGTTCGACGATGTCGCTGAACTTGCGCTCGCGCAAACTCTGTACGTGCTTGTACACCAGCACGCCACCCGGCAGGGCGGCAACCGGCATCTGTGCAGCCTGGGTCAGGCCAGACAGGCAGAGCAGGGCGAACAGGACAGTCTTACGCATGATCGATACGCCTTGGGACTGTGGAAAAGCCCCGTCGCCGGGGCTTTCATTGCAATCGAGATTACAGACAGGACTTGCAGCCCGCGGAGATGGACAGCGAGTTGCTTTGCTGGTTGCCCACACCAGACGATACGTTCGCTCCGCCGTTGCCGGAGAAGTTGTTCATCGAGCCCGTTATCGAAGCATTGTTGGTTACAGGGGCTTTCCAGCCCTCTGGCGTCATCAATTGTTGAGTGGTTACGCCAGCCAGACCGAGTACACCCACGGATACGAAATCAGTCTGGGTGCTGTCGTCATGGTTGGCGTTGTTGGTGACGTTCAGCCCGGACGTGCTTTGGTTGGCCGCCGCCGCCGCTAGTGCTACACGACCGCCGGAAACGGCAATCGCCAGGTTGTTTTTCTGTTGGTTGAACTCGCCGGTGGTCACGTTGATGCCGAGGTTGCCGGAACCGCTGTTGCCAGCGTTATTGAGCGTTGTGTTGTTGGTGTTGGAGTGGTTCCTGGCGGTGTTGCCGGTGCTCTTCTGAGTCGCGCTGGAGACGGCGACCGCGGTGCCGAAGATGAAGCTCTCGTCAGCCGTGGCAAGGGCGGCGGCGTTGTCTTGCTGGTTGCCGTTACCGGCTGCGACGTTGGCGCCCATGTTGCCGTTGGAGTTGTTCAGGGAGTTATCGACTTTAGCGTCGTTTTTGGTGTCCCGATTCAATACGCTGCTGTCACTGCTTTCCTGCGAGTCCAGCACGGAGGCCCCGGCGCCTGCTGTAATCTGCAGAATTTGTTCCAGCGTCGGGCCATTAGGCTGCTGGTTGTTGCTCTGGCCATCGCTCTGGCCGTTGCCTTGATCATCATCAAGACCGCCTGCTTGTGCTGCGAATGCCATCACTGCTGCCAGAGCGAAAGCCAGAGGTTTGAGAGCAGTTGTCGGGTTCATGGTGTTTCTCCGTGCTCATTAGTTGGTCAGGTGTTGGTACTTCCCTAATCGCACTGTTTCGGGGTCAGTCAGCGACCCGGATGCTCAGGGTGTTAGCCATTCGGTTCCCCACCCCGGCACTCTGGTTCACCTGGATCACTCCCCGGCTGCCGGTGAAGGCCTGGTCGCTTGTCACGACCTGGCGACTGCCGTTTGGGGCACCAGTTGCTCCGGAGTTCGGTAACAACGCCACGTTCTGTTGAGAAAGGGCACTATCGTCGATGGCTTGCGGTGCAGCACTGATGCTGATGCGCATGGCGTTGGCCATCTGGTTGTTCGCACCGGCACCCTGGTTGACACCCAGTACGCCGTTGCCATTACTGAAGGAGGAGCCGCCGATAGTGGCCGTCGCGTCCATCGACGGATTGGCGGGCGTGGTGATTTTCTGCCGGATGCTGGTGGTCGCACCGGCCTGGGTACCAATGGCGATCGCGCGGACGTTGGCCTGCTGCTGTTGATCGCCAGCCGCGTGGTTGACGTTGAAGTTGCCGCGGTATTGAGTACCGGAATCCTGGAGGGTGGCGTTGTTCACCGAACTGACGCCCGAGTCGGCCATCACGCTGGTGCAGCCGAGCAGGGCAATTAACAGCAGGGATCGACTCATCTCATTGGCCTCCCGCCATTCTGCCCAGTGAACCGAGGCCGCTGCTCATGGCGCGGTTGATGGTTCCGGAAATCGCGCTGCCACTGCCACCGCCGTGGCCGACGGACATGCCGGGCATACCGTTGGGATTGGTGACGACGTTGAGGCCTTGCAGGCCACCCAGGCTTTGTCCGTTGCTGTGGCGAAGGGCCGTTCCGGTGGTGACCCCGGCAATGTCGGCGTCGCTGAGTTCGCCGGTGACGCGGGCCGATGGGTTGGCATTGAGGGTGTTCGGGTTTGGATCTCTGCCGCCGCTGCGACCGATGGGCGTCGGGTGAATGGTGCGATCAAGCACGATGACACCGTTACCTTCGGCTTGAACGTCAAAACTGAAAGCCGCGCCTGCAGCGCTCGCGATCAGCAGCAGGCACGTCAAGGCTTTTTTATTGAGTATCCCCACGACGTTCTTTCCTTCTCATGTGGGCTGGCTCTGGTTGGCTTTGTGAAGGAGAGAGCGAAAGCTGTGCCGGTTTTTGAATATCTCGTTGATTCAATGGCTTATGAATATTGTCCGGATAGCCTTTGCCGAGAATGTTTCAAAGGTGAGACGAAACCCTGCGCAGGCAGCCCTTATTTGCGGATAAATCGCTCTGGAACAAGGGTTTCAGCGGCGTTGTATCAATGACTTAACAAATCCGGTGATCCAGCGGTGAAGGGCGCTGAAACAGGCGGTTTGAGGCAGGAAGGGTGTTTCAGGATCGGACACTTTTCCCCCGGGACAGGGGGGGATGGTGGGGAAATTGCCCCAAACACCGGTCAGGTGCCGAGCAATCGGGTCACGGCGTTCAGTGCCTGGAGTCGGCGTTCTGCCCAATCTCCGCGCAGCACTTGAACCGGTTGTGCGTGGCGCTCAAGCCAGGCCAGGGTCTGCTCGAAAAATGCCTGGCGCTCACTCAATCGGGGCTGGCAACGCTGGCCATCATCCGTCCATTCGATGTGTTCCGGCGACAGCAGCAAGTGCAAGTCGTAATGCCGGGCCAGTAGCGCTTGTTCGATCCAGGCGGGGCAGTCGCCAAACAGGGTTTGGCTCCAGAGGATATTGCTCAGCAGGTGCGTGTCGAGGATCAGCAAGGACGGTTGTTGCGCCCGCGCTTCGTCTTCCCATGCCAATTGACCGCGGGCGATGTGCGGAATGTCGGCCAAGGTGGTGTTCCGCGGATTCTGCTCAATGAACCAGCGCACATACTCGTCGACCAGAACCCCGCCGAAACGCTGTTGCAACTCGGCCGCCAGCCAGCTTTTACCGCTGGATTCCGGGCCTGTGAGTACCAGGACTTTCATGCGCGCAACGCCGGATCGGCGCGCCATTGGCGCCAGCCCTGCACGGCGATAACGGCGAACAGCCCGTACAGGGTGGCGGTCAGGTACAGGTCCTTATAGATGAACAACCCGACGAAAATCACATCCAGGGCGATCCATAGTGGCCAGCACTGGACTCGTTTTTGCGCCATCCAGACCTGCGCCACCAGACTGAATCCGGTCAGCGCGGCATCGAGCCAGGGTTGTGCAGCGTCGGTCCAGTGGGCCATGGCTGCCCCCAGCAACAGGCTGCCGAGTGCGCCGATGGCCAGGCTCAACGCCACGGAACGGGAATCGAGCCAACTGACTTCGCGGCCATGGGTCGTTTCACCCCCCCGTGTCCACTGCCACCAGCCGTAAAGCTGCAAGGCGGCATAGACGACTTGCAGCAACATGTCCGAATACAGCTTCACCTCAAAAAAGATCCAGCTATACAGCAGCACCATGACCAGGCCGATGGGCCAGCACCAGGGGTTCTGTTTGACCGTCAGCCAGACGGCAATGACACCGAGGGCGGCGGCAAACAGTTCAAGCCCGGACATGGAGGTTCCTTGGTGAAATCGAAGAGGGGGCGGATTGTAACCGGATTGGCGTCGGGAATCCCGTGGCGCAAGGTGTGCTTCATTGGTACGCGATAACACGGCAGCGCCAATCGGACTTGTCTGATAGGATTTCGGCCCCGCACGGGTTAACCCGGAACAGGGTTGTTTTTTCACAGGATTTTTACGGTTCTGTGGTGATCCTTGATACGCGGGGCTTCAGCATCGCTGATCGCAATTCAAGCTTTTGAAAAATACTAACGGGGCATGCCGATGTGCATAGCCTTTTGGGGGATTGATGGATCTTTGGACCGCCTTTCAGGCATTGATTCTTGGGGTTGTAGAAGGGCTGACCGAGTTTTTGCCCATTTCCAGTACCGGCCACCAGATCATCGTGGCCGACATGCTCGGCTTCGGGGGCGAGCGGGCGATGGCGTTCAACATCATTATCCAGTTGGGTGCCATCCTGGCGGTGGTATGGGAGTTTCGACGCAAGATCTTCGACGTGGTCATCGGCCTGCCGACCCAGCCGGGCGCTCGGCGGTTTACCGCGAACCTGTTGATCGCGTTCTTGCCGGCCGTGGTGTTGGGTGTGATGTTCGCCGACCTGATCCACGAGTACCTGTTCAATCCGATCACCGTGGCAGCGGCGCTGGTCGTGGGCGGGGTCGTCATGTTGTGGGCCGAGCGCCGCCAGCATGAAGTCCACGCCGAAACGGTGGATGACATGACCTGGAAAGATGCCCTGAAAGTCGGCTTCGCCCAATGCCTGGCGATGATTCCGGGCACTTCGCGTTCGGGCTCGACGATCATCGGCGGGTTACTGTTCGGCCTGTCGCGCAAGACTGCTACCGAGTTTTCGTTCTTCCTGGCGATGCCGACCATGGTCGGTGCAGCGGTGTACTCGGGTTATAAATACCGTCACCTGTTTGTCCCGTCTGATTTCCCGGTGTTCGCGATCGGTTTCGTCACGGCGTTCGTCTTCGCGATGATCGCGGTCCGCGGGCTGCTCAAGTTCATCGCCAACCACAGCTATGCGGCGTTTGCCTGGTATCGCATTGTGTTCGGCCTGATCATCCTGGCGACCTGGCAATTCGGCTGGGTCGACTGGAGCGCGGTCAAGCCGTGAGTGACTCAAGCTCGCGCAATAACCCCGGGCGCCAGCCCGGGGGACAGATCCGCCAGCCACGGCTGAAGTGGCTGGTGTTTGCAATCCTGTGCGCGTTGCCGCTGTCGGGTTCGGTGTCGTCATGGCTGCACGGGGTGTCGCTGATTCCCCTGGCGGCCTACGGCATCGTCAGCGTGGTGACGTTTTTTCTGTACTGGAGCGACAAGCGCAAGGCCCGCGCCGAGCAATGGCGTACGCCGGAGAATGTCCTGCATGCGCTGGAGCTCGCCGGTGGCTGGCCCGGTGCCTTGCTGGCCCAGCAAGCGTTTCGGCACAAAACCCGCAAGGTCTCGTACCAGTTGGTGTTCTGGATCATCGTGCTCATGCACCAGGTGTTCTGGATCGACCACCTGTTCCTCGGCGCGCACTTGTTCGCCTTGTTCTGATAAACAAGGCGCTATAGCAACAGGCCGACTTGAGTGCGCTTTGGCAGTTTGCTCACGAACGCTGCAGCAAGCCCTGTAGTTCTTCGCTGCCGAGCGGGTAGGGCGTTTCCATGATGATCCACTGGGCGCGCGCCAGATAAGGCGCCGGATGAATTCCCGGGCGGTCGCAATGACCGAGAAACAGATCCTTGTCGACCTTGAAGGCCAGGGAATCACCCCGCAGGCCCTGCAAGGCGAACATCTTGTTCCCGGCAATCGAAAACACCCGCACGCCTCCCCATTTATAGTCTTCCCGCGCTCCGGGCAGGCTAAGGCAGAATTTTGCGACATCCTCTTCGCTCATCCGTCCGGCTTTCATAACAAGCGTTCCCCACAGGCATTGAATGACTCGACTAAATGGTCAATCCAGGCGCGTACCGCCGGCATGACCCCGCGCCGATGAGGATAGACCGCTTGCAGCCAGCCACCGGGTAGCGACCACTCGGGCAACAACTGCACCAGCGAGCCGTTGTCCAGTTCCTGCTCGCAATACATCATGGGCAGCATCGTAAAGCCCAGGCCGGAGAGGGTGCTGGCCTTGCGCACGATAAAGTCATCGATGCCCAGCCGGGCCTCGAGCGCGAGTTCATGACTTTTGCCTTTTTGATCCAGCAGGCGGATGTGCACCATGCGGTCGGCTTCCAGGGCACCGAGCACCGGCAGGCTCTTCAGATCTTCGGGATGGTTGATCTCACGGCCAACAAGGAAGCCGGGACTGGCGACCATCAGCATCTGCGCCTGGCGCAGGCGGCGAGTGACCAGCAGCGGGTCTTCGTCGCCCAGTTCCCGTACGCGCAGGGCCACGTCAATGCCTTCGTTCACCAGGTCGACCCGTCGGTTGAGCAACATCACCTCCAGCTGGACTTGCGGAAACCGCTCCAGAAAGTCGCTGATCACCCCCGGCAATATTTCATGGGCCAGCCCGACGGGGCAGGACACCCGCAAACGCCCGCGGGGCTCACTGGACATGCTGGCCACAGCCTCGTCGGCCATTTCCGCCTCCAGCAGCATCGCCTGGCAGTGCCGGAGGTAACGTTCACCAACGGCGGTCAGCTTCAGTTGTCGGGTGGTGCGTTGCAGCAATCGTGCGCCAAGGCGCTCTTCCAGCTCGGCGATGCGCCGTGACAATCGGGACTTGGGGATGCCCAGCAAACGCCCGGCTGCGGCGAACCCCCCGGCTTCCACGACTTTGGCGAAGTAATACAGGTCGTTGAGGTCTTGCATGATGTAAATCCGATTGTTCTATCTGTGGGACGAACTATCGCATTGTTGCCGTCTAATCAGCTATTGGTTTCGTCTGTAGGATTAGTCCCATCAGATCGCCCTTGTGGGCGATCCTCACTTGGAGATCCCACATGAAACTGCTGCATATCGATTCGAGCATCCTGGGCGACAACTCGGCTTCCCGTCAGTTGAGCGGTGAAGTCGTCAAAGCCTGGCAAGCCGCCGAGCCAACCGCCGTGGTGACTTACCGCGACTTGGCCGCCGACGCCATCAGCCACTTCTCCGCCACCACCCTGGTCGCCGCCGGCACCACCGCTGAACTGCGCAACGCCGCACAACAGCACGAAGCCGAACTGAGCGCCTCGACCCTGGCCGAATTCCTGGCTGCCGATGCCGTGGTGATTGCCGCACCGATGTACAACTTCACCATCCCGACTCAACTGAAGGCCTGGATCGACCGCATCGCGGTGGCCGGTCAGACCTTCCGTTACACTGAAGCCGGCCCTGAAGGCCTGTGCGGTGGCAAGAAAGTCGTGATCGTTTCGACCTCCGGTGGCATGCACGCCGGTCAGGCAACCGGTGTTGCCCACGAGGAGTATTTGAAGTTGCTGTTCGGTTTCATCGGCATCACCGACATCGAAATCGTCCGCGCCGAAGGCCTGGCTTACGGTGACGACGTTCGCAACAAGGCCATGAGCGCTGCCCACGCGCAAATCAGTGAGCAGTTGTTCGCCGCTGCGTAAGGCTTGCGTAAAAGTTGGCACCGTACAGGTAAAGCCCCAAAAAACTCTGTAGTCTGGTTACGCAAGTACCAGCTACGGAGTTTTTTGTTTCTGGTCGTTTCAGATTGTGGTCTGACTTATGCTGTCAGGGTTCACGTCACAAGTCCGGTAACAAGGTGGGGCATCCGATGATGCGTCTTTGTGCAACTTTACTGATTTGCCTGCTCAGCAGCCTGAATACAGTGCACGCCGCGCCTGCACCGCATCCTCACTGGAGCGTCGGCTTCCATGAGATGACTTTTCTCGACCCGCTGGACCTGCAGCCGATGCGCGCCATCGCCTTCTATCCTTCCAGTGATCGGGAGCACACCAGCAAGCTCGAGGGTTATACCGTCGAAGCGGGGGAGGACACCAAGGTCGCCATCGGCCGGTTCCCGATGCTGATGCTGTCCCACGGAAACACCGGCACCCCACTGGCCCTGCACGACCTTGCCACGTCACTGGCGCGCAAAGGCTTTGTCGTGGTGGCGGTGATTCACCCCGGTGACAACTCCAAAGACCACAGCCGACTCGGTACTTTGAGTAACCTGTACGGCCGGCCGATCCAGATTTCCGAAGCCATTACCGCGACCTTGGGCGACCCCATGCTGTCGCCGTTCGTCAATGCCGACCAGGTAGGGGTCATCGGTTACTCGGCCGGTGGCGAGACCGCATTGATTCTGTCCGGCGCGACCCCGGACCTGGATCGCCTGCGCCGTTACTGCCAGGAGCGCCCGGATGACCACGATGCCTGCAACACCCAGGGCGAATTGATTGTCGACCGCGACGACCTGCAACCGGTGGCCGATTCTCGCGTCCACGCATTGATGCTGATGGCGCCGTTGAGCCTGAAGTTCGGCCGCCACACCCTGGCCGATGTGCATGTGCCGGTACTGCTTTACAGCGGCGATGGCGACAAACTGGTGGCTGTCGACAAGAACGCCGCGGCGCTGGCGCGCAAACTGCCGACGGCGCCTGACTTCAAGTTGCTGGCCGGGGCAGGGCACTTCGTGTTCATGGCGCCGTGCAATGACGAGCAGATCGTGATCATGCCCGCGCTGTGCACCGATGCCGATGGCGTCGACCGGCAAGACATTCACCGCAATCTGATCTCTGAAGCCGGAAGGTTCTTCTCGCGCACCCTGGGCAGGGCGACTCGGGCGGGTATGCAAACGGCTGATCAATAGCCGCGTCACCTCTTGTGGGAGCGAGCCTGCTCGCGATAGCGGTGTGTCAGGCAATTGCAATGCTGGATGGAAAGGCCTCTTCGCGAGCAGGCTCGCGCCCACAGGTGACTGCACCAAGCCTTATGCCATTGCGCGGCGCTTGAGTAGCAGGGTCAGCCCCAATCCCGTCACCGACAACAATGCCGCACTGAAGAAAATCCACGCATAACCCAGGTTCAACGCCACTGCGCCCATCAACGGGCCGGCAATGGCCAGTGCCAGGTCGAAAAACACCGCATAAGCACTCAGGCCCGCGCCCCGGCTGGAGTTGGGCACCTGTTTGATAGCCTCGACACCCAGCGCCGGGTACACCAGGGACAGACCGAATCCGGTCAGGCCGGCGCCAATGAGCGCATACCCGGTCGAAGGGGCCAGCCACAACAGCACCAGGCCAACCGTCTCAATGCACATGCAGGCAATGGCCGACGTGAACCCGCCGAAACGGCTGATGGCGGATATGAACAGCAGCCGCGAAAGAATGAAACACACGCCAAACACGGTCAGGCAGTAGGCCGCGCCGGTCCAGCCGCGATTGACGTAATACAAGGTGATAAAGGTCGTCAGGGTGCCGTAGCCAATGGACGCCAGGCTCAGGCTCGCGCCAAACGGCGCAATGCGCCCGAACACCGCCCAGAACGGCAAACGTTCACCGCGCACCACCGGCACCGAAGGCTTGTTGCGAATCAGCACCAGTGCGACCAGGGCCAGCAGCGACAGGGCAATGCCCAGGCTGGCGAAACCCAGTTGTTGCACCATGACCACGCCCAGCGGCGCACCAATGGCAATCGCCCCATAGGACGCGATGCCGTTCCAGGAAATCGACCGCGCGGTATGCTCGGCGCCCACCTGGCCCATGCACCAACTGATGGTGCCGACGCCGATCAATCCTTGGGCGATCCCCAGCAACAGGCGCCCGGCGATCAGGATCAGCAGGCTGAGCAAGGGAAAGCCTTGCAACAGGGTCGACAGCCAGGTCAGCACGCCGCTGAGCACAATCCCCGACAAGCCGTAGATGATTGCACGCTTGGTGCCAACGCTATCCGACATCCGCCCGGCCATGGGCCGGCTGAGCAGGGTGGCGAGGTATTGCGAGCCGATGGTCAGCCCGGCCACGATGGCGCTGAACCCGAGTTGTTCGTGGACATAACCCGGCAATACCGCAATCGGCAAACCGATGCAGAGGAAGGCAATAAAGGTATAGAAAACGATGGAGACGATCTGCAGGGTGATCGCCATGGAGCTTTGCGGAGGCACTTGCTGCACAGACATGAGGGCTCGTTCGCGGGCGGCGGTGGGAGAACTGCATCATGGCGCGGCGTTGGGATAAAAGAAAGCAGGCTAACGGTTTTTGCTCGTCAGTGCCCTTGAGTCAGCCATCGCGAGCAGGCTCGCTCCCACATTTTGAAATGCATTCCCCTGTGGGAGCGAGCCTGCTCGCGATGATTTATGCACCAACAAGAAACCTTGGCCCGGAATGCAAAAAGCCCCGTCACATGGACAGGGCTTTTCACTTGAAGCTTGCAGCTAAAGGCTTGGTAGCTGCTCTTAGAACACCACACCCTGGCTACGCAGGTAGTCGTCATAGGTGCCGCTGAAGTCGGTCACGCCATTCGGGCTCAACTCGATGATGCGGGTGGCCAGGGACGATACGAACTCACGGTCGTGGCTGACGAAGATCAGCGTGCCCGGGTAGTTTTCCAGCGCCAGGTTCAGCGCTTCGATCGATTCCATGTCCAGGTGGTTGGTCGGTTCGTCCATCACCAGTACGTTCGGCTTTTGCAGGATCAGCTTGCCGAACAGCATGCGGCCTTGCTCACCACCGGAGATGACCTTGACCGACTTGAGGATTTCGTCGTTGGAGAACAGCATGCGGCCCAGTGTGCCACGGATGATCTGCTCGCCCTGAGTCCACTGGCCCATCCAGTCGAACAGGCTGACGTCGTCTTCGAAGTCATGGGCGTGGTCCTGGGCGTAGTAGCCCAGCTCCGCGCTTTCGGTCCACTTCACGGAACCGGCGTCCGGGGTCAGCTCGCCCATCAGGGTGCGCAGCAGGGTGGTCTTGCCGATACCGTTCGGGCCGATGATCGCCAGGCGCTCGCCGGCTTCGACGGTGAAGCTGAAGTTCTTGAACAGGGTCTTGCCGTCGAAGCCCTTGGACATCTGCTCGATGGTCACGGCCTGGCGGTGCAGCTTCTTGGTCTGTTCGAAACGGATGAACGGGCTCACGCGGCTCGAAGGCTTGACCTCGGCCAGCTGGATCTTGTCGATCTGCTTGGCGCGGGAAGTGGCCTGCTTGGCTTTCGAGGCGTTGGCCGAGAAGCGGCTGACGAACGTTTGCAGTTCGGAGATCTGGGCTTTCTTCTTGGCGTTGTCCGACAGCAATTGCTCACGGGACTGGGTAGCCGCCGTCATGTACTCGTCGTAGTTGCCCGGGAACAGACGCAGCTCGCCGTAGTCCAGGTCAGCCATGTGGGTGCACACGCTGTTGAGGAAGTGACGGTCGTGGGAAATGATGATCATGGTGCTGTTACGCGCCTTGAGAATCGTTTCCAGCCAGCGAATGGTGTTGATGTCCAGGTGGTTGGTCGGTTCGTCGAGCAACAGCACTTCAGGATCGGAGAACAGCGCCTGGGCCAGCAATACCCGCAGTTTCCAGCCTGGAGCCACTTCGGACATCGGGCCGAAATGCTGTTCCAGGGGAATACCCAGGCCCAGCAGCAGTTCGCCGGCGCGGGATTCGGCGGTGTAGCCGTCCATTTCGGCGAATTCGGTTTCCAGTTCGGCCACGGCCATGCCGTCTGCTTCGCTCATTTCCGGCAGCGAATAGATGCGGTCGCGCTCGGCCTTGACCTTCCACAGCTCTTCGTGACCCATGATCACGGTGTCGATCACGGTGAATTCTTCGTAGGCGAACTGGTCCTGGCGCAATTTACCCAGGCGCACGTTCGGCTCCAGCATGACCTGGCCGCCGGACGGCTCGAGGTCGTCGCCGAGAATCTTCATGAAGGTCGACTTGCCGCAACCGTTGGCGCCGATCAGACCGTAACGGTTGCCACCGTTGAACTTGACCGAAACGTTTTCGAAGAGCGGCTTGGCGCCGAACTGCATCGTGATGTTAGCTGTAGAAATCAAAGGTTTTTCCTGCGAAGCATTCAGAGTAGCTAGGGTTGCGGCAGTACCGGTTCAGTACCCGTTTCCACTGTTCGGTCCCCGGGACATTCATCCCGATCGGCAGTGGAAGATCCATCTGGCATTAAGTGGACAGCAGCATGTGGTGCGCTTGGCCCGAGTGAACGTGCGCTGAAAGGGGATTTTCCCGCTTTCAACCTGGGGGCGCGTAAAGTTTGGCGGCGATTGTACTGGTCTGGCTCTTTAAACGATAGGGCGATGAGGCCTCTGCAACGCTTTGGCGGTTTTTGCGGACACATTTTCACAGTTGCAGGTTAACTATTGGTTACAAACTGTGGCTAAAATGCCATCTAACAGCTGAACGGCGACCATCGGCGTGGCTCGATGGCACCAAGGGTGCAGCTGTTTCGTATTCAGCCGCTGCACAAGACCCGTGAGGGCGCAGTTTGTATACTTCCGACTTGTGACGATTTCCGTGAAACTGATCATAGCCGTTATCTACATTGTCTCTATTGCGTACGTCCACCTGCGGGGCCGAGTGCGCCATAAGCTGGGCCGCCAGTTGAGTGATCACTCGACGTTCCTGGCACCGATCAATTGCTTTCTTTATCTGTTTTCGAAGATCCCCAACAAACCGTATCTCGATCCGGCTGATTTTCCCGACCTGAGCCCGCTGCAGGCGCATTGGGAAGAAATTCGTGCCGAAGGCCAGAACTTGCTTCACGCCGGCGAGATCAAGCGTTCGAACCAATACGATGACGTCGGTTTCAACTCGTTTTTCAAGACCGGCTGGAAGCGCTTCTATCTCAAGTGGTATGGCGATAGCCACCCGTCGGCCATGAAGCTCTGCCCGCGCACCACCGAACTGGTACAAGGCATTGGCTCGATCAAGGCGGCGATGTTCGCCGAATTGCCACCGGGCTCCAGACTGGTGCGCCACCGCGACCCGTATGCCGGTTCGTACCGTTATCACCTCGGGCTGGACACACCCAACACCGAAGGCTGCTACATCAATGTCGATGGCCAGAACTACCATTGGCGCGATGGCGAAGCGGTGATGTTCGATGAGACCTACATTCATTACGCAGAGAACACCACGCCGCACAATCGCATCATTTTGTTCTGCGATGTCGAGCGGCCGATGAAATATCGGTGGGCAGCGGCATTCAATCGCTGGTTCAGCCGCAATGTCATGTCGGCGGCCGGTGCACCGAACGAGGACGGAGACCGGACCGGTGGGCTCAATCGATTGTTCAGCAAGGTCTACAAGGTTCGCCTGCGCGCCAAGGAACTGAAAAAGCGCAACCGCAAGCTTTACTACCTCCAAAAGTGGTCGATCTTTGCCGGGTTGCTGGCGGTCTTCATTCTGATCTGAGCCGGGTGTTCGGGCGGCAGGCCTCATCGCGGGCAAGCCACGCTCCCACAGGTTTGAGCCAACCACAAATGTCATGAATGCCCACCGTCCATTGTGGGAACGAGCCTGCTCGCGAAGAGGCCGGATCAACGCCGTATTGCATCGTGCCGGCGAGTTTTTGGTTAACAAATCCGAACCTCGGGCGTAGCGTGGTATCGAAGTCCTTATCCACGCGGACGCAGAGAGGCACCCCATGAACCGATACGTGTTTGGCGCCATTGCGCTGGCCTTGAGTACCGTATTGGGCCCACTGGCTCAGACCGACGTCTCTGCTTCGCTGCAGTTGGCCCAGAACCTGCCGGGCAGCACCAACAACAACCCTTACAACAGTCCGATTCGGCGGGCCAATCCCAACAGCATGCAAGGTACTCAACCCAGTGCCCCGGCCATACGCGGGCCGAATACCGTGCCGGTCCCGCGCCCGCCGACGCTGGACAACGGTGGCATCGGCAATCGCTATCCCGACCGGACAGCGCCCGCCAGCCCACCGAAATTCATTCCCAATCCACCCCCGCGAGACACCGGCACCAGCAACCGTTGAGTGGCAAGCATGGCGTCTGGCCGCTATTTTTCACCAGATCTCACTTTCATCAGAAAAGGAATCCTGCATGTTGCGTAAGAATTTATTGGCAACCTTCTGTGCCAGCGTATTGATCAGCGCCACTGTCCCGGTGCTTGCCGCGCCCATCCGAACGATGAAAAGCGAAGAAGGCACCCTTGAGGTCACTCCCATCGTGACGGGACTGGAGCACCCTTGGGCCCTGGCATTTTTGCCGGATCGTAAAGACATGCTGGTGACCGAGCGGCCCGGCAACCTGCGACTGGTGACCGCCGACGGCAAGCTGTCGGCACCTCTCAATGGCGTACCCAAGGTCTGGGTCAAGGGGCAGGGCGGTTTGCTGGATGTAGCGCTGTCGCCCGATTTCAAGCAGGACCGGATGGTCTATCTGTCTTATGCCGAGGGTGACGCTCAGGGCGACAAGGCCGGTACAGCGGTGGGCCGCGGTCGGCTCTCCGACGATATGACGGCGCTCAAGGATTTCCAGGTGATCCTGCGTCAGGAACCCAAACTCTCGGTTGGCAATCATTTCGGCTCGCGGCTGGTGTTCGATCGCGACGGCTATCTGTTTGTGACCCTGGGGGAAAACAACGACCGCCCGACCGCCCAGGACCTCGACAAGCTGCAAGGCAAAGTGGTGCGCATCTACCCGGATGGCACGGTGCCCAAGGACAACCCCTTTGTCGGTCAGGCCAACGTGCGCCCGGAGATCTGGTCCTACGGGCAGCGCAATCCGCAAGGCGCGGCGCTCAACCCGTGGAACGGCACGCTGTGGGAAAACGAACACGGCCCCCTGGGCGGCGATGAAGTCAACATCATCGAGCGCGGCAAGAATTACGGCTGGCCGCTGGCGACCCATGGCATCAACTACTCCGGTCAACCGATTCCCGAAGCCAAGGGTGAGACCGCCGAAGGCACCGTCGCCCCGAACCACGTCTGGGAAAAATCCCCGGGCCTGAGTGGCATGGCGTTCTACGATGCCGATCGTTTCAAGGCCTGGCAGCGCAACGTGTTTATCGGCGCGCTGGTCAGCCAGGAACTGATCCGCCTGGAGTTCGAAGGCGACAAGGTGATCCATGAGGAGCGCATGCTCGGGGAGTTGAAAAAACGCATTCGCGATGTACGGCAGGGGCCGGATGGTTACTTGTATGTTTTGACCGATGAGGAGAACGGCGGGTTGTACAGGGTGGGCTTGAAGTAACCAACCGTTGGCGAGTTCTGCAGCCGCGATAGTGAGCGGCCGCAGATTTCAGGGAATTTGTATTTCCAGTCTTGCATATCCAGTGTAGGAGCGAGCCTGCTCGCGATTGCAATTTCAACCTCACCACAGGCGATGGGTCAGATCTGCCGAGTCGCGGCAACTGGTCTCTTTCGATCCTGAAACCCGCGAACCACCAGATACAACAATGGCCCAATCGACACGAACACAGCGGTGATCAATAGATAAGGCACCACCGAAAGCGTCGACTGCCCGCGCTTTCGCGCATCCTGGTACATCCAGAACCCCGCCAGCGTCGCCAGCAGGTAAAGATCGATCACCATCTGCGCAGTATCCGGGCGTGACATCAGGCTGATGCCGAAGTCGATCAGCGATTGTTCGGCCTGGAGCATCACCGAAACCGTGTAGCCGGCAAAAGCGATCAAGGCGATAAGGGGCAGGGCGATGGCCTTCATGTTTTCCTTCCGTGGGCAATGAATAGAATCAGTAGCCTATAGCGACCACCGCAAACTTGCCATTGACTTGCCATCAACGCCCGGCTAATTTCCGGTCATGACTTCCACTGTATTGCGCTGCCAGCCAAGCATTATTACCGCCATTCCTCATTTGGCGGGCTAGCTCACGACTGCAGCACCCAACCCGCCCTCGAGGCGGGTTTTTACTTTCTGTCTCCCGGGCCCCGATCAATGTCAGGAGACGACCATGAGTTTTACCGCTGATCAACAGGCCCTGCTGGAACGCTACGTCAAAAAAATCCTCGCCGCGCCGGTGTATGAACTGGCCGTGCGCACGCCGTTGCAACCGGCTCCGGCCTTGTCCGAAGCCTTGGGCAACCAGATCCTGCTCAAGCGCGAAGACCTGCAACCGACCTTTTCCTTCAAGATCCGCGGCGCCTACAACAAGCTGGTGCAACTGAGCGAAGCGCAAAAGGCTATCGGCGTGGTCACGGCTTCTGCCGGCAATCATGCGCAGGGCGTGGCGTTGGCCGCGCGGGAACTGGGGATCAACGCCACCATCGTCATGCCCTGCACGACACCGCAACTGAAGGTCATCGGGGTGCGCAGTCGCGGCGCCGATGCGGTGTTGCACGGCGAAAGCTTTCCGTTTGCACTGGCCTATGCACTGGACCTGGCCTTGGAGACCGGTCGCACCTTTGTATCGCCGTTCGACGACCCGGAGGTGATCGCGGGGCAAGGCACGGTGGCCATGGAAATCCTGCGCCAGCACCAAGGGCCGCTGGAGGCGATCTTCGTGCCGGTGGGCGGCGGCGGGCTGATCGCGGGTATCGCCGCCTACGTCAAATACCTGCGGCCGGAGGTGCGCATCATTGGCGTCGAGTCGGAACATTCCGCGTGCCTGCAAGCGGCGATGCATGCCGGCGAACGGGTCGTGTTGCCGAGCGTCGGCACCTTCGCCGATGGGGTGGCGGTGGCGCAGATCGGCGCTTACGGTTTTGAGGTCTGCCGGTTCTGCGTTGATGACGTGGTGACGGTCAGCAACGATGAGCTTTGCGCCGCAATCAAGAATATCTACGACGATACCCGCTCGATCACCGAACCTTCTGGTGCGCTGGCCGTGGCCGGGATCAAGAAATACGTCGCGCAGACCGGTGCTTTGGGGCAGACACTGGTGGCGATAGACTCGGGTGCCAATATCAACTTCGACAGCCTGGGGTACGTGGCCGAGCGCGCCGCGTTGAGTGGCGCCCCGGCATGACGCTTGGGCCGGTCTACAGCGGACGCCGCAAGCAGGTGCCGCGAGGGTCCGCCGGATGGCCGGGTTATTCCTGAACGGCTTTCTCGACCTTGGTCGACGCCGACCAGATCCGGTAGCGCACTTCGATGTCCTTGGGCACGTACAGCACGAGCGGCAGCTTGCTGTTGTAACGCAGCAGGAAGCCGTCACCGACCACCGGTACAAATCCTTGTTTGCTCGTGCCGGCCGGGCAGGCCATCAGCGTGCTCATCGGGCCAATGACTTTGTCCAGGCGGTAGAACGGATAGCCCCAACCCTCGAGGTTCTTCTCCTCGAGAATGCCGCCCAGGCGCGGGTTATTGCAGTCGACGGTCATCGTCTTGCCGGCCAGGATCTCGACCTGGAAGTCGTTTTCCCGGGTCTGTGGCGCGAGGTGGATCACCTGGCGGGTAAACCCGCTTTCGGCCTTCGGATAGGGTGCGGTGTCTTCGAGTTTGGCGGCATGCGCCACGCCGACAAGCCCCAGTGCGACTAGCGCTGTGCAAGCGTTAACGGTCAACGAATTCATGATGCCTCCTTGCTTGAAGTGAAGGGCGGCATTTTCACTGTCGTGTGCAGTGAATGCAAACCCGGGATGCGCAGTGTGCAAATTGCAGGGTCGCCAGGGTCTATAATTGCAAACGGCATGAGAGTCGTTACAGGTAACCCGTCTGAACCCTTGAATTGCCGATGAACTGCACCGCGAAATTCAGGGTATGTTTTATGCTGTAGCTGTCCTTGAAGCTTGCCGGGATTTCAAATGAGCGAGCATTGATCGTCAAGCAGTCTTACAAAGGAGGGAGTCGCCATGTTTCTTTCTGCCTTGGAAATTCGCAATATCATCGAAAGCAGTTTTCTGCCCAAGCGCTGCCAGTGCACGCTGTCACCGGATCTGTCGATGACCGTCAAAATCTATGCAGACGGGCAAACCGATCAACTCGATCTATTGGTCACCGGTATCGATGCCTCCGGGCTCAATGGTTGTCGGGAAATCAACGAGTTGATTGCCCAACTGCGTTCCAGACAGCATCACGTCGAGATCGAGCCGCACTCTATGCTGGGCAAAGCGCTCTAGCTTGCCGTTTCGAGTTCCACGGACACGCGCCGGGTCTGGAAGAACGCCAGGCCCAGCGCCAGTTCAAACCCTACTGCCAGCAAAATGCCCGGACCGACGTGACCGTTGAGCCATTCGGCAAAACCGAGCACGGCCAATCCCCAACAGCCGACGACGAAGCCTAGGCTCAGCGCATTGCGGGTTGCACAAGGGGGTTCGTTGCGAACCAGAAAAGAGATCACGCTCAACGCCCCAAACAGCACGGCGGTGCGTCGCGCGACCAATCCCACCGCGAATGAAAACTCGATGTCCCAGAACGACAATAGCCATTGCGGTGTCAGGCCCCAGACCAGGCTGAGCAAAAGACATAAGGCGGCGGTAAACGTCGACAGCGTGCGAAACGACAACTGCATGGCGAATCCTTGCGGCAGAGAGGGAGGCGCTAGAGCATAGCGCCGCAACCCTCAAAGGAATACCGCCGAGTGCCAAATCAGACTTTTCGGTCAGCCCTGGTTCTCGCAAGCGTCGGAAAGTTTACGGTAGGAAATTTCTGCGGGTTTTCCCGTGTCATCAATGTACTTCATCTCGGCCTTCACCACTTTGCACTCCAGAGTGTCCGGCTCGGTCAGTGAAATCACTTTGCTGACATGCAATGGCATGCCGTAGTGATAGGGCACGGCTTGAGAGGTCGTGGTGTCATTGGCCTGAGCCAGGCCGGCAAATGCGGTGCAGGCGAGGGCGGCGGTAACCAGCAGGGTGCGAGTGTTCATCAGCGATCTCCGGTGCGGACGGAATGTCAGTTCGATGTGTCGCTTGTCGAACTTGCCGCACTGGGCGTCAGAACAGTCTGAGGGCGTGCGGTCCAGTGAAGTGTTGGACCGCACGGTTAAACGAGGGTTAACCCGGCTGAACACCGCCTGTCGCGGATGCGCGATCCTGTGTATCAGTTAAGACCATCGGGCGCCTGATGGAAAGTCATCGCGAACAAGGGTGGACACAAATGCTGTGAACGACCCGCAACCCTGTGGGAGCGAGCCTGCTCGCGATGGGGCCCTCGAACTCAGTGCAAATCCAGTTGCTGCCGATAAGGCAAATCCGGCCCGGTCTTGCTGCACGTCAATGCCGCCGCCTGCACCGCGAACTTCAGCATGCGGTCGATCTGCTCGCGGCCAAGTTGCTTCACGCCCTCCACTGAATCCAGCTGCTGTTCGGTCAACCAGGTAATCAGCGCCGCCTGAAAGGTATCGCCCGCGCCCACGGTGTCGGCGATTTTTACCCCACAGGCAGGAGCCGACCACGAACCGTGAGTCCGGCTGAACACGCTCGCGCCTTCGCCACCCCGGGTCAGGAATACCAGCTGACAGCGGTGCTGCAACCAGCCTTCGATCACCTGCGCCGGGTCCTGGCCGGGGTACAGCAGATGCAGGTCCTCGTCGCTGACCTTGATCAGGTCGGCCAGCGCCACCAGCGTCGCGATCCGCGCGCGCCAGAGCTCAATGTCCGGCTCCGGGTTCAGGCGCACGTTCGGGTCGAGGCTGATCAGGCGCTTGCCGCTTTCCCGGCGCACCAATGCCAATAGCGTGTCGGCAATCGGCTGCACCACCAGGGAGAACGAGCCGATATGCAGGCCACGTACCTCAGGCCCGAGTGTCGGCAGGTGCTCCGGTTGCAACTGTCGATCCGCACAGCCTTCGCCACGGAAGCTGTACTGCGGCGAGCCATTGGCCCCGACCGCGACCATCGCCAGGGTGGTCGGCGCGGCAAAATCCAGCAGGTAGTCCTGGCACACGCCTTCATCTTGCAGTACCTGCAGCAGGCGCCGGCCCAGATAGTCGGTGGACAACCCGGCCAACAGCGCCGCGTCCACGCCCAACCGGCGTAAGCCCACCGCCACGTTGAACGGCGAGCCACCGGCAATGGCCTTGAAATTCACTTTGGACGCCAGACCGATGGCGTCGTCTTCACTGAAAAAATCGAACAGCGCTTCGCCACACACCAGGTACATAGTTGTTCACTCTTTAATTAGGGTCACGACTTGCTGTTGATAGCGTTCATACGCCTGCTGACACGCTTGTACATTGTCGGCGACCGGCTGGGTTTCACTGGCCGGGTCGAGTTTTACGCAGCGCTCGCACAAATCCACCAGGTTGTCTTCACGCCCGTTCGCCCAGGATACGCACCAGGCCGCCTGAATCGCCGCACCCAAGGCTGCGGCCTCGCTTTGTTCGGTGCAGATCACCGCTGTATTCATGGTGTCGGCGACGATTTGCCGCCAGACCGCACTTTTTGACCCGCCGCCGATCAGCCGAATGCTGCGGCTTTGTAAGCCATTGCGGCGTAGCAGGTCCAGTCCGTAACGCAAACCGAACGTCGTGCCTTCGACCACCGCACGGCACAGGTTGGCCCGGGTCAGGTTGGTCATGGTCAAACCCGAAAGGCTGGCGCTGGCATGGGGCAGGGCGGGTACCCGCTCACCGTTGAAGAACGGCAGCATGCAAACGCCTTCGGCACCGATTGGCGCCTGGGCAACCAGTTCGTTGAATTGATCGATGTCGAGGTCCAGCAGGTCACGAATCAGACCGGTGGCATTGGTCAGGTTCATGGTGCAGATCAAAGGCAGCCAGCCGCCGCTCGACGAACAGAAGGTGGCAACCGCGGAATCCACGGCGACGTTCGGCTGATCGGCATAGGCGTACACAGTGCCCGACGAGCCGAGGCTCATGGTGATTGCACCGGGCTGGATGTTGCCGGTGCCGATGGCGCCCATCATGTTGTCGCCACCGCCACTGGAGACCAGCGCCTTCGGGTTGATGCCCAGATGTTCGGCAATGCCCGGGAGAATGCTGCCGACCGCCTGGTGGGCGTCGATCAGCTCCGGCAGCGCCGCTTGCAGGCGTCCGCTGGGGTCGATGTCACGCAACAATTGCAGATCCCACTGGCGCGTACGCACATTGAAGTAACCGGTGCCCGAGGCATCTCCGTATTCGCTGCAACTGCGGCCGGTGAGCCAATGATTGAGGTAATCGTGGGGCAGCAAAATGTGGGCGACACGGGAGAACACCTCGGGATGCTGCTCTTTGGTCCATAACAGTTTGGACAGGGTGTAGCCCGGTGCGATGACTACGCCGAGGCGTTCCAGCGATCCCTTTTCGCCACCCAGGTGGGCCAGCAGTCGGTCATTCTCCGGGGTGGTTTCGGTATCGCACCAGAGTTTCGCCGGACGTAGCACCTTACCCTGATCGTCGAGCAGCACCAGGCCGTGTTGCTGGCCGGAGACGCCAATGCCGAGAATCGACGGGCCATCGACTTTGGCCGTCAATAAAGCGCGACGGGTGGCGGTGGCGAAGGCTTCCAGCCACTGCTGGGTGTCCTGTTCGCGGCGGCCATTGGGGCCGCTGATCAGGCTGTGGCTGGCGGCTCCCTGGCCAAGCACTTCACCACTGGCCGCATCAAGAATGATGGCTTTGGTGCCCTGGGTGCCGCAGTCGATGCCGAGGAAAAGTTGTCGGGTTGTCATGGAAGATCCTTGGATCGTCAGATCGATATCGTTGAGCATTAAGCATCTCTACTGACTGTCAGGCCGCCATCGCGAGCAAGCTCGCTCCCACAGGGTTTGTTGTTAAACACAAAACTCGCGTCCGCTGAAGACTCCTGTGGGAGCGGGCTTGCCCGCGATGACGGCAGCACCTTCACCTCAAGACTCAAGCCAGCACCCGCTCCAATGTCCGCGATACACCCACCTCACGCAAACTATTGCAGCACCACTCAAACGCCGCGACAAACTCCGGCGAGCGCGCAATGGCCGTACCAAAAATCTCCTCGACCGCCAGCAAGCGCTGGGTAATCAGCACATCATCGGCCACCAGCGCCTGGCAGAACGCCGCCCGCGGATCCGCAATCGAGTAGATCTCGCCATGCTCATCCACGCCTTTGAGGTAAAGCGCCCACGCCGCCACCACCAACGCCGCGCGCTTGGTCTCGCGGCCATCGGCGATCAGGCGGTTGATAGTCGGTACGGTGAATTTCGGAAACTTCGACGAGCCGTCCGAACAGACACGCTCCAGTTGGTCGGCAATCGCCTGATTGGAGAAACGTGCCACCAGGGTGTTCTTGTACTCGGTCAGGTCGATTCCCGGTACCGCCGGCAGCTGTGGCGTCACGTCCAGGTCCATGTAGGCGCGCATGTAGCGCACGAACAGCGGGTCGTTCATGGTCTCGTGGACGAAGCGGTAACCCTTCAGGAACCCCAGGTACGTCAGCGCCAGATGACTGCCGTTGAGCAGTTTGATCTTCATTTCTTCGTAGGGCGTGACATCGTCGGTGAATTGCACGCCGACCTTTTCCCAGGCCGGGCGACCGTTGACGAACCTGTCCTCCAGTACCCATTGCGCGAAGGGTTCGCAGACCACCGGCCAGGCATCGTCCAGGCCATGCTTGTCGGCCAGTTGCAAACGGTGCCGGGTGCTGGTCATCGGCGTGATGCGGTCGACCATGGCGTTGGGGAAACTGACGTTGGCGTCGATCCAGTCGCGCAATTGGCGGTCGTGCAAGGCGGCGAAGGCCAGCAGGGCCTTGCGGGTGACGGCGCCGTTGTGCGGCAGGTTATCGCAGGACATCAGGGTGAAGGCCGCTGTGCCAGCGGCGCGACGCCTGGCCAGTGCGGCACAGAGGAAACCGAACACGGTTTTCGGGGCATCAGGGTGCGCCAGGTCATGCTGGATCTGCGGCAAGTGCGCCATGAACTCGCCGGTACTGTCGTCGATGCAGTAACCGCCTTCGGTGATGGTCAGCGAGACGATGCGGATCTCGGGGCTGGCCAGTTTGTCGATCAATGCCTGGGCACCGTCTTCGGCCAGCAGCATGTCACGGATGGCGCCGATCACCCGCACTTCGGTGTCGTCGCTATCGCCGAGTTCGAACAGGGTGAACAGATAATCCTGATCCTTGAGGTCGTCACGGGCGCGGCAGTCTTCAGCGCGCAGGCCGACACCGCAGATGGCCCAGTCCAGGCCTTCGCCGGTATTCATCAAGGCGTCGGTGTAGTACGCCTGATGGGCACGGTGGAAACCGCCGACGCCGATGTGCGCGATGCCTTGGAGAGTCTCGCCCAAGGCGTAGGCGGGAAGGACCACTTCAGGGGCGAGGCGGCTGAGGTTGTGTTTATTCAGTTTCATCGCAGGCTCTCTGAAATCAGGCAGCAATGCGTAACGGGCGGGTCAACGCCACGCCGTCGGCATCGAATAAATGGCAGTGTTGCGCATCCAGATGCAGGCTCAGGGTTTCACCGTAGCGGCTGGCCAGATCGCCGCGAACGCGCATGGTCAGCGCTTCGCCGGATGCCGTCCGGACGTGGCAGAAGGTGTCGCTGCCCAGGCGTTCGCTGACATCGGCGGTGACCTGCAAGGTGCAATCGCCGGTTTTGGCCAGCTCCAGATGCTCCGGGCGAATGCCCAGCGTCACCGCACTCCCGACGCTCAGGTGCCTGCCGCTCAAGGGCAGGTTGATGCGGGTTCCGGCGTCCAGCTGCACTTCACAGCCCTGGTTGTCGACGCGGACGACCTTGCCCTTGAGGAAGCCCATTTTCGGCGTGCCCAGGAAACCGGCGACGAACAGGTTGGCCGGCTGGTGATAGAGATCCAGCGGCGAGCCGACTTGCTCGATCTTGCCGCCATTGAGTACGACCACTTTGTCGGCCATGGTCATCGCTTCGACCTGATCGTGAGTCACGTAGATCATCGTGGCTTGCAGTTCTTTGTGCAGGCGCAACAGTTCCAGGCGCATCTGCACCCGCAGGGCGGCATCGAGGTTGGACAACGGTTCGTCGAACAGGAAGATTTTCGGGTTGCGCACGATGGCCCGGCCAATCGCCACGCGCTGGCGCTGGCCGCCGGACAGTTGCTTGGGCTTGCGCTCCAGCATCGGCCCCAGTTCGAGGATGCGCGCCGCTTCGCCGACCTTCTTCTCCACTTCGGCTTTCGCCACACCGGCCAGGTCGAGGGCGAACGACATGTTCTTGCGTACGCTCATGTGCGGGTACAGGGCGTAGGTCTGGAACACCATCGCCAGGTCGCGCTTGGCCGGGCTCACTTCGGTGATGTCGCGACCATCGAGCTCGATGGTGCCGCCGCTGACTTCCTCCAGCCCGGCGATCAGCCGCAGCAGCGTGGATTTGCCGCAGCCCGACGGGCCGACGAAGACCACGAACTCCTTGTCGTTCACTTCAAGGTCGATGCCCTTGATGATGGAAAAGCCTTCGAAGCCTTTTTGCAGATTCTTGATTTTCAGGTTGGCCATGATGATGGGCCTCCGCTTGTTGTTATTCGATTGAACCGGGTTGGCTTTTTTGTGGGAGCGAGCTTGCTCCGGGCGGCGTTCCGACGATGAACGTTCAGGCGACGCATTCTTCCGGTCAGCCAGCGTTATCGTTCACGTCCATCGCGAGCAGGCTCGCTCCTACAAGGGACTTTCATTTCACGGCGCCGAACGACAGGCCGCGTACCAGTTGTTTCTGGCTGATCCAGCCGAAGATCAGGATCGGCGCACAGGCCAGGGTCGAGACGGCCGACAACTTGGCCCAGAAGAGCCCTTCGGGGCTTGAGTACGAGGCGATCAAGGCAGTCAATGGCGCGGCTTTCGACGAGGTCAGGTTCAGCGACCAGAAGGCCTCGTTCCAGCACAGGATCAGCGACAGCAGCACCGTGGACGCCAGGCCGCCCTTGGCGATGGGCAGCAACACCCGGAGCATTTCCTGCGCCAGCGTCGCGCCGTCCAGCCGCGCGGCTTCGAGGATGTCCTTGGGAATGTCCTTGAAGTAGGTGTAAATCATCCAGACCACGATCGGCAGGTTGATCAGCGTGTAGATCACGATCAGCGCAATGCGCGTGTCGAGCAGGCCGAAACTCTTGGCCAGCAGGTAAATCGGCATCAGCACGCCCACCGGCGGCAGCATCTTGGTCGAGAGCATCCACAGCAGCGTGCCCCTGGTGCGCTGGGTTTCGTAGAACGCCATGGAGTAGGCCGCCGGCACCGCGATCAACAGGCACAGGGCTGTGGCGCTGAAGGAAATCACCACTGAGTTCCAGGCGAAACTGAAATAGTCGCTGCGCTCGTTGATGTGCAGATAGTTCTCCAGCGTCGGCATGAAGATGAACTGCGGCGGCGTGGCGAAGGCATCGATTTCGGTTTTGAAACTGGTCAAAACCATCCAGAAGATCGGAAAGAAGATCAGGATCGCGATGGCCCAGGCCAACGTACCGAGCAGCAGGCTTTGCAGGCGACGGGATTGTTGAAGAGTCATGGCAGGCCTCAGGCTTTGTCGGTCAGGTTTTTGCCGATCATCCGCACCAGGATGATCGCGGCGATGTTGGCGATGACCACGGCGATCAAGCCGCCCGCCGAGGCCATGCCGACGTCGAACTGCACCAGCGCCTGGTTGTAGATCAGGTAGGCGAGGTTGGTCGAGGCGTAGCCGGGGCCGCCGTTGGTGGTGGTGAAGATTTCGGCGAACACCGAGAGCAGGAAGATGGTTTCGATCATCACCACCACCGCAATCGGCCGTGCCAGGTGTGGCAGGGTCAGGTGCCAGAAAATCGCGATGGGCCCGGCACCATCGAGGCGCGCGGCTTCTTTCTGTTCCTGGTCGAGGGACTGCATGGCGGTCATCAGGATCAGGATCGCGAAGGGCAGCCATTGCCACGAGACAATGATGATGATCGACAGCAGCGGGTAGTGCGCCAGCCAGTCCACCGGTTGCGCGCCGAACAGCTTCCAGACGTAGGCGAGAATCCCCGAGACCGGATGGAAGATCAGGTTCTTCCAGATCAGTGCGCCCACCGTGGGCATGATGAAAAACGGCGAGATCAGCAGCACCCGCACGACGCCGCGACCGAAAAACTCACTGGCCTCAAGCAAAGCACTGATCAGCACACCGAACACCACACTGATCAGCAGCACGCTGCCCACCAGCAACAGCGTGTTGCTGGCGCCGGGCAGGAAGCCCGAGTCGGTGAGGAAGTAGGTGAAGTTTTCCAGCCCGACGAACTCGTTCTCGCCGGGGTTGAGCAAGTTGTAGCGAATCGTCGAGAAGTAGACGGTCATACCCAGCGGTACGATCATCCACAACAGCAGCAAGGCCACCGAAGGGCTGACCAGAAACCAGCCGGGATTGGCCACGCGACTCTTGCGCTGTGGTTGGGCAATGTCCATGTGAGCTTTTGCAGTTGATGTATTCATGGTGTTGAACCGATTGGGTACAGGCAATGAAGATCAACTGTGGGAGCGAGCCTGCTCGCGAAAGCGATGTTTCAGTCACGAAAATGCGTCGGTTGTACCGGCCTCATCGCGAGCAAGCTCGCTCCCACAGAAGGCGAGAGCGGGGTCTGGCTTACTTGGGATAACCCGCGCGCTTCATCTCGCGCTCGGTGGTTTGCTGGGCCGCTGCCAACGCCTGGTCGACCGTGGTCTGGCCGATCAGCGCCGCCGAGAAGGATTTGCCGACCTGGGTACCAATGCCCTGGAACTCGGGAATGGTCACCAACTGGATGCCGATGTACGGCACAGGCCTGGCGCCCGGCTTGCTCGGGTCCGTGGCCTTGAGCGATTCCAGCGTGACCTTGGCAAACGGTGCGGCGCTCAAGTACGCCTCGCTGTAGGTCGAGGCCCGCGTGCCCGGCGGCACGTTGGCGATGCCGTCTTTTTCCGCGACCAGTGCGCCGTATTCTTTGGACGTGGCCCAGGCGCTAAAGGTTTTCGCCGCGTCCTTGGCCTTGGAACTGGTCGGAATGGCCAGCGCCCAGGAGTACAACCAGGCCGAGCCTTTGTCAGTGACCTGATGGGGCGCCTAGGTGAAGCCGACGTGATCGGAGACCTTGCTCTGGGACTTGTCGGTGACGAACGAGCCGGCGACGCTGGCATCGACCCAGATCGCGCATTTGCCGCTGTTGAACAACGCCAGGTTTTCATTGAAACCGTTGCTCGACGCCCCCGGCGGGCCGGATTTCTGCATGGTGCCGACATAGAAGTTCAGCGCGTTTTTCCATTCGGGACCGTTGAATTCCGGCTGCCACTTTTCATCGAACCAGCGCGCGCCATAGGCATTGGCCACAGTGGTGACCAGTGCCATGTTCTCGCCCCAGCCAGCCTTGCCCCGCAGGCAGATGCCGTATTGTTCCTGCTCGGGTTTGTTCAATTTGGCGGCGAATTCACCGATCTGTTCCCAGGTCGGGCGCTCGGGCATGGTCAGGCCGGCGTCCTTGAACAGGTCGGTGCGGTAGTAGGTGATTGAGCTTTCGGCGTAGAACGGCAGGGCGTACAGCGAGCCTTTGACCGACAGGCCTTCGCGCACCGACGGGAACACGTCGTCAAGGGCATAGCTGGTCGGCAGATTATTCATCGGCTCCAGCCAGCCCTTGGCGCCCCAGAGTGCGGCTTCGTACATGCCAATGGTCAGCACATCGAACTGTCCGCCCTGGGTGGCGATGTCGGTGGTCAGGCGCTGGCGCAGGACGTTTTCTTCGAGGACCACCCAATTGAGCTTGATCTGCGGATGCTCGGCCTCGAAGGTTTTCGAGAGCTTTTGCATGCGGATCATGTCGCTGTTGTTGACGGTGGCGATGGTCAGGGTCTGTGCGCCAAGGCTGACGCTGCTGAGGGTCATGCAGGTGAGGGCAAGCAGAGCTTTTACCGAAGGTTGCATCGTGCACTCCTTTCCTGCACCCGGCGGGATACAGAAGGACAGTTATTGTTTTTGTGTCTTCCTGCGGAGGGAAGAATCTGTGCTGATTACATCCTTCAATGGAGGGCGAGACAAATCATCCATCGCACTTTGATCGATACTTTTTTGCACTGGGTTTTTGGGGGGTAGACACTGGGAAGGGCTTTTCAGCGATGGTGCGGTATTGAATCCGTACAGGTTTTAGGGGGGGTAACGCTGTACCTGTGGGAGCGAGCTTGCTCGCGATGGCGGTGTATCAGGTTAATAAATATCGACTGATACGGCCTCATCGCGAGCAGGCTCGCTCCCACAGGGATTTGAGGTGTGCCTTCAGCCCAGGTTTTGCTCGGTCAACCGCTGCACCACCAGCCGCCGGTAATGCGAAGGCGTCATGCCCTTGAGCTGCTGGAAGCGCCGGTTGAAGTTGGAAATATTGTTGAAGCCCGATTCGAAGCAAACATCGGTCACCGGCTTGTCGCCATCGGCCAGCAACTCGCAGGACTTGCTGATACGCAGGCGATTGACGAACTCGATGAAGTTGCGTCCGGTGGCCTGCTTGAATACCCGGCTGAAATAAGTCGGTTTCATGCCCAGGTGCTCGGCGACTTCCTCCAGCGTCAAGTCCCGGGCGTAATGGGCGAAGATGTAATCCACCGCGCGGTTGGTGCGGTCGATGTTGTGTTCGTCGGCCAGTTGCGGGGTCGTGGCACCGGATAGCAATTGGTAGTCGTCGGTGGCCGCGAGCAATTCCAGCAGAATGAAAAAGTGCCCGAGCCGGGTGATGCCGGTGGTATCGGCAATGCGCTGCATCAAATCCATGGCCTTGCCGATGGTGTGCTTGCAGCGAAACTCGATGCCGTACTGCGCGCGCTCGAGCAGCGGTGCCAGGGCCTTGAGTTCGGCGAACACCGGATAGCCGCTGTCGAACAACTCGTCGGTGAAGTTGACCAGCATGTCGCGCTTGGGCACCACTTCGTCCTCGGCCACCTGACTGATCCAGTTGTGGGGCAGGTTGGGGCCGGTGAGAAACAGTGTCTGGGGATAGAAGTTGCCGATGTAGTCGCCGATGAACACCTTGCCGGAACTGGCGACGATCAGGTGCAGCTCGTATTCCTTGTGGAAATGCCAGCGCACCAGCGGGCAGGGGAAACCGTGCTGGCGGTAGATGATGGACAAGCCGTTGTGGTCGTCCATCAACTCATAGGAAGGATCGGTGACTCTGGCGGTGCGGGTCATGTCAGGGCGCTTGTGTTGTTATCCCGCCCCGATCATGCCTCTTGCCGCAGGGCTAATGCTACTACCGTCGGTGCGTCTGTTCATGCAAGGCACGGCCGTAAACCGCTTTCATGCTGGTCGCACTCCAGCAATAACGGACGATGTCGGACTCGTCGAAAAAATCGGTGCTGATGATGCTGCAACGCGTCACCCAGTGTCCCGTGGTGTTGAACCAGTCGTTGATCTGCCGCTTGATATGCCCGGGGCCACCCAGTAGCGAGTAGGTGGTCGCGGACAGTGACCAGAGGAAGGTTTCGTAGGGCGCATCCTCCAGGGTTTGCGCGATATAGCGTTGCAGCTCGGCGGGGTCGGAGAACCTGTTGTCGCGCCACTTGTGCGGGATACGCGGCCAGAAGGACTCGCCATCGAGTTCCTCCAGGGCGGGTGCCGCCATGATCACCCGGCGATGCCGGCTCGCAGTTTTCAGTTCTCCCACTGTTTTGAGTCCGTCGCCGGGAAGGACGGCCCGCAGCCCTAGACGACGCACGAGCCAGTCACTGAGCCTTTTATGATCGAAAGGTTTTTTGCCATCGGCCAGTTGATGGAAGTCCAACACGATGAATTCGTCCGGGTTTCGATCAAGGAACAGCAGCACCGCGTCGATCAGATCGTCCAGGACTCGATGCGAGCGAAAGCCGTTATGGTGAAAGTAGAAGCCCGATCGAGCCGCACCGGCCGTGTAGCCCAGGCGGATGTCGAAGGCGCGGGCGCCGTTGGCCAGTTGCCAGGAGAACGTGTCGTTCTGACAGGCGGTCCAGTTGCCGGTCACGACGTCGTAGTTCGGCGCTTGTTTGTCCATGCCGGCGTTATGCACGCCAGGCCAGACGATATCGGTGAGTTTGAGTTGATTGATCTCGAGGGTGTTGCTCATCCAGGTTTGCTTGTCGAGCAAACCACGCGTGTTGCCGGTCATGGCCATTCCTTGTGCGAAACACCCCATCCATGGGGTGTGAAGCGCTCAGGTTAACCGGTCGGGTACAGCAAGGGCGGTATCTATGTATCGCGCAAGGAGGGTGGGCTACTCCTGATTAAGGCGGTTCTTCGCCTCGATCCATTGCGCCATGTATTGAGTGCTCTTGTGCTGGTGATGACGCAGCATGCTGCCGGTAAAGTTATCTCGTCTGATGTTGGCCAGATCCCGCTGGCAATCGACCAGTCGCTGGATCAACGCCGGGCCATGAACGGATTTCTGGTAGCGGCCGGCAAGCAGGGTTTTCCCGTGCGCCTGGGCGCCCAGCCAGCGGGTCTTGTCGTTGTGCAGTTGCACGGCATGATCGGCGAATTCGCGTGCCGAACGGGTCACTGCACCGGGCCATGCCTCTTCGCCATGCATCGCCTCGGCACCTACTGGCGTTGTCACATTCGGTGTGCCACAGAGCATCGCATCGACAATCTTGCCTTTGATTCCCGCGCCAAAACGCAGAGGCGCCATACAGACCCGCGCCGACGACATGACTTGCAGGGCGTCTTCTGCCCAGTTCATGACATGAAAACCCTGGGCCGGGTTATGCAGGGCAGTCGCCTTGGGTGGCGTGTAGGCACCATAGATATGCAATTGAGCGCCGGGTATTTGCTCGCGAATCAGCGGCCAGATAGCGGTTTTCAACCAGAGCACTGCATCCCAGTTGGGCGCATGGCGAAAGTTACCGATATGAAGAAAGTGTGCCCGGTCTTCAAACGGTACCGGCTCATTGGTCGGAACATCGACCATCAATGGGCACCAGTGCAACAGGTTGCGCGCAAACCTGAATTGCTCGACCAGCAATTCGATTTCCACTTCGGAAACCATCAGCGTCAAATCACAACGATAAAATGAGGCGATCTCGCGCTTCGCCATATCGGTATGGGCCATGTGTTCGAATTCTTCGCGCGACGCCGGGGCGAACAGGTCGCTGAAGTCATCGTTGTCGTCACTGGCCTTCAAGCGTTCCTTGAGGCGTTGATGCCGACCCTGCCTGAGGCTTTGCAGGTCGCAACTTTCGAGCACGCGCAAGGCATCGGGGCAATGCTTCTCGACCCGCCAGCCGAACTGTTCCTCCATCATGAATTGATCGAACAACACGATGTCTGGCGCCAGTTCGCTGATGAATGCATCGAAACTGCTGTTGTTCAGCTCGATGGGGACCTCGCGAATACCCAGCGCCGTCAGGTCTGCACGTTGCTCGCCGAAGCCCGCCGGGCTGCTGAACGTGATGTCCCAGCCTTGTTCCAGGAAAACATCGAGAATTTGCATGACATGCCCGCTGGCCGCCGAAGAGCGGGGCTCGGGCCAGACGTAACCAATGACCAGGACTTTGGTTGCGCGGGGCTCAATCATGGACGGGAATTCCTTGAAACGAAGACAGGGCAGGGACGAAAAAGGCGCGCATTAAACCACAGCGCAGCGCAGTGTCACCCGAGAATGCCTTTGACCTTGTCACGCAACTGATCAATGGAGAACGGTTTGCCGATCAAGTGCATGCCTTGAGGCACTTCGATGTTTTCGGCATACCCGCTGGCAAACAGTATTGGAAGGGCTGGACGTAACGCACGGGCTTGATTGGCCAGTTCGCGGCCGTCCATGACCGGCAGGCCAACATCAGTCATCATCAGGTCAATGTGTTGGTTCACGTCCTTGAGTGTCTCCAGCGCCTGTTCACTGCCATCGGCTTCCAGCACCTTGAATTCCAGTTCTTCCAGTACGTCGACGATCAGCATGCGCACGATGGCATCGTCTTCGACGACAAGGATGGTGGAGGCGTTGGCGGATGACATAGTCAAGTTCCCGAAAAGATTGGCATTGCCGGTCGCTGGAAATCGTCGGCCTCTTGCATGAGTAAGTGGCGGATCCCGACAAGTTCCCTACGTTGTAAAAAAGAATTGCAGTGCAGGCCACGCGAGGATAACCCGTGGCCTGGGAACGGGCGCAGTGCAATGTAGGACCTTGCGCGCAAACATGTCAGAAAATTGGATCAATGTGCCAGTTTTGGGGCAAACTCCTTGCAATCTGACAGTTCGACAAGGCCCGCCCCATGCCCTCCGCGTCCTCGGTTGATGAACAACGATTTCGTAAACTCCTGAGCCGCAACATCAGCCTGCCATTGGGTCTGGGTCTCATCAGCGCCGTGTTCTTCGTGTCGCTGATCAGCTATTTACTGTCGACGATCCAGTGGGTGGAGCACACCGATCGGGTGATCAATAACGCCAATGAAGCGGTCAAGCTGACCGTGGACCTGGAAACCGGGATGCGCGGTTTCCTGCTCAGTGGCGACGAACATTTCCTCGACCCCTACGAAACCGCCAAGCCGCGCATCGCCGTGGCGCTCAACACCATGCTCGAACTGACCGCCGACAACCCGGTGCAGACCGACCGCTTATTGCGGTTGCAGGCCTTACAGCAGGAGTGGTCCGACTATGCACAATCGATGATCGATTTGCAGCGCAGCAGCGGGGACTATCGCGCCGTGGTCAAGGCCGGACGCGGCAAACGCCTGACCGATGAAATTCGCAAGCAGTTCGAGGCGGTGATCGACACCGAGCAACAGTTGCGTGCATCGCGCAATGATGAAGTGCGACGTACCACGGTCATGAGCATCAGTCTCTACCTGTTGTTCATTGCCGGGGTCAGCGGGTTGCTGGCGTATGTCGGGCGTCGCGATTTGATGACCCTGTCGCAGAACTACAGCGTCAACCTTGCCGGCCAGCAAGCCAGCGCTCATCGTCTGGAGCAACAGGCCTGGCTGCGCAACGGCCAGACCGAACTGGCCGAGCAGGTGTTGGGGCAATTGAGCCTGAACATGCTGGGTCGCAACATCCTGCAGTTCTGCGCGCAGTACCTGGGCACCGCCGTAGCGGCTATTTATGTGCGCGAAGACCACGGCGGCCTCAAGCGCATCGCCACCTACGGTTTTTCCCGCGAACAGCAAGACCGTGAACAGCAGATCTACAGCGACGAAGGCATTGTCGGCCAAGTAGCGCAGCAGGCACGGCTGATTCGCCTGGACGAGGTGCCGGGAGATTATTTCAAGGTCAGCTCCGGCCTCGGTGACGGTTTGCCGCGCAGTGTGCTGGTGGTGCCAACCAGCGATGACGAGCGGGTCAATGGCGTGATCGAGTTGGGCTTTCTGCGTCCACTGACGGACCGTGACGTTGAATTGCTTGAGCTGATTGCCGGCAACATCGGCACCTCGATCGAGGCGGCACGCTATCGCCAGCGTTTACAGGAGGTGTTGGCCGAAACCCAGCAACTCAACGAAGAATTGCAGGTTCAGCAGGAAGAACTCAAGACCGCCAACGAAGAGCTCGAAGAACAATCGCGGATTCTCAAGGAGTCCCAGGCGCACATGGAAACCCAGCAGGTGGAGCTGGAGCAGACCAACGAACAACTCGCCGAGCAGGCACAAGCATTGGCCGAGCAACGCGACGCCATGGACTTGAAGAATACCGAGCTCAATCAGGCCCGGATCCAGCTCGAAGAACGCGCAGTAGAATTGCAGCGATCGAGCAAGTACAAGTCCGAATTCCTCGCCAACATGTCCCATGAGCTGCGCACGCCGCTGAACAGTTCGTTGATCCTGGCCAAGCTGCTGGCGGAAAACCCCGAGCAAAACCTCAGTGCCGAGCAAGTCAAGTTCGCCGAGTCGATCTACTCCGCCGGCAATGATTTGCTCCACCTGATCAACGACATTCTGGATATTTCCAAAGTCGAGGCCGGCAAGCTGGAAATCCGTCCGGAGAACACCAGCGTGGTGCGTCTGGTGGATGGCCTGCGCAGCCTGTTCCAGCCGTTGGCCACCGACAAACAGCTGGATTTCCAGGTGGATATGCAAGACGGTGCGCCGCTGATGCTGTTCACCGACCGGCAGCGCCTGGAGCAGGTCCTCAAGAATCTGCTGTCCAACGCCGTGAAGTTTACTGAAAGCGGCAGCGTCAGCCTGTCTGTCGCCACAGCGCCGAATGACGGCATCGCGTTCAGCATCGGCGATTCCGGGATCGGCATCGAGGTGGATCAGCACGAAAGCATCTTCGAAGCGTTCCGTCAGGCCGATGGCACCACCAATCGGCGTTACGGCGGCACCGGGCTGGGGTTGTCGATCTCCCGTGACCTGGCGGCCTTGCTCGGCGGCTCCATCAGCGTGAGCAGCACGCCGGGGCAGGGCAGTGTGTTTACCCTGGTCTTGCCGCAGCAGTACGTGGAACCGGGCGAAGTGCCAGTCGAACCGATGCGAGCCGTTCCTGTGGCGGCCGCGCCGAGTGGATTGCCGCCCACATTGTCGCCACGGGTGGCCGAAGTCGACATTCCGCGTTTCGACGACGATCGCAACAAGGGGCCGTTCACCACCCGCTGCATGCTGGTGGTGGAGGATGAGCCGAACTTTGCGCACATCCTCTACGACCTGGCCCATGAACTGGGTTATCAGTGTCTGGTGGCCCACGGTGCCGACGAAGGCTACGACCTGGCCAAGGCGTTCATCCCCGATGCGATCCTGCTGGACATGCGCCTGCCGGATCATTCCGGTCTGACCGTGCTGCAACGCTTGAAGGAACACGCCGAAACCCGGCACATCCCGGTGCATGTGATTTCGGTCGAAGACCGGGTCGAGGCGGCGATGCACATGGGCGCCATTGGCTATGCGGTCAAACCGACCACCCGCGAGGAACTCAAGGATGTGTTTGCACGCCTCGAGGCCAAGCTGACCCAGAAGGTCAAGCGCGTGCTGCTGGTCGAGGACGACGACTTGCAGCGCGACAGTATTGCCCGCCTGATCGGCGACGATGACATCGAGATCACTGCCGTTGGCCTGGCGCAGGAGGCGCTGGACCTGCTGCGCACGTCCGTCTTCGATTGCATGATCATCGACCTCAAGCTGCCGGACATGCTCGGTAATGACCTGCTCAAGCGCATGTCCACCGAAGACATCTGCTCTTTTGTGCCCGTCATCGTCTATACCGGGCGCAACCTGACCCGGGATGAAGAGGCCGAACTGCGCAAGTATTCGCGTTCGATCATCATCAAGGGCGCACGCTCGCCGGAGCGGTTGCTGGATGAGGTGACGCTTTTTCTGCACAAAGTCGAATCACGGTTGTCCCATGAACGGCAGAAGATGCTCAAGGTCGCCCGCAGTCGCGACAAGGTCTTCGAGGGCCGCAAGGTGCTGCTGGTGGATGACGATGTGCGCAACATTTTCGCCCTCACCAGCGCGCTGGAGCAAAAGGGCGCGGTCGTGGTCATTGGCCGCAACGGCCGCGAAGCGATTGAACGATTGAATGAGGTGCAAGACATCGATCTGGTGTTGATGGACGTGATGATGCCCGAAATGGATGGCTTTGAAGCCACCGTTGAAATCCGCAAGGACCCGCGCTGGCGCAAGTTGCCGATCATCGCGGTGACGGCCAAGGCCATGAAGGACGATCAGGAGCACTGCCTGCAGGCCGGCGCCAACGATTACCTGGCCAAGCCCATCGACCTGGATCGCCTGTTTTCGCTGATTCGTGTGTGGTTACCGAAGATGGAACGGATCTAGTGGAGCGCAATTCCTCAGTGGAGCGAAACAGCGAAATCGAATTGCGGTTGTTGATCGAGGCGATCTACCTCAAGTACAGCTACGATTTTCGCGATTACTCCGGCGCTTCGATCAAGCGCCGGGTCAACCACGCGTTGAGTCAGTTCGAGTGCAATACCATCTCGGCGTTGCAGGAAAGGGTCCTGCACGACCCCACCGCCTTCATGCAATTGCTGCAATTGCTGACCATTCCGGTCAGCGAGATGTTTCGCGACCCCTCGCACTTCCTGACCATCCGCAAGGAAGTGGTGCCGTTGCTGCGAACCTACCCTTCGATCAAGGTCTGGATCGCCGGATGCAGCACCGGTGAAGAGGTGTATTCGATGGCCATTGTGCTGCGCGAAGAGGGCCTGCTCGACCGCACGATCATCTACGCCACCGACATCAATCCGCGCTCGTTGGAAAAGGCCAAGCAAGGGATTTTCTCAATGGAGAATGTCCGCGCCTACACTGCTAATTACCAGCAGGCCGGTGGCCAGTGTTCGTTTGCCGACTATTATACGGCGGCCTATGGGTACGCGATTTTCGACAAGACCCTGCGCGAGAACGTGACCTTCGCCGATCACAGCCTGGCAACGGACAGCGTATTTTCCGAAACTCAATTAATTTCATGTCGTAACGTATTGATTTATTTCAATAAAAAACTTCAGGATCGGGCGTTCGGACTGTTTCATGAGTCCCTCTGCCATCGCGGTTTCCTGGTGCTGGGCAGTAAGGAAACCCCGGAATTTTCAGCCTGCGGCAATCGGTTCGAGCCGTTGGTCAAACAAGAACGGATCTATCGAAAATCATGAACAGTGCAACGAGATTGCCGGCTATCGAAGCGATCGTGATCGGTGCCTCCGCCGGTGGCGTCGAGGCGCTGTTGAACATCCTCGGCCCGCTGCGCGAAGGCATCGGCCGTTTGCTTGTCGAGCTGGAACGAACCGCATGCTAAGTAATATCCAGGCCAAACTGCTGATCGTGGACGATCTGCCAGAGAATCTGCTGGCGCTCGAAGCACTGATCAAGCGTGAGGACCGCATCGTCTACAAGGCGCTATCCGCCGACGAAGCCTTGTCCCTGCTGTTACAACACGAATTCGCCTTGGCCATCCTCGATGTGCAGATGCCCGACATGAATGGCTTCGAGCTGGCCGAGTTGATGCGTGGCACGGAAAAAACCAGGAACATTCCGATCGTTTTTGTCAGCGCCGCCGGGCGTGAACTGAACTACGCGTTCAAGGGCTATGAAAGCGGTGCCGTGGATTTCCTGCACAAACCGCTGGACATCCAGGCGGTCAAGAGCAAGGTCAATGTGTTCGTCGACCTGTATCGCCAGAGCAAGGCGATGAAGGAACAAGTGCTGGCCCTTGAGCAAAGTCGCCGCGAACAGGAGACCCTGCTCAAGCAGTTGCAAAACACCCAGCTGGAACTGGAACAGGCGGTGCGCATGCGCGATGACTTCATGTCCATCGTCGCCCACGAGGTGCGCACGCCGCTCAACGGTCTGATCCTTGAAACCCAGTTGCGCAAGATGCACCTGGCCCGGGACAACGCCGCCGCATTCACCCTGGACAAGATGCACGCCATGGTCGACCGCGATGAGCGGCAGATCAAAAACCTCATTCGCTTGATTGAAGACATGCTCGATGTCTCGCGCATTCGCACCGGAAATTTGTCGATCCGGCCGACGCGCATCGATCTTTCGACGCTGGTTCGCCACCTGTTGCACAACTTTTCCCAGCAGATCGACGCCGCCGAGGCGTCGGTCACCCTCGATGCCGCGCAACCGGTGATCGGAAACTGGGACGAATTTCGTATTGAGCAGGTCATTTCCAACCTGTTGACCAACGCCTTGCGCTACGGGGCCAAGAGCCCGATCTCGGTGAAGGTCTACAGTGAAGGTGGCCAGGCGCTGGTGGACGTGCAGGATCAAGGGATCGGCATCAGCGAAGAAAACCAGAAACGGATTTTCCAGCAGTTCGAACGCGTATCGGCCAAGCACGCCGTCGCCGGGCTGGGCCTGGGATTGTTTATTTCAGAACAGATTGTGGCCGCCCATGGCGGTACTATTACCGTCCAGAGCAGGATTGGCGAAGGCGCCTTGTTTCGCGTTTGTCTGCCGCTGTAGGAAAACAGACAGGTAAACGCAACCTCTGATCGACCCCACGGTCGTATCAGCAGCAATTGACCGAACAAAGGCTTCCCATGAGCGAAGATGCACAAGATGTAGTACTCGTCGTCGAGGACGATCCCTCGATTCTGATGGTGCTGTCCGCTTATCTGTCGGGCGAGGGTTACCGCGTATTGCAGGCCGAAAACGGCGAACAGGCCTTTGAAATCCTGGCGAGCAAACCGCACCTGGACATGATGATCACCGACTTTCGCCTGCCCGGTGGAATCTCCGGCGTGCAGATCGCCGAGCCCGCCGTGAAGCTGCGACCCGAACTCAAGGTGATTTTCATCAGCGGCTATGCCCAGGAAATCCGTGAGACCGACAGCCCGATCACGCGCAAGGCGCCGATCCTGGACAAGCCGTTCGATCTGGACAAGTTGCAGGAACTGATGCAGGACATGCTTTCGTAAGCGCGTTGGCCGTGCGTGTACCTGTAATTTCTGACAGTTGACGGTAGTGCGGTAACGGCAGATAAACGTTCCGGATGTCATGTGGCTAATCCCTGCATGTGAATCCGGAGCGAGTGCAATGCACAGACATACACCGACACTTTCAGTGATTGATCCGCGTCGCGCCGTCGTACGTGAGATTGCCTATCATCGGCGATCGGACCAGCAAGCCCCTGAGGCTCGCATCACCCAACATATCTACAGCACTCCAAACCGAGTCAGTTACAGTCGCGATCCGCGGCTTTTTTCCATATTTGAGGACGATAAGTCCACTCCCGCCAATCAAACCACAATCACTACGCTCACCGGGCAGCCTTTGCTCTCTGTGAATCTGGACGCCGGATGGCGGGTTAGTCTTTACGGGGCTGCCCGGCAAAAGCTGGAAGATTGGGACCAGAAACGTAATCACCTGCGTATGACCTACGATTGCTTATCGCGCCCAGAGAGTGTTTTTGAATCGGCGACAGGTGCAGAGCAGCGTACGGCTTGTTTTGCGTACGGCGATAATTCGCAAGAGTCCGCCAGGCACAATCGCTGCGCTCAGTTGATCCGTCACGATGACGGTGCGGGTACTCAGCACTTCAGCGAATTCAGTTTGTTCGGTGCATGTTTGCAGCAGACTCGTCGCTTTCTGGCGCAGATTCAATTGCCTGACTGGCCAGTGAACGAAACCGAGCGCGATAAATTGCTCGAGCCTCAAGGGTCGCTCACACAAACAGGATTTAACAGTGTGGGCGAGTCGGTACGTTTTGTAGACGCATTGGGCAATGAGCAAAACCAGCGTCAGAGCGTCGCCGGGGAGTTGTTGGACACACGCATCAAGCTGTTCGGAGCCCATGACGAAATCACGCTTGTAAGCAACATTCGATACAACGCCTGGGGGCAAACAGAGCAGCAAACGGCCGGCAATGGCGTAGTAACCCGTACCGTTTTCGATCCCGAGGATGGGCGCCTGACAACGCTGCAAGCGCAACTGGCAAGCCAGCCGCCGTTGCAGCATCTGACGTATGCCTATGATCCAGTCGGTAACCCGATTCGTATCACTGACGCTACCCAGTCGACCCGCTACTCGCGCAATCAAAGCGTTGCCGCGGTCAGCACCTGGCAGTACGACACCCTCGGCCAACTTATCCAAGCCAGCGGTCGACAACGCTGCAATGCCTCGGGCGGCCCCCATTTACCTGCATTCGTTTCGCCACCGGACCCTGGCCAACTGGAGAACTATATCCAGACGTTCGACTACGACGCCGGTGGCAACCTGGAGATCCTGCATCACCACGCTGACAGCGCAAGTCGAACCGAACGAACGGCCGTTGCAACCTTGAGCAACCGAAGCCTGCCTTGGGGCGATGGCAGTGAATCGCCAGGTGACAGTGAAATTGATGCTGCTTATGACGCCTGCGGCAATCTCAAAGTGCTGCAACGGGGACAGACACTGCACTGGGATGCACACAACCGCTTGTGCCAGGTCGATCAGGTGGTGCGCGAGGACGAACCTGCAGACACGGAGATCTATGTCTATGACGGCGATGATCAGCGCGTACGAAAGATCCGTACGGCTTTTACCGGCACATTGAGCCGTACCCATGAAACCCGCTACTTGCCGGGCGTGGAGATTCGTACAGGCCCCGATGAAACCCTGAATGTCATCAGTGTCCAGAGCGGTCAATGCAGCGTGCGGATCCTGCACTGGGAAAGGGGGGCACCGCCGGAAGGTGCCCGGCATCAGCTGCGTTACTGCCTTGCCGATCATCTGGAATCCAGCACGCTGGAACTGGATAAAGACGCCAGACTCATCAGCCAGGAAAACTACTATCCCTACGGCGGCACAGCCTGGTGGGCAGGCAGGGACAAGGTTGAGGCCAGCTACAAGACGATTCGATATTCAGGGCAGGAGCGGGATGCAACGGGGCTGTATTACTACGGTTTGCGGTATTACATGCCGTGGCGACAGCGCTGGCTGAGCGCCGATCCGGCAGGGACGATAGATGGGTTGAACCTGTATCGGATGGTGGGGGGCAATCCGATCGGGCATGTCGACTGGCTCGGATTGGCCAAAACCCGGATTGGCACTGTAAAGCGCGTTACGGCGACCCTCGCTGCAATTGGCCGGGGAACCGTCAAGGGGGCTGCGGGATATGGCGCAAAACAACTGGTAAAAAAGGCGTTGAGCGCATCGCTGGGGCAACTGGCACGTTATCCCGTTGCAATCATGTCAGGTGTGGCGGCGGGCTATGTCGGTGGCTCGACGGTGGCCCATGTTCTGGATCGCGAAGGTGACAGCGGTTTGCGCAAAAACCTGACCGTGGCGGGTGTGGGAATTGTCAGCTTTGGTGTGGGTTTCACCCTTGGTTTAACAACACCCGACCCAATCGGTATGGTTGAAGGGGTTGTTAAATCAATGGGTTCGAAGTTGGTTGGGCGGGTAGTTTCCCGAATAGGCCCTACCATTACTCCCGACATCAGTACGCGAGGTGCGCTGGCCGTTGATACGATTGCCAATTTGAGCGGCAACATGGTTAAGGGTATGTGGTCCGCAAGCGCGCCTGAAGGCGTTCATCCAATACTGAATACTGTGGCCGGTGTCGTGATGAAAATGGCCGTAGGCGACTCGATTCGCTTTGCGGGAGGTGTGGACTCTCGACTCAAGGAAAGTAGGCATCACCGATTGATGGCGGTGCCAACAGGGGGGGATTTGATAAACGCCGGGAAATCGTTGATTCACGATGCAGCGGTACAGTCGGTTTACAAACTGGGCAATACCGAAGTCGACAACGGGCTGACGGCTGTTTTGGGGGCGCAGGCCTCAGAGTCGGCATGGCGGGCTGGGCTCAGACAGTTGAAACCCGCTAATGAGGTCGGAGCTATCGGGATTTACTTGCACAACGAGCAGAGTAACGGGCAGGGGAACACGGAGTATAAAAAAGTACGCAGCACGATGACGCAGGTATGACTGCTGGAACATTGCCGAGTCCATCACTCGCGTTCAGGCGCGGATCATCTCCCTCACCTTCGCCGTCAACAGGTCGAAGGTAAACGGCTTGGTGATCAACTGCATGCCCGGATCGAGGAAGCCGCCGCGCACCGCGGCGTGCTCGGCGTAGCCGGTGATGAACAGCACCCTGAGGTCGGGCCGCAGTTGCCGGCCGATTTCCGCCAGTTGCCGGCCATTCATGCCGGGCAGGCCGACATCGCTGATCAGCAGGTCGATGCGCTGGGGCGAATCGAGTATCGGCACGGCGCTATCACCATCACAGGCCTCGACGAAGGCATAACCCAGATCGCTCAACACCGTACTGACCAGGACCCGCACCGCCGGATCGTCCTCGACAATCAACACCGTCTCGCCATTATTGGCGAGCGGTGAATGTTCGACGTCCAGTGGATGGTCCCGGGGCAGGTCACCGCCAAAGCGCGGCAGAAACAGACTCACCGTGGTGCCTTTGCCCACTTCGCTGTGGATGGCGACGTGGCCACCCGACTGTTTGCTGAAACCGTAGATCATCGATAGCCCGAGGCCGGTGCCCTGGCCGATGGGCTTGGTGGTGAAGAACGGGTCGAAGGCGCGGTTGATGGTGCTTTGCGGCATGCCACAGCCGGTGTCGGTGACGCTGAGCACCACGTAGTCACCCGCATCGAGATTGCTCTGGCCTTGGGTGAAGTCCTCATCAAAGTGCTGGTTCGAGGTAGAGACCACCAGCCTGCCGCCATTGGGCATGGCATCGCGGGCATTGATCACCAGGTTGAGCAGGGCGCTTTCCAGTTGATTGGGGTCGGCTTCGGCCACCCACAGTTGCTCATCCAGTTGCATGTCCAGACGAATGCTTTCGTTGATGCTGCGCTGCAGCAGTTCATCCATGGAGATCACCAGGCTGTTCATCTCCACGGGTTTGGAGTCCAGCGACTGACGGCGGGAAAACGCCAGCAGGCGGTGAGTCAGGCCCGCCGCGCGGTTGGCCGAAGTCACCCCCAGGTCGATCAGGCTGTCCAGGTCTTCGGTTCGCCCTCGGGCCAGGCGTCGACGCAACAATTCCAGGCTGCCGATGATGCCGGTCAGCATGTTGTTGAAATCATGGGCGATGCCGCCGGTGAGCTGGCCGACGGCTTCCATTTTCTGCAACTGGCGCAACGCTTCTTCGTTGTGGCGCAATTGCTCGGTCCGCTCTTCCACCTGCTGCTCAAGGGTCTCGAGAGTGTTTTGCAGGCGCAACTCGCTCTGGCTCAGGTCAATCAGGCGATCCCTGGCTTCGTACTGTCGTCGACGCCCGCGCAAGGCGGTGGTGATCAGACTGATCAGTGTGACCGGGTGAAAAGGCCGTTCGAGGAAGGTGACGTTGCCCAATTGCGCGCCGAAGCGTGATGCCGGATTCTGCTGCGGGCCACCATGGTGTGTCATCAACACGATCGGCAGGTCCGACCACGCAGGCTGCTGTTCAATCAGGCGGGTCAGCGGTTCGAGATCAGCACCCAGCAGCGCCTCGGAAGAGATCAGCAGCAGGCCGGCACCCTGTTCCAGTTCGGCGCACAATCCCGGCAGGTCGCGACTGATCACTCCTTGGAACCCTGCCTTTTTGAGCATCGTCAAGGTCATCTGGCCGTCGCGCCCCCGCGGTGCAAGGATGATGGCGCGTTCGGGTGTCGCTTGCACGGCCTTCACGGGATATCGTCCATCTGCCATTCATGGGACAAGGCGCCGTCGAGGATAGCGTCCAGACCTTCGATACCGTTGGCGGCCTTGGCTCGGTTCAAATCGTTGGATAGAGACAAACCAGCGTCCTCACATGGCCAGGGTCAACGAGACAGCCGCTGCGAAGTGCTGCAACGGGCTGCCTTTTCACTTGACCCTGGGCCGGGACGACGGTTCAACGAAATTTCAGGCCGGGTCAAAGCCCTTGTTGCAACGACGGATCATCGGGGTTCATCTGCTCGAGTTGGGCCAGCAGGATCTGCACGTTTTGCAGCTGCCCGCTTTCCTTCCAGTAATTGATCAGCAGCACCCGTGCCTTGCGATCGTTCGGGTGGCGCTGAACGATTTCCTGCAACTGTTTCTGCGCCGCTTCGAGCTCCTGCTCACCGTGCAACGTGGTGGCCAGGTCGTAGCGGTAATCGCGGTTATTGGGCTCAAGTTCAACGGCCTTGGACAGGCCGAGCAGGGCGAATTCGCTTTGCTCGTGATGCAGCAGCCAGAGCCCCAGGGCGTGTTGCAGGTAGGCCGAGTTGGGCTGCGCCTGCAGCTGCCTGGCCAACAGTTGCCGGGCGGCGTCGTTTTGGCCCTGTTTATCCAGCACCTCGATTTGCAGCACCAGCGCCGGCAGGTTGTCCGGCGCCAGGCGCAGGGTGTTGTCCAGCGCCTGTTGCGCTTGCTTGAGCTCGGCATTGTGCAGGTGCAGCCGGGCCAGTTGGTATTGATTTTCGGCGCTTTGGGGGGCGCTCTTGAGCACTTGCTCCCAGGCATCGATGGCTTGCTCCAGCGGCCCGAAATACAAACCCAGATCATCCGGGGACAACCCCAGCAGCGCGTTGATGGCTGCCAGCCGCACGCTTTGTTCACTGTCATCGAGCAATGGCCCCAGCAGCAGACTGCGTTGGCCGCTCGGCACCAGGCCACTGATGCTCCTGATCGCCGCGATACGCACTTCGGGCGCCTCGTTCTGCAAGTCGGCATCCGCCAGTTTCAGGGCCACCGAGCTTGGGTAGTTAGGCAGCTCGGCATGCAGCCAGACACGACGCTTGGGGGACAGGTCCGGACGGGCCAATTGCTGATAGAGCACCCGCGCGGCACCTGGTTTGCCACCCCGGGCTGCCGCCAGCGCTTCGCTGTAGCCATGCTGGATAGCCTCGGGAACCACCGGGGTGGTATCGCGCAGGGAAAACCACACAAGGCCGATGACGAGCAGGGCGAAGAGGCTGATAAACAGAAAGCGGCGGGACTTGGGCATGCAGGAATCCGGAAACTGGCGAGCTTAGGCAAAGGCGCCAGCTTCGGTCAGGCCAGGCCTTGAGTCAAACCTTGACGACGCTCACGCTCGATTCGAACGGTTGAACAGCCCTCCACTCGACAATCAACGGGCCTGCAAGCTGCGTCGACAGCAAAACCTCTCGAGGCCCCGCAGCAGTGACTACGCTTGCTGGAGGTGTTTCGACGAGTGTTCCCATGCAAGCGTTGTTGCAGTACTTCAAGGCCATGCTCCACCCCGGGCCCGGGGTGTTGCTGTTTGCCTTGCGAACCATGGCGGCCGGGTTGTTGACCCTGTACCTGGCGTTTTTGTTCGACCTGGACCAGCCCAAGTGGTCGATCATGGCCGTGGTCATCATCAGCCAGCCACTGGGCGGCATGGTGCTGGCCCGCAGCTTTGGCCAAGTGATCGGCACCACGACGGGCGCGGCCGTGGCGGTGCTGATCATGGCGATCTTTCCCCAGGCGCCGTTGCCGTTCATCACCACCCTGGCGTTGTGGCTGGCGTTGTGCACCGCCGGTGGCACCTTGTTGCGCTATACCAGTTCCGGGGCGTTTGTCCTCAGCGGCTACACCGCCGTGGTGGTGGCCTTGCTGGCGGTGCCGGACCAGGACGGCATGTTTTTGCTGGCGGTGACCCGCGTCACCGAGACGTTGCTGGCGGTTGCCTGTGTGTGCGTGGTCAGCCTGCTTACCGCCAGGCCCGAAGCCGTGGCCCGGGATTACTTCGCCAGGATCGATCAAATCACCCGGTTGCTCGCCACCCATGCCAGTGCCGTCATCCGCACCGAAGAGAGCGAAGCCGATTTCCAGCAGCGGCAAATGCAGCTGTTGGGCCAAATCAGCGGCCTGGAGGGCGTGCGCCGGCACATGTACTACGATGCGCCACGGTTGCGCAGTGCCAACGGTCTGGTGCAACTGCTGGGCAACCAATTGGTGCTGTTGACCGCGCGGCTGACCGCCTTGCGCCACCAGCGGCTGCTGCTGACCGAGCGCTGGGAGGGCGAGTTGCCTGAAGAAATTCAACGGCTGCGTGCCGAAGAACTGGCCTTTCTCGATGAGCTGGCGCGGGAGGGACGTTCGCTGTCCAGTGAAAAGCGCCACCATTTCACGTCGCTGCAACAACGCTTTGATGAGCTGGCCTACAGGGCCGAACAATTGACGGAGCCGCTGCCGGCCACCTTGCGTTCGCTGGCCTGGTCACTGCGCTGGGAGCAGGCGCGCCTGCTGCAGCAACTGGAGCAGATTCTGGAGTTGAGTGATGCCATCCAGAGCGGGCGACCGGCCAGCAGCGTGTATCGCGGGCGGGAAAACCCGCTGCACCTGGACTTCACCCTGGCGACCATGAACGCCGTCCGGGCCTTTTCCGCGCTGTTGATAGCCGGCCTGATCTGGATCGAAACCGGCTGGGACGGTGCGCGAGGCGGGATGGTGCTGGTGGGCATCCTTTGCTCGCTGATGTCGACGTTTCCCCGGCCGCTGCTGGCGGTGCAAAGCTACGCCAGGGGATTCGGGCTGGCACTGGTGGCCTCGGCGCTCCTTCAGTTCATGTTTGTGCCGATGATCAGCAATTTCGAGATGCTTGCCTTGCTGCTGGCGCCCTTGCTCTACGCCGTTGCGGTGGGGCTGGCCAGTCCACCCACCACAGGTACCGGTATTGGCCTGGGGCTCACGACCTTTCTGTTGCTTGGTCCGTTGAACGTGGGGATTGGGCAAAACACTGCCATTCAGTGGTTCGAGTTTGCCGGGGCCTATACCTGCGCGACCGTGCTGGCCTTGAGTGTCTATGCGCTGATCTTTCCGTTCATGCCGGATTTGCGCATGCGCCGGCTCCACAAAGAGAACTGCGAACAGGTGTACGCCTTGCTGAAAACCTCGGCGAGCGATGAACAGCAGTTTGCCTTCGAGAGCCGCATGGTTGATCGCCTGACCATGATGCTCGGCGTGCTGCCGGCGACCCGGGAGCCACAATCGCGGGAGCAGTTCCAGGTCAGCCTGGCCTGTATGGCACTGGGTATTGCCTTGAATCAGCTCAGGCAGCAAGGGCAGAACAACGCACTGCTGAGTGCGGATCTGCAAAGTCGCCTGTTTTCGACAGTCCGGGAAACGGGCAGGCTGGTCGCCGGCCGGCCCGGGGTCGAAGTGGCGCAGGTACTTGATAGTCTCCACACACTGGGCGACGACCTGGATGCCCTGCATACCGATGTTCATGCGCACTTGTGGTCGGTATTCCGTATGCGCGTAGCGCTGTTGATCGTGGTGTCGTTCGTCGAGCGTTATCGCGGCTACTTTCAACCCTCAGGCCCTGAAGGAGACCCTGTCCTTGCCCATTGATCTGGAAGTGGGTGGCGCCTATCTGCCCCCGATTGCCCAGGCGCTGCTGCTGGGCTTGCCGATTTTCCTGCTGCTGGACTGGACGTTGCGGCGTCTCGGTGTGCTGCAGTTTGTCTGGCACGAGGCGTTGTTCGAAGGAGCGCTGTACGCCTGCGTCTGCGCCACGCTGATTCTGGTCATGGGAGCCTGATGCCTTGAAGAACATCCTTTCCCGACTCTCGACGGTGGCAGTGGTACTGCTGGCCTTGATCCTGGGCTGGTTCGCCTGGGAGCATTACACCCGCGCGCCCTGGACCCGGGATGCCCGGGTGCGCGCCGATGTGGTGACCTTGTCCGCCGACGTCTCGGGGCGAATCGTCAGCCTGGCCGTGCAGGACAACCAGCATGTGAACAAAGGCCAGGCGCTGCTGGAGATCGATCCGGCGCGTTACACCCTGGCGGTGGAGCATGCCAAGCGCGCGGTGGAGGTGGCGAAAGCCTCACTTGGGCAAGCCCAGGCGGCCATTATCGCCAGCGAAGCCTTGCTCAAACAACGTCAGAGCGAAGAGCAACGGCGGCGCACGCTCAAGGATCGTTCGGCGATTTCCGGCGAAGAGTGGGAGAAAGCCAACACCGATGTGTCGGTGGCCCAGGCCGACTTGATGCGTAATCAGGCCAATCTGGTGTTGGCCCAGGCCAACGTGCAACTGGCCATCGCGGCCTTGACCCAGTCCGAGCTCAATTTGCAGCGTACCCACGTCGTCTCCCCGGTGACCGGCTTTGTCACCAATCTGCTGACCCGGGAGGGCGACTACGCCTCAGCCGGCGGTCCATTGCTGGCGCTGGTGGACAGCGACAGCTTCTATGTCAGCGGTTACTTTGAAGAAACCAAGTTGCCGCGGATCGGGGAGGGCGACCGGGTCAAGATCGAGTTGATGAGTGGCGAAACGTTCGGCGGCAAAGTGCAGAGCATTGCTTTCGCTATTGCCGACCGGGAAAACCTGCCCGGTGGCCGCCTGCTGGCGAATATCAACCCCAGTTACACTTGGATCAAACTGGCGCAACGGGTGCCGGTGCGGATCGAGATCGATGCCGACTATGCCGGTAAAAACAATCTGAGGGCCGGAACCACGGCCACGGTGACCGTCCAGGAAAACCATCGCTAACCCCTGTAGGAGCGAGCCTGCTCGCGATGGTCGACAACGATGACGCGGGAGGCCTGAAAAAACGCGGCGCCCTGGAGTTTTTCGCGAGCAGGCTCGCTCCTACAGGGGTGTGAGGTGTTTTTGAGAGCCAAAAAAAGCCCCGCGACCGAATGAGACGCAGGGCAAAGGAATTTGGTTGGTTGCGGCCAACCAAAGGAGCACTTCAAGACATCGGGTTAATTGCTCGCGACCGTCTCCGGCTGCCAGCCGCCACCGAGGGCCTTGTAGATCGCGACGATGCCGCGATACAGGTCGACTTCGGCCTGGGCCTGGGTGTCTTCGGCCGCCAGGCGTTCACGCTGGGCGTCGAGCAGCACGAGGAAATCGGCGCTGCCTTCGCGGTAGCGGATCTCCGCCAGGTCGGCGGCCGAGCGACTGGACTCGCTCTGGCGAATCAACGAGATCAGGCGCTGCTGGCGTTTGCCGTAGTCGCTGAAAGCGTTTTCAGATTCTTCCAGGGCCAGCAACACTTGCTGCTCGTAGGTCGCCAGGGCGCCTTCGGCATCGGCGTCGGCACCACGCAAACGGGCCTTGACGCTGCCCAGGTCAAACGCCGCCCAAGTAATGCTCGGGCCGAGTGCCCAGGCGTTGGCCGCCGAGGAGCCGATCTGCGAACCGCGCCCTGCCGTAAAGCCCAGGAAGCCGCTGAGGCTGACCCGCGGGAACAGATCCGCCTTGGCCACGCCGATACGTGCCGTGGCCGAAGCCAATTGGCGCTCGGCACTGCGAATGTCCGGACGGCGTTGCAACAATTCACCCGGATCACCGATCGGTAATGCCTTGGCGATCGCCGGCAAGTCTTTCGGGCTCAGGTCCACGGTCAGCTTGTCCGGACGTTCACCCAGCAGGGTGGCGATGCGGTTTTTCTGTCGGATCTGTTCGGCCTGCAGTTGCGGCACGCTGGCTTCAACCGACGCCAGTCGCGCATCGGCGCGCTCCACATCGAGCTGATCGCCGACGCCGGCATCACGCAGGCTGACCGTGATCTTGCGCGACTCCTGCTGGTTCTGCAGGTTGGCCAGGGCAATTTTCTCCCGCAACTGCGCGCCGCGCAGTTGCCCGTAGGAATCCACCAGTTCGGCAATCATGGTGACTTGCAGTTGGTACAGGTCGGCCTCGAACGCCTGTTGCTCGGCGTTGGCCGACTCCAGGTTGCGCTGGATGCGACCAAACAAGTCAATTTCCCAGGCCATGTCCAGGCCCAGGTCATAGCGTTCGCTGTTGACCCGGTCGGTGGTCTGGCCCGGAATCTGGCCTTTGCCCAGGTCACTGCTGACGCGGCTGGTGATGGTTGGCATGGCGTCGTTGCTGACGTCATCGCGGATCGCCCGTGCGGCTTTCCAGCGGGCGAAGGCGACGCGCAAATCGCGGTTGCCTTGCAGGGATTGCGTCACCAGCTGGTTGAGGGTCGGGTCGTCGAACTGCTGCCACCAGATGCCTTCGAAACGCGAACGGTCAAAATTCTTCTGGCCGGCGGCGCCATCGGTGGCGGCCGTGATGTTGGCCGCCTCGGTGGTTGGCGTCTTGTAGTCCGGGCCCACGGCACAGGCACTCAGGGCCAGTACCAGCAGGCTCGGCAGGAAGGCTTTCAAACTCATCAGTGCGACTCCAGCTTCAGGGCGGCCTTGGCGGCTTTGCGCGCTTGGCCGCGCTCGACAAAGTTACGAATCAGTACGTAGAACACTGGCGTCAGCAACAGACCGAAGAAGGTCACCCCGAGCATCCCGGAGAACACTGCCACACCCATGGCATGACGCATTTCGGCACCGGCACCGCTGGAGAACACCAGCGGCACAACACCCATGATGAACGCGAAGGAGGTCATCAGGATCGGCCGCAGACGCAGACGGCACGCTTCGAGTACCGCCGCCAGCGGGCTCAAGCCTTCCTCCTGTTTGTCCTTGGCAAACTCGACGATCAGAATCGCGTTCTTACAGGCAAGCCCCACCAGCACGATCAAACCGATCTGGGTAAAGATGTTGTTGTCGCCACCGGAAGCAATTACCCCGGTAATGGCCGACAGCAGGGTCATCGGCACGATCAGGATCACCGCCAGTGGCAGGCTCCAGCTTTCGTACTGAGCCGCCAGTACCAGGAACGCCAGCAGCACGCAGAGCGGGAACACGAACAGTGCGGTGTTGCCGGACAGAATCTGCTGGTAGGTCAGGTCGGTCCATTCGTACGTCATGCCGTTGGGCAGTTCTTCCTTGAGCAGTTTTTCGATGGCTTTTTCGGCCTGGCCGGAGCTGTAGCCGGGGGCTGCCGCACCGTTGATTTCAGCGGTGATGAAGCCGTTGTAGTGCATCACGCGGTCGGGACCTGAGGTGTCGCTGACCTTGATGAAGGTCGCCAGCGGGATCATCTCGCCTTTGTTGTTACGCACTTTCAGCTGGCCGATCTGGTCGGATTCGAGACGGAACTGTTGCTCGGCCTGAACGTTGACCTGATAGGTACGGCCAAAGCGGTTGAAGTCGTTGGCATACAGCGAACCCAGGTAGATCTGCAGGGTGTCGAAGATGTCACTGACGGCCACGCCGTGGGTCTTGGCTTTTTCACGGTCGATGGCGGCATCGACCTGGGGCACGTTGACCGTGTAGCTGGTGAACAGGCCGGCCAGTTCCGGCACGTTGTGGCTCTTGTTGATGATGTTCATGGTTTCCTTGTACAGCTCTTCGTAGCCCAGGTTGCCCCGGTCTTCGATCTGCAGGCGGAAACCACCGATGGTGCCCAGGCCTTGTACCGGCGGTGGCGGGAAGATCGCCATGTAGGCTTCCTGGATGTTCGCGTACTGGCCGTTCAAGGCTCCCGCGATCGCACCGGCGGACATGCTCGGGTCTTTACGTTCGTCGAACGGTTTCAGGGTCACGAACACGATGCCGGCGTTCGGGCTGTTGGTGAAGCCGTTGATCGACAGGCCAGGGAAGGCCACGGCACTTTCCACGCCGGGTTGTTTCAGCGCCAGGTCGGACATGCGCTTGATCACGTCTTCGGTACGGTCCAGGCTCGAGGCATCCGGCAGTTGCGCGAAGGCCACCAGGTATTGCTTGTCCTGGCCGGGTACGAAACCGGTCGGGGTGCTGGAGAAACCGAAGAAGGTCAGGACCATCAGGCCGGCGTACAGCAGCAGGGCGATACCGCTTGAGCGGATCACGCGAGCAACGGTGCCGACATAACCATGGCTGGCCTTCTCGAAGAAGCGGTTGAACGGACGGAACAACCAGCCGCCGAAAATCTTGTCCAGCACCTTGGAGAAGCGGTCTTTCGGCGCGTCATGGCCCTTGAGCAACACCGCGGCCAGGGCCGGCGACAGGGTCAGGGAGTTGAAGGCCGAGATCACCGTGGAAATCGCGATGGTCAGGGCGAACTGCTTGTAGAACTGGCCGGTCAGCCCGGAAATGAACGCCGCCGGAACAAACACCGCACACAGCACCAGCGCCGTCGCAATGATCGGGCCGGTTACCTCGCCCATGGCTTTTTTGGTCGCTTCGACCGGGGTCAATCCGAGTTCGATGTTCCGCTCGACGTTCTCCACCACCACGATGGCATCGTCCACCACGATACCGATCGCCAATACCAGGCCGAACAGCGACAAGGCGTTGAGCGAGAAGCCAAACAGATGCATCACGGCAAAGGTACCGATCAGCGATACCGGCACAGCGACCAGCGGAATGATCGAGGCGCGCCAGGTTTGCAGGAACAGGATCACTACCAGTACCACGAGGATCAACGCTTCGAAGAGGGTGTGAACCACCGCCTCGATGGAACCGCGCACGAAGATCGTCGGGTCATAGACAATGCTGAAGTCCATGCCTTCGGGGAAGGTCTTCTTCAGCTCGGCCATTTTCGCCCGGACTTCGTTGGAGATTTCGATGGCGTTGGAACCCGGACGCTGGAAGATCGGGATCGCTACCGCCGGCTGGTTGTTCAGCAGGGAACGCAGGGCGTACTGACTGGAACCCAGTTCAACTCGGGCGATGTCTTTCAGGCGAGTGATCTCACCGTTACTGCCTGCGCGAATGATGATGTTCTCGAACTCTTCCTCGGAAACCAGGCGGCCCTGAGTGTTGACCGACAACTGGAAGCTTTGGGCATTCGGGGCAGGGGGCGCGCCCAAGGCACCGGCCGCCACCTGGCGGTTCTGTTCACGAATCGCGGTGACCACATCGGTGGCGGTCAGGTTGCGCGAAGCGGTCTTGTTCGGATCGAGCCAGACACGAAGCGAGTAATCGCCCATACCGAACAGTTGCACGTCACCGACACCGCCCAGCCGCGCCAGCTCATCCTTGATGTTCAGGATCGCGTAGTTGGACAGATAGAGCATGTCGTAGCGTTTGTCCGGCGAGGTTAAGTGCACCACCATCGTCAGGTCGGGCGACGCCTTGTCCACGGTGATACCGATGCGCGTCACTTCCTCGGGAAGCTTCGGCTCGGTGCGGGTCACACGGTTCTGCACCTGCACCTGGGCGTTGTCCAGGTCGGTGCCCAGGGCAAAGGTGATGGTCAGGGTGATCTTGCCGTCAGCGGTGGATTGCGAGGACATGTACAGCATGTTCTCGACGCCGGTGATGGCTTGCTCCAGGGGAGCGGCCACGGTTTCGCCGATGACCTTGGGGTTGGCACCCGGGAAGTTGGCGCGGACCACCACGGTCGGCGGCACCACTTCCGGGTATTCGCTGATCGGCAACTGGAACAGCGAGATCGCACCGGCGATCAGGATCAGCAGCGATAGAACCGCCGCGAAGATCGGCCGCGAAATGAAGAATTGGGAAAAATTCATCGTAAAAATCCCTTAACCGCGTGGGGTCGTGGCAGCCAGTTTCACAGCCGTACCCGGTGCAACCCTGGCAGGCGCGACTTGGGGCAGGTTGCTGGCTTCCAGCGCTTGGCGTTGTTGTGCGAGTGCCGCGAGGGTTTGTTCGCTGGCCATCGGAATCACTTCAGGGGTGACCGGTGAACCAGGGCGTACCCGTTGCAGACCCTTGACGATGATGGTGTCGTCCTTGTTCAGGCCGTTGCGCACGATGCGCAGGCCTTCGATCTTCGGACCCAGTTCCACCGCGCGGTAGGCGGTCTTGTTGTCGCCATCCATCACCAGCACGAACTTCTTGCCCAGGTCGGTGCCGACCGCTTCATCGTTGATCAGCATGGCGCTGTAGGTGCCGCTGCCCACCAGTTTCAGGCGTGCATACAGGCCCGGGGTGTAGCTGCCATCGCTGTTGTCGAACACGGCGCGCCCACGGATGGTGCCGGTCTTCGGGTTGACCTGGTTGTCGACGAAGTTCATCACGCCCTGGTGCGGGTTGCCGTCCTCGTTGGACAGGCCCATGTAGACCGGGGTGGTGGCGCCGCGCTTGCCCTGGCGAGCGAGCTCGGTGTACTTGAGGAACACACGCTCGTCCGCGTCGAAGTAGGCGTACACCTTGTCGGTGGAGACCACACTGGTCAGCGGGGTGGTGTCGGCGGTCACCAGGTTGCCGGCGGTGATTTCCGCACGGCTGACGCGGCCGCTGATTGGAGCAGTCACGCGAGTGAAGCTCAGATTCAGTTTGGCCAGGTCCAGCTGCGCTTGCAGGGCACCGACGGCGGCGCGGGCTTCTTGAGCAGCGCTGGTACGCGAATCGGCCAGTTCGGCGGAAATGGCGTTGCTGGTGCGCAGGCGCTCACCGCGCTGGGCTTCGTTTTCGCTGCGGGTGGCATTGGCGCGCGATTGTGCAACCAGGGCTTCGAGGCGGCGGACCTCAGCCTGGAACGGACGCGGGTCGATCTGGAACAGCAGGTCGCCTTTCTTGACCAGGGCGCCTTCAGTGAACGCCACTTCATCGATCTGGCCGGAGACCCGTGGACGAATCTCGACGGTTTCCGGCGCTTCGAGGCGGCCGGTGAATTCGTCCCATTCGTTGACCGGTTGTTCCAGCACCTTGGCCACGCTGACCTTGGCCGCTGGCATGCTGGCGGCGGTTTCCGGGGCCTTGCCGCAAGCGCTGATCACCACTACGGCCAACAAAGCCAACGGGAAGCGCAAATGTTTGAGTGACTGTTCCATGGATGCATCCGCCAATGTGTTGAGATTGGCGAATGATGCGCGGCGGGTTTGTATCTCACGAATCGAATGGGGCGAAGGTAACTATCATTCGGAATGATATAAGACCCAGGCCAGCCCTCTAGCCTGCGCCTTGTGTTCGGTCGTCATCAACTGGATTGATGACAATTGTGTGTTGCATTGGATGCAATAGTCGGACTTGGAATCGTGTTGCGGCTTTCGCGAGCAGGCTCGCTCCCACAGAGGGATCATGTACACCACAGAACCAATGTGGGAGCGAGCCTGCTCGCGAAAGGGCCGGAAGCCTTCCTGCAAAATCAGGATCAGGCCAGACTGTCCGGATCCCCGAAAAACATCTGGATCCGCGAGCGCAACCAGCGCTCCCCTGGATCGTTATCCTGGGACCCGCGCCAGGCCATGTGCAGTTCGAAGCTGCGCACCGGCAACGGCGGATCTTCGGCCCGTACACCGCCGGCAGCGGTCAGTGCATCGGCGGTGTAGTCGGGCACTGTAGCCACGATATCCGTGCCGGCGAGCAGGGTGCTGAGTCCGTTGAACTGCGGCACGGCGAGCACCACATGCCGCTTGCGCCCGAGCTTCTCCAGCTCTTCATCGATGAAACCGCTGAGGTCGCCGGCGAACGACACCAGTGCATGGGGGCGAGCGCAGTAATCATCCAGGCTCAACGGCCCCGGCACGGTGTCGGCGCGCAACAGCTTCGGCTGGCTGCGGCGCAGTACCTTGCGCTTGGCGTTGGCCGGCAGGTCGGTGGTGTAGCTGACACCGATGGATATCTCGCCGGATGCCAGCAACCCCGGCATCAGAATGTAGTTGACCCGGCGCACCACCAGCACAATCCCCGGCGATTCGGCACGCAGGCGCTTGAGCAGCATGGGCAGCAAGGCGAACTCGACGTCGTCCGAAAGGCCGATGCGGAACACGGCGGTACTTGTGGCAGGATCGAACTCGGCCGCGCGGCTGACGGCAGTGGAAATCGAATCCAGCGCCGGCGAGAGCAGGGCGAAGATCTCGACCGCCCTGGCGGACGGCTCCATGCTGCGGCCGGTACGCACAAACAAAGGATCATCGAACAAGCCGCGCAGGCGCGAGAGCGCCGCACTGATGGCTGGCTGGCCGAGGAACAGTTTTTCCGCAGCACGGGTCACGCTGCGTTCGTGCATCAATGTTTCGAAAACGATCAACAGGTTCAGGTCGACACGACGCAGGTCATTACGATTCATCTGGAGTCCTGGCAGAGTCAGCAAACTTGACGTGGGCGGCCATATGAGAACAATGGCCAGCAGGAATATTACGGGGAAAGGCTGGTACTCTGCACCGGGTAATTCAGATTTCCTGCAAAGGCGGCTTCGGTTTCTCACGGCATTTGACGATGTCGCCGCCGCTGCGGAATCAATGACAGGCATGTCGACTATTAATAGCCACAGATAGTGTTGGGTTGAAAGCCCAGCTAGAGTTCAAGGCATTAGAGGTTCATTTGGCGAGGTTTGCGATGTCCCGCACGATCCGTTTTCACAAGTTTGGTCCTGCCGAGGTGCTCAAATGCGAAGAGCATGCGGCGTCTTTGCCTGCACCGGGCGAAGTGCAGGTGCGCGTCGAGGCGATCGGCATCAGTTGGTATGACACTCTCTGGCGCCAGAACCTGGCCCCGTCCCATGCTCGTCTGCCTTCAGGCCTTGGCCAGGAGATGGCCGGTATCATCACTGCTGTCGGTGATGGCGTCGATGACCTGGAAGTCGGTGACAAGGTCGCCAGCTTTCCGGCCCAAAGCCCGAACGACTACCCGGTCTACGGTGAGCTGATCGTTCTGCCACGCTCGGCAGTCACCCGTTATCCGGATGTGCTCAGCCCGATTGAAGCCAGCGTGCACTACACGCCGTTGTTGATCGCCTATTTCGCCTATGCCGATCTGGCACGGGTCAAGCCCGGGCAATTCGCCCTGGTGACTGACGCGAGTCATTGCGCCGGACCTTCGTTCGTACAACTGGGCAAGGCCTTGGGTGTTCGAGTGATCGCCGCGACCAAGACTGCGGAGGAACGTGAATACCTGCTGTCGCTGGGTGCCGAAAAAGTGATCGTTACCGAGGAAGAAGATCTGCTGATGCGGATCAACAAGATCACCGATAACCGTGGCGTGGACGTGGTGTTCGATGGTTTGGGCGGTCCGCAGATGTCGTTGCTTGGCGATGTGCTGGCACCTCGCGGCAGCCTGGTGCTGTACGGCCTGCAAGGTGGCAACCAGACGCCTTTCCCTGCCTGCGCAGCGTTCCAGAAGAACATTCAGTTCTTCGTGCACTGCATCGGCAACTTCACTGGCAAGCCGGAACTGGGCATCACCCAGGACCAGGCCGCACTGCAACGTGCCTTGCGCGACATCAATCAGCTGACCGCCGACCGCGTTCTGCTGCCGCTCAAGACTCGGGTCTTCCCGTTTGCCGAGTTTGTCGAGGCACACCGCTACATGGACGAATGCCCGTGTCACGAGAGGGTCGCGCTGCAGGTCGAACCGGCCTGACACTCACCCAACAGCCCTCCCAAGAGTCCGTGCCCGCACGGACTCTTTCGTTTCAGCCCCCCTTCCCAAAAAAAGCCGTCGACCCGCAGGCCGGTCCAGCAACTGAACTGGTTTTTGCTCGTAATCTGTAGCTTCTAATCAGCCACTAAGCCCTGATAATTGAATGATTACTTTCATCTCAAGGAATGAGTCATGGCTGGGTGTCAGGCTGAAACTTTTCAATGTGCGCCGTCGGTGCAAATCTCCAAATTAGTTTGTTGTTGTTTAGTTGCCAAAAACACAGCGACAACTTCCTTCTTTATTTCTTGTATTAAGTGTCTGTGGGACTTTGTCGGACATTTCCTAGGACGCCGGTTTCAAACGAACAAACCCTTGCCAGCCGGGCGCTCCGGCCTCACCTTCGTCGTTAAACCGAGGAGGTGTTGCGATCGTTTCAAATGATTTCAAGAAAATTCAAGTGTTAGCATTTGGCAATAAAGTCCATGACTCCATTCGCCCCGACAGTCCAACGGGATTTGCTGTCTGCGCGATGTTGAACTTACGAGTATCAGGTAAATAAAGATGACCAGCATCCATGACCAAGCGATGAACCATGTCTATCAACAAGTGCTGCAGCGACTGCTGGGTTTTTTCTCCCGTGCCGAACGCACTGCATTGCAATTATTGATTCAGCGTCTGGCGGTGGCGGCGGGGGGCATGGAGCACATTGGCGATTACAAGGTGTTGGCGATCCAGTCCGGGGCCCGTGACAACTGCTACACCCTGGCACTGTTGCGTGCTGCGCAGTTGACCATTGCCACTCGGTCGCCGGCGACATTCCAGTTGCGCATCGCCTCGTTGCGGTTGAACGGGGCAAACTGCGCGGCCGTGGAAAACATGCACCGGACCAACAGCGCATTGTTTGTCTATGACGATCCCCGGGTCGAGGTGTTGATGGTCGATGATCGGGAAGTCTTGCCATTCAACCACCTGACACCAATCTCCGACGCCGGTCGCGAGTCCGGTCGCCTGAACCTGCTGCTGATCGGCCATCGCCGGGAGTGGCGTGGCGGGTTCGACCTGTGGGATGACGGTTATCTGGCCACGGGAGAGTTCTACGGACAAATCGCCCGCTGGGACGGTGGTGTCGACGCCTTGCTCAGCAGTGACACGCCGCGTCAGCAGAAGCAGTTCATCGAGGGTTTGAAACGGGCCGCCACCAAGGCAGGGCTCAAGCCTTCGCCCGCAGGCGAGGCCGGTTATGCGGGGTTGTTTGCATTGCTCGATGAACTGGGCAGCGACTGTTATCACGCGTTCTACGCCGATTGCGGCCAGGCCCGGTGGCGTCCGCAAGAGCGCTTTGAGACCTGTCGTCGTACGGCCTGCATCGACATTCACGACCTGCTGGTCAGCAACCTGGAGGAGCGCTGGCCATTGCTGACTGACTTTCTCCGGTTCCAGCCTGACGAACTGTCCGCGCAGATCAGCGACAATGAATTCGTCAGCCCGTCGATCTCGGCGCACGTCAGGGGGTTGCAGGCGTGCTACGTGCAGGGCCGCAATTACGAGTCCGGAATTGCGCAATACCTGCAACGCGCCTTGGTGATGATGCGCCGCAAGCGCTTGCCCGAGCGTTTGTGCGAGCAGGCCATCGAGGTCTTCGGCAACCCGGCGACACGGATCGAGCAGCGCGCCCGAGCTGCGGCCGAAGCGCAAAAGAATCTGGGCCTGAGCGAAGCACAACTGGTGTGCCTGCTTTTTTCTCCTTTCATCGAAAAGGGTGCGGGGCTTGAGCGTTTCCTGCGTCAGTGCCATCCCGGCATGCTGGTGGCCATGCCCGAGTTGCATCGGGCCATGCAGGGGCATCCGGTCGCCGAACAGATCATGCAATGGATGATTGATGTCAGCGGATTGCCCGTCAGCCTGATTGGCCAGCTTTACCGCATGGAGTGGACGCCCGCAGGCGCTGGCGGGGCGGCTGAAGCAAACATCCAGAGGGCCGCGTCGCAACATACGCCGGGCGATCCTGATGCTGACAGCACGTTGGCGGATGAATGGTCAGCGGGTCACTGAGCGTGGGCGGATTTTCAGCCGGTGCGGTTGGCCTTCGCCCATGAAAGGTCCACGAGAAACGGATTTCGCCTATCAGGCGGTTTATCGGTACCTGGTCAGCCTGATCAATGAGTCTGAAGGGGATTCGCGCATCCGCCTGCCGTCGCTGCGGCATCTGGCGGAGCGTCTCAATGTGTCGATCTCGACCATTCAGTACGCCTATTCGTTGCTGGAGAAAGAAGGGCGCGTCTATTCGGTGGCCAAGTCCGGTTACTACGCATTGCCAGTGTCCTCAATCAACCTGCAGGACAGCGGCAGCGATCTGCTGGAAGCGGTCTACGTCAATGCCAGGCGTCCGGGGATGTTGGTCTTGAGCGCCGATGAACCGGCGTTGCTGCAGCCGCTCGACAGTCCTTTGTTGCTGCTGGAGCGGGAGTTGCTGCGCCAGTATCCCCGCCAGCCGCAGTCGCCTTCGCAACCCTGTGGCGAGCTCGAATTGCGCACCGCCCTGGCTGCCCGCTACACCACGTCTCCCATGCGTTACTGGCACGCCGATGATGTCTACATCGGCGCAGACCTTCGCGGTGTACTGGAAATCCTGATCGCCGTGCTGGGCTTGAAAGACGCCACCGTGGTGGTCGAATCGCCGTGCGACTGGACGATCCTGCGTTTTTTTCAAGCCGCCTGCGTGCGGGTTATTGAATTGCCCGTGCAGGCCGATGGCTGCCTGGATCCGGAACGGCTCAACATGCTGCTGGATACCGAGCCGGTAAGGCTGGTGATGCTGTCCTCGGCCCTGAACATGCCCCGTGGCAGCCTGGCGCCTGACGAAAACAGGCAGGCCATTGCCCGGCTGTTGGCCGCGCATGACAGTTGGGTGCTGGAGAACGACTGTTATGGCGAACTCGGATTCGACCTGGGCGGCGTGCGCTTTCGCGACTTGCTGGACCCTGAACGGCTGATGGTGTTTTCCACGTTCGAGAAAATCATCGGGCCTGAAGCGCCCTATGGTTATCTGCTTTCAAGGCATTTGAGCGCTGAACTGCAACGGCACTTTCTGCTGCGCTCCTTCCGTCTCTCGCCGATTCGCCAGAAAGCCATCGCCCGTTTGTACAGCAGCGGTCGCATCGATCAACACCTGCTGGTGCTGCGCCGGCTACTCAAGGAGCGCAAGAGTCAAATGACCCTGTTGTTGCAGGAGCGATTGGGGGATGCCTTGCATTTCGTCGAACCAGAAGGTGGTGCAACGATCTGGGTGCGCTCGTTGCGTCGGGTCAATGTGCGTCGTGTGTTCCAGCGCCTGCTGGCCCATCAAGTGGTCATCGCGCCGGGCGAACTGTTCAGCCTCCACGGTCTGCACGGACAGCATCTGCGCTTGAGTCATACCTTCGGCGGCGATCACAACCTGGCGGCCGCACTGGGACTGCTGGGGGATGCGCTACGCCTGGAATCAATCGAGTGAGCGAGACAAAAAATAACAACCTCCGCTGTGTTGGATCGATCCCATCGCCTTGCGGTCAAACTGCCAGTAAACTGCGACCCAATTCCTGAACCACTCTATTCCAGAGGTTTTGCATGACACTCAGTCCTTTTGCGGGTAAACCGGCACCGGCAGAATTGTTGGTCGACATCCCGCGACTGGTAACGGCCTATTACACCGGCCAGCCGGATGCCGCGATTTCGACCCAGCGCGTTGCCTTCGGCACGTCCGGGCACCGGGGCAGCTCGTTTGACTTGAGTTTCAACGAATGGCACGTGCTGGCGATCAGCCAGGCGATCTGCCTGTACCGCGAAGCTCAAGGTATCGATGGCCCGCTGTTTGTCGGTATCGACACCCACGCGCTGTCCACGCCAGCCGGCGCCAGTGCCCTCGAAGTGCTGGCGGCCAACGGTGTGACCGTGATGATCGCCGAAGGTGACGAATACACGCCGACCCCGGCCATTTCCCATGCGATCCTCTGCTACAACCGCGGTCGCACCAGCGGCCTGGCCGACGGCATTGTCATCACGCCGTCCCACAACCCGCCGCAAAGCGGTGGCTACAAGTACAACCCAACCAACGGTGGTCCGGCCGATACCCACATCACCAAGTGGATCGAAGCCAAGGCCAACGAACTGCTGGCCAACAAGCTCGCTGGCGTCAAGCGCATCAGCTACGAGCAGGCACTGAAGGCCAGCACCACCCATCGACACGATTACCTCAACACCTATGTCGCCGACCTGATCAACGTGATCGACTTCGACGCCATCCGCGATGCCAGGCTGCGCCTGGGTGTCGATCCGCTGGGTGGAGCAGGGGTGCGCTACTGGTCGGCGATTGCCGAGCATTACCGCCTGGACCTGGACGTGGTGAACAAAGAGGTCGACCCGACCTTCCGCTTCATGACCGTCGACTGGGACGGCCAGATCCGCATGGACCCATCGTCCAGCCACGCCATGCAAGGCCTGATCGGCCTGAAACAACGCTTCGACGTGGCGTTTGCCTGCGATCCGGACCACGACCGCCATGGCATCGTCACGCCGTCCGGTGGTTTGCTGGCGCCGAACAACTACCTCGCCGTGGCCATCGACTACCTGTTCCAGAATCGTCCGCAATGGCGCGCCGATGCTGCCGTGGGTAAAACCGTGGTCAGCAGCGGCCTGATCGATCGCGTGGCCAAGCGCCTGGGTCGTCGCCTGTACGAAGTGCCGGTCGGTTTCAAATGGTTTGCCGACGGCCTGTTCGATGGGTCGTTAGGTTTCGGCGGTGAAGAAAGCGCTGGCGCCTCGTTCCTGCGCAAGGACGGCGGTGTCTGGAGCACCGACAAGGACGGTTTGATTCCGGCCCTGCTGGCCGCCGAGATGACGGCCCGGACTGGGCGCGACCCGAGCCAGGCGTATCGTGCCTTGACCGAGGAACTGGGTGAGCCGTTCTCGGTGCGGGTCGACGCCAAGGCCAATCCGGAGCAGAAAGCACTGTTGAGCAAGCTGTCGCCGCAACAGGTCACCTCGACCCAACTGGCGGGCGAGCCGATCCAGAGCATCCTCAGCCACGCACCGGGCAATGACCAGGCCATTGGCGGCCTCAAGGTCATGACCGAGAACGGCTGGTTCGCGGCGCGTCCATCGGGCACGGAAGACATCTACAAGATCTACGCCGAAAGCTTTGTCAGCGACGACCACCTCAAGCAACTGGTGGCCGAGGCGCAAACGCTGGTCGATGGTGCCATTTCCGCGAAGTAAGCGCGGTAACTCCCACTGGAGCTGCATATAACCCTGTGGGAGCGAGCCTGCTCGCGATGGCGGACTGTCAGTCAGTATCAATGCTGGATGTCAGGCCGCCATCGCGAGCAGGCTCGCTCCCACAAGGGGCACGACTTTCAGGAATTACCCTGATCAGCAAAAAAGGGGCGACCAATACGGTCACCCCTTTTTTTGCGTTTGCGTTCAGCGAATCAAGCCAGATCCACCAGAACAATCTCGCTGTCCTCGATGGCCGTCACCCGCAGTACGGTCTCATCGGCAACCGCGACACCATCTCGAGCTTGTGCACGCAAGCCATTGACCTCAATGACCCCGGTGGCCGGCACCAGGTAAGCACGACGGCCCTTGTCCAGCGCGTATTCGGCAGACTCGCCGGCCTTCAGGTTGGCCGCTACCAGCCGGGCATCGGCGCGGATGCGCAGGCTCTGATCGTCGCCTTCCTTGCCGCTGGCCAGGGTGACAAAACCTTCGCGGTTGCCCTTCGGGAACGGCTTGGCGCCCCAGGACGGGGCCAGGCCGGACTCGTTCGGGATGATCCAGATCTGGAAAATCCTCGTCGGCGTCGCTTCCAGGTTGTACTCGCTGTGGGCGATCCCTGTGCCGGCACTCATGACCTGGACGTCACCGGCTTCGGTGCGGCCCTTGTTGCCAAGGTTGTCCTGGTGGGTAATGGCGCCTTCGCGGACATAGGTGATGATTTCCATGTCGCGGTGCAGGTGTTGCGGGAAACCGGTGCCGGGAGCGATCACGTCGTCGTTCCAGACCCGCAGGTTGCCCCAGTTCATGCGCTTGGGATCGTAGTACTCGGCGAACGAAAAATGGTGGTGAGCATCCAACCAGCCGTGGTGAGCGCCGCCGAGCGAGTTGAAAGGTCTGAGTTCAAGCATGATCGTCTCCAGAAAAGGTTCGTCATGGGGCCAGGTGCCTGAGCCACGAAGCGAGACCGGTGAGTGATGACGGCCATCATCCAACAGGCAACAATCGATAAAAAGCGTAAAAAATGCAGCATTCCCATCGAATGGATTGATATAAAACGAACTCGAAAGTTTCTCATCCAGCTTTCACTTCATCGCATAAGCCAATGAGTCATAAGCAATTCACTAGAACTCAAGGGCAAATGCAGACACCATAGCGCTCAACAGCCTCACACCCTGGAGTCAGTCCGCGTGCCGCAACACACCCCCGATCTTCCGCCTGAACTTCGCCCCCTGGCCGAGATGCCGCTGATCAAGCGATTGCTCGCCCGATTCTTCGGCTACAGCCTGACCCGCCTGCACGCACAGCATCGTGCGTCTTGGTTGCATGGCCAGGCCGACGGTTTTCGCAGCGGTCACAGCGCCGGGGTCGATTACGGCTACAGGGAAGGCAAGCTCGAGGGGTTGGAGGAGGGTCGACAGGTCCTGCTGATCCGTGACTCGCGCAGCACTGAGCACCGACCGCCGAATGTCGATGACTTGCTGTTCGACGATTGGCGCCTGCCTTTGAGCGCCGAGCTGAAGAAACGCATGAAGGCCGATGTCGCCCGGTTGTTGCCAGCCCATGCCCAACCCAGCGCCGCACAGTGGAAAATGATCTTCAGCGATACACCGTCCACCTCGGTGATTGCGGGTGCCGGTGCTGGCAAATCGACCACGTTGGTGTTGCGTATCTTGCTGTTGACCCATTACCTGGGCTTTGAACTGAGTTCGATGACGGTGGTGACCTTCACCCGTGAGTCGCGCAAGGACTTCATCAACAAGCTGATCGAACTGTTTGCGCTCTGGGGTCGCGCGATCAGTTTCAAGGAGGCGCGGGACCTGGTGCGCACCTTTCACTCGCGGATCCTGCCGATGGTGCGCAGCCTTCCGGGTTTCGAGCGCCTGCAGGCTTTTGAAAACCTCAGCCTGCGGGCCGCACAGGGTGACGAGGAGGCCGACAGCAATCCGTTCGATCTGCGCATCAACGACGCTCAACGCCAGCAACTCAACGCCTGCTATCACCGGCTGCACAGTAACGACGAGCGTTTTCGCGAGCTGATCAAGCCATTGTCCCGGCATGCCTTGCAACTCAAGGAGCTGGAGCGCGATCACCCGGATGTGCAGAAACGCATGGGCGTTACCGAGCTTGCGGCCAAACGCGATGAAGAACTGTGCGACGCCATTGAGGACCTGTGGTTTCGCGCCGGTGCCTGGCCCATCAAGGGCATCGAACCGAATCGCCAGTCGTTCGATATCAACGGTTCGACATTCCATTGCCACGGCTACATCCCGTCCCTGGATGCCTGGGTGGTGCTGGGGTTCGATCCTAGGGAAAACCCGCAGGTCACGCGACCGAACGCCAAGCTAACGGTACGCGCAGAGTGGGCAGTAAAGCGCACCCTGTTTCAAGCTTTCTGTCGTAAGCCATTGATATGGATTGATAGTTACGAATCATCAAAACGTGTCTTGGCCTCGCTCGCCGGCGATGCCAGCGCCGGGCCGGGCTTCGATTACAAGGTCAAGGGCGAGCTCGCTTCAGCGCCACTGCTCGATTGCTTTGTCGCCGCCGCCGGGTTCATCGAAAACCTCGGGCTGGACGTGCCGGGCGCGGTAGGTCAGATGAGTTTCGCCAAGGACGATCCCGACCGGTTCTTCTTCGAAGCCTTGAGTCTGTACTGGCGGGCGCTGGAAGATCACTTGCTGGACCAGAAGCCGCCGATCATGACCTACAACCGCATGTTCGCCCTGTTCAGCGAGCATTCGCCGGAGAACCTCAAGCTGCTCAGCGATGAGTTGCTGCGGCCGCTGTCACACCTGATGATCGACGAATTCCAGGATGTCTCGCCGCAGATCGTCTCCTGGATCAGGGCCAGCCTGGCAGAGATCCGCAGTCGCGGACCGGCCATGCACGTCGGGCGCGGGGCCCAGCGCTCCTCGCTGCTGTGTGTGGGCGATGACTGGCAGTCCATCTATGGGTGGCGCGGCAGTTCGCCGACCTACTTCATGGAGTTCAACAAGGAATTCCCGTCGCCGAGCACCACCAAGGTCATGCTCAGCGACAACTACCGCAGCCACCAGCACATCATCGATGCCGCCGAGCACATCGTGCGCGCAGCACCGGCGATTGCCGGGAAGAAAGCCAAGGCCAGCGGCGAACCCAAGGCGTTGCTGCCAGTGAACGTCCTCGATCGTGATGACCAGGGCATGGCCCAACGCCTGATGGAGCATTACCGAAAGGGCGATTCGATCTTGATGCTTTATCGTAAAAGCAGCGATAAGTTATTGATAGAGGAGCATATTCAGTCGGTAGTTAATGTTGATTCTAGCTTGCCGCATGAAGCTCGCAGGCTCAAACAACTGACGTATCACAGCGCCAAAGGCCTCCAGGCCGATGCGGTGTTTTTACTGGGCGACTGCCAGCACCTGACCAGCTCACCTTACAAGAATCAGGTCTACCGGATGGCAGGCCTGGGCAAGGCCGGTGACAGCGAACCCTACGACAACGCCCAGAAGGACGAAATCCTGCGGCTGGCCTACGTGGGTATTACCCGCGCCGTCAGCCATTGCTACTGGTACGTCGACGCACAAGACACCCAGGCTGCGAACATGCCAAAGGCCTCCGACCGGATCGGCAAGGGCAAGGCGTTTTTTGTCGATCATCGTAAAAGCCAGACCTCCGCCTGACTCGGGACCCTGTAGGAGCCGGCTTGCCGGCGATGGACTCAAGAGCGCCGCGTTTAGTCAGGGAATACGCATTATCGTTAACGTCCTTCGCGAGCAGGCTCGCTCCTACAGGGGAGCAGCGCTCAACAAAAAGCCCACGTGAAGTGGGCTTTTTTTGTGCATTCAGTCTTCAGGCATAACTCCTGAACGCTTCTGGTGGAACGAAGGCTTCAAGTTCATCCTCCACCGCTTCGATTATCAGTTCTACATCCGCAGCATTCATGACGGTGGCGCACGGAATACCGGCAATGGCGATCATGGTCTCGCCAGTGGCACGATCAAAAAGACGGGCAATCATGCTGCCCGGGGCGTCCATGCTCGCCTCGAAACCCATGGGATGAAAATGCCAGCGCATCAGCTGGCAGGCGTTTGGAAACGTAACCTTACTGAACCCTTTATTCATGTGTTGCCCGCCTTCATTATCGAGCGCGTCCGTTAGCTCATGGTAGGAGGGAAGAACCTTCATTGGTTCAACCAGTGACAGTGTTTAAAAGTAGCAGCCGGATGTGAAAAGAATGTGGATTTTTCAGGCCATTTGGCGATTGCCGTCATTTTTTTGATTCAGATCACGCTTCGTTCGCATTTGCGACCAAAAACCGTTATCCGTTTAGTCGTTGAAGACAAAGCCGAAGTTGGGCAAGCTCGGTGTTTTTCCGTCGAGATGTTCAATGCACGCCGATGATGATGGCCCGCTGCAAACCCAGGCCACGGGCGAGACGGTCATGCGCTATCACTTGCGCTGGAAGCACCGGGATCTGGACGGCGTCATGGCGCTTTATCACCCTGAAGTCCAGTACAACGATTTCTTCCAGAACAAAATCATGGGCCTGGCCGAATTGCGCGAGTACGTACGCAACAGCATGCCCCGGGATCCGGATGAGGCGCTGGAGCATTCCGACCGCATTCGACTGGACGGCAACACGGCGTTCATTCAGTACCGCATCACCCTGCGCGGCGGTGAAGGACTGGTGTCGTTCCGCGCCAGCGAAGCGATCACCGTCAAGGACGGGCTGATCTGGCGGGTCAATGAATATGCGTCATTGGTGCACGAGCAACCCGGCAGCAAAACGTCCGGCAACCAGCGCCCGGCGGTCAGCCGACTCGGCCTGTCGCCGCGCCAATTGAGCTTCATGGCCGATGACCTGCAGCAGTATTTCCAGGGTCAACAGCCTTATCTGGACCCGGAGCTCGATCTGCAACGGGTGGCGAAGGAGTGTGGCTACAGCCGCAACCAGATTTCATACCTGTTGAACCAGGTGCTGGGCCAGAGCTTCTACCGCTACGTCAACCAGGCACGCCTGCGACATTTGCTTGCAGCGCTGGATGCCGCCACACCGCCACTGCGTATCGATGAACTGGCCTTCGCTGCCGGATTCAATTCGCTGTCGGCGTTCTACAGCTGTTTCCGCCAGCACACCGGCCAGTCCCCCAAGGCCTACGTCAAACAAATTTCTTTGCGTGCACGCGCGCAAGACAGCGCCTGAGCCCACGCACTAGGATCGACGCCATCGAAGTTTGAGTGGCGGAGTCTTGCATGCCGGCGTGGCGCACTATCAGTTTGTGGATGGACCAGCTCGACGAGCCGCTATTGGCGCGTCCGGCGCTGGAGCGGGATCTGGATGTCGACGTGGCGATCATCGGCGCGGGCTACACCGGGCTCTGGACCGCGTACTACCTCAAGCAACACAAACCAGACCTGAACGTTGCCATCGTCGAAGCGCAAACCGCCGGTTTCGGTGCATCGGGGCGCAATGGTGGCTGGCTGATGGGCAATTTGCTGGGGGAAGATCGCCTGCTGGCCAACCTGCCGGCCGAAGAACGCCGTGCCTCCTACGATTTGTTGCACAGCATTCCGGATGAAGTGGAGATTGTCCTCGAACGCGAGGGGATCGACTGTGATTACCGTAAAGGCGGGGTGCTGTATTGCGCCGCTCGCTATCCGGAGCAGGAGGCCAGCCTGCGTCACTATCTGGACGATCTCCATCGCCAGGGCCTCAACGACAGCCACTATCGCTGGCTGACCCCGCAACAACTGGCGCAACAGATCCGCGTCGCCAAACCCTACGGCGGCATCTACGCGCCGCACGTGGCGACCATTCACCCGGCCAGACTGGTACGGGGGCTGGCCCGGGCGGTGGAGCGCCTGGGCGTCAGAGTCTACGAAAACAGCCCGGTCACCCATTGGCAGTCCGGCGGCCTGCGCACGGCGAAAGCTTCGGTGCGCAGTCGCTGGGTGGTGCCGGCGGTAGAAGGCTACTCCGTCACGCTGCCGCCATTGGGGCGTTATCAGATGCCGGTGCAGAGCCTGATCGTCGCGACCGAGCCCTTGTCGGCGGCCACCTGGGACGAAATCGGCCTGAGTCACGGCCAGGCGTTCAGCGAGGCCAGTCGCCAGGTCACCTACGGTCAGCGCACCGCTGACAACCGACTGATCTTTGGCGCCCGGGGCGGCTACCAGTTCGCCGGCAAGCTGCGCCACGACTTCGACCTGACTGCTGACGAAATACAGCTGCGGCGCTATCTGTTCGGCGAACTGTTCCCGCAGTTGAAGAACGTGCAGATCACCCATTCCTGGGGCGGCAACCTGGGCATGTCCCGGCATTTCCAGCCGCACATGCTTTGCGACCGGGCCAACGGCATCGCCCTGTCTGGCGGCTATGGCGGGGAGGGCGTTGGCGCCAGCAATCTGGGAGGCCGCACGCTGGCCGACCTGATCCTGGGGCGCGACACCGAACTGGTGCGCCAGCCGTGGGTTATCCCCCAGCGCGGTCTCGACGCACTGCGGGCCTGGGAGCCGGAGCCGATCCGCTGGCTCGGCTACAACGCGATCATCCGCAGCTTTGTCCATGAAGACCAGACCCTGGCCAACCCGGCCACTGCGCCGTGGCGGCGCAAGCTGGCCAGCGGGGTCGCCGGTTTCATGGAAGGTTTCATGCACTAAACGGCGCGCTCTTCATCTACAGGCTACATAGACAGGTATTCCCATGAGCATCACGCAGTTCAAGAACACCGCAACCCTGAAACTGGACGAATCCAATCCGGTCGCCGTGCCCCTGGGTACCCCAGTGGCCGTGGCTTCGACCACCAGCGTCGAACGCGACGACGGCGTCGAGACTGGCGTCTGGGAATGCACCCCGGGGCGCTGGCGGCGGCAGATCGTCGCCCAGGAATTCTGTCACTTCATCCAGGGCCGCTGCACCTTCACCCCGGACGGCGGCGAGCCCCTGCAAATAGAAGCCGGTGACGCACTGATGTTGCCGGCCAACAGCCTCGGCATCTGGGACATCCAGGAAACCGTGCGCAAGACCTACGTACTGATTTTTTGAATTTTCAATTCTTTGAAATTTGAAAGCTGATCCTTTGATTGCCTGCCAACAACAAAAACCTACAGGAATCGACTCATGATCCGAAAGACACTGACCCTGGCCCCGCTGATGCTCGTGGCATCGATCAGCCAGGCCGCCGAAACCGTCAAGATCTACAACTGGTCGGACTACATCGCGCCAGACACCACGAAAAACTTCCAGAAAGAAACCGGCATCGGCTTCACCTACGACGTCTATGACAGCAACGAGACCCTCGATGGCAAGCTGATGACCGGCAAATCCGGCTACGACGTGGTGTTCCCGTCCAATCACTTCATGGCCCGGCAGATTGAAGGTGGCGCCCTGAAGAAACTCGACAAGAGTCAGCTGCCGAACTGGAAGAACCTCAACCCTGTGTTGCTCAAGGCGTTGCAGACCAACGATCCGGGCAACGAGCATGGGTTCCCGTACCTGTGGGGCAGCACCGGCATCGGCTACAACATTGCCAAGGTCAAGGCTGTGCTGGGGGACAACGCCCCGGTGGATTCCTGGGACCTGATCTTCAAGCCCGAGAACATGCAGAAGTTGCAGAAGTGCGGGGTGGCCATCCTCGACAACGGTCCCGAACTACTGCCGGCCGCGTTGAACTACCTTGGGTTGCCGCCACACAGCAAGAACCCGCAAGACTACAAGAAGGCCGAAGCCCTGTTGCTGAAAGTGCGGCCGTATGTCAGCTATTTTCACTCGTCCAAGTACACCAGCGACCTGGCCAACGGCGATATCTGCGTCGCGGTCGGTTTCTCCGGCGACATCCTGCAAGCGGAAAACCGCGCCAGGGAAGCCAACAACGGCATCGACATCGGCTATTCGATTCCCAAGGAAGGCGCCGCGATCTGGTTCGATATGGTCGCGATGCCGGCCGACGCTCCGGACGAAAAAGCCGGTTACGCCTTCATGAACTACCTGCTGCGCCCGGACGTCATGGCTAGCGTCAGCAACTACGTGCATTACGCCAATGGCAACGAGACGGCCGACAGCCTGATCGACCCGGCGATCAAAAACGACACCAAGGTTTACCCAAGCCCGGAAATGATGGGCAAGCTGTTTGCCCTGGAAGCCATGCCGCTGAACATCGACCGGGTGCGTACCCGGGTCTGGAACAAGATTCGCACCGGCAGCTAAAGCGGGGGAGCGGCCATCGGGACAGGACGTCCCGATGCCATCGTCATCAGCCGACCGGCTCGGCTGCGCAACTCATCTGGCCTGAGCCGGGTATCTGGAAAAACACGTCATCGCCCAGTTGCCAGAAGCTGTAGCTGCCTTTGTAATCCTTTCCCGTGTACCGGGTTCCGGAATTGTCGGGCACCTGGTTCAGCGTCACCGAGGTATTGGCCCATTTCAGGAACACCACACCCGGCTCGACGGTAAAGAAGGTCGCGGCGACCAATGCATTAAACCCTGCACAACGATAAGCCAACGGGCCTTCAGTGAGCCTGCTTGGGTCCTTGGTTCTGGCAATGGCCGAACCCTGGCGCAGTTGGAACGCACGCTCGGCATAACTTCGCACGACGCATGCCTTGGCTTGAGTCCCGCCACCACACTGGTTACGGGACTCAATCCAGAACCGCTGATCGATCTCGACTTTATTCGGGCGCGGAACTGAATGGTCGTCGCTGAGCGCCAGGAGATAAAGGCGATTGAGTTCCAGGTCCATGCGCGCCAGTTGAGGGTCGTGACAGATAAGCTTTTCGGCGGATGCCTGGGGCGTGGCGCAATCGAAACTGGTTTTGTACGTTGGCAAAGGCTTTGGCTTTGGTTTTGCCTTTGTGGCGGCGTCACACAGGCTCGCCGTCACGCATGCGCTGACGGCGAGCACAGAGGCCAGAAGTGGCATGACCATTTTCATTTCGGCGTCACCTGAGTCTTTGCGTGATGCCCGTATTGCAACGCCTGTGTCGAAGCGTTGCACAGTCATTCGGTCGCACGGGGTCTATCGAGTGTAAAGCAGTGCTCGAAACCTGCCACATCGTGCCAGGAGAAACGTCAGTCTTCTTCTTCGCGAATCGTCGCCACTTCATCGGCCCTGACTTTCACCATCGCACCGGAAATGTCCTCAAACTCAAAGAACCCGTCCTTGGTTTTGGTCTTCGGTATGTCTTTGGTCAGGTATTGAGTGCCGTTCTGCAGCGTCACCACCGTTGGCGTCGAGCAACCGGCCAGCGCCAGCAGGGCCGCTGCAGCCAGGGGCAAGCCCAATGTCTTGATGTCCATGATCACCTCCCGTTCGTTTAAAGTAGCGCCATCAGCCCGAGGCTGTCACTGCACCTGTATGGCGGTTGGTGCCGCCAGGGGGCAGAAAGTTCTACTGCCCGGAGAAAATTCCGTACAGCGCCGCCATTTATCCTTTTCCGATTGCGCCACGCGGCGTGGAACTGGTATCTGTATGCATAACCAGTACCTCTCGCCATGGCCCATTTTCCAGTGACCGCAAATCCCCTCGACGATCCGTTCTATTACTTGAACAACTTCATGCAAGTGCTTGATTGGCTTGAGCAGCGCTTTGCCGATGTGCTGAGCGTCGACGAGCAGCGTTTCATTAATGAGTTTAAGCGGTTGCCCCGTGAATCGCAGGCACTGCTGGTCAGAATGGTCATGCGCAAGGGCGTTCATTTCAGGGCGAGCAAACTGCACTACGAGGAAATCGGCGATATCGGCTGCGCCGTCGAGCCGCTGTTAGCGCTCGGTTGGGTCGATGAACGAATGCCGTTGACGGTCCAAGCGCTGTTCGAGGTGCTGCTCAAGGGTGAAATCCTCCAGGTCTTTGGCCCGGCAGTCGATCAGCCCAAAGGCAAGAAAGCCGATTGGTTGCCAGCGCTGTGCGAGCAGTTTCCCCAGGCGCAAAACTTCAACGACTGGTGCCCGGCCCTGGACGAGCGTCTGTTCAGCCTGACCATCATGCAATTGTGCGATCGCCTGCGCCTGATGTTTTTCGGCAACCTGTATCAGGACTGGTCGGAATTCGTGTTGGCTGACCTCGGTATCTACACCTACGAAAAAGTCGAATTCTGCGCCGAGTCCCGTGGCTTGCGCAGCCGCGAAGACGTGGATGCCTGCATCCTTCTGCACGGATACCAGCAACAATTCGAGGCCGGTGAAGCGCTGGAGGAGGTGGCGGAACGGATCAAGGAGCTGACGCTGGACAATCCGTGGTTGCAACGCCGGCGCGGCAAGCTGCTGTTCCAGATGGCCCAGTACTGCGAACGCACCGCGGATTTCTCCATGGCCCTGAACCTGTACCGCGAATGCGCTTATCCAGGTGCGCGGGCGCGGCTCATTCGCGTGCTGGAACGCAGCGGCCAGTTCGAGCAGGCCTTGGACCTGGCTGAGCAGGCCGAGCAGGCGCCGGAAAGCGCCGCCGAATACCAGCAGTTGCTCCGCGTGCTGCCACGCCTGCGACGCAAGCTCGGCGGGCCGCCCATCAAGCGGGCTGCGCCTCGGGAAATGCAGCGCCTTGACCTGCAATTGCCCAGGACAGACCCGGCGTTATCGGTGGAGTTCTACGTTCAGGCACATCTGGCGCAAGATTCTGCGCCAGTGCACTACGTGGAAAACAGCCTGGTCAATTCACTGTTTGGCCTGCTGTGCTGGCCGGCGATTTTCGCGCCTTTGCCGGGGGCGTTTTTTCACCCGTTCCAGCGCGGGCCGGTGGACCTGCTCAGCGAAGACTTCCAGGTCCGCCGGGCCGAACTGTTTCAGGCGTGCCTGGCCGAACTCGACGACGGGCGCTACCGGCAGACCATCCGCGAACGTTATGCCGCCAAGTGGGGCGTGCAGTCGCCGTTCGTGTTCTGGAGCGTGCTCAGCGAAGAGTTGCTGGAGCAAGCCCTCGATTGCCTCCCGGCCGAGCACCTCAAGCACTGGTTCAATCGCCTCCTGCTGGACATCAAGGCCAATCGCGCCGGCATGCCGGACCTGATCCAGTTCTGGCCGCAGCAAAAGACCTACCGCATGATCGAAGTCAAAGGCCCGGGCGATCGCCTGCAGGACAACCAGCTGCGCTGGCTGGAGTTCTGCCATGAACACCAGATGCCCATTGCCGTCTGTTACGTGCAATGGGCGGAGCAGGGCGATTGAGCTATAGCATTGCGGTGCGGGCGTTGTGCGAGTTCACCGCCAAGGTCGGCGACCTCGATCTGCGCTTCACGCCGTCGCCTAGCGCGCTGGAAGGCATCGTCGGGCACCGTACGGTTGCCTCACGGCGCAGCGAGGGTTACCAAAGCGAAGTCGCCCTTGAGGGTCAGTATCAGACCTTGACGGTCAAGGGCAGGGCGGATGGCTATGACCCCGGGCAAAACTGCCTGGAGGAGGTCAAGACCTACCGCGGCGACTTGAGCAAACAAGCGGCCAACCACCGTCAATTGCATTGGGCCCAGGTGAAAGTCTACGGCTGGTTGATGTGCCGGAAACTGGATCTGCCGCAGATCAATCTGGCTCTGGTGTACTTCGACATCGTCAGCGAAAAGGAAACCTGCCTGGTCGAGCCTTTCGACGCCACCGAGCTGCAACAATTCTTCGAACGACATTGCGCGCTGTTCCTGCAATGGGCCGAACAGGAAGTCGCCCATCGAGAAGGGCGCAATCTGGCCGCCCAGGGCCTGGCCTTTCCCCATGCCGGTTTTCGACCGGGGCAGCGCCATCTGGCCGAGTCGGTGTTCAAGGCCGTCAGCACGGGGCGCTGCCTGATGGCCCAGGCGCCCACGGGCATCGGCAAGACCCTGGGCACCTTGTTCCCCATGCTCAAGGCCCTGGCGCCGCAGCAACTGGACAAGGTGTTCTTCCTCACGGCGAAAACCCCGGGACGCCAACTGGCCCTGGACGCCGCGCAAGTGATTCTTTCCAGCGCCAATGCGCCGCCGCTGCGGGTGCTGGAGATGATCGCCCGGGACAAGGCCTGCGAACACCCGGACAAAGCCTGCCACGGCGAGTCCTGTCCGCTGGCCCGGGGTTTCTACGATCGCCTGCCCGCCGCACGGCAGGCGGCCAGCCAACTGAGCCTGTTGAACCAGAGCGCCTTGCGCGAGGTTGCCCTGGCGCACGATGTCTGCCCGTATTACCTGAGCCAGGAAATGGCGCGTTGGGCCGACGTGGTGGTTGCCGACTACAACTATTACTTCGATTTCAGCGCGTTGCTGTTCGGCTTGGCTCAGGTCAACAACTGGAAGGTCGCGGTGCTGGTCGACGAAGCCCATAACCTGGTGGAGCGTGGCCGGCAGATGTACAGCGCCAGCCTCGATCAGGCGACCTTCAACGGCGTGCGCAAAACCGCGCCCGACGTGCTGAAAAAACCGATGCAGCGGGTCAATCGCGAGTGGAATGCCCTGCATAACGGGCAAACCGGCGCCTATCAGGCCTATGACAAGGCGCCGGAAAAGCTCCTTCAGGCACTGTCATCGTGCAGCGCCAGCATCGGTGACTACCTCAACGATCACCCTCAAGGGCTGGACAGTGCACTGCAGGGGTTTTACTTCGACATGCTGCACTTTTGCCGGGTCGCCGAACTGTTCGATGAGCAGTTCCTGTTCGACATCAGCAAGCGCGACCTGGAGCGCAAGCGCAACCTCTCGCAGTTGTGCCTGCGCAATGTGGTCCCTGCCGGGTTCATCCGCCCGCGCCTGACTGCTGCGCGTAGCACGGTGCTGTTCTCCGCGACCCTCAGCCCGCGGCACTATTACGCCGATTTACTGGGAACACCGGCGGACACCGTGTGCATCGACGTCGAGTCGCCGTTTCACGCCGATCAACTGCAAGTGCATATCGTCGACCAGATCTCCACGCGGTTCGTGCATCGCCAGTCGTCTCTGGAACCGATCGTGGACTTGATCGCCAGACAGTTCTGCGAGCGCCCCGGCAATTACCTGGCGTTTTTCAGCAGCTTCGATTATTTGCAGCAGGTCGCGCAGTTGCTGGCCGAGAAACATCCGCACATCACTCTCTGGTCGCAATCCCGAGGCATGGGCGAAGCGCAGCGTCAGCAGTTTCTCGACCAGTTTCACGCCGACGGCCAAGGCATCGGTTTTGCGGTGCTGGGTGGGGCCTTTGGGGAAGGCATCGATTTGCCCGGCGCCCGGTTGATCGGCGCGTTTATCGCCACGCTGGGGCTGGCGCAGCTCAATCCGGTGAACGAGCAACTGAAACGGCGCATGGCCGCGATTTTCGGTGCCGGTTATGACTACACCTACCTTTATCCCGGCGTGCAGAAAGTGGTGCAGGCCGCTGGACGGGTGATCCGTACGCAACAGGATCAAGGGGTGGTGATGTTGATCGACGACCGTTTTGGCGAGAGCAAGGTCAGGCAGTTGCTGCCGCGTTGGTGGTCGATTACGACGTCGTTTTTTCGCTCCGCTTCGTAGGTATTTTTACCTTAAAAAACAGATACATACCTTGATTGAAAGAACGGCTTGAACAATCAGCGCAAGCACGTTTTATTGAAAGGGCTGGATATCACAACCCAATTCTTTGATAAGGAAATCAAGGTATGTCAGAAGCACCGAAATACGGCTATTCCGCAGACGACGTGACCAAGGCGTTCGACGAGATCTTCCCCACGCTCTTCGCCGGCATAACTGCCGAAACCATACCCAAGTTGCTGATCACCGCCGGAGTGGAGGGCTCGGGCAAGACTTACCTGCTGGAAAAGAGCTTGCTGCCATCCGGGAATTACGGGAACTACATTCGACTGTACCTGCCCGAATATCGAAAAAAACACCCGCATTACGCCGATATGATCGAGCTCGGTGTCTTGCACGCCTACGAACATTCAGAAGCGTTTACCAGGGAGCTCGGTTCGAAAATATTCGCCAATGCGCTGACTCACAAATACAACATCATCATGGAGTGCGCGTTCGATGACATCGGTTTTGCCGGATTGGCAAAATTTGTTCCCGGCTACCAACTCGAAGTCCATGTCGTGGGTTGTAATCACGCGTTTGCCCATATTTCCAGCATCAAAAGAGCGTTCGCGAGTCTGGAAAAGCAGAAGCTGGAGCGTTTTGTCAGCTATTCGAGGGTTGAATCGAGCATCAGTAACGCTCCGGCGGTTCTGGTCGCGTTCGAGTTCCTGGCAAAGGAAGTGAGCGGTTCACAAATCTTCTTGTATGAGCGCGGTCTGGGCAAACTGAACGACCGAGTGCTGCGCGCTCACAGTACCTACACTCTGGACGCCACGGGCAAGCTGGCCGAAGTTTCGAAGTTGCAGGCATATGCGTATAGCGCCTATGACAAAATTCTCAGGAATACTGTCTATTCAATGGAGGAGCGTGATGAAATGGTCAAGGAATGTCATCTGCAACTATTGAGAACCAGTGCACATGCAGAGCATGTCCCTGATTTTGTGTACAACGACCTGTACTCCTATATCACCAAGTACGTGTATCGCTGAGCTGGCGTAACGATTAATCGATGCAGCCGCGTCCTTGATATCCAGCCTGAGCAATCCCGGCCCTGTCGGCCCGATGACCACTCCGGTGTGGAGCGCTGGAGGTCGTCACGGGTTCAACTTTTCGATGGCGTCACTGTAGGAGCGAGCCTGCTCGCGATGGCGTAGTGTCAGTCACCGACGCCATCGCGGGCAAGTCGGATCACCGCACCGCCGCTCCCACAGGGATCTTCGTTGTCGCTGAAGGGGGGTATCAGGCCTTGAGATGGCGCAAGCTGCGCTCCATCCGCGCAATGCCTTCTTCCAGCAGCGACCGTGGACAGCCGAAGTTCAGGCGTACGAACTGCTTGCAGTCATCGCCGAAGTCCAGGCCGGCGCTCAAACCGACTTTGGCCTGCTCCAGGAAGAACTGCTGCGGGTCGTCCAGCCCCAGTGCCGTGCAGTCGAGCCATGCCAGGTAGGTGCTTTGCGGCAGGTTCATGGTGATGCCCGGCAGACGAGTGCGCACGGCCTCGGCGAGGAAGTCGCGGTTGCCTTGCAGGTAGACCTTCAGCTCGGCCAGCCATGGAGCAGCTTCGCTGTAGGCGACCCGGGTGGCTTCCATGCCCAGCGGATTGACGCTGTCGACCATGCCGCAACGGGCGTGGTTGACCTTCTCGCGCAGGTGGCGGTCCTGGATGATCATGAACGAGGTCTTCAGGCCGGCGATGTTGTAGGCCTTGCTCGCCGACATCAGCGTGATGGTGCGCTGGGCGACTTGCGGGCTCAGGGTCGCCATCGGAATGTGCGTGCGACCGTCGAAGCACAACTCGGCGTGGATCTCGTCGGAAATGATCCAGGCACCGTGCTCAAGGCAGATGTCGGCAATGGCTTGCAGCTCTGCGCGGGGGAAGGCCTTGCCCAAGGGGTTGTGCGGGTTGCTCAGCAGGAGTGCACCGCCACCTTGCAGCGACTGGCTCAGGGTATCGAGCGGTGTGGTGTAGGTGCCGTCGGCTTGCGCATCGAAATTCAGTTCGACCTTGTTCAGGCCCCAATGGCCTGGTGCATGACGCAGCGGCGGGTAGTTCGGCACCTGCACAACGACATTCTGTGGTGCCTGTACCAGTGCCTTCAGCGCCATGTTGAAGCCGGACTCGACGCCCGGCAGGAAAATCAGCTCCTGGGGCTCGACTCGCCAGGCGTACTTGTTCCAGAGGTCAGCAACGATTGCCTCGCGCAAGTCATCCTGGGCCACGCTGTAGCCGACCATCGGGTGTTCCAGTCGCTTTTGCAGGGCCTGGATGATCACCGGCGGCGCGGCGAAATCCATGTCGGCGACCCACATCGGCAACACGTCGGCCGGGTAGCGGCTCCACTTGGTACTGCCGGTGTGGTGGCGGTCGAACACCTGATCAAAATCGAAAGTCATGCGCAGTCTCATGAAAGCTGGGTTGGAATGCTGACCATGATAAACGCCAACCTACTGTAGGAGCGAGCCTGCTCGCGAAGGTGTGTCAGTTGACATCACCGTATCTGACACACCTTCGCGAGCAGGCTCGCTCCTACAAGGATCTTCGCGGCAAGCTGAATTTGTCCGACGGTCGGCTGTCATGGTGAATTCGACAGCATTGACTACAGTTTGTAGTGTCGGCAGCCAGACTGCCGTTACCGTGGTTGTTCAAAAAAGCCCGGCCATGTACCGGGTTCCACCTGATCAGGAGTGCACGATGGATCTCAGCCGTCGTCAGTTCTTCAAGGTCGCCGGTATCGGCCTTGCAGGCTCTAGCCTGGGCGCGTTGGGCATGGCCCCGACGACAGCCTTTGCCGAACAGGTGCGTCATTTCAAGCTCGCCCGCACCCATGAAACCCGCAACACCTGCCCGTATTGCTCGGTCGGTTGCGGCTTGATCATGTACAGCCAGGGCGATGACGCGAAGAATGTCGCGCAAAACATCATCCACATCGAAGGTGACGCCGACCACCCGGTCAACCGCGGTACCCTTTGCCCCAAAGGCGCAGGCCTGCTGGACTTCATTCACAGTCCCAGTCGTCTCCAGTACCCGCAGGTGCGCAAGCCTGGCACCAAGGAGTGGATACGAATCTCTTGGGATGAAGCGCTCGATCGCATCGCCGACTTGATGAAGGCCGACCGCGACGCCAACTTCATCGAGAAGAACGCCCAGGGGCAAACGGTGAACCGCTGGCTGACCACCGGTTTTCTCGCGGCGTCGGCCTCGTCCAACGAATCGGGTTATATCACCCATAAGGTGATTCGCAGTCTCGGCATGCTGGGGTTCGATAACCAGGCACGTGTCTGACATGGCCCGACGGTGGCAAGTCTTGCCCCGACGTATGGCCGTGGTGCCATGACCAACCACTGGACCGATATCGCCAACGCGAATCTGGTTCTGGTAATGGGTGGCAATGCCGCCGAAGCGCACCCTTGCGGTTTCAAATGGGTGACCGAAGCCAAAGCCCACAACAAGGCGCGGCTGATTGTGGTCGACCCGCGTTTCACCCGTACGGCCTCGGTGGCCGACTATTACGCGCCGATCCGCACCGGGACCGACATTGCCTTCATGGGCGGGCTGATCAATTACCTGCTGACCGAAGACAAGATCCAGCACGAGTACGTGCGGGCCTATACGGACGTGTCGTTCATCGTCAAGGCCAGCTACGGTTTCGAGGACGGGTTGTTCAGCGGTTACGACGCGAGCAAGCGCACCTACACCGACAAGTCTGGCTGGGGCTACGAAATAGGCGAGGACGGTTTCGCCAAAGTCGATCCGACCTTGCAAGACCCTCGTTGCGTCTACCAATTGATGAAGCAGCACTACAGCCGCTACACCCTGGAGCTGGCCAGTCAGGTCTGCGGCATGCCCGTGGATGCGATGCAGAAAATCTGGGAAGAGATCGCCACCTGCTCGCAACCGGGCAAAACCATGACGATTCTCTACGCGTTGGGCTGGACCCAGCACTCAACCGGCTCGCAGATGATCCGTAGCGCGGCCATGGTGCAATTGCTGCTGGGCAACGTCGGCATGCCGGGCGGGGGCGTCAACGCCCTGCGCGGGCACTCCAACATCCAGGGCCTGACCGACCTCGGCTTGCTGTCCAACCTGTTGCCTGGTTACCTGACCTTGCCGGCCGAGGCCGAACAGGATTACAACGCCTACATTGCCAAACGTGCACTCAAGCCGCTGCGTCCCGGGCAGATGTCCTACTGGCAGAACTACGGCAAGTTCCACGTCAGCCTGATGAAGGCCTGGTACGGCGCCAATGCCACCGCCGAGAATCACTGGGGTTACGACTGGCTGCCCAAGCTGGACATTCCCGGCTACGACATCCTGAAAATGTTCGACATGATGGGCAAGGGCGATGTCAATGGCTACGTATGCCAGGGCTTCAACCCGATCGCCGCCTTGCCGGACAAAAACCGGGTGATGAAGGCGCTGGCCAAACTCAAGTGGCTGGTGGTGATGGACCCACTGGCTACCGAAACCTCGGAGTTCTGGCGCAACGTCGGGCCTTACAACGACGTGGAAACGGCCAACATCCAGACCGAGGTCATCCGCCTGCCCACCACCTGTTTCGCCGAAGAGAACGGCTCACTGGTCAACAGCGGCCGCTGGTTGCAATGGCACTGGAAAGGTGCCGACGGCCCGGGGCAGGCGCGCACTGACGTGAAGATCATGAGCGAGCTGTTCTTGCGCCTGCGCAAGCGTTATCAGGCCAACGGCGGTGCCTGGGCCGAGCCGATCCTCAAGCTCAACTGGTCCTACAAAATACCTGATGATCCCACGCCGGAAGAGCTGGCCCGGGAATTCAACGGCTACGCCATCGCCGATGTCACCGACGCCTCGGGCGCGGTGGTCAAGGCCGGTCAGCAGCTGTCCGGCTTCGCCCAGCTCAAGGACGATGGCAGCACGGCGTCCGGTTGCTGGATCTTCTGCGGCAGCTGGACCGAGCAGGGCAACCTGATGGCCCGGCGTGACAACAGCGATCCTTTCGGCATGAAGCAGAACCTGGGCTGGGCCTGGGCCTGGCCGATGAACCGACGGATTCTCTACAACCGCGCCTCTTGTGACCCCCAAGGCAAACCGTGGGACGCGAACAAACGGCTGGTGTGGTGGAACGGCAAGGTGTGGACCGGCACCGACGTGCCCGACTACAAAGCCGATGCACCGCCGGAAGCCGGAATGAACCCGTTCATCATGAACCCCGAAGGGGTGGCGCGTTTTTTCGCCCTCGACAAGATGAACGAAGGGCCGTTCCCGGAACACTATGAGCCGTTCGAGACGCCCATCGGTATCAACCCGATGCACCCCAACAACAAGCAGGCGACCAGCAACCCGGCCGGTCGGATCTTCGATTCAGTCTGGGAAACCCTCGGGCAGGCCAAGGACTTCCCGTATGCGGCGACCAGCTACCGGCTGACCGAACACTTCCACTTCTGGACCAAGCATTGCCCGATCAACGCCGTTACCCAACCCGAACAATTCGTCGAAATCGGCGAGGTGCTGGCCAAGGAGAAGGGCATTGCTGCCGGTGACCGAGTAAGGGTCAGCTCCAAGCGCGGGCATATCGAAGCGGTGGCGGTGGTGACCAAGCGGATTCGTCCGCTGCAGGTCAACAATCAGGTAGTTCACCAGATCGGTATCCCCTTGCACTGGGGCTTCACCGGCGCCACCCGTCACGGCTACCTGACCAACACCCTGGTGCCGTTCCTCGGCGATGGCAACACCCAGACCCCGGAATCCAAGTCATTCCTGGTCAACGTGGAGAAAGTCTAAATGGCCAGCCAAGACATCATTGCCCGCTCGGCCACCACCACACCTGCGCCCTCGGTGCGCGGCATGGAGGAAGTCGCCAAGCTGATCGACACCACCAAATGCATCGGCTGCAAGGCCTGTCAGGTCGCCTGCTCGGAATGGAACGAGTTGCGTGACGAGGTCGGCCATAACCATGGCACCTACGACAATCCTCAGGATCTCACCGCAGAAACCTGGACGCTGATGCGCTTCACCGAGCATGAAACCGACGCCGGCAACCTGGAGTGGCTGATTCGCAAGGACGGCTGCATGCACTGCGCCGAGCCCGGCTGCCTGGCGGCATGCCCCAGCCCGGGGGCGATCATCAAGCACGCCAATGGCATCGTCGATTTCGATCAGGATCATTGCATCGGTTGCGGCTACTGCATCACCGGGTGTCCGTTCGACATCCCGCGCATTTCGCAAAAGGATCACAAAGCCTACAAATGCACCTTGTGCTCGGACCGGGTGGCGGTAGGCCTGGAACCGGCCTGCGTGAAAACCTGCCCGACCGGTGCCATCGTGTTCGGCTCCAAGGACGACATGAAGGAACATGCCGCCGAGCGTATCGTCGACCTCAAGAGCCGGGGCTTTGAAAACGCCGGCCTGTACGACCCCGAAGGCGTCGGCGGCACCCACGTGATGTACGTGTTGCACCACGCCGATACGCCAAGACTGTACGCCGGCTTGCCCGATCACCCGGCGATCAGTCCGTTGGTGGGGTTGTGGAAAGGCATCAGCAAACCCTTGGCGCTGCTGGCGATGGGCGCGGCGGTGCTGGCCGGGTTCTTCCACTACGTGCGCGTCGGCCCGCAAATCGTCGAAGAGGATGAACATCCGCAGCCGCCGGACACCGCCGTGCATGAAGTCGATCCGTCGGTGCACACCTTCGATCCCCGTGGGGAGGGCAGGCCATGAGCGACAAGACGATCCTGCGCTACACCAGCAACCAGCGCACCAATCACTGGCTGGTGGCGATTCTGTTCCTGATGGCCGGGTTGTCCGGGCTGGCGCTGTTCCACCCGGCACTGTTCTGGCTGAGCAACCTGTTCGGCGGCGGGCCATGGACACGCATCCTGCACCCGTTCATGGGCGTGCTGATGTTCGTGCTGTTCCTCGGCCTGGTGTTTCGCTTCTGGCGCGCCAACTACTTCATCGCCAATGACCGCCTGTGGCTCAAGCGCATCGACCGGGTGATGAAAAATGAAGAGGAGGGCGTGCCGCCCATCGGCAAATACAACCCCGGGCAGAAGCTGCTGTTCTGGACTTTACTGCTGTGCATGCTGGTGCTGTTGTTCAGCGGTCTGGTGATCTGGCGTGCGTACTTCAGCGAGTATTTCGGCATCACCACGATACGCTGGGCGATGTTGCTGCATGCGTTGGCCGGTTTCGTGCTGATCCTGAGCATCATCGTGCACATCTATGCCGGCATCTGGATCAAGGGCTCGGTCAGCGCCATGTTGCACGGCAGGGTCAGCCGCGATTGGGCCAGGAAACACCACGAACTCTGGTATCGCCAAGTGACTCAAGATGAGACCCGCGACGAAGCTCCCTCGCGACCGATCACTAAAAAGGGCTGACATTTGCCAACCATCCTGGAACCTGGAGAAATCGAAGCGGCGGCCAGTTCGCCGCCGTTTCTGTACATGCCGCCGCCTAACCTGTTCAGCCTGCGCGCGCAGCGCCTGGAAACCCTGGCCGAAGGGCACCCGCTGGCCGACTACCTGCGCCTGATCGCCGGGTTGTGCCGGGTGCAGCAGCAGGTGCTGGACGATCCGCCGCAAAGTGAACCCCTCGACCGACAACGCATCGAATTGTGCCAGCAACACGGCTTGCCGCCGTTCGCGGCCGACAGCCTGGCGCGCGAAGACGATTGGCAGCTTTACCTCGATGCCTTGTTACAGCGCTATAGCGCACCGCCGCAATCCGCCGTGGCCGATGCCGTGGACACCTTGCGCCTGGCCGGCGCCGGGCAACGCCGCGCGTGGGCGGTGGCACTGGTCAGCGGCCAGTATTCACTGGTACCGGCCGCGCTGGTGCCGTTTCTCGGTACGGCGCTGCAAACGGCCTGGAGCCACTGGCTGTTGAGTACGCCGAACCTGGCACTGACCGCCGGCGACAGCCTCAGCCAGTGCCCGGCCTGTGGCTCGCCGGCCATGGCCGGGGTGATCCGCCATCGCGGCAAGTACAATGGCTTGCGTTATCTGGTCTGTTCGCTGTGCGCCTGCGAGTGGCATGTGGTGCGGGTCAAGTGCGTGTATTGCGAGCAGAGCAAGGGCCTGGAATACCTCAGCCTTGAAGATGATCGCCATGCCGCCAACCAGGCGCCGTTGCGCGCCGAAGTCTGCCCCGGTTGTAACAGCTATCTGAAGTTGCTCTATCTGGAGAACGATGCGGACGCCGAAGCATTGTCGGCAGATCTGTCCAGCCTGATGCTCGACATGCGCCTGACCCAGGACGGTTATCAGCGTCTGGCACCCAATCTGTTGCTGGCGCCGGGAGACGAGTAACCGCAGCGTCTACACTCTGGCGCGAGGGTCATTCGTTTTCAGGAGCGCCAGATGTCTGCACGCAGTGCCAGCCACCCCCTGCGTCTACCTTCCATCGACAGTCTGTTACGTCACCCGGCGTGCCAGCCGTTGGCCGAGCGCTATGGACGCGACGCCTTGCTGGGCGCCTTGCGGCAATTGCTGGATGAATTGCGCGAAGGGGTGCTGCAGGGTTTGCTCGAACCTGTGGAAGTCAGCGCTGACGTGCTGGCGGGCAGGGTTGGCGAGCGCTTGGCCATCCAGCATCGCAGCCATGTACGCAGGGTGTTCAACCTCACCGGCACGGTCTTGCACACCAACCTCGGCCGGGCGCTGTTGCCCGAGGAAGCGATCGAGGCGGTGCAAATGGCCGCACGCTATCCACTCAACCTCGAATTCGACCTGCACAGCGGCAAGCGCGGAGACCGCGACGACCTGATCGATGACTTGATCCGCGAACTGACCGGCGCCGAAGCGGTGACCGTGGTCAACAACAATGCCGCTGCGGTACTGCTGACCCTCAACAGCCTGGGCGCGCGCAAGGAAGGGATTATTTCCCGGGGCGAACTGATTGAAATCGGCGGCGCCTTCCGCATGCCCGACATCATGGCCCGCGCCGGGGTGAAGCTGGTTGAGGTCGGCACCACCAACCGCACCCATGCCCGCGACTACGAGGCCGCGATCGGCCCGCGCAGCGGTTTGATCATGCGCGTGCATGCGAGCAACTACAGCATTCAAGGCTTCACCACGAGCGTGCCGACCGCCGAACTGGCGCAACTGGCCCACCAGCACGGCTTGCCGCTGCTCGAAGACCTCGGCAGCGGCAGTCTGCTCGACTTGACCCGCTGGGGTTTGCCGGCAGAGCCGACTGTGCGTCAGGCGCTGCTGGATGGCGCGGACATCGTTACCTTCAGTGGCGACAAACTGCTGGGTGGGCCACAGGCCGGGGTGATTGTCGGGCGCAAGGATCTGATCGCCAGGATCAAGAAAAATCCGCTCAAGCGTGCGCTGCGGGTCGACAAGATGACCCTGGCCGCCCTGGAAGCGGTACTGAGTTTGTACCGCAACCCGGACCGACTGGCCGAGCGCTTGCCGAGCCTGCGCCTGTTGACCCGGCCACAGGCCGATATCCTCGCCCAAGCCGAGCGTTTGCGGCCGGCGCTGGCCCAAGTGCTGGGTGATGGCTGGAGCGTCAGCGCGATGCCAGCACTGGGCATGATCGGCAGTGGCAGCCAACCGGTGGCGAGGCTGGCCAGCGCAGCGCTGTGTCTGCGGCCGCTGACTTCCAAGCGCTTGCGCGGGCGCTCGCTGTTGACGCTGGAAGAAGCCTTTCGCGCCTTGCCGATTGCGGTCCTCGGGCGCATCGACGATGACGCCCTGTGGCTGGATCTGCGGCAACTGGACGACGAGCCGGCATGGCTGGCGCAACTCGATCAATTACAGGTGGAGGGCCGGACAGGGTGATTGTCGGCACAGCAGGGCACATCGACCATGGCAAGACGGCGCTACTCCAGGCGTTGACCGGGCAGGCGGGTGACCGGCGCCGCGAAGAGCGTGAACGTGGCATGACCATCGACCTCGGCTACCTGTATGCCGCGCTGGAGGCGGATGCGCCGCTGACCGGTTTCATCGACGTTCCCGGCCATGAGCGCTTCACCCACAACATGCTGGCCGGGGCGCAGGGCATCGATCTGGTGTTGCTGGTGGTGGCCGCCGATGACGGGGTGATGCCGCAGACCCGCGAGCACCTGGCGATTGTCCAGTTGCTGGGCATCCCTCGGGCACTGGTAGCGATAAGCAAGTGCGACCGGGTCGACAGCGCCCGGGTGCAGGACGTGCGCGAGCAGGTCCGTACCTTGCTGGCGCCCGGACCCTATGCCGATGCACCGCTGATTGCGCTGTCGAGCGTGACCGGCGAGGGCATCGAAACCCTGCGCCAACAATTGCTGCAAGCCCAGCGTGAAGTACAGCAACGCAGCACTGAAGGTGGTTTTCGCCTGGCGATCGACCGGGCCTTCAGCGTGGCCGGGGCCGGTATCGTGGTGACCGGCACAGCGCTGTCCGGCCAGGTCGCGGTGGGCGATACCCTGCTGTTGGGGCCACAAGGCAAACCGGTGCGCATCCGTGGCCTGCACGCGCAAAACCAGGCCGCCGACCATGCCTTTGCCGGCCAGCGCGTGGCGTTGAACCTGAGTGCCGAGCGGCTGGCCCTCGAACATATCCATCGCGGCCACTGGTTACTCGCCGAAGGCCTGTATGCGCCCACCCAGCGCCTGGACATCGACATGCAACTGCTGGCCGGCGAACCCCGGGCCTTCGAGCACTTTCAACCGGTGCACGTGCACCTCGGCACCCAGGACGTGACCGGGCGCGTCGCCTTGCTGGAAGGCACCAGCCTGGCACCCGGTGAACGGATGTTTGCGCAACTGCTGCTCAATACAGCGGTGCATGCAGTGAAGGGTGATCCGCTGATCCTGCGTGACCAGAGTGCCCAACGTACGCTGGGTGGCGGCCGGGTGCTCGATCCGTTTGCACCCACCCGGCAACGCCGCAGCCCCGAACGGTTGGCGCAACTGGACGCGCTGGCGAACAGCGCAACGCTGGAAGATGTGCTGCCGGCATTGCTGGCCCATAGCGACACCGGGCTCGATCCGCAGCGTCTGGAACGGCAGTTCAACCGACCGCGCAGCAGTTGGGTGTTGCCCGCTGACGTGCGCCTGATCGACACCCGCCAAGGCGCGTTGCTGTTCAGTGCAAGTCGCTGGGAAGCCTTGAAAGCGCCTTTAGTGGATCAACTCGCGCGTTTCCATCAACTCGAACCGGATCAAATGGGCCCGGACCGGGACCGCCTGCGTCGATTCACCGGCAGCACGCTGGAACGCCCGACATTCATCAGCCTGCTCGATGAATTGCTGGCCAGCGGCGACATCGCCAGCAGCGGTCCGTGGTTGCATCTGCCCGGGCATCAGGTGCGCTTGAGCGAAGAGGACGAAGCCCTGTGGCTACAATTGCAGCCACTGTTCGACGCGGCGCAGATCAATCCGCCCTGGGTGCGCAACCTGGGGCATGACGAAGCAACCGTCCGCGCATTGCTACGCAAAATGGCGCGCCTGGGCTTGATGCATCAAGTGGTGCGCGATCTGTTTTACACCGACAGCATGATTCGCCGATTGGCGGCTATGCTGTTGCAACTGGCGGACGCCAACCCGGTGATTCAGGTGACGGCGTTTCGTGATGCGGTGGGCCTGGGGCGCAAGCGCAGCATCCAGATACTGGAGTACTTCGACCGTATTGGCCTGACCCGACGCTTTGGTGATCGACGGCAGATACGCCTGGACAGTGCGTTGGCCCAACGCACAGAGCACTGATTCAGGGGCAAGAATTCAAGGAAGGCAATCGCGCCCGGTGGCGCGGCCGGGCTTCAAACCCGGTTGGGGACGGCATCCGTTCCCGGGCAGGTTCGACTCCGGCTGCCTTCCGCCAATCACCCCCAAACCTTCTGACTCAACCCAATCCCCTGTAGGAGCGAGCCTGCTCGCGATGGCGTTGGTCGAAGCAACACATTGCCTCAAGGTCACCCTCTGCGGCAGGCGTTAGACGATACTCAGCCATGCGCGGTCAACATTCTCTGTTTGAATGCAGCTGAATCGAATGGGCGAGGTTTTCCGCTGGATTCACCTTCCCGAAGGGCGGCACGGATCGTTTCGAGTTCAGCGCTGCGCTCCTGTTCACGACGGATCAGATCGCGAATATATTCGCTGTCGTTGGTGTAATGGCCCGCTTCGATCTGTGCTTTGATCCAGTTGTCTTGCTGGTCAGTCACAGTGATGGTTTTTCGTACGGTTCCCATGATTGGGCCTCCACGGAGATGGTCGACTGCGTGCAACCCATCATACTATTGGTGCGCTATCGAGCGGTCGTACCTCTATTGTGATCCATCCAATCCGAACAGAATTTGCAGCTTTGCGGCAAGCCCGCTCCAACAATTGAATGCATTCCAAACATTGCCGAATGCTTTCCTCAGAACCCCAGCGGGTACTGAATCACTACATATATCCGGTCTATGTCATCACCCGCCTGCGCCTCATTGGCCCGGTGCGAAACGTGCGATACCTGCACCGACAGGTCCTTCGCCGCACCCGTTTGGACGATGTACTTCAAATCAATGTCCCGCTCCCAATGCTTGCCGCCATCCCCTTGTTGCGGTACGTAGGTGCCGGTCGCCGGGTCGAACGGGTTGTAGGCGCCACCTTGTGGCGCATGGGTGCCATCAATTTGGTCGCCGGTGACGTAGCGGGTCATGAACTTCAGGCCGGGTATCCCGAAGTTGGCCAGGTCCAGGTCGTAACGAACCTGCCAGGAGCGTTCGCCGGCGCCGTTGAAGTCGGCGTACTTGATCGAGTTGGCCAGGTAGATGGAATCGCCACCGACGAAATCGAACGGCGTATCACCGTCGACCTTTTGATAAGCCAGGGTGAACCCATGGGCGTCCAGCGTGTATCTGCCGGACAGGCTGTACGCCGTGTTGTCGATGGCACCGGCCAGCGCCTGACCGGTGTCCCGGGTGTGATAGAGGTTGGCGTCTAGGAACACCTCGGACTGCTTGAAGTGCAGGTTGCCGTAGTACTGATTCCAGGTATCGGTCAGCTCCGAGGCATACAGGGCACCGCCGATAGGACTTTGGGTAAACAGATCGGCGCCGACAAACGAAATGCCGCCGGCCTCGGTGTTGGCGCCATAACCGAAAAAGTTGCCCTTGCCTGAAGCACTGTCCTGATTCTTGAACGCCGTGAAGTGGCCGGCCTGCAGGTTCATGCCATCGATTTCGCGGCTGTTGAGCAGAAAACCTGTGGCGTACTCCGGCTGCAGGCGTTTGTCCGCGGTGTCGAACACCGGGGATTCGACCTCCATTTCGCCAAACGCCAAGGTGGTATTCGATGCCTTGAGCTTGATCGCGCCGCCACCGCTGGAGTAGTCGCTTGCGCTGCGGCCGTCACTGCCCACTGGCAACAGACCGGTTCCGGAATGGCCCTTGCCGCCATCAAGCTTCAATCCCACAAAAGCATGGGCATCGAGGCCGAAGCCGACCGTGCCCGGTGTAAAGCCGGATTCAAAAGCGCTGATAAAACCTTGAGCCCATTCGGCCTGGTAGCTCTTGCCGGTCGGCGAGGGCGATCGATAGTCGCTGTTCAGATAAAAGTTTCGGTTGAGCACGCCAAGAGTCGCCCCCTCGAAAAAACCTTCTGTGCCTTGTGCCGGTTCATCGGCCAGTGCGTGGGTGGCCAGCAGGCAGAAAAACAGGGCAATGGCCGCCCTGAAGTCTTGCGGGAAGAGGGTCATCAATGGCTCACCACAGGGGGTAGCGACTGCGATGATTCACTGTAGGAGCGAGCTTGCTCCTACAGGGTTCGTCCGCAGTCGCCGGTTTTTTTCAACGGACCTTAATGGCCTTCGGACGCACCAAACATGGTCTTGGCGTAGATCAGGCCCAGACCGTAGGCACCACCGTTGGCAATCGAGGTTTTCACCGTTTCGTCGTAGGTCTCGCTGCGGGCCCAGTCGCGTTGCAGTTCCAGCAGGTATTGCAGCGAGGTCATCGGTCGGGCACCGATCTGGATCATGCGCTGCATGGCCATTTCATGGGCTTCGGTGCTGACGTCGCCGCAGGCGTCGGCAATTACATACACCTCGAACCCCTGGTCAATCGCCGACAACGCCGGGCCAACGATGCACACGGACGTCCACAGACCGGCGAGGACAATCTTCTGCTTGCCGATGGCGTTGACTTCCACGGCAATGCGCTCGTCTTCCCAGGTGTTCATGCTGGTGCGGTCGATCACGTTGTGTTCCGGGAACACAGCCTTGATTTCGTCGAAGATCGGCCCGGAAAAGCTCTTCTCGGCGACGGTGGTGAGAATGGTCGAGACCTTGAAGCCACGCGCTGCCTTGGCCACCAGTGCGGCGTTGTTGCGCAGGGTGACAGCGTCGATCGACTTGGTCGCGAAGGACATCTGCGACTGGTGGTCGATCATGATCAGGGTGTGGTCGGTCGGGGTCAGCAGGGTTTTGTCAGGTACTGCCTTTGCAATGGCCATGACACTGTCCTTACGGGGGTGAGTGAGGTGGTCATGGTTACGTAGATCGGGTCGGGAATATTGAATCGGTGTGCTGTCTTTGATGCCTGGTGCGCACAGTGGTTTGAACCTCAATCCGGTTGTCCATCGGCCCGGTCCTGCACGCGGCCGGCTATCCATTATTCTGGTAATGATGCAAGAGCTAACGGACGAGGAGGGGACGCAATCATGTCTGCACAGGATCGCGAACTGCTGGACCAGGTACTGACCGCTCATGGCGGCCTGGTGCGCTGGAACAGTTTCAATAAAGTCTGCGCCACGATCGTCACCGGCGGCTCGCTCTGGGGCATGAAAGGGTTGACCCAGGACAGCGCGCCACGCCAGATGACCGTGTGGCTGCATGAACAAAGAGCCTCGGTGACACCCTTCGGCTCACCGGAGCAATTCACGGCCTATACGCCGAATCGAATCGCCATCGAGAATACCGCGGGCAAGGTGATTGCCGAGCGCCAGGCACCCCGGGCATCCTTCAAGGGCCATGGGGAACACACGGCCTGGGACCCGTTGCACCGGGCCTACTTCAACGGCTATGCGATGTGGTCCTACCTGACCATGCCCTTCCTGTTCACCTTGCCGGGCGTAACCAGCGAGGAAATCGAGCCCTTGCAAGAGGGCGCCGAGCTCTGGCGGCATTTGCGGGTTCACTTCCCCGACAGCATCGCAACCCACAGCGCCATCCAGGACTTCTACTTCGGCGATGACTTTCTGCTGCGCCGCCACGACTACAACGTCGATGTGAGCGGCGGCATGCCCGCTGCCCAACTGGTTTATGACTACGTCCAGGCCGACGGATTGCGCATGCCGGGCAAGCGGCGAGCCTATCGGCGCAAGGCCGATGGGCACATCAACAAGGAGGCGTTGCTGGTGTCGATCGACTTGAGTGAGATCCATTACTCGTAGCAAAAGTTGTGTTTTGGTGTAACCAGATTTGATTATCCAATTCCAAATGCTGACAGGGCCGCTGAACGCTGGATGACTGTTCAGGCTCCCACCTTTGTTTGGCGGTGTAGCGAGCCTTTGTGGGCGCCACTGAAACCTGTGGGAGCGAGCTTGCTCGCGATGAAGCCGGCGCATCCAGCATTGATGTCGGCTGACACTCAGCCATCGTCGGAACGCCGCCCGGAGCAAGCTCGCTCCCACAGGGCTTTGGGAATTTCCATGCCGCCAAAATGAAATGAGTGCCACGTGGGCGCTCATTTTTTCAGATCCTGTTCAGTTGGTTTTCACAACGGCCGGCGGGGTCCAGTCGCCGTCGAGGGCATCGGCTTGCGGCCAGTAGGCGCGGATGTACAGCGAGAATTCGGCGCCTTTAGGCGAGGGCAGCCAGTTGCTTTCCTTGTCCTTGCCCGGTGATTCGCTTTGCACGTAGATAGTCAGCGAGCCGTCAGGGTTGGTTTGCAGGGATTTGTTCTTGGTGCCGATGGAATAACGCTTGAGCTCGTTCGGCGAGAAGAAGTGCTGTTCGTTGTACAACGTCAGCGACCAGAACCCCTTGACCGGCGGCAGCTTGCCTTTGGCGAACGTGACGCTGTAACCGTACTGACCGTTGAGGCGCAGGCCGTTCTCATCCAGGTCCTGGTAGAAGTATTTGGTCTCTTTCTGCTGATTGACGAATATGTTCGAGCGCGCGACGGCGGTACGGGTGAAATAGTCGGTGCCGAACGCTGCGCCGTTGCTGACGGTGCTCCAGTGATTGGGCAATTGCAGGCCGTAGTTGCGGAACTGCAACAGCGGGTCGATCACTTCTTTGTCGGCCTTTTTCGCCTCGTCGATCATCGCGGCGCGCAGTTGCGGGTCGGCCTTGGCGATGGCAGCCAGGGCGGCCATTTGCCCGTAGCGGGCTTCTTCGCCCGGCAATGGCTTGGCGTCCTTGAGCAGGGCCGGCAATTCGTCGAAGAACTTCTCCGGTACCACCCATTTGGTTTCGGCGTTGCCATCAGAAGCCTGGGCCGGGAATTTCGGCAGCCTGGCCCAGTTGCGCTTCTTCATCTTGCCGTCGTATTGCGACAGCGGGTACATGTCGATGCCCGACAATGCCGGCTGCACGGCCTGGCGGTCGGCGGCGGTGTCGTCCTGGAACACCCGGGGGATCACGAACCCGGTGTTCGTGCGCGAGCGGTACACCCGTTTAATGCCGGGCGGCACCTTGCCATTCCAGTCCGGGCCGACCAACAGGTAGAAACCTGGCTGGGTGTTATACATTTTGCCCAGTTCGGCGAAGCTGTCGGAACGCAGGTCGACCACCTGATACACCCAGAAGCGGCCGTCGAAGTCCGGCACTTGCAGCACCACCGGCTCAAGGTCCAGGGCGATGCTACCGGCGCCGTACACCACGTCCTGGTTCGGGCAGGCCACCAGCCGCTCGGCCGGGTCGATGTAGTCGCTGAGCATCGACAGCCGATTGATCGGGGCCACGGGTACGATGCCGCCCATCAAGCCGGGTTCGCGAAGGTCTTTGAACGCCTGGCGACGATTGAAGATGTTGGCCATCGGCCAGGCCCAGAAATACGCCTCGCGCGCCATCAAGCGCACGTACGGTTCAGTTACTTTGGTGCCGGCGACAGGGCCCGCGACCGCGCTGGCGGCGGTGGCTTCGACAGCGCGGTTCTGTGCCCCCGGCAGAGGAGTGGCGGCGAGCGTACTGGCAATGGTCAAGGCAAAGAGAGCGTGGCGTCGGGGCAAACGAATCATAAAACGTCCTGACTTGTCAGCGGTCACCTGATGCAGGTGAGTTGCTGAAAAGATAGCTCATGTTTGCCGCAGCAATACCTGTAGGAGCCGGCTTGCCAGCGATGGACTCAAGTGCACCGCGTTTATCCAGTTCACACGCGTTATCGTTTACGACCATCGCCAGCAAGCTGGCTCCTACAAGGGACCGTGCCCACGAAGGTGGTTATTCGGGAACAGCAGGCGAATGCCGGATCCGCCCTTAAAGATGATCCGCATCAATCACCGCCTTGGCGAATGCCTGCGGATCTTCCTGCGGCAGGTTATGGCCGATGCCGCCATTGATCAGCCGGAATTCGTATTTACCGGTGAAGCGCTTGGCATAGTCTTCAGGCGCCGGGTGCGGTGCGCCGTTGGCATCACCTTCAAGGGTGATGGTCGGCACGCTGATGGACGGCGCCGTGGCCAGTTTCTGCTCCAGTGCTTCGTATCGGCTTTCACCCTGGACCAGGCCCAGGCGCCAGCGGTAGTTGAACACGGTGATCTCGACATGGTCGGGGTTGTCCAGCGCCTTGGCGCTGCGGTCGAAGGTGGCATCATCGAACGCCCATTTCGGCGAAGCCAGTTGCCAGATCAGCTTGGCGAAGTCGTGGGTATTTTTCTCGTAACCGGCGCGACCACGGTCAGTGGCGAAGTAGAACTGATACCACCACTGCAATTCCGCCTTGGGTGGCAGCGGGTTCTTGCCGGCCGCCTGGTTGCCGATCAGATAGCCGCTGACCGAGACCAGCGCCTTGACCCGCTCCGGCCACAACGCCGAGACAATGTCGGCCGAACGCGCACCCCAGTCATAGCCACCGAGCACCGCTTGCTTGATCTTCAGGGCATCCATGAAGTCGATGACATCACTGGCCAGTGCGGCTGGTTGGCCATTGCGCAGGGTTTTGTCGGACAGGAAATGCGTATCGCCATAGCCGCGCGCATAGGGCATCAACACCCGATAACCTTTGGCGGCCAGCAACGGCGCGACCTCGTCATAGCTGTGAATGTCATACGGCCAGCCGTGCAGCAGGATCACCACCGGCCCGCCGGCCGGGCCTGTTTCGGCGTACGCCACGTCCAGCAGCCCGGCGTTGACATGCTTGAGCGGGCCGAACGGCGAGGGCGCTGCCTGGGTGGTGCCGGCAGGGGCTACCGCCGACTGCGCGGTGGCAGCCGTTTGTGCGTGGGCCGCGCCGAGGACGCCGAACAGCGTCAGCGCGAAGATAGAAGGGCCGACCAGGTGGCGGCGTGTCTTGCCGGGGTTGCTGTTGCGCAGTGCCATCTTCATGGGATCTCTCCTTTACCAGCCATGGGTCAGGGGTTCCGTCCGAGCCCCTTCAAACCTTGCATGCATTGAAGCGCGGCAACGTATCTGGCCTGTGTCCGATCGTCGGCCGGATGAAAGTCTGTGTATCGAGGTGTCGTGCTGACACACTGTGATACCAAGTCCCAGGGCCGAGTCGGCAGCAGTCATAAGCTTGGATAGTCGAGCAGTCTGCTGATTGTCGGTGCATCAATCCACTGCATGGGAAAGTCCCCAAAGTGCCAGCAACGGCTTGTCGGTTGACCTCATGGAATGGACAGCCGATGGTGGGTTGAACACTACGCCGCCCGGCCCGGGATTCCACCAGCCAACATCTTCCCGGTACCAGTAACCTTCCGATAAAACGACATAAAACTCTGCCGGAGGATGCTTGTGGTACGGATAGCAAAGTTCGGGCTCCATTACCGCCAGCCCCACTGTCAATGTTGAACATTCAAGCAGTGCGCCCTTGCCGAGAATCAGCGCATGTCGGTGTCTTTCTTCAAACGCATCATCATCCCCTTCTGAAGCGGATCGCTTTATCCAGCGACTACTGGACAGCAGGGTCTCAAGAGCCGATAGCAGAATCTTGAAGTCCCGATCCGTTCGGGGAGCATCCGCCAATGCCCGCTCTACCGTGGGCTCCAGGCAAGCGGGCAGGGAAGTACCCGAGTACGGAGGCAAGCCGATGTCGAGGCGCGCATTGCTCAATGAGCGAACATAGATTTCTGTATCCACGCCATCAACACCACTCACTTGAGAATGCCGGGCCAGGATTCGCATGAGTGCCTCCCGCATCACCACTCCCTGTATCAGGAGTTCTTGTTCCGACATCTGTGAATACGACTGCATGACCGTTTACCTCTTGAACGTACCTGGCAGGTCACTTTGAGAATTCAGTGATCCATCCATCGAGATGCCTTCTGGTTTTCTGGGCGAAGAGTTCGATTCGCAATGGCCAATGCTGAAATCGCGCCGAAAACGATTGGGTTAACTGCGAAGAAATCGTGCTGTTGCACTGACAAAAACGAGGAGAACAATCAGACAGCCCATAGCGAACGACAAGGTGCTCAGATGAGCGATCGCCCCAATACACACTGGACCGATCAGAATGCCCGCGTAGCCCATCGAGATGACAGCGGGGATGGCTACCGCCTGTGGCATACGTTGCTGCCGGCCTACAGCGGTAAAGAGCACTGGGACAATGTTCGAGCAGCCAGCCCCGACCAGGGCGTAGCCGATCAAGGACGCGGGCCAGCCATCGATTCCAAGCGACACAATCATGCCCGCGGCTGCGCAAAGCCCGCCAAGCGCAACGACGCGCACGCCGCCCAGTTTGCTGACGATGGCGTCCCCCGTCAGGCGGCCCACCGTCATCGCAGCGGCGAAGGATGCGTAGCCCAAACCGGCGATGCTCGGCTCTAACCCTCGGTTTGAGACAAGAAAGACTGCGCTCCAGTCAAGCATTGCACCTTCGGTGAGGAAGACGATGAAGCAGAGCGTCCCTAAAAGCAGCACGATACCTCTGGGCACCGCGAACAATGGCCCACCCCGTTCAGTGCCATAAGTCAGCAAAGCAGGCGCAGCCTTGTAAAGCGATCCCAAAACGGTGGCAACGATACAGAGCGCCGCAATCAGTGGATCCAGCCCTAAGGTCAATAAAGCGGTCATGGCCCCGGCGCCCACTATGCCTCCGACGCTGTAAAGGCCATGGAAGCCGGACTGAAGCGCCTGCCCGCTGTTTTTCTCGACGATGACGGACTGTATGTTCATGGCGCAATCAAGCATGCCCATACTGGCACCGAAGAGAGTGACAGCTATGACCAAGCCAGGCAGCCAAGCCACGGTGCTCAACAGCGGAAGAACGGCACACAAGACAATCGTCGCCCAGATTACGACCGGTCGGCATCCATAGTGTGCAGTGAGATACCCAGCGAAGGGCATGGCCACAATAGATCCACCGCCAAGGCCAAGCAGCAGCAACCCCAGGCCACCATCGTCCAGGCCGGCGCGTGCTTTAACCAATGGAACCAGAGGTGCCCAAGCGGACATGAGTAAGCCCGCGATGAGGAAGGCAATGCGTGTAGACATCCGCTCGCTGTGGTTAGCCGTGGGTATTAACACCGGCGATGGAGCATTCATAATTCTCGGTAATCCTTATCGATGATGCCAGCCATCATTTACTCGGCTTGGACATTGCGGGTTTCGTATGTTTTTCGCGTGCACGGGTTTCGAAACTTAGCGCCTGCGCTCATACGTTGCTCTATAACTGCTTGGCGCTACGCCAAAGAAGTCACGAAAGCGCATATGGAAGTTGGCGAAACTACAGAAGCCGGTCGCAATCGCGATATCGGTGATCGGCCGATTGCTCTGCAAAATAAGCTGTCGTGCTCGAGTCAAGCGCAGTTCAAGGTAGTAGCGTGTGGGCGTGGCGCCCACGAAACGGCAGAAGCGCCGCTCCAATTGTCGTCGGGAAATTTTCACACATTCAGCCAGTTCGTCGATCGATAGTGGCTCTTCGATGTTCCTTTGCATCAGTTCTAAAGCGAGCTTCAGGGTTTGTGGCAAGGTGGGGTCAGTGTCAACGATGACAGTCGATATCCCGGAGACTTCAGCGGTTTGATCGCAACTGAGTATTTCCTCGACAGCGTGGGTCAGCGACACGCCTTGTTTAGCGGTGATGAGCTCCAGCATCATTCGTAACGAACTGCTGGCGCCGGCGCATGTGATACGGTTCCTATCTAATACGTGAGTCCGACAAGTGATCAGGACTTTGGGGAAAACATCCTCCATCATCGCTCGCCCATCTGGATGGAAGGCACACTCGACACCGTCCATCAACTGAGCTTCCGCCAGAAAAAACGCACCATTCCACAAACCGCCCATGGTCGCGCCAAGAGAGGCGACGTTACGTAGCTTGCGCCGTAATAGCGGGTCGCTGACCAGCTTCACTCGCAAACCACCGGCGACGATGAGAACGTCGATACGATCCGGTAGTTGGGATAACTCCTGGTCCGCTGAAATTGCGATTCCCAGATCGCTCATCACAAGACGGTTCTTGATGCCGACCGTCAACACCTCAAACGCCGGTGTCTCGCTAATCAGGTTGGCGGTCACCAGCGCATCGATAGCGCCGGTGAACGACATCATCGAGAAATTGTTCAAAAGCACGAAAGCTACACGAGTCACCGCCTGCGGCATTAATGGTTTCTCCGCCGTATAGGAGTACCCCATGTTCTTGTCTTTAAGCACGCTCTCGAATACGAATGGCATAAATCCTCTTTGACACCTTTACCAATAGCTACGAAACCGTTGCTCAATCTAGGCAGCGGTTTTTGGAGCAGACAGCAACAAATCAAAGAATGACTGGCAGTCATCGCTCTCAGGCAGTGCTTCAACACTGTTCTTGATCGCATTGCTGAGCGTGGATCCCAAGCTGTCATCAGCCAGCAAATGATATTTAGCCGTGAGTTCGGCACTCGACATAGGGTTGCCGGGATCGCCCTTGGCCGTCGCGGTTGGGCTCGTAAGACGCGTGCCGTCTTTCAGGGTAACGGTGACGCGGGAGAGAATTTCCTCAGGGAACCTGGCGGACAGGTCGGGCGCCTCATGAAGGGTTATCTTCCCGCTGATGTTCAAGATGTCCGGCTCATGAATGGAGTCCCCGGTGACTTCGTCCGGGCCCAGCTTTCCACGGACGATCAAGGCGGCCAGTGGAAATGCGAGCGCATACTGGGCCTCATCCGCATTCTTCGGAAAATGCCCCTGCAGGCACACAGACTCGTGGAATGTCTCGACATCGATGGTCTCGATCAACTCAGCAGTGATGACTGGATGTGCTCGCATCAAATCGGTCATGGCCGTGAGTGCCGGTTGCGCCCAGCGGCATACCGGCCACGGTTTGAAATATTGCTCGTCGATCTCCCAACGGGTTCCGATGTCCTGCCAGAAAGTGGAAATCTCCAAAGGTTCAACGGTGGCGGCTGGAGCGCCAGTGACACCGAGCTGTGCCATCAGTAATGCGTTCAGTCCGGCATACGCCCCGGCACCGTGGGCATCACGCAACATCGTCGGAAAACTCACCAGACGCATCATCGGACACCTGGGGCCAAAGTATTCCGCGATACCCAGTGCATGACGGAACGTCGTTTCATCAAGCTTCAGCAAGCGGGCGCCAACGCAAACGACCCCGATCCCGGAAAAGGCACCTGAGGCATGATATTCCGGGGCAGTGGCCATCAATGCCTGGCCCGCCCGCAAAGCAGTCTCGTAACCGATGCACAGTGCGCTGAGGAATTCTTCGCCGCTGATGTCTTTGCCCTGACTGCGAAACGCGTCTACCAATGCAACAATGGCCGGGACTACGGTTGCACCCGCATGCCCCTTGGAGGTGAAGTGACCTTCATGGGCATCCAGGCTATCAACGCAGAAACCGCCGGCATACGCGGCGCCCAATGGATGTACGGTTCTGCCGTCGAACCAAAGGCGACTGGACAACTTATTGGCAGAGTAGTGGGCGTCAGCGTAAGTTTTGAGCATCACGCTGGTTTGATTATTGCGAGCTCCGGCGGCCACGCCAATGATGTCGAGCAGGCAAGTTTTGACCAACTCGCGTGTATGCAGAGGAGCGTCCTTGTAACTGAAATTCTGGACGAATGAATACAACTGCATTTCAATATTCCCGAGTAATGAACGCCGAAACGGATAAAAAAGTTGCCCGATGAAGGGCAACCTTTTACGTGGCTTTATAAGAAGGGACTAGTTCTTTGCGGTGGCGGTATTTGCCGCGGCGCGTGCGTCTGCCAGCCAGCTGTCGTATTTCGCGCGATGAGCCGCGATCCATTCTTTGGCGTGCCGGGTAATGTCAGCTGCACTTTTTTCGCCATCGTGCATTTTGAGATTTTGCGCGCTTTCATCGTCGGTAGTGATCTGCATTTCAGACAGGAACTTCACGGCCGCCGGATTTTTCTCGGCGAACTCTTTGTTGATTACCGCTTTGACACTGTCTACCGCGAAACCAAGGTTTTTACCATTGAAGGTAGTGTTGACATCGTTTTTGCCACCTGGAAGATCCGTACGCGGCACGGTCAGCCATACAACATCTTTACCTTCGACCAGAACACCGGAGATCCACTGAGGCACCCAGGTGTAATAGAGAATCGGCTTGCCTTGTTTATAACGAGCGATGGTGTCAGCCATCAAGGCAAAGTAGGAGCCTTGGTTATTTGTGACGGTTTTTTCCAGGCCATAGGCTTTCATATGGTGGGCAATGATCAGCTCACAGCCCCAACCGGGGTTGCAACCAGTGAGGTCAGCTTTACCGTCACCATTAGCATCGAACAGTTTGGCAATTTCCGGTTTCTGTAAATCTTCGATAGAGGTGATGTGGTGTTCATCAGCCGTTTTCTTGTCAATCATGTAGCCCTGCAACACGCCCGGCATAATGTCGCCGGTTTTCACCATCGTCTCATCGCCACCGGCCTTCTCGTAGAAAGATTTGTGCAGTTCCTCCCACAGATGTACCGAGAAATCAGCGTCACCATTGGAAATCGCCACCATCATGGTGGAGTACTCGGTTTCCTTGGGGGTCTCAACGTCGTAGCCCAATTCCTTGAGACCCGCCATTGCAATCTCTCCGCGGAATCGCTCTTCGGCGATTGACGGGAAAATGGGAGTGATCGATACCCCTTTTCCGGGCAACTGCGCCGTGGCGGCCGATGCGAAAACAGGTGAAGCCGCTAGTACTAAAAGCGCCACAGAATGAATGAATTTCTGTTTTATTCCGACTGTTGTGAAGTTCATTATTGTTTACCTTGGCTGGATTACGAAGTTGGCATTTCTTTTGGTTCACGACGCGCCACTGAGCGGGTTAACTTTCTTTGGGACTAACTTCTATTTTTGTAATCGCGTTTTTTCTTTTCAGGCGATAAATGACACCCGCCGGGCCGGTCTGGTACCAGTGCTCACCTTTGGTTGCTCTGTTACTGCGCTCGCCCATCGCCTGGGTCAGGCGGTCAAGGAAAATCGCCAGCAATACCAGGCCCAAGCCACCGACGGTTGCCAAGCCCATATCAAGACGGCCAATCCCGCGAAGCACCATCATCCCCAACCCACCAACCGAAATCATTGATGCGATCACCACCATCGAAAGTGACAACATTAATGCCTGATTCAAACCCGCCATGATCGTTGGTGCAGCTAAAGGAAGTTGAACTCGCCTCAGCATCTGGCGTGGGGTACATCCGAAAGCCCGGGCGGCCTCAACCTTGTCTTCCGGTACCTGGCGAATTCCCAGATTGGTGAGCCTGACCAGTGGTGCTACCGAAAAGATGATCGTGACCAGTACCCCCGGTACGTTGCCGATACCAAACAGCATCACCACGGGTACCAGATAAACAAAAGCAGGCAGTGTTTGCATTGCATCGAGCACTGGCCGCAGAAGCATCTCCAGCCGGTCACTCCGGGCACACAGGACGCCCAGCGGTATGCCAATTACTGCACAGAAAAACAGTGAAGTGAGCACCAGAGCAAGGGTAATCATGGCGTCATTCCACACGCCGATCACGCCTAATAGCGTAAGAGTAACAAAGCAAAGAATACCTATTCTTTTTCCGCCTACCTGCCAACCAAAGAGCGTGGCGATAATAATGAATATTGACGGAGGAATGGCCAGTAGTCCGTACTGAATACCATTAAGTACCTGGTCGATAGGCCATCTTATCGAGCGAAATATCTCGCGGAAATTATGGACCATATAATTCAGGGCAACTTCTACCCATTGGCCCAAAGGGACGTTGATGGATTGAAACGGGTCTAGAAAACTGAATTCGTTCATGCTAATCACCTGAATGTCCGAGCCTGGCAAGCCAGCTAATAGAGACTATTAGTGTCGGCTCATTGTCTGAAGCAGTAGGCTCTTGGAGATCGTGCCTTTGAACACACCCTGGCGATCCAGGACGGCAACTGGATTAACTGCATCAGCAACGATGTGAAAGACGTCCTGCAGGAGTACATCGTCGCGCAGCGTAGGCGTGGATTGATCCACGGCGTACGGATGCTCTGCACAAATCCTGGCAACATCGCCAGCCTTGAGGATCTTCGAGGCATCGAAACCTTTGAAGAAGGCCCTGACGTAATCGTTCACCGGGTTGCAAAGCAGTTCTTGCGGGGTACCGATCTGTACTACCCGACCACCCTCCATGATCGCAATGCGATGGCCGATGCGAATCGCCTCGTCAATGTCATGGGAGATGAAGATGATGGTGCGATGCTGTTCTGCCTGCAGGCGGATCAGTTCTCCCTGCATTTCGTGGCGAATCAACGGGTCGAGTGCCGAGAAGGCTTCATCCATCAGCAGGATGGCTGGGTCGTTAGCCAGCGCTCGGGCCAGGCCTACCCGCTGTTGCATACCGCCGGACAGTTGGTGCGGGTAACTGTAGGCGTGGCCATCGAGCCCCACCTGTTTAAGTGCCTCGAGTGCACGTTTATGCCGTTCGCTTTCCTCGACACCCGAGATTTCCAGGCCGAAAGCAACGTTGTCGATCACACTCATGTGGGGCATCAGGGCAAACGACTGAAACACCATGCTCATGTCTTTGCGACGAACGCTGAGGAGATCAGCATCCGACAGACCGGTGATTTCCTGGCCGTTGAGATGGATTGTTCCGGAGGTTGGCTCGATCAGTCGATTGAACAAGCGGACCATCGTCGACTTCCCGGAACCGGAAAGCCCCATGATGACAAAAATCTCTCCACGTTTTACGGAGAAACTGGCGTCAAAAACGCCAACGACTTGACCGGTTTTGCTGAAAATTTCACTTTTATCAGCACCGCGCGCCAGCATCTCCATCGCGAGTTTTGGCTGAGCACCAAAGACTTTGTAAATGTTTTTTACCGAGAGTATCTCGTCACCAAGACTCATAACCCCTCCTGCTGCAATTACGACATAAGATCAAGAATTCAGGTGTACGTGTCTTGATCAGTTCAGACGGTGCTTGTGGGGGCAGTCAAGCTGGGAGAAAGGTTGGGAAATAGTCATAGTGACCATCCTCTTTATTATGTGATGTTTATTATTTTTGTTTTTATCGGCGCTGAATTAAGCAGCACCTTGAGAACCAAGTTATTACCTTATAGAGTCAGCGTCTAACAACATTTCTTCCAGCCAATCAATAACGCCATGTTATCAATTATTGAATCATGTCAATTTGCGACTGCGGCAGTGCTAGTTGCGAAGACGACTACGGCTGGCCCTGTCTTAGACCCTTTGTTTCAGCTACGCTCCAGCATTGGCTCTAGGTGGAACCCTCTCGCCGATCTCGTCCCTAACGGCCCTCCAAAGGGCCCCGAACCGGATATTCAATACTCTAGGTTATGGTTAAGCACATCGATCCAGACATGACGCTGCTGAAAATGCCGTCTCTGAAAGCAGTGAAGTCATTCGTAGCCGCCGCCAAATATCAGAGCTTTACGCGTGCGGCTGAAGCGCTGTGCGTTACTCAAGCGGCGATCAGCCGTCAGATTCGGGAGCTTGAGGCGTACCTTGGGGTGGATCTCTTCAAGAGGGTGGGGCGAGCTGTCGAGTTGACGGAAGCCGGATCCATCTTTTTTGATGCGGCACAGCTATCTTTCGTCAACATTTCCCAGGCGGCGGAGCGCATTCGCACCAACAATGCAGGCAAGCGCACGTTGACGCTTTGCTGTTCTCCCGCGTTTTCAGCCCTCTGGCTCGCAGCGAAGCTGCCAGGTTTTTTTACCAAGAACGCAGACATCGACCTCAATCTGGTCACCACTCAAAACTTTTTGTCGATGGAACCGGGTGTAACTCCGGACATCTTCATCACCAAAATGGCCAGGATTCAGGATGGCTACCGCAGTTATCCGTTGTTTCATGACGTCATCTATCCTGTGTGCACACCTCGTTACAAAGAGGAGCACCCTGAGCTGTCCAGCCTGGAAGGGTTACGCGACGGGGTTTTGCTCAACCTCAGCCCCTATGGCAGATCCCAGGTAGCGGAGCACGTTGACTGGGGCGTTTGGCTGGCTTATCACGATGTTGATATCGAGAAACGCCCCCACGACAGCCCTCACGTTTTCAATGCGAACGACTACAACCTGGTCATCAGCATGGTGTTGACCCATCAGGGCGTAGCCCTCGGATGGAATCACCTGGTTGCAAACCTGATCGAAAACGGCACGCTGATTCGGCCGATAGAAGAGGAAGTGGTTCTCCATGAAAGTCAGCACTATCTGACATTTCGTGAAGACCGGATCAATGACGACGCGTGTTGTCGGCTACGAGACTGGATTCTCGCCCAGTTTTCCTGAGCTGTCTGGAAGACAGGAGTGCTGATTGAGCCGTGACTCGGGGTGCGAGGAGGGGAGAAGTGTGGGTATGCCGGTGGTGATCATTCGTGGTTCTCACCACCGGCAGTTTTGCTCTTAGCCGACAGATCTTAACGGGATCGTGTCATTGAGTTGCTCAAGCATCGTTTTGCAGTACCAATCATCAAACTGACACACACCAATTTCGCTGGCCACCGACAATGGGCCCGGCTCGTAAGCAGGAGAGCTGACGCCGACCTGTGCGCCTTCAACCAAGGTGCGATCCTGGTCATTGGTTGCAAGCCAAACCTTGGTCAGGCGATCGATGTCGTAGTCGACACCTTCCTGCGCGTCCTTCTTGACGATCCATTTTGTAGTGACCAACGTTTCGCCCGGACCGATGGGCAGAACGCGGAAGCTCAGCGCGTGATCGCCCAGAAAGTGGTTCCAGGTTGATGGGTAGTTGAAATAAAGCAGCGCACCGATGTTGGCTTCACCGGTTGTGTCCAAGCGACCGGCAACCGCAGGCTTGCCATCCATTGTGTAGCTGACGGCACCGGAAAAAAGGGGGATGCGCGTCATGCGGAAGCGACCGTCTTCGTCCATGACCAATTGGCTGGGCAGGCCTGCCGCTTCGCAACGATCCCAATGCTCTTTGAGTTCAAGATCCTCATCGCCGCCGGCGCCACCCACTGATGGGTTGTCAACGAATGAGTGCATCAATTCCGGGTGAGTAAAATCGCAGTGGTAACACTCGCGGTTGTTCTCGAAAACCAGTTTCCAGTTACCTTTCTCGATGATGTTCGACTCAAACGCGACTTTGCAGTCGTCCAGGTTATGAGGCGCAACGAAAGGCGTCAGAGATTTTCTGAATGACGAAAAGTCAGGAGCCACATCAGCGACGCACACATAGATGTACGTTTCGACGACCTCACAATGCACGGACTTCAACCCATGCTGAGACTTGTCGAAGTCCTCCCCCATGTTTCCGGCGAAAAGCAGTCTGCCATCCAGCTCGAAGGTCCATTTGTGGTAAGGGCATACCAGCTTGGCGACCTTGCCGCTTGCTTCCGGGCACACCTTGGAGCCGCGATGACGACAAGCGTTGTGGAATGCACGAATCTGTTTATCTGCGCCACGGACGATCGCGACAGGGTAATCGCCGATTTGCAGCGACAGGTACTGACCCGACTTCTCCAGCTCAAATGTGTGCCCTGCGAAGATCCAGCTTTTGTGCCAGATCTGTTCCAGATCCTGCCTGTAAACGTCTGGATCGCTATAAAGGGCACCTGGCAGCGCGTGGTCAGGCTTGCGCTGCGCAACAAGATTTGAAACTGCCGATTTAGTGCTCACGGTCAACACACTCCAAAATACCAAAGGGACGACAAAAGACCATTGTTTGCATCAATCTCGATATTGGGTAACGTCATTTCGCCGATAAAATATCGCTGTTGTAAAGACTACGTCTGCAATCACACCCCAACAAGAAACTTTTACGCTTATCAATGCATAAACAAATGTTATCGATCGATAGCGTAGCTTTAAGATGCTGTTCGTAACCAATTGAATTTAAAGGATAAATATTTTTCGACTCTGTGCGCTATATCGCTTTAAAGATGTCTATGCGAGGAAGACACGCTATTGACCACTCTATTGCCCCATGCCAGTCTGGATTCAACAGCTAACGGTACTTAGTCAGTAAAACAACCTCTGGCGATCTCGTGTTTGAGCATTGGGAACTGTCCCGTGAAAACATAGAGATCTTTATCGCGCCTCAAGGCATCAAAGCTGGCGCGCTCGTTGATCTTCCACCTAACTCCCATTCGGAGCATTTATCTTGAAATTTGAAGGTATTTATACGCCAGCAGTAACTCCTTATAACTCTGATGGGGAGATTGACTGGGATGTGTACTCGGAAGTTTTGGAGTCGCTGATTGAGGCGAAGGTGCACGGCATTATTATCGGCGGGTCGACCGGCGAGTATTATGCGCAGACGTCGGAAGAACGCACCGAGTTGGCGGCCTACGCCAAAGACGTGATCGGCACTCGGGTGCAACTGATCGTCAGTACCGGGGCGATTCGCACCGAAGATGCGGTTCAGTACGCCAAGGATGCCAAATCGATCAAAGCGGACGCGATTCTCGTCACGTCCCCGCCTTACGCGCTGCCAACCTCACAGGAAAACGCGATTCACGCGCTCACTATCGATCGCGCAGCGGACTTGCCGATCATGCTTTACAACTATCCGGGGCGCATGTGCGTTTCGATGGATGAAGAGTATTTCACGCGTGTCAGCCAATCGAAAAACGTCGTCGCCATCAAGGAAAGCTCCGGCGACATGGGCCAGGTGCATATGCTGGCCCGGCAGTTCCCCAACATCGCCTTGTCCTGCGGATGGGACGACCAGGCCCTCGAGTTTTTTGCCTGGGGCGCCCGCAGTTGGGTGTGCGCAGGTTCCAACTTCCTGCCCAAGGAACACGTCGCGCTTTATGAAGCCTGCGTGATCGAAAAGAACTTCGACAAAGGCCGTCAAATCATGTCGGCAATGATGCCGCTGATGAATGCCCTGGACGGTGGCAAGTTCGTGCAGTCGATCAAGTACGGCTGTGAAGTTGCCGGATTGAAAGTCGGTAACGTGCGCCTGCCATTGCAGCCACTTGAAGCGGACGAAAAGCAGAGTTTCGCGTCGGTCATTACTGAACTCAAACGTAACGTAGCCAACATTTCTTCGGGAGCCAGCCATGGGTGATCTTCTGAACAAGGCCGAGTATGCCGCTCTGGCCAAAGACATTTCGCTGCCCTCCAAGGCATTCATCAATGGCGCGTTTAAACCCGCGATCTCGGGCAAAACCTTCGCCACGAACAATCCGGCGACGGGTGAGTTTTTGACTGACGTCGCCGCCTGTTCGTCCGAGGATGTCGACTTTGCGGTGAGCAATGCCAAAGAGGCCTTTGAGGATGGACGCTGGAGATCTGTTTCTCCTCGGGAGCGCAAAGCGGTTCTGTTGAAGTTTGCAAACCTGCTTGAAAGCCATCAACACGAACTGGCCATCCTCGAAAGTCTCGATAGCGGCAAACCGGTCAGTGAATGTCAGTTGGTCGACATCCCGGACACCATCCACACGATCCGCTGGCACGCAGAACTGATCGACAAGATTTATGACAACACCGCCCCGGTGGGCAGCGACGCGCTGACCATGGTGGTCCGGGAGCCGATCGGCGTGGTGGGCTGCGTATTGCCCTGGAACTTCCCGCTGCTGATGCTGGCCTGGAAAATCGGCCCGGCGCTCGCCGCAGGATGCTCGGTCATCGTCAAACCTGCTGAACAAACGTCGCTGACCACGTTGCGTGTTGCTCAACTGGCGTTTGAAGCCGGTATACCCGCCGGTGTACTGAACATTGTGACCGGCACGGGCAAAGAGGTCGGCGAGCCCATTGGCTTGCATAACGACGTCGACATGGTGAGCTTTACCGGTTCCACTGCGACCGGCCGCCGCTTCCTGCATTACGCCGCCGATTCGAACCTGAAGCGCATCGTCCTTGAGTGCGGCGGGAAAAACCCGGCCGTGGTGATGGACGATGCCCAAGACCTGGATCTCGTCGCTCAGCATGTCGTCAATGGCGCGTTCTGGAATATGGGCGAGAACTGCTCCGCGACCTCGCGTCTGATCGTCCATGCGTCTGTTAAAGACGAACTGCTGGAGCGCATGGGCGCGTACATCCGCGAATGGAAAATGGGTGACCCACTCGATCCGGAAAACCGCGTAGGGTCGCTGGTCAGCCCTGAGCATTTCGCAAAAGTGAAGTCGTACCTTGAGCACGCCACCGCCGGAAAGCTTGAAGTGGTTTACGGTGGTGCGACCAAAGACGGTGCCTTCGTAGAGCCGACCGTGATAGACGGTGTCGGTCCAGACAACCGTCTGTTTCAGGAAGAGATCTTCGGCCCGATTCTTTCGGTCACCACCTTCAATACGATCTCGGAAGCGATTGCCCTGGCCAATAACACGGTCTACGGCCTGGCAGCCTCGGTATACACCGCCAGTCTGCGCCGGGCGATCAGGTTGTCACGGGAAATTCGCGCGGGCATCGTCACGGTGAACTGCTTTGGTGAGGGCGATGCTTCGACGCCATTCGGCGGCTACAAGGAGTCGGGCTTCGGCGGTCGGGACAAATCCATTTTTGCCCATGACCAGTACACCGAAATCAAAACAATCTGGATCGATGTGTCTGATCGGTCGGATGAAGAGACCGAAAAATGAGCACCCATACCATCAAGCGCCTGCCGGTAGATACCGGGGTTTCGGGTTGGGAGGCGATTTCCGCACGCACTGCGCCTGTCCGCATGCTTGATGGAAACGTGACGGCGGATTGGCTGATTATCGGTGCCGGTTTTGCCGGCTTGTCCGCCGCTCGCAGACTTTCACAGTTACACCCCGGTGACAGCATTGTTGTGGTCGATGCTCATGAAGTCGCCAAGGGGCCGGCAGGCAGAAACTCTGGTTTCATGATCGATGTGCCGCACAGTCTGTCGTCTGGGGAATACTCCGTGGCGAGTGAGTCTGCAACGGCGCTGGAAATCACGCAAAATCGTTTTGCGATCGATTTCGCTGCGCAGGCGGCACGCGAGTACGGTATGTCGCCAGACACCTTCGACCCTTCAGGGAAGATCAACGCGGCCGCCACTGAGCGGGGATTGAAGCTGAACGTCAATTACGCACAATCCCTTGAGCGCATCGGCGAGAAGTTCGAGATGTTTGATGCCGCGCAAATGCGCGAAATCACTGGGTCCACCTATTACAACGGTGGGATCTACACGCCCGGCGCAGTGTTGATTCAACCCGCACAATACATCCGAGACCTGGCAGCAGGGCTCGAAGGGAAAATCACGCTGTTCGAACGCTCTCCGATTATTGAATTGACCAAGCAGGGAAGCGGTTGGAGCGCTCGATCTCATAACGGGACGGTGCACGCACCCAAGGTCATTTTGGGGGTTAACGGGCACATTGAAGACTTTGGACATTATCAAGGACGCCTGTTGCACGTCTTCACTTACGCCTCCATGACGGCCGCGTACAGTGATGATGCATTCAAGAAAGACGTGCCGGGTAGAGGCAAGTGGGCATTGTTGCCAGCTGATCCAATGGGGGCGACTGTTCGTAAAATCTCTACAGACGGTCTCTCGCGTATCGTCATCCGGACAAAATTCACCTATGACCCGAGTATCCAGGTCACGCCAGAGCGTGTAGCGGCGGTGGCCAAGGAGCAGCGACACTCCTTGGACGCCCGCTTTCCGGAATTGAAATCCACTGCATTGGAATTCAGTTGGGCCGGCCGTCTGTGTTTGAGTCGTAACAGCGCCGCTGCATTTGGCGAGATCGAAGAAAACCTGTATTCGGCTTGCTGCGAAAATGGGTTGGGAACGGTCAAGAGCACTCTGGCAGGTGTAATGGCGGCGGAATTGGCTTCGGGTATACGTTCTGATTTTCTGGATAGTATCAGTCACGCGCCAGGACCCAGCAGGCTACCCCCCCAAATAATAACGAAGCTGGGCGTTAGCTCGGTCATTCGTTGGCATGAATTTTGGGCCGGGCGAGAAGGTTAACAAGTTTAAGCTGTCGGCTTTTCCTATAAAGGCCGTTTAATAAGTCACTAATAAGAACGGAACAATCCATGAAGAGTATTTGGAAGGCATTCTGCGCGCTCGCGTTTGTGGGTATGATGAGTTTGCAGGCACACGCTGAAGAAAAAAACATAGTAATGGGGACCATGTCTTGGGAGGATTTGGTGCCCATTACCGGCATTACCAAGAAGGTACTTGAGAACGCTGGGTATACCGTAAAAGTCGTGGAGTTTTCCGAGTGGGGGATCGCCTACGCTGCACTCAGCAAAGGGGATATTCAGGTATTGGCATCCCAGATTGATTACGCCGCCGCCGATTATTGGAAAAAGAACAAGAACAAAATCGAGAAGCTGTCACCGGTCTCCTTTGGTCTTTATCAGGGAATGGCAGTACCCAGTTACGTAGACATCGACTCCATCGAACAGCTGAATGCAAACGCGGACAAACTGGGGAACAGAATCATTGGTATTGAGCCAGGTTCGGGTTTGATGAGTGACGCGAACAACGTCGTCAAAGCGTACGACATCAAGCTCAAGCTGGTCGAAGGCAGTACTTCCGCCATGACCGCGGCTTTAAAGTCGGCAGCCGACCGAAAAGAATGGGTGGCGGTAACCGTCTGGGATCCTTCCTGGATGACCAAGAAATTTGATCTCAAATTCTTGAAAGATCCAAAAGGGGTCTTCCCGCCGTTGCAGGGTTATTACTGGATTGGACACAAAGGCTTCGCTGAAGCCAATCCGCGTGCGCGTGAACTGATGGCCAGTGTTTATGTGCCTATCACGGACATCACCGCGATGAATGCTGAAGTCAAGGATGGCAAGACCATGGACGAGGCTATCAAGGGTTGGATTGATAGTCATACAGATCTTGTAAATCGTTGGGGAAATATCAAGAACTATTAAGTTTTGTTTCTTTGCCACTGCCGCCCTTTGATTAATTAAAGAAACCAGCAAACAACTGGTTCGATGGATTGCGAAATGACAATGGCCACAATTAATACTGACGAAGTGCTGGTGGATTGCCAGTCGGTTTGGAAAATCTTCGGTAAAAATGCACCGACAGCCATGGACGCGGTTGTCCAGCAGGGTCTTTCAAAGACCCGGATCCTTCAAAACTATGGCTGTGTGGTCGGGGTTTCCGATGTCAGTCTCCAGGTTCGCCGGGGGGAAATCTTTTGCATCATGGGTTTGTCCGGCAGTGGCAAATCCACCCTTATAAGGTTGCTGAACAAGCTGATCACCCCGAGCTCGGGGAAGGTGCTGGTCAAAGGCAAGGACGTTTCATCCTTGTCGCCGGCACAACTGCGAGAGGTGAGGGCGCGTCACATCGGTATGGTCTTTCAAAGTGTTGCCTTGCTGCCTAACCGTACGGTTCTTGAGAACACCGCGTTTGGCCTGGAAGTGCAGGGTGTGGGCAAGGCTGAACGTTACAAAGTGGCCGAGCAGGCGCTGGCGAAGGTTGGATTGAGCGAATGGACTTCACGCTATCCAGGCGAACTGTCAGGCGGCATGCAACAACGGGTCGGACTGGCGCGTGCACTCACAGCTGACCCAGAAATAATTTTGATGGATGAGCCGTTCAGCGCACTTGATCCGCTGATTCGCCGACAGTTGCAGGATGAGTTCCGTCAGCTGACCAAGGAGCTGGGCAAGTCCGCGGTGTTTATCACACACGATCTGGACGAGGCCATCCGCATCGGTGACCGCATTGCGATCATGAAGGATGGCGCCATCATTCAGGTTGGCACCGCTGAGGAAATCGTGCTCAACCCGGCTGACGACTACGTGGCGGAATTCGTCGCCGGCATTTCCCGATTGCATCTGGTCAAGGCTCACTCGGTCATGACGTCTGTCCAGGCCTACAAGGCTGCACAGCCGACTTGCGATATTTCCAGGCTCATCCAAACCTCGCTTGACGCCGATATCGATGAACTCATCAGCTTGACGATGAAGTCCAGGCGCGACGGGCTTGCCGTCGTCGATAACGGAACAGTGGTCGGGATCATTACGCCTCGTGATCTGCTGCGTGGCGTTCAAGGTATTCCCAACGAGTTGGCGCCCGCAGCTACTGCCAACGCGATGGAGGCGTCCGCATGAGCATGCCGGATTTTTCCAGTCAGTTTGATACCTCCATTGATACAGGACTGGAATGGCTTTCGGACAATGGCGAGTTCGTGTTCGATGCCGTCAATGCGGTGCTGAATGGCATATACGAAGGCGTGCTGTGGTGTGTCGCCTATCCACCGCACTACGTTGTAGCGATTGTCATGGCGTTGATTGGCTGGCGTCTGGCTGGCGTTCGCTTTGCAATTCTTACAGGTTTGGCCTTGTTGTTTTGCGACGTCATCGGCTTGTGGCCAGAGACAGTCAGCACGCTTGCCCTGGTGCTCACAGCGACTGTCCTGGCACTGGTTGTCGCCATTCCGCTGGGGGTCATTGCCGGTCTGGCGCCGGCCTTTGATCGTGTGGTTGATCCTTGTCTGGATTTGATCCAAACGATGCCGCCCTACATCTACCTGCTACCGGCCATTGCACTGCTCGGCTACGGCCCTGCCACGGCGCTGTTGGCGACTTTTATCGTCGCGCTTCCCCCTGCGCTACGACTGACCTCCCTGGGTATTCGCATGACACCCAAGGAGTTCATCGAGTTGGGAGATGCCAGCGGCGTGACCGGAATGCAGATGTTTTTCAAGATCCGCTTACCGTTCGCCATGCCCAGCATCATGGCCGGTGTCAACCAAAGCCTGATGATGGCGTTCGGTATGGTCGTCATCGCCGGCATTGTGGGTTCGGGCGGTTTGGGCGAGGCGATTTACGGTTCCATCCGTACGTTGGATATCGCCAAGTCGATCAACGCGGCCATCGCTATCGTTATCCTGACCATGATCCTGGATCGTCTGGCGCAGAGTGCTGCACAGGCGCGGGTGAGGGCTTCCCAATGACAACGCACATTCAATTTTCTCCAGGCGATTACCTGGCTCCCGCCGTTGACTGGCTGAACACTAATTTACATGGATTGTTCAAAGGGATAAGTCAGGTCATTGAGGCGGTACTCGGTGCAGTGGAGGGGGCGCTGCTTGCTCCCCATCCGTACTTATTCATCGGTATTGTCGTCGTTGCGGCCTTCTTTTTTGCCAATAAACGAGTCGCTGTTTTCTCTGCGGTGATGTTGGCTTTCTGTTTGTTCGCTGGCCTTTGGGTCGCGTCCATCCAGACGATTGCGCTCGTCAGCGTGTCGGTCCTGATCTCTGTTGCCATTGCTTTCCCGCTGGGGGTTCTGGCCGCCCGGGTGAAGCGTGTAGATGAAGCGTTGCTGCCGATTCTGAACATCATGCAAACGGTGCCGCCCTGGGTATACCTGATCCCCGCAGTGATGCTGTTCAGCTTGGGACGAGTGCCCGCGATCATCGCAACGATTGTTTACGGCATCCCGCCGATGCTCAGATTGACGACTCTGGCCTTCAAGCAGTTGCCCAAGGATCTCCTTGAGTTGGGCCAGGCGTCCGGTGCTTCACCTAAAGACATTCTGTTCAAAATTGAACTGCCGACTGCTGCACCCACACTGTTGGTAGGCCTGAACCAATGCATCCTTATGTCGCTGGCGATGGTGGTGCTGGCAGGTTTGGTGGGGGCGGGCGGTCTGGGGGCTGAAGTTACCCGTGGCCTCTCCAGGATGGAGATGGGATTAGGCCTTCGAGCGGGCCTGGCCATTGTCGCTATTGCGCTGCTGTTGGATCGACTGTCACGGGGCGCGTTACAGCGTCACTCCCCCAGCAAACTCCTTTGAAAGGGCATCAGTATGAGACGCAGTTTTTTTTGCATTGATTCGCACGCGTGCGGCAACCCGGTTCGGGTTGTAGCGGGCGGAGCACCGCTGATGCCCTCCGTATCGATGGCGGAGCGTCGCGATATTTTCGTGCGTGACCACGACTGGGTACGCACCGCATTGATGTTCGAGCCTCGGGGACACGACATCATGTCTGGCGTCATTATTTATCCATCGGTACGTGATGACTGCGACTTCGGTGCGCTGTTTATCGAAGTCAGCGGCTGCCTGCCGATGTGTGGAGCGGGCACCATCGGATTATCGACCGTGGTCATTGAAGAGGGCTTGGTGACACCTCGTGAGCCGGGAAAACTGGCGATTGAAACACCGGCGGGACGGGTCGATGTCGAATACACCATGGGCGGCGAGTTTGTTGAGTCGATTCGCTTGTTCAACGTAGCCAGCTACCTGCACAGCGCCGATGTGGTGGTGGAAGTACCTGGTATTGGTACGTTTACAGTGGACATCGCCTACGGCGGGAATTTCTATGCGGTGGTCGAACCACAGGAGTGCTGGACTGGATTCGAAGGGCAGACGACGGCTGACATCGTGGGGATGAGCCAGAAGCTGCGCGCAGCGCTCTCGGCCATTTGTGACCCTGTGCATCCAGAGAACAGCAGAATCAGTGGTGTTCATCACATCATCTGGTGTGACAAACCACAGAGCAGAACCGTGCATGGCCGCTGTGCAGTATTCTACGGTGATAAAGCTATTGATCGTTCTCCCGGCGGTACCGGTACCTCGGCCCGGATGGCTCAGCTCTTCGCAAAGGGTCGGCTGAACGTCGGCGACGTTTATCGACTCGAAAGTCTGATCGGTACAATCTACGAAGGAAAAGTGGAGGCGTCGGTAAAGGTCGGAACTTTCGACGGCATGAATCCAAGTGTCAGCGGCTGGGCTGAGGTGATAGGTCACAACACTATTTTCGTCGATGACAAAGACCCTCTGGCCCACGGGTTCCAGCTCGCATAAACAGTACGGTCACGGCGCCGGCGGTTGATTCTTCGCAAGCGCGGATTCAACCGTGGTTTGCACAAAGGCTGCATTCGTCAGTGTAAAGAAGCGAGGCGTAAAGTGATCGAACGACGAGATTTCAGCGGGTGTATGAAAGGTAAAAACCTGCGCTATGTGGAAGAGACCCGGAGTGAGCCGACGGCTCATGCCCGGGCAGGATTTTTACTGCTCGAGCACTTCTCGTTGCCTGCATTTACGCAAGCGCTCGATACGATTGTCACTGCCAACCTTTTGCGTCCTGCGTTGTTCTCTTCACGAACCTTCGGGGTGCAGGACGGAGAGGTTACCAGCGACCTTGGCCTGGTCATTCGACCGGATGCGCGTTTGGACGTGGCAGCACTCAAAGACCTTAATTTACTGGTCATCTGCGGCGGCTATCGCACCGAACTCAAAGTCAATCACGAGCTGATCAGCATCCTTAAAACGGCATCGGAACTGGGTATCACCCTGGCCGGGCTGTGGAATGGGGCGTGGTTTTTGGGCGTGTCAGGTTTGCTTGAGGGGTATCGTTGTGCGATTCATCCCGAACACCGACCTGCGCTCGCAGAAATTTCAAAAGTCACGCATGTCACCAGTGAAGCATTTGTCATGGATCGAGACCGGCTCACGGCTTCGAGTCCGGCGGGTGCTTTTCATATGGCTCTCGAGTGGATCAAAGGGCTGCATGGCAAGGCGCTTGTCGAGGGCATCGAAGACATTCTGTCTTTCGAAGAGTCGCGGTATCGGCGTATCAAACCGACACAGAACATCTCGTTGAGCGCCCCCCTCAAAGAGGTGGTCAAACTGATGGACGCCAACCTTGAAGAGCCATTGCAAATGGACCAACTGGCGGTTTATGCCGGACGTTCCCGTCGACAAATAGAGCGCTTGTTCAAAGAGCAACTGGGTACCACGCCGCAACGGTATTACCTGGAATTGCGCATTACCGAAGCACGGCGATTACTTCAGCACACAGAGCTGTCTCAGGTTGATGTGCTGGTCGCATGCGGCTTTGTTTCACCGAGCCATTTCAGCAAATGCTACAGCTCGTATTTTGGTTACCGGCCTTCGAGAGAAACGCGGCTGGTGAAGTAAAAACCGGACTGTCGAAAAAATTAGGGAGGCGGGCATGACCGAGTTGCGATTGAAGTTTGACCGAACAAAAAATGCTGCGCCCACCGTTGCTGCTAGTCCTGGCGTCGCAAGGCCCCAACTCGGGATTTTTTTATGCCTGCTTTCAATGCTTATCTTTGCGAGCCAGGACGGAATAACCAAGGTGCTTGTCAAAGACTTCCCGGTTGCCCAACTGGTCATGGTGCGTTATTGGGTGTTTGTCGTTTTTGCCCTCGGATATGCCGCCTACCAAGGTAGGGTAAAGGAGTCTTTATGCAGTAAACACCCTTGGCTCCAAATCATTCGAGCACTGTTAGCCGTTGGTGAGATAGTACTGTTTGCAGTCGGGTTACGATATTTAGGTTTGGCTGAAATGCACGCTCTCTATGCGGTATTCCCTCTGATGACTTTGGCATTGGCGGGGGGCCTGCTAGGAGAGTTTGTCGGGCTACGACGTTGGATCGCTGCTGCCATAGGGTTCACCGGCACACTGATCATCCTCCGACCAGGCGCGGGCGTCTTTGAACTGGCAGCCGTGATTCCCTTGCTGTCTGCTTTAGGGTTCGCATTCTTCAATGTACTGACGCGCCGGATTAGCCAGCACGATTCCTTTGCGACGAACATGCTTTTTATGGCAAGTGTGGGTGCCCTGACGATCACATTTGTGGGGCTGCCCGCATGGGTTTCTCCGACTCCAGTCCAGGGCTTCTTGATGGGGATCCTGTCATTGACGGGAGTAGTCGCTCAGATTCTCCTCATTCAAGCACTGAAGTACGCGACCGCTTCTACCCTGCAGCCTTTCAACTATGCGCTTCTGGTGTTCGCCACTTTGATTGGTGTGATCGTCTTTGCCGAGCGCCCTGACACATGGGTAGTTGTCGGAGCAGCGTTGGTGATTATCGGTGGGCTGTATGCGATTAAAGCCAAGGCGTGAACACTCAACCTATCCTTTCGAGACTGATAGGCTCAGCTGATTTCTCTCCCCCTAGACTGCCATGGGGTCAGGGGCTAATCCCGGACGACAGGAGCAAAAGGCGATGGTTGCGGACTGGAGTGGGCAGGTAGCGCTTGTCAGTGGTGCCGGTAGTGAGCGTGGAATTGGATTTGCGATTGCGAAGCGCCTGGGCAGCTTGGGCGTACGGTTGATCGTCACTGGCAGCAGCGCTCGCATTCATGATCGAGTGGAGGAGTTGCGTGCCACAGGGTTTGAAGTGCAAGGGCGTGCGGCTGACCTGAGCCAAGAGGATCAAGTCCTTGAGCTGACCACTTGGGCCGAATCGGTTTGGGGGCGAATTGATATTCTTGTGAACAATGCTGGCATGGCCGCACAGGGGCATCCGGAGCCATTTGCCGATCTGGCGGACATGAGTGTCGATAGCTGGAATCTCTCGATTGCTCGAAATCTGACAACCGCCTTTCTGTTGACCCGTGGAATTTTGCCGGGGATGCGCAACAGGCACTACGGCCGTATCGTCAATGTCAGCTCCACGACTGGCACTCGGGCAGGTAATCCGGGAGAGGCGGCTTATGCTGCGGCCAAAGCGGGAATGGTGGGTATGAACATGAGCCTGGCCCTTGAGGTTGCGCGCTATGGAATCACTGTGAACTCGGTCGCGCCGGGCTGGATCGCCACAGGGTCAAGCACTCCAGAGGAAGAGAATGCAGCGAAGTATGTCCCGGTTGGCAGGGCAGGTCGCCCGGAGGAAGTGGCTGCTGCCGTTACGTTCCTGGCGTCACCTGAGTCCAGTTACATTACAGGCGAGTTGCTGGTGATCGATGGTGGCAATTGCTTGATAGAGAACAAAGCGCCCAAGTAATCAATGCCTGCCCGCCGCGAAATTTTGCAGCGAACCAGAGTCTGGCTTCGCGCAACCTGCAGCGGAGGAGGGTAAGTGACTCCCTCCATCGCACGGGGGCTGACTCGAGATCGAGCGTCTCGAAAATGTACGCCTATGTACATGCCGTGTACGCCACAGATCCTGAGGTGTACAGTGGCGAAGAATTTTCAAATAAAGGTGCAACCCGAATGTCACAGACAGGAAGGGCGAAAACCAAAGCGCAGGACGCAGGCTGGCGAGGCTCCGTCGATGGTTGGCTGGACGCCGCCTACGATGCTCTTAAAGAGTCGGGTGTGGATGCTGTGCGGGTGATGCCGCTGGCCAAACGCTTGAATTTGTCTCGTACCAGCTTTTACTGGTTCTATGAAGATAGGGAACAGCTGCTCGCGGCACTCCTGGCTCGATGGCGGGACAAGAACACCGGCGGCATGGTCAGCCAATGCGAGAGTTACGCAGAAAGTATTTCCGAAGCGATTCTCAACGTCTTCGAATGCTGGGTGAACCCTGAACTGTTCGACTCGCAGTTCGAATTTGCCGTGCGCAGTTGGGCGCTGCAATCGGACGAGGTCACTGCTGAAATCGCTCTGGCCGATGAAACTCGGATGAATGCCCTGGCCGCGATGTTCCGACGATTTGGCTACGACGGCGAGGGGGCTGACGTTCGGGCCAGGACGATCTACCTCACGCAGATCGGCTACATCTCCATGAAAACCAGTGAAGATATCGTCGTACGATTTCGACGGATTCCTCAGTACGTGAGTGTGTTTACCGGCAAGGTACCTAAGCGGCGCGAGCTGGACCGCTTTTATGGAAAGTTCGGCTACGCGGAAAAAGAGCCCGGCGTTTTCGTTCCTTTGGTTGAAACATTCGAGGAGTCGACTGCCGATGGAGAATAGAACTCTGGGCATCATCGGAGGTACCGGCTGGCTCGGGCGCGCAATCGCGCAGGCGCTGCTCGATAGCGGGTTCATCGAGCCTGACCGTTTATTGATCTCGAACCGCTCCGGCGTCAGTACCTTCGAGCCAGGCGTGAGACTGCTTGCCGACAACCAGCAGTTGGTGGACCTCAGCGATATTGTCGTGCTGTCCATCCGGCCGGAGCAGTTTCGTGAACTGCAGATTAACGCCCGCGGCAAGCTGGTGATTTCCCTGATGGCCGGAGTTCCGGCGGCAGCCATCAGCGCGGCCACCGGTGCGGATGTAGTGGTGCGGGCCATGCCGAATGCGGCCGTGGAAATCAGGCAGTCGTTCACGCCCTGGTACAGTGCCGGAAACCCTGTTGAACGCGACCGCCAGTGGGTGCAACGACTGTTCGAGTGCGTAGGTTCGGCGGACGAAGTGCCTGATGAAGACTATATTGATTACCTCAGCGCGTTGTCCGGGACTGGGCCGGCTTTCCCGGCAATGATGCAAATGGCACTTACTAATCAGGCGGTGGCTGCGGGAATTCCCCTTGCCATCGCGCAGCGCGCTGCACAAGGCGTGGTGGTGGGGGGTGGCCAGATGCTTGCCAGCCGCGATCCGCGGCAAATGATTGAGTCGTTGATGGCTTACCGTGGCGTGACGGCAGCAGCGCTGCAGTCGATGGCTGATCAGGACATCGAATCCATTGTGGGGCGGGCAGTCAATGCAGGCGCTGAGGTTGCGCGGCGGGGAATGTAGCCGGGGCAGGGGATATACAGGGAAGGCCCGCTGAAGGGCCTTCACTGCAGAAGGCGTCATGGGACGCTCCGTGCGGCCCTTGACCGCGCCAGACGTGACAGGGATTCAGATTTCTTTCACCAGGCGCAAAGCGTCGTAGATGGCCGCGTGGGTGTTGCGAGCAGACACGGCGTCGCCGATCCGGAACAGCTGGAAGCGTCCTTCGGGATTGGTGACGATGTTCTGCGCCGTGCCGGCGATCAGGTCATGCTGCTCTACCGCGCCGCCATTGGTGGAGAGAGGACGCAGGTCGAAGTACAAGTCGTCCAGCGGAAGGGTGCCGTGGTTGACGACCACCTGATCGACCACGCGCTGCTTGTGAACCTGTCCGTAATCGCTGCCAAAGGTTGCAACGAGTCCGCCATCACGTTTTTCCACTGTATCGACGCGGTAGGTCACGGTGAAGGTGACGTCCAGATCCTGCAGGCTGCGCATGTAGGGCACCAGGTTCATGGCCATGACTTCAGGTGCAAACGAGCGGTCAGAGGTGACTATTTCGACTCTCGCACCGCTTTGTGCGATGACCTCGGCAGCCTGCAGGGCAGCATGATCCCCCGCATCGTCGAAGATCAGTACGTTGCGACCGGGCTTGATGTCGCCGGAAATAATGTCCCAGGTTGAAACCACGAGTTCGTTGCCTTTGCTGAGCACCTCGGTATCCGGCAGGCCGCCGGTCGCAACGATAACCACGTCTGGCTCGAAGGCTTGCACAGTGTCGGCTTCGGCCCAGGTATTGAAGTGAAACTTCACCCCCAGCCGTTCGCATTGCGCCATTCGCCAATCAATGATGCTGATCATCTCGCGACGACGCTCGCTCAGCGCAGTCAGACGAATTTGCCCACCGGGTTGGTCAGCCGCTTCAAGCACCGTCACGTCATGACCGCGCTCACCGGCGACCCGCGCCGCTTCCAGCCCGGCAGGGCCGGTACCGACCACCAGCACCTTGCGCTTGACCGTGGCTTTGGGAATGTCATGAGGCATGGTGGTTTCCCGCCCCGTCGCTGCGTTGTGGATGCAGTAGGCCGCGCCGCCCTGGTAGATGCGATCCAGGCAATAGTTGGCGCCCACGCACGGGCGAATGTCTTCTTCGCGCTTCTCGATGATTTTGCGCACGATGTGCGGATCGGTCATGTGCGCGCGGGTCATGCCCACCATGTCCACTTTGCCCGAGGCGATCGCGTAGCGCGCGGTGGCCACGTCGGGAATCTTCGCCGCGTGGAAGGTCGGAAAGCCTGTCGACGAGCGAATCTCGCCAGCGAAGTCGAGATGGGGCGAGTTGCGCATACCCTGAATCGGGATGACATCGGTCAGCCCTGCATCCGTATCGATGTGACCGCGTACGACGTTCAGGAAGTCGACCAGTCCGCTGTCCTTGAGCATGTGAGAAACCTGCATGCCCTCGCTGGCAGTGAAGCCGCCGGGCAGTTCTTCATCACCGGTGTAGCGAACTCCCAGCAGAAAATCTTCGCCTACCCGCTGGCGGATGCCACGCAGGATGTCGAAGGTAAAGCGCATGCGGTTTTCCAGCGAGCCACCGTAAGGGCCGTCGAGGTCGTTGGTCAACGGCGACCAGAACTGGTCCATCAAATGCCCGTAAGCCTGAAGCTCCAGACCATCGAGACCTGCCGCCTTCATGCGCTCCGCGGCGTCTACATAGTCCTTGATGATCCGCTCAATGTCCCATTCCTCCATTTTCTTCGGGAAGGAGCGGTGCGACGCCTCGCGACGGTGTGACGGCGACACCACCGGTAACCAATCTGCCTTGTCCCAGCGGGTGCGACGGCCCAGGTGAGTCAACTGGATCATCACTGCCGCGCCATGTTCGTGGCATTCATCGGTCAGGTCCTTCAACCATCCGACTACTTCGTCCTTGTAGGCGAGCACATTGTTGAACACCGGCGGGCTGTCTCGGGATACGGCAGCGGAACCGGCAGTCATGGTCAGGGCGACACCGGCTTTGGCGCGCTCCACGTGGTAGGCGCGATAGAGGTCCTTGGGCATGCCGTCCACAGGGTAAGCCGGTTCATGGGAGGTGGTCATGATCCGGTTTCTGAGGGTCAGATTCTTGATTTTGTAGGGTTGCAGCAAGGGATCGCTGGACATCGCGGTGCGCTCCAAAGTGGGCTTCATCAGGCTAGGTGACTTAAAATTAGGATAAATGTACACCTGTGTCAACGTTTGAAGACACAGGTGTACATTTTGCTTGCGTGCCAAAAAAACCAGGATTAACATCCGCCCAAACAAGGACGAATGTCGCTCGTCCGCGTCTGTCATCCATTTAGAAAGGAGAGAAGCGTGACTGAGTTATTTGATATTCGTTTGGCCAGCAAACAAACTGCCTTCACTGAAATCCCGGTCATAGATATTTCGCCACTCATAAACGGCGAAAATCCGATGCGGGTGGCAAGCCAGATAGGTGAAGCGTGCGAAAAGGTGGGGTTTTTTTATATAAAAAACCATGGCGTTTCGCAGCAACTGATAGACGAGATGTACAGGCTCACCAAACTTTTTTTCAAGCTTCCAGCCGACGAGAAGAACACACTTAATATCGTGAACTCCGGGCTTACGCTACGTGGTTACATCCCGATGTATGCGGAAAACGTAGATCCTGCTAATACGCGCGACTTCAAAGAGTGCTTTGATTACGGCGCCCATTACGATGAAATTTCTCCGTTTTTTGGCCCTAATCAAATGCCGTCCGGACTGCCGCAATTCGAAACGGTTGCCGAAGCTTATCATTCAGCTGTATTGGCGCTTGCGAGAACGCTCATCGGCGGCATCGCGCTGAGTCTGGATTTGCCGCAAAATTATTTTGAACAGCGCCAACGCAAGCCCATCACTATTCAGCGCGTTTTGCGTTATCCACCTCAGATAGGAAAGGTCTCCCTGGAAGAGATCGGTATTGGTGCTCACACGGATTACGGCTTCCTGACAGTCCTGTCTCAAGACACAGTTGGCGGTTTGCAAGTCAGGAACCGTGCAGGGGAGTGGGTTACTGCCCCACCAGTTGAAGGCACTTTTATCGTCAACATTGGTGATCTGGTTCAAACCCTCACCAACGATCGCTACACCTCGACAATGCATCGCGTCATAAATACTAGCGGTCTAGAGCGCTATTCAATTCCTTTCTTTATTGATTTGGATTTTGATGCAGTTGTTGAGCCTGTGCCAACCTGCGTGAGTGAGGCTCTACCCGCGAAGTACGAAGCGTACACTTGTGGTAAACACAAATTTAAGCGTTTCGTTGATAGCTATGCGCATCTGAAAGTCGAATAGGGAGTTTTCTATGTGCATCCTGTATATGGCCGACCCCGCCGATGCGCAGAAATGGCGAGATTGCCTGGCAACGCTCGCCCCTCAACTAGAGTTCCGCCAATGGCCTGATATCGGTAACCCGGCAGAGGTGCACTACATCCTGGCTTGGGAGCCTCTTACCAACCTGGCGGAGCAGTTTGCTAATCTTCGGCTTCTCTACGCTGCCGGGGCTGGAGTTGATCAGTTCGATTTGGCTCGTTTGCCTGCTGACGTGTCGCTAATACGGCTGGTAGATAGCTCGATGGCTGAAATCATGGCCGAGTATGTTCTGTTTAGTGTTCTTGCCATGCATCGAGACATCCTCGCTTACCAAGAGGATCAGCGCAGTGGTCGCTGGCAACCTAGACCAATCGTGCACGCTTCACAGCGGCGTGTTGGTGTCATGGGGGTTGGCAATCTCGGACGCGCCGCGCTTGATCGCCTTCAGCCATTAGGATTTCAGCTCAGTGGCTGGAATCGCTCTTTGAAGGAGGTGCCAGGTGGCCACTGTTACGTCGGCCCGGACGAACTGGAAGCGTTTTTAGGGCAGTGCGACATCCTTGTGAACATGTTGCCACTGACTCCCGAAACTGCCGGGATACTCAATGCTGCGAGGCTCGATTGCCTGCCTCATGGAGCTGGACTGATTAACGTGGGACGTGGCGCCCACGTTATAGAAACGGCTTTGCTTTCAGCATTGAATGAAGGTCGTCTGGGAGGTGCCGTACTGGATGTTTTGGCACAAGAGCCTCCCACTCAAGACAACCCACTCTGGAAACATCCCCGGGTGCTCCTGACGCCTCATGTTGCAAGCGATGTGCAGATTGAAGGTGGTGTGGCGTTGATAGTTGAGAATCTTCGAAGAGAGCGTGAGGGAATGCCTCTCTTGAATGTGGTTGATCGGTCTAAAGGCTATTAGCAACCAATCGTCTGTTTCGTAATGATCTCCTGTGCCGATGAATTAGTGAGGGAGAGGAGGAGTGGTAGCTCCAGTCGAATACCATCGATACTCACCTATAACTTAGCTCAACTAAATGGTTGTTTAGTTTAGTTATAATTTCTGGTTATTAATGAAGGAGGGGAGTTGACCAGATGATCCAGAGGTAGCTCAGCCTTATTCGCTATCTTCCAAATATGTGCGATATCTTTAAAACACACGTGTAATCGATAACAAGCCCCGTAAATCAAAGGCTCCAGCCATCTGCGGCGGCCATTCAAAGGAGTATGCAAGGGGGCCATTTTCCAATCTGGATGCGTCAAAGCGCTCACAATTACCTGAAAGCTGCTGGGATTCTGAACGTGCAGAACCTACCGCGCGTTGCCTAGGTCAATGCGGCGATTGGCATGGAAACCCTGCTCAACAGCTTTATTTCCGTGCCTGACCAGCATCAAGGCACATCCGGCGAGACGTACAAATCTCCACGCTGTAGCGCTGGCCGCGGCTCATCAGCATCTGAAAAGCGCCCGGTGCCCAAAGCTTGGCCCTGGACAGCCAGGAAGCGAGAAATACCGCGACGTGTTCACCAACAGCCGGTATCCGTATGAGTCGAGCAGCTGGAAATTTTCCGATCCGGTACTGATGAGGTTGCTGCGGTGGACTCTGGCCAACATGGTTGGCTATTCAAGGCGAAAAGTTCTCGCGATCCGTTCGGTCCTGGATTACCTCATTGAGGTGCAGGCACGAACTGCAGCAGAGTGATCGAGGCTTGGGCCTGCTTCAAATCTGGCCACCAGACGCTCCCAAGTCCGTATGTGGCGTTACGCATAATGTATATTATGTTAAATCAAGTATTACTCTATAGATGCGCATAGTGTCCTGTCCGTTTCCCTGCCGTCCGCTTTCCTCTTGGCATGCATCTCCAGCAATCGACGTCAAGGCCGGCGCAGCGAGCTTCGCCTACGGGTACCGAAGGACTCTATAGATCTCAGAAATCACCTGCATCGTTGCGTCTTCGATCGTTCCTTCGTTACGGCATAAAACCCAGCCGTGATCTGCAATTGCTTGCTCGAACGCCTTTGTACAAGCGACATGTTCTTCCAGCTTATGGATCACAGTACTGCCCAACCCACGTCCTCGTGCCGCAGCCCTTGCCCACGAAATATCAGGGGCGGTGACAACCCCGACATGCAGGTCTGGCACTCGCACGTTTCGATCAATGTTCAATTGTAGAATCTCTGCAAACGGGACTATCCGGCGAAACGCGGCATCAGACGGGTACCAGCGATCGATCAAGATGATGCTGTCTGGTGGCTGTTTAGTCAGCACGTTCCGGGAAATCCAGGTACGGCTATCAGCAAAGCGCTCACAAACCCTCAACTCCAAATCCCGGGTGGGATTTCTGACGAGCTTGTTAACGAGGGTCATTGTTTCACCCCTATAGGGATCGCTTTTTTTCTCGCAAAGTCGGATCACCTTTTTGTTGTCTGCCCTCAGTAATTTCGTCACGGCTTCCAACAGTGTGGTTTTGCCGGCTCCCTTGGGCCCATCTAGAGAAACAAACAGCGGACGATTCATTCTTCACATAACGATTGAGATACGATTTTTTTGCCCGGTTCGTTCGCTGGAAACGCTTGGCGCGACTACGCGAATCGAGTGTAGGGACCTCATGAACAGACATTAATGAACACTCTAACTTGGTTTCTGCCTAACGGGTCTCAAAAGAGCAATCAATTGGAGTTGACCCGGCATCAGTCTGCATCTGCCTTCGCTGGCGATTGTTTAGCTGATCTTGCACCACCATGCATTCACGAACGAAGAGAGCCGCTGGATGCTCCCTCCGTGCATGTTGGTTCAAGTCGTTAGGCAGAGGCTCGCCAACCCAACTGGGCACGAGCCTCTTGAAGGTCGGACTGCATATCGTGATTCCACAGCCAGTCGAAACGCTCTGCGAGGGTTTTCCCCAGTAGTTGTTCGTCGTCGGATACAGCTGGATCACGCAATTCATAAAGCTCCCCGGCTTCCCAGGATGTGCGCTGCACACGGCAGGCACGGGGACGACGGATTGCGTCGTAAGCCTCGAGCACCGCTTGTGGCTGGCTGTCCATGACCTGAGGATCTGCGAGCAATCGCGCCAGAAGCCAGGCGTCTTCCAAGCCCTGACCTGCGCCAGCGCCCTGGTGCGGCAACATGGCATGCGCAGCATCGCCGATCAGCCCTACGCGGCCATGGACATAACCCGGCAATTCATCGAGTTCATGCAGAGCCCAAAGGGTGGGTGCCGGAATGCATTCGAGCAGCACCCGTGCAGCGTCTCCCCAATGATTGAAGGCAGAGAGCATTTCTTCCTGGCTGGCATTGCGCACCCATGGAGAATCGCTTGGCCAGGTCGGATCAGGGCGACTGCGATCGGAAATGAAGGCCACTACGTTGATCAGCCGGCCTTGCTTGACCGGGAATGTGAGAATGTGTGCGTCGAGCCCCAGATACATCTGCGGGACGTCGACCAAGTGCTCATCGACACCCCGAGCCCGGTAGGCTGCACGCAGCTGTTGGCTGTCGATCATCCCGCGGTAGGCGCAGGTACCACTGAAACGCGGTGCCACCAGGGGCTGGCCAAGACCGTTGAGGACATGATCACGAATTGAAGACTTGATACCGTCCGCGGCGATCAACAGGTCGCAGCGATACTCAGTGCCATCGGTGAACCGTACGCGAGCCTGTCCGGCATCCTGCTCCACGCTGACGGCGCGCTTACCGAACCGGGCGATCCCTTCGGGCAACTGACTGGCCAGAGCATCGAGGAAGTCAGCACGGTGTACCGATGACTGCCCTACCCCTTCGGCCAGGCTTGCGCCCAGATAACCGGCATCTTCACCACGACGCCATTCGAACCAGATGTCCTGCCACGGATCCTGCGTCTGGTCGGCAATCTTGCGGTAGGGTTCGGCAATACCCAGACCCGCAATGGCACGAACAGCGTTGGCACCGAATGAGACGCCCGCTCCGACCTCGCCAAAGGCAGCAGCCGCTTCGAACAACTGCACGTTCAGATGAGAATGACGGCACAGGTCCAGGGCCAGAGCCACGCCGGCAATACCGCCGCCAACAATACCGATGTGCAATTTGGATTGAGAAGTACGCATAGCAAGTTACCCATGAGGCTGATTGTTATTGGAGTAACCCAATCATCGCCATCCGAGCGCTATTGATAAATACCGCAACTCCCATACATTCCATCATGGGTGTGAATATTACTCTTGCGCACGAGCAGTCATTGGTCAGGCGAGCCCTACCTTGAACTCGCCTTTTTCAGCAATCGTTACTGCGGCACGGTTTGCCTGGATGAAGCGGCCTGCCGGCCTGGAGCGTTCTGAATCAGAAACACCAAGATAGCGATGGCCCCTATCAGACCTGGTACTGCGAAGATGAGAAAGCTTGCCTGCAGCGGCAGTGATGACGCGTGCAGCGCGCCGCCCAGCAATGGACCGATAATGGCTCCGGTGCGACCGACGCCCATCGCCCAACCAAGTCCTGTGGACCGTATGTGCGCGGGGTAATACTGCACCGTGCAGGCGTTGGCCAGGATCTGGGTGCCAATGGTGCACGCCCCCGCGATGGCGATGAGCAGATAAAGAACCGGTAACGGCGCCTTGAGTGCTAACAGGCTCAAGGCCAACGCTCCGCAACTGAAAAACCCGAACAAGACCTTGGCGATGCCGATTCGATCCCCCAGCCATCCACCGGCTACCGCGCCAATAATCGCGCCAACGTTTAGCGCCAGCAGAAACGCCAAGCTGGAGTTCAATCCATAGCCTGCGGCAGTCATGAGTTTTGGCAGCCACGAACTCAATGCATAAACCATCAGCAAACAACAGAAAAACGCCAGCCACAGCATGAAGGTGTTCAACTTGCGCCCCTCTTGGAATAACTGCGAAATCGACACAGTCGTCCCTTTGGCAACCATCTGGTTCAACTGGTCGTTTACGCTTGGTTCATAAGACGGAGCAACTTGTGCCAACAGGTGTTGGGCCTTGACGATCTGCCCGGTGCGCAGCAGGAAATCCATCGATTCTGGCAATTGCCGTATCAGAAACGGCAATGCCAACAGAGGAATCAGCGCGACATAGAACACGGCTTGCCATCCCCACTGCGGGATCAGCACCATGCCCAGGCTCGCCGATAGCATTCCGCCTAACGAGTAGCCACTGAACATGATCGCGACCAACGTGCTGCGGGATTTCTTCGGCGCGTACTCGTTCATCAACGCTACAACGTTGGGCATCACCCCCCCGATCCCAAGGCCAGCGATGAATCGGCATAAGGCGAAAGCCTCGGGACTCCGTGCCAGGCCGTTGATCGCTGTGACTGCGCTGAAGATCGCGACACACATCATGATGGTTTTTCGTCGGCCTATACGATCCGACAGTGAACCGAAAAACAGAGCACCCAACATCATGCCAACCAGCGCACAGCTACCTAACGCACCCGCCTGTAACGAACTGAGGCCCCACTCGGACATCAGTGAAGGCAACACGACTCCATAGATGACCAGATCATAGCCGTCGAAAATGATGATGAGCGCGCACCAGAACAGCACGCGCGCATGGAAGGCATTGAAACGTGCCCCGTCAATCAGGGCTGAAACATCAATCGTACGCATGGCATCGCTCTTCTTGTCATTGTTATAGAGCCGGAAGACCTGATGCCTCCGGGAATGGCGCGGTGCCCAATGGTGTTACGCAAAAGCGTTCAGCACCGGGCATGGATTCGATCATGGGCAAACGATCGGCCGTGATAAATGCAGCCAGGTGAATAGGCATTATTTCGAACGTGAATAAAGATCGAAGGGGAGTAAAAGCCCCATCGATCTCATCGATGGACGCGGCGGTCTGGCACTTGTTAGGCTTTGGCTCTTGCAGCGACAATTTCAGCGCGGTGCAGACCCAACGGTGGGCAAAGATTTATAGCCCTTATGAGCGCGTAATCTGCACGAGGCGTTATGGAATTACGTGAGCTGGATCTCAATCTACTTCTGGTGTTTAACCAACTGCTCATTGACCGCCGGGTATCAACAGCGGCGGATAGCCTTGAGTTGACCCAGCCCGCTGTCAGCAACGCGTTAAAGCGACTGCGTGTCACGTTGAACGACGAACTGTTTGTTCGCACCTATCAAGGAATGGAGCCCACGCCTTACGCCCAGCAGTTGGCTGAACCGGTTGCACTGGCCATTCAGACCTTACGCGATGCACTGAGCCGACAGGACACGTTCGACCCGCTCAACTGCAATCGTCGATTTACGATGGCGATGACCGATATTGGTGAAATCTACTTCATGCCGCGGCTGATGGACGCGCTGGCTGAACGCGCTCCGGGCTGCTCGATCAGCACGCTGCGCAACACCTCCGATACCTTGGCCGAAGGGTTGCAGAACGGTACGATCGACCTCGCCGTTGGATTACTGCCGCACCTGCAAGCCGGATTTTTTCAGCAGCGCCTGTTTCACCATCGCTATGTCTGCATATGCCGCAAGGACCACCCCGCTACCAGGGAACCGTTAACGCTTGAGCGTTTTTGCAGTTATGACCACGTTCGCGTCGTAGCGGCAAACACGGGGCACGGCGAAGTCGATACCTTTCTGGCGCGGGCCGGCATCGAGCGCAACATACGCCTCGAGGTTCCCCATTTCGTCGCAGTCGGCCACATACTTCAGCGCACCGACTTAATGGCAACAGTGCCTGAACGATTCGCCAGCAGTTGCGAACAACCCTTTGGGCTCGTGGTTCTACCGACGCCAGTGGAGCTGCCTAATATCGAGATAAACCTGTTCTGGCATGCACGCTATAACAAGGACCCAGCCAATCGTTGGCTTCGCCAACTGATGTTCGAGCTGTTTTCTGATTGAGGTGCCCTCAGTCCCAGTAACTTCTCAGTCTGCGCCAGGCAGGCGCGGTACTAATTCCAGAAAAAGCCTTCTATAGATAATTGAGGGCTCCTCATGAACATAAATCTGTGAACAAGTGCACCTGTATTTGACCGTGGAGCCCACGGTGCTAGAGGCTTGGGACGACTCATGAACGTTCAACATCGCCCACAAGTTAAATCACGTATTGAGGCAGATCCCCGCTTCAGGTTCTGAGGTCCACAATCTCAAAAAATCGTAGCCGGCAACAGCTCCGTTCACCGCGCTCACCTCTAAAACGAGATGAATGCGCACCTGCAGGGGCTGCCGCCGGCTGCGATCTTTTTCTGCCGGTTATCTAAGCCGCTGATTGTTGCAAGGCAGGCACTGCCAGACTCACCGCCCGCACCGAAGCCCCCGCAATCAAGCCCAACGCCATGGCGACTTGAGCGTCGACAATCAGCGTACCGGCTGCAACTCGCGCCGCTGCCGCAGTGATCCGGCAATCGGCAAACTGACGGTTATGAATCAAGTAAGTCGCCGCGTGCTCCCCCGGTGTGCCAATGCTCAGTTGCAGCACCTGGCTATCGCGCACCGCACGAATATCCCCGGTGGCGCATTCGATCAGCGGACCACCGTCGAAAATGTCGATGTAGTCACGATGCTCGAATCCTTCAGCCTTGAGCATACCCAGCGCCGGTTCGGTGTTTGGGTGAACCCTTCCGATGACCGTTCGTGCCCCCTCCGGCAACAGGCAGGTTGGCAGCGGAAACTTGGGCATCAGTTCCGCGATGAAGGTCTTGTTGCCCAACCCGGTGAGGTAGTCGGCATCGGCAAAATCCATCTTGAAGAAGTGCCGTCCCAGGCCTTCCCAGAACGGTGAAACGCCCTCTTCATCCGAATAACCGCGCATTTCCGCAATGACCTTGTCACCGAAGCGATCACGAAACTCCGCCAGAAACAGGAAGCGCGCCTTCGACAACAAACGACCATTCAGACCACTGCGGTGATCGGCGTGTAAAAACAGCGAACACAGCTCGGAATGGCCTGTCATGTCGTTGCCTAGAAACAACGTTGGCAGCTGTTGATTGATACCCAGGTTTTTCGACGCTGCGACGAACAGGCCCACGCGGTAGTTGTACCAGGGCTCCCGCAGGCCGACAGCACCCGCCAGGGCACAGATACCCACCGCTTTATTGTGTTCGTTCTCCAGCACAAACAGGTAATCGGCATCGGCACGCTCGGCTTCGCCGGCGAAGGTTTTGGCCGCCCATTCCAGGCGCTGGCGCAGTCGCGACGCATCAGCCGGCAAGGTGGTCAACCCGGTGCCGGCACTATGGGCCAAGGCCAGTAGAGCCGGCAGATCGTCAGGCGTTGCAGGGCGGACGATCATCGCACTTGTTCCTGGGTGGACGAATGCCTGGGCAGGAACACCTCGGCCAGCATGCAGCGCGCGCTGCCGCCACCGATGCGCTCGATGGTGTCGATGTTCACCGGCAACGGCGTGGTGTGAGCTTCGATCAAGCGACGCTGATTGGCGTCCAGCGATTGCCAGGCCGTACGCGACATCACCAGCAGCGGCTCACCCGCTGCGTTGTGCACTTCGAGCATGTTGCCGGCAAAGGACTCCAGTTGCGCCCAATTCAAGGCGATGACCTGTTTACCGCTGGTTTCGAGTCGGTTACGCAGCGCCGCACTTTCGCCCGGATGGGGCACGGACGCCAGGCAGGCCACCGCCAGGCGGGTGCCGACACTCATCATGACGTTGGTGTGATAAATCGCCACGCCCTGGCGGTCCACCGCGTTGAACGCACACAGTTCATAGCCCAGATGGGTGACCAGCTGATCCAGGGCGCGGGCGTGGGTACGGGTCGAGTACCCGGCGTAGCAGATCCGCTGTTGCCGATCCAGGACCATGCTGCCGGTGCCCTCCAGGAACACCTCCTGCTCTTCGAGGCTGGACAGGTCCAGCAACTGCTCGACCCGGTATTCACCCAGCAACCCGTCGAGTACACCTTTGTCCCGCTCCAGACGCCGGTTGTGGCCCTGCATCGGATACAGGACCAAGGTGCCATCCGGGTGGCTGCTCCACCAGTTGTTGGGGAAGATCGAGTCCGGGGTATGCGGCGCTTCGCGATCGTTGTGCACCAGGACTTCAACGTCGTGCCGACGCAATGCGTCAACATAGCCATCGAACTCGGCAAGGGCCTTGAGTTGTACGTCTTCGGCAACCGTTGCCGGACGCTGGAAACGGTTGTTCGCCGCCGTGTCCTGATTGAAGGAGAAACGTGTCGGGCGAATCATTAATACCGTATTGGTGGTTTGCATGGGCACAGACTCAATGAGGGGCGAGAGAGGCTCATTGTCTGTTTCGAGGTGGGAAAAACCCGGTTGATAACGGCTTTTGCGCTGATGGAAACGGCTGAAGATTCTGACCCCTTCAGCCGATTCGGTGAACGACACAAATCAAATGTGGGAGCGGCGGTGCGGCGATCCGACTTGCTCGCGAAGGCGGAGTGTCATCCAACATCAATGTCGACTGACACATCGCCTTCGCGAGCAAGCCCGCTCCCACAGGTTGTACGTCGTTCGATGCCTATTCCATCGTGGTCTTGACCATCGCCAGCTCCGGGTGGCTGACCAGTTTGTCGATGTGTAAATCCGGGTCGTCAAACCAGACTTCGGTCAACACCCGGTAATGCTCCATGTCACGGCAGCGCATGCGCAGGCTGTAGTCGAACGCGCCGCTGATCAGGCGACATTCCAGCACCTGCGGGCAGGCGCGGACCTTGGCTTCGAAGGCCTTTTGCGCCGCGCGTCCGCTCTGGTTCGACAACGCCACCAGCACCAGCAACGACAAGCCCGGCGTCAGTTTCTTCTCATCGAGAATCGCGCCATAGCCGCGAATGACCCCAAGCTGTTCGAGCTTGCGCACCCGTTCCAGGCAAGGCCTGGGGGTCAGGTGCACGCGTTCGGACAGCTTTTGATAGGTGATGCGCCCTTCGTGGCGCAACACTTCAATGATTGCCTGATCGATACGATCAAGCACGATCGACAGATCGCGGATATCCGCCATGTACGCCTTGCCTCACTTCAAACGACCCGATAGAAATTGCTGCAAACGTTCACTGTTTGGCCGGTCGAGTATCGTAGCATCACCCTGCTCCTCGACACGGCCCTGATGCAGGAACAACACCTGGCTTGAGACCTGCCGGGCAAACCCCATTTCGTGGGTCACCATCAACATGGTCCGGCCTTCTTCGGCCAGTGCCTGAATCACCTTCAGCACTTCACCCACCAGTTCCGGGTCGAGTGCCGAAGTTGGCTCGTCGAACAACAGGATTTCGGGTTCCACCGCCAGGGCACGGGCAATCGCCACCCGTTGTTGCTGCCCGCCCGACAGAAACGCCGGGTACTGATCGGCCACCCGTTGCGGTAGGCCGACCTTGTCCAGATACGCCCGCGCGCTCTCCTCGGCGGCCTTGCGACTCATGCCCAGGACTCGACACGGCGCCAGCACGATGTTCTCCAGTACTGTCAGGTGGCTCCACAGGTTGAAGTGCTGGAACACCATCGCCAGTCGCGTGCGCAAGCGCTGCAATTGCTTCGGGTTGGCGACACGCATGCCACCGACACCCTGACGGGTGAGCACTCGCTCGCCATCCAGAGCAATGGCGCCTTCGTCCGCCCGTTCCAGAAAGTTGATGCAGCGCAGCATGGTGCTTTTGCCCGAACCGCTGGCACCGATCATGCTCACCACGTCCCCTGCCCTCGCGTTTAATGAGACGCCCTTGAGCACTTCATTGTCACCAAAACGTTTATACAGATTTTCAACCGTGAGTTTGTACATGCGAGTACTCCTGGAGCGGCACGCTTATCGGCGCCGCTCTGGATAAATGATGGAAGTCAGTGAGCCGGACCGAGGAAGCTCAGCCAGCGCTTCTCCGCCAGGCGGAACGCGCCGACCAGCCCGAACGACAGCACGAGGTACAGCAGACCGGCGATACCGAAAGCCTGAAACGTCATGAAGGTCGCGGCATTGGCGTCCCGGGCGATTTTCAGGATGTCCGGAATCGTCGCGGTGAACGCCACCGAAGTCGCGTGCAACATCAGGATCACTTCGTTGCTGTAGTACGGCAGCGCACGGCGCAGCGCCGAAGGCAGGATCAGTTGCAGATACAGGCGCCAGCCACTCAGGCCGTAGGCATGGGCCGCTTCGATTTCACCGTAGGGAATGCTGCGGATCGCTCCGGCGAAGATTTCCACGGTGTAGGCGCAGGTGTTGAGGGTGAACGCCAGCAAGGTGCAATTCATGGCGTCGCGGAAAAACGCTTCGAGCAATGGCTGCGAACGGACCACGGCAATGCCGTAGATCCCGCTGTAGCAAATCAGCAACTGGATATACAACGGCGTGCCGCGAAAGATGTAGGTAAACAGCTGAACCGGCCAACGCAAAAAGCCCCAGCGCGAGACGCGCAAGATCGCCAGGGGCAACGACAGGAAAAAGCCCATGGCAATACTCGCCACCAACAGCCACAGGGTCATGGCCAACCCGGTGAGGGTCTCGCCGTCGCTGAACAGAAAGGGTCTCCAGTATTCGGCAATCAACTCGATCATCGCGCCATCCCCCGCACACCCTGGTTGTAGCGCCGTTCCAGCACGCGCAAGACATAGTTCGAAGCGCTGGTGATCAGCAAGTAAAGCGCTGCGGCCAGCAACAGGAAATCAAGCATATTGAACGTGCTTTTGCCGGCCTCCTGCGCGACCTTGACCAGGTCCGACAAACCAATGATCGATACCAGCGCCGTGGCCTTGAGCAGCACCAGCCAGTTGTTGCCAAGGCTCGGCAAGGCGAAACGCATCATTTGCGGGAACACCACGAAACGAAAACGCTGCCAACGGTTCAGGCCAAAGCACGCCGCGGCTTCCTCCTGCCCGCGTGGCACACTCAGAATCGCCCCGCGAAAGGTCTCGGTGAAATACGCCCCGTAGATAAAACCAAGGGTGATGATCCCGGCCACGAATGGGTCGATTTCCATGTAGGGCCAGCCCATGGACTCGGTCAGGGCGCTGAGCCAGCCTTGCAGGCTGTAGAAAATCAGCAGCATCAACACCAGGTCGGGCACGCCACGGATCAATGTCGTGTAAATGGTCGCCGGCAGATTCAACAGCTTCAGCGGCGACAGCTTGGCCGCCGCGCCGAGCAGCCCCAGCGCCATGCTCACCAGAAGCGCAAGCGCCGACAGTTTGAGGGTGACCCAGGTGCCGTGCAGCAACAAAGGGCCATAGCCTTGCAGGGCCGAAAGGTCGACCCCCAGAACGTTCAGGAAGGAATTCACGCCAGTCACCTGTCTTGATGCGCCCCGGTCGCTGCAACACAGCGACCGGGACGCGAGGATCAGTTGTTGTAGAGGTCCAGGTCACCGAAGTGTTTCTGCTGGATCTGCGCATAGATGCCCTTGTCGTGCAGGGCCTTGATGGCGGCGTTGAGCATGCCTTTGAGCTCTTCGTTGTCCTTGCGCACACCAATGGCGATCTCTGCCGGCACCAACGGGTCGCTGATGCCTTCACTGTTGTGGAAGTCCGCCCCTTGTGGCGAGGTCAGGAAACTCATCTGCGCTTGCAGCTTGTCCTGGATCGACGCATCGAGACGGCCAAATACCAGGTCGGCATAGACCTGATCCTGATTCTGGTAGGCCCGCAGTTTCACCCCGCCCGGCGCCAGTTTGGCCTTGGCGTAGGTTTCCTGAATCGTGCCCTGCATGTAACCGATGGTTTTGCCGCGCAGCGACTCGGCGGTAGGCAGCAGTCCGGAGTCTTTGCGGGTAACGATGGCGGTCGGTCCGGCGTACAGGCGATCGGTAAAGTCGATCTGTTTTTTGCGCGCGTCGGTAACAGTCATCGAAGATTCGATGGCATCGAACTTGCCGGCCTTGAGCCCCGGAATCAACCCGTCGAAATCATTGCTGACCCACACACAGGTCAGTTTCAACTCGGCACATATTGCATTGCCCAGATCCACGCCGAAGCCCTGGACCCCACCATCGGCCGTGGTGGATTCAAAGGGTGGGTAGCTTGGGTTGACGCCAAATCGCAGCTCCTTCCATTCCTTGGCACTGGCGCCCGTGGTGCAGCATAGCAACGCGAGTGCCGGCAAAGTCAGCCATTTGATGTTCATTTTCTTGAGTCCCGGATTATTTGGATTTATCGCGATCCGGCGCCTGCGTCGGACCACACTTTTTGACAGGGGCAGAGAGTCGATGCGGTCTTCACCGCAGCCGTTTTTTGTTGTTGTTTTCGACCGGAAGCAGCCAGTCGTCGGAGTTGCACTCCATCTCAAGCAGCGAACGACAAGCGCTTGAAACGGACCGTCAGAATGCCAATTGCCGGGAGGGTGCTGGTGTCGTAACCCCACGTTCAAACAGCGTGCCTGTGCTGAATGAATGGCTTGCACAGCCGATTCTGTCGTCTGCTGTAAGTCACTGTTTTTCCACTTAAAGGGAGCGGCACAGGAAGTGTGATTGTCTTTTGGCCTTCTACTTCATCTGCATGACGATGCGTCGTGAAGCACATCGCGATTGAGCCGTGCGAGCGAGGTGCGACTGGTAAATGTCACGCGGCCGATTCCGCTGTGCGCTGTCTGTTTTTCGACTTCTCTCGCTGTGTCCGGGGTCGGTATTGGCCGAAATCTTCTCTCCATTGCCTCGACAATAGGTCCGTTGCAAACACATGGACCACCTCCTGAGTCTCAGCCGCCAAAGCGCAAGGTAGTCCAGACCGGCACACCAAAAAACGCCCAAAGGAACCCAATATGACCCGTTACATTGACGTCAATGATCTGAGCCGTCTCGTCCAGGAAAAAGGCTTGCCTCGTTGCCTGATCGAAATGGCCGAGTACATCCGTCAAGACTACGTACGCTGGCCGGATTTCGAAAAGTGCGCGCGCCTGGCGAACCACTCACCCGAGGGCGTCATCGAGCTGATGCCCGTGTCTGATGCATCGCTCTACGCTTTCAAGTATGTCAACGGACATCCGAAGAACACCCACAATGGCATGCTGACGGTCATGGCGTTTGGTGCGTTGGGAGACGTCGATACCGGCAAGCCGGTTTTGCTGAGTGAAATGACGCTGACGACCGCCATTCGCACCGCTGCCACTTCCGCACTCGCGGCCCGCTACCTCGCCCGACCGGACAGTCGCCGAATGGCGCTCATCGGCAACGGCTCACAGAGCGAATTCCAGGCCCTGGCATTTCATACACTGCTCGGCATTACTGAAATCAGTCTCTACGACATCGATCCAGCGGCAACGGCGAAGCTGGTAGCCAACCTGCGGGCCTACCCCGCCATACAGGTGACCGTTGCCAAATCCGTCGCGCAAGCGGTACGTGGCGCCGATATCGTGACCACGGTCACGGCCGACAAGGCCTACGCAACGATTTTAACCCCTGAAATGATCGAGCCCGGGATGCACCTCAACGCCGTGGGCGGCGACTGTCCCGGCAAGACCGAACTGCACCGGGACATCGTCGAGCGTGCGCGGGTCATGGTTGAGTACGAACCGCAAAGCCGCATTGAAGGCGAAATTCAACAGATGCCCGCCGACTCACCGGTTATCGAGTTCTGGAAAGTCATCAACGGTCAGACCCAGGGTCGCCAGCATGCCGAGGAAGTCACCTTGTTCGACTCGGTCGGCTTCGCCATCGAGGACTACTCTGCCTTGCGCTATGTGCTGGATGTTGCACGAACGCTCAACATTGGCAGCGACATCCAACTGGTACCAGAGCTGCAAGATCCCAAGAACCTGTTCTCGCTGCTGCTGCCTTCTGCAACAGCCGATGCAAGGCTTCGGGCTTAACTCCACTCGACACTTCAAAGCGTTCACCTGGCGGCCCCTTCGGCTGCCAGGCGCAACCCTGAACAATCCCTCGGTCGTTTGAGCCTTTTTTACAGCGCCATCCGCTGCGCGAGCCACCCGGTTCCACATAAACAAACGGCGCCGTTGCATAAGAATTCCATGGCTGTTCGCCCCATGCCCAATGGACCTGGCTGATGCCAAATCCACGCCAGCATGAGGTCTTTCCTCATCCACTATGGAAGACTCGATATGCCACGTTTCATGCTCAGCACGCTGACGCTCGCCCTGGCTTTGACGGCAATGATGCCGGTAGTCAATGCCGCACCTTTACTCGATCCCACACCTGAACATTCTCGCGCCGACAATCAATCAGGTCAGGCCAATACCTGGCTGGAGATTGATCAGGTCGCCTTCGAAGCAAACATCACCAAACTTCAGCAACGGCTGGCGGGTAAAAGCCAGATGTGCGCCGTGATGAAAGCCGATGCTTATGGGAATGGCATTGGATTATTGATCCCTTCCGCCATTCGGATGGGCATCACCTGTATCGGCGTGGCGAGCAACGAGGAGGCGCGTGTCGCACGGGAAAAAGGCTTCAAGGGACGCCTGATGCGTTTGCGCAGCGCTACTGTTGAAGAAGTCGAGAATGCACTGCGCTACAACATCGAAGAACTGGTCGGCAACCTGGAGGTTGCACGTCAGCTCAATGAACTGGCTACTCGCCAGGGCGTGAAGCTTCCGGTTCATCTGGCGCTGAATTCGGCGGGCATGAGCCGCAACGGTCTGGAAATGAGCACGGCTGCAGGACAACAACAGGCGGTGGATCTGACCCGACTGGCTCACCTGAACATCGTCGGAATCATGACCCACTTCCCGGTCGAGGAACGCGAGGATGTCCTTCAGGGTCTGGCCAAGTTCAAGGAGCAGTCCGGCTGGCTGATCGAGCACGCCAAACTGGACCGCAGCCGGATCACCCTGCACTGCGCCAATACCTTCACCACCCTTGAGGTGCCGGAAGGTTGGCTGGACATGGTTCGCCCGGGGGCTGCGCTCTATGGCTACCCAGTGGGTGGGCATAACGAATTTCAACGGGTGATGCAGTTCAAATCGCGGGTCGCGGCGGTCAGCGCCTATCCTGCGGGCAGTACGATCAGCTACGACCGCACCTTTACCCTGAGCAAAGACTCGTTGATCGCCAACATCCCGGCCGGCTACTCCGACGGTTATCGAAGAGCGTTCTCCAACAAAGCCTCAGTGCTGATCCGCGGCCAACGCGCGCCGGTGATCGGCAAGGTCACCATGAACACGTTGATGGTGGACGTCAGTGGCATCAAAGGCGTGCAGGCGGGAGATGAGGTCGTTTTGTACGGCAAGCAAGGCGGTGAAGAGATTACCCAGACGGAGCTTGAGACCATCAACGGCGCATTGTTGGCGGACTTGTACACGATCTGGGGCAACTCCAATCCGAAAGTATTGAAGTCTAAATAAGGAGAAAAAAACAAGGTGCGCAGGCTAAGCGCTGCGCCCCTGCTCGCGATGGACGTTAACGATAACGCGTGTTTTCTGAATAAACGCGCAGTCTTCGAGTCCATAGTCGGTACGTCGCCCGAAGCTATCGAGTGTCGACCGGCTGCTCCTACACCTCAAAGTGGTCCTTCAGGTACTCAGCCGCCTCATCCGATGCTTGCTTGAGATGCGTTGTCATCAACGCAACGGCCGCCTCCACGTCTTTTGCCCGGTACGCCGCGAGGATCGCACGGTGCTCGTCCTGGCTATCAATCCCTGCGGATCGCAGCTGCATATAGATGTGCGTATAGCGCTGCGCAATGGTGTGCGCACGGGTGATCATATTTTCCAGGTGTTTCATTTGCGCAGGTGCATAAAGCGCCGTATGCAGCGAAAGGTTCCATTGACTGCTCAGGAGAGGATCCTGAACTTTCTCGAACTCATCGATGATGCGTTCGACAGCATCGAGTTGCTCCGGTGTCGAGAGCGGTACCGAATGGCGGACGGCCAGCGGCTCTAAAACCGCTCTTAACTCAAAGCACTCATTCATTTCATTCAGGGACGGCGGTGTCACCATGAAGCCCCGATTCGGCATGAACTGGACCAGGCCCTGACCTTCAAGCTCGCGCAGCGCCTCGCGAACCGGCACCTTGCTGGTGTTGAGTTCGGTAGCGATCAGGTCCTGACGCAGAGGTTCGCTACCGGAGAGCGCGCCGGTGACGATGGCTTCCCTGATAACGGCCGCAACAAATTGCGGTGCGGACACACGTGCCAGCGGGATCAGTCCTGCAATGTACTTCAGTGGTGATTGGTTAGACATATGACACTAAGTGGCCAGGGGCGATTTAAAGGCGTGTCTGGGTTTGGCAGATACGAGGAACAACTACATCACTATGCACAACCGTATACGATTATACGAAAACGAACAAGGACGGCAGCCTCAGCCTGGTCCCCCCGAACTGCAGTCCAGCCCCTCTCCCCATTCATCTGAAATACAAGCCTGATTCATCGCTTTGTGGTTGTCGTTAGCGAATCAGTAATCGTATACTTTCTACAGTAGGAAAGGACAGATACACCCTGGTTAGCCTTTTGCGATCAGGTCCTCGTCCCTCTTGCGCCATCTGCAACCACATCAGGACAACCACCGTGATCAACATAAAAAATGTTTCCAAGTGGTACGGCAATTTTCAGGTGCTGAGCGACTGCACTACCGCCATACAAAAGAGCGAAGTCGTCGTGGTGTGCGGCCCCTCCGGTTCTGGCAAGTCGACGCTGATCAAGACCGTGAATGCGCTTGAACCCTTCCAGCAAGGCGAGATTGTCGTAGATGGCATCAGCCTCTCGGACCCGAAAACCAACCTGCCCAAGCTTCGCAGCCGGGTCGGCATGGTATTTCAACACTTCGAGTTGTTTCCGCACCTGTCAGTGACGCAAAACCTGACGCTCGCCCAGATGAAGGTGCTGGGCCGTGGCCAGGACGAGGCGTTAAAACGGGGCCTGAAGATGCTCGATCGTGTTGGCCTGAGCGCCCACAAGGACAAGTTTCCCGGGCAACTCTCAGGTGGCCAGCAGCAGCGCGTGGCAATTGCTCGTGCCTTATCGATGGATCCGATCGTGATGCTGTTTGACGAACCCACCTCGGCACTGGACCCGGAAATGGTCGGAGAGGTACTGGACGTCATGATAAAGCTGGCGAACGAGGGCATGACCATGATGTGCGTGACCCACGAAATGGGCTTCGCGAGGAAGGTCAGTGACCGGGTAATTTTCATGGACGCGGGAAAAATCATTGAAGATTGCAAAAAGGAAGAGTTCTTCGGCACTCCCGAAGCACGCTCCCCCCGCGCCAAGGACTTCCTCTCCAAGATCCTGCAACATTGATCATTCGGGGTCGCTAAGGGAGTGTTCTCACCAACGCAACTCGAAGGCATTTTTCGCGCCCGCCTGGATGCTGCTGCCCAGGCGGGCGCACTCGCGAGAAAGGGTGTCGTGCAGCCATTGACGGTCATCCCCTTCGGCGCGACAGAGGCGAAAGCGACGCAGGCGGGTGGGTATCAGGTCCAGCGACTGCAACTGCCCGCCCGGGTCCAGCGAGGCGAAGTATAGAAGCCCCAGGTCGCCGCGAAAGGCTGTGTGGCCCTCGATGCCTTCGTAATCGTTCAGAAGATCACCGCAGCCATAGAGAATCAGGCGTTCGTGGTACACCTCGATGCCTTTGACGTGGTGCGAGGAATGCCCGTGCACCACGTCAACCCCGGCCTCGTCGATCAAGGCATGGGCGAACCGGACTTGCTCGCGCGGGATATCGAACCCCCAGTTGCCGCCCCAGTGAATGGAGGCGACCACCAGATCCCGCGGTTTTTTGCCCTCGAGAATCCGTTTGGCCACAGGGCGCAGGCTTTGCATCGACAGATCCTCCAGCCGCGCGACGCCCGCGCGCCTATCCGTGGCGGCCCAGCCCGGCGCAATGCCGCTGTCGGGCGCGCCGAGGCCAAACACCAGCAAGCGTCGCCCGCCAGGCTGCAGCAACACGGCAGGCGCTTCGGCTGATTGCCGGTTGTGCCCGGCGCCGGCGCTGCACATACCATTGCTCGCCAGGGTCTCCAGTGTATCGGCCAGGCCGGCTGCGCCCCAGTCCAGCACATGGTTGTTGGCCAGCACGCAGCAGTCGATGCCGGCTGCGCTGATGGCCGGGAAGTTCTCCGGGCTCATGCGGTAATTGATGCCCTTTGGCTCCGGTCGTCCGCGGCGGGACACTGCAGTTTCCAGATTGATGATGCGTGCGTGTGGCTGGCGAAGTTCGAACTCATCCAGCGCAGCGCCCCAGACATAGGCGAAATCGACTGGGCGGGGAATCGAGCCATTGACTCGTTCTGCCAGCCGGACGTAATCGCCGGCATTCTTGACGTAAGCTTCGTAAAGCCGCGGATCGCCAGGATGCGGCAGTACTGCGTCGATGCCGCGGGCAGTCATGACGTCGCCGGCGAGAAACAGCTTCAGCGTATCGGTAACAGCTGCCATGGCACCCTCCCGAATATAAGCCGGGGGATGTTTCCATCCCCCGGATTATTATTACGCTGAAATAGGCAGAACGACTTCTAAACCTCTACTCAGTTGTTCTTCATATGCAACTGATAAAGCTCATTGGCAATGGCGATATCCTCCAGCCCCAGTCCGATCGAGCGGAAGAAGGTATGGCGCTCGGGATCGGGAAGTCGGGCGGCTCCCGTCATCAGCTCCGGCAAATCTCCGCAAATACTCTCGGGTAACCAGCCATGCTGGTCTTTTGCCAGGCGCATTTCCCCTGCGCTGTCGGGCGTTGTAGCCCGGTAGTCGCAATAGACGCTCATGTTCAGCAAGGACTCTGGCGGTACTTCATGTGCCAGGGGTGCATTGGTACAAATGGACGTGATCAGCGCAGGCTTTTTCAGCACGGCAGGGTCAAGCACCGTTCGACCGGCCGAGGTGCAGAGCATGATGACATCCGCATCGTCGACGGCGCTGGCGAGTTCGGTATGAAGGCTGACGCGCGGATCGATATCGCGCAGTGCCTGCTGCTCGGACTCTGGCAGAGAGCCAATATTGGGCGCGTACAGCCTGATATCCACCCATTCGCGCAGCGACAAGACATGCCGGGCATGAGCCTGACCCAACCGCCCTGCTCCCACCACGGCCAGTTTGCTGACACGCGCAGGCGCCAACAAGTCTACGGCGAGCGCTGTGGTTCCCGCGGTTCGCTCGACAGTCAGTTGTCCTGAATCACAGAGCAAGCGCGGTTGACCGTCCTCCATCGACATCATCAGCGTCCAGGCTGTCACCAAGGCCCCCTCCGGGCGTGGGATATAGGGCGAGAGCTTGGCGCCAAACACTTGCTCCTCGGCCAGCGTTCCCAGGTAACTGATAAAGTTGCCTTGCCCATTGGGAAACGGATTGCGCAGTTGTGGCGGTTGCACAGCCATTTCCTGTCCCAACGCCAGGAACATACGACGCAATGCGGACAGCACATCAATCTGGCCGATCAGTTTGGCCACTTGAACTGAATCAAGTACGGCAATGTCATTTTTCATCGAATACATTCCTTCATCGAGCATCTGACAGAAAGCCTTAAACGTCGAAACCACTCGGTTCGAGTTCATGGGAAAGAATATTAAAACAACTAGCTGAATAGCTTATAGCTACCAGGAGAACTGATGCTTCTTACACAATACAACCCAGCACATCCGTTTTCTAAAGATGGGCAACTACATCGATTTCAATATCAAACGGAAACGGCCAAGGCTTGACTGCAACGAATGAGCGGACGGGTGGATTCTCGGGAAAATACTTGCGATACACCGCGTTCACCTCATCCATCATCGATGGATCCGTTACGAAGATCGTGGTTTTCACGACGTTATCGAGGCACGATCCTGCCGATTCAAGTACAACTTTCATCACCTGCAATACAGCGTGAGTCTGTTCAACAATCGTGCCTCGAACAATATTCCCGGTCAGTGGATCGAGCGGCGGCAGGCCACAGGTATAGAGCATCGAACCCGAGCGAATCAGCAAAGAGGTCGGTGTATTCAAACGTCTGAGCGCTTCAGACAAAAACGGTACTTCAATTATTTCTTTCATGGAGGCATCCATTATTGATACAGGCGGGCCCTACGTTCACGTTCAATCGACGCGACGTAGTGTTGGATATACATGCAGATAACGAAGTAGATGACGCCGACAAACAGATAGAGCTCTTTATAGAACCCTTGCCAGTTTTCGTCATAAAGGCTTGATCTTGCCGATCCAAGCAAATCGAAAAGACCGATGATCATCAACAATGAACTGTTCTTGACGAACGCGATGGCGATGTTGGCAATCGGTTGCAGCGAATGGGCGATGACTTGCGGCAAGATAACGTAGGCATGACTGCCCCAATAGCCGAACCCCAGGCTTGCCGACGCTTGGCGCTGACCGACTGAAAGTGCTTGCAGGGCACCGCGCAAGGCCTCGGAAAAGTAAGCGGCGGTAAATAGCGAGAGACCGATACCTGCCCGAAAAAGCTTGTCGAAAATAAGCTCGTCCGGAAGGATCAACGGAATGATCGCAAAGGTCATGAAGACAATGGTGATCGCCGGAACACTGCGAATGAGATCCACATAAAGCCGGCACGGAACAGAGACAAGCGGCATCTGCGACCGACACCCCAACGCCAGCAGCACGCCCAAAGGGAACGCACATACAAGGCCGGCAATGCTGATCAGCAGGGTGATCGGCAGTCCACCCCAACGCGCACGATCCACGGGCTCAAGACCGAACAGTCCGCCACTCATCAATAGATAACCAATCAACGCGGCCAGTACCCACAGCACAATGGCCACTGTGTGATGGCGGACCCGGAACAAACACCAGAGCGCAACCGCCGCGATCAATGCAACGAAGGTGATCGGACGCCACAGCGATTCCGGAGGATAGGCCCCGAACAGGATGAGATTGAGCTTGGTGCCGATGAACGCCCAGCAAGCGCCTCCGTTCTGGTGGCATAGCGCGGCATTACCGCTAAAGGTTGCATCAAGCAACAACCATTTGAAGATACCTGGGCCAACCAAAACGACGCCCCAGAGAAACAGTGCGCCGAGCACAATCCGGCTTGGCATACCCGAGCCCAGGCCTTTGAGGCGCTGGATTAGCGTCAAGGGTGCGGCAATCGATACCTGGGCACCATTATTCAGATCACCAGACATAATGTTTCTCCCAAAGACCGATTACCCGCGTCGTAATAATGTTTACCGTGACGTAAACCAGCATGAAAATGCTGATCAATTCGATGGCCTGCCCCGTTTGATTCATGGCGGTGTTTCCCGCCGAGACCAGTTCCGGGTATCCCACGGCAACACCGAGCGAACTGTTTTTCATCAGGTTCAGGAGTTCACTGACCACCGCCGGCATCGCGATCCGGAAGGCTTGTGGCATCACGATGTAACGCAGAACGCCAAAGTGCGTCAGGCCCAACGCATAACCTGCAGCAATCTGTCCCTGGGCAATGGACTGCACGGCCCCACGGATCGCTTCGGCTATATCAGTGCCGGTGTACACAGAGAGCCCGATGAACATACTCATGAACTCGGGTGAAAAGTGCCCGCCGCCGCCGATTGAAAACTTGCTTGCCGTGGGCCATTCAAATGTCATTTGCCCGGACCACAGGGCATAAGCCGTGGACACGAAGGCAATCAGGCTCAGGAGCATCAGCAAGGCTCCCGGATTTTTCAGTGCGCTGCCACCGGTACGCACGCTTCTGAGGATAAACGCCACGACGGTGCAAAAAATCGCGACGATTGCTGCCAATGCGAAGGGGGACGGCCACGGGAAATTAATCCCGCGATTACTGATGAACACACCCGGTACCGGCTCCAGAGCCTCCCGGACTACCGGTAGACCGTAAGTAAAAACAGCGAACCAGAAGAACAACTGCAGCAGTAGCGGCGTATTGCGGATCGTCGAGACATACACTTTGGCAATTCGTCTGGCCAGGCCGAATTTGGACAACTGAGCCAGCGCCGCCAATACCCCGAGCAGCACGGAGAACACAATGGCGCAAAACGCCACTTTGAGCGTGTTGGAAAACCCCGCGAGCAGGGCGTACGCATATGAGTAGTCACCGCTGAAAGCAATCATGCTTTCGCTAAGGTCGAAACCGGCGCGAGCCCACAGAAAGCCGAACCCGGTATTGATCCCTTTCTGTGTAAGGCGCTCGTTGATCACGTGCCCGAAATACCAAACCGCAATCACGACAGCCGTGAGTACTACAAGCTGGACCAACACCGTGACTGCCCGGTGTTGGTGTTTAACAGCGCCATCTCTTGCCGACATGACCTTCACCTCTCGTTTCTGATTCGCCATCTACGCGGCGTTTGAGCCATTCACATCGCGGATCAGAAAAGCGGGGCGTACAGCAGGCCACCGTCCGACCACAGGGAGTTCTGGCCACGCTTCATCTGCAAGGGAGTATTGGCACCCACGTTGCGCTCGAAGATTTCTTCGTAGTTGCCTACCGCGGAGATGACATTGATCACCCAGTCATCCTTGAGGCCCAGCCCTGCCCCCACACCTGGCGTTACACCCAGAAGGCGCCGGACGTCTTCATTGTTACTGGTGAGCATTTGTTTAACGTTTTCTTTGGTGATACCGAGTTCTTCTGCAGTAAAGGTTGCGAAGACGGTCCACTTGACGATGTCTGCAAAGTGCTTGTCATCACCCCGCACGACTGGACCCATTGGCGACTTCGAGATCACATAAGGAAGGATGGCGTAGTTTTCAGGGTTGCCTGAGTTGAGCCGGATAACCGCCAGCTGCGACACGTCGCTGGTGATTACATCGCAGCGGCTGGCGAAAAAGGCCGAGAAGAATTCAGTCCCGCTTTCGATCACCACAGGCACGCCGTATGCGAGCGCTTGCAAATCGTTGCCGACAAACGCGGTTTGAGCCTGGCGATCAGTCGTCACTGGCTCAGCCCGGCGACACCCTTCGATGCCGATTGCGTGACCGCTGTACGTTCGGCGGTCCAGGCGCTGGGTTACCCCCATCAAGACATCGTCAGCGGTGCCGGGCATGACGCCATTCACCTCGCCGGGCATTGCCCCACCACTATGGTCTTCATTCCCTGTGTCGGTGGCCTGAGCCACAACGAAGCCGAAGACGCCCTGCCGGACGATGTTCGTATGGGCTGCGACGTGCTGCTCAATGCGGTGCTGCGGCGAGCTCAGCACCTGAGCGACTGATTATGCAAGCAACACCGAACCTCCGAGGTCGTGTCATCCACACGACCTCGGAGGCAGGGCCCGCTTGCGCCTGAAAAAACAATAAAACCGATCTCCGGCCACAGCATCACCGTTACCCACACTGCCATCCAATAAATCAATCCACTGAGCCCGACGCTCAACTTGGAGAAAAAAGGCATGAACAGCTCCGCGTGCATCCAGACCGCTACCCCGACGGTCGAACCCAGCGTCAACATGAAAAAAGTCGCCGTCGCCAGCGTCATCGGCACCACGGTGGAATGGTACGACCTGTTTGTTTTCGCCACGGCTTCCGCCCTGGTGTTCAACAAGATTTTCTTCCCGGCGTTCGATGCCTTGATCGGCACCCTCCTGGCGTTCGGCACCTTTGCTTCGGCTTATGGTGCACGCATCGTCGGGGCTGCCTTGTTCGGCCACTACGGCGACAAGCTTGGGCGCAAATCGATGCTGCTGATTTCGCTATTGACCATGGGCGCGGCAACCTTTGCCATCGGTCTGTTACCGGATTACGCCGCCATTGGCATCTGGGCACCGATCCTGCTTTTAACCCTGCGGATCATTCAAGGCCTGGCCCTGGGCGGTGAATGGGGTGGTGCGGTGTTGATGGCCGTCGAGCATGCCCCCGCCAACCAGCGTGGTTTATATGGCTCATGGGTACAGATCGGCGTGCCGGCCGGTACCATGATTGCCAACCTGGCCTTCCTGGCGATCGCCTGGCTGCTGCCGGCTGAAGACATGCTTGCCTGGGGCTGGCGCATCCCGTTCCTGGCCAGCGCGCTGCTGATTGCCGTGGGCCTGTACATCCGCCTCAACATCACCGAGACACCTGCGTTCCACAAGGCTCAAACCAGCGAACCGCAAATCAAGCTGCCGCTGGCCGAAGTCTTCAGCAAATACTGGAAGCAAGTCCTGCTCGGCGGCGTGGCAACCATGTCGACCGGTGCATCTTTCAACATCATCGTCGCCTTCGGCCTGACCTATGGGACCCAGACCCTGGGCTTCAGCCGCACCATCATGCTCAGCGTGGTACTGGCCTCCTGTGCGCTGTGCATTGTGCTCTTGCCAGCCTTCGGTGCACTGTCTGACCGCTTCGGCCGCAAGCCGGTGATCATCGCCGGTATCGTCGGTGAAGCGCTGGTCGCCTTCCCGATGTTCTGGCTGATGGATACTCGCGAGCTGCCGCTGGTGTTTCTCGGTTATGGCCTGTTGATGACCGCGTTCGCCGCCAACTACGGGCCTATCGCAACTTTCCTCGCCGAGCTGTTCGGCACCCGTGTGCGTTATTCCGGCCTATCGGTGGCTTACATGCTTTCCGGGCTGCTGGGCAGCGCGGCCACGCCTATCGTGACCACGGCCCTGCTGGCGATGACCGGCAAAGGCTCGTCAGTGGCCTGGTACCTGATCGGCTCTGCGGTCATCTCCCTGATTGCCCTGTTACTGCTGACCGAAACCTTCAAGCGCGACTTGAGCGCTGGACGGGCTGAATAGCACCAAGTGACCCACAACAAGAATAAATCCACCTGCACTTGACCCTGCTGCCATTCACGCACCCTCTGGATTCGTACACCATGGAAAAAACCCTGCACCTTTTTGGTGTGAGCGCCGGCGCTTGCCTTTTGACCCTGAGCCAGGTCGCTTCAGCCGATTTCATTAGCGACAGCAAGGCCACACTGGGCCTGCGTAACTTCTACTTCAACAACGACTACCGCGACCGGCCCGGCAGCGCCGGCCAGAGCAAGACCGAGGAATGGGCGCAGGGGCTCATGCTCAATTACACCTCCGGTTTCACCGCCGGCACCCTGGGGTTTGGCATCGATGCGCTGGGGCTGGTGGGCCTGACTCTGGACAGCGGCCAGGGCCGCCATCGCGGCAGCTCGATGATCCCGACTGAAGGTAATGGCGCTGCCGATGAATGGAGCCGCTTGGGTTTAACCGCAAAAGCCCGTTTGAACAAGACCGAAATGCGTTACGGCACGCTGACGCCCAAGCTGCCGATCTTGGTCGCGAACGACGGTCGCCTGTTGCCACAGACCTTTGAAGGCGGCCAGATCACCAGCAGCGATCTCGACAAGCTGACCTTGACCGCCGGCCGTCTGGAGCACGCTACCGGGCGTGGCTCCAGTGATAGCACCGGGTTGGCGGTCAGCGGTGGGAGTCAGGAGAGCAACGAGTTTCTCTTCGCCGGTGCCGACTACAAAGTCACTAAGGACCTGACCGCCCAGTATTACCTGGCCAATCTCGAGGACTACTACACCCAGCACTTTTTCGGACTGCAGCATGTGCTCGCACTGGGCGAAGGGCAGTCGTTGAAGACCGACCTGCGCTACTTCGATACATCTTCCGACGGCGCCAACAGCTCGGCCAGCGGGCGGGCCGACGGTTTCCGGGTCGGTGGCTATAGCCGAAACGGTGCCGGTGAAATCGACAACCGCACCTGGAGCGCCATCTTCACCTACAGCCTTGGTGGCCACGGGTTGACTGGCGGTTACCAGAGCGTTTCCGATGGCAGCAACTTCGTCCAGCTCAACCAGGGTTCCCTGGTGGACAAAGGGGCCGGTGGCGCAAGCCTGTATCTGTTCACCGACCGCATGCTCACCAGTTTCAACCGGGCCGGCGAACGCACCTGGTTCGGCCAATACGCCTATGACTTCGTCGCCTCGGGCGTACCTGGCCTTCGTGCGTCGCTGGTTTATCTCAAAGGCAACCAGATCAAGACCACGTCTGGCAGCGATCAGCAGGAATGGGAACGTGACCTGGCCCTGGATTACGTGATCCAGGACGGCACGTTCACAGGCCTGGGTTTCGGTTGGCGCTATGGCGTTCTGCACTCCGAGGCCGACGCCAATCAGGACCAGAACCGCGTGTTCGTCAGCTACACCCTGGCATTGTTCTGATTCACCGGCCCGCCGCCCATGTCGGGTCGGCGGGCCTCTATTCTCAGCGAGGCTCTCTCATGAAACGCATCCAGGCAGCACCCGGCACAATTGGCCCGGTCGGTCCTTATTCCCAGGCAGTGGTCAGCGGCCATCTGGTGTTCACTGCCGGCCAAATACCCGCTGTAGGCGGACTGGACCAGCAACCCGAAGGCTTCGAAGAACAAGTGCGCCAGACCTTGCGCAACCTGGAAGCCATCCTGATCGCAGCGGGCTCGGACTTCGATCACGTAATCAAGGTTAACGGCTATCTCACCGATCCAGCTCAACTGGAACCCTTCAACCGGGTCTATACCGAAGTGCTCGGCCATGCGCCGCCGGCACGAACCACGGTCTGCGTGGCACTCTGGGGGGTGGCACTTGAGATCGATTGCGTGGCCGAACTCATTGATTCAGCAAAGCAGAGGTAAGCCATGAACGCCCCTACTCAATTGCTTGAAAAACTCCATCAGGTCAGCTTCGCCACCCTCGGGCATTTGCTCGAAGACGGCTTTGTCAGTGCCGAAATTCGCTCAATGCTGAGCGCCGTCAAAGTGGTAGGTCGCGCCGTGACGCTGAGCGTGATCGACGCCGATGCCATTGCTGTCAACCGCGCCTTGGCAAGCCTGCAAGACGGCGACGTGCTGGTAATTGACATGAACGGTGATCGACGTCACGCCTGTGTCGGCACAGTCACCGCCTGTGCGGCTCAAGCGCGAGGCGCCAGGGCCATCGTGGTCGATGGCCTGGTGACCGATATCCTTGAACTGCGTGAAGCCGGACTGCCGGTTTTCGCCCGTGGCACCAGCCTGCTGACCACCAAACTGCACGGCAACGCCGAGAGCCAGTTGAATGTACCAGTGCAGTGTGGCGGGGTTCAGGTGCACCCGGGCGATTTGGTGCTGGGTGACGATAACGGCTTGCTGATTCTCGACAGTCAGACACTCGCCGCAGTCATCGACCAGGCACTGGCCAGTGATCGTGCAGAACCCGGCCTGCTGGAACGTCTTGAGGCCGGAGAGTCAATAGCATCCGTACTGCGTGTTCAGTGATTGATCGCTTGTAATGCGGACCGCCGCGCGGCGGCGAGCGTCAACAGAACGTTATTTTTTTGAAATACTTCACAGCCGCTAATCAGTTAGTTCGGTTTTTTGACACTCCCCCCGATATGCGGTCACAACTTTTGCGCTCCGTTGGGTCATAACACGGTAGCTGCCGATGGAATATTGGCATCTACCGAGGTTCTCGCCTGATACGGAGATAAACTCATGATTTTCAATGTACAAAATTTTGGCGCCAAAGGAGATGGCATCACTGACGACACGGCGGCGATACAAAATGCAATTAATGCGGCGGCTGCAGGTGGGGGGCAGGTGTACATGCCGACCGGAACTTACATCGTTTCGGGAGGAGAGGAACCCTCAGACGGCTGCCTGATGCTCAAGAGCAACGTCTACCTGTACGGCGACGGCATGGGCGCAACCACCGTCAAGGTGGCTGACGGCTCCGACACAAAGATCACCGGGGTCATCCGCTCCGCCTATGGCGAGCAAACCCACGACTTCGGCGTCAGCAACCTCACCATCGACGGCAACCGTGACAACACCACGGGCAAGATCGACGGTTGGTTCAACGGCTACATTCCCGGCGAAGCGGGCTACGACTCCAACGTCACCCTCGACAGCGTCGAGATCAAGGATTGCTCCGGGTACGGTTTCGACCCCCACGAGCAGACCGTCAACATGGTCATCAAGAACAGCGTGTCCCACGGCAACGGCCTGGACGGTTTCGTCGCTGACTTCCTCAGCGACAGCACTTTCGAAAACAACGTCGCCTACGACAACGACCGGCACGGTTTCAACGTCGTTACCAGCACCCACGATTTCACACTCACCAATAACATTGCGTACAACAACGGCGGCAATGGCATCGTCGTGCAGCGCGGCAGCGAGGACATCCCCTCCCCCAGCAACATCACCATCACCGGTGGCGAGGTGTACGGCAACGGCGCCGAAGGGGTGCTGATCAAAATGTCCAGCGAGGTGACCGTCAGCGGCGTCGAGATTCACGACAACGCCAGCGCCGGGATCCGCATCTACGGCAGCAACCACGTCGAGATCATCGACAACACGCTCAACAACAATTCCCTGGGCAACCCCGTACCGGAAATCATCATCCAGTCCTACGACGATACCCTCGGCGTGTCCGGCAAGTACTTCAACGGCAGCGATAACACGATCCAGGGCAACATCATCATCGGCAGCGACCTGTCGACCTACGGCGTCGCCGAGCGCAACGAAGACGGCACTGATCGCAACGCCATTATCGGCAACACCATCAGTCACACCAGCAAGGGCGCCACGCTGATCTACGGCGACGGCAGCTACGTCAGCGCCACGGTGCCGATGACCACCGTGCAAGGTACGGCTGGCAACGACACCCTGCTGGGCAGCGCCGCCAGCGAGATTTTCTACGGCGGAGCCGGCAACGACACTATCAATGGCGGGGCCGGTGGCGACATTCTGGTGGGGGGTGCAGGCATCGACAAACTCACCGGCGGTACCGGCGCCGATACGTTCCGTTTCACCGTTCAGTCCGACAGTTACCGCAACGCAACCACAAGCTTCGATGACACCATCACCGACTTCGACGTCACCCAGGACAAGATCGACCTCACCGGCCTCGGTTTCACAGGCATAGGCAATGGCCGTGGCGGCACCTTGCAGGTCAGCTACAACGCCAGCAGCGACCGCACCTACATCAAGGACTACGATGCCGATGCCAGTGGCAATCGTTTCGAGTTGATTCTCTCGGGCAACTTCGCCAGCACCCTGACCGCCAGCCATTTCATCTTCAATCGCGTGGTCACTGGCACCAGCGCCAGCGACTCGCTGCTGGGTAGCGATTCGGCCGACACCCTGCTCGGCCTGGCGGGTAACGACAGCCTCAGTGGCGGCGCGGGCGACGACAAGCTCGACGGCGGTGCCGGCATGGACACCCTCACCGGTGGCTTTGGTGCGGACGTCTTTGTGTTCTCCAATCGCCTGGACAGTTACCGCAACTACAACACCGGCGGTGCCAACCTTGGCGACCTGATCACCGATTTCGATATCACCGCTGACAAGATCGATCTCTCGGCCATGGGTTTCACCGGCCTGGGGGATGGCAAGAACAACACCGTATACCTGGTGCTCAACAGTGCCGGCACCAAGACGTACATCAAGTCCCTGACCGCCGACGCCGATGGCAACCGCTTCGAGGTGGCACTGAACGGCAACTACCTCGACAAGCTGACCAGTGCCAATTTCGTCTTCGCCACGTCATCACCGGGCAACCAGGCGCCGGTGTCAGCCACGCCACTACTGGATCAGAACGCGACCGAGAACACCCTGTTCAGCTACGTGGTGCCGGCCACCAGCTTCACCGATCCGGATAATGACAGCCTCAGCTACACCGCCAAGTTGGCTAATGGCAGCGCCCTGCCCGGCTGGCTGACCTTCGATGCAGCCACCCGTACGTTCAGCGGTACACCCAACGACACCGCGTCAGGCAATTACAACGTGCTGGTTATAGCCACGGACCCGGTTGGTGCATCGGTCAGTGATAGCTTTGCCCTGGTAGTGGCCGATGCGCCCGCCAACACCATCACCGGTACCAACAACGCCGAAACCCTCAACGGTACGGCGGCTGCAGACCTGATCCTCGGCCTCGGTGGCAACGACACAATCAAGGCCGGCACCGGCGCGGACATCGTCGACGGCGGCGCTGGACGCGATTCGCTGTACGGCGGCGACGGTGCCGACACCTTCCGCTACAGCAACGCACTCGACAGCTACCGCGACTACGACACCGGTGGTATCACGGCCACCGACACGATTTATGACTTCACCGCGGGCGTCGACAAGATCGATGTTTCGGGCCTGGGCTTTCTCGGCTTGGGCGATGGCAGCAATGACACGCTTTACATCACCCTCAACGCGGCCGGCGATAAGACCTACATCAAGTCCGCGGAGGCCGACGCCGATGGCAATCGCTTCGAAATCGCCCTCAGCGGCAACTACTTCAACACTCTGACCGCCAGCGACTTCGTGTTCGGCGAGCTAGCCCAGCAAGACATCCTCTACCTGCCCACACTCGGCCAATCCAATGCGCGCCTGCTGCGCATGACCGAGGACGACGGTCAGTCCGGCACCTCGATGCTGGTCAACGACCTGGACCGCTACACCACCTATGATGTGCGCAGCCAATTCACCGATGCCGATGGCAACGGCATCGACATCGCGGTGGGCGGCAGCACGGTCACCGGCCTGTCGACGCTCAGCGCCGAGGAACTCAAGTTGTGCTGGTGGCTGACCGACACCAACCAACCCGGGTCTGCGCTGTTGCGCGCCGTGACGCTGTTGCGGGACCAGCTCACCGAACTGCAATCGATCAATAACGTCACCATGGGCATCATTTGGGGCCAGGGCGAGGAAGCCGCCCAGGAGATCGCCCGCGCCACAGACAAAGCAGCGGCAGCAGCGGCGTACAAGGCCGCGACCCTGAAGGTGCTTGATTACCTGCATGCCCAGTTCGGCAACTTCAGCGTGTACCTGATGGAAACCGGTCACTACGAGCAGGATGCGGCGCGTGCCCGTGGTTATTCACAAGAGAAGATTGCCTCCATCGTTGAGGGGGTTGGCTATGTCCGCGCCGCCCAGGAAGCCATCGCCGCCGAGCGCGCCGATGTCAAGTTGGCGGCGGACTACACCGACCTCCCCTTGCGCCACGAAGTCGATCCGCTGGCATATCCCGACGATGTCTGGCACCTGCACGAGGAGTCGGCGGAGATCGTCGGCCAGCGTTTGGCCGACTACATTGCCGGTGACCTTGGCTTCCAGGGCAACCCCAACGACAACAACAGCGTGCAGGACATTTTCGACAACGCCCGGAACATGATTTCCGGTACCGACCAGGCGGATACCCTGGTGGGCAGTTCGGGTAACGACACACTGGATGGCGACCTGGGAGCCGACACCATGACCGGTGGCAATGGCAACGACATCTATGTGGTCGATAACGCGTTCGACCGCGTGGTGGAAACCAACACCTCGACCTCGCAGATCGATACGGTGCAGGCCTCGGTCAGCTGGACCCTGGGCGCCAATCTCGAGAACCTGGTGCTCACCGGCGTGTCGGACATCAACGGCACCGGCAATGAGCGGGACAACTTCATCACCGGCAATGCCGCCAATAACGTGCTCGAGGGTGCCGCAGGGGTCGACAGCATGAGCGGCGGCGATGGCAACGACACCTACTATGTCGACAACGCCGATGACGCCGTGATCGAGATCAACAGCAATGCGGCGCCTGGAGGGGTCGACCGTGTGCACAGCAGCCTGGCGACCTATACCCTCGGCAACAACGTCGAGCATCTGTATATCGACAGCACTGGCGCCGCCAATGGCACGGGCAACGCGCTGGACAACACGCTGTTCGCCGGAGCCGGCAACAACGTGCTGGACGGGCGCGATGGCATTGACACGGTATCTTTTGAACGCGGTCTGTCCGGTGTTACCGCAAACCTGTCGACGTCAGCGCAACAAAACACCGTGGGTTCCGGGCTCGACACCTTGAAATTCTTTGAAAACCTGACGGGAAGCGCCTACGCCGACAGTCTGTCGGGCAACAGCGCCGCGAACGTGTTGAACGGTGGTGCGGGCAACGATACGCTCGTGGGCGGTTCGGGCGGTTCGGGCGATGACCGGCTGATTGGCGGTGCAGGCACCGACAACCTCACCGGTGGCACTGGCGCAGACACCTTCGCGTTCAGTGCGCTGTCGGACATGGGCGTCGGGGCTTTGCGCGATGTGATCAACGGTTTCAAGAGCACCGAGGGCGATCATCTGGATTTCACCGGCCTGGACGCCAACCCGCTGACCGCCGCTGTCGACGCTTTCACCTTGATCGGCAGCAATGCCTTCGACCCTGCCAACGCCACCGGCCAACTGCGCTTTGCCGATGGCATTCTCCAGGGCAGTGTCAACGCCGACGCCACCCCCGAGTTCGAAATCCAACTGGTGGGCGTCCAGGCGCTGCACGCCAGCGATTTCACAGCCTTGAGTTAAGCCCACATCCTGTGGGAGCGGGCTTGCCCGCTCCCACAGGGGATTAGCAGTGCCCGAAAGATCAAAGACCAACACATGCAATGAATGCGAGGGAGACGACTGTCGCAGGGTAAGGCGATTTCGCTCTAGAGCATTTTCTCCAGGCCGATCTTGTCGCTGAGCCAGGCCTTGAAGCTGCGCCATTTGCCGCCGGGCTCCTCATGCAAGGTATGCAGGCGGTCGTCGTCCTCGGTGAGCCAGACGACTTCGCCGTTTTCCAGTCGGGCCTGGTAACTCATGGCTGGCGCCATGCCCTCAAGCGCCAGCTGGCGCACTTGGCCGGCCAGTTCGGGACTATCGACCAGCACCCCGACTTCAGTGTTCCAGAACACTGAACGCGGGTCGAAATTGAACGAACCGATGAACACTTTCTGCTTGTCCAGGATCATGGCCTTGGTGTGCAGGCTGGAGTCCGAGCCACCACTGAAACCAAACGAAGAACTGCGACCGGGATCGTCCGGCTGGCGCCGCAGCTCATAGAGTTTCACGCCATGCTCGAGCAGAGTCTTGCGATACGGTGCATAGCCGCCATGCACCGCCGGCACATCGGTGGCTTCCAGTGAGTTGGTCAACAGGCGCACATCAACGCCGGCATCGGCACGACCCAGGAGATAGTCCATGCCCGGCTTTTGCGGGACGAAATAGGCCGAGATCATGATCAGCTCGTTATTGACGCTATCGAGTTCAGGCCGCAGCTGTGTGGCCATCAATAGCGCGCGTGCCGGTTCGCCGTCGGCCAGGACCTTGCTCGGGGCATCCCACATCGCCGTGTTATGGGCCCAGATCAGTTGCTTGCGCCAGGTCTCGAGCTGCGGTTGGCTCCGGTAGGTCATGAGGTGGTCGTACAAGGCCTTGCTCTCGATACGTGCGCTCTGCAGCGATTGTTCCAGGCGCTGGCGGCTCTGGAGCAAGTCTTCGGCGGTTGGCTTGTCGAGCACGAAATCACTGATCGGCTGGCTCAGGGCGCTGTTCCAGTACTGATCGAAGCTGTGGCCCAACTGCTCGGCGACCGGGCCGATGCACAGCAGGTCCATGTCGGTGAAGTTGAGATCGGGCTTGGCGTCGAAATACTCATCCCCCAGGTTGCGTCCGCCAACGATGGCTGCGCTGTTGTCGGCCAGCCACAGTTTGTTGTGCATGCGGCGGTGTTGTTGGGAAAGATCGAGCAGACGCCCCATGGTTCGAGTGACCATGGTGCTGCGCCCCAGATGCAAAGGGTTGAACACACGGATATGGATGTTCGGGTGCACGGCCAGGGTAGCGATGACTTCTACCTGGCCGTCGCTGGCCGTGTCATCGAGCAAGATGCGGATACGTACGCCGCGATCGGCTGCCAGCAGCATTTCACGCACCAGTGCCCGGGTGCTGAGACCGTTATGCACGATGTAGTACTGCAGATCGACGCTTTTCTGCGCATTGCGGATCAACTCGGCGCGCGCCCGGAACGCTTCACTGCTGTTGGGCAGCAAGCGAAATCCCGAACGCCCCTCATGCGTGGTGGCTTGAGCCTGGATCGAGCGCCCGAAAGCCGAATCGCTGGCGGCTATCGCCTCGCTGAACTCGTGGGGCAAGCGCGTGGTGGCACAGCCGGCGAGCAGCAGCGCGAGCAACATGACAGGGATGAACCGGGACATGGGCAAGGAATTGTCCTCAACCTCGACGGGTGTGGTTTCAGCCTGGGGAGCCAGCCAGTACTTGTTGGCTGCAGTGAGCATCCAGCCCACGGCAATCAGCACGACTTATTCCAGTAAAGCCCGGTTCAAGCAGCGTGTCGAAGTTTTCAGCAGTTCCATCCAGAGCACGAAATCGCCCTGGGGCCAGGTGCAGGCAATGCGACGCGGATCGGCCCCGATGCCTCATCACGCTACTGATCCGGCGGCAGATTCGCTACTATGGTTGCCCGCCTTCCTTGTCTGTGGATTTCTTCATTCTGGAGCCCGAATGCCTAGTCAAAAGGACATCGCCGCCGAAAGCGGCGCACCGATGATTCCTGAACAGCGCCGTGAATTGATGCTGCGACAGTTGCGCAAGCATCAGGTGCTGAGCGTTCATCAATTGATGGAAATGTTCGACTGTTCGCACATGACCATACGCCGCGACATTGCGTTGCTGGAGCAGGAAGGTCGTGCTTACTCGGTAACGGGTGGGGTGCGGATCGCCAGCCAGCTGCACAGTGAGCCCAGCCATCAGATCAAGGCGGTGGTCGAGTTGCCGCAGAAGCAGGCCATGGCCAGGCTCGCCGCCCGGCTATTGCATGCCGACATGACGATTTACCTGGATGCGGGAACCAGCACGCTGGAAATCGTCCCCTACATCAAGGCGCTGTCCGGCATGACCGTGGTGACCAATGACTTCGGCATTGTCCAGGCACTGATCGAAGCCCCCCATGTCACGGTGATTCATACCGGTGGGCAGCTGGATCACTCCAATCAATCGTGCGTGGGCGGTCTGGCGGTTGCCACCTTGCGTCAGGTGGTCACCGATATCGCGTTCATATCCACCAGTTCATGGGATTTGCGTCGCGGCCTCACCACCCCTTCGGCGCTGAAGGTTGAGGTCAAGCAAGCCGCGATGCAATCGGCTTCGCAAGTGGTGCTGGTGGCCAGCAGTTCGAAATACGGCACCTTCAGCATGTACAGGATTGCCGGGCTCGAGCAGTTCGACATTATTCTCAGCGATGACGCGTTGACCGCTGCAGCGGCCGATGGCATCCGCAAGCAGGGTGTCGAACTGTTGCTGCCGGCTGACAGTACACCGGCGTGAAACAACGGACTCCTGCATCCTGCGGAGTCCGTCGCCGCCCTCCTCTATAATGCTTAACGCGCTTTCCAGTCGCGCAACCACTGCAAGCCGGCAGACGTATTGCCTCGTGGCCGATATTCGCACCCTACCCAGCCGTCATAACCCAATTGGTCGATCAGCTCGAACAGATAGGGATAATTGACTTCCCCCAGGTCCGGTTCATGCCGGTCAGGCACACCGGCGATCTGGATATGGCCGATACCATCGAAGTCGCGACGCAGTTTAGTCGCCAGGTCGCCCTCGACGATTTGGCAGTGGTAGCAGTCGAACTGAACCTTCAGGTTACTGGCGCCCACTTCCTTGCAGATGGCCTGGGCCTGATCCTGGCGGTTGAGGAAAAAACCTGGCATGTCTCGTGTATTGATCGGTTCGAGCAATACGGTGACGCCTGCCTTGGCCGCCTGGGCGGTGGCGTAGGCGAGGTTCTCCAGGTACACGCCGTGATGCCGCGGGCGATCGCTTTCCGACGGCAACAGCCCGGCCATCACATGGATGCGCGAATTACCCAGCACACCGGCGTACTCCAGGGCACGGTCAAAACCGCTACGAAATTCACCCTCCCGACCGGGCAACGACACCGTGCCCCGCTCCCCCGCTGCCCAATCACCGGGCGGCGCGTTGAACAGTGCCTGCACCAGGCCGTTGTCGCTCAAGCGTTGCTTGAGTTCTTCAGCGCTGTAGTCGTAGGGGAACAGATACTCCACCGCTTCGAAACCGTCAGAGGCAGCGGCGGCGAAGCGATCCAGAAACTCATGTTCCGGGTAGAGCATGCTGAGGTTGGCTGCAAAACGAGGCATGGTAGCTCCTGAGATAAAGGGTTAGACAAAGGGCCAGATCAGCAGGGTAATACAGAAACCCAAGGTGCCGAGCAAAGTGGTCATCACCGTCCAGGTGCGCAGACCGTCGGCCACGTTCAGGCCTGACAGCTTGGTGAAGATCCAGTAACCGGCGTCATTGATATGGGACATGGCCAACCCGCCACCGCCCATGGCCAGACACAGCAGGGCCATGTGGTTCGGGGTGAGATCGAGGGTCGCAATCAGCGGGCTGATGATGCCGGCAGTGGTCACCAGCGCCACCGTGGTCGAACCCTGCACTGCGCGCAACAGCATGGTCAGCAGAAAGCCCAGGGCCAGCACCGGCAGACCGGTGGTGCGCAGCATGTCGGAGACCACGGCACCGATTCCGGTGTCCACCAGCACCTTGCCGAACACACCGCCGGCACCGGCAATCAGGATCACCATGGCGACACCGGGCAAGGCCGAACCGATCACGTCTGATACCTGAGTGCGGCTCCAGCCCCGGCGCGAACCCAGCAGCCAGGCACACAGCAAGGTATCGATCAGCAGCGCCACCAGCGGCGCGCCGAGCACAGTCATGATGCCACGCAGAGTCGATTCGGCAGGCAGCAACGAGGTAGACAGAGTCCCCAGCAGAATCAGAATGATCGGCAGCAGGATCAGGCTGACGATCAGGCCAAAACCTGGTGCGGGGGCCGACGGCAATTTGGAAACGATGCTGCTGGTCGACTCTTCCAGGCCCATGTGTGATACGGCTTCAGCCGCTCGCTCAGCGCTGATGTCGTTGCCATTGGACCAGGCGGCCAGATCCTCGTTGGTGACATGCGGACCATAGACCTCGGCACGAATATCGTCGGTCATCGGGTACGCCCGACGGGTCATGCGCCCGGCCACGCGGTAGCCGACATAGCAAAGGAACGCGGTGATCGGCAGACCGAACATCAGCACGTGGCCCAGGTCCGCACCCAATTGGCTGGCAGCAGCCACCGCACCCGGGTGTGGCGGCAGGAAGGCATGTACGGTCAACAACGCAGCACACATCGGCAACGCAAACACCAACAGCGGCTTGCGCGCACGCCGGGCAATGCCATAGGCCAGCGGCATGAGGATGATTACGCCGACCTCGAAGAATACCGGCACCCCGACCATGAAGCCGGCAATCGTCAACGCCAGGGGCGTACGCCGGTTGCCGAAACGGGTGATCAGCGTCTTGGCCAGCGCCTCGGCACCGCCGGAGAGCTCGATGATCCGCCCGATCATCGCGCCCAGGGCAATGATGATCGCGATATGGCCCAGGGTCTTGCCCATGCCGCCTTCGATGGTCGCGACCAGATCGGCCGGTTTCACCCCGGCCACCAGCGCCACCAGAATGCTCACCAGCATCAAGGCCACGAAGGGCTGGAACTTGTACTTGAGCACCAGGAACAACAACAGCGCAATGCCTGTCCCAGCGGTAATCATCAGGATTAACGGGCTCATTTCACAAACCCTCCACGCCGGGTAAATGAAAGGGTACTGCCAATGGATCTGAACATGCCGCAGTGAAGGTGAGTCATGCTTGGATTTCCTGTTGTTATTGTTTTTTCAGGCAAGCTGGGGCCGTCGAGAGTCGCTGTGCGTCTCCCGGGCAGAGCCTGTGTTATCGATCTGTCGTGTTAAGCCAATGCGTTACCAGTGCGCACCAAAGGTTGCTCGCAGTTCGTCCAGCGCCACCTGATCCAGCGGTTCGGGCTTGGGATTGCTCATCAGCCAGAGCCGCGCGGTTTCCTCGAGCTCTTCCAGGGCATAGCTGGCCCTGGAGACCGAACTCTCCCAGACCACCGGGCCCAGCCGTTCGAGCATCACGCCGCGAACGCTATTGGCCAGCAGCGCGACCTGTTCGGCAACCTTCGGCGAGCCGGGTCGCTGGTAGGCGATCAACGGGATATGCCCGACTTTCATGACCTGATACGGCGTCAGCGGCGGCAGAATGTCGTTCGCCTGCCAGACACCTGCGAGCGTCAACGCCACCAGATGGGTGGAGTGGGTATGCACCACACCACCAACATTCGGGTTGCGGTCGTAGACCTGGCGATGCAACGCCAGGGTCTTTGAAGGCTTGTCACCGGACACCCATTCACCGGCCAGGTTGACCTTGGCGATGGTCGCCGGATCAAGACGTCCGAGGCACACATCCGTCGGCGTGATCAACCAGCCGTCATCCAGTCGCGCGCTGATATTGCCGGCGCTGCCGACGGTATAACCGCGCTCATAAAGGCTGCGGCCAACCTCACAGATTTCTTCGCGCAGGGCGTTCTCGTTACTCATTGCGCAGCTCATTGTGCACCCCCGGCCTGGGCGAGTTGGTTCAAGGCTTTACTGAAGAAATCCCGGCCACCGAAGTTGCCCGATTTGAGTGCCAGCGCCAAAGGTTCCTCGGTACTGCTGACGGTCGCCGGTACACCCGGATCAATCTGCGCGCCGATCTGTAGCAACTGCACACCCAACGCCTGGACCACAGCCCCCGAGGTTTCTCCGCCGGCGATCACGAAGCGGCGCACACCGGTCTGGCGCAGGCCCTGTGCAATTTCGCCAAAGGCGTTTTCCACCAGGCTACCGGCCTGCTCGACGCCCAGTTGCTGTTGCACCAACTTGACCTCTTCCGGTGAGCTGGTGGCGTAGATCAATACGGTTTGCTCGTTATCACGGGCGAAGGCCAAGGCTTGCGCCACCACCGGTTCCCCCGCCGCCAAGGCCAGCGGATCAATCCGCAAAGCCGGCCGACCGGCTTCGAGCCAGGCGGCCACTTGTCCATTGGTGGCGATCGAAGCGCTACCGGCCAACACCACTTCCCCGCCGAACACCACCGGAAGTTTCGAGGCATCAAGGTCGCGCAGCTTGCCGGCACGACGGAAATTTTCCGGCAGGCCCAGGGCCAGCCCCGAACCACCCGTCAACAACGGCAGATCGGCGCAGGCGGTACCCAGGGTGTACAGATCGCTATCCGATAAGGCATCGGCGATGGCCATGCCGACACCTTGAGCCTTCAGCTCGGCGATGCGCGCCCGCACCTGCTCAGCGCCACGGGCAATCGTGTCGTAGCGCAACAGACCGACATTCAGACGGGTCTGCGATTGCAGCACGCGAACCAGGTTGGCATCGGTCATCGGCGTCAACGGGTGGTTCTGCATGCCCGACTCGCTGAGCAGTTGATCCTGCACAAACAGGTGGCCGCGAAAGATCGTCCGGCCATTTTCCGGGAACGCCGGGCACGCAAGGGTAAAGTCGCTACCCAGTGCGGCCAGCAGCGCTTCGCTGACCTGGCCGATGTTGCCGGCCGCGGTGGAGTCGAACGTCGAGCAATACTTGAAAAAAATCTGCTCGCAACCTTGTTCGCGCAGCCAGGCCAGCGCGGCGAGGGACTGCTCGACTGCTTCGGCGACCGGCGTGGTACGCGACTTCAGGGCAATGACGATCGCATCGGCATCAAGCCCGGCAGCCACTTCCGCGCTCGGGATGCCAATGCTTTGCACGGTGCGCATACCGCCGCGTACCAGCATGTTGGCAAGGTCCGTGGCGCCGGTGAAATCGTCGGCGATGCAGCCCAGCAGCGGGCGTGCGGTGGAGGTAGTCATGGGGTGTTCCTCAAACAGGCTCAGGCTTGGCAATCGGCAATTCGATGCCCGGGAAAATCTTGATCACCGCCGAGTCGTCCTCACGGCCGAAGCCGGCACTGGATGCCTGCATGAACATCTGGTGAGCGGTGGCCGACAGCGGCAACGGGAATTTGCTGGCCCGGGCGGTATCCAGCACCAGGCCCAGGTCCTTGACGAAAATATCCACGGCGGACAACGGCGTGTAGTCCGCCTTGAGAATGTGCGGCACGCGGTTTTCGAACATCCAGGAGTTACCGGCGCTATGGGTGATCACCTCATACAGCGCATCGGCATCGACCCCTTCACGCAGGCCCAGCGCCATGGCTTCGGCAGAAGCGGCAATATGCACCCCGGCTAGAAGCTGGTTGATGATCTTGACCTTCGAACCCAGGCCATGGACGTCGCCCAGGCGATACACCTTGCCGGCCATGCCAGCGAGGATCGACTCAGCCTTGGCGTAGGCGTCGGCCGGGCCCGAGGTCATCATGGTCATCTCGCCAGCGGCAGCCTTGGCCGCGCCACCGGAAATCGGTGCATCCAGATACAGCAAGCCCAGCGCGGCCAGGCGCTGGCCCAGGTCCACGGCGTAGGTCGGAGCGACTGTGGCGCAGCCGATCACCAGGCTGCCCGGCCGCAGAGAGGCCACGGCACCACCCTCACCAAACAATACCGTCTCGGTCTGCTCGGCGTTGACCACCACTGTAATGATCACGTCACACTCAGCGGCCATGTGCGACGGTGACAGGCAAGCCACGCCGCCCTCCCCGGCGAACTGCTCTGTTACGGCAGTGCGCACATCACAGGCATGCACATTAAAACCGCTGCGCAACAACGAGCGGGCAATGCCCAGCCCCATCGCGCCCAGACCGACCACACCGACATTCTTGTTATTCATGGGGTACTCCAGAGAAAAGCAGCGACTGCTGCCACGCCTGCAAGGCGCAGACGTTGGCCGCGTTGTGAATAAGGCAGCGATAGACAGAATCAGCACCACGCGGATAAACCAACTGAGGGGCGCTGTGATTCAGGACTTGAGTCGGGATCTCATCGAACATCAAGGCAATCCTGTTTTTGTCGTGTTATCAGGTTGTCATACCGGCTGATGAAGATCATCTACCAGTGATCAGATTATGTGAAGTATTTTTTACTAATAACATTTTTTAACACGCCTTTCGCCGCGCCGAAAGAAGAGATGCTGCTCTCCCGGCGGGACACCACCGAATCACGAGCCCGTTGAAGCCCTGGATCGGCCAACGTTGGCGCTGGCTTATCCCCCTTGGGGCGTTCGCTGAAAATCCGCATGGAAGTCTCCAGCTACGACGCGCTATGCCTGATGGTTCAGGCCGGCCTGGGCATTGGCATCACGCCCGAGGGGAGCGCGGCGATTTACAGAATGGAGGTGCGAAGGCGATCAGGCTGGAGAGCCATGGGCCTGCGGCGAACTCAGCGTGTGCGTGAGGTCGCGAGAGGCGTTGTCGGTCGCGGCGGGATTGTTCCTGGAGCACTTGCTCGAAAGGGAGTAAGCGATATCAGGCTCAAGGGCTCGAAGGTGCAGTTACGAGTGGGTTCATCGATCAGGGGGCTCGGCCAAACGCAGCACTGGCAAAGTCCAGAAAGCTTCGCAGCTTGGGAGTCAACCGACGGTCAGGCGCATATAAAAGGTTCATGGGTGAGACCGGCACCTCGTAGTGAGGTAAAAGGCTGACCAACGTCCCATCCCTCAATGCATCCTTGACCAGCTCCAACGGCTGAAGCATCACGCCCAATCCAGCGACGGCGGCTGCGAGTAGCGGATCGCCCTGATTAATCGTCAATCTGCTTGTAATGGGCACATCTATACGCCCTTCCTTCCCGTCGAAACTCCAGTGTGAGCGCCCGTCGGAATACGCAAAGCCCAGGCACTCGTGCTGTTGCAGATCCCAGGGTGTAGTAATGCGAGGCCGCCGAGCCAGATAGGACGGCGCAGCGCAGAGCACCATCTGGTAGGGTCTCAATGGCAACGCTTTCAAACCGCTGTCCGAAAGCCCACCAACCCGAAACACTACGTCATAGCCGTCTTCCACGAGGTCTACGATCTCGTTTGATAACGTAAGGTCCACTGAGACCTGCGGATACTTGACCATGTACTCCAGCAGGCGCGGCGACAGCGTACGCATACCGTATGTGACGGGTGCGTTGATTCTCAGTCGACCGCTTGGAACCCCGCGCGTCACGGCAGCCATGCTTTCCGCAGCGTCCATATCGGCAAGGATCATCTTTGCTCGCGGATAGAACGCGCGGCCAAATTCGGTGAGGCTTTGTTTGCGAGTCGTTCGGTTAAGCAGCGACACCCCCAAATGCTGCTCGAGCATTTTCACCTGTTTACCTACCAGTTGCGGGGATAGATTGAGATCTTCCGCCGCCGCACTGAAGGAACCGAGCTGTACCGCCTTGACGAATGTGGCCATCTGGGTGAGACGATCCATTGGAAACCCATTGTTTCTAGTGTTGCGCCATCCTAGTCCTTTATCCGAGGGGGGGCCAAAGCCTATATTTGATTGCCATGACTCAGGCGCGCTCACAATCCCGACCACTGCCTGGGTTCCCGCTTTCACTCAAATCAGGTCGGCATTCACCCCGGCCCCTTGATTACAACAGAGGTAACGATGGCCCGCATTGTCAGAATCCATGAGTACGGTGACGCAAGCGTCTTGAAGCTGGAAGCAGTCGATGTGCCTGCTCCAGGATCGGACGAGGTGCAAATTGAAGTAAAAGCCATAGGGCTGAACCGGGCGGAAGTCATGTTCCGCAACAATGCCTACCTGCAAGAGGCGGAATTTCCAAGTCGTCTGGGGTATGAAGCCGCCGGCGTTGTCGTCGCGGTCGGTACCGGCGTCACTGACTTCAAGGCAGGCGATGTTGTCAGCGTCATTCCGCCACTGGACATTGCACGCTGGGGCACATATGGCGAATTGGCGAACGTGCCCGCCAACCTCACTGTCAAGCATCCCGAAAACCTGTCTTTTGAACAGGCTGCGGCCTCCTGGATGCAGTACGTTACAGCGTGGGGTGCATTAGTCGAGCAGGCAAAACTGCAAAAAGGTGATTTTGTTCTGGTTACCGCTGCTTCCAGCAGCGTCGGATTGGCAGCCTTTCAGATTGCCAGAATGGTGGGCGCCACCGCCGTCGCCGTTACCCGCACGCGGGCAAAGAAACAGGCGTTGCTGGATGCAGGCGCCGCACATGTCATCGTCAGCGAGGAAGAGGATATTGTCGAAGCGACAATGGCGCTGACCGGCGGATTGGGTGCCCGTGTCGTTTTCGATCCCATAGGCGGCCCCTCCTTCGTACCTCTCACCCAAAGCATGGCCAAGGGCGGTATCCTGCTTGAGTATGGTGCGTTGAGCCCGGAACCCACGCCATTCCCATTGTTCACCGTATTGGGTAAAACCCTGACCCTCAAGGGCTACCTCTATTCTGAAATCGTTTCCGACCAGGTGACCTTGTCGCGGGCCAAGGCGTTCATCCTGAATGGACTCGAATCAGGCGCGCTTCGGCCGATCATCGCCAAGACCTTCACACTCGATAACATTCAAGAGGCGCACCGCTTCCTTGAAACCAACCAACAGATCGGAAAGATCGTGGTGACCGTTTAACGTTTGCATCAGAACCGCGTATGGCCGGTTTGCTTCTCAAAACAGGAGAGATCCTGAAAGCGAAACAACCGGCCTCTCTGCGAGGCATCGGAGTTCGTCCTGATCGAGTGGAAAAGCAGTTCAAGCTGCTTGAATACCCCCCCCGGCGTCGGTTTTAAAACCGGAATCGCCCCTTTCTCCGCGTATAGCCTTGGCTACCGGGTCCATGTCAAATATGACGCAGGACCACGCATCAAAGTACATCTCTACGCTCACGACGAAAAACAGGTAATTGCATAGATTTGCCCACCCATTTGCATTCGACCTGACCAATCATTTGCATCGGATTTGACCAGCACGCTTCGTGGTCATGACCGTCAGAGAGCGACCCATTGCTGCCGGTGGCGATAGTCAAAAACGGCCATTTGCATTCGTTAGCGAACGGCTATATTGGGTCGATTTCAGCCGGTCGTGAAAGGCAGAAATCGGCCAGGAGCTGTCGTTGAGTCCCATCTGCATGAAATGACTTTCATCCCGGGCATGCTCACTTGCAAGACCGGCGCGCCACAGTTAAGGTCATGCTTCATGACTACGCCATGCATCGAATCGACCACAACCTTCACGACCGCCACAGGCGGGTCGTGGGAGGTTGTGTGAGTTAAAACAACGCATAACCCCAAAGACCCGCCAGTAATGGACCGGGTCTTTTTTTTGCCCCGGTTTTATTGGCACAAACGTAAGGAAACGCACATGTATGCACTTCTGATTCTCGACATGCAGGTAGGGCTTGTTCACGGCCCGGATAGACCTTGGGGCAGTGAAGCGCTTCTCGATACATTGAATAGGCTGATGAGAAGTGCACGGGAGACTGGCGCCCCCATCTTTCTCGCCCGCCACATAGGTCCGGCCGGGTCTCCTATCGAGCCGGGTAGTCCGCTCACCGAGCTTGTCCAGGAGTTGCAGCTAAGAGGTGACGAAGTGATTTTTGAGAAAAAACGTCCCAACGCCTTTGCTCAGACTGAGCTGGCTGGTCAGCTACGCGAACGCGGCTGTGAAGGCATCGTCGTTACAGGAATGAAAACTCAATACTGCGTAGATAGTACTTGCCGTGCTGCCCGCGATTGCGGCTTCGATGCTGTGCTCATCGCCGACGGACATACCTGCTCTGATACTCCAACGCTCAAAGCAGAGGCCATCGTTGCCCACCACAATGCAACCTTGGCGGGGCCATTCTGCCGAGTCGTTCAGGCTGAGGAATGGAGTTTCTAAGAAACTCCCCTGATCGACCCCGGCCAGGGTCGATCAGTCCGCTTGGCGCTGATGGGTTTCTTCTCCACTGGCCACTATCGGCCAGCCCGTCAATCACAGCGTGAGTCAGTGTCCGCTTCACGCCCCGAGGAAGTCAGTCCGGACACTAGAGTCAGGTGTCGGATTGATGAGCCGTCCAGTGTTTCATTTCTTCTGCAATGAAGTGGTTCACCAGGTCACTGTACATCTTCTCGATTGCATCCGGGCTCAGGCCCTCAGCCTCGGCCCACTCGCGTCGTGTCGCCAACATGGCCTTGAAACGCTCCGGAGCACGCACCGAAGTCACTGAGGTCTTGTACTTCGAGGCAGCCAGTACGTAGTGAAAGCGCTTACCCAACAGCTTGATAACAACCTGATCTAGGGCATCGATTTCGCGTCGGATATCCTCCATGCCTGCACACTCTTCGGGCTGCAGCTGATTGATGACGTCCATGTTAGGTGACTCCGTTTGCTGAAAAATTCGTGTGCCTTCGGAAGAAGTATCGGCGCGCTGACTTCCGTGAACGATACAGCCTGAATACCATAAAATCCGCTGTCCGCCGCACGATGAGCGTTTTTTCGCTAAGGCAGATCGGCGAACTCTTTAGACCACGTTAATCGAAAAGGCAGTGTGCAATGGTACCGGTGTTTGACTGTCCGCTTGTGGCCGATTGTTGCCTGTCATGAAGGGCTGCAATCGACTGTGGATTCAATCGCTCGATGGAAGGGTTAAACTTCAGAGGGGCACACAGCGTTCTCAGCCTTAGGGGCAGGTAGCCAGAGGCCAACCGACGCGCGCCGCACGCAGGAGGCTGGCTTTAACAACCAAGCGGTGAAATGGGGCAATGACGAAGATGTAGGCCCGGCCTAGACGGTTGTGGCACTGGACCACGGTTGAAACAACGAGTTGGTGACTGCCTTCTGGCTCTGCCTCTCCAGAACACAGAACCGATATCCGGAAGTCGAGGTGCTTGTCGTCCTCTCCCAACACGATTTCAGTCTGGTTAGTGCTGTAGACCTTGAAGATTCCAATCCGATTAGCAAGTGTTGCCAAGTGTTTGGCTGTCTTGAGACCGAAACAGGCAACGATAGTGTCTCGGACTTTCATGAGCCATCCGATCCAGGATGGCTGGTGGGAAAAGATGAATCGAGCCAGCAAATCTGGATTGCTAGATGTGCCCGCAGGGAGCCGAATCGCAAAAGCGTCCGCTAGGTTCATCGACTTGTAAAAGTGGGAGATGCCGGACCTCGAGGGGACTGGCACGGACGTAATGAGCTCGAACTCTCTGGGCATCGGGGATCTCTCCTGAGATCTAACTACTAATTAGGCGACATGCCATGTCATGTTTCTTGTTGCGATGGCTTGTCGTATAACGCTCCTTGTCGCCCTGTCAGTGCTTGTCTAGCTTAGGGCAAACGCGACATCGCCCTGAGAGAAACACGACAAGGGCGACGGTAGGCCCTGTTGCCTTCTAGACTCGAAAGCAGCATCGGTAACGCTACCCATTTGCCATCACTGTGTCCACCGTCCGCTCCTGGCCGTTCTCTGCCGATCGTGGTTACAAAGCATTCCGGTCAAATCCGTCGCAATCACTGGTCAGGTCGAATGCAATCGGGTGGTCAAGTACCGTGCAATTTTCCCAAAAAAGGACTGAAGTCAATACGGAAGGCTTGGGCCAAACGTTTCGGTAGTCCTGGTGCGGAGTATTCCGGACACCAGCGTCCGAAGTGTTCGGATCTCTAACGCATTTTTTCCGACTACATCTCTTCCTACACTGGCTCGACCAGGTTTTCCGCAGTTGGAATACCTCGGCGCCATGACGTTATTTGCCGTGGCCAACCTTGGCTTTATCAGCGCCCTTTGCGCGGTATTGGCCTTATGCCGCCAGCCGTCGTCGCCCGACAACGCAACCTTTCCCTTCAAACCAGGCTCAGGAGCTTCCATGACCCTGTCATCAAAAAAAATTCGAGTGGGTCTCATTGGCGTCGGTCATTGGGCCGAGTACGGTCACTTGCCCGCCCTCCAGTTGCTTCCCGACTATGAGCTGACGGCAGTCCACAGTCGCAGCCCGGAAAAAGCCGCCGACCTGGCGCGGCGCCACGGCATCCGCTTTGCGCTCGATTCCGTGGAGGCTCTGGTCAACCATCCGGAAGTGGATCTGGTGCTCGTGCTCAACACGGCACCCCAGCACGAGGCCACCGTACGAGCAGCCATCGCCGCCGGAAAAGATGTGTACTGCGAATGGCCGCTGACGCCCAGCAAGGCCGTGTCGCAGGAACTGATGGCGCTTGCCGAGAAGGCTGGCGTTCGGCATATCGTCGGATTGCAGCGTCGACTGAACCCGGATTATCGCTATGTACGCGACCTGTTAAAGGACGGCTACATCGGGGAACTGCGTTCGGTGCGGTTGCATGTCAGCGTCGAATATTTCCAGCGCGAACGCCTGGCCGCCCTGTACTTCACCATCCCGCCGGAGAACTTCTCCAGCCTGCTTTCCATCTATGGCGGTCACTATTTCGATGCGGTGTTCAGCATGCTGGGCCATCCGCAGAGCATCAGCGCGCTGACTGTCAACCAGTTCCCGGAAGTGACGCTGATCGAGACAGGTGAGGTACTGAAACACACAACGGCCGACCAGGTTCTGGTCAACGGTACCTTCTCCAACGGGGCTGTGCTGACGGTCCATATCGAAGCCGGGAAACGCAGCAACCATGGCATACAGCTGGACCTGACCGGCACCCAGGGTGATCTCAAGATCTGGAACACCACCAGTTTTGGCGACCAGTTCAATACCATCGAAGCGGCCCAGGGCGACTCGCAACCGATGCATACACTCACGGTGCCGCCGCGCTACAACTGGCTCCCGGAGAATGACCTGGGCGGCAGCCAGCAGGAACTGGCCCACTTGTATGCCGCCTACGCCAATGATGTGCGCGACGGTACCCAGGTTGCACCGACCATGGCGGATGCCTTGCGCATGCACGAATTGATCGATGCCATCGAAATCTCCAACCGCGACGGTGTGCGCCTGAAGCTGCAGGCGTAAGCGATCAGATGCGCAAGTGCGCACTCATGTAGTCAATGAAAACGCGCAACTTGGGCGAGGCATACCGGCTGGCTGGCCACAGCATCCAGAAGACGACTTGGCGGTCAATGTAGTCGTCCAGCACGGTGACCAGTTGGCCGCTTTCCAGCGCTTCGCGCACCAGGAAAGTCGGCAGAAAGGCAATGCCCCTGCCCTGGATTGCGGCGTAGGCAAGAGGCTCGATGGTGTTCGACGTCATCGTGGCGGGCAGCACCAGTTCAGCCTCGGAAGCTTCGAGCCGCAGCGGCCAACGCTCCAGCTTTCCGGTTGCGGGGAACTTGTGCTGCAAGCATGCATGGCGTTCCAGTTCACGCGGATACGCGGGTACACCATGCCGCTTGAGATACGTCGGCGACGCCACCAGCACATGTGCGCAGGAACCGAGGCGGCGCGCAGTCAAGCGAGAATCGGTCTGCTCGCCGGTGCGAATCACCGCGTCGAACCCCTCCTCGATCACATCGACCATGCGGTCGCAAAAATCGATATCCAGTTCGACTTCCGGATACTGCTCCATGAACCCGTCAAAGGCCGGCATCATCAGGTCGCCCAGTAGCGGCGTGCCCACCCGAAGCCGCCCCCGTGGACTGCCAGCCAGGCCTGACAGCTCGGACTCGGCAGCAGTGACCTCGCTGAGGATGCGGCGGCAGCGCTCAAGGAACAGGGTCCCCTCGGCCGTCAGCGTGATGCTGCGTGTACTGCGATGAAACAGTCGCACATGCAAGCGCTCCTCCATCCGCGCAATGGTTTTGCCCACGGTCGAGGATGACACCCCCAACTGGCGGGCGGACTCGGTAAAGCTGCGCGTTTCGGCAACCTGCACGAACATCGAGATGCCATTCAGACTTTCCATCGCTTTTCCTGCCTGCTCCGGTAGAACCCCACCAACAAGGTGGGATTACGGAAAAAACATCCGAAATGTTCGGCATCGCGGGATATTTTTCTCCGCGAATTTTACGCCTACATTGCGCCCATCCCACCACTGACAGGTATCGTTGTCATGTCCAAACTGCATACGAACATCCAGATAGGCCCATACCGGATTTCCCATCGCGTCGTTCTGGCGCCACTTACCCGTATGCGTGCCGAGCCGGGCGCCATCCCTGGCCAGTTGATGGCCGAGTACTACGCCCAGCGTACCACCGCCGGTGGCCTGCTGATCGGCGAGGCGACTATCGCCGCAGCCAATGGTAATGGCTACCTCGGTGCTCCCGGTTTGTATGACGACAGCCAGATCGCCGGCTGGAAGCTCGTGACCGACGCCGTTCATGCCAAGGGCGGGAAAATCTTTTTGCAGCTCTATCATGCGGGGCGCCAGTCCAATAGCCTCCTGCAGCCAGGCGGCGCCCAACCGGTGGCCCCTTCCGTCGTAGACCACGGCGGCCTCGCCTTCACCGAAACCGGCTGGACCCCCGGCTCCCCGGCGCGCGAACTGACCATCGCGGAAATCCGCGGGCTGGTGGAAAGCTTCCGCGCCGCAGCCGAACGCGGTATCGCAGCCGGATTCGACGGTGTGGAGTTGCACTCAGCCAACGGCTACCTGTTTGATCAGTTCCTCCAGGACGGCAGCAACAAACGTACGGATATCTACGGTGGCTCGTTCGAGAACCGCAGCCGGTTCCTGCTCGAAGCAGTAGAAGCGGTGATCTCCGTCTGGGGCAGCAATCGGGTGGCGGTACGCCTGGGGCCGAGCGGCAATTTCGGTGATATGTCCGACAGCGATCCCATTGGCCTGTTCACCTATATCGCGCGCGAACTGAACAAGCTGGACCTCGCCTATCTGCACCTGATCGAACCGCGCATCCTGGGTGTCGCCGAAGACGAGCGCCGTGACCAGAGTCCGGTGGCGTCCCAACTCATCCGCCAGCACTACAAGGGCACCCTTATCGCGGCGGGCGGCTTCTCCGGTGAATCGGCCAACGCGATCCTCGAGGCCGGCGATGCAGACCTGGTCGCGTTCGGCCGCCACTTCATCGCCAACCCTGACTTGCCGGAGCGCCTGCGCAATGGCTGGCCACTGAACCCGTACGACCGCGAGTCGTTCTTCGGTGGCACGGAAGTGGGTTACACGGACTATCCTTTCCATACTGAAGTTGCGTGAAAACCTGTTCCACTGGTAACTGGGGTCATAGTGCCCCAGCTACTGCCCCTTCAAAAAAAAACACTCACCCATGCACCGATTGCGCCAGCTTACTGCCCTGTTTCACCGTAGCTTCTGCCAGCGGACTCAAGGCGCTAACCCATGAAGGATCTTTTCTCCTACAGGCTTTTCACAAGGGTGACGCGACCAATCGCAAGGATCTGGCTGCGGCCGAACGCTTCTGGTCGCCCTCCTATATTCAGCACAGTGCCCATGTACCCCCGGGTCGCGAGGGTCTGTTCGAGCTGGTCGCCGCAGGAGCACCCGATTTGCGTTACGAATGCCAACTGGCAGTCGCTGAAGACGACTTCGTCATGTTTGTGATTCAGGACGAGGCGACGCGCGAAGGTTCCGCCGGCGGGTACCCGATGTTTGGGGATCAGTTCCCAGGCTGATGCTCCATTAAACAGTTCAAAGAGTTCAGGCCGAACTCAGGCGACGCTCGATTGCGGGACGCATTCCTTGAGTTGAAGGCGTCTCGGTAGACAGCTATCAACGCAATCAGGCGGTCGTTCTTGGTGGGCGTGTTATGTTATACCTTATACAAATATATACTGTCAGTCGCCACTGGCAGAGCCATCCACTCCTTGCTTGCGACATTCGATGACAACTTCTACTCATATCCCACCCATCACACGCTTGAACCAACGCCTGCTGTCCATTGATGCCCTGAGGGGACTGGTAATCCTCCTGATGCTGCTGGATCACGTGCGCGAGACGTTCTTTTTGCACCGTCAGGTAACAGACCCGATGGACATCGGCTCCACTGAGCCGGCGCTATTTTTCAGCCGCACACTTGCCCATTTGTGTGCGCCGATTTTCATACTGCTCACTGGACTTTCCGCTTACCTGTATGGCCAAAAGCACCAGGGCAAGGGCGATGTGTCAGCCTTTTTATTCAAGCGCGGTCTGTTCCTGGTACTGCTGGAGTTCACCCTGGTGAATTTCGCCTGGACCTTTCAGTTCCCGCCTACGGCGATCTACATGCAAGTGATCTGGGCCATTGGCATCTGCATGATTGCCCTGGCCGGACTGGTCTGGTTACCCAGGTCCATGCTGTGCTGCCTGGGTCTGGTGATCGTGGCCGGGCACAACCTGCTGGATAATGTGCACTTCGCGACAGGCTCGCCCATGCATATACCTTGGGCGATTCTGCATGATCGCGGCTGGATCGACTTCTCCGACAGCTTGCGTCTGCGCACCTCGTATCCTGTACTGCCGTGGATCGGTGTGATCGCCCTTGGATACAGTATCGGCCCCTGGTTTGCTGGCCAGGTTTTGGCCGCGGAGCGTCAACGTAATCTGCTGCTGGCAGGGGCCGGGACATTGATCGGATTTGTCGCACTGCGAACCGTCAATGGTTATGGCGAGGCGCATTGGGTCGCCCATGAAGGCCTCACGCAAACCCTCATGAGCTTCTTCAACATTACAAAATACCCACCCTCCCTGCTGTTCCTTTCGCTGACCTTGGGCATGGGCCTGTTACTGCTTCGTGCCCTGGAACGGGTTCAACAACGCAAGTGGGTCAATGCATTGGCAGTCTTTGGTGCGGCGCCGATGTTCTTCTACTTGCTCCACCTTTACTTACTCAAGACGCTGTATCTGGTCAGCGTGGCGTTGTTCGGATTGAACCAGGGAATTTTTTTCGGTTTCGACGGCATTTGGGCTGTGTGGCTGACGGCGGTGCTCTTGGCTTTATCCCTGTATTTACCCGTGCGCTGGTTCGCGGCATTGAAGTCACGCCGTCGCGATATCGGATGGCTCAAATACTTCTGATCAGGACATTTGCCCACAAAAGGGGCCTCTGGAGAGAATGCCCGTCAGTTAAGTGTTTGAACACCGCAAACCTTGTGGGAGCGAGCTTGCTCGCGATGACAGTCGCACATTCAAAATCAATGTATCTGACAGTCCGCCATCGCGAGCAAGCTCGCTCCCACAGTGTCCCGGGCTTAACTGACTGGCATTAGCCTCTGGAGAGCCCCTTTTTTTAGACTGCCCCGTCCTGAAAACCTTTATCAAAGCGGAATGAAGCGCCGTAGGCCGAATCTGGTAAATGGTTAGCGCCATCGTCCCGTAACCGCGAACGGAAAGTACCGCTCTGTGGCTGGGTGCGATACAAACCACGTTTTTGCAGTTCAGGAATGACCAGTTCAACGAAGTCCTCAAGGCTGCCCGGGCTGATCAGCGGGTTGAGCATGTAGCCGCTGGTGCCGGAAATACGGGCGTGCTCTTCGATCCGGTCGGCCACTTGTTGCGGTGTTCCCACCAGAATCAGATCACTGCCCCGGGTGACGTTGGCAAAGCGCTGTTTGACATCGCCGGCGGTCAAGGGCTTGCCACTGCCATCGGGACGCATCACGTAGGAGGTCATTCCTTCGGTGTGAGTGGACAACGCGTCGCTGTCCGCGTAGCGGCTGATGTCGATACCGGTATCACCGGCATAGCTAACCAGTTGCGCCTGCAAGTGATAGTTGCTTTGCAGCTCGTCATATTTGCGTTGAGCTTCGATCTCGGTCCTGGCCGTGACGATGCGCAGTACCGTCAGTGATTTAACATCTTCAGCGTGACGCCCCCATGCCCTGGCCTGCGTCCATATATCTTCCAGTCCCTGGCGAATCTCCAGTGGGTTGGACTTGGCGATGAAAATCAGTTCGGCGTGCTTGGCCGCAAACTCGCGACCACGGCCTGACCAACCGGCCTGGATCAGCAAGGGTGTGCGTTGCGGTGACGGGGACGTCAAATGCGGCCCGGCCACCCGGTAGTGCTCGCCAACATGATTGATCGGTCGCACGCGATCGCCCTTGGCATAGACCTGGCGAGACTTGTCGGCCACCACGGCATCGTTTGCCCAGCTGCCTTCCCAGAGTTTGTAAACCACATCGAGAAACTCCTCTGCGCGTTCATAGCGATCATCGTGCTTGATCATCTGCTCCAGGCCGAAGTTGCGGGCGGCACTGGTCAGGTAGGAGGTGACGATGTTCCAGCCGACCCGGCCATTGGTCAGGTGGTCCAGCGTGCTGAAGCGCCGGGCATGGGTGAAAGGATGCTCGTAACTGGTGGTCACAGTGACGCCGAAGGCGAGGTTTTCCGTCACGGCGGCCAATGCCGGGATGATCATCAACGGATCGTTGGCCGGTGCTTCCACCGCCCACTTCATGGCCGCGTCGGCATTACCGCCAAACACATCGTAGAAACCCAGCACATCACCAAAAAACAGCATGTCGAGATGAGCCTGGTCGGCGATGCGTGCCAGGTTCGACCAGTAGCCCAGCGAGTTGATGGTCAGTCGCTCGTCAGCCGGGTGCGTCCAGAGGCTCGGCGCGCCGCCACAGCCAACACTGGCTTGCTCGTATAACGCAAACAACAGAGGTTTTGGATCGGACATCGTAGTACCTGTAAAAAGTCATTAAACGGAGCGGGTCAGCGCTGATGCTTGAAACCTTTGCCGTAGTGGCGTTCAAGACGGTTCTGTATCAACTCCAATCCAATGGACAGGAGCCAATAGATAACGGCTGCGGTGGTGAGCATTTCGATGTAGCGGTAGGACGAGCGACCGTACGACTGCGCCAGGAACATCACTTCCCAAACGCCCATCACCGATATCAACGAGGAGTCCTTGAGCATTGAAATGAACTGACTGGTTGTCGGGGGAATGATCGTGCGCATGGCTTGCGGCAAGACGACATGCAGGAACGTTGCCGCCGGCCTCAGACCCAGGGCCATCGCCGCTTCGCGCTGCCCGGGTGCTACAGCCATGATACCGGCACGAAAAATCTCGCTGAGGTAGGCACCATAGTTGAGCGAGAGCGCAATGATCCCCGCACTGATGGCGCCAGGAACAACACCCAACTGCGGCAGACCCAGGTAGATCAGCAGGATCTGGATCAGCAGCGGAGTACCTCGAAAAAAGGACGCATAGAAACTGGCAATGCCGAAAGCCACTGCACTGCGAGACAGGCGCGCCAGTGCCGTCACGAAGCCAAGGAGCAACGAAAGCCAGATCGAGCAGAAGCACAAGAACAGCGTCAGCGCGGCGCCTTGCAAGAAACCGTCAGGCCCCAAATGCAGGCCGACCAGGTTGGGCAGCTTCTGCAGAATGATTGAGAACTTCAGATCGAAGCTCATGAAAAACATGACGCACAGGCCGAACAGCACGGTCCAGGTCAAATACAGGCGAGAGCGAAAACCCAGTAGCGGGCTGAAACGACGCGTCTCGGCTTCGGGGGCGACAGCCGTCTTGGCCGGGTGTGGATTGAGGGCTGTCATTGGCTGATATCGGCACCGATCCACTTCTGTGAAATCTTGCTTAATGTGCCGTCGGCCTTGAGTTGGGTGACGACCTCAGTGACTTTGGCGTTCCATTGCGGATCGCCCTTTTCAATCGCGACCACGTTGGGCTCTGCATACAGCGTGTCGCCGGCAATTTTGAAGCGAGGATCCTGGGCGATGCGTTCGCGAGCGGTGATGAGGTTGGTGACCATGGCATCCAGACGCACGCCTGTGCCCAAGGCCAGATCCTGGAAGGCTACCGTTTCGTTGTCGTATGGCGCGACCTGGACGCTTTCGAATGGATAGCTCAACGGCTTGTCCTCGGCGCCCTCGATCACCAGATCCTTGTTCAGATAGGCTTCATAGGTCGACGCACTGATCACACCGACTTTTTTACCTGACAGATCCTTGCCCGTGACAATGTCCTGGTCTTTGGCATTCACCACGATCACGGCAGGTGACTGGTAATACTCCACCGGGAAGTCGAACACTTCGGCGCGTGCCTTGCTCGGGGTCATCGAGCAGACGCAGATGTCATATCGTCCGTTCCAGTGTCCGGCAGCGATGACATCCCAGGACGGTGTTTGCAGCTTCAGCTTCACCCCTAGCCGTTGCGCAACAGCCTTGGCGACATCGACGTCAAACCCGTCCAGTTGGTTCTGTTCATTGAGAAAGGAGAATGGCGGATAGCTTTCCATCAGAACGCCGGTCAGCTCCCCGCTCCTGGTTACGCGATCCAGAGTGGCGCCCGCGAAAGCCGTCGAGCAGGTAGCCAGTAATGCCAAGCCAAAAGGTAAAAGCGCCTTAGTGTTCACAGACAAGTGCTCCAATCGATTCAAAATACTGAATAGATTAAAACGCACTATAAAAATACTTTGTACTTCCTTTATGGAATATAAGACTGCATTCAAGCTATATTGGATCGAGCGGTCCAGGCGCTTGCAGCGCTGACTCCTGGTGACAAGCAACACCCCCGACCGATCCGTTCGGGGCGTTGCTCTTGGCTCAGCGATAGCAATCGAGCAGGCGTGCGGCGACTTCCTTCAACTGCGTGTCGGCCAGACGGTTGATCCCGGCAGCACGCTTGCGCCCGCCCCCCGTGGGAAACTGCCGGCAGAAGGCATCCGCCGCCAGCCCGGCCTCCTCCGGTACCCGCAGGCTGAACGCCCAGTCACCGTCCGCCCTGGCGCTGAGCAAGCCGATCGCCTTGCGCGGAGAACCGGCCGCCAGCTGGTTGGCCAGCACGCCGCTGACCCGCCGCGCCCAGGGTTGCGCGGGCAGGCGGTACAGCCGCGCGCCCCGGCCCTCGTGCCAGGGTTCAAGGCCTGCAGCAGCGGCCATGTCGGCGGCGTGGCCCATGCGCAGGGTGGTGAAGCTTGTGCTGTGGCGGATGAAGTCCAGCGGGTCGTAGTAAGGCAGCAGCTCGGCGGCCAGCGCCAGCGGCTCGAAGTGCAAGTCCGACAGGCTGTCACCATAGGCGTTGTAGTTGAGCAGCAGGCCCAGCTCCTCCAGGGCCTGCACCTCATCGTTGGCCAGGCCATGCTGCGTCGCCAGCGCCCGTGCCGGGCCGGTCAGGCCGTCACCAAAGGCGGCGGCCACCGCCCAGCGGTGATGACGCCCGTCCAGGTAGGTGTTGACCAGCAGGCTCGTGCACACCTGGGCGCCAGTGTCGATGAAGGACTCGAATGCCGGGTGCCGCGGCAGTTCGCCGGCAAAGTGGTGGTCGAAGTAGCGTACCCGGGCGCCGCCGTCGAGCAGGCGCCGGGTGGCCTCGCGGTTCTGCTCGTGGGCCACGTCCAGCACCGTGACCCGCTCGCCGGGCCCGGCGTGGACCCGGCACAACAGCTCGATGTCGCGCTTGACCCCGCTGACCAGACGCACCTGCGAATCCAGTTCGCCCGCCAGGCGCAACTGCTGCAGGGCACAGAGGCCGTCTGCATCGCCATTGAAGGCACAGTGATCAATCATTTTTATCTCCACTGTCAGTGCATCACTTCGCCGCCGTTGGCATCGAGTTGCGCGCCATTGATCGCACTGGCGTAGTCCGAAGCCAGAAACAACGCAGCGCGGGCGCACTCCTCGTCGCTGCGCATGCGCCCACCGGGGATGCCGACACTGAACTCGGAGCGCACCTGTTCTTCGCTGACACCCCGGGCAGCAGCCGTCTGGCGTACCAGGGCCTGCACCGGCTCGCCCCACATCCAGCCACAGGCCAGAGCGTTGACCCGCAAACCGTGGGCCGCCTGCTCGCTGGCCAGGTAGCGCACGCTGGCCGCCAGGGCGCTTTTCGACGCGGCATAGGCCGCCCCACCCTGATACGGCTTGCGCACACCCAGGGTGTTGATCATGACGATCGCCCCCGCGCCCTGCGCGCGCATGGGTGCCAGCACCGCGCGGCTCATGTTCAGCGAGCCCAGCAGGTTGACCTCCAGCGCCTCGCGCAGCGGGTCGTTGTTCGCCTCGTCCACCGCCTGGAAACCGCCATGGGAAAAGGCGCTGTTGATCAGCGCATCGATTCGGCCGAATTGCTCGAGGGTGGCTTCGGCGAAACGCTTGCAGGCCTGCATATCGGTGATGTCGGTGGCCACGCACAGCACTTGGCAATGCCCGGCAACCGCCTTGATGCGCTGTTGCGCCTCAAGCAGGCGGCCCATGTCGCGGGCGCCGATGGCCACGGCCCGCGCCCCTTCGCGCGCGGCCTCCAGGGCCAGTTTGATACCCAGCCCGGGGCCGATGCCCGAGACCATCACGACTTTATCTTTCAATAGCATGAGTGAATCCTTTTATTGTTATGGGCGACTTGCAGCGTCTGACCAGCACAGGTTTCAGGCTGGAATATGCCGGGTTCGATACTCCGCATAATCACGTTGCAACATGTCCTCGCTGAGGCCGAACTGGCCGGGGTTGTAGTGATGTACAGCTCGTTTTTCACGGCCGTTTTCCGCCAGCCAGCGTCCCATGGCGATCTCGACCTGCGGTGTCTGCTCGAGGCCGGCAAAACGATAGATACGCTCGACTACGGCTTGCGGTGCGGCCAGCGTGTCCTCGAAATGCACATCGAGGAAGCGTTCGGAAGGCATGCGTTCGCGGACCGCCATGGTGTGGCGCAGAGCACGTGCCATACGCCGGTTCCACTGTTCGCCAACGGCCTCGGCATCGGCCTCGTCGCTGTAGAGCATCCAGAGGGTATGGATAAAACTGGCCAGGGAGGGAATGGTCTTGGCCGGTTCACGATGAGTGAGGATCACCTGCGCTTTCGGGAAAACCTCGAACAGCAGTTCCAGGGTATGCAAGTGCTGAGGACTCTTGAGCAACCAGCGACGGCCAGGCTCGATGCCACGACGTGCTTGCTGCCATTGCAGGAATTGCAGGGTTCGCTTGAGATACTGATAAACCTGGGTCTGGTCCTGGCGATCAAGCCACGAGGTATAGCTCGGCACGTTGACATAGGAGTCCATGGCGCACAGGAACGAGTGCTCCATGAGCATGAATTCTTCATCGGGCTGCTCTGCATCGAGGGGGTGAATGGCGAGTAACTGCGGGAGGAACTCAATCATCCCCGCCACTTCGTCACGTGCCCGGGCAATGCGCAGCAGCGGCTGTTCCAGGGTTTCACCCGGCAATGGCGCAGGGTAACGGGTCTCCCACCACTGCGCCTTGCTGAACTGTGGGTCCACCGCCAGGGTGCGTTGCAGCAGCGTGGTGCCGGTGCGTGGTAGGCCGACGATCACCAGTGGGTCGTTGATTTCCAGTTCGAGGATTTGTGGGTAACGCCGACAGTGATCCTCGATGATCAGACGGTTGACCAGTTGCGCCAGCAGCTTCTCACGCAAGAGTCCGCGCCCCGACGGTGATAGCCGCGCTTCTTTCTCCAGGGCGTCAGCCAGCACCACCAGGCCCTGGCGAAAATCGCCCGGGCCGAAATCGTCGAGGCCGCCCGCACGTGCGCAGGCTTCAGCCAGCAAGGCATCCAGGGCGAAGTCATTGGCACTCATCGCACAAGCTCCTTCAGATCATTGAGTTTGACCACGCGTGTCGTTGGCTGCACCGGCTGCTTTGCTCCCACCCATCGCAGGCAGAGGGTGCCATGCGGATGGCTGGCAGTTTCCAGCCAGTTCGCCAGACCGGGGTCAACGGCGCAGAGGATCATGCGCAAGCGGCCATCCGCCTCCAGCTGCGCCGACTGTTTGTTCAGGCAGATGCGGTGATAGCGGTAGTCGAGCGACTCCATCCAGTAGTTGTTGATCTGCACATTCCAGAAATCGCAGTCGGGTACCTGATCGACCTCGATCAGCAATGCCTCGTCATCCGCCAGCGCCCAGTAAGAGTGGTAATAGAAAATGTTCGGGTCGCCTCCCACCGACTGGCACAGTGCCTGGTCGGCGGCGGGCAGTTGATTGGTGTGCTTCTGGTAACCCTGAGCCCAGTCGGCGAATAACCGCGCGGTGTTCTCGACGAAACTGCCCACCCGCTGCAGGCTTTGTTGCAAGCGCGGCGCATCCAGCGGTTCGGGTGTCTGGCGGGCATTCAGACGTTCAATGCGCAGTTGCGCCGGCTGCTCGCTGCTACGGTCCAGAAAGGTTTGGCGGACAATCAGGGCATTGCTCTGCGGTTCAAGCCGCAGCCAGTTACCGATGCCAGGCGGGTGCTGGCTGAGGATGATTTCGAAGTTGCCCTCGGCATCCGACTGCAACATCCCCGCATCGAGAAAGCCGGTCTGGATCATCTTGCCATCTGTCTCATAGCCCCCCTTCTGGGAGCCGAAACTGAGGTAGGCAACACTGCCGCGCTGGCCGCTGACCCGATACTCGTGCGCGCCGTTGAGGCGCGCATAGCTATACAAATTATCGGGGTTGTCAGCGCCAATTTTCGCCGTTTCATGGGAGGGGGTGATGAAGCCCGGGAAGTCCGGATCAGCAAATTCCAGGTGCATTTCCAGCGCAATGCGCAGCAACCGCGTGAGATAGCGAAAACCTTCGGCGCGGGTCTGCACATCGGCCGGAGCCTCGGCGCGCAATATTTGCTCGCCGCTACGTCGCAGTTGCTCGCAGAAGAGGTTCCAGCTTTCGCCGCTGAGTACCTCCTGATCGATCCTGTCTGTAACCATGTCGGTCTCCTCTGTTGGCGGAAAGTCCGCCGCTGCCAGTGACCTTAGGGAGGACCCGCTTGCCGATTCTTCGTCCAAGCGGACTAAATCGCCGGTTAGTCCGCACGGACGAGGAGCCGTCCACCGTGAGCGGCGAGGATCGCGCCTGAGCCCTTGGCTTACTCCCCACCGCAGTTTCGTGGCGCGGAGTCATCCTCAGAGGAGTTACCCATGACCGCAGAGAAAAACCTGGTCCGTTCAGTGACCGTGGACATCGCCGCACCGGCCGAATTTGTCTGGTCGGTACTGATCGACCTGGTGCGTTATCCGCAGTGGAACCCCTACACCGTCAAGATCGAGTCCAGCTTGCGATTGGGCGAACCGGTCAATCTGTTTCTGCCCAATCCGGGGCGGCCAGGTGAATTGCTGCACGTGATCGAGTACCTGGCGGACTTCGAACCCCACCGGCTGCTCGCCTGGGAGATGTATGCCAACGCCGACAATCCCGACGCTGCCCGTCGCGAGCAGCACATCGAGCACACCGGCGCGGCCCGTTGCCGCTACCACACCACCGACCAGTTCCTCGGCGCCACCGCCGACCAGGTCATGACCGATCATGGCGCCTGGGTCAAACAAGGGTTCGATGCCGTTGCCCACGCCCTGAAGATCCGTGCCGAGACGCTGTACGCGTCCGTCGCGTGACCTTCAACTGCCGGCGCCTCTTCGTCCGAGCAGACGAAGAAGCGCCGGCGGTGCTTTACCTACCGTGGTGTTCAGCCGGCGCCAATCCCGGCAGAACACGAGGAGGTATCCGATGTTGACTCATCTGCAATGGCTGGAAGCGGAAAGCATCCAGATCATCCGCGAAGTGGTGGCCGAGTGTGAAAACCCGGTGATGCTCTACTCCATCGGCAAGGACAGCGCGGTCATGCTGCACCTGGCGATGAAAGCCTTCGCCCCGGGCAAGCCGCCCTTCCCCCTGCTGCACGTGGACACCACCTGGAAGTTTCGCGAAATGATCGCCTTTCGCGACCAGACCGCCGAACGCCTGGGCCTGGAGCTGCTGGTGCACATCAACCCCGAAGGCGTGGAAAAGGCCATCGACCCCTTCATCCACGGCTCGGCCTTGCACACCGATGTGTGGAAGACCCAGGGCCTTAAGCAGGCCCTGGACCACTACGGTTTCGATGCCGCATTCGGCGGCGCCCGGCGCGACGAAGAAAAGTCGCGGGCCAAGGAGCGGGTGTTTTCGCTGCGCTCCGAGCAGCACCGCTGGGACCCCAAGCAGCAGCGCCCGGAGCTCTGGCGCCTGTACAACACCCGCAAGCGCAAGGGTGAAAGCCTGCGGGTGTTCCCGCTGTCGAACTGGACCGAGCTGGATATCTGGCAATACATCTACCTGGAACAGATCCCCATCGTGCCCTTGTACTTCGCCAAGGAGCGCCCGGTGGTGCGCCGTGACGGCACGCTGATCATGGTCGATGACGAGCGCTTGCCGTTGCGGCCCGGAGAAACCCCGGAACTGCGCAAGGTGCGCTTCCGCACCCTGGGCTGCTACCCGCTGACCGGCGCCATCGACAGTGACGCCGACAATCTGCCGGCGATCATCAGCGAGATGCTGGTCAGCCGCACCTCGGAACGCCAGGGCCGCCTGATCGACAGCGACTCGGCGGGCTCCATGGAGAAGAAGAAACAAGAGGGGTATTTCTGATGAACGCGATCACCGATGCACGCAATGACGACCTGACGCCCTACCTGCAACAACAGCAGAACAAGCAACTGCTGCGCTTCATCACCTGTGGCAGTGTCGACGACGGCAAGAGCACCTTGATCGGCCGCCTGCTGTATGAGTCCAAGGCGCTGTTCGAGGACCAGCTTGGCCAGCTCGAAGCCGACTCGAAAAGACTCGGCACCCAGGGTGACGAACTGGATTTCGCCCTGCTGGTCGACGGCCTGAGCGCCGAGCGCGAGCAAGGCATCACCATCGATGTGGCCTACCGTTTTTTTGCCACTGACAAGCGCAAGTTCATTGTCGCCGACACCCCCGGCCACGAACAGTACACCCGCAACATGGTCACTGGCGCCTCGACCGCGGACCTCGCGGTGATCCTCATCGATGCTCGCCAGGGCCTGTTGACGCAGACCCGTCGGCACAGTTACCTGGTGTCGCTGCTGGGCATTCGCAAGGTCGTTGTCGCCATCAACAAGCTGGACCTGGTGGGCTTTTCACAAGCGGTGTTCGAACGCATTGAAACCGAGTATCGCGCGTTCGCCACGCAGATCGGCCTGCATGACATTCAGTGCATCCCGCTCTCTGCGCTACGTGGCGACAACATGCTCGAAGCCAGTGCGAACACCCTCTGGTATCAGGGGCCGACCCTGCTCCAGCATCTGGAGAACGTCCCTCTGGAGCAGGCTCGACAAGTCGAGGCAGCGTTCCGCCTGCCCGTACAGTGGGTAAACCGTCCCAATCTGGATTTTCGTGGCTACTGCGGCAACGTTGTCGCAGGCAGCGTCAACGTGGGTGACCGCATTCGGGTGCTGCCATCAGGGCAACAGAGTGAGGTCACCGCGATCTTCGGTAGTGCCGGGGAACAGCAACAAGCCCTGTGCAACCAGGCTGTCACCCTCGTTCTCAAGGATGACATCGATATCAGCCGTGGCGACTTGATTGCTCTGGCCGACGCACCACCGGCAGTGGCCGACCAGTTCGAGGCGACTCTGGTGTGGATGGACGATGAGCCGATGTTGCCCGGGCGTCCTTACTTGATGAAGATCGGTTGTCGGACCATCGGCATGAGTTGCGCCAACCTCAAGCACCGGGTCGATGTGAATAGCCTGGAGCACCTGGCGGCCAAGACCCTGGAACTGAATGGCATTGGCGTATGCAACCTGCATCTGGACCGTCCGATCGCCTTCGATGCCTATGCCGACAACCGCGATACCGGGGGTTTTATCGTCATCGACCGTTTAAGCAATCGCACGGTCGGTGCCGGCATGCTGCACTTCGCCTTGCGCCGTGCGCAGAACGTGCACTGGCAGGCCATCGACGTCAATCGCGAGGCCCACGCCGCGCTCAAGGGCCAGTCGCCGCGGGTGCTGTGGTTTACCGGTTTGTCCGGCGCGGGCAAATCGACCATCGCCAACCTGGTCGAGCGCAAGCTGCATGCCCTGGGCCGGCACACCTATCTGCTCGACGGCGACAACGTGCGCCACGGCCTGAACCGCGACCTGGGCTTTACCGAAGCCGACCGGGTGGAAAACATCCGCCGGGTCTCGGAGGTGGCCAGGCTGATGCTCGATGCCGGGCTGATCACCCTGGTCTCGTTCATCTCGCCGTTCCGTGCCGAGCGTGACATGGCCCGCAGCCTGGCCGGCGACGGCAACTTCCTCGAGATCTTCATCGATGCGCCGCTGGCCCTGGCCGAGCAGCGCGACCCCAAGGGCCTGTACCTCAAAGCCCGGCGCGGTGAGCTGAAGAACTTCACCGGCATCGACTCGCCCTACGAGCCGCCGGTGGCGCCGGACATCCATATCGACACCCAGCACGAGTCTGCCGAGGCCGCCGCCGAACGCATCGTCCAGGCCCTGCTGGGGCTGTAACGGCTACCGGGCGCAGCCTTGCCCCTTGGGTATGCGCTGCGCCCGTCAGTGCCTAGGGGGCGTTCTCAATTAGTTTCCCTACCGCGCCGGGTCTGCTGTTGTGCAGGGCAAGGCGCGAGAAGCGCAGTTTGGTCATTCCAAATCAGCTTCGAGCAACACAGCCCTGCACAACAGCAGGCCCGGCCCTTCGGGTTGTGCCTTAAAGCTGGCCATGCTGCGTTGCAGGCCTTGGAAAGGGAACAACCATTCCCGGCGGCCTACGCCTTGCCTGGCCAGCTTTAAGGCGACAACGCGGTAGGGAAACTAATTGAGAACGCCCCCTAGGCCAAACGGACGATTTTGCCGTCGTGACCCCGGTCGATACTCGCCCATGACAACACGCAGCCAAAGAGGCGCGCATGACCCTGCCCTTTTCCACCTGCCCGGACCTGCACGCCAGCATCGACATCCCCTCTGCCGAGCTCAGCAGCCTGCTCGGGCTGGTCTACCACGGCACGCTGGAGCCCACGCCCTGGGCCAGCTTGCTGGAAGCGCTTCGCCAGCGCTTCGCCGCTAGTTTCTTCACCCTGGTGCTGCGCAATCCCGACCATGAACGCCCCGGGCTGATCGTCAATGCCTCGGTGCATGGCACGCTGTTGCCCGGCGAGCCCTCCTACAGCGAGCATTTCTATTCGATCTGCCCGTTCCTCGACTGGCCCGCAGACCAAGTGGCCAGTGCCGACCAGGTGCTGGGCACAGAGGCGTGGCTGGCCCATGATTTCTACCGCAACTACCTGCAGCCACTGGACCTGCGCGATGTGCTGGTGGCCAACATGCGCACCACCGCCGGCATGCACTGCGCGCTGTTCGCCTGCCGCGACCACGCCAGCGAAGCGTTCACCCCGGCGCAGATCAACCTGATCCGCCTGTTGTTGCCGCACCTGCAACAGGCAGTGGACCTGCACTCAGCGGTGGACCAACTGGATGCCGAACGCCAGCTCTACGCGGCCACCATCGACCGCCTGATGGTGGGCACGGCCATCCTCGACGAGAACGGTCGGATGATGCGCTGCAACCGCGCCGCCCAGCGCCTGTTCGACAGCCATGACGGCCTGGAATGCAGGCACGACAAGCTCAGTGCCTTCGCCGGCCATGAGAACCGCACACTGCAGCAGGCCATCCAGGCGGTGCTGAAACAGCGCCCGCGCGGCCTCGACGACCTGCAAGTCCTGACCTTGTCGCGGCCCAGCGGCGAGATGCCACTGAACCTGCTGCTGCGCCCGATTGCCATGAACTACCAGACCCACAACAGCACCCGACGCCCGGCAGTGGTGGTGTTCATCCGCGATCCCGCCGACTCGCCCCAAGCCTCGCGCGACCTGCTGCGTAGCCTGTTCCAACTGACCCGCACGGAAACCGAAGTGGCCATGCTGGTCATGAACGGCCAGACCCTCGATGAGACGGCCGAAGCGCTCGGGGTTTCGCGCAACACCGTGCGCGCCCACTTGCGCGGTGTGTTCGCCAAGACTGGCGCCACGCGCCAGGCGCAACTGGTCAAGACCTTGCTTAATAGCGTGGCGTCTTTGGGCTAGCCGTCTGCCCCTGATGCCCATGACTGCACCTGGTCGGCCCAGAGGGATGAACCCGAACTCCAGAGAATCCTGTTTACTGAAACGCTGTGTCAACAGCGCGTGAAGCCCGCTTATCCGCGCCTGGCGTTCTGATTCACCCACCTCAAGCGCTGTGCGCAGCCAAACAAGCGCATGCACCGGACTTTTTCGTCTAACGTGAATGGATGCGTTTGCATGATCCACTTCCTCTGAAAATGGAGTTCGACGATGAACACAATCGCTTCCTGGCTGACGATTACGCTTTTGGGTCTGGTGCTTGGCGGCTGTGCCGCGGTGGGCGCCGGGAGCGGAGGCGCTGGCGAGATGGAAATTCGCTCGGGGAAGATCGAGCAAATTACACAGACCCAGATGCAGACCAATCACGATAGCGGTGTCGGCGCCATAATGGGGGGTATTGGCGGTCTGGCCCTGGGAAGCCTGATCGGCCAGGGTACCGGCCGGGATGTGGCCATGGTCGCCGGTGCCCTCGCGGGTGCGGCAGGCGGCAACTACGTCGAAAAGAAAAAATATGATCAGCCCGTGGACGCACAGCAGATCATCGTTCGCACCCAGAGCGGCGTACTGGTTCAAGTGACCCAGCCGATCAACCCGGTGCTGAGAAAAGGCATGAACGTTTATGTCGAGGGTGCGGGCAACGAAGCGCGGGTGGTGCCACAAAGCTAGGGGCGGCTACCGGACGTTGCGCAGCGGACAAGTGAGCCGTCGTCACTTGCTGCGCAACATCCTCATGGCGAGCGAGTTCGGTTGCCACTCAATGACTCATGCACGACCTCAGGCCAATTGCTGGAAACCCATGGATCTATAGCGCTTGCGGACCTAAACTTTGGGTGCCTCGCCCTCCTCGCCGATTGTTGAACGGGTTTCATGACTGAGCATGCCAAGTACCATCACGTGTCCGAAGTACCAGGCTTGGTGCTGGGGTCCGCACGCTTTGTAGACAGCGGTTTCGATCGCCATTACCACCTCGATTTCCACGTTGGTTTGGTCACCGAGGGCATCCAGCGTCATCGATCCAAAGGCGAGTCGTTTCTTTTAGGTCCGGGACGGATTGCCCTGATGCCGCCGGGTGAAATCCACGATGGTGTGCCCGAGGGCGGCGACGCTTATACGCTCAAGACATTCCGTCTGTCCCAGGCGCTGGTCGCGAGCCTGACCGAGGAGATCAGCGGTCAATCGAGAGAGCTTGAGTTGACCGGTGTGTTGCTGGAAGACGCGGGGCTTGCCGGCAACCTGCGCGGGTTGCACGACGCGATGCAGCAGGCCGTTGGGCCAGGCAGCCTGGCGCTGCAGACGCAATGGATCACCCTCCTTGAACACCTGTTGAGCCAGTCACGGGCGACCAGGCCCGAAACGATTACCGGCACGCTATCGCCCCTGCAATGGTCTCGTGTCAGGGACTATTGTTTCAGCCACATCGATCAGCGAATCACCCTCGATGATCTCGCTGGCCTGTGCGGGCTGGGCCGCTTCCCGTTCCTCAAGCAGTTCAAGCGGACCATTGGCATGACGCCGCACGCATGGCTGCTTCGCCTGCGTCTCGAACGGGCCTGTGGCCTGCTATCACGCAGCGGACAACCGATCGTCGAGGTCGCCCACGCCGTCGGCTTTTACGATCAAAGCCATTTCAATCGCGCCTTTCGACAGGCATTCGGCGTCGCGCCATCGCGCTACAGGACTTAGGCCGTCGACTACCAGGCAACCGTCAATTTTTTACAAGCGCAACAACCTTCCCTCTCCATAGGATGCGCCAATCCGGGCGAAACACCTTCGCCTGCGCAGCCGAGAACTGGATGATGAACGGTGAAACAAACAGACCGCCCGCTCTGGGTTTTTCAAGTGACAACATCGCCGGTGCATCGCCGGAGGTGGCACAAGCCCTGGTCAAACACAGCACGGGGCAGGCGAGTCCCTATGGCACCGACGAGTTGACGGTGCAGGTCCAGCGCAAGTTCTGCGAGATCTTCGAGCGTGACGTGGAGGTTTTTCTCGTGCCCACCGGCACCGCCGCCAACGCCCTGTGCCTGAGCGCGATGACGCCACCCTGGGGCAATATCTACTGTCATCCGGCCAGTCATATCAACAACGATGAATGCGGCGCGCCGGAGTTCTTTTCCAACGGCGCGAAGCTGATGACCGTCGACGGCCCCGCGGCCAAGCTGGATATCGTTCGTCTGCGCGAGCGGACTCGCGACAAAGTCGGCGACGTGCACACGACCCAGCCCGCCTGCGTCAGCATCACCCAGGCCACTGAAGTCGGCAGCATCTACACCCTGGATGAAATCGCAGCCATTGGCGACGTCTGCAAGTCCTCTTCCCTGGGATTGCATATGGATGGATCGCGCTTTGCCAACGCCCTGGTGTCGCTTGGATGCTCACCGGCCGAGATGACGTGGAAGGCCGGCGTGGATGCCCTGTCGTTCGGAGCCACCAAGAACGGCGTGCTGGCGGCGGAAGCCATCGTCCTGTTCAACACCTCGCTCGCCACCGAGATGAGTTACCGGCGCAAGCGCGCAGGTCATCTGTTTTCCAAGATGCGTTTCCTTTCGGCGCAGATCGATGCGTACCTGACCGACGATCTCTGGCTGCGCAACGCACGCAAAGCCAACGCTGCCGCCCAGCGTCTGGCCCAGGGACTTGAAGGCTTGAGCGGCGTTGACGTGCTCGGGGGCACCGAGGCGAACATCCTGTTCTGTCGGCTGGACTCGGCAATAATCGAAGCGCTGCTAAAGGCCGGCTTCGGGTTCTACCATGATCGCTGGGGACCGAATGTCGTTCGCTTCGTCACCTCGTTCGCCACCACTGCCGAGGATGTCGATCACCTGTTGAGCCAGGTGAGGCGAGCTGTAGATCGGGTACAAGAACGATAGTCGATGGCGGGTGGCGGCTGTGCTCACTCTGGTTCCAATGAGCAGCCGCCACTACAATGCTCGGCTTCTACATCTCGCGAAAAAGAATCATGCCAGCGTGATACAGGATCCCGTCGCGAAACTCCCCATCAGCCGTGAAGCCGGTGTCATCCACGTACTCGATGTGGTCACCTTCCAGCCAATACTGCCCCTGGTAGGCACTCGCCTTCCGGCCCCGGGCTTCATCGTATCGACCACCCGGTAAAAGCTCATGCCGAATGAGCCCGTCAGCCGTGACCCACATACCGATGTACTTGTCTTGTTCAGCAGATTTTTTAACCGTCATGTTCAAACCCTCGATTCAGAACGGACTGGCCGTTGGGCGGACAATCAGTTCACTGACGTCCACATCGGCAGGCTGTTCGATGGCGTAAGCGATAGCGCGCGCGACGGCCATTGCAGGGATGGCGATCTTGCGGAACTCACGCATCTCGGCCCGCCCGCCTTCATCGGAAATGCTCTCGGCCAATTCAGACTCGGTCACGCCGGGCGAAATCACCGTGACACGAATGTCCCCGCCGACCTCCTGACGCAATCCTTCCGAGATGGCGCGCACCGCAAACTTGGTCGCGCAGTAGACCGACGCCGTGGGGCTGACGGTGTAGGCGCCAATCGACGCGATATTGATGAACTGGCCTGATTGCTGTTTTTGCATCAGCGGCAAACCGGCCGCGATACCATGCAAGACACCGCGAATATTGACGTCAATCATCTGATCCCATTCGGCGACTTTCAGTGCCTCGAGTTTCGACAGCGGCATCACCCCGGCGTTATTGACGATCACATCGACCCGGCCATACAGGTCCGAAGCAAAATCGACAAACCCTTGTACATCGGCTCGACGGGTGACATCCAATGCATGGAAGTGAGCACTTCCACCGCTGGCGTTGATCTCGGCGCAGAGTATTTCGAGGCGCTCCGTACGGCGTGCGCGCCCTTGCTGGCTAGAAGGCGCGCTGTCGCCTCGCCTATACCGCTGCTCGCGCCCGTGATCAGAACGACTTTTTTCGAGATGTTCGACATGACTTTAATCCCTCACTTGAGTGCCTGGTGACGCGAGAACGGTGTCTCGCTGCCAGTCCAGAGTAGGGATAACGCCGGTCGGCCAGTTAGTCAGATCCTTCTGACAACTTGCCTGATCCTGTCGGGGATGACTGGCGACAACTTACTTCGTTGGATCGAGGACAAGTCTGCCCCGTAAGTGACGGCCCATGCTTTTGCCGATCGCCACTTTCGCCTCACTCAGGGGGTATGCCTCAACGTCGACCGTGAGGTGTCCCTTGTCGAACAGCTCGGCGATGAGCGAGAGCTGCCGGCCATCCGAACGGGTGGCAAAATTCGCGGGTGTCACGCCGTAGTCGTTGGCCAGCGACATGTTGGGAGCGCTTACCGGCGACACCAGCACACCGTTTCTTTTCAGTACTGCAAACGAACGGGTTTGTGTTTCGCCACCCACCAGATCCAGTACCACGTCGAGGCCGGACACCAGTTCATCGAAGGCCTGAGTCGTGTAGTCGATGGTGTAATCCGCTCCGATTTCCTTCAGGTAGGCATGATGGTGTGCCGAGGCCGTTGCGTAGACTTCAGCGCCCAGGTACTTGGCTATCTGCACGGCCATGCTGCCCACGCCACCGGCCGCGGCATGGATCAACACCTTCTGGCGACGTTGCACGCCAGCGTGCTCGGTCAGCGCCTGCCAGGCCGTCAGGGCTGTTGCGGGGACCGCGCCGGCCTGCACGATGCTGAGGGATGTTGGTTTCATCGCCAGTTTGGAAACCTGGGCAACCGCTTTGGTTGCATAACCGCCGACGATGTTGATGAAGCCGAACACTTCATCACCGATGTTGAACTCAGTGACGCCCTCCCCCAACGCGACGACAGTGCCGGCCACTTCGACGCCCGGGGTAAAAGGCAGCGGCAAAGGGATGAACGCCTTCATGGCGCCGGACAGGATCTTCCAGTCAATCGGGTTCACGCCTGCCCCGGCCACATCGATCAGCACTTCACCAACACCGGCGACTGGGTCTGCGATCTCTTCCAGACGTAAAACTTCAGGACTGCCGTATTCGTACACACGTAGGGCTTTCATGGAGGTCTCGACTATTCATAAAAAGGGAGAACGCATTGCGCTGCGAGGGAGCGGGCCCTGCGCAGCGCGGGGGTATCAACGACGGCGGGCGTCGAGGCTGAAGCGACCGGCACCGAAGGCCACGACCTGCAACAGGCCACCGGCCATCGCGATGTTCTTGAAGAAGTGGATGAACTGGTTCTGATCGCCCAGTGCGTTATGGAACGCCAGCGCGGTGAACACGCCGAACACGGCCAGTACGGCGGCAACGGTGCGGGTGCGGTAACCGGCGATCAATGCCAGGCCGCCGCCGATCTCTACAATGATTGCCACCGCCAGTGCCAATTGTGGAAGAGGAAGCCCGACAGAGCTGATGTAGCCGACCATCATGGCCGGAGCGGCGAGTTTCGAAAAACCGGAAAGGATGAAGATTGCGCTGAGCAGTACGCGGCCGATCAACGCGGCCGAGGCTTGGGTCACGTCGGAACGGCTCTGTTCAGAGGTGGTTGTTTGAGCGATGTTTGCGGAAGTCGTCATGAGGTATTTCCTTCAATTGGGTGCGATTCGACAGGAACCGCCCTGGTGAGGAAATGTTGCTCTTCGTCAGCTAACCTGAATAGCTGACTAATTTAGATCATTAGATTCGATAAATTAGAAAAGCAAACCTGCATAACCGGTAAAGGAGTTCAATCGTGCAATTTGCCAAGCGACGTCTGATTCAAGGAAACAGGCATGATCTCTGACCCGGGAACACCGACTCTGGACCAACTGCGGGTGTTCCTGACGGTCGTGGAAGTCGGCAGTTTTGCAGCCGCCGCCAGAAAACTTCATCGCGCCACTTCGGTTGTCAGCTACTCGATCGCCAATCTTGAAATGCAGCTTGGTGTGTCGCTGTTCGACCGCCAGACGACCCGCAAACCCCAACTCACCGATGCCGGCCGCACCGTACTGGCCGAAGCCAGGACCATTGCCAACGGTGTTCATGGCTTACGCGCCAAGGTCAAAGGCCTGCTTCAGGGGCTCGAAGCCGAAGTTCATGTGGTGCTCGATGTCATGCTGCCCCCCGAGCGCGTGGTGGATGCACTCAAATCCTTTCGCGAAGAGTTCCCGACCGTTGCCCTGCACTTGCATATGGAAGCCCTCGGTGCGGTCACTGAACGGGTGATCAACCGCGGCGCAATCATCGGCGTCAGTGGCCCCATGAACGAGGGCATCGACGGTATCGAAAGAATGGGGGTCGGCTGTGTCGAGTTGATTCCAGTGGCGGCCCCGAATCATCCTCTGACCTCAAGCGACTCGAATGTTCCGGGCGCCGGGCGCGAGTTCACTCAACTGGTGCTGTCCGATCGCTCGGTCCTGACCAAAGACAAGGATTTCGCCGTACTCAGTAACCGCACCTGGCGGCTGGCGGACCTGGGCGCCAAACACATGCTGCTGCGTGAAGGCATCGGTTGGGGGAACATGCCAGCCCCGATGGTCCAGGAAGACCTGGAGAGCGGCCGACTCGTGCAACTGAACATTCCGGAATACAAAAGCGGCATTTACGCCTTCGACGTCATTTACCGTACGGATCTGCCACCGGGGCCGGCTGCGAGGTGGTTGATCGACCGCTTCGTTCAACAAAGCTCAGCGCAGGAGACATCCGTTTGAACGCGTTACTTGCCGATTTTCTGGAACCTGAATGCCGCTCGAGCCGCCCGCGATGAAAATCGGCATCATCTCCGACACCCACGGTTTGCTCCGCCCTGAAGCGATTGCCGCCCTGCAAGGCTGTGATCGCATCCTTCACGCGGGCGACATCGGTAGCGCGCAGATCCTCGACCAATTGGCCGCAATCGCGCCGGTGGATGCAGTGCGTGGCAACAATGACCTGGACGCGCCCTGGGCGCGGGAGTTACCCGATTGCCTGCGCCTGGATATCAACGGCTGGACGGTTTTGCTGGTGCATGACATCGCCGATGTGGCGGCCAATCTTGATAGCCGTATCAAGCTGGTGATCACCGGGCACTCGCACAAACCGTGCATCGACTGGCGTGGAGAACGGCTGTTCCTGAATCCCGGTAGTGCCGGACGTCGACGCTTCAAGCTGCCTGTCACGCTGGCGTTGCTCGACGTGCACACTCAGTCAATCGAACCACGGCTGGTGTCACTGCTCGACTGATTCGCCTTCAACCGATCGATTCACGACTCGTCGCAGTGATGGTTCAAGTGCTGGTGGCCTACACCGCCGCGCTGGCAACGCCGTCACAACGTGGCCAGGCCGTGGGAACCGTAACCAGCGGCATTGTCCTGGGCATACTTCTGGCGCGGTTTACCTCTGGGCTGATCGCAGATCTGGCGGGCTGGCGCGCCGTGTACTTCGTTTCCTCGGGATTGATGCTGACCCTCGCGGCGGTGTTCTGGAAAGTGCTTCCTCCCGCAGTGTCTCCACGCAATCGATACACCTACCCGGCACTCATCCGGTCACTCTTCACGCTGTTCATGACCGAACCGGTCTTGCGGATCAGGGGCCTGCTGGCCTTACTGATCTTTGCCGCTTTTTCCGTGTTCTGGACATCCATGGTGCTGCCGTTGAGCGCTCCTGCGCTGTCGCTTTCACACACGGCCATCGGTATGTTTGGCCTGGCCGGCGTCGCCGGTGCCCTTGCCGCAAGAAGATCCGGTTGCTGGGCCGACCAGGGTTTGGGACAACGCGTAACCGGCGTTTCGCTGGTGATCCTGACGCTGTCCTGGCTGCCCATCGCGTTTGCGCAGACATCACTGATCGCGCTGGTTTGCGGAGTGATCTTGCTCGACTTCGCCGTACAAGCCGTACACGTCACCAACCAGAGCCTGGTTTTTGCGGCACGCCCCGACGCCCAAAGTCGCATGGTCGGCGCCTACATGTGCTTTTACTCGGTGGGCAGTGCACTGGGAGCCGCAGCCGCGACGCAGGTTTATGCACTATGGGGCTGGATTGCAGTCAGCCTGCTGGGCGCCTTGATCAGTGCGACTGCCCTGGTGCTGTGGTTTCTCACGTTGCATTTCTCAACGATCCATCAAGGAAGATCCGTATGAAAACCCGGCACTTCTTGCTCGCCATTTCGATTACGGCCATATGGACAGCGCGTCCTGCGTGCAGGGGTCGTACATGAAAATGAAGGGGAAGTACTCCGCCCTTCAGTAAGTCCCTGCCCGCAGCGAGCGCCTGACCTCAGCCTGTATGGCATAAGCCGGCGCCTCCACGGCATTGAAATCCTGTGTATACCGTTGGGCAAATCCCAGCACCCCCCACTCCTGATACTGCTGCACATGTTTGAGTTCGTGAGCCCAGAGCGCAATGTCCTGTTCTGCGGATTGCGCGTCCCGGAACAGGATGATGTCGATCAGCGTCACGGCACCGACATCGGGGTTTTGCAGCATGGCGGTGGCGGCGTTGAATTGGCCGTTGTCGCTGATTTTGTAGCGCGCGGTATCGAGGACGCTGGGGGCGTACCAGTGCAGTAGCTGCTCGCGGATGTGCGGTGGAATGGGTTGGATGCCGGCGTTGGCTGCTTCAGCACGAGCTTGGGTCAGCCACAGCGCCAGCCCAGGCGCCGCGATCTGGTAGATGTCATCAGGCACCACGTCTGGCAGGCAGATGCAGTCGTCCAGGCACACTTGTTTCTCGCCAGCCGGGCAGCCGTTGGTCTGGGCTGGCACTTCAAGCGTCAGGCAAAGAATCAGCAGCGCTAGCAGGCGCGTGATGATGGGTGACATTGGACTCTCCAGGTAGCGGACAGTGGTGAACCCCTGGCGATCGAGCAGTGAACTCGCCAATAGCGCCTCCAACCCCATTGGCTTGGCGAAATGATAACCCTTGGCCTGCCCTGCCACCATTTCGCGCAGCAGGTCAAGCGCCAGCAGGATCCGTTCGGCAATTTCGATCATCACGTCCAGCGGCGCCTCGGGAGCCAACACCGAAAGCTCGTCGCCCCCCAAGCGCGCCTGGGCCTGTCATGAATAGCCAAGGGACTGTCGTCAAATGAAAAGCGCCCCTGATTCTGGGGCTATTTAATGGCAGCACTGAAAAAGTCTCTGGCGATTGAACCGACGGTTGCGACTGTTGCGCCTGAGTCACGAGTTGCCTGGTACGCCAGGCAGGAGAATAACAATATGAAATTCGTGAAAAGTTTTCTGGCTGCTGTCCCCCTCATGGCGCTGGGCATCGATGCACAAGCCTATGTATCGAGTCAGGAAGCCGCCCGGCTGGGCACCAGCCTGACGTGGGTGGGTGCCGAAAAGGCCGGTAATGCCGATGGCTCCATTCCGCCCTACAGCGGTGGCCTGACCACTGCCCCCTCCAGTTTCAAGACCGGCGACAGCATGCGCCCGGACCCCTTTGCACACGAAAAACCGCTGCTGGTGATCAACGGCAAGAACGTCGAGTCGTACAAAGACATGCTGACCGCCACCACCGTAGCGTTGGCCAGGCGCTACCCTGGTTTCCGCATCGATGTGTATCCGACCCACCGCACTGCATCGCTCCCGCAGGCGGTACTGGACAATAGCCGCAGGAATGCCACCGCTGCCCGGTCCCTCAACGGCGGGATCGCCATCGATAATGTGATGCCCGGGGTGCCCTTCCCGATCCCGCAATCAGGCGCCGAAGCGATGTGGAACTTCCTGCTGCGCTACCAGGGTGTCAACATCCATTCCAAGTACGACTCCTGGAGCGTCGACACGGCGGGCATACCGAGCCTGGCGGTCACCGGCGAGGCATTCGTCTCCTTCCCGATTTACGAGAACATGTCCAAGCCCTTCAACAGCTCTGACATCTACTATCAGTTGAAACTGTCCTATACCGGACCTGCGCGTCGAGCCGGCGAGTCGATCATGCTCAAGAACGCCACCAACCCGACGCAGTTCCCTGGCCGCGCCTGGCAGTACATGCCTGCCCAACGCCGCGTCAAACAGATTTCGATCCTGGCCTACGACACACCCAATCCCGGTACCGCCCGTGCACTCGAGTTGTACGACTGGACGCTGGTGGGCAAGCAGGAAATGATCGTGCCCTACAACACTTACAAACTGACCTACGCTCGCGACGCCAAATCGCTGACCACCCCCAATTTCATCGCCCCGGACTTCGTACGCTGGGAAAAACACCGGGTCTACGTCGTGGAGGGCAACCTCAAGCCCGGTGCAAAACACATCTACCAGAAGCGCCGCTTTTACCTGGATGAAGACACCTGGGCAGCGGTGGCCTCCGATCAGTACGACACCAGTGGCCAGCTATACCGTGGTTCCTTCGCGTTCTTCAGCCAGAGCTATGACCAGCAGGTCCCGGACGCCACCCCTTTCATGACGTACGACCTGTCGAAAGGCACCTACAACATCAATGGCGTGGTAGGCCCTCATGGCGGCATCCGCTACATCGAGCCGCTATCGACGGCGCAGTGGGTACCAGAGACCATGGCGGGCACCGGCATTCGCTAGGCCCCGGGTTCGATTCAGCGCCGCGAAGTGGCTTCGGCTTGAATGTAGTCTCAGGCCGCGTCTTCGCGGTAAGTGCCATCGGAATGTATAGCCCTGTCAAACTGTAGATTCCGGTGGTGCTGAAGCTGAATAACTCAGCTTTCAGAGGACATGATTGAGTCGTCACTTGATTCAGCAGCCAGCTTCAATCGGTCAGCCTTACTAATGTATTTTGACTTGCTTTTCGGTGCCAATTTGGCACTAGCCTTCTTGGCGTTAGCCTTTAGTATCTGATTTAATTTTTTACGACGATTCATGTTTTTCTACTCGGTTTGTACGTTCTTGAATGATATCAGCTTGGAACATTGAACCAGATTCCTCTGGTGCACACTCAGTGCATAACGCTGCGAACAGGCGTTGATCGCCCCTGGCACTGGCTTGGGACTCAGGCTCCCTCTGGGTGGCATCCGAACGCACGCCCCCACATGTGGGGGAATCTCACTTTTTTTGGGGGGGATTCAGTGTCGGTTTTCGTCTGAAGGAGGCAGTTCGCAGCGCTGGAGGCCCGGGGCTGGTAGCCAGGCTTCCTTTACTCAAATGGCTTGATTATTGCTGATTCCACTCCATGGGTTTCTCGGTACCCAATTTACCAGGCAACAATGTAAAACCAGCGGGTTTTGGGAGGTTAGTGCCATGTGGCATCACCCTTTGATGTTTTTGGTTTTCTACCTGCTTTTCACCCTCGGCATCGGCTGGTTGTGGTCCACTGCTGTCCTGTATTTGCTTTGAACCAATGGAGAAAGTGTCCCTGCAACCCATCACAAAACCAGACGACAACCTTACACGCCCCCGTTTCAGCTTTCTGGCCCAGCCACGCACTCACACACACTCAACCGGCACATGTACGCAGCGCGTGACTCCCTGTTCGGGAAGGCTCTGCAGGTGCCGGCACACCGTATGACGTAACAAATCACCTGAATGCCTTACGCAAGCTCGGTTCACACCGTCCCAAGACGCTCGCCTGACCAGCCTCCGGATGTAACGAATCAAGTCAAAATGTTTACCTATAGAGCAGATCCTTATACGATGAAGTCCGCTTCTACTGCTCTCCATCAGGTCTGAGTAAGCCATGGTTATAATGCATGACAAAGCGACTTAACAAATTGTGCTCTATAGTCACGCAAGATTTTGCGCGAAAAACAAGCAAAAGCCGTATACAGGTTAAATTATTTCCACAATTAAGTATAACAACATTGGGCACATGAACAATGAACAACCCTGATTTACTGGCCGAAGGCTCCAAATCCTTCAGCATAGTTATAGTAAATTACAAAACACCAGAAATCACCAAGATATGCCTGGACTTATTGCACCAGCATTTTGGCAGCAACAGCGTCCCGGTATGGGTGGTTGACAACTATTCCGCCGATGAAAGCACTGAGTATTTACGAACGCTTGACTGGATCAATCTAATCGAGCGCTCTGTTTCCGAGCCAGAAGCAGGCCATATCGCGCATGGCAAAGCACTTGACCTGGTTCTGCAGCGAATTGATACCGATTATTTATTCCTGATGCACACTGATACATTTGTTTTTGATAAAAACGTTTTTCCGATGATGCTGAATAAATGCTTGAAGAACCAAAAAGTCGTGGCCGTCGGTTGTGTCGAGCAAATAAACCGTGGCACCGCGAGAACGCTTTGGCGCTTTAGCTCACGACTATTCAAGCACCATTTCAGACGCCTGAAAATCTCCATGGGATTGCGTTCAAGAGAACCAAAACCGTACAAAGAAGTGTACTTGAAAAGCTTCTGTACATTGTGGAACTGCAAACTTATCAAACAGCACAACATGCATTTTTCGATGGACGATCGCGTGCCTGGCTATACTCTTCAGGATCGCATGACCGAGCTTGGCTATGTCGTTGAAATGTTATCACCGCGTAAAATTTTCAGTTATCTGGATCACATTCAGGCTGGCACTGTCGCAGCGGCTGGTGGCTATGATAAAAATCATAGACGAACCAAAATGTACAACAACATCCTTAAGCGTCTGAACAAGGACGACAGTAAAAATTAAGCTACGAACAGGCGCAACGAGCAGCCAGTTAAACTCTGCTTGAAGTCACCCACAAGTCTTTATATCAAGTTATTGGAGCGGTAATGGCACCCATCACTCAAGCACTACCTATCACCCTGTCCCCGGAGCTTGATTTCGACCAGAATGCCGCCAGCGCCCTTGGTGCCTCGTTGGCCAGTCGCTATGTTCAGGCTACGCCATTTCCGCACATAGTCATCGACAACTTCTTGCACGAAGACCTGATTGCGAGCATCTGCTCGCACTTCCCGGTCGAGCCAACCAACAATGAAATGCTCTACGAGCGCGGCTATAAAGGTCAACGAAAACGTCAAATCAGTCCCAACGAATGCCCCCCCTATCTGAAGACTGTTTTCAACGCCTTTAACTCGGCCCCCATGTTGCAGTTTCTTGAAAAGCTCACAGGCATCGAAGGTTTGATACCCGACCCCTACTTTACCGGCGGCGGCCTGCATGAAACGAAAAGCGGTGGTTTCCTGGGGGTGCACTCAGACTTCAGGCTCAACAAAAAACTTAATGTTGAGCGCAGACTGAATATCATCATTTATCTGAATGAAGACTGGCAAGAAGAGTATGGCGGCAACCTGGAACTTTGGGATGTCGGCATGAAGACCTGCCTTAAAAAAGTCCTGCCCATTTACAATCGCTGCGTCATTTTCAACACAGACAAAGACAGCAATCATGGGCACCCGGAGCCTTTGACGACTCCGGAGCACATCACCCGCCGGTCTATCGCGCTTTATTACTACACCGCGGGAACCATGGCGATCGATCCGGCACAAAGAAACAAAACCCACTACAAACCAAGGCCCAAAGATCGTTTAAGCCTGAAGTACTACATTAATAAACTGATCAAGAAGAAAAACTGAACGGTATCGCCAGACGATCAAGTTCGTGCTTTTTTGAGCGTTAGCTTGCAAATCCGGATATGCCCCCACGCCCGGTTACAGCCATGTCATGGTTTTTTGATCTCTTCACTCTTCTCAGAGTCGTGGCACTACCGACAGTGGGGGCTCTACAATCCTGAGCCAGGGCCAGCGAGCCTGATAACTTTTCGCCTTCTGATCGAACAGGTCTGGCCTGGGATTCTTTGGATTGATTCGAAGTAGCCCGTGCTCTGTGTCGGCCAGGCCGTTGGGCGCATAGACCTCGCCAGTTTCAACATCCAATCCAATGCAGGTACCGGCAATCAGGTAGCGATCAACCCCGTCTTTAGCCGACTGAAGCTGCGGATAATCCCCGCCAAACCGCTGCCTGTACCACAGGTGAACGCGAGCCTGATTCTTCATTTCGACGTTCACGTCGAGGTCCTGGAACAGATGCTGAGCGCAATGGATGACCTCATTCTCTGCTTCCCAGGACAGATCCTCATCGAAGTAAAAGACGTCGTAGTCCTTCACTCCCCACTCTGGCGGTAGCTGTGACTGGTGATTCCACACGGCCTGGAACAAGCAACCGGCCGTGAGCAGGCATTGGTTCAAACCGAGCTCAGGCAAGCGAGTGGAAATTTCTGCGTTTACTGGATTGGCCATTGCGATCCTGACCAGGCTTTCGACTGTCAATGTCATCTTCTTCCCTTTAAATCGATCTGATCCCGGCGATCGACAATACCGTCAGCGCCTTACAAATTCGAGAACAACACCGCCCTTTCTTCACCCTGGGTCAATAGCGCCCTTGGCAACCCGCGACTATCGGCCAATCTGGCGCGAATCATGCGTAATTCAACGGCATGAAGTCGGTACTGACTATGTGGATGACACTTTTGAAGTGAGCCGCCGCTGTGCCTGCCCCGATAATCGATAGCATACTCACGAACTGCCGAGGTCAAGCATGACAAGCGCAACGACAGAACAAGTCAGCCCAGCAACGCTGAGAAAAGTGATTGTGGCCGCCGGCATCGGCAATTTCGTCGAGTGGTTCGACTTCGCCGTCTACGGCTTTTTGGCCACGACCATCGCCCAGCAATTTTTCCCCAGCGGCGATGCCAGTGCCGCGCTGCTCAAGACCTTTGCGGTATTCGCCGTGGCCTTCGCGTTTCGGCCCCTTGGCGGGATTTTCTTCGGCATGCTGGGGGACAGGATCGGCCGCAAGCGAACCCTTGCGATGACGATTCTGCTGATGGCCGGTGCAACGACTTTGATCGGTCTGCTGCCCACTTATGCGGCAATCGGGGTCATGGCGCCGATTCTTCTGTCCCTGATCCGTTGCGCCCAAGGCTTTTCCGCCGGCGGAGAATACGCAGGTGCCTGTGCCTACCTGATGGAGCATGCACCGCGTGACAAACGCGCCTGGTACGGCAGCTTCATTCCGGTGTCGACATTTTCCGCCTTCGCCGCGGCAGCCGTGGTGGCCTACGCACTCGAGGCGTCATTGTCCGCCGAAGCAATGGGTAGCTGGGGTTGGCGCCTGCCGTTCCTGATTGCCGCGCCACTGGGCCTGGTGGGTCTTTACTTGCGCTGGAAGCTCGATGAGACACCGGCATTCCAGGCGGTGACCGAGGAACACGCAGTCGCCCATTCCCCACTCAAGGAAACCTTGCGCAACCATGGTGCGGCGATCTGTTGCCTGGGTGCTTTTGTGTCACTCACGGCACTCTCGTTTTATATGTTCACCACCTATTTCGCGACCTACTTGCAAGTCGCCGGTGGCCTGAGTCGCGCTACAGCGTTGCTGGTGTCACTGATTGCATTGCTATTCGCTGCAGCGATCTGCCCGCTGGCCGGGCTGTATTCGGACCGGGTCGGGCGTCGAATCACGGTGATGACCGCTTGCGCGCTGTTGATTGTGGTCGTGTATCCATCGTTCCTGATGGCCAGCTCCGGCTCGTTCGCCGCGTCCATCATCGGCGTCATGCTCCTGGCGATTGGCGCGGTGTTGTGTGGCGTGGTCACCGCGGCCTTGCTCTCGGAAACCTTCCCTACCCGTACTCGATACACCGCCTCGGCTATCACCTACAACATGGCGTATACCCTTTTCGGCGGCACCGCACCGCTGGTGGCGACGTGGTTGATCAGCACGACCGGCAGCAACTTGTCGCCGGCGTTCTATCTGATCGCGATTGCATTGCTCGCGCTGGCGGGCGGGCTGGCATTGCCGGAAACTTCAAGGATTTCCCTGCATGACGTTGCGTCGGGGGAAAAAGGCGTAGCAGTGAGCGCTGCGGCCTGAAACACCAAACGAGCCGGGACGGTGCTCAAGTCAGCAGTTCGCTGATCCACCGGGCCTGGCGCGCGATGTCCTGCACTTTCTCCTCGGGCACGGCTTGCTGCGCCCGGGCTAATTGGGCCAGGGTCTTCTGCTTCTGGCGCAGCTTGCGCTGCCATTTGACCAGGAACGCCGGGCTGCGGGCCTGCATCTGCAACGGGCCGAAGTACAGCTCCTCGGCGGTGTACTCCACCGGCCCGGCGCGCTCGGCGACGATGATTTCGTAGTCGAAGCGGTTTTCCCGCAGGACTTCCTCGCGGAGGATGCGGTAGCCATTTTCCATCAGCCATTGACGCAGTGGCTGCTCGCCGCCGTTGGGCTGCAGGATCAGGCGTTCCTGACCGCTCAGGCATGCCTTGCCGCTGTCGAGGATGTCGCGGATCGTTTCGCCGCCCATCCCGCAGATGCTGATCGCCGTGATCCCGTCTCCCGGCTCTATCGCCGCCAGGCCGTTGGCCAGGCGCACGGTGATCTGCCGGTCCAGGCCGCTTTCGCGTACGGTGCGTTCGGCCGAGTGGAACGGCGTCAAGGCCACCTCGCCGGCCACCGCCGCGACGATGGCGCCACGGCGCATCAACGCCACCGGCAGGTAGCCGTGATCCGAGCCGATATCGGCCAGGCGCGCACCGGCTGGCACATGCGCCGCCACGCGCTCCAGGCGCATGGACATAGTCTGCTCGTTCAACTGCTGCCCCTTTTCACCACGAACGTCCGACACCTTTGGCCAGACAGGTGCGCGATTCTGTCGAGCATCGCCGTGCATTTCAAATTTATTTGACTGGCTGGTACCTGATCGAGTCCCGACATCGCAGAGCCATTGAGCGCACCCTGCACCGTGCACCCGAAAGCATTTTCCGATCCGTTGGTCGCGCTCACCTTTAGTGACAACGCACCCGCACCTCCACCGAACAGGTCCACGGCATAACAGATCACGCGAATTGCCCAACTGTGTGATCACAGCGCCCGGCTTTACGCCATATCAGGCTTCGTGCGTGCCAGTTGCTCCCGGGCAAATGCGCCGAGGGTCTTCAACGCCTTGGCCGCCGAACGCAGGTAGAAGGCTTGCAACTGGAACACGTGCCAGCGTGCGGCGTACACCTCCAGGCGGCAATTCACCCCGCTGCCAAGCGCATGCTCGGCCAATCGGGTGGCGTCAGACAACAACAGCTCATGGTCACCGACCTGGATCAACATCGGCGGCAGCCCATGCAGGTCCACCTCAAGCGGATTGTCCATCACCTGCGTACCGGCATACCAGCGCAGCCCTTGCTCCAGCCAGCTGCGACGGATCATCGGATCCTGTTCAACCCGCGAGGTCATGGAAGCACCGCTCAGGCTTTCGTCAGCCACTGGCGAAATTAGAAGCATGCCGGCGGCGAAATGCGGGTGAAGATCACGCAGCTTGAGCGCCAGAGCCAACACCAGCGCGGCGCCCGCCGAATCACCGGCGAGGAAGATTCGGTCAGCGGCATACCCCTGAGCCCGGAGTGCCTGATAGCAGGCCAGCGCATCGTCCAATGCCGCCGGGCAAGGATGTTCTGGCGCCAGGCGATAATCAGCTACCCACACCGACATCCCCGAGGCCTTGGCCAAGCGGCTGGTGATGCTCCAATGCGTACCCGGCGAGCCAAGGCAGAACGCCCCGCCATGCAGGTACAGAATGACCCCGCCGTTTTCACCCTGCTTCGGTGCGACCACTTGCACCGGCACGCCGTTGGCCTGTTGGCGATAACGAATCACGCCGCCAGTGCCAGGCATCAACGTGGACAATAGGCTCACGACCTTTCTCTGCGCTGGCGCAGCCAACCCCGGCCCGATCAGCGAGCGGAACGTGGTGCGCAAAAAAAATCTCAGGAATCCGGCGCTCAATTTTTCCGGCCAGTCGCGGGATTCGCCAACGGTCGTGGCGCCTTCAAACTCGTGTGTGAAACGGTATGCATGCAACCCGGAAAACCGCGTCAACCAGCGATAGCTCAAGGTGAAACCCGGCCAGTTGGTGCTGTTGTTGCCAGCGTCATCCACATACCAGCTCTTGCAGCCGTTCCACACCGTGTTGGCCAGGCGTTGCTGGACCTGCCCATGGAAGCGCTCATACACGCTTGAGTCGACTTCCACGGTGTTGGCGCCGGTGCCCTTCATCGTGCGCCAACAGCGCATGACGTGGGCGATCTGACTTTCCAGCATGTAGACAATCGAGTTGTGGCCCAGGTTGGTGTTGGGCCCATACAACATGAAGAAATTTGGGAATAACGGAACCGTCAGCCCCAGATAAGCGCGGGTGCCAGCGCGCCAGGCATGGTTAAGGTCCACGCCATTGCGCCCGACGATACGCATCGGTGACAGAAACTCGGTGGCCGCGAACCCGGTGCCGTAGATGATCGCATCGACTTCATGCCGCTGGCCGTCAACGGTTTCAATGCCGCTTTCAGTGACTCGCGCAATGCCGTCGGTCACCAACTCCACGTTGGACCGGCTCATGGTCTTGAGGTATTCGCTGGACAGCAGGATACGCTTGCAGCCGTACGGATAATCCGGGGTCAGTTTGCTGCGCAGTACCGGGTCCGCCACTTGCTCGGACAGCAGTCGATGGAACGGAACGCCCACTGCCCACTTCATCAAGCCCTTGAATCGGGTGAACGCCAGCGCCCGGGATTCGTAGCGCATGTATATCGAAGCGCGGTACGCAGTCATCGTCCAGGGCATGTTGCGCAGCAATGATTTTACCCGCTCGGAGTAGGCCCGATCAGGTCGAGGCATCAGGTACGCGGGCGAGCGCTGGAACACTTTCAGGTGCCCGACAGTCCCGGCAATCGCCGGCACGAACTGAATGGCCGAAGCACCGGTGCCGACCACCGCCACGCGTTTGCCTGCCAGCGAATAGCTGTGGTCCCAGGTCGCCGAGTGGAACACGTGCCCCTTGAAGGTTTGCATACCCGCCAGTTTCGGGAACGCCGGGCGACTCAACTGACCGGTGCCACTGATCAACAGCGATGCACTCAGGACACTGCCATCCTGCTGAGTCACGTGCCACAGCGACGTGCGTTCATCGAACTCGGCGCACACCACTTCGGCGCCGAAACGAATGTGCTTGTCCAGTCCGTACTTGTCGGCGCAATGCCGCAGATAGGCGTGAATCTCTACCTGGGGCGCGAACACCCTGCTCCAGTCCGGGTTCGGCTCAAACGAAAACGAATACAGGTGCGAAGGTACGTCGCACGCGGCGCCGGGGTAACTGTTGTCCCGCCAGACACCGCCGACGTCCTGTTTCTTCTCCAGGATCACAAAGTCCTTCACACCGGCCTTTTGCAAGGCAACGGCCATGCCGATACCGGCAAAACCGCTGCCGATGATGATGGCGCTCAAGGCTGTTGCCGACTGGCGACCGGTTTCAACTTCATGCAACGACATAAGGTGCCCCGTTGTTGTTTTTAGTAGTGGCTGGCGTTTCAGACCGGGCAGACGAACTCACCCGCTGAATACCGCGAATAAGGTCAACGGCTTTCTCGGCGATCATGATGGTCGGTGCGTTGGTGTTGCCGCCGATCAGGGTCGGCATCACCGATGCGTCGACGATTCGCAGCCCTTGCAGACCGTGTACACGAAGTTGCGCGTCGACCACGGCCAGTGGGTCATCGCCCATGCGGCAAGTGCCCACCGGGTGATAAACACTGTCGGTACGACGACGCAGTACGGTGCGGATCTGCTCGTCGGTGTCGACCCCTTCGGTGTACAGATCGCGGGTGATCCAGTTGGCCAGCGCCGGTGCCTGCATCAATCGGCGTGTCAGTCTGAATGCCGCGACCATGTCTTCCAGGTCCTGCGGGTCCTGAAGAAACGCCGGATCAATCAGCGGTGCCGCTTGCGGGTCTTTGCTGGCCAGGGATACGGTTCCGCGACTGCGCGGACGCAACAGGCAAACGTGGCACGACAACCCATGACCCAGGCGCAACTTGCGCGCATGGTCCTCGACCGGGGCGACAACAAAATGCAATTGAATATCCGGTTTATCCAGCGCTTCGCGCGTCTTGAGAAACGCTCCGCCCTCGGCAAAATTCGAGGTCAGCATGCCTCGACGTTCCCGGCGGAAACGGCCGGCTTCCTTGAGCATTCTGGTACTGCCAGCGAATGAAACGCCCATGGCATCCAGGCTTGAGGTCTTGTAGACGAAAACGAAATCCGGATGGTCTTGCAGGTTCTGCCCGACACCAGGCAGGTCCTGCAAGAGCGGGATGCCATGGCGTTGCAGTTCCTCTTTCGGCCCCACTCCCGACAACATCAACAGTTGCGGGGTCTGGAAGGCCCCGGCGGCGAGGATGACTTCCCGCCTGGCACGCAGGGTGCGAACCTGACCGTTTTGCAGCACCTCGACAGCCACGGCGCGAGTGCCTTCGAACAGGATCCGTTGCACCTGGGCCCGGGTTTCGACGCTCAGGTTGTTGCGCACCCCCACATGCGGCAACAGATATGCGCGCGCCGCACTGCAACGTTCACCGTGCTTTTGCGTGACTTGATAGATGCCAACGCCTTCCTGTTCTTCACCGTTGAAGTCGTCGTTGAGCGGCAAACCGGTCTCGCGGGCCGCCTGCAGAAAGCGTTGCTGGAATGGATTGTCCGAACGTAAATCGCTGACCCATAACGGCCCGCCCCGCCCGTGCAAGACACTGTCGATGCGCTCGTTGTGCTCACTGCGACGGAAGTACGGCAAGACATCCTTGAATGCCCAACCGCTATTGCCCAGGGCGGCCCAATGGTCGTAGTCCCATTGATGACCCCGCACGTAGATCATGGCGTTGATCGCTGAGGAACCACCCAGTGCCTTGCCCCGTGGCTGGTAGCCCTTGCGCCCTTCCAGCGCCATCTGCGGGACGGTGTCGAAGGCCCAGTTATTCACCGAAGTCGGCACCATTGCCACCATCGCTGCGGGGATATTGACCAGGCTGGACTGCCCGCCGCCACCGGCCTCCAGCAAGCAAACACTGACGTCCGGATCTTCGCTCAGCCGACCGGCCACCACACAACCACCGGAACCGCCGCCCACTACGATGTAATCGAAGGTCTTTTTCATTGTTGTTCTCCCTTGTGCAAGGCAGTGCGAGATTTGCGGGGTTACCCGAAACCACACAATTGCGCCTCCTGGTTTTCGCCAAGTGCTGCAACGGCCTTTTATGGTTGGTTAAACGACGAACCGTGCGTAACGGATGGTGACGGCCATTGATAAAGAACCGAATGCTGGAATGGGACAATTGCTTTATTATTCGGGCCAACCTTTTCGCCACAGGCACATGGGTATGAGCTTTCGGGATTTTTTGCGTGGCCCGGCCAGCGCTTTGTTGCTGGTGCAGTTCGGCGTCGAAAAAGGCTTGGTGGCCAGCGCGATACTGGCCGGCTCGGGGCTTACGGCAGCGCAACTGGCCGACCCGAATCTGGAGCTGACTGCCGATCAGGAACTGCGGGTGACCGGCAATCTGTTGCAGTTGCTCGATCATCCTCCGGGGCTTGGCTTCGAAGTCGGTGCGCGCTATCACTTCTCGACCTATGGCCTGTTTGGTTACGGCCTGATCAGCAGCGCGACCACCGGGGATGCACTAGCCCTGGCACTGAGCTTTTTGCCGCTGACCTACGCATTCACCGTGGTGACCTATGAAGAGCAAGGCAGTGAAGGTGTGCTGACTTTCGCCACGCCCGGGCTGGCACCCGACCTGCGCGATTTTCTGTTGGCCCGGGACATGGCAGCGGGGGCGCTGTTGCTCAAGGAACTGGGGGGCGATGACTTTTCGCTGTCGCGCTTCACGTTACGTGCCGGCCCAGCTCACGAGTGCGATAACGACCGTTTATTGGGGCTGGCGCCTACTTACGCAGCCAGCAGCAACAGCCTGGCCTTTGATCGCTCATTCCTTGCGCGCCCCTTGCCACAAGCCAACGCCGTCACAGTGAGCATGTGCGAGCAGATGTGCACACAGTTGATGCAACGGCGAATCGCCCGTTCCGGCATGACGGCGCTGGTCCAGCACTACCTGACCAGTACCGACACCACGCCACCGGACCTTTGCGCCATGGCCCGCCTGATCCACGTCAGCACACGCACCCTCAAGCGTCGCCTGCACGATGAAGGCACCACCTTCCGTGCCTTGCTGGCCGAGGCCCGCAGCCGCAGCGCCATCGAGATGCTCAACGACAAACGCTTGAGCCTCAGCGAGATTGCCGAGCGACTGGGTTTCAGCGACCTGTCGAGTTTTTCCCAGGCATTCAAGCGCTGGTATGGGGTAGCTCCGAGTAATTTCTCGCTGCGAAACAGTAGCGGTGGCGAGTGCTAGATAACGAACTGGAGTGATGTGCTCGCCTTCGTATTGCTCGTGGTATTGAGCGTCTGGATGTGGTCGCTCACACAGTCGCGAGCAGGGTGAGGCTGATTCATCCTGATCGAACCGCTTCCTGGGTCACTTCGGGGTGATGCTGATGCAGTGCCGACAGTCATTCCTGGCTGATCAGCTGGTGCGATCCCGACATTCAATCTCTGCGCTTATCAAGACACTGACGACGCAGGACAAGGTTATTGATCTCCATGCAACTGACCGAGTAATCGTCATCATCATTATTTTTGGCCTTGTCCTTGGCCTTGCCGCAATTGCCATTGTCATTGCAATTGCCTTGCCCTTTTTGATCATTGCTGTTTTTCAAGCAGTTTCTGATATCACTTGCACTGCCCGCATCATCGCAATTGGAACCGGCAAACGTGATTGATGGCAAAGCCAGGGAGAATAGGAGTGTGCACACAGCGGCTGCGACGATTCGCATGATAGAGCTCCTGAGTGGATTGCTACTTGCCTGCAAGTAATGGCCTTGAACAAACACTGGCGAATTGGTGCTGACCAGCAAGCCAGTGGCCGTCCACAGACGTGATGCTGCTCATCTGTCGGAGCGAGCAAGCTCGCTCCGACAAAACTCATCAGGGCAATGCATAGACCCTGAACAGTTTTTTCACGGTAGCGTTGGTCCCGCCCAGGTACTGGTCGTAGGCCTTTTCTATGTAGCCCGAGAAATAGGCTTCACTCAGGGCCATATCGACCAGCAAGCGGAAGTCTTCGTCGTTGCGCTCCACGATCATCGCCACCGGCGAGTACTCGAAGATGCGGTCCAGGAGCATCAGGTTCTTGGCCGCGCCCTCCTTGGCGACTTCGTTGCGCAGCAGCATGCGTTCGGAGAAGAAGGCATCGGCCTTGCCCTCGGCGACCAGTTTGATGCCCTCGTCGTTGTTGGCCACGGTCACCAGCGAGGCAATCACGTTGAGCAGGCGCATCTGTTCACGAATCCAGTCTTCGGTCACGCCCCCCTCCAGGGTCGCGTAGGTTTGGTTGGCCAGACCGTTGTTGATGCTGGCACGCCAGGTCGGGCCGGTATTGGCGACCTTGCCATTGAGCACATTGAGCAGCGGTTCGCCAGCATCGGTGCGCACCACGACCGAGAGGCCGGCGGTGTAGATCGGTATGGAGTAACTGATCATCTTGCGCCGTTCCAGGGTGGGCGGTGTCGGCGTGCAGAGAATATCGACTTTACCCTGACTCACGGCGTTGACCTCGTCCGAAATCTTGACAGGCTGGTAGTGCACTTGCAGGTCGGGCAGACCCAGTTCGCTCTTGAGCTTGTCGGCGACTTTCAGGCACAGGTCGATGGCATATCCGCTGGCCTTGTCGCCCTCCTGCTTGCTGAAAGGGGCCAGGTCAGGCAGGTAGCCCAGGGTAAAGGTGTGGCTGCTGCGTACGCGTTCAAGGGTGTTGGCGCCGGCCACTAGCGGCAGCGTCGAGAGTGCGAAGGCAAGCAGCAGTCTGGTGGTTGTGGCAAATGGTACGTTCATGTCCGGTTTCCCCGTATGCAGATGTCTGTGCAGTCCTGTTGGCCACGCCTAAGGGTTTGCGGCCCTGGCCTGGTTGGCCGCTGGCGCTTCGGTGAAGCGCTTGGCGAGGAATCCATAGAGCAGGTAGCCGACAGCGAGCACCAGGGTGCCGCCCATCACTGCATCCTTGCCGCAGGCATACAGGGCGTACAAGGAGTACGTTATGGCAATCAGCAAGACCACCAGGTTACGCGAGTAAATGGCCGACGAGACCCCGGCCTTGTGCATGATCACCAGCAGGCCGGTCATCGCCGTTATATAGGGGATCAGGTTGGTGACCGCCGCCAGGCTGACCAGTTTGCTGAACTGGGCGGCGGCATCGGGCGAGATGGTCGACAGGGCCATGAGGGTCTGCAGCACACCGCAGACAATCATGCCGACGACGGGCGCATTCATCGAGTTGACCTTGCTGAACAGCTTGAGGAACAGGTTCTGGTCAGCCGTCATCTTGGCCGTTTGCGCCAGGGTGAATTGCCAGCCCAGCAGCGAGCCGACACAGGCCATGACCGCCAGCGCCATGACGATATTGCCCACCATCGGGCTGAACATCGTGGCGTAGACCAACGCGAAGGGCGCCGAGGATTTGGCCAGTTCGTCATTGGGAATGATGCCCTGGATGACGGTGGTCGACAGCACATAGACCACGGCGGCACCGAGAGTGCCGAACAGGCAGGCCAGCGGCACATTGCGCTTGGGGTTTTCCACGGCGTCAGTGGCCTGGGCCGCCGACTCCATGCCCAGGAAGGCCCACAGGGTCAGGGGTATGGCTTTGCCGATGGCTTCGGAAATCGGCAGGCTGTTGGGGTTCCAGGCGGCGGCGAGCACATCGGGCTTGAACCAGAACCAGCCGATGATGCTCAGGCCCGCGACCGGAATGATCACGCCCCACACCGTGAACGCACCGATCTTGCCGGTGATGCCCGGGCCACCGAAGTTGGCGAAGGTGGTCAGCCAGATCAGCCCGATCGTGCCGACGCACAATGGAATGGCACCGGTGCCCAGCCAGGGCACGAAGGCCGTCATGTAGCCCACCGCCGAAATGGCCACGGCCACGTTGGCGATGGCCAGTGACAGGAAGTACAGGTACGAGCAGAGGAAAAAACCCGACTTTGAATGGGCTTCTTCGGTGTAGGCGGACAAGCCGCCGGAGCGCGGACAGAAGACCCCGCACTGGGCAAAGCAGTAGGCGATGGCCATCGAACCGATCGCGGTGAAGATCCATGACAGCAGCGAGACGGCACCCAATTGAGCCATGTTGGTGGGCAACATGATGATGCCCGAGCCCATCATGTTGACCGTTACCAGCGTCGTGAGCCCCATCAGGCCCATTTTCTTGCTTGAATCAGCCATCGCAAACTCCTTGCCTTATGCAGAGTTTTGAACCTGGGTCTGGCGACGTGCAGCACGCGGCCGGACAGGGGCTAATGCTTACTGCTTGACCACATGAACCTTGTAGGTTGGGCGCTTCTGACCCGTGCAGCATCAGGCCTTGATCACGTACCCATACGCCCGGGTACGACCGCCTTCCTGCTTCAGGTACACCCCTTGCAACTCCGGCGTGAAACCGGGCAAGCGGTTGATGCCTTCTTCCAGGGCCAGGAAGTACTTCAGTACGGCGCCGCCCCAGATCTCCCCCGGTACCACGCACAAGACGCCCGGCGGATAAGGCAGCGCGCCCTCGGCGGCAATGCGCCCGTCGGCCTGCGCCAGCGCCACCAGTTCGACGTTGCCGCGGATGTACTCGATTTGCGCTTGCTGCGGGTTCATGGCCTTTTTCGGGAAGTGTTCCTTGCGGAACATGTCCTTCTGCAACTGCTGCACGTTGTGATGGCGATACAGATCGTGCATTTCCTGGCAGAGCTGGCGAATGGTGTAGTTGCGATAGCGCTCCTGATGCTGCGCGTAGATGGCCGGCAGCACCCGGCTCATCGGCGCGTCATCGCTGATGAAGCGTTCGAAACGGGCGATTTGCGCCGCCAGGTGGGTCATCTTCGCCCAGTCTTCGGCCGGGGTGAGCAGGAACAGGATCGAGTTGAGGTCGCACTTTTCCGGGACGATGCCGTTCTCGCGCAGGAAGTTGGCCAGGATGCCGGCGTGAATGCCGAAGTCGGTGTAGCTGCCGTCCACCGGGTCGATGCCCGGCGTGGTGAACAGCAACTTGCACGGGTCGATGAAGTACTGCTTCTCGGCGTAGCCGGCAAAGGCGTGCCAACGGTCCTTGGGATGGAACTCGAAGAAGCGGATGTCGTTGGCGATTTCTTCCGTCGGATAGTCTTCCCACGCCCGCCCTTCAATGCTGTACGGCACGAACGGGCGGACCATGGTGCAGGCTTCGAGGATCAACTTGCGCGCTTCGATGCCGAACTTCACGCAGTCTTCCCACAGGCGCAGGCCGCTGCGGCCCGAGTGAATGCGCGCATTCACATCCAGCGAGGCGAACAGCGGGTAGAAGGGGCTGGTGGAGGCCTGGGCCATGAACGCGTTGTTGAGCCGGTGATGGTTGCAATAGCGTGCCTGGCCTTTGATGTGGCGGTCCTTCTTGTGCACCTGGGAGGCCTGGGAAAAACCCGCCTGCTGCTTGTGCACCGACTGGGTGACGAAGATGCCCGGGTCGTTCTCATTGAGATCCAGCAACAGCGGCGAGCAGTCCTTCATCATCGGGATGAACTGCTCGTAGCCGACCCACGCCGAGTCGAACAGGATGTAGTCGCACAGCTTGCCGATGCCGTCGACCACTTGCCGGGCGTTGTAGATGGTGCCGTCATAAGTGCCCAGTTGAATGATCGCCAGGCGGAACGGCCGCGGCAGCTGGGCCTTGTCCGGGGCGACCTCGGCGATCAGTTCGCGCAGGTAGTCCTCTTCGAAACAGTGGGCGTCGATGCCGCCGATGAAGCCGTAGGGGTTGCGCGCGGTTTCCAGGTAGACCGGCGTGGCGCCGGCCTGCAGCAACGCGCCCTGGTGATTGGACTTGTGGTTGTTGCGGTCGAACAGCACCAGGTCGCCGGGGGTTAGCAGCGCGTTGGTCACCACCTTGTTCGAGGCCGAGGTGCCGTTGAGCACGAAGTAGGTCTTGTCCGCGTTGAACACCTGCGCGGCGTGTTTCTGCGCCAGCAGCGCCGGGCCTTCGTGGATCAGCAGGTCGCCGAGCTTGACGTCGGCGTTGCACATGTCGGCGCGAAACAGCGTCTCGCCGAAGAAGTCGAAAAACTGCCGACCCGCCGGGTGCTTGCGAAAGAACTGGCCGCCCTGGTGACCGGGGCAGGCAAAGGTCGCGTTGGCCGCCTCGGTGTAGTGTTTGAGCGAATCGAAGAACGGCGGCAGCAGACTTGCTTCGTAGGCCTTGGCGGCGGTCTCCAGTTGGTTGCCGTGGTATTCGGCATTATTGCTGGATAGGTCGAAGACACCATTGACCTGCAAGATGACATCCTGCAGTTGCTTGTAGATCGCCAGGGAGCGATTGCTGCGGCCCTGAGAGGCCACCAGGAAGATCGGGATATCGAAGCCGGTGCGCTTGATGGCATCCAGCGCCCCTGCTGCCAAATCATCTTTCGAGAGTACGGCGACAGCGACATCGGTAAAGTCAGTCTGGTCGAGCCGGACGATTTCACGGGAACTACGAAAGCAAGCTCGAACCGCATCGCTGGCAGCGATTTTCAATGCGTTCATAACCAGAATCTCTCGGTCTGCTTGACGTTGAAGTTCCTGGGACGAGTATTTGTGGAGGCATCATGTCCCGGGGGCAGGAGCGATTGCTCTATTGGGTATAGTTCATTTTTACTATTTGTTACTTCTTGTTGAATTTATTTCCTTGACCTTGTTTTTGCGTGGTTCATGGCAATGAAACACCCCATCGGTTGCCTCCAACCTTTGGGGTGCTGTTCAACCAGCCATCAGGTGCGCCCTGCGGAACCTGTAACGGGCAGGTTCCCAAGCAGCTTGAGCCCGGTGCTCTTCACGAACGTCTCATAGTCCATCGGCTTTTCGATTCGGGTTTCTGCGTTAGGCAGCACGTAGGCCCAGGCACGTTTGGACGATGCGTCGTACACCAGCTTGAACAGTCGGGTCGGCACCCAGACCTGGTTGTCGCCGATGGTCGAGTGGCCCGGGTCGAACAGCGGGCCGGTAAAGACAAACACATTGCCATCGGCGCGCTTGGCAAACTTGCGGACATCAGACTCGACCTTGCTCCAGATCTTCCGGTTGTTGGTCGGGTCTTGCGGCACCATGTTCGACAGCGCAAAGGATTGGGCCATTGCCTTGGGGTTCGGTGCATCGGCTGCCGGGGATTGATGGCCACGGTCCACGGCCGGGTGCTGGCTGCGGTAGTCGCTCAACTCGGCGCGCCCACTCTTGGGAATGCGTGGATCCGGGTAGAACTGGTTGGTGCGCTCTTCCCCTTTGGCATCCTGCAACAGGGCCGCATTCAGGCGTTCGACCACCACCAGCGGGGTTTTGCTGGTTTGCGAGTACAGCACCGCGAAGTTGTCGGAACACAGCGCCAGGGGTTTCATCGATGCGGGCACTGTGGCCGTGTTGATCGGTTTCGCTGCCGGGAACAGGTCAGCGCAGCCGTCAAACGAAGCCTGTTTCTGTTTGCTTGAATAGAGGTCCAGGGCCGCATTCTGGCTGATCGAGCCCGAACGGGACGTTTGTTCATGTTGCGCGGTAGGAGGCTTGAGGAGATCCAGCAGGTTGCGGGCTTGCGCCCCGGTGGAAAGCAAAACAAGGGCCGACAGCCCAACTGCAATTTTGCGTAGGTACATGGGTTAAATCTTCGAATGGGATTGAGGGATAAACGTACGGCGAGACCCGACTCTCGGAACCGGGTGGAGGGCGTTGCTGATTATGTGGCGGCGATCATGCTTTCACTGTCCTTGATCAAGTTACCGATGAGGGGGCCGGTCGGTTACGGGCCGTTCGACCGCTGAGGGTCGTGCGGGGGTTATGGACCATGACAAGCCCCGTTAGTGCTGGGCAGCGTTCAGATTCTATTGGCCGGTGTTCGTCGAAGAAGCGGTCGGCAGCGTTTGGTCACGCTGTTCGGTTTGGGCCAGGCTGCCAATTCGTCTGCATGCCGACCAGGCTCCTGAGTCAATCGTTATTGACCTGGAGTTCATGCAAAATAAACCCAAGTGACTCCGGGGCTGCGCGATGACTTCTTTGCGAGCGTTGTTCATCCCATGGCATAGCGTCATCGGTGCAGAAATCTCCAACACACTCCATGCTCAACTCGACATCGAGAAGCCCAAGCGGAATCCAGAAGTAAGGCGTCTCGCGAAGAAGATTAGGCACGGTCGAGCCACATCGTGAGCAAAAGTCATTTCTGTACCCGCTGGGTTTGCGCCAACTCGTGATCGCACCCTGCCCTTCTTCCCAGCGAAAATCGCAAGCCTTGACCAGCGTGGCGAGATTATGACCAACCCCGGTTTGCTTGCGGCATAGGGTGCAATGGCAGCGATAAAAGAATCGTGGTTCAACCTCCAGGGAAAAACGTACAGCCCCGCAAAGACATTGTCCTGATGTCATGTGCCTCTCCATTGAAGAACGATTCACCGGTTTATGTACCGGCTCGAGTGCAGGTATCGAAAAAGCGATGGCCGTCATGGTACTGGCCTTTCATTGCCATGGATAATGCCGTGCTCAGCAGCCATATTATTGTGACGCGGTTCATAACGGCCGGCGTTGCCATCGCAGGGCTATCAATGCCTGTGGTGGATGACTTATCCAGCACCCCTCGATACCCTTTCGCCCCCGGGTGCCTGACGGCAATTCAGGCCAAACCACACTTCATCCAGACGAACCAAAAATGAAATCCTCCGCAGGTTTGCTGTTGTCAGGTATCGAACTGGACCGTGCCAGTTCCATCCCCTTGTACCGCCAACTCTACTTGCAGATTCGCAAACAGATTCTCAGTGGCAGGATTCAGGGAGGCGTGCGCCTGCCGTCCACCCGGACCCTGAGCAAGGAACTGCAGCTGTCGCGAATCAGCATTCTCAATGCGTTCGATCAACTGATTGCCGAAGGTTTTCTGACGTCGCGGACCGGGGCCGGGACCTATGTCGGTCATGAGTGGGAAAACCGCGGTATCGATGACGATGAGCACAAGCGCCAGCCTCCTCGCCTGTCCGACCTGAGCCAGTCCATGCTGTCGTTGCGCAGCGATCATTTCCGCGGTGTTTCCTATGCCGGCTGGGCGACCGGGAGCCCGACCTCGTTCCTGCCCAGTCACAGTGCTTACGATGCGTTCCCGCAATCGGTCTGGAAGCGGCTGATGAATCGCCACCTGCATAAGCCAACCAAGGCCATGCTCGGCTATGGCGAACTGCAAGGGTTGCTGGCCCTGCGCGAGGCGATTGCCGAGTACGTCTTCGATGCCCGTGGCATCGACTGCACTGCCGAGCAGGTGGTCATCGTTTCCGGCGCCCAGCAAGCCTTCAACCTGCTGGGCATGCTGTTGCTCAATCCACAGGACAGCTTCTGGATGGAGGATCCGGGGCATATCGCGGCACGAATTGCGCTCCAGGCCCAAGGGGGTCTGGTCGTGCCGTTGCGTATCGACGAACAGGGGATCGATGTCCAGCAAGGCCTGGCTCAATGTCCTGACGCCCGCCTGGTGTTTACCACACCTTCTCGTCAGCATCCCTTGGGCGTCACCATGAGTTATGCGCGACGTCAGGAACTCATCGACTGGGCCGCCCAGAATCAAAGCTGGATCATCGAGGACGACTGCGACAGCGAGTTTCGCTACAACGGGCGCCCCCTGCCGGCACTCTATGCCATGGACCAATGGGCTCGGGTCATCTACGCCGGCACCTTCAGCAAAGTGCTGTTCCCCTCGCTACGACTGGGTTACGTGATACTGCCCAACGCCTTGATCGAACCCTTCTGTACCCTGCGAGCGGTCATGGATCGCAGCCCGCCGACACTGCTGCAGGCCGTCACCGCTGACTTCATGCGCGAAGGCCACTTTCTCGGCCATATTCGTCGAATGCGTGCTCTGTACCAGGCTCGCCAGCAGGCACTGGTCGAACAACTGCAGCTACAGCTCGGCGGTTTTTTCAGGATCACGCCTGTAGAAGCCGGCATGCACCTGATTGCCTGGTTACCAGCCCATCTTGATGACGACACCCTGGCCAGTGAACTCAGCCAGCATGACATTCATACCTATGCCCTGAGCGACTACTGCGTTGCGCATGTCTTGCCGCCGGCGCTGTTGATCGGCTTTGCCAGCACCCCTGAGGACCAGGCCGCAGCGCGCGTCGAAGCGCTTGCCCAGGCCCTGGACAAAATGGGCTACCTGCAGCCGACCATTTGACCCAAGGCAAGTGGTCTTATGAATTAACTGATAATGGATCTATCGAGAGTTCCTGACTGGCGCGATAAAGGCTGCGCCGGTAGACCCGGTGTCTGAACCAGGAACGACTCGAATGAACAATAAGATCCAGGAACGATTCAACGCCTTGCTCAGCCATAAGGCTGTCGAGGCCGAGGCTCCCCCCCTACTGACCGAGGCACTGGCCCGCCAGTTGCTCGACCGACTGGCGCAACTGCGCCTGTTTGCCCATGCCTACCCCTTGCTGACCAACCTGACCCACGGCCGCGTCACACCGGGCGACCTGCTGGACTTCGCTTATCGCCATGAACTGCAGGGCCTGAGCCTGCACTTGCTCGACGGTGAGGAAAACAGCCTGAGTCAAATGACCGCCGCGCAGCTTCAGGCGTTCGCTGCCAAGGCCAATGCCCTCGGGCTGGACGTGCATCTGGAAATCAGCAGCACCCTGAAAAAGGATGTCGATCAAGTGATCGCCATCGCCAAGGCGCTGGGCACCCACAATATCCGTGTCTACTCACGCTACGAAGGGGCGCTGTCCCGGGTCATGGACGTGATCGAGTCAGACCTGCACTACCTCGCGCAACAGGCAGACGAGCACGACCTGTTCTTCGACTTCGAGCAGCATGAAGAACTCAAGAGCGGCGAGATCGCGCAACTGCTGAGCCGTCTGAACCACCCTCGCCTGCACGCCCTGTTCGACTTCGGCAACATGATCAATGCCTGCGAGCAGCCCCTTGCTGCACTGCGCAACCTGGCGCCGCACATACGCCAGACCCACCTCAAGGGTGTGCGCATCGTGCCTGAGCAAAACGGCTTCGGGCATTACGGCGTGCTGCAAGGCTGTGCCGAAGACGACCTGCCCAGCGCACGCATGTTGTTCGAACTGCTGATGCTCGGCGAATCAACCCCGCAAGTGATCGCCTTCATTCTTGAACAGGAAAACCACTACGTCGCCCCGGCCTTCCGCCAGTTCGACGAAGCCGCCGACCCGTTCATTGCGTACCGGGAAATGAGTGAAACAGCGCTGCCCGAAGGCTTCTCGCTGGAGCGAATGCTGGCCGATGAGCACCGTTGGGCAAACAACCAGGTCGCCTACGTACGAGGTCTGCTGGCCGAGTTCCGAACCCTGGCCGAGTTGACCCTGGCCCATTGCGCTAACGCCTGAACCTGACGTGCCGACCGGCACTGCCTACCCAAAAACGCCTGGAGAACAATAATGACATCCCAAGACAAGGCCAAATGGCTCAGATTCCTGATTCTCATCCTCGGTGGCGGCACCATCTACAAGCTGGCGAATCTCAAAGACGCCTTTTATATCCCCATGCAAGAATTCATGGGGCTGTCCCACACTGAAATCGGCGTGCTGCTGAGCGCCAACGCCATCATCGCCACCGCACTGTTCGTGGTGGGCGGCATGCTCGCCGACCGGTACGACACGCGCAAGCTGATCCCCCTCGGCCTGATCGGTACCGGTGGCCTCGGGCTTTACCTGGCGACCTTTCCGCCCTTCAGCAATCTGCTGGTGGTGTTCTGCCTGCTGGCCGTGTGTGCCGACTGCCTCTTTTGGCCTTCGCTGCTCAAAGCCATCCGCAACCTGGGCGACGATAAGGAACAGGGGCGCCTGTTCGGCCTGCTCGAAGGCGGGCGTGGCGTCATCGATACCCTGGTTGCCTTCTCTGCGCTGGGCGTCTTCGTCGCCATGGGCTCCGGTGAAAACGGCCTGAAGTCGGCGATCCTGTTCTACTCGGTCATCGACATTCTTGCCGGTACCCTGACCTGGCTGCTGCTCAAGAGCGGCAAAACCCAGTCGACCGTCAAGCCGAAGAACGGGTTGTCCAACCTGCTCGAGGCCATCAAGGTGCCGGGCATCTGGCTGGTCAGCCTCAACGTGTTCATGGTCTACATCGTCTACTGCGGCCTGACCTATTTCATTCCCTACCTCAAGGAAATGTACGAACTGCCCGTGGCCCTGGTAGGCGCCTACGGCATCATCAACCAGTACTTCCTCAAGATCCTGGGCGGCCCTGCCGGTGGCTTCATTGCCGACAAGCAGTTCAAGAGTTCGAGCCGCTATCTGAAGTGGGCATTCCTGGCGTTGTTGCCGATGATGGGCGTCATCATGCTCATCCCGAAAAGCCCGGATTACATCTACGCAGGCATGGCGGCCACCCTCTCCTTCGCGCTGATTGTGTTTTCCATGCGCGGCGTGTTCTGGGCCCCCATGGGTGAAGTCGGCATTCCCCAACACATCACCGGTTCAGCCTTTGGCATCGGTTGCCTGATCGGCTATGCGCCGGGCATGTTCGCCTACGTCATCTATGGCGCGATCCTTGACCACTTCCCGGGTCAACAGGGCTACAACTACGTGTTCTCGTTGATGAGCGTATTGGCCATTGTCGGGTTCATGGTGTCCAGCCTGCTGTATCAAGCGGTCCGCAAGAATGCCACGATCACTGGCAAGGTCAGCGCCGCGCAAGCCTGAACATAGACGGTGTATGCAGCGCGGCGGTAACCGGAGTCTCTCGGTTACCGCCGCACGCTGCTGCCATCAAAATGCGAAATCGGCCTCGTCCATGGCCATCAGGCAATGGGCTCCGCCCCGAAGGCTTTCACGATGGCCACTGGCACGGGGCAGCACCCGACGCCAGTAAAAATCCGCGGCTTGCAGCTTGGCCCGATAGAACCCGGGTTCGTCAGTACCTGCGTCCAGCGCGGCTTGGGCACGCACAGCCGCCTGCAACCACAGCCCGCCCACCAGCACGTAAGCGCTGTACGCCAGGAAGTCCACCGACATGGCGCCGATTTCCTGCACATCACGCCGGCACGCCTCGACCACCTCGACACCCAGTTCACGCCACTCGGCGAGACGCCACTGCATGGCCTCGGCCATTTCCCTAAGCGCGGCTTGCGAGCCAGCCGCATCGACATGCACGGCCAGTTCATCGATCAGGGCACCCAGTTCCGTGGCGCCATCGCCCAGCACCTTGCGCCGAAGCAGATCCAGCGCCTGGATACCGTTGGTCCCCTCGTATAGCTGGGTGATACGGCTGTCGCGCATCAACTGCTCCATGCCCCACTATCGGATGTAACCGTGGCCGCCGTACAGCTGAACGCCCAGGCTGGCGACTTCCTGGCCGACGTCGGTAAAGAAGGCCTTGACGATTGGAATCAGCAGCGCCGCCCTACGACTCGCCTTCTGGCGAGCCTCGGGTTGCGGGTCGCCGTGTTCGAGGTCCAGTTGCAGGGCGGTGTAGGCCGCGAGCAATCGGCAGCCTTCGCTCAAGGTCTTTTGCGTCAGCAGCATGCGCCGGACATCGGGGTGCACGATGATCGGGTCGGCGCTCTTGTCTGGCGCCACCGGACCGCTGATGGCCCGCGACTGCAGGCGCTCGCGGGCATAAGCGAGACCACCCTGGAAGGCGGCCTCGGCGATGCCCAGTCCCTGCAAGCCAACCTGGAAGCGTGCATCATTCATCATGGTGAACATGCACGCCAGCCCCTGATTCGGTTCACCGATCAACCAGCCTTGTGCGCCATCGAAGTTCATCACGCAGGTGGACGCGCCCTTGATGCCCATCTTGTGTTCCAGTGCGCCACAGCTCAGCGAATTGCGCAGCCCCGGTGTCCCATCGGCCGCGGCAATGAACTTTGGAACCAGGAACAGGCTGATGCCCTTCACCCCGGCCGGCGCATCCGGCAAACGGGCAAGCACCAGGTGAATGATGTTGGCGGTCAGGTCTTGCTCGCCGCCGCTGATGAAGATCTTGCTGCCGCTGACCTGATAACTGCCGTCGGTTTGAGGCTGGGCACGGGTGCGCAGCAGGGCAAGGTCGGTACCGGCCTGGGGCTCGGTGAGGCACATGGTGCCGGACCATTCACCACTGACCATTTTTTCCAGATAAGCCTGTTTGAGCGCCTCGCTGCCATGCCGATGCAGAGCCAGCACGGCGCCTTCGGTGAGGCCGGAATAAATGCGAAAGGACAATGAGGCGGCCATCAGCATTTCGTGGAAACTGGCCGAAATCAGCTGCGGAAAACCCTGGCCGGCGAACTCCTGCGGTCCGGTCATGCTCGCCCAGCCGTTATCGACGTACTGCCGGTAGGCGTCGCGAAAGCCCTGGGGCGTGGTGACGCGTCCGTCGATCAGCTGACAGCCCTGCTCGTCACTGTTGCGGTTCAGCGGTGCGACCACTTCGGTGGCGAAGCGGGCGGCTTCTTCGAGGACACCGTCGATGGTTTCCCGGTCCAGCCCCTTGTCCAACCGCTCACAATGGCCGCTGACATCGAACACTTCGTGCAGCACAAAACGCATGTCGCGCAGGGGAGCTTGATACTTCATGGCGGGCCTCATGGGTTGGCGCAGTGGAAAAGATTGCCGTCACCCTAAGCAGGCGCCTACTATTTTTGAAATTTCATTTTCATATGCCTGGTATTTGTAATTTGAATTTAAAAAGCTTCGATCTGAATTTGCTCCGGGTGCTCGATATGCTGCTGCGCGAACAGAACGTGTCGCGAGCGGCCGAGCGCCTGGCCCTCAGCCAGCCCACCGTCAGCAATGCCCTCGCACGCCTGCGTTCACTGTTCGACGACCCCTTGCTGGTGCGCGTTGGCCGTCACATGCAACCCACCTCCCGGGCGCTGGCGCTGGCGGGACCGATTCGCGCGGCCTTGCAACAGATCGAACAGACACTCAATGCCGGGGAAACCTTCGACCCACGCCTGAGCCAGCAGCAGGTGCGCATCGCCCTGACCGACTTTGTCGAACAGCTGTGCATGCCGCCCTTGCTGGCGCGCCTGGGAGAACTGGCGCCAAACCTGCGTATCGACGTTGCTCACCTCGCCCCCAGCCTTCCTGCCGAGCTACTGGACCGGGGTGAACTGGACATGGTTCTGGGACGCTTCGAAGAAGTGCCGGCGCGCTTCACCCGCCGGGCCTGGCACAGCGAAACCCTGCGACTGGCGGTGCGCAAGCAGCATCCGCTGGCACACGACCCACTCACGCTGGATAACTTCCTGGGGCTGCGCCATCTCTGGGTCAGTGGCGGCCAGTCGCGTGGCATGGTCGATCAATGGCTGGGCAAGCAAGGCCTGTCGAGGAAAATCGTCTACACCACACCCAACTACCTGCAAGCGGCGCACCTGGTCGCCCATTCAGATTTGAGCGTCGTCCTGCCGACCCAGTTGGCCAATCAATTCGCGCAGTTGCTACCGCTGCAGGTGTTCGAATTACCCTTCGACGTCGGCTCGTTCCACCTCGAACTGGTGTATCTGGCACAACGCCAACATGAGCCGGCACTGGCGTGGCTGATCGAACAAATCCTGGCGGTACGGCCGGCTTGAACGGACGCCCGGCATAACCTCAAAAGCGGCGGATTTCTAACGTAGCGCGTAATCCTCCATGGGTACGGTTCTCCAGTTTGATCCGCCCACCAAAGCGATCGGCAATGGCCTTGACGATGGTCAGCCCCAACCCTGCACCCTGGTCATTTCCGCGGCTGTAGAAACGCTCGAAAAGCCGATCGCGATCTTGCTCATTGATGCCCGGCCCCTCATCCTCGACAGACAGCTCGTAGCTGGTTTCCTTTTCGACCAGCCTTACAGTGATGACTCCGTTCCGGGGGGAGAAATTCGCCGCATTGGTCACCAGGTTGTTCAAGGCAATATCAATCGAGGTTGGGTCGACTCTCGCAAGGCTGATGTCGTCGCTCACATCAAAAACCAGTTCAAGCCCCTTGCTCAGCAACCAGGGCGTCAACTGAACCAGGCTGTCGCGAACGGTGCTGGCCAGATCAACAGGTGCAGGCGGTTCAGTCCCTGCTCCAGGCTCAATACGAGCCATCGTCAGCAATTGATTGACCAGTCGGCTGGTACGGTCCACGCCGGCAATCAGGAATTCGAGCGATGCGCGACGGTCCTCTTCACTCCCCGCCTCCATCAGGTTTTCCGCGTGGATCCTGAGCACGGCCAGGGGTGTACGCATTTCGTGGGCGGCGTCGGCGATAAAGCGTCGCTCGCGCCCCATGACTTCCTGAATTTGCGCGAGCATGCGATTGAGGGCGGCCTGCATGGGCTCAAGCTCAGTGGGTAGCGGCGTCAATTGCAAGGGTTCGAGTGAGCCGGGCTTGCGGGCCCGCAGCGTTGCAGCCATATTGACCAGCGGCTTCAATCCCCAGCCGATGGCCAGCCAGATCATGGCGGCCAGCAACAGACTCCCCAGGATATTGGGCCACAGCGTGTGGCGTACGATCCGGTCCACCAGGTCCATTCGCACATCGTCCCGTTCGCCGACCCAGATGCGCAGGTTGTTCTGCTTGTCTTCAAGCAGGAAGGCGCGCCAATGCCGGTTGTTCAGGTCGACTACATCGCTGAAACCCGGTTTGACCGCAGGTGTGCTGAAGGACGGAGAACTGGCCGTATGTACCAGCACTTCGTTCCTGGCGTTCCAGACCTGAAACGCAATCTTCGTTTCATACGGATGCCCCTCGGCCCCGGGTGTCGCCTCGTTCAGGGCCTGGTTGAAAGCCTTGTACAGATCCGCATGGTCCTTGCTCACCATGGGCATACGCATGACGCCTTGCAGCAGGCGAGCGTTCTGGGCCAGATGGGCATCATAGACTTCGGCGATTTCGTGGTTGCTGTCGTGCAGATTGAACACACTGATCACGGCCAGCCCGGCGAGCATCAGGCCGATGATCAGGATCAGGGTGCGACGCCGGATCGAGCTCATCGACGCTCCTCCACCAGGTAACCGATACCACGGACGGTGCGGATCAGATCGGTGGAGAACTTCTTGCGCAGGTGATGGATGTGCACTTCCAGGGTGTTGCTTTCGGCCTCCTCGTTCCAGCCGTACAGCAACTGCATCAGATGATCGCGAGTCATTACTCGGCCGGGTGGCGAGAGCAGTTCGTGGAGCAACTGGTACTCCTTGGGTGTCAGGGCCACCGGCTCGCCTTTGTAGCTGACTTGCTGGGTGCCGGGGTTCAGGCTGATACCGGCGTGCTCGATCAGCGATTGTCCACGCCCGGCGCTGCGCCGAAGCAACGCACGTATGCGCGCCTTCAATTCTGCCAGGTCGAAAGGCTTGATCAGGTAGTCATCGGCGCCGGCATCCAGGCCGGCGATGCGGTCTTCGGTGGCATCGCGCGCGGTCAGGATCAACACCGGCAGGTTGGAACCGCTGTCGCGCAAGCGCCTCAGCACTTCGAGGCCGTCCATGCGTGGCAGGCCAAGGTCGAGCACCGCCAGATCGAAGATTTCACTGAGCAACGAGTGCAAGGCGCTGGTGCCGTCCTGCAACCAGTCGACGGTATAACCTTCACGGCCGAGGGCCTGATGAATGCCCTCGCCGAGTGCCACGTCATCCTCTATGAGTAATAAACGCACAGGGTCTCCTGTCAGCCGAGTTGCTTGTTCACGTCCACCAACAGCGTCTCGATCTCCTTGCGGCGCCCGGCATCAGCGCTCTCGCGGCCAGGTCGAGGCGCAGCCAGCAAGGCTTTTTGCAGCGCTGCCCTGGCTTCGACATAACGCTTCTGACGGTAGAGGTGATCGCCCCAGAAGTACAGGCTGTCGATGCCGTTGGGGTTCATTTGCAATGCCAGCTTGAGCAACTGTTCGGCCTTGTCCGAATCGCCAAAACCGATGGGCCAACCCGGTACGCGGTCATAGAGTGCCCCCAGGCTGGTATAGGCTGAACCTTGCAGGGCCTTGGGGTCCAGCGTAAGGGCTTTTTCCAGGTCAGCTTTGGCATCCTTGACCTTGCTCAGCGCACCCAGCCCTCCCTGGGCGCCTGCCCAGCTACTGGTGACAATGCCAGACCAGATCCAGGCCTCAGCCACCGTTTGGCGTTCCTGCTTGAAGCTCGAAGCCTGAGCGGCCAGTGTTTCAAAAGCCGCGGTTCGTTGTCCCTCGGGCAACTCGTACTGAATGTGCGCCCAGCTTTGCTGGATACCGTTGAGACGCTGCTGGTCGGCGGCATCCAGCGCCCAGACACTCTGGCTCAATGCGCCAAGCAGCAGGCAAGCGATGATCTTGTTCATGGTTCGAGATTCTCCTGGTCGGGTTTCTGGCTCAGGCGGCGGATCAGTGGCAATTGTTTGCGTAAACCACGGTCCACCAGATGGGGCAGGAGGCTGTTCAGGCGTACAAAAAAACGTTCAGGCCAGCCCAGGTACAAGTCGCGACGTTCACCGGCAATGGCGTGAATTACCGCAGCCGCCACGGTTTGCGGATCGTCGACATTGGCTTTGAGCGCATCGTTCAGTGCCTGGGCTGCCGGGCTGTTCATGCCGGTACGGGTCGCTCGCGGGGCGACGTAAAGCACGCTGACCCGGGTGTCCGCCAGCTCCCGGCGCAAGGCTTCAGAGAACCCGCGCAGGGCGAACTTGGTGGCGCAGTAACTGGCGTAACCGGGGTAGCCAATGGAGCCATAGGTCGAACCGACGTTCACCACCATGGCACTGTCGGCTTGCTTGAGCAGAGGCAACATCAGTTTTGTCAGGCACATCGGCGCACTGATGTTCACCGCGAGCATCGAATTGATCTCGCTGTCGTCCAATTGTTCGAGCATGGCGAAATGGTTGACCCCGGCGGCATTGATCAGCAGGTTGATGCCGCCGATACCCTGGGCCTGCGCCAGCACCTGGCGGCGGTCGGAGAGCAACGTCAGGTCTGCACGGACCCAGCACAGATTGCGGGGATAAAGCTCCAGCAGCGGCACCAAGGGTTCCCGATGCCGAGCCACGGCCAGCACCTGGGCACCACTGGCGCACAGTGCGGTGGCGATGGCCAGGCCGATGCCGCCGCTGGCACCGGTCAACACGACGCGAGCTTCAGACAGGCGCATGCAGGTTCTCCCCGTTACGCGGCAAGCCACGAAACATATCGGCGTAGAGCCGGTACACCACTTTGGAGGCATGAATGACGGCGGCCTGGTCGCCCGGGTCTTCAAGGCTGTTCATCAGTCGACGGTAGGTCTGCATATGTTCGATATCCAGTGAGCCGTGGGAACTGAGGTAGCTGAAGGCGCTTTCCGGCAAGTCCAGGCGCTGGCGAATACTGCCAGCGGCGTGGGTGGCCAAGGCGATGCTCGTGCCTTCGAGTACGTTGACCATGCCGAACAGCCCCACCGGATTGTCCCTGGCGATCAGGTCGTAGAGGAAGCTGACCATCAACTCGATAGGCAATGACGGGCGCCCGTCCCGTACAGCGTCCCTGTCGCCGCCGCAGGCTTGAATGTCATCGAGTACCCATTGTTCGTGGCCGTATTCGTCCTCGATGTATTCACATACCGCTTCGCGCAGCCATTCCAGGCGCAATGGCAGGCGCGCACCGCAGGCCATCATCAATGGCACGGTATGGCGCACGTGGTAATAGGCCTGTGCCAGAAAGCCCCGGTAACTTTCCAGGCTGACGTCGCCCTGCAGCGCATCACGGATGATCGGCAGGTTGAACAGCTCATTACGTTCTTGCTCGGTGGCTTGTTGCAGCCTGTCAAAAAAACTCATGGTGCGGATTCCTCGGAGAATGCAGATTCGCTCAATTGCCCTCGGTAGCGTTCGACGATGGCGTCACGGCGGGGCCGGCCATTGGCGGTGAGCAAGCCGTTGGTGGCAGTGAAGGGTTGGTCGAGCCGGCTCCAGTGATGGACCTGGGCGTACTCGGGCAAAGACTCGTTGGCCTGGGCCACGGTAGCGGCCAGTTGTTCGTCGGTGCAGTCCGGGCGGTGGGGCCAGAGCAGCGCATGGTTGTGAGGCATGGCCTCGCCATAGACGAAGGCCTGGGCGACAGGCCCGCGCTGGGTCAATTCGGCTTCCACCCACTCGGGGTTTACGTTGCGTCCGAAACTGGTGACGAACTGATGTTTCTTGCGTCCCTTGAGGTAGAGAAAACCCTCGGCGTCGAACTCGCCGAGATCGCCGCTGGGCCACCACTGGGCGGTGTGCGGCGCCTCTCCCAGATAGCCCAGCAAGGTTGAACCCTTGATCAGCACTTCGCCGTCGTCCGCCAGGCGGATCTCCACATGGGACAATGGCCGTCCGACACTGCCGGTGCGCCGTGCTTGCGGGCGATTGAGGCACACTACCGACGCGCACTCGGACAACCCGTAACCTTCATAGACAGGTATGCGGACCCGTTGAGCGCGATGCAGTAGATCTTCGCTGACCCGGGCACCGCCCACGGCGGTAAAACGCAGATGCTGTGGGTCGAAAGCCTGCTGCTCGGCCGCACTGACCAGCATCAGCAACAACTGCGGCACCAGAATCAGGCTCTGGGGCGAACGGCTGGCCAGGCATCCCAATAGCTGAGGCACATCCACACCGCTGGCGCCTTCAATCCCCAGGGTTTTCTGGCTGGGCAGGCTCAAGGTAGCGCCGGCATACAGTGCGGCGTAACAACCGATGTTCTCCAGCAAAATGGCCAGCGGCAGCAGCGCCAGGTGGTGTTGCGGGTCGGTGGGCTGGCTGGCCAGGTGCAGCTCGCGAGCGACTCGCAGAATGCTGTCGGCACTCAAGCACACGCCCTTGGGTGTGCCTGTGGTGCCCGAGGTGAAGGTCAACTTGGCGGTGCCTTCAGGCATCCGGTTCGGGTCACTGAAGGTGCGATGCCAGAACTCGCCGCACTTCTGATATCCAGCCGCTAGCAGCTCGTCGTGCAGTTGCGGCTCGGCAATGACGTGTTCGGCCTGGCTTTGCTCCAGGCAGTGCTTGCGTTGCGCCGGACTGAAAAAAGGCGGCAAGGCTACGCAGGTCAAACCCTCGAACAACGCGGCCAGGTCCCAGAGCATGGCTTCGACGCCATTGTCCAGGGCCAGGGCGATCACCCTTGCCTGCTCATCGCGCAGGCGCTGCCGGCGATAAATGACCTCGGCATACAGCGTGGCGTAGTCCAGCTTCAGATGATCGCCCCACAAGGCAATGGCATTGGTTTTTTGCTCGGCATGATGACGCAGGGTCTGTTTGAAACGCTCCATTTCAGGCGACATGGCAGGCCCCTTCAATAGAGGTTGGCAAGCCCAGGCGGCTGAACAGGCCAATGTTGCGCAAATGAATGAATCCGGAGCGGATATTGCCAACATGAACCCACGGCTTGCTTTCGTAGTAACTGCCCCAGGCGTGGCGGTCCTCGCCCAGACGCGCCGGGTCGGCAGCACACAGCGTCACGGGCTTCAAGCCAAGGCGATGAAAGCTATTGACCAGCCCCAGGTTCCCGGTGAAGGCAACCCATTCCAACCCCCCCATGGCCAGCAGGTAGGTCATCGCGATGATGCTCATCCGTGCGCTGCCGGTGTCGCTGGCAGCCAGGTTGCCTACCTCGACGATGGCTGAGCGGCCTACGGTGTGGTCGGCCGCAGCACTGATCAGCGGATCGATCGCCTCGTCCAGGTAACCTTCCAGGAACAGCGGCCCGGCGCTCGCCAGACGTACCCCGACCACCGCACAAAGCGCGCCGGACGCATCGCTCATGCCAAACAGCTCCGGCATGAAATGGCGAATATCGGCACCGTGGGCCTTACGAAAACGTTGCTGGATAAAGGCTTCGAAGGCGCTCCGTTGCGGAGCGTCCGGCAAGGCCCTGACGAGATACATCTGCTTTGTTTCGGCCAGGCCAAAGTGCAGCGGCAACTGAACGTTCCAGTTGAAATCGGACATTGAAAAACATCTCCCCGGATCAATTGGGGAGAAGTATCAAAGGCATTTCTTAACGAAGTCTGAAGGTGACAAAACAGATTGTCGCCTTGCGTGTCAGTCCGTCATGACATGTCATGACCTCCTTCAGAAACGGACTTTGCCCAACAAATACGGCGTTTAAAGGACGAATGGTCGAGAGGCGTCAAGCGTGGGGAATTGCCGGGAGTTTGTAGCCACTACAGGCTTTTCAGGTAGGCGCGTTCGTCGCGGTGATGTGAACTTCACTTTCTCAACGTGTCACATTAGGTCCCTGTCAAGTGAAATCCAGTAGAGGTAAAGCCTTATGAGCATGGCCACAATTGTCAGTGCCGTGATTTCCAGTCTCGCACCCAGTGTCTTCGACCAGAACAGCCTGCAAGAACCCGGCGCGCATGTCTCAGCCGTCGATTACCACTACGGAATGGAAATCGATGTGAAACAGGTGCTGCAGCGCACCGATACATCCGACAAGACCGGCGTGGTACCGGTGACTGTGGTCTACCTGGACAGCGAGGGCGAGGTTCACAAGATCCGTTTTCTCGAATGGGGTGGAAGTGCCGCCGACCCCACCAGCATTGCCTGATCCGCTCGCCGAATGGGTTCCAGGCCAAGCCTGCGCGCTGCAGGCCGGAACCCCCGACTGGTTGGCCACGAGATACTCGTGGCGCGGATGGTCCGGGAGCAAGCCTGAAGGCGCCGCAACGCGCGGCATTCATCCGGACTACAACGTGTAGGAAACACCGACCTGCACCGTTCTTGGTGCCCCTGGATAGGCGTAAACGTTGCCGAATGCGCCCTCCTCATAATCTTCGTCCGTCAGGTTCTTAACATCCAGGTTGAGCCTGATCCTGTCGTTGACCTTGTAATAGCTCAGCAGGTCGACAACGGTGTAGCTGCCCATCGAAAACGCCGTGTTGGCCGTCTGCCCTGCACGCTCATCGACGTACTTGAGCCCGGTGCCAAGCCCCAGTCCCTTGAGCGCGCCATCCTGGAACTCGTAGACGTTGAGCAGGCTGAAGCTGTTCTGCGGGATGTTCATCAGCCGGGTGCCGGACTTGATGACGTTGTCCTTGGTCACTTCGGCATCGACATAGGCGTAACCGCCAATCACCCGCCATTGCGGGGTCAGGTTGCCGGCGATGTTCAGGTCGAAACCACGGCTGCGCACCTCGCCTGCCGCCACGCTGAACGTCGAGTCCACGGGATCGGTGGTGAGTACGTTGCGCTTTTCGATCTGGTAGATCGCCGCGTCGACACTCAATTGACTGTCCAGCGCTTCCCACTTGATACCCAGCTCATAGGACTTGCCCTTTTCCGGTTCGAAACCACCGCCCTGGCGACTGGCACCGGTATTGGGCTTGAACGAGCGGGCCGTATCGGCATAGATCGCCACGGTGTCAGTGAGGTCATAGGTCACCCCAACGCGCGGGGTCACCGCATTGTCGCTGGCCTCCCAGCTTTTGCCGCCTGGCACAAAGGTTTGGTAATCATGCTCGAAGCGCTCGAAACGGGCCCCGGCCAATACTCTCAAACGCTCGGTCAAGGCCACCTGTTCCTGGACGAATGCCGCGTAGGTCTTGAGGTTTTCCTTGTCATTGGTCGGGGTGCGGGTCAAGGCTGGACGCGGCTGGCCGTACACCGGGTTGAAGATATCGATCGGGTAGGCACTCACCGCGCCGCTGGAGCGCTGGATGATCGACTTGTAGTCGTAATCCTCGTACTCGACGCCGGTCAGCAGTGTGTGATCGAAACCGCCTGCGGTGAAATGTCCGGTGAGGTTGAGCTGGGTGTCCTTGTCCGTCCACTCCAGCTTGCGGTAGTTGAAGTTACGGCCCAGGGTGCGCCCGTCCGCGGCCACACCGTTGGCTTCGACCGCATTGCCCTCGAGGGTGCCGTCGAGCCATTGGAATCCGCCGCCCAGCGTCCAGTTATCGCTCAGCAGATGCTCGAACCGCAGCTGCGCCATGTTGTTGTCATTGTGCAATTTGCCAACGTCTTTTTCGCCGAAGAAGGTATCGCGGGACGCGGTGCCAATCTGATTCGGATAGCGCGTCACGCCGCGATCGAGCGGGTGATTGTTGCGCATGAAGTCGCCTTCGAAAATCACCTTGGTGTCGTCGGTGGCCTGCCAGGACAGCACCGGCGTCACGCCGTAGCGTTCGGTTTCGACATGATCGCGGAAGGTATCACCGCCCTCACCCACCACGTTCAGGCGATAGGCCAGGCGGCCCTCTTCGTCCAGCGGGCCGGAGGCGTCCAGCGTGCCACGCTTCATTCCCTGATCATCGAGTTGGCTGCCCAGGGTCACAGTGGGCACGGCCAGGGGTTGTTTGGAGATGACGTTGAAGGTGCCGCCCGGATCGCCTCGGCCATAGAGCATGGTCGCCGGTCCTCGCAGCACTTCCAGTCGCTCGATGGTGTTGGCATCGGGCATGTTCGGATAGCCACGGTTGATCGGGAACCCGTTGCGATAGAACTCCCCGGTGGTAAAGCCACGCACGGTAAAGGTGGTCAGGCCCTGGCCACCGAAATTGTTGGCCCGCCCCACACCACCGGCGTAATCGAGGGCGTCCTGCAGTCGGGTGGCACTGATGTCCTCGACGACATCCCTGGTGACCACGCTGATGGACTGTGGGGCTTCGTGGATCGATGTGTCGGTGCGCGTGGCGCTGGCCGAACGCGTCGCGCGATACCCGTCAACCGGCCCCAGGGCGGTTTCAAAATCTGCTGTGCCAACGATGTCAGTCGCTTGCAACTCCAGACTGGATTTATCGGTAGTTGCCTGCTCCGCCCAAGAGGAAGCGGAGAACGCCTGAAGCACGCAGATAGACACCAGAGTACGACGCATCTAGGAAACCTTGTGAAAATAGCCAAATGGGACGGCATACATGCCAATAAATCGCGGCGCATGGTATACCATGTCACCACGTCTTGATACGTATTCTCATTTGAATTTTCTGAACGCGACCTGGTTCATTTCAAATCGCCGATGGTTCAAGCCCCCCCTGTCGAAGCCGCCGGCATAACAATAAAGGGCCCCGAAGGGCCCTTTGCACTCAGGACGTAAGCCCCCGGATATCTACACTCGTGAAGCTTGGTCAAGGCCGGGCAACAAGGGACTGTTCTTTGTCGATGAATGGGCATGAACAACCTCCGCCCGCACAGCCTCGGGCTTCTGCACTTCGACCTCACCATTGAGCGCCTTGTGCATCTTGACGGTGTCCAGCGCCCCGACCCATTTGGCAATCGCCATGGTGCCCACGCCATTGCCGATGGTATTGGTGATTGCCCGCGCTTCCGACATGAACCGGTCAACGCCCAGCAGCAACACCATGCCCGCCACCGGTATGGTGCCCAGGGAAGACAATGTGGCGGCCAGAATGATGAACCCGGAACCCGTGACACCTGCCGAGCCTTTGGAGGTGAACATCAGTACCGCCAGCACGATCAGTTGATCGGTCAGGGTCAGCGGCGTGTTGGTAGCCTGGGCAATGAATATCGCGGCAATGGTGTAGTAGATCGCTTGCCCGTCCGGGTTGAAGGTGAGGCCGGAGGGAATGATCATCCCGGCGACGGGTTTGGACACCCCGGCCTTCTCCATTTTGGAAATCATCTGTGGCAGCACCGACTCCGAAGAACTGGTACCCAGCACGGTGAACAACTCTTCCTTGATGAACTTCAAGAACTTCCACAGGCTGAATCCGCTGTAGCGGCAGATCGGGCCGAGGACGAAGATCACGAACACGGCACAGGTGAGATAGACGCAAGCCATCAACTTGCCCAGAGAGAACAGCGAGCCGAAGCCATACTTGCCGATCGTGAAGGCGATGGCACCAAATGCGCCAATCGGTGCCAGGCGCATGACCATGTTGACGATGCGGAACATACCCTGCATCAGGCTATCCAGCGTATCGACGAATGCTTTGCCCCGTGGCCCTACATGCGCCAGGGCGATGCCCAACAGAATGGAAAACAGCAGGATCTGCAGCACATTGCCCTTGGCGAAGGCATCCACGATGGTGTCGGGGATGATGTTCATGACGAAGTCCATGAACGATGCATGTTTCACGGCCGTGGTGTAGGTGGTCAGGCTGGTGGTGTCGAGGGTGGCGACATCGATGTTCATGCCGGCACCGGGTTTGAACACATCGACCACCACCAGGCCGACCACCAGCGCCAGGGTCGAGACCACTTCGAAATAGAGCAAGGCCCGAAAGCCCACACGCCCCAGTTCCTTCATGTTTTCCATGCGGGCAATCCCTGTGACCACGGTCAGGAAGATCACCGGAGCGAGGAGCATCTTGATCAATTTGATGAAGGCATCGCCCAAGGGTTTGAGCGCAGCGCCGGTTTCGGGAACGAACACGCCGACGATGGCGCCGAGGATCACGGCGATCAGCACTTGCACATAGAGTTTGCCGAATATTCTTTTCATGACAGGACCCTGATTTTTTATTGTTGTCAGGAAATGCCAAGGAGTCAGATCAACTGACCTGCCCCTCGGCGTTGTGCCGCAGTACTGCCTGGAAGCGCTGGAAAAATCAGCGGTTGATCAACGCGATGACCGCATCCGTGATCTGGCGGGTGGTGGCGTTGCCGCCAAGATCCGGGGTATGCACACCACTTTCGGTCACCGCTTCGATCGCTGACATCAACTGCTTGGCGCTGGCGTGTTCGCCGAGATGCTCGAGCATCATTGCAGCCGTCCAGAACGTCGCGATCGGGTTGGCCACACCTTTGCCGGTGATGTCGAACGCCGAGCCGTGGATCGGTTCGAACATCGACGGGAATTGGCGTGACGGGTTGAGGTTGGCGGTCGGTGCGATACCCAGGCTGCCGGACAGTGCCGCGGCCAGGTCAGACAGGATGTCGGCGTGCAAGTTGGTGGCGACGATCACATCAAGCGTCGACGGTTTGAGCACCATGCGCGTAGTCACCGCATCGACCAGTTCCTTGTCGATCCTGACGTCCGGGAAATCCTTGGCGACTTCATAGAAAATCTCGTCCCACAACACCATGCCATGACGCTGGGCGTTGGACTTGGTGACCATGGTCAGGTGCTTGCGCGGACGACTGCGTGCCAGTTCGAAAGCGAAACGGTGAATGCGCTCGACGCCGGCACGGGTGAATACCGAGACTTCGGTGGCGACCTCTTCCGGCAGGCCACGGTGTACCCGACCACCGTTGCCGGAGTACTCACCTTCGGAGTTTTCCCGCACCACCACCCAGTCAATTTGATCGCCGTTGTGCAGCGGGCTTTTCACCCCAGGCAGTACCCTGGCAGGACGCACGTTGGCGTATTGGTCGAAACCCTGGCAGATCGGCAGGCGCAAACCCCAAAGTGAAATGTGATCCGGCACATTGAGCGCGCCCACTGCACCGAAGAAGATGGCATCGAAGGTTTTCAGTTCTTCCAGGCCACCTTCGGGAATGTAGTAGCCGTTTTTCAGGTAGTTATCCGAGTTCCAGTCGAAGTGTTTGAAATCCAGCTGGAAGCCGGACTTCTTCGACAGGGCTTGCAGCACCTCGACGCCAGCGGCAATCACTTCGACACCGATGCCATCACCTGGAACCGCTGCAATCTTGTATGCACTCATGGTCAACTCCACTCTCGTAAGTTTCTTGTTGTGCCTGTCGAACGGGCTGTTCAATCAGGGTGTGAGCGGAGTATATGTAGTGAACAAATAGGTGTGAGTTACTCATAATCACTACATAAATAACTTTGAGTTACGAATGAGCCAGACCCTGGATTTGTCGTTTTTCTACCTCTTGGCCAATAAAGGCAGTCTCGCCGCGACCGCGCGGGAACTGGGTATCACGCCGCCAGCGGTCAGCAAGCGTCTCACCGCGCTGGAGGCTCGATTGGGCATCCGCCTGGTCAATCGCACCACGCGCTCCATGAGCCTGACTTCGGAAGGTGAGCTGCTGTTTTCCCACGCCGCCCGTATCCTGACGCAGATCGATGAGGTCGAGCAGTTGATCCACAGCAGTCGGGCCACACCCAAGGGCCTGATTCGGGTCAACGCGTCGCTGGGTTTCGGCCGCCGATACATCGGCCCTGCCCTGGGTGCATTCTTCGCCCAGTACCCGGAGGTGGAGGTACAGCTGGAAATCAGCGATCACCCCCTGGACCTGACGACCCATGGGTTCGACCTGGGCATACGCTTCGGCACCTTGCCGGACGCCGCCTTCCATGCACGCAAGATCGCGTCCAATCGTCGTCTTCTATGCGCTTCGCCGCTGTACCTGGAAAAGCATGGTGTGCCGCAACGCCTGTCGGACCTGCAGCAACACAACTGCATCTTTCTCAGGCAAAACGAAACGCCCTACGGTGTGTGGAGTTTCACCAACGGGGGGCGTACGCAAAACATCAAGGTCCGTGGCGCACTGGGCTGCAACGACGGCGAAGTGGCCCTGAATTGGGCGCTTGAAGGCTACGGCATTCTGTTGCGAGCCGAATGGGACATTGCCCGATACGTGCGCAGCGGCCGCTTGCGACTAGTGCTGGAAGACCAGACTCCGACCCGCGCCGATGTTTATGCGGTGTACCCGCAACAGTTGCACCTGTCAGCCCGTGTGCGCAGCCTGATCGATTTCCTGGTCGAGCGTTTCAGGCACATTGACCACCTGGATGAAACGGCAGGCCTGCACGACTGAACAGCCTGGGCTCGCAGGCGCTTCGGCTAACAGCGCGAGTTACTGGATGCTGCCGCTGTCCGAGACGCGTTACCTGTTCGACGATGGCAATGACATGTTCATTCTTTGTAGTAGGCGCTGACGTCGTCGAGTTTCAACTTCGCGGGTACCGCCCGCTTCGCCGTCTCGGATCCGGTCGACAGGGGTACGCTCTGCGTGACGTTGGCCATCCGGGTGATTTCCACCTGCACTTTATCCTTGCCGAGCAGGTAGTCGGCCAGTTTCTGGGAAAACGGCCAGTAGTTCAGATCGGCAGTCAGGGTCAGCGGCCCGACGGCGTCGGCCGGCACCAGGAAGGAGAACTCCCCGATATCGTAGCCCTTGGGCAGAATGCGGTTGTCCGAGAGAATCTGCGTGGCATTCCAGACCTCGACGTCCAACGGATTGCCGTCCTTGTCGCCTATATGCACCTTGAAATTTCGCGTGTTGACCTCGGTCTTGCCGTCCTTGATCGAGCCCAGGCGATAGATCTCGCGACCATTGGCATCCTGCACCCGGAAATCGATCCACATCTCCCGACCCTCGGGAAAGCCGGTCGGCAGCTTGTGCCCGGCGCCGACGTTGGTCACTTTGACGGCTACCGAGGTGTATTGCCCGGGCGTCATGGCTGCCGGCACTTGCTGGAACTTTATGTCCCCGGCACGCGCGAGCATGTCGCGTGCGCGTTGCGCGCCCTCCTCCTGACCGAGATGCTTGAGCATCGTCGCGTTGGCTCCGCTGAACCAATGCGAGGCGACCTCCTCGCGGTCTGGCCCCATGATCGCGGCCTTACCCGCAAAGCCCGGCATGTGACAGTTCTGGCAGGTCACATTGTTAAGGCTGTAGGTGCTCTCCTGCCACTCGTCATAAGTACGCTCGACCGCCACACTGCTGAAGGGATGCGTGACGTTGTGGCAGGTGCCGCAAAAGTCCGAGCGCGTGTGCAGAGCGGAATACACGGTGTCGTGATAAGGCGAAACGGCATCCTTGCGCGGGCCGAACTTGGTCGGTTTGCCGTTTGCCCGAGGGCTCAGGACATAGGCACCGTTATCGAGGCCTGTGCGGGCACTGATGTTGTGGCAGGTCTCGCAATCGACCCCGGGCATCGGATGATTCTTCTCGCTGTCTTCAATCGAGGAGCGGTTGACTTGCGAAGTGATCTGCCCGGTCGTGAGACCGATCGGGGTATGGCAGCCGGTGCAGAAGTTATCGACCTTGCCCTCGGTGGCCGCACTCGCGCGCTTGAGCAAGGCCCGATAGATGGGTTCATCCCAGGCCTGGGACATCATCGATGAACGCCACTGCCTGTAGATCTCCGTATGACAAGCGCCACAGACCTGGGCATTGTCGAAGTCCTTCACATTCAAGACCAGGTTGCCGGTGGTATTGGCCCGATGGGGAAAGAACGGCATCCCGCCAATCACATGCATGAGCCTGGAGCGTGCCGGCTCCAGCCACTTCTCATTGCCTTGACTGTCATTGCCCTGAGGTTCGTCGGCCGCCACCAGCGTTACCGTGAGCAGGCAAACCAGCAAGCACAACAGACGACGCAGCGGCGCTACCTTGGAGTGGTTCATAACGACTTCCCCTGGACAGTTGCAGAGGATGACTGCAGCACTTCCATTGAGTAACCAAGGGTATTTCGTGATGCAACCCGATGGTTACATCAATCACTCAATGGGGTACTTACAGCTCCACGGCGTCCCGACACCTTTCATGAACGGGATACCCTCGCTCAGCAATTACCCTGCCATCGATGTAACAATACTTGTCGGCATACCTGAACGCCCCGCAAACATTGCTCGGAATTTGAAATGTCTGAGTTGATGGAGATGCGAACCCTGCTGGGGATTCGCGCCCATTGGCGGGGTGAATTCACGCCGAAATCGGGGGGGGGGGGGGGATTCAGATCAAGGGCCAGTCCTGCGATACAACCGCCGCACAACATCCGATAGCTGCATTACCCTCCGGGGTTAATGAGCCGCTCTGATCCGTTACTTGGCCCGCCGACGCTCTAGCGCTGCAACCTGCTGCACTTATGCACTTGATTGCGGAATAGGAAAGCGTTTCTCCGCGCAGTGCACCTCGCCAATCCGGGGCCACTCACTTTACTCGATAGAACTTACTCCCGGTCTTTCGTCGACCGGATGAGACTGCCCCGTAACTTCACAATGGCCTTCTGCATTTGCACGAAGTCGTCAGGGTCAAGACCGGTTTGCGGAAAGCCGTCTTCGGTGAGGCCTTCGCGCAGTTTTCGTCCCTCTTTGGTGAGACTGATCCGCACCTGGCGTTCGTCTTCCGGGTCGCGCTGGCGCAGCAAATAACCCATCGCTTCCAGCTTCTTCAGGATCGGCGTGAGGGTATTGGATTCGAGAAACAGCTTTTCGCCGAGGCTGCCAACGGTCTGGTTGTCTTCCTCCCACAACGCAACGAGGGTGATGTATTGCGTATAGGTCAGGCCGAGCCGTTCAAGCATCGGCTTGTAGGCCTTGCCGAAGGCCAGGTTGGTGGAATAGACCGCAAAACACAGGAACTCGGAGAGTTTGAGATCCAGGGCGGATGTCTTGTCGGTGTTTTTCATGGACGTTCTCTTGGCCCAATCTGGCGAGGCTGAAACTATACGTCGTACGCGATGGTATCGGAAGTGCGTATAAACACCGACGGCCGGCTCACCGGGAAGATCCCTGGTGAGTCGGCCGTGCAGTGGGTTATGCGGTCAGGACGTTGATGTCGACATCAATGTTGCCGCGTGTGGCCTTGGAGTACGGGCAGATTGCATCGGCGTTGTGCGCCAACTCGGTCGCCACCCCTTGGTCCAGCCCCGGCACCCGCAAGGTCAGTCGGGCCTGGAGGAAGTAGGCCGCGCCGGTCTGGCCCAGGTCCACTTCGATGTCGACGGCCGTATCTGTCGGCAGTGTCACCTTCATCTGTTGGGCGGCCAGCCCCACCGCTGCGATGTAGCAGGCCGACCACGCTCCGGCGAACAGTTGCTCGGCTTTCGGGTGTGGCTGGACGGCGGTGAGCACGTGTGCCGGTGTGTCGCTGCCGGGGGACGACAGCACGATGTCGAGGTTGCCGTTATGGCCGCGCGATGTATTGCCTGCGCTGTTATGAGTGGTGTGGGTTTTGCCGCTGGCCAGTACTTTTTCGATCTTGCTCATGGGGACTTCCGCAGGATTTAATGTTTCGTGCGATTATATCGCATACGATATTTGTAACATTTAAAAAGACAACGTTCATCAATTGGCGTGTGCAATGATCCAGTTGTTGCCGTTTTGGCCATGGGAAGCGTGAGCGGTCGAGTTAAACATTGTGCGGCGGCTTCCTGTGTTCATGGCTGAGTCTCCAAACGGCAAGGGTTATTGTTGCTTCTTATCGCTTTCGATTAGATCGCATGCGATATGTGAATACTCAACCAAAGCCCCAATGATGTCAAAGCCTATTTTATGCCTTGGCGATGAGCGGTAGACGCGAGGTCAACCTCGCTACCCTCCCCCTTGTCGAAAGGATGATGGGCTTCTCACCGTCCGGCCCTGCGGGGACCTCTGGTTACGCGCTTCGGATCGCTCTCACGCATGACGATCAACTCGTTGGCGCTGAAATGAAATGGACGTATTTCACTCGAAAAAAAACCGGCCAATCGAGCCGGTTTTCTTTGACTTGCTGATACCCGCACCCACAAAAAACCCCCTCACAAGGAGGGGGTCTGCTGTTTGAACGGTTCAGACGGTTTCACCCGTCTTTCCCTGGACTTTCGTCAGCTCAGCGCAGCGCAGGAATACCCGCAAACAGCCACGAAGTCTCTTGAACCGGAGTTGCTTCGTTGCGTTTACGCGCCCACTGGGTCAGCGCCACCATCATCGCAAAGCCGAGCACGATCAACACCGGATAGGCCATCAGCAACTCGGTGAGCGAATACTTCCAGGCCAGCGGTCGACCGACACCGAGCATGGCGGCATACAGCCAGGACACGCCCGACAGTGCGCCAGAGAACAGGGCAAACATTCGCACATTGATCTGGAGATCAAGCAGTGAACCGGCCTTCAGCATTGCCGGCAATACATAGCGGTGCAACAACATGCCGTTGAACGTCAGCAGCAATACAATAATAACTTTGGCTTGAAGTTTCGGATTGGCAAAATAGGTCATGCCTTTTTCAAGGTAATCAATACCTATAATCGCAGCTCCGGTGACCCACAAGAATATCAACGCATTGGCAACAGACTTCTGAAGACTGGCCATATGCTCATTGTCGTGCCCCGACGACACGCGACCTTTCAACAAGTCCTTGACCATGGCGGCATCGCTGGCAAACACCAGGCCGATAGCTACGCAGCAAGCCAACAGGTGAACGTACACAACGCCTAAACGCAAAAACTCCATGGATTCTTTCTGGCCGATCAGGCCGATCATTGTATTAATATCCAAGACTACATCTCCACTTATTGCGGCAGTGCAAATTGACCATGCCCCAGGCATGCGAATTAATTGATTAATTAATTGCGCCTGCACGATCAAGTTAGCATTGATTGAAGCAACTAAATAATTGGGTATTACAAGAGAGAGCGACTCGCCCAGCGAGTCAGTGATGACGGCATACTATCACTCCAGGTCTCAGGTAAAAAAATCCCCATGCGCATTCCATTCAATGCAGATGAGGTATACGTCCATTTTTCTAGTGAGTGCAGCGGGTCTCTAAGGATCCGCCTGCTGGAAAATCAGAGCCCAGCATATCCCGATCGTTCATTTTTTGAGCAAAAACATCGACAAACGGTACTGTTTCCAGCACCTGGGGATCCCTGCCCCATTGGCTGAAACCCGCGTCGCTACGCCGCTGAATCGTTTCTTGTTCCCTGCCGAAAAAAAAACCGCTTTTGTGCTGAACTTTCGTCGCCAGACCCGACCAACGGCGAAAATTGCTTACCACGAAGGCCTGCGAAAAATTTCGAAAATGGGCCCGCTGGACTCTTTCGACCAGGCTGTCGGCAAGTTCTCCATCGCCTATGCCAATCAAAATGCGAAAGATCATGCCGCGCTGATAGCTGCGGAAAAATCAGGACGGATCAATGCACTCAGGGAATAAGAGTAATGAACCCCTCCATGGCCCTGCGAGCAGCAGAGCCATGGCTCGAACGGATCAGCCGCGAATGAACTTCAGCAGATCCTGATTGACCACATCGGCGTGCGTCGTGCACATCCCGTGCGGGTACTTCTCGTACACCTTCAGGGATCCATTTTTCAGCAACTTGCTCGACAGCAGCGCAGAGTCGGCAATGGGAACGATCTGGTCGTCATCACCGTGCATGACCAAAGCAGGTACGGTGATCGCCCGCAGGTCATCCGTGAAGTCGGTTTCAGAGAAGGCCTTGATGCACTCATAGTGGGCATTTGCCGCGCCGGCCATGCCTTGCCGCCACCAGTTCTGGATCATGCCCGGCGAAACAGCGGCACCCGGGCGGTTGAAGCCGTAGAACGGGCCACTGGCAACATCCAGATAAAACTGAGACCGGTTGGCCGCCAGTTGCTTGCGCATGTCATCGAACACCTCGATTGGAAGACCGCCCGGGTTTGCCGGGCTCTTGACCATGACCGGCGGTACCGCACCAATCAAAATCAGCTTGGCCACGCGCTTGTGCAATTGACCATGCCGGGCGACATAGCGCGTCGCCTCCCCGCCGCCGGTCGAGTGGCCGATATGCACGGCGTTGCGCAGGTTCAGTTGCTGTACCAACGCGGCGACGTCCGCCGCGTAGTGGTCCATGTCGTGGCCATCGCTTACCTGAGACGAGCGGCCGTGGCCGCGCCGATCGTGTGCAATGACGCGATAGCCCTGGCCAACGAAGAACAGCGCCTGGCTGTCCCAATCGTCACCGCTGAGCGGCCACCCATGGTGGAACACGATGGGCTGGGCGTTCTTCGGGCCCCAGTCCTTGTAGAAGATTTCAACACCATCTTGGGTTGTCACTTTGCTCATGGTCATGTTTCCGCTATGGGTGTCAGGAGAGTTGAAGGACGCGAGTGCAAGGCCGGGTGCCGTGGACAAGGCAACGAGGGCCGTGGCACTCAGGCCGAGCACCAGAAAATCCCGTCGGTCCGGGCTGACAAGCCCTGAATTTTCGCTATCGCTCATGGGTGACTCCGCGTCAGTCAGTGACACGGGAGCCGCAAGGACTCCCCTGTCTGGTCAGGAAATGGGCCATGCCCAAGGTCAGCGCCCTTCCAGCTTTTTCACGACCTCATCGGTCGTCATCACACCGTTGGCGATGTAGCGGAAGTTGACCAGCGCGCTACCGTACCCGTCGCCATCAGGCAGCTTCGGGCCGGCGACGGCGTCACGTACGACAACCACCTCGAAACCGCGCTCCAGAAACTCGCGAAGGTGCGATTCGACGCACAGGTTGGACGCCATGCCGGCCAGGATGATTTTGTCGACCCGCTGCTTGCGCAGCTGCAGCATCAGGTCGTTGCTTTGCGGGCCATACAACTTGTGCGGTGAGGCGACGAGGGTCTTGCCGTCTTCGATGAAGGGTTTGAACTCCTTCATGAAATCGGCACCCGAATTGCGGAATCCATCCAGCGTCAGGGCGCCCTTGCGGTCGAACATACCCAGCTTGTGTTGGACGGTCTCCGCTGGCGCTTCAAACTCCCACTGATGATCGTGGGGGTAGTAGTAGTGCGGCGAGATCGCTACGGTCGCTCCGGTCTGCTTGAACGCCGTGAAAAGCCGGGTCAGATTCGGCACCAGATTTTGCTCGGTAACGCTCTGGCCGAAGATTGACCAGCCCGCCCCCTCCGGGCTCATGAAGTCTATCTGCGGGTCGATCACGACCAGTGCGGTTCGACTGGAATCCCATTGAAAGGTGGAGGCCGGGAGTGCCGGTTTGGCTGGATCGACGTAGGGGTTCTCGGCGGCGTAGCCGATGCCGGGCGCCATCAGGATGGCCCCCAGCAAGGTGGCGCAGGAGATGAGTCTGGCGGGATGAATTCGGTTGAAGGTCATGTTGCACGTCCGCAGTGTGGGGGTGGTGCATTCACGGTACGGCGAGAAGGCGGCACGAAATGGACATATATCCCTGGATTTCGGCCGACAAGCTCACTCACCTTGCATGAGACGGGTGGGCTCAATGCCACCCGTGACCTTCCAGACAGCAAGCGCGTACCATGGCCCCATTCAGACTGTGGATGTTCCGTGCATGCAGCGTCACATATGTTTCCTGGTCTATCCGGGCTTCGTATTGCTCGATCTGAGTGGCCCGCTCGAAGCCTTCTCCAACGCCAATCGTGCGCGCCCTTCTGGCTATCGATTCACAGTCGCTTCGCTTGAAGGCGGATTGATCGGCGCTTCGAGCGGACTGCAAGTCGCGACCGAAGCCTTGCAGGTTGTCGACCAACTCGACACGCTGATCATCGTCGGTGCACCCACCGCTCCAATCGATGACAGGATGCTGCCGATGGCAGCGGCGATACGACAGATGTCCCCGCGCTCTCGCCGCACTGCCAGCGTCTGCACCGGCGCCTTCCTGCTGGCCGAGAGCGGCCTGCTTGACGGTCGTGTCGCGACCACGCACTGGAACTACGCGCCGCAATTGCAGGCACGCTATCCGGCACTGCGCGTGGACGGAGATCGAATCTGGACCGAAGACGGGAATGTCTGGACGTCCGCCGGTATGTCGGCTGGCATCGACATGGCCCTGGCGATGATCGAGCAGGACCTGGGCAAGGAGGTGTCACGCTCCGTCGCGCGCATGCTGGTTGTCTACTATCGGCGACCCGGTGGCCAGTATCAGTTCTCTTCGCTGCTGGATTTCGACCCTGGCTCGGATCGGATCCGCACGGTGCTGAGCCATGTGCGCGATCACCTGCGGGATGATCTGTCAGTTGAGCGTCTGGCAGATGTTGCACATATGAGCGTACGCCAGTTTGGTCGCGTGTTCGCGGCGTCGGTCGGGGTGACACCGGCGAAAGCTATCGAGCGCCTGCGTATCGAGTCGGCGCGGCCAATGGTCGAGGACGGACACCAGACTTTCGAAGAGATCGCCAGGTGCTTCGGATTCGGCGATGCCGATCACATGCTTCGCAGCTTCGTGCGAGTCGTGGGGCGCACGCCACAGGAACTGCGTCGCAGCGCCCGTCAGGCCAAAGGTAATGGTTCCGGGAAAAAGGTCGATCCATCGCCCGCGTAAGCGAAGACTCGTACAAACCCCGGACCGGGCTCAAGCCGGCAGCTCGGTGATCCAGCGGGCCAGGAGCTGCTGTTTCGCCCGATCAGCAGTCGCTCTCACGGCACCCCTTCACGCTATTACACGCGCATACACCGATCTGTCGACGTTCCCACCGGATAGAATCACCCCTACCCTTCTTCCCGACATGGCTTCACGCTCCTCGATGAGCGCGGCCAGCGCCGCCGCACCGGCCCCTTCGACGAGGTTGTGGGTATCGGTGTAATACACACGCATGGCCTCGGCGATCTGGTCATCGCTGACCGATACGATCCGCGCGGCACCTGCCGCGTAGACAGCAAAGGCTTCAGGAATTGGCTTACGCACGGCAAGGCCGTCGGCAAAGGTGTTGGCCGAGGCGGTTTCGCGTATTGCTCCAGCATCAAACGATAACTTAGCGGCCAGGGCCTCACTGGAAACCACGCCAACCACCTGTGTTTCCAGACCCAGCGCATCGCGAGCGGCGATCACCCCGCAAATCCCCGATCCACAGCCAATCGGCACATAAACGGTATCCAGGTCTGGCGCTGCGTTGAACAGCTCCAGCGCATAAGTGGCGACGCCTTTGACCAGCTCGGTGTGAAACGGCGGAACCAGGAACAGGTCATGCACGCGCGCAAGACGGGCAGCCTCTTCACGGGCATCATCGAAATCGCGGCCATACTCGACCACTTCAGCGCCAAAGCCGCGCATGGCGTTGTTCTTTTCTACCGAGTTACCTTGCGGCACGACGATCAACGCCCGCAAACCCAATGCGCCAGCCGCCAGCGCCAGGCTCTGGCCATGGTTGCCGCGGGTAGCGCTGACGATGCCCTTCGCGCCCGGGTGCTCGCGTTTGAGCCAGTGCATGAAGGTGATACCACCACGTACCTTGAAGGCACCGGTAGGCGTGTGATTTTCGTGCTTGACCCACACCGTGCAACCCAACCGCTGAGCCAACAAGGGCCAAGGGTACTGGGCGGTGGCAGGCATGACCTGGTAAACGCTGCGAGCGGCCTGTTCGATATCGTCGCGAGTCAGTCTGTGCATGAGTGGTCCCCCTGAGATTTTGCCCAGTCTGAACACGGGCGCAGTGTTCCGGCTTTCAGAAAACTGACCTGACTTTTGCCCCCACTCTTCACTACTATGGTGTCCATGAGTCATCGAAATCGCCTGCCGCCACCACTTCTGTCCGAACCGGTCCGCCGTATCGAGGCCGGGCCTTGGGCAATCGAATTACTCCCCGGCTGCGCCTACGCGACCCGATATGTCGCGACCCAGGCAGGAATCGGCTTCGCCTTCGACAGCCAGCGAGGCCTGCACGCCATCGGCAGTGACCGAATACGCCCCTTCGATGCCGTGCCCAACGGCCTGGCGTTTGTCCCCGCCGGGTGTGACGTGCTGTCCGAATCACCCCAGGGCGGTGAATACCTGCGGGTGATGCGCACCGACGGTATGGCGTTGGTGGGGGATCGTGCCTTCAACAATCGTATCGATCGGCAGGCCACTGCCCTCGCACAGCGAATGCGTGCCGCGCTGTTGCTGGCCTCTGTGGAGGACGATTGGGAAGCCTGGGCACTCGCATTGTCCGAGCGGGCGACGGGTAGCGAAGCCGTGTCGACAGCACCCCATGGCTCGATAACCGGCAACCGGATGCGCTTGCTCGATGAGTTCATTGATGCAGGCCTCGATGGCCCCTTGAGCGTACCGGCGATGGCGGGGTTGCTTGGATTGTCCGAAGGATATTTCATGCGGGCATTCAAAAACGCTACCGGCAAAAGTCCGCACAGTTACCTGATCGACCGACGCCTCGCCAAGGCCCGTGCCTTGATGCGCGATTCGACTGCCACGCTGACGGAGATCGCCTACGCCTGCGGTTTCAATTCACAGGCGCACATGGCGACCACCTTCAAGCAACGCCTTGGGGTGAGTCCGGCGCAGTTGCGCCAGCGTGCGAGGTTCAGTTAGCGCCAGGTTATTTTGATGTTTGCAATGGGCTGATTTCTGCCTTTGCTGACAGGCAGAAATCGGCCGAGAGTGGCCGGTGGTCGTTGCATTTCGATTGTCGCCGGCGTTTGGCTAAGCTTAATAAATCAGGGCGACGGTACTCCCAAAGGAGACGACTATGTATGCGGTTATAAGAACCTACCTGGGTACTGGAGCAAAGCAGCTTTTCGAGCTTCTGGAAGAGCGCAAAGTCGACGTCGAAGCGACCCTGCGGACAGTGCCTGGCCTGGTAAGCTACACACTGCTGAATACCGGTGATGGTGGTACGTCAATCACTGTTTGCACGGACAAGGCCGGCAGTGATGCGAGCATGAAAGTCGCGCGTGACTGGATTCAGAAAAACACCTCGAATATCCACGCGAACCCGCCGATCGTAACGGAAGGTCCGGTCATTGTGCAGATCAACTAACGACCGATCCGCAGGGTGGTGAGTGCTATACTTTTTTTCAGATTGCATGAAGTGTGCAACGTTCCCAAGGGTACAAATACCGAGTGCTGCCGGACAGAGGAGGTCTACAGCAAACACGAGATGGGAGGTGTGGCATGAACCGACACTATTACATCAGTGACAATCTCAACGATCTTGAAAACGTTGAAAATGAATTGGAAGCCAGCGGCATCAATTCCGAACAGATTCATGTACTCAGTGAAAAAGTTGCTGATGTAGAAGAACATCACCTCCACGAGGTCAACTCGTTAATGGAACAGGATGCTGTTCACTCTGGTGAGATTGGTGCGGTGGTCGGTGTGCCACTCGCGGCGCTGGTGCTGGGTGGCGCCTATTGGATGGGTTGGACCGAGTCCGCCGCAGGCTGGATGCCTTTCATCTTCCTTGCCATTGTTGTATTGGGCTTCTGCATCTGGGAAGGCGGCTTTTTTGGGTTCCAGGTGCCGAACACACACTTCCGCAATTTCAAGCAGGTGGTAAAAGAAGGCAAACATATCTTCTTCGTGGATGTTGAACCGGATCAAGAATCGGTACTGGACCAGGTAATCAAACAGCATCCAAAACTGAAGATCGCTGGCACGGGAGCAGCAGCCCCCCACTGGACAGTGGCTTGGCAGCACAAATGGCATCAGTTCAAGCGAGTGATATCGGGTTAGTGCCTGGAGACTCAAGGCCATCCGAAAGCTGCTTACTGGCCAAAGAAAATGCCCCTGCTGAGGAAAATATAGTCTGCCTCGGTGGCCATCAGCCCGATGAGCACCAGTAAACACAAAGGCGGGACCAGTATGGCGTAGACCAACGCCAGGCGCTCCCAGGCCATATGCATGAAGATGGAGACAATCAAACCTGCCTTCAACAACATGAAAGTGATAATCAGGGACCACCGAAGGTAGCCATGGAAGTGGAAATAGTCGACAAGGTACGACAGCGTGCTGAGGACGAATAACAGCCCCCAGATTTTAAGATACAAACTGATTGGATGTTGCTGACCCTGAGCATGTGCCATCACCCGTGCTCCTCTACCATAAATAGAAGAATGCAAAAATAAATACCCACACCAAATCCACGAAGTGCCAGTAAAGCCCGGCTATCTCGACGTTCTGATAGTTTCCGGAGCGCTCATAATCTCCGCGCCATACTTTCAGCGCCACAATGCTGAGGTAGAGGGCGCCGATTGACACATGCAGTCCGTGAAAACCGGTAATCATGAAAAAGCTGGCACCAAATTGCGCCGCCCCCATGGGGTTCCCCCAGGGACGCACCCCTTCTGCGATGAGCTTGGTCCATTCAAATGCCTGCATGCCGACGAATGTCACACCCAAGGCAGCGGTGGCCAGCATCAGGGCCGTGGTTTTCGCGCGATTACGGCGATAGGCGAAATTGACGGCCATGGCCATGGTGCCGCTGCTACTGATCAGCACAAAGGTCATGATGGCGATCAGAATAAGCGGGATTTCCCTGCCGCCGATCGTCAATGCGAACACTTCACTGGGGTTCGGCCAGGCGCTGGTGATGGTCATGCGTACCGACATGTAGCCGGTCAGGAAACAGGTGAATATAAACGTATCGCTGAGCAGGAATATCCACATCATCGCCTTGCCCCAAGGCACCTGCTTGAAGGCCTCTTTATCCGAGGACCAGTCGCTGGCGATGCCCTGCCATCCCGGTGCAGGCGGCGAACCTGGTGGATTGGATGTACTGGATTCGACTTGGGCTTGTGAGTGCAATGCCATGGCTGTTCACCTCAGGCCGCAGAATCTGGCGATGGCTTCATAGGTTTGCGGCGTGCTGGCCAGCAGCGCGAATAGCACGAACCAAAGGCCCAGCAAGTAATGCCAATAGATGGCACAGAGCTCTACGCTGGCGCCAAGTTGCGCCAGTGGCACATGACGCAGAAATCTGGCGACGATCCAGCACCAGGCGATCAGCCCGCCCAGCAGGTGGAACCCATGCAGGCCGGTCAACAGGTAGAAGAAACTGTTGGCCGGATTGCTGGCGACAAAGTAGCCCCAGGCGACAAACTGCTGCCAGACCCAGAGTTGCCCCGCCAGAAAGGCAATGGCAAAGACACCCCCCAATGCAAAACCAATGACAGTTGCGCCCGGGCGAGCCTTTCGGGCGGCCATACGCGAGCACTGCAGTGCGATGCAACTCAACACCAGGAAAGCCGAATTCAGCCATAGCGGCCGGAGATTGCCTAACGGCGCCAAAGGCTCTGTCAGGGGTAGCCAGTCGACCATTTGAGAACGCGCAATAAAGGCGATCAGGAAGAGGAAGAATAACGAACTCACCACCACCAGAAACAAGCGCAGGCCTACCCTTGCAGTTTGCCTTCTATCGGCATCCTCGGCGGCGTGAATACCCTCAGGGTCGCGACTCCAGCTGCCACCGGGATCAGCGCCGTCGGCGTTTCTCAATAGCAGCCTGTTCATGTCTTGATGTCCGCCTTGGTTCCGGCACTGAGTTGCCGCATGTGCTCCAGCTCCTCGGCGGAGACCGTTTGCGGCACGAAATCCTGCTCTATCCCCGGCACACTGTAGTCATAGGCCCAGCGATGCACGACCGGCAACCTCTCTCCCCAGTTACCGTGTTTCGGTGGGGTGTTCGGCGTTTGCCATTCCAGGCTGGCCGCGCTCCAGGGATTACTGCCTGCGGGTTTGCCCTTGAATGTACTCCAGGCCAGGTTGAACACGAACAGCAATTGGGAAACGCCGACGGTCAATGCGATCACCGTAATGAAGGCATTCAAGTCTTGCGCCGACTGCGGGATGAACGCGTAGTTTTCATAGGCGTAGTAGCGGCGTGGCATGCCCTGGAAACCCAGGTAGTGCATGGGGAAGAAGATGGCGTAGGTGCCCAGAAAGGTAATCCAGAAATGCAGCTTGCCCAGGGTGTCGTTCAACATGCGCCCGGTGACTTTCGGGAACCAGTGATAAATGCCGCCGAACACCACCAGTACCGGGGCGACCCCCATGACCATATGAAAATGGGCCACGACGAAATAGGTGTCCGAGAGCGGTATATCCACGATCACATTGCCGAGAAACAACCCGGTCAGACCGCCGACCAGGAAGGTGACGATAAAGGCCAGGGCAAACAGCATCGGCACGGTCAGATGGATATCGCCGCGCCACAGGGTCAGCACCCAGTTGTAGACTTTCAGCGCGGTCGGCACTGCGATGACCAAGGTGGTGACGGCGAAGAAAAAGCCAAAGTACGGGTTCATTCCGCTGACATACATATGGTGCGCCCAGACCACGAAGCTGAGTACGCCAATCGCAATAATGGCCCACACCATCATTCGGTAGCCGAAGATATTTTTACGCGCATGCGTACTGATCAAGTCAGAGACCAGACCAAACGCAGGGAGAGCAACGATGTAGACCTCCGGGTGGCCGAAGAACCAGAACAGGTGCTGGAACAATATCGGGCTGCCACCCTGGTGATCGAGCTGCTGCCCCAGCGAGATCATCGCCGGCATGAAGAAGCTGGTCCCCAACAGCTTGTCGAACAGCATCATGACCGCACTGACAAACAACGCCGGGAAGGCCAGCAAGGCCATGATCGAGGCCATGAAGATGCCCCATACCGAGAGCGGCATGCGAAACAAGGTCATGCCGTGCGTGCGCGCCTGCAACACCGTGGTGACGTAGTTCAACCCGCCCATGGTGGCCGCGACAATAAAAATCGCCAGTGAGACGAGCATCAGGACAATGCCCCACTCGACCCCCGGTGTTCCCTGAGTAATGGACTGTGGCGGATAGAGCGTCCAGCCGGAACCTGTGGGGCCGCCAGGGACAAAAAAACTGCTGAGCAACACCAGTACCGCCACCAGGTAAAACCAGTAGCTGAGCATGTTGACGTAGGGGAAGACCATGTCGCGGGCGCCCACCATCAACGGGATCAGATAGTTGCCGAAGCCCCCCAGAAACAAGGCCGTCAGCAAGTAAATGACCATGATCATGCCGTGCATGGTCATCGCCTGATAGTAAGCACTGGCGTCCATGAACGCCAAACTACCGGGGAAGCCTATCTGCATGCGCATCAAGCCGGACAACACCACGGCGATAAGACCCACGAATAAAGCCGTCAAGGAATATTGAATGGCTATGACCTTGTGGTCCTGACTCCAGATATATTTGGTCAGGAAGCTTTTAGGCTCGTGCAGTGCCTCTGTTTCGGCTTGCTCCGCATAGGCCATCACGTCATCCTCCTGCCGAAGTTTCAGTGTATTCCTGGCTGTTTTACGGCTACTTCCCTGGCTCCGCCTTGTTCGCATCAGCGTCAGCATTCGCTTTGGATTTGATAAAAGCGATCAGTGCATTCAGCTCCTCGTCACTCGGAGCCAAGGCCGGCATGACGGCTGCATAGCCCTTGACGATTTTGGCATTAGGATGAAGAACCGATTCTTTGATATAGCCCTCATCGACCTTTACGCTCGTATCGTCGGCAAGGGTTTGCGTCTTGCCATACAGGCCCTGCCAGCTGGGGCCGACGCCCTTGTTGCCATCGACACTGTGGCAGGCCAGACAGCCAAGCGACCCGGCCAGTCGCTGTCCCTGCGCCACCAGGTCTTCACCCGGGCTCGACGCTTCGCCGGTCGAAGGTTCGTCGTCTTGCCCCGCAGCACCCAGTGATTTGATCAGGGCGATGACGGCACCCAGTTCATCGTCCTTGAGAGTATAGGCCACCATGACCGGCGGATAGCCCTGTACCAGTCGGGCCTTCGGATCGAGGATCGACTCTTTCAGGTAGGCCTCATCGACCAGCACACTGGTGCCATCGGCAAGCTGTTCAGTGCGGCCGTACAAATCCTTCCATCCCGGGCCGAGACTGGCACTGCCATCCTGGCTATGGCAGGCCTTGCAGCCGTACTGTTCGACCAACTGGCGGCCTTTTTCCAGCACGCTGTCTCGAACGGGTTTGGCAGCTGTGGTCAGTGTCTGCGCAAAAGTAGGCTGGCCTTTTAGCCATTGATCGAAGACGCCCTGCTCTTCCACGATCATATGGCCGCGCATGTTGTAATGACCTACACCACAGAATTCAGCGCAAAGGACTTCGTATTTTCCGGTTTTAGTCGGTGTAAACCAAAAGTACGACACCATCCCTGGCACCATATCCATCTTGCTGCGAATTTGCGGTACATAGAAATCGTGCAGAACATCTTTAGCGCGCAACAAGACTTTCACTGGCCGATCGAGCGGAAGGCGAACTTCATTATTCATTACAAGCACATCGTCCTGCCCGGCAGGATCCTTGGGATCAACACCGAGGGGATTGGCGGAATCAACAAGCTTGATATCCGACTTGCCCAACTTCCCGTCCTGGCCGGGAAAACGAAAGGCCCACTGCCACTGCTGGGCGACCACTTCAAGTTCGTAGGCATCTTTAGGCACCCGGATGAAATCGTTGTAGACAACCAGGCCTGGCGCCAACATTCCGGCAATACCTACCGAAGTAATGATAATCAACCATAATTCCAGCTTTTTATTTTCTGGCTGGTAGGCCGCCCTGGAACCTTCCTTGTGACGATAGCGCATCACCGCTACCGCCATGAATACCGTGATGGCAATGAAAAATATTCCGCTAATGATCAGGGTGATGAACAGGGTGGTGTCTATGGACCCCCAGTTGGATGCTGCCGGTGTCGCCTGCCAAGGCGCTAGTATGTGGAATAGCACGGATGCAATAACGATTAGTATCAGGATAATTGCTATTGCCATTTCCTCTTCATCCTATTCCTGTTGTTCATTGGTTATGCAAAAGCATCGCCACTGACGTCCAAGCAGGGCTGACAAATACCACCCATCCGGGCGGCAAAGTCAGTAAGAAGTATAGAGCCATCGGCTTGTACCGCGAGGTCGGCAAGCGAGGCCCGGCGGCCAGCTATACTGAATTTCTGATGACGGACGGCAGAGATCGGCCAGAAACGGCGCCAAAAGACGAACCCTGCCCTGATGTAGTCATCAAACATATGTAATGGCATTGAGCAGAGACGATTGCTACAGAGTCCAACAATCCACATGGGAGGTTTCGTCATGAGTGCACTGACGATCGAAGGCTGGTGCAAAACCAGCGGCGCCCAAAAGTCCACCCCGATGGGGGAAGTCCATTTCTACGTCGACGGACCTCTCCATGTCCGTCTGGAGGAGGCCGAAGAGCGCTTGCAGAAGACTCACGAGCCTGAAGCCATGGTCGATGTCGATATGGACTCGATGGATCTGATCATGCCCGAGGGATACGCGCCCTTGTCCGACTGCCAGATGCGTGTCTATCTGCAGCACGAACGCGGACAGTTCCATCTGGTCGGACACCGAGCGAGTGACGGCAGCTTGATCTACACCAATGCGGTGTTGATTGATCAGTTGCTTGAGTAGCAACTACGCGATTGCCGGTATCGGTCTTTCTCCGTGGGGTGCCCCCACATGTGGGGAACCTCACTTTTTTTCGGGGGGAAATGGCAGTGCCTTGACCTGGTTTGTAAACCCGGCCAGGTGCTTTTTTATGGCCGACCAGCTTGTTTCCCCCCGATTTCCCCATGGAATCTGGAAAAAAAGACAAAAAAATCGGCGCGGCCCTCATCTGCCTCCCAACTCGCCGCAAAGCCAGTAATGGTGCTGGCTGCGCTATCCAGGCAGGCAATAAGCGACTAGCCATTTCACTGCCGTTGGTCAGAACAATTGATCAAAAAACGAACGGATCCGGGGTTTTTCGTTCAGAATACGCCACAGGTGACACGGGCTCGGCCCCTCACCTGACCCCAGAAGCGGAAGTAAAACCTCCTATGCACAAAGTGCGATTGAGGTTTTTTGTTACCTGAAAATGGACATGATCGAATGACTAAAAAGTTCATTCGCGAAACCCGCTATTGTCTTGGCAGCGTAACGCCGCAAGATTAATTAATAGAAATTCCTGGATCTTCATGGCAATCAGCAACGGCAAATACCAACCAAGCCGTACTGAGAGCCATGTTGATTCACTATTATAACCAAGAGGTCACCATGGAACTTAGTATGTTTTCTTCGTCCACCGTGGAATATGTGCGTTTGGGCGTTGTGTATTTCCATCTTATCGCCTGCTGTGTGGCAATTGGACTGGTTTTGACCAGTGACATTGCAATGGTCAAGCAACTCCTGAAGGGGGATGCGTCAGGTCACCATGATGACGCGCACCTGGAAAGCCTTCAAAAAACCGTATCGCTTGCACTTGTAGCGCTTTGGATTACAGGCATTGGTATTATCGGGATCGATTATGCCGGCAAGGGGATGGAGTATTTCCTCAATCCAAAACTGCAAGCCAAGATCGGCATCGTTGTGCTGTTGACCTTTAACGGCTTCCTGTTGCATAGCGCTGTATTGCCGGCGCTGAAAAAAGCCGGTTCGTTACTGAAACTCTCCTTCAATCTGCGCATGCTGGCGCTGTTCTCGGGCGCCCTCTCTGGCGTGTCGTGGTTCTATGCCGCCATGCTCGGTGTTGGTCGTCCGCTGGCCTGGAAGTACTCGCTGGTGGAGTTGCTGGCAGCCTATCCGGTTCTCATCGTCGGTGGATTCGCGATGATGGTACTGCTCACTGCCTGGGCAAAAAACAAAGACACCGAAGCGCGCATGGAGCGAGGCACCTGGTCACCAGGAAACGCCGCCCTGGCTGGATGGTGAAGCCAGGTTGAACAAGGAAGTTCAGTTTCAGTAAATGAATTCCGCTTTTTAGCTGTTAACAGAATCTCACTTGAGGATACCCAAATGAAATCCATGAAAGTTCTCTTCGTAGTCGCCACCCTGACCGCCTCTTCTCTGGCCATGGCCACCGGTGGCGGTGACAAGACCTTCGCACGCATGGAGTCGGCCCGGAAAGTCTCGGTGGAAACCTACCAGGTTGCACAGAAACAGAAGACTGAAGCCGCTGTCGCTGAAAGCAAAGCCAAGGCGACCGATCGCGCCAAAAGCTGATCTGTGTAGCGCGTCCCCCGGCCGACAGAAATGTGCGGTCTCAAGTCTCGAATGCAGCACTCAAGGTGCTGCATTTGCCGTTTTAACCGAAACCCCGTTTACACAAAATCCAGTGTGTTGAATCCACAGTCGTAAGCAGCCTTTCGCGAAGGGCTGCTTCACGCCCTGAGGAAGTCAGTCAACCTAAATCAAGACTCTTGAGGAGCGCCTGACCGGCGGAGTTCCCCCTGCCGGCCGACGATCGTGAAATATCAAATACCCGCAGTAGTCATGGAGATAGGAAACTATCGCTTCCCCTTCATGCAGACTACGGAAAGATAAGCACCCCAAAGAACACCACACAGGGCAAGTATCAGCTCCGGATTGAAAATGTTCTGATCGACCGGTGCCACCAGGATTTCGCTATAAAGGCACATGGCGCCCGCGATCAACGCAATAAAGTAGCCGGTCCGGGTCCTGGTCCGGCGCAGCAACAGAACCTTTTTCAGACCCTCGTCTTTCCATTCTTGAAGGGGCATGAGTTGGATCTCCTCCAGCAGCACCACACCCCACAGCAACGCACACAACCAATAACCTATCATCTTGATGCCCTCCAGTTTGAACATTGATTCAACATGAATGCAGCGGACGAAAATTTGTCGAGAGGTAAATATGCTTGATTGGAACGGCCACCACTATCGACGTTAGCAGGACTTGTTTGTGGCGATATCGGCCAAACGCTTGTAGTGATTCCACTACAAGCAGGCTGGATCCGGCGAAGCCGGGCATGTGCTGCGCATCATTGCTGTACAGTTCGTTAAACAGCACCTGAAGTTCAATCAGGACGATTCAATGATGCCCGGGCGTTTATCGCAGAGAGTGGAGGATGCCGAGAACGATTGAGTGACTCGGCTGCGTCGGATGGCAGGGTATTCTAAGTTAACAGGCCGTTTTCGATGGCATAGCGGGCCAGTTTCGCGTTGCTGTCCATCCCTGTTTTTTCCAGGATGCGTGCCCGGTACGTCGTGACGGTACTCGGGCTCAAGTGCAATATCTCAGCGATGCGGACAATTCTCTCGCCTGAAGCGAGGAGCTTTAGTACTTCAAGCTCCCGGTCGGATAGCGCTTCGTGGGGTGCCCCGTCGCCTCTGCCGATAGCGTTGACCAGTTTTTCTGCCAGCTCAGGACTGACGTGCTTGCCGCCTGAGGCCACCTTGCGAACTGCCGTAACCAAGGTGGCTGCGGAAATATCCTTGGTGAGGTATCCCGCTGCGCCGTGCTTGATTGCGCGTAACGCATAGGCCTCGACCGAATGCATGCTCAGCATCAGAACGGCGAGCTTGGGTTTCTCTGCACGCATGAGCTTGAGGAGTTGCAGGCCGGTCTTGTCGGGCAGCTGAATATCGACCAGCGCCACGTCGAAATCCTGCTCCCGGACCAGGAGCATTGCGTCTTGTGCCGTCGCGGCTTCGCCCGTTACGTCGATCTCGCCGGCAGTCTCCAACATGCGTCGCACGCCATTACGCACGATGCTGTGATCATCCACCAGCAAGACTCTGATTTTGTGGTCAATCATCTGTATTTTCCATTCGGCAGTAGCCAGCAAGCCATGGAATCTGCTGCAGAGCTTGACGTTAGCAGGCGCAGAGCACACTTGCACTTTTGCCTCAGGCGTTAGTGCCCACTTCTCCGGACTGCGGGTGCAGTCGGTTGGAACGGCCTGTTCCCGGGCAATTTCCCCAGGATCCGGGGCATTGCGCCAACCTTGCTAATATTCCGTAAGCCAACGCTCAGCTTTCAGCATGGTCAATACTGCAATGCCGGCTCCTGCATGACGCCTTGCGCGTGGCATCCATCTTGACTGGACATAGACATGGCCACAGTGACGACACCGATCGAAGTTTTCGACATGAAGACGTTGCTGACAGCGCTGAAGGCGTTGCGCAATGGTGACTTCACCACGCGTATGCCGGAAGACTGGACCGGCATGCCGGGCAAGATCGCCGACACGCTCAACGAGATCATCGACATGGCGGCCGACACCGCCACCGAATTCGAACGCGTGGCGCGACTGATCGGCAAGCAGGGCAAGGTCGATGAGCGTATCGAATTGCCGATGATGAAAGGCTCATGGCAAAAGATCGTCAACTCGAGCAATGCGCTGACCAGCGACCTCATCAGCCCGATGAGCGAGATGATTCGCGTTATCGGTTCGGTTGCCGAGGGTAATCTGAGCCAGCAGGTACCACCGGTACTCGACGGCCTGAAACTGCGGGGCCAGTTCCTCAAATCCGCCAGGATCGTGAACACCATGGTGACGCGACTGGGCTCCTTCGCTTCCGAGGTGACCCGTGTGGCGCGCGAAGTCGGCACTGAAGGGATTCTTGGAGGGCAGGCCAATGTCAAAGGGGTGTCCGGCACCTGGAAAGACCTGACCGACTCCGTCAACGACATGGCCGCCAATCTGACCACCCAGATGCGCAACATCGCTTACGTGACGACCGCGGTGGCCAAAGGCGATCTGGGCAAGACGATTACCGTCGAAGTCAGGGGGGAGATTCTCGAGCTGAAAAACACCATCAACACGATGGTCGGCCAGCTCTCGAGCTTCGCTGCGGAGGTGACCCGCGTGGCGCTGGAAGTCGGTACCGAAGGCAAGTTGGGCGGTCAGGCGGAAGTGCGCGGTGTATCAGGCACCTGGCGCGACCTGACCGAATCGGTCAACGGCATGGCGGCGAACCTGACCACCCAGGTGCGCAACCTCGCACAGGTGACGACGGCGGTGGCGCGCGGCGACCTCGGCAAGAAAATTACCGTTGAAGCCAAGGGCGAGATTCTCGAACTGAAAAACACCATCAACACGATGGTCGACCAGCTCTCCAGCTTTGCCTCGGAAGTGACCCGCGTCGCGCTGGAAGTCGGTACCGAAGGCAAACTGGGCGGACAGGCCGAAGTGACCGGCGTGTCCGGTACCTGGAAAGACTTGACCAATTCGGTCAACGGCATGGCGGCCAACTTGACCACCCAGGTGCGCAACATTGCCGACGTGACGACGGCGGTGGCCAACGGCGACCTGTCACGCAAGATCACAGCCGAAGCGAAAGGTGAAATTCTCCAACTCAAGGAAACCATCAACACAATGGTGGACCAGCTCTCGACCTTTGCCGACGAAGTGACGCGCATGGCTCGCGAAGTGGGGACTGACGGCAAGCTCGGTGGCCAGGCCAGGGTGACGGGCGTCGGTGGAACCTGGAAAGACTTGACCGACTCGGTCAACAGCATGGCGGCCAACCTGACCAATCAGGTCCGCAACATCGCCGACGTGACGACGGCGGTAGCCAAAGGCGACCTGGGGCGCAAGATTACCGTGGAAGCCAAGGGCGAAATCATGGAGCTGAAGAACACCATCAACACCATGGTGGACCAGCTCAATAGCTTTGCCGCCGAAGTGACGCGGGTGGCGCGCGAAGTAGGCACCGAAGGCAAGCTCGGGGGACAGGCACAGGTGCAAGGCGTGTCCGGCACCTGGAGGGATTTGACCGAAAACGTGAACTTCATGGCGGCCAACCTGACCAGCCAGGTGCGAGGCATCGCCAAAGTGGTGACCGCAGTCGCCAACGGCGACATGAAGAAGAAACTAACACTGGAAGCCAAGGGCGAGATCGCCGAACTGGCCGACACCATCAACGGTATGACCGATACGCTGGCGCTGTTCTCCGATCAGGTCACCTCGGTGGCGCGTGAAGTGGGGGTCGAGGGCAAACTGGGGGGCCAGGCCAACGTGCCGGGTGCTGCCGGCACCTGGCGGGATCTGACCGACAACGTGAACGGTCTGGCGGCCAACCTGACCAATCAGGTGCGCGCAATTGCCGACGTGGCGACTGCCGTGACCAAGGGCGATCTGACTCGTTACGTGGAGGTGGAAGCAAAGGGTGAAGTGGCGGAATTGAAGGACAACGTCAACGAGATGATCCGCAACCTGCGCGAAACCACGCGGCAAAACGCGGAGCAGGACTGGCTCAAGAGCAATCTCGCGAAATTCAACCGCCTGCTGCAGGGCCAGCGCGATCTGGCGGCAGTCTCCAAGATGGTGCTGTCTGAACTGGCTCCGCTGATCAACGCCCAGCACGGTGTGTTCTACATGATGAACGAGAGCCCGCCCGATCCTGCGAAACTCAAACTGCTGTCCGCTTATGCGTACAAGGGCAACATCAATGTGAACGATGAGTGGCGGCTCGGCGAGGGCCTGGTCGGGCAATGCGCTTACGAGAAGCGGCGCATCCTGTTGACCGATGTACCCGCCAATTACGTCGCGATTTCATCGGGACTGGGTGCGGCCGCCCCGCTGAATATCATCGTGTTGCCGATCCTGTTCGAGAACAAGGTCAAGGCCGTCGTCGAAATGGCTTCGTTCACGCGCTACAGCATCATTCATCAAACCTTCCTTGATCAGCTTGCTGAATCGATTGGTATCGTGCTCAACACGATCGAAGCCAATATGCGTACCGAAGAACTGCTCAAGCAGTCGCAATCGCTGGCGCAGGAGCTGCAAAGGCAACAAGAAGAATTGAGACAGACCAACGAGGAACTGGGGGACAAGGCTGGACTGCTGGCGGAGCAGAAAGCCGAAGTCGAGCGCAAGAACCGCGAAGTCGAAATCACCAAACTGTCGCTGGAGGAGAAGGCGGAGCAGTTGATGCTGACCTCCAAGTACAAGTCCGAATTCCTCTCCAGTATGTCCCATGAGCTCAGAACGCCATTGAACAGTTTGCTGATCCTGGCCCGGCAGCTCAGCGACAACGCGGAACACAATCTCACGCCCAGACAGGTCGAATATGCCAAGACCATCCGTAGCGCGGGCAAAGACCTGCTGGAGCTGATCGACGAGATTCTCTATCTGTCCAAGATCGAGTCGGGTACGGTCACACTGGATCTGAATGAAGCGCTGTTCGCCGATCTGCACGACCAGATCGAACGCACCTTCCGGCCGGTCGCCGAAAGCCGGGGCCTCACCTTCACGATTGAACTGGCGCCTGCCCTGTCCCCCGTCATCTGGACCGACGAAAAGCGCCTGCTGCAGGTGGTCAAGAACCTGCTGTCCAACGCCTTCAAGTTCACTGAGCAAGGCAGCGTCAAGATCAGCATCGCGCCTGCTGTGTCCGGGTGGAGCGTGGACAACAGCGAACTCAATCGTGCCGATGCGGTGGTCGCCTTCGTGGTCACCGACACCGGCATTGGCGTATCTGCCGGCAAGCAGAAGCTGATCTTCGAAGCGTTCCAGCAAGCAGATACCGGAACCTCACGAAAATACGGCGGCACCGGCCTCGGCCTGTCGATCAGCCGTGAGCTCGCACACCGGCTGGGCGGTGAGCTGCGGCTGATCCCCGGTGAGATCGGCAAGGGCAGTACTTTCGCGCTGTACGTGCCCTTGCGTACACCGGATGCCCAGCATCAGACCCTGGACGAATCAACGACAGAGGCAGTACCTGGCCAGGTCAAGCGCGACCTCATGCCAAGCCCGTCTGCACAGATACCGGACGACCGCGAGTCTGTCCAACCCGGGGACCAAGTGCTGCTGATGCTCGAGGGCGACGCCCGATTCGCCAGCATTCTGCTCGAGGCCGCGCACCAGAAGGGGTTCAGGGCTATCGTCACGACCCGTGGCGCGGATGCACTGGAGCTTGTCGAGCGCTTCAAACCCGCCGCGATCACGCTAGACCCGGGCCTGACGGACATCGATGGCTGGTCGCTGCTCGAGCAGTTGAAGCGCAATTTCGCCACGCGTCACATCCCGGTCCAGATCATCTCGATCGCTGACGACCACACACGCGGGCTGCGCTATGGCGCTTTCGACTATCTGCTCAAGCCGGTCACAGCCGACGAGATTCAAAATGCGCTGGTCGGCATCGTCGCATTCGCTCGGCGCGAGACCAGGAATCTGCTGCTCATCGACGGCAACGAAGGGAGCCGCGCCCGCATCCTCGATCTACTCGGCAACACCGACGTGAAGATCGAAACGACCGCCAGCGGCGCTGAAGCCTTGAAGAAACTGGCGAAGAAACGCTACGACTGCATGGCAATCAATCTCAAACTGCCCGACGCATCCGGCATCAGGTTTCTCGAGGCGTTGCAGGAAGACCACGCCATGCGTGAATTGCCGATCGTCGTCTATGGTGCAGAGACACTGACCAAGCCGGAACACGAGCGTTTCAGGACACTGCTCGGCAAGGGCGTCATCAAGGCCGTTCAGTCCCCCGAGCGCATACTCGACGAAACCGCGCTGTTTCTACACCGCGTCGTCGCCAGGCTGCCGCAGACCCAGCGCAAGATGCTGGAAAAACTCTATGCGGGTTCGGACAGTCTCGAGGGTAAAAAGGCCCTGGTGGTCGACGATGACGTGCGCAATATTTTTGCCCTGACCAGCGTGCTCGAGTGCAACAAAATGCTGGTGGCCACGGCCGAAAACGGTCGAACCGCCATAGAACTGCTGCAGCAGCAGCCCGATACCGACATTGTGCTGATGGACATCATGATGCCCGAGATGGATGGCTTTGAAACCATGCGCCAGATCCGCACATTCAAGAGATTTGAAACCCTGCCCATGATTGCGCTGACGGCCAAAGCGATGATGGGTGACCGTGAAAAGTGCCTCGAGGCAGGAGCATCGGACTATGTCAGCAAGCCAGTGGATACCGACCAGCTGCTGTCACTGATGCGCAAATGGCTATATCGATGACTGTGTACCGCGCTCATTGCGCGCTAGCGCAAACAGAAGTGGCATAAACATGCAACAGGAACCTCCGGTATTCAATGAGAAACCCCAGGTACGGCACCCGCTCCCGCCTGATGGCGTGCCAGCATCCGTGTTGCTGGTGGATGACAATCCCGCCAAGCTTACGGCGCTCGCCGCGGTGATTGCCGACATGGGCCTCGATATTGCCACGGCGACTTCCGGGCGCGAGGCGCTGCGCCTGCTATTGCAGCGCGACTTCGCCGTCATTCTGCTCGACGTGAAAATGCCAGTGATGGACGGTTTTGAAACCGCTGCACTGATTCACGGCCGCCCGAAGTCGGCCCACACGCCCATTATCTTCGTCACAGCTGAGGCCGAAACGGATTCCGAGCGTTTCCGCGGTTATACGTCCGGCGCAGTGGATTACATCTTCTCGCCGATTGTGGCCGAGGTGCTTCGCGCCAAGATCCGGGTGTTTGTCGACCTGTTCTACCTGCAGCGCAAACTGACGATGCAGGCCGAAGAGTTGCTGCAATCGAAGCTGCAGTTGCGTGAACTGGCCTCCTATCAGGAGCACATCAAGGAAGAAGAGCGAAAGCGGATCGCACGCGACATCCATGACGAGCTGGGACAGAGTCTGCTGGCGTTGCGGATCGATGTCTCCATGTTGCAGGCGCGCACCAGTACCCTGCACCCCAAGCTCAACGAAAAGGCCAGCGATGCTCTGAATCAACTCGATACAGCCATCCGCAGTGTGCGCAGTATCATCAATGATCTTCGGCCACCCGTACTCGATCTGGGACTGCAGGCAGCGATCGAGTGGCAACTTGAAGAGTTCCGCCAGCGCAGCGCGATCGATTGCACGATGTCGGCGAAAGACGAAAATTTCCGTTGCGATCTGAATGAAAAATCCGCCACGACGCTGTTCCGCATCGTGCAGGAATCGCTGTCGAATATTGCCCGGCACGCGCAAGCGACACAGGTGCATATCCAACTCTCCAGGGAGGGTCGCCGGCTCTACCTGCGGATCAAGGACAATGGCGTAGGCATGACGGATCGCAAAAAATTGAACTCGTTCGGGTTGGTGGGAATGAAGGAACGCATCAGCATGCTGGGTGGGGAATTCACGATCGACAGCGCACCGGACAAAGGAACGAGATTAACGATATCGCTGCCACTCGACTGACCCGGATGGCACTGATTCACCTGCGTGAAAATCCGTCATGACATGTCATGACCTCCTTCAAAAAACGGACTTTGGCCAACAAATACGGGGTTTAAAGGACGAATGGTCAAGAGGCGTCAAGCGCGGGGAATTGCCGGGAGTTTGCAGCCACTACAGGCTTTTCAAACGGGCACGTTCGTCGCGGTAAAGTGAACTTCACTTCCTCAACGTGTCACATTAGGTCCTTGTCAAGCGAACTACAGAAGAGGTACAGCCTTATGAGCATGGCCACAATTGTAAGTGCGGTGATTTCCAGTCTCGCACCCAGTGTCTTCGACCAGAACAGCCTGCAAGAACCCGGCGCGCATGTCTCAGCCGTCGAATACCACTACGGGATGGACATCGATGTGAAACAGGTGCTGCAGCGCACCGATACATCCGACAAGACCGGCGTGGTACCGGTGACTGTGGTCTACCTGGACAGCCAGGGCGAGGTTCACAAGATCCGTTTCCTCGAATGGGGTGGAAGCCCCGCCGACCCCACCAGCATTGCCTGATCCGTCTCGTCGATCGGGTTCCGGGCCTCGCCGTCCCCCAGAAGCGGAAGTTAAACCTCCTATGCACCCAGTGTGATTGAGGTTTTTTGTTACCTGAAAATGGACATGTTCGAATGAATAAAAGTTCATTCGCGAAACTCACTATTATCTTGGTGGCGTAATGTCGCAAGATTAACTGATAACAATTGCTGGATCTAAATGGCAGTCAGCAACGGTAAATTCCAATCAAGCCGTGCCGAGAGCCAAGTTGATTCACTATTGAGGCCAGGAGGTCACCATGGAACTTAGTATGTTTTCTTCGTCCACCGTGGAATATGTGCGTTTGGGCGTTGTATATTTTCATCTTATCGCCTGCTGCGTTGCAATCGGGCTGGTCTTGACCAGTGACATTGCAATGGTCAAGCAACTCCTGAAGGGGGATGCGTCAGGTCACCACGATGACGCGCACATGCAAAGCCTTCAAAAAACCGTATCGCTTGCACTTGTAGCTCTCTGGGTTACGGGCATTGGTATTATCGGGATCGATTATGCCGGCAAGGGGATGGAGTATTTCCTCAATCCAAAACTGCAAGCCAAGATCGGCATCGTTGTGCTGTTGACCTTTAACGGCTTCCTGTTGCATAGCGCTGTATTGCCGGCGCTGAAAAAAGCCGGTTCGTTACTCAAACTTTCCTTCAGCCTGCGCATGCTGGCGCTGTTCTCCGGCGCCCTCTCTGGCGTGTCGTGGTTCTATGCCGCCATGCTCGGTATTGGTCGTCCGCTGGCCTGGAAGTACTCGCTGGTGGAGTTGCTGGCAGCCTATCCGGTTCTCATCGTCGGTGGATTCGGGGCGATGGTACTGCTCACTGCCTGGGCAAAAAGCAGAGATGCTGAAGAGCGCAAGGAGCAAGGCACCTGGTCACCAGGAAACGCCGCCCTGGCTGGATGGTGAAGCCAGGTGGAACAAGGAAGTTCCAGTTTTGCGAATAAGTCCTGCTGTTAGCTATTAACTAAATCTCACTTGAGGATACCCAAATGAAATCCATGAAAGCCCTCTTCGTAGTCGCCGCTCTGACCGCCTCTTCCCTGGCGATGGCCACCGGTGGTGGTGATAAGACCTTCGCACGCATGGAGTCGGCCCGGAAAGTCTCGATGGAAACCTACCAGGTTGCACAGAAACAGAAGACTGAAGGCGCTGTCGCTCAAAGCAAAGCCAAGGCGACCGATCGCGCCAAAAGCTGATCTGTGTAGCGCGCCCCCCGGCTAACTGAAATGTGCGACCTCGAGCCTCAAATGCCAGCCTCGCAAATCCGCCCCTCACCCGCGCCCCTGCTCGAACCAGGCGAGACGGTGGTTCTGTTCGACGGTGTCTGCAAGCTATGCAATGTCTGGGTGAGGTTGTTGATTCGCCATGACCGCCAGCGGCGCCTGCGGTTGGCGGCGGTTCAGTCACCCGAGGGGCAGGCTCTGCTCGCGTGGGCAGGTTTGCCCATGGATCAATTCGACACCATGGCGGTGATCCGCGACCGGCACTACTGGGCGCGTTCGGAGGCATTTTTCGAAATCATCGCCCGGTTTCCCGCACGCTGGCGCCCCGTGAACCTGTTGCGCATCTTCCCTCGCAAGCTTCGAGATTGGGCATACGACCGCATTGCGCTTAATCGTTATCGGCTCTTCGGGAAATACGACACCTGCCTGTTGCCGGATCCTGATCATGAACTGCGCTTTTTGAAAGCGCCCCAAACAAACGCCCGACAATGCCGGACGCCTGTTCTTCAGGTCTGTACTCAGAAGCGATAGTTGGTGCTCAGCTCCAGCGTCCGTGGGGCACCGGGCGTGATCAGATCCACCGAACCATGCGCCGAAGCGTAGTAGTCCTTGTCGAAGACATTGCGCAGACGCAAGGCCATGTCCCATTTCGGCAGGTTGTACAGCAGCGCGGCGTCCACTGTCGTGTAAGCCGGCATGACCACATTGTTATCCAGCGCGGTATAGCGATCATCGACATAGTTGGCTCCCATGCCCACACGCCAGGTTTGCGTCAGCGAACGCACCAACCACAGGTTGGCGCTGTGGCGCGGCGTCAAGGTGGGTACCTGGCCTTCGTTGGCGACACCGTTGGTGAAGCTGTTGGACTTGGTGATCTCGGCATCCAGAAAGGCGTATCCGGCATAGACCTGCCATTTGTCACTCAACTGCCCGCTGGCGGTCAGCTCAAGGCCATCGGTGCGCTGCTCACCCGCAAGCACCAGTTTGGTCGGGTTCGCCGGATCGTTGGTTTTCATATTGGTGCGTTCCAGGCGGAACAGCGCCGCCGTCAACGCCAGGCGATTGTCGAGCAGGTCCCACTTGCCGCCGATCTCGAAGTTGGTGGTCTCCTCTGGTTCCAGGTCCTGGTTCGTCGTACTCAGGGCGAACATCTCGGCGGAGGGTTGGTAGGAACGGCTCACCGAGACGTAATAGGACTGCACTTGATCAGGCTGGTAGACCAGACCGACTCGCGGGCTCCAGGTCGTATCGGTGCGGGACAGTTCGCTGTTCGTCAGGTTGTCGGCGTACTCCTGGTCGAACACGTCGTAACGCACACCCACCAGGGCCTTCCACTTTGGCGCCAGTTCGATCAGGTCCTGTACATAGAAGCCGGCGGTGTCCTGGGTATTGGTACCCTTGGCGGTTTGCCGGTTGGCCTGGAACGGCACGTCGACCAGGGCATCGCGGTACACCGGCACCCTGGCCACATTGGATTGGCTGAATACGGACTGGTCCTTCACCTGGCGCCCCAGTTCCACACCATAGAGCAGGTTATGGTTCATCCCGGCGAGTACGGCGCGCTGGTTGAGTTCGGTCTGGTTGAACCAGCCGTCTTCCTTGCGCTGCACGTTGCCGCGGTTGAGTTTCACCAGCAGTTCACCATTGGGAGCAGTGACGAAACGTGTCGGGCTGGAGTCAGCGAGTGTGTTGTTGCGATCCAGGTCGTAGTGGTAGTAACGACTGGTATTGCTCAGGCTGAAGTCGTCGTTGATCCGGTAGTCGACACCCGCCGTGAACGAGAACACTTCGCTGCGGGTGTAGTCATCATCCGGGTCGGCGGCACCGAAGCGCTTGTCGCGGTCCACATCGACCGGACGGTCGCCTCGTGCCGGGATGCCGAAGTCGATCAGGCGCTTGTCATACAGATAGCTGGCGCCCAGGTTCAGTTCCAGATCATCCGAGAGTTTGAAGTAGGCCGAAGGCGCGATGGCCTTGCGGTCGATATAGCCGTCATCCCGGAAAGTGTCGCTGTTCTCCAGCGCACCGGTCACACGAAAGGCTTTATCGCCTTGCTGCTGATCGGCCCAACCGGCATCGAACTGAGTGCGTTTTTCGCCCTCGCTGTCGACGCTGACGCCGACCTCTTGCTTGGGTGCGAAGTTGGGTGTCTTGCTGATGCTGTTGATCAGCCCCCCCGAAGAGCCTCGGCCATAGAGCACTGCGGCCGGCCCCTTGATCACTTCCACCCGCTCGACGTTGGACAGATCCCGGAAGTACAGCGCATCGTCGCGAATGCCGTCGATGTACATGTCGCCGATGGCACTGAAACCACGGATGGTGACTTGGTCGCGCTGGCCGTCACCATTGGACAGGCCGATACCGGGGACATTCTTCAGCACGTCTTCCATCGACTGAGCCCCCTGATCCTTGATGACGCTCTGGGGAACCACGTTGACGGTTTGCGGGATATCCCGTAGCGGGGCATCGATCTTCAGCGCGCTCCTGCTCTCGGTCGACATGTAGCTCTGCTCGTTGTACTCACTGTTCACAGCGGTTGCCGGCAGGGTTAGAGCAGACTTCGTTTCTGCCTGTAGATCAGGTACAACCAGAACGCCCAGCAACGACAGAGAGGCTGGGTAAATGCGCGATCGAGCCACCATGGACACCTTTGTATGAATTATTGCGCGAATAATAACGATTATCTTTTGTAAGTAAATACATATCATTCCTATTCAATTCATTGACGTTACTCAGAACGATCGTCTCAATTTGATTGATGGGCGACAGAAGCGCTCCGTTCGGACGTCAAGCCAAGGGCCGCTACTGTTCAATACCTGACGCTCGGGGTAGGCGGCTAAAGCTCCCCCCCCTCTCATGCCGATTGTCTGCGCCAGATGCCGGGGGATGTGCCGAACTGGCGTTTGAATGCGCGACTGAACGCGGCTTCGGAGTCGTAGCCAACGGCAAAGCCGATTTGCGCCACATTGCCGCGACCTTCGCGCAATTGTTGAGCCGCCACGTGCATGCGCCACAGCGTCAGGTATTGCATCGGTGGCTGTCCGACCAATGCCGTGAATCGCTCGGCGAACACCGAGCGTGACATGCCCACCTCAAGCGCCAGTGCTTCTGCCGTCCAGCCCTCGGTTGGACGAGCATGCAGTAGCGCCAGTGCGCGCCCGATATGCGCATCCCGCAAACCCGCCAGCCACCCGCGCCGCTCAGCGGGTAGGCTGGCGACATACTGGCCGACGGCTTCGACGAACAGCAGTTCCGATAGCTTGGCGATGACCGTTGTCGAGCCGACGCGTCCCGCCGCGATCTCACTGACAGCAAAACGGAATGAGCTTTCGATCCAGGTGCCCGATGCCGTCGCCCGCAGGTCCAGTTTCAATAAGGAAGGCAGCGACGAAAGCAACGGACTGAAGGGTGTTTCCGAACCGAGGAACCCGCACAACAACTGTGTGGCCTCGCCGCCCCCGCCGTACTTGATCCGTGAAATGCCACCGACTTCTGGCGGCTCAATGACTTCTCTGGCCGGCATGGGCGCAAGGCTCAGGTCGCTACCAAAGGAATGAGCGTCGTTGCGAGGAAGCAAAACGAGTTCGCCAGCCCCTACCTCGATGGCGGCGCCACCGTCGATTTGAATTTGCATGCGCCCCGCAGCAACAAAGTGCGACGCAATGATGTGTCGAGGTGCCGCCAGGAACGGCTTGCAATCATCCGCCGAGATTCTGCCGTTGATGCACCAGGGCGCAGTGAGTTCCGCCTCGAGGAAGACCCCTCCAGACAGCCGAATCACACGCAAGACATCAGAAAGCGCATCCAACACTTGACCGCCCTCCTTTTCGGAGTCCGGAGCAGGTATTCAGGCGCACCGGTCATTCACCGCCTGAACTGCGACGCCTAGATTAGCACCAACGCGGACTCAACGATCGGGATTGTCCCCAGAGGTTCATTGGCTCCGACGTCAACCGAATTGCCCCATTCCAACTCAACCAGGGCAGCAGGAGATCCATATGAACAGCGTCGTTACCCTACCCCGCTCAGCGTCAGGCAACACCGCCCGTTATGCACAAATGGTCAGATCATCGAAGAAGACCGAATGGCAGATCGATCGCGATCTGCTCCAGGACCGCCGTTTCGACTTCTCGCGCAAATTCCTCCCCGACGGACTCTCGCAGGTCGACCGCCTGACCTTTCTCGATGCGGCCGAGGCGCGCCTGCTCAGTCAGATCCAGGGCCGAACCTATGCGTTTATCTTTGGCCTGGTCGAGCGTTTTATCAGTGCCAAGATGCTCGATCAGGGTCGAGCCCATGTATTTGACGATCAACTGGCGCTCGAAGCGCTGGTGCGTTTTTCCAACGACGAGATCAAGCACCAGGAACTGTTCCGGCGCATGGAAACGATGATGAGTTCGAAATTGCCAGCGGGATATCGTCAAGTTGCCGATCCGAACGAGGTGGCGCGCGCGGTACTCGCGGCCAGCACCTGGTCGGTGCTGGCGCTGACCTGCCATATCGAGCTGTTTGTTCAGGCGCACTACGTGCAAAGCATCGCCCCGCGCGAGGAGCTGTGCCCGTTGTTCAAGGATGTCTTCAAATTCCACTGGAAGGATGAAAGCCGGCACGTCGTACTCGATGAACTGGAGTGGCGGGACGAGCACGCGAAACTCTCGCCCGCCGAGCGCGACCAGGCAGTGACTGACCTGATTGCGCTGGTGGCGGCCGTCGACGCAATCCTGCAGGCACAATCGGCAGCCGATGCCGACTACTTCATTGGTAATGCTTCACGATCGTTCAGTGTCGATGAAACGGCGCAAATCAAGGCCAGCCTACTGAGCGCCTACCGCTGGCAATACATTATCTCGGGCGTGCAGCATCCACACTTCGGCCGTTTGCTGACGCACATGACAACGCCCGCACAGATGTCCCGGATTCAGACCGCACTGGCGCCCATCATGAGCAATTGACCGACAGCGCGCGACCGACTGCTCGCCGGTCGCGCTGCGGGATGACGTGCTGATAATGATCTTTCGAGGATGGCGGCCATGACGATACCGATGTGGATGCTGCTTGGGTTCGCGACCTGGACTTTGCTGTTGTTGATGGCAACCGTCGGGGTTTATCGCTGGGTTGGAATCCTGTTCTCCAGTGTTCCGATCGCCTCTTTCCGCAGCGATCGGCTCGAAGGCGAGGATTGGTATCGACGCGGGACAAGGGCACACGCCAACTGTGTGGAAAACCTGCCTGTCTTTGGTGTCATCGTGTTCGTGATTACAGCCCTTGATGTCAACGGCGCTGCAGTGAACTACTTGTCCGCGCTCGTCCTTATCGCTCGCGTGTGCCAGTCTCTGGTTCACGTATCCCATGAGCAAACCAATGCGTTCGTGGCGGTTCGGTTTACTTTCTTCAGCGTTCAGTTGGTGTGTTTTCTCGCGCTCATTGTCATAGCCGCTTGTTATGGCATATGAGTATGTGCCCGTTAGTCCTCAAAACGCCCCGTGGTATCTCGATCGCGCTCGTAGTGTCGGGTGAGCGCAAACGCCGGCAACCAGGCCTCACGCCGCACAGTCCAGCTCTCGTAGGTTGGCGTCAGCTGGTCTGGGGCATCCAGGGATCCAAGGTTCACCTCGACTTCGTCTGCGCTGCGTGAGAACACCGACGAACCGCAGTGCGGACAGAAGTGCCGCCCGGCGTAGTCACGGGTTTCGCCCTCGATTGTCACGGCATCCTGATGAAAAATCGCGGACGCGTGGAACAGCGCGCCATGATGCTTGCGGCAGTCGAGACAGTGACAAACGCCAACCCGGAACGGGCGCCCCGATGCGACAAGGCGCACCTTGCCGCACAAACAACCACCGGTGAATCGGTCCATGCGGTATCTCCTCCAAGCCGTCCGAAACGGCGTATCAGCGTGGAAACAGGAACATCACGGCGGCGCGAAAGCCCCAGCCTTGCGGGCCGTCGTCCAGGCCCCAGATATGGTTGGCCAGAATGCCTCGGGTCCAGCCATTGGACTGTTTCAATGCCACCGCCGTCGGGCCGAGGCCCCATTGCTCGCTGCCGAGCAACTCATCACTGCCGGTCGGTATCAACAACGCCGGGCCGCCGCCGAGTATCCAGCCACTGTCCGTGGGCTTGGTCGGCGAGAAGAAAAAACTCTGGGTGATATCGCCGGTGCCGGATTTGTCCGCCGCGCCATTGGGGCCAGGCCGTGCTGGTCGATGATCGGCAGAATGGTCCGGGAAATGAGGTTTCAGTCTTCGTTCAAGGCAAACGGCAGCACAGGCTGGATATTGGTGAAGCTGTGCATGCCCTCCCCGGTCGGCCCTATCTTCTGGCCCCAGTTGTACTGAACCGGCAGGCTGTACATCGCGGCGACCGGGTTGAGGGCTTTCTTCGCCAACTCTGCCGAATCGTCGGCCTGGGCCATCGGGATGCAGCCCAACACAACGACGAGTGTCGACGCGGTGCCCATCCATCGTTCTTTCCAATCCATGCTCACTCACCTGTAGACGCCAAAACCGGCGTTGCAAAGGGTTAGCGTAGGCAACTGTGATCGATGTGCAATTTTCCTCACCGCGTGTTTAACAGTTTTTGAGAGTTATTGATTCGGATTATCCCGCCGCTACGGGCAGCATTCGGCCCGCATTGACCGGCGTGCAAGCACCTGCTTTGCGTAACCGACCGGCAAGTACCAGTGCCTGAATACAAGGCGCCCGGACCAATGCCCGGGGCCAGGTCGGAACCCGAATGACAACTTTCATCACTTGAGAACCAAACACATGGGCATGTCGAATAAATGGATTGCGGGTATTGCTTTGAGCTGTGTATTTCAGGTCGGCTGTGTCTCGAAAGTCGCGCAGCAAGAGCAATACTCGGGCTTCCTGGGCAATTACCAGGGCCTGGAGGAGCAAACTACGCCGAGTGAGCAGAAAGTATTGCGCTGGGTATCGCCAGGGTTCGATCCTCGCGCGTATTCCACTGTGGTGTTCAGGCAGATGGAACTGTATCCATCGCCGCAGCCGACCGCACGCGTCAGCCTGAAGACCCTGCAAGACCTGCAATTGATGGCCAGCAACAGCGTCAAGACCGCCTTTGCCCGCCGCTATACGATCGTCCCTTATCCACAGTTGGCACCAACCGATTCGCGGTCGCTGATCCTGCAAGCGGCGATCACTCACGTCAGCGCCAACAACGAAGGCATGCACTGGTATGAGGCGGTTCCAATCGGGGCCATTGTCGGGGCGACTCAAGCCGCCACCGGGCATCGGGATCAGACCGCCGAGATGTACATCGAAGCCAACCTGATCGACGCCAAAACCGGTATGCCGGTCGCGAAGATCGTGCGCAAGGTATTCGGCGAGACCGTCAAGAATGCCGAACAGCCGATTGTTGCCAATGACTTCAAGGTTGCACTCAAAGGCATGTCAGACGATATGCAGGCCCTCCTCCTCAAGCGTTGATGCTCAAGCAAACCCCATCGCAAGCAGACCTGCATGGGGTTTCAATGTGATACCTTGCCGTGTTTTCCCTCTGACAAACCGTTAACCGTACCGACGCCTGACGTGAGACTCAATGATGAAAATACTGGCCCATACCCTAGCGGTCGTTACGATGTTGCTGAGCGCCAGCGCCCTGGCGGTGACGGTGGTTCCCCAAAAAGGTCAGACTTCCCAGACCATCCAGCAGGACACCAGTGCCTGTCAGTCCCAAGCCAACGCGCAACATCCGGTACAAAGCACCGTGCCATCCGGTGGCCGGGTAAAGGGCGCTGCAACCGCCGCGGTCGCAGGTGCAGCGGCGGCAGAAGTTCGGGGCCGCCAACATGAAAACCTCTATGACCAGATCGACGACGATACCAGGCAAGACTATCGCCAGAACAACGCACGCAGTGCCGCGGCAGCCGGCGCCATCGTGGGGGGCTCCAGGCAACGCCAGGAGCGCCGGCAGAATCTGAGTGCGAGCGAACAAAGCGTTACCGCCAACAACTCCGTCTACAGCAGTTGCCTGCAACAACGTGGCTACGATGTCTTGCCTTGATTGGCGGCGACGACCTGCAGCGTCTATTGACCTTCCTGGCCATGACTCAACGAACCAAACCGAATCGAACTTGAGGGTTCCACCGATGCGCCGCGTGTGTGTTCCTGCCGTGATGCTCGCCTCCTGGCTTCTGGCCGGCTGTGTCTCCTCCGCGAACGACCCGACTTTAACTTTGCTAACGGACAAATCGCCCGAGCAGTATGTCGACTGCCTCGTACCGAAGTTAAAGGACAAAGAGATGAGCCCTGTCGTGTCAGGGAGCGCACGCAGCTACCGGGTTGTCGTTTCGAGCAAAGTTGCCGTAGACACTGTGCTGGAAACCCATAGGGCACAGGATGGAGGCAATGTGTACCTTTACGAGCGCCAATTGCTGACCTCGACCTTCAAGCCATCGAGCTTCGAGCGTGCCGCACAGGAATGCCTGTAGCGCCAGACAGCGACTTGCCTGCCCTCTTCTCCTCCAGACATCGCCTGCCCCCCTCCAAAACAAAAAAAGCCCCGAGCCCTTCATGAAAGGACTCGGGGCAAAGCCGTAGAACGAGAGGTGAGGATCGTTTACGCCGCGACAAACAAACCATGAACGCGATGTGTGTCAACGCTCCTCGATATCCATTTAAATCGCTAACGCCCCTGGTTCAAAGCTAATAAGAATCAAAAATAATCTTCAACAAGCCAGGCGCACAAAAACACAATCATTGATTTGTATCCTGATAGTTCAGGCTGCAATTGAAGCCTTTCGCAACAGCGAAGTTAGTTCATTCAAGCGTGGCGGCGCGCAAACCCACCTGCCCGAGCTTGCAGTTTTCGGATAGCGCAGAAAATCCATTCCAAGCATTATTCACGGAGTCCAAATCAAAAACCGTGGGTCATCCAGCAATGCTTTTCCCTTGTCTGATTCAACTGATACCTCTGACAGGCCGGGCTGTTTGCCGCACGGCACGCCTCTGAAACGAGCCAGTCCGGCATTGTAAATGCGACACACAGTGCACCTTCCGCCTGGCCCTCCTCTTCGTTCACCTCCCAGACCAGAATGTACCGAGCCAAATCCGGCCCCTATACTCAGGCCAGTACCGCCTGAACGGAAGATTTCTATGAGCTACACCTTCAAGTTGAAAAATGGCGCCGTGGCGGTATTCGACCCGGACAGCGCCATGCTTTCCATTACAACACCCCATGGAGATGTACAGAATTCCACGCTAGGGAGAGCTGAGTCGCGTCTGTTGGACCTGCTGCTCATGGAGCCAGGTGTCACTAAAAGCCGCGATGAAATCATCGACTACACCTGGAATGACCGCGTGGTTGCCTCCGGCAGTTTGAACCAAACGGTTTTCTCACTACGCAATATTCTCAATGACAGTCGGGATCACGAGATCCTGATGACTGTTCCTCGACGAGGATATTGCTTCAACCGACAATGTGTCGTCGATGCACAAGCAGATGTCCCAGCCCCCGGAGAGGAAACAGCGCAGCCACCCGCCCCCATCCCTGGACAACTACCGCCACCTGATAGTGATGGGCTGCTTGCACCCTCAGGTAAAACCAATAAATCCACGCGCATTACAAAACCCCAACTGATCGCTTATATGGTTACGCTGGCAGTCGTTGCCTTTACCTTTTTTCAATTCGACTTCGACGCGCCAAAAATTGAAATTTCCAGCGTCGACAAGAATGGGCTGGTCATACACGCCGTGGGCGGCGATCTTGCCGAGGCTCAAGCGCTGATGGATCTGTCGGCCAAACAAACTGAACAACTACCGCCAAACCTGAAGGGCCAGGTCTGGATCAACCTGTATAAAGCCAATTATTCCGTATCGTGCATTCGCCCGGATCTAAGCACTGCAAATCTACAATTGAACAGCAGCGAAAGAGACCTCGCCTTGATGATCCGTCAATGTTTGGAAGTCACCCTATGAAGTTTGAAATTCCGCAAGCCGTTCACTGGCCGATCATCGCCTTGATCAATGCAGTCTGCATTTTCTCCCTTGTGTACTCCCCTTCGCACTACATGGAAAACACCAGTTATCAAACAAAAGCCCGACAATGGCTGGAAGATCTTGATCAACTGAACACCGAAGAGTACCTCACTATCGGGCATGGCCGACTCACTGGAACCACGCTGGAAAGCCTGAATGGAAAAATCCGCAATGCGACTATTTCAGCGAACATAATCGGCGAAAGCAAAACCCACGTCGAAATAAAAGTCAGCAACATCAAGCTCAGCCAGGACAGTGAACTTTTTGCCATTGAAAAGACCCCTGACCTATTCTTCAGACGTCAATACGTTTTGCAGGAAGGCGCCATTCTAAACTACGAATTGATTCCAACATCGGATAAAAACGCCGTGTGTTTTTATGTACATGAACTTGGCCGTTTGCGCTGCATGAACCATTAATCGGCCTCCCGAACTGACTCAACACCCGCTTGGCACAGGTTCATCTCAAAGAGTTTTTCAAACAAAAATAACACTTATTGATTTGAATCAAACGCCTCTCCTGTCAAAAATCCCTCGCCGATAATCTTTGGAATCGAGCCTGCTTGATTCTCGTCCGGGACAATGCCCTTACAGGAGAATCAAGTGAAAGCCCTACATTTCCTGCGAACCCACAAATCGACGACTTTCGGATTCCTGGCGGTATTATTTTTTTCTGCCATGCCACTTTATTCGCTGGCGCACGACGAGCACTCCGTCGAAAGCACGACCATTGAATATTATGAAATTGAAACAAGCCCGGATGACCGCCAGAAACTATCGCATCTGAAAATCCAAAGCGAGAATGAGTATCATGCGGACGAGCAGGACAGTGATTTCCCTCTCTCCACCCCACCACAAGGTGATACCGGCACGAGTTACGCCAGCTCGCTCATATTACTCTGACGCGTATGGTGCAAGCAGGGGCAAACGGTATTTTTAACATCGTGACGACCTCGTAAATATGAGTTATTGACTGTGGCAGGCACTATCGAAGTGAGATTATTTGCAGCCCAAGTCGTGGCAGAGATGCAGCTGACATTCTGCTCTGCCTGAATAAACTGTTAATAAGGAATCGCCTCGATGCTACTGAAAAACTTCGTCACCGTGTCGTTTGGTTTATTGCTTTCTCTCAAGGCCATGGCCGACGACAAGGGTGTCTACAGTGCCAAATTGACGAGTGTCGAAACCAACAAGAAGGTCCCAAGTGCAGTGAAAACCAGCTATCAGGTAAAATCCGGTTATCGTATTGACGACTTTTACGCCTTTACAGCTGCAGCCATTGACCCGATGAAACCCCAATCGCAGATCTTCAGTTCGAAAATTGACCCGCGCAACGTTCAACACATGGACGATTCACCGTTGGACAACAAGTACGCATTTTCGGCGGAGCTGGAACTGATCCGGGGACTCTGACAACCCGTTCAAAGCCAATGGCAATGGGGTCGATCTCACCGACCGACAGGACGCCGAATCGCGTACTTTCTCCATGACTGCCCGTCAGGCTTGACCCTAATCATTTAACAGATGAGCCTTCAACTTCATGAGTATCGCACCGCCCGACGAGATCTTTCATTTGTCTTCTGCCTTGCCGAGTCAACTGAATAGAACAATAGGCAAATGGCAAATGAGCCTTATTCCGACCGAGCAAGAGGCGCGCATTCGGCAACACAAGCTCTTTCACAGTCCGGAACTGCAGTGCAGCCGTCTTGAGTTCGACTCATCCGTCACCCTGGTCAGTTCTGTCCCTGTCGGGTTCGTGACATTCGCCATCTCGCAGCCCCCGATTGGACGCCCCGTCGTAAACAATCACCAACTACGGCCTGACGAAATCATCGTACTGCACAGCGATGAATCGGTGCATTACACCTGCGAACCGAATGAAACACTTTTCACCATCACCACAACACTGGAAAACTATGACCGGTGCCGCCAACATCACTCTGTAATAGATGTACTTGCAAACAGAACACAACACAGCTTCCAGGCTGAAAACTTTCAATTCATACAATCTGCCATTCAAGCCATCAGCGCTTGCTGTGTCGACATCAACGACGCTGCTTCAGCACAACGCAGCGCAGCAGAGAGTTCAGCGATTGAAAGTGCGGTACTTGCTTCTCTATTGCAGTCATTGACGCCCGCTGGTGGCTTCAGCCGCAAAGTCCCGACAAGAAGAAAGGTGGCGATAGAAGCCATACAGTACATTCATGAAAACACAAAAAAAACGCTCTCTATAAAAACGCTCGTAAGGCAACTTGAAACCACCACTCGCACCCTGCATTTTGGCTTTATTGAAACGTTCGGGATGTCGCCAATCGCCTATATCAGAAACCTGAGACTCGCCAGTGCCCGTCGCGACCTGATCAATAAAACGTGGCCCACCGTGACAGAAACCGCGATGTTCTGGAACTTTCACCATCTGGGTCGGTTTTCCAAGGCGTATCAGATTGCTTACGGAGAGACTCCGTCAGAAACGGCCAGGCGCAACTCAGCCAAGCCCAGGAACACGTCCTCATCCGTTTACATCCAGGTTGCTGGCGATAAGAGTTATCGTTAACAGATGTTTATAAATGCCCTGCAAATGATGATTAATAATTTCCTTTGCTTGAACACAGGTACCCACCATTGCTTATTTGCCCACTCAAGGAGATAAGCATGCAACATCGAATAAACACACTGCCACTCAAGCATAAAATCGCCCTGTGCATTGCCATCTATGCAAGCGGCATCTTATTGGCCTGGGTCATTGACTGGTACTGAAGACGTTTAATCCGCGACTACAAGGTGCACAGTGAAATATTGATACCTCGGGGTTTTTCGATGATTGCCGCATATAAAGCGTTACTTGGAAGGCAAGCAGTCACTGTATGCCTGATTGCTGCGACGGGCTGGGCCGCATGGTTCTGTGCTGAAGGACTGGCTGAGCAATTCATCGCACGGAAGTTGAATAACGTTTATGCCGATCTGCGTGCTGCTCAAGTGGAGCCCAATACGCAGATCGACAAAGTACTGGAAACCCTCGGCGATCTTGATCGTTCGGGTCAGGAATGCTCCGTCGAGCAATACTCACTACTGGCTGATCTGGTCAAGAACCTGCGATTTGTTGATCAAGCGGCAATCCAGTTGCCCAACGGCAAGATCTGCTCCTCCTACGGACAAGAACTCCAGTCGATACTGGCCGGTAACGAGAAGCGCAAGTTCTCCGTTGGAAAACGAAGCTATTGGATCGATTCCGGTCACGCAGTATCTGCGGACACCGACTTTATCATTGTGTCGGAACAGTCAACCTACGTTTGGGTAAACAAGAAGATCCTGCTCGACAACTTGAAGTTTCCCGAGGACCTGCAACTGGACCTCATCGGTCCCGGCGGCGCAGTACCCATTGCCTCCACGGGCCCCAAGCCGCTGACGATGCAGAAGCCGTTCCACCTTGAAGAACTGGTTACCTCGGCAGACAAGGTCCTGATCGCCTTTGCGGGCAACCGAAATGAACTGATCGCCGTCATTTCTCTTCCGTTGAGTTACCTGACAGGTCTCAAATTCAAACTATTCATTGGCCTTGTGTGCGTGTTCGCAGCGCTGCTCTTGCTCGCAAGGTGTGCCCAACGGCATTACACGTCTATCGCCGTACGGCTTCGCAATGCCCTGAAAGCCAACACGCTGGGTGTTCACTACCAGCCTATCGTTAACTTGACGACGGGCTATCTGGTTGGCGCCGAATCACTTTCTCACTGGAGCGACAACGGCACCCACGTGCCTGCGGATGTTTTCATTCCGGTCGCGGAGAAGTCTGACTTGATCCGCAAACTTACGCGCTCGGTGATTCGACAAGTGGCGCAGGATTACAGCACCTACCTTTGGGCGTGCAAGGACTTCTACATTACGGTCAATCTTTGCGCCCAGGATATTCAGGACCCAACCCTTCCAGACTATGTGGCCGACCTGCTGGCAACCTACAACATGCCCGCGTCCGCCATGACGTTTGAAATCACCGAAAGGACCTTGCTCGATCAGAAGCCTGCCGCCCTGCAATTGCGACGGCTTCGTGCGTGTGGACATCGCATTGCCGTGGACGACTTCGGTATCGGCTATTCCAACCTCTCGCTTCTGGATTCGGTGCCTTTCGACATTCTGAAAATAGATCGCTCATTCATAGCAGACGACAAGATCGCTGCCGAGGATGCCTTGTGGCGACACATTGCCCGGTTGGCCAGGTCGCTAAGACTCAAGGTCGTGGCCGAAGGTGTCGAGAGTCAGCAGCAACTGCCGCATCTGGTTTCGGAAGGGGTTGTATTGGCGCAAGGCGGGTTGTTCTGCAAAGCGCTGCCTGTTCAAGCGTTGGCAAGACGCTACTTTCAATGCCCGGCAAACATCCCGCCGTACGACTCAAAAATATCAATCAATGACTTCTATTAACCCCTCACGGCCCCTCAAATGCTCGCCGAACCCTAACACCAGACAAACCTGTACAAGGACTCCACCACACATGCGACTTCGAAACCTTGGCTTCGCTTCACTGCTATCGTTGCTGTCTTTTCAAGCGCTCGCTGATGACAAAGGCTTATATCTTGGAGCTGGCGTAAGCAGCATACAGACCGACGAATCCAGACTGGACGACGACGACACCAGCTACAAGGTTTATGCCGGGTATCGCGTCAATAGCTACCTGGCCTTCGAGGGTGCCTATGTCGATCTCGGTCAATTCAAGGACAAGAATGTCGATTTCGACGGCAAATCGGCCCAGGCTGCCGCCCATGTCGGCTTTCCGCTGGGCGATCGGGTGCGGGTATTCGGCAGTGTCGGTGCTCATGCCTGGGACGCCGACGGCAATGCCACCGACGACGATACCGGGGTTGACCTGACCTACGGTGTCGGCGTCGAGGTCGATGTCTTCCGCAACATTGGCCTGCGCGCGGAATACGAAGTTCTGGAAGTCGGAGAGATCGACCTGAACCAGACGACCGCATCCGCCTATATGCTTTTTTAACACCGCTACAACTGAGCGGCCTTACCGGTCGCTCAACGCACTCTGCGCAACGTCCCCCGCCTGGCACCGGGCCCGATAACCGGTGCTTGAGTTTGCCTTTGCTCCCGCAATACGCACTCCCTCGCCACAGAAGTCACTACGGTTTCAAAATCGCTAGCCGGCCACCACAAACACAATGATCGGCCCACACACCGCGAGCAACACATTGGAAATCGCATAACACACGGTAAAACCGATCACCGGGGTGTTGCTGCCGGACTGTTCGATAATCTTGTTCATCGACGCCGCTTCGGTCTGTGCACCGGCCAGTGCACCGAACAGGATCATCGGGTGCAGGCGCAGCACATAGCGGCCGAAGTACAGCGCCACCAACGGCGGCACGATGGTGACCACGGCGCCGGACAGCAGCAATGCCAGGCCTTGCTCCTTCATCGCGGCAAAAGCCGCGGGGCCGGCCAGCAGGCCGACCACCGCGCCGAACGCGGTCAAGCCGAACTCGGAAAACGCCCATTGCGCAGCCGGCGGCAAGGCGCCGATTTCCGGGTGGCGCGAGTTGTACCAACCGATCACCAGCGCGGCGACCAACACCCCGCCACCGATGCCCAGTTCCACGGGGATCATCCCGATATGGGTCGACAACAGCCCCAACAACGAGCCCAGCACCATGCCGAGGGTGTGCACGGCAATGTCGCTCTTGTAGTTGTTTTCGCGAATCCGCCCCAGGCGCTTGGCCACCGCTTCGACGCTGGCAGTACGGCCTGTCAGGGTAATCACGTCGCCCCGACGCAGCACCGTGTTGGGCAGCAACGGCAACTCGTAGCCCTGGCGGGTGATGGTATTGATGAAGCAGCCCAGGCGCCTGGCGCTTTCCAGGCGGCTTTTCGCCTGATGGATGGTCTTGCCGGCGAACTCCGGTGAGGTCACCACGATGTCCACTTCGCGGGTGGGGAAAGACAAGGATTCGGCATGGTCGATTTCCGGTCCGATCCACTGGGTGAGCGTGCCCACGGCTTCGCGCAAGGCGTAGACCCCGACGATATCCCCGGCCATCAGCGTGAAAGCCTCGTCACGCTCGATAACTGTTCCTGCACGCACCACGCGCTCGACGGTCAGCGATTCGTACTGTTTCTCCACATCGGCAATGCGCTGCCCATTCGCCGAACCGTTGTCCGCCACCTGATGGGCGCGCACGACAATGCGGGTGTACGGCACAGTAATCGCGTCTTCTTCCTTGGCGATGCCCAGCTCCAGTTCCAACTCCCGTGCCGACGCCTTGAGGTCCACGCCCAGCAGCTTCGGGGCAATGCTGCCGACGAACACGATCAGGCCGATGGTGCCGAACAGGTACGTGATCGCGTAGGCAATCGCCATATGGCTGTTGAGTTGGGCCCTGGCCGCGGTGTCGATCGACAGTTGATTGATGGCGCTGGTGGCGGTGCCCATGATCGCCGTATCGGTCAGTGCCCCGGCGCCGAGCCCGGCGGTGAAACCGGCGTCGAAATCGAAGACCGCATTCATCAGCAAGATGGCCGCCAGCGCGGTCCCGCACAGCACCACGCTCAACACCACCAGTTTCAGCGTGCCGCGATTGAGGCTGCCGAAAAGCTCCGGCCCGCTCTTGAAGCCGACCGCGTAGATGAACATCACGAAAAATACCGATTTCAAACCGGTCGGCACTTCCAACCCGATCTGGCCGATCAGCAGCCCCATCAGCAGTGCACCGGCCACGGAACCGAGGTGAAAACTGCCGATGTGGATACGGCCGACGAAGACGCCCAGGGCAATGGCCAGGAACACCGCGATTTCCGGGTCGGTCCGCAAGGCATGGAGCACAAACTCGATCATGGTGCGAACTCCCTTTCAGGCGACATCAGGATTCCTTCGTTTCTTGCGCGGGGGCCGGGTACCACTTGTCCCTGGGCACCCATTTCTCCTGTTGCGGATCGCCCAGGTAATGCGGCGACATGATCTGCACGCCGTACTCGTTGAACACATCCTGGATGTTGGCGTGCAGCATGCTCAGCAGCACCGCGCGCGGCCGGGGCTGACTGGGAATGGCCTGGGCCACCAGCCGGTATTCCGGGTAGAAGTCCGACAACGCCGTCTGGAATACCTGGGCCGGCGGTACTTCGAGAATCCCCGGTGTACGCTTTGCGGCCTCCAGCAACATCGCCTCCACCTGCCGCCACGGCGTGTCGTAGCCAATGGTCACGACGGTGTCGACCACGTAGCCGGGGCCTTGTACCACCCGCGAGTAGTTCTTGGTGACGGTGCCGGTGATCATCGAGTTGGGCAGGGTCAGCACCTCGCCCAGGCCGGTGCGAATGCTGGTGGTGAACATGCCCAGTTCGGTCACCGTGCCTTCGTAGTCGCCAATGCGCACAAATTCGCCGGGGCGCAGGGTTCGGGTGTAGGTCAGGATCAACCCCGCCGCCGCCTGGCCCACCACGCTGGTGGCGCCCAGGGAAATCATCAGGCCGATCAACACCGACAAGCCTTTGAAGGCATCGGTGCCGGCACCCGGCAGGTACGGATAGGCCATGGCCAGGGCAAACAGCCAGATCGCCAGGGACGTCAGGCGTTGGGTCGGTTGCAGGGTTTCATGGTTGAGCCAACTGAGGGTGCCCGGTGCAGCCATGCGGCGCAGTATCCGCCGCATGAACGCGGTTGCGCCGCGGGCGATGAAGAAGATTGCCAGCGCCACGCCCAGCCCGGGTATGGCGCCAACGATCCCTTGCAGCAGATAGCCGCCGAGCTCCAGCAGATAGTTGTTGAGGCTTTCGCCCCAGGGACGGGTATAGGGAAAGCGCGACAGGACAAAGCCCAGCCATTCGTACGTCAGCAGCAACACGATGATCCAGCGCACCAGCTCCAGCAGGCGGCTGGCCAACGGATACAGGTAATTGGCGTCGAGCAGCGGCACCCTTCCGACTTTCAGGGCCTGGGTGTGCCGATGCATCAGCTCGGGCAGTTTCTTCAGCACTCTGCGCCGCAGGTACGACATGCCAAACAGCAGCGCGATGTAAACGCCGGTGGCGATCAACGCGGCGACCACGGAGCGCAGGATCAACCGCAGGCTGCGCGCCTCCCGGGTTTCGGCCACGACCTGGCGCAGCTTGCCGGCCGCGGCTTCGGCGGCCTGCTGTACCGAGTCGTATTCGGTCTCGTCGAAATCATTGGGCGAAACGATAAAGGCACGCCGGCTTCCCAGCAGCACCATGTAGCTTTTCATGATCGGGTCGATGGAGACATTGAGGTCATCGGCGTCATCCAGCGCCTCACTGATCACCGCTTTCGCCCGCTTGACCCGCGAGGCCGGGGCTTCTCCGAGGATGGTCGCGCGAAACACCATGATGGTGCGGTTGGCCACTTTCAATTCAACGGGAGCATCAACCACCTTCGGTGCGTCTTCGGCCCACAGGTGCACCGACCAAAACATCCCGAAAACAGTAAACATTACAGCGAGCAGCCTGCTCCGCATGTGTCGGATCCTTACGTCACGAAATTCAGATCGAGGGTACGTATCGCAGCGTAGTTCACCGATGAACGGTTGTCAGATTTGAGCTATAGGCAGTTTCCACAGGGGTCTTTTCCTTTGAAGCAGTGCCCCGGCACCAGCCCATGAAAGTGGCTCAAGCAGCAGAAAGCGTGTAATTAACCGGAGTCAGAAAACACTTAAGCCCCCTGTGGGAGCGAGCCTGCTCGCGATAGCGGTGGATCAGGCACGGGGATGTCGAATGTGCCGCCGCCTTCGCGAGCAGGCTCGCTCCCACAGGTTGAGATCTGGTCAGGCGGTCAGTGCCCGGTTCAAGGTAAGTTCAAGGGTTGACCTGATAACCCTTGCCCTGCAAACAGCTGGTGTAAGCCGTCGTGGTGTTCACCTGCGTAGTATTCGATTGCTCCCGGCGCTCCTGACGCTGGCGCGAACCACCGACAACCATACCGGCCGCGGCGGTTTCCTTGGCGCGGTCCTGGCGGACGTTCTGTTTCACATCACTGTCGACACGATCATCATACGCATCGTGCTGATTACTGCGCACACCAGACGCCACGGCGCCGGCAGCAGCCCCCACTGCCGCCCCTTTGACCCGCCCGCCCGATGGTGTCGAAGACGTCGATGCAGCCTGACTGTTGGCGATGCTCTGGCATTCGGACATATCCGCCTGCGTTTGTTGCGAACTTTGCCCTTTCATCGGCACCACCGATTGCGCCCATAGCGGGGCACTCAAAACCGACAAGGCGAGACACAGACTGATGGGTGACAATTTTTTCATGATGACCTCCGGATGAACGTGGTTCACCCCCAACAGGAGTTTAGATCAGCCCCCGTCAGCCACCCGGTTACTGACCGGCGGTGGGCTCGATCTCCATCACCAGTCGGTCGTCGACCCAACGCACCGGCACGGCCTCCAGTTGCGCGCCTTTACACGGGCCGTCGATGCAGTGCCCGTCGTCATAACGAAACATCGCGCTGTGATGGGCGCACATCAGGACCTTGCCGCGATAAGTGCAGAACTGCTGCGGATTGAAGTCCAGCGGCACCGAGAAATGCGGGCAGCGGTTGACGTACACCCACACCTGTTCGCCCTGACGCACCGCCACCAGCCCCGCAGGATGCAATTGCTGGTGCTGCGGCAGTCCCAACGCCCCGCCGTCGGCGATGTCGTCGAGTCGGCACAAGGTAATGCCGGTCATGGAAAACCGCGCAGTTCAGGGTTGCCCAGGCTCCAGTGCCAGGGGCGAATCTGAATGCTGGCGAACAGACCCGCCTGCACGTAAGGATCATCCTGCATGAACGCTTCCACCTCCGGCAGACTGGCCGCCTCAATGACCAGCAACGTGCCAGTCATCGCCGTGCCGGCATCGTCGAGGATGGGACCGCCGAGCCGCACTACCACTCGATGGTCTCCTGTGGCACGCAAATGCGCCTGGTGATTGGGCCGCAGACGCTGGCGCAGCGCATGAGCGTCCGAATGATCAGTGGCAAATACCGCAAAGAACTGGCCCATGATTCACGCGGATTCCATGACAAATTCATAACAGGCACGCTTGAACGGCACGTCCATACCCAACCTGACGGACACATCGTCGTGGCTGTTCAGGTCTTCATAGATCACTTGCAACGACTGTTTCACCCCGAACACGGCGTCGGACGCCAGGTACGGATCATCGTGATTGAACAGGTGCGTCACCAGTTTGCGATAGCCCGGTACATCAATCATGAAATGCAGGTGCGCTGGCCGCCACGCATGCCGGTTGGCAGCGTCGAGCATGCGCCCCACCGGGCCATCGGTCGGTATCGGGTAAGCCACCGGGACAATGGTGCGAATTGCGAAGCACCCATCTGCGTCGGTGCGATAGCGCCCGCGCAAGTTGCCGAAAGGTTGTTCGGTGTCCTGGCCGGAATACATGCCGTTTTCAGCGGTCTGCCAGACGTCCAGCACCGCACCGGCCAGTGCATTGCCGTGAGTGTCGACCACGCGGCCGCGCACCAGCGCCGTTTCGCCGGCGGTGAAGGCCATGTTTTCGCCGAATTCGCGATCCGGCATGCCATCGATGTAGAACGGCCCGAACACCGTGGTCTCGGTCGCCGTCACGCTGTGCCGATGGTTGATCGCATCGACCAGCATCGAAACGCCAAGGGTGTCCGACAGCAGGATGAATTCCTGGCGCACCAGGCCATCGCACTTGTGCCCGGTGTCGGTCAGAAAACCAATGCCTTCGATCCACTCCTGTTCGGTCAATTCGACCTCGCTGACAAACGCATGCAGGTGGCGCACCAGGCTCTGCATGATCTGTCTGTAACGCGCGTTGGGCGCATCGTTGAAGCTGTTCACTGCCTGTTGGGAGATCAGTGGCTCTATGGCTTTGTCTTGATCGGTCATTGTTGTTATTCCGACGAGGATAAAAGTGGCTGGCAGATCAGGCTGGGGCCTGACCTTTCAGGGCACGGTTCAACAACGCCTCAATCGGGCCTTGTTCAAATGGCCGCGGGTTGTAGTAAGGGCTGGCGCAGGCGATTTGTGCGGCTTCGGCCGGGCCGCTTGCCGGGAAGCCGATGTCTGCCAGGGCCAGTGGAATGCCCAGTTTCTGGTTCAGTGCGTACAGCAAGGCACCGACCTCACTCGCCTCGCTCCCGCCCAATGCCCGTGCAGCCCGCTGCAATGGCCCCGCTGCCGCTTCGCGGTTGTAATGCGCGGCGTGGGGCAAGACGATAGCGTGCGCCTGGGCATGGGGCAGATTGAACGTGCCGCCCAGGGTGTGGCAGAGCTTGTGGTGCAAGGCCATGCCGACCGAGCCCAGGCAAATGCCCGCCAGCCACGCGCCATACAACGCCTGGCTGCGCGCCTCGGGGTCATCGGGATTGCTGACCACGCCCGGCAAGGCCTGCGCCAGGGAGCGAATCGACTCTTCGGCCATGAAGCCGATGATCGGGTTGGCATCCTGGGCATACAGTGCCTCGACCGCGTGGGCCATGGCGTTCATGCCCGAGCAGGCGGATATCTGCGATGGCAGGGTCAGGGTCAATTGCGGATCGTAGATCACGGTCCTGGGCAAGACCTTGGGATCTCGTCCGGTTTTTTTCAGGCGGTTTTCGGTCAAGCCATAGATCGGCGTCATCTCGGAACCGGCATAGGTGGTCGGCACCGCCACGATGGGCAGGCCGGAATCCATCGCAATCGCCTTGCCCAGGCCGATGGTCGAGCCGCCGCCAATGGCCACGCAGCAGTCGGCGTCCAGCCGAGCCGCCTCAATGCGCGCCGCTTGCGCCACCTCCAGCGGAACGTGCATCACGGCCTTCGAATAAACGCCGGCGGCACGATCACCGAGCAATGCGGCGACCTGTTCGCCGAGCCCATGCTGTTCCGGCGTGGTCAGGATCAGTGCGCGCCGGGCGCCCAGCCGCTCGATTTCCTCCGCCAGCGCCGAGAGCTTGCCCCAGCCGAACACCACACGGGTCGGCAGGCTTTGGTAAACAAAAGGATTCATGGCAGGCCTCAGCGTTTGTAGTACGCAGGAATGTTGGCGTCGACATTGACCCAGACCGAACGGGCTTCGGTGTAGTCGTGGATCGCTTCGAAGCCCATTTCCCGACCGTAACCGGATTGCCCGACACCGCCAAACGGACTGCCCGGGTTGACCCGTTTGTAGCAGTTGATCCAGCACATGCCAGCGTGAATCGCGTCGGCCATTTTGTGTGCGCGGCTGATGTTCTGCGTCCACAGGCCGCTGCCCAGTCCGTATTCGGAGTCGTTGGCGATGGCCAGGGCTTCTTCATCGGTGCCAAAGCGCACCACGGTCACGAACGGGCCGAAGACTTCTTCCTGGCAAACGCGGTCACCGGGCTTGGCTTCGACAATCGTTGGTTCGACATAAAAACCATTGGCCAGGGCTTTATCGTCCGGTGCCTTGCCGCCGGCGAGAATCTTGCCGCCCTGCTCGATGGCAATGTCGATGTACGCCATCACCCGGTCGCGGTGCAGCGCCGAGGTCAGCGGGCCCATTTCGGTGTCCGGGTCCAACGGGTCGCCCAGGCGAATGGATTTGGCCAACGCAATGAAACGCTCAAGGAATTGATCAGCGATGTCTTTGTGCAGGATCAGCCGCGAACCGGCAATGCAGGCCTGGCCCTGGTTGTGAAAGATCGCCCAGGCCGCACCGTTGACCGCCGCGTCCAGATTGGCGTCCTCAAACACGATATTCGCGCCCTTCCCGCCCAATTCCAGCTGGATGCGCTTGAGGTTGCTTTGGGAGGCTTCGACGATCCGGCGCCCGGTGGCGGTCGAACCGGTAAAGGCAATCTTGCCCACATCGAGGTGTTCGGCCAGCGCTTGCCCGGCGGTATGGCCATAGCCCGGCACCACGTTGACCACGCCTTTGGGGAAGCCGACTTCGGTCATCAGCTCGACGATGCGCAAGGTCGACAACGGGGTGATTTCCGAAGGCTTGATCACGATGGTGTTGCCCGCCGCCAGCGCCGGGCCCATTTTCCAGCTGGTGAACATCAGCGGGAAGTTCCACGGCACGATCTGCCCCACCACGCCAATCGGCTTGCGTTGCACGTAGTTGAGAAACCCGGCTTCGACCGGAATCACCGAACCTTCGATCTTGTCGGCCATGCCGCCGAAATAACGGAAGCACGCCGCCGTGCGCGGCACGTCGAGGCCACGGGAATCGCGGATCGGGTGCCCGGTATTGAGGGATTCGAGCTGCGCCAGTTCTTCGCCGCACTCTTCGATCTTGTCTGCCAGCTTGAGCAACAGGCGTCCGCGTTCGGCGGCGCCCAGGGCCGACCAGGCCGGAAAGGCGCGCTTGGCGGCGGCAACGGCCAGGTCGATGTCAGCGGCTTCGGCGGCAGCGATGCGGGCGATCAAAGAACCGTCGTGGGGCGATACCACGTCAATGGTGCCGCCAGCGACCGCGTCCACGAAACGGCCATCGATATAGAGCTGATTTTGCATAATGGTTTCCTCGCACCGCGCGGCTGGCGCAGTGTTTGACGAAGTGATTCTTGAGCGCTTTGCCCGGCGCGAGGCCGGGCCGGACACGAAGTCCTAAAACTCGATCGGATACGGCTTGAGCTCGCCGCTTTCGTAGCGTTGCGGCAGGTTCGGCGTGGCGTTTTCCCAGACCATCAGCATCGAGCGCTTGGTCGAGTAACCCTGGTGGCGGATGTCGGCGGGCATGGCGCAGATGTCGCCGGCTCGCATGGTGATCCGCGCACGGGGATTGCCATCATCCTTGTCGCCGACGTCCCAGATGATCTCGTCGGACATCTGCAAGAACCATTCGATACGGTCGTTGCCGTGGAACACCGGCAGGATGAATTCCTCGGTGGTCGGGCAGAACAGGCTGGCCTTGCACACCGAGGTCACCGACGGGTTCCAGGTCACGTCGGAGCGCGACAGGTACTTGAACAGGTTGAAGGCATGCAGTTCGCCTTCAAAGCCTTCGGCGGCATGAACCTCCGGTTCATCCTGCGGCACGTCGATGAACTGGCGGTTGACCGGCAGGTCGTCGCGCAGCGGCGAGTCATCCTTCAGGCCCGGCATGCGTTTGGTGGCGATGCGGGAGCGCTCGATGGCTTCGATGTTGTTGCCGTTCTTGCGACCGAATGCGCTGCCGGTTTCTTCCGGGGCGGCGAAGGGGTCGAAGGTGGCGTTGGTCCAGTCCCGCAGGATGGCCTTGAAAGTGGCCATGATCAGCGGCGTTTCGAAGTTTTCGGTGTAGTTGACCCCGGCCGCCTTGAGCGTGCCGTTGAAGGTGCCGGCGTACAGGTCGACCTTGCCGTAGTAGTTGCGGGTGCCGATGACGTGGTCAAAGTTGACCCAGCCGTAGAAAAAGCCCCAGGCCACGTCGCGCATCATGGCGCGCAGGAAGGCGTCGACCGGAATCAGGTGCGAGCGGGTCTGGCCCTTGGCCGGCCAGGTGATGCGAGCGAAATACTCGTCGCGCGACAGTTCGAAGGCGCCGAGTTTGAATGAGCAGTAGCCGGTGACGGCGTGGGGGGCGCTGGCCTGGACTTCATCGTCGGCAAAATGCGCGGAGTCGGCAGCGGTTTCAAGCATGGCCATGGCGGGATTCCTCTTGTTCTTTTGGATTGGGCGGTCAGATACGGCAGATCACTTGAAGCAGATGTCTGCCCATTTCTCGACCGACAACGGGCCTTTGATGGTCTGCTGCAGAATCACGCCCGGGCGACTGGCTTCGAAGCGATAGGCGGTGCCGACCGGCAACAGGCACTGATGACCGCGCTTGAGCAACACGTAGCCCATCGGTTTGCCCGCCGGCATTTCACCGGCCAGGTGCGTGCCCTCGCCGGCTTGCAACGGCGCATCGAGCTTGAGGAAGTCCACCCGCACTTCACCGTCCATGACGATGGCGAACTCGTCGTGCGCGGCGGTGTACCAGGGCGACTGGCCTTCGGCGCGGATGGATTCAACGACGTAGCCGAGGTTGAAACCGACCACGACCTTTTCATAAGGGCCGGAAAGATCGGCCACTTCGAAAATGTTGGAAAAGGCGTAGTGACTGGCCTGGCCGCTGATGATTTCAACCGACCCTTTGGTGTAGTTGTCCAGCGAGCCGAAGACCGTTTCGATTGCAGCGCTACTCATGGTTTTCACCGTTTTGTTGTTGTAGTAACAGTGAGCCAACAGTACGTCGCACCCGCTCTGCGGACAATTAGAGGACCGGCGACAACAGTGTTTGCGAAACGCAAACACTGAAGCCCGCACACCCCCTGTAGGAGCGAGCTTGCTCGCGATGGACTCAAGAGCGCCGCGTTTCGTCAGTAGTCACGCGCAATCGTTAACGACCATCGCGAGCAAACCCGCTCCCACAGGTTTCGTGTATTGGCTCAACGGACCCAGCCACGCTCCAGCAAGGGCTTGTCCCAGCATGGCTCATCGCCGAAGTTGTCCACCAGAAAGTCGATCAACGTACGCACTTTCAAGGCCCGGCGCTGGGTGGCGGGATACACCGCCGAGAAATTGAACGACGACAACGCATACTCCGGCAACACCGGAATCAGCTTGCCGCTGAGCAAGTCATCGCTGGCCACCAGGGTCGGCAGGCAGACAATGCACACACCAGTCTGCGCGTAATCGCGCAGTAAATGCACCGAGTTCGAGCGCACCTGGCCCGGCAGGCTCAGTTCCACTTGCTCGTCGTCGCGGGTGAAGATCCAGCGATTGCGCGACGGATAGCCTTCGTACAAGGCGATCTTGTGTTGCAACAATTCCTGGGGATGGGTGGGCACGCCGAACTCCTCGGCGTAATCGGGCGACATGCAGAACAATCGGCGCACGCTGAACAGCTTGCGCTCGATCAAGGTTTCGGCCATCGGCGGGAACATCTGGAACGCCACATCGAAACCTTCTTCGATGGGGTCCACCACCCGGTCATTGACGATCACGTCGACTTCGATGTCCGGGTACAGTCGGGTGAACTCGGCCAGCATTCGGCCGAAGTGACCGATGGCAAAGCCCGGCAGCATCTGCACGCGCAATTTGCCGGTGGGTTTGGCCCGCAGTTCGCGCATGTGCTCGGTCAGCGAGTTGAAACCCGCGACCATGTCGGCGCATTCCTTGTAGTACGTCTCGCCTACTTCGGAGAGCCGCACATGGCGGGTGCTGCGGTGGAACAGCGGCGCGTTGATGAACTGTTCCAGTTGCTGGATGCGATGGGTGATCACCGAGCGAGTCACGCCCAGTTGCTGGGCCGCCTTGGCGAAGTTGCCGGTTTCGGCCACCCGCACAAAGGCTTCGACACTGAGTAAACGATCCATGGGCAGGTTCTCTGGATGCTTTTGTTCTTATAGGAACAGCGAGGTTAGCCTGTCGGCACCTCGCACTCCAGATCCCGGGCGAAAACCTGCCTGTAGGAGCGAGCTTGCTCCGGGCGGCGTTCCGACGATGGACCTGAGAACACCGCGGGGTGTCAGGTACCCGGCGTTATCGTTAACGTCCATCGCGAGCGAGCTCGCTCCTACAGGTCATGGCCGGGGCGCAGCGGACAACCGCCGCTGCATCGGGAAAACCTGCCAGCCAAGGCGTTCGCTGATCAGTCCCCACACCCCTTGCGGGGCCTTGAGCATCATCACCACCGCGACCACGCCAAGAATGATCATGTACACCGCACCGTACTGCGCCAGGCAGCCTCGCAATACGAAGTAAATCAGCGTGCCAATCAACGGTCCTTCGAGGGTGCCGATGCCGCCGATGATCACGATAAAGATCACCACCGCCGTCCAGTCCTGCAGGTTGAACGCGGCGTCCGGGGATATGCGCAGTTTTTGCAGGAAGATCAGCGCCCCGACCACCCCCGTGCAACCGGCGGCCAGTACGTAGACCATCAATTTAGTGCGGAACGTATCGACACCGAGGCTACCGGACGCTGGTTCAGAATCACGAATCGATGCCAGTGCCAGGCCCTGACGCGAGCGCAGCAGAAAAAACACCACTGCCACGGCGGCAATGGCGATGGCCAGCGCGGTGAAATAGATCAGCGTTTCGCGCCCGTCCCGGTCATTGCCGATCTGCCGCACAATCGCCGCCGGCAGGCTTTGCCCGGAACCACCGCCGAGGCTGCTCATCTGCGCCAGGCCCAAACGGAAGACCTCCGCCACCACCCAGGTACCGATGGCGAAATAGGCGCCACGCAGACGAAACACGATCAGCGCCGTGGGAATCGCCAGCAATGCCACCAACACGCCGGAGAGCAATACCGCGACCAAGGGCGGCACTCCGAATTGGCTCGCCAGCATGAACAGCAGATAGCCGCCCAGACCGACGAAGGCCTGCTGCCCTACCGAGACCATGCCGGCGTAGCCCGCCAGCAAGTTCCACATTTGCGCCAACGCCAGGTAATAGGCGAACTCCACCACCAGGCGCAGGGTCGCCCGGTCGGCCCACAAGGGTGCACTGAGCAAGATCAATACGCACAGGCCCAGCAACGACAGGCCGATGGTGCTGCTGGTGGTCGTGCGTTGTACGCGAAACCTAAGTGCTGGGTTGTTCAAGGCATTCATCAGTCGACACTCCGGGGAAACAGGCCACGCGGGCGCACGACCAGGATCAGCAGGAACACAAGATGACCGGCGAGGATTTGCCAGCCGGGATCGATTTTTGCCCCCAGAGATTGCGCAACGCCGAGAATCACCCCACCGGCCAACGTGCCCCACAGGCTGCCCAATCCACCGATGATCACCGCTTCGAAACCGTACAACAGCCGCGCCGGCCCCACGGTGGGGTCGAAGCTGGTGCGAATCGCCAGAAACACCCCGGCAATCGACACCACGGCCATCGCCAGCGCCATGGCCAGGCCGAAGATGTGCGCATTGTTGACGCCCATCAGCCGCGCGGTGTGCTGGTCATCGGAGGTGGCGCGAAACGCCCGGCCCAACGAAGTCTTGTAGAACAGCAATTGCAGGCCGCCGATGATCAGCAGCGCACTGCAGAACACGATCAGCGGCATCACGCCGACGCTCAGGCTGCCAATGCTGACGCTGGCGACCTCCAGGTCGCCTTGAGCCAGTTTCTGGCTGTCGGCACTGAAGAATTCCAGCAGCACGTTCTGCACGATGATCGACAGGCCGAAGGTCACCAGCAACGGCGGCAGAATGTCCTGGCCCAGCGTCCGGTTGAGCAACAGCCGTTGCAACAGGTAGCCGAAACAGAACATCAGCGGCACCACGATCAGCAAGCTCGCCAACGGGCTGAACCCCAGATGATTGACCACCAGCAGCGCCATGTACGACGCCAGGACGATGAAGTCGCCGTGGGCGATATTGACCAGGCGCATGATGCCGAACATCAACGACAACCCCACCGCGAACATCGCGTACAGGCCGCCGAGCAACATGCCTTGAAGCAAAGTATTGAGCCATTCCATCACTAGATCCCGAAATACGCGGCTTTGATTTGTGCTTTGTCCGCATCCCCAGGACGACCGGTCAGGGACACGCGCCCTTCCTGGAAGCAATAGAAGCGGTCGCACACACTCAGTGCCTGATTGATGTCTTGCTCGACGAGAATCACCGTGGTGCCGTCGGCCTTGATCGAGGGCAGCGCAGCGTAGATGTCCTTGATCGTCGTCGGCGCCAGGCCCAGGCTGATTTCGTCGCACAACAGCAAATGCGGGTTGGCCATCAGGCCCCGGCCAATCGCAACCATTTGCTGTTGGCCGCCGGACAGCGCGGTGCCGGGACGCTTGCGCAGTTTTTCCAGCACAGGAAACAGCTGGTAGATCCGCGCCAGGGTCCATGGACCGGGGCGTTTGCTGTAGGCACCGATCAACAGGTTTTCTTCGACCGTCAGCGAGGGGAACAGCTTGCGGCCTTCCGGCACCAGCGCGATGCCCCGCTCCAACACCTGATTGGCCGCCAGGTCACCGATGGCCTGGCCCTTGAAGTGGATGGCGCCCGGCTGGTTCTTGATCAGCCCGGCGAGTGAGCGCAGGAATGTTGATTTGCCCGCGCCGTTGGAACCGATGATCGCCACGGTTTCACCGGCATCAAGGGTCAGGCTGATGTCGAACAACGCTTGAAAGTCGCCGTAACCGGCACAGAGTTTTTCAATGGTCAGCATGCGTCAGCTCCCGATGCCCATGTAGATGTCCTGGACCCGAGGGTCGGCCATGACACTGCGCGGCTCGCCTTCGGCCAGCTTGGCGCCGAAGTTGATCACCGTCAGGCGACTGACCACCGCCAGCAAGGCATGCACGATGTGCTCGATCCAGATGATGGCGACACCGGACTTGTGGATGCCCTGAATGGTTTCCACCAGTGCCAGGCATTCCGGTTCGGTCAGGCCACCGGCAATTTCGTCGAGCAACAGCAGGCGCGGTTGCGTCGACAAGGCCCGGGCCATTTCCAGGCGTTTGCGGTCGAGCAAGGTCAGTGAGCCGGCCAGCACGTTGGCCTTGCGCATCAAGCCGGTGAGCTCCAATGTTTGCGCACACCACTGACTGGCTTCCTTGTCCCGCAACCGCGCACCAAAGGTCGCGCCCACCAGCAGGTTCTCGAACACGGTCATTTTCACGAACGGGTGCGGGATCTGGTGGGAACGGCCAATGCCTTGCTGGCAGCGCTTGAACACCGGTTCTCGGGTGACGTTGCGGCCCTCGAAATGAATCGTGCCTTTGTCCGCCGCCACACCACCGGCGATCAGGTTGAACAGCGTGCTTTTACCCGCACCGTTGGGCCCGATGATGCCCAGTGCTTCACCGGGTTGCAGGGTCAGGTCGATGGCATCCGTGACCTTCACCTGGCCGTAGCTTTTGTGCACATCGGTCATTTGCAGAAGTGGCTGTTGCATGGTGCACCCGTGTACTGTTGCGCGATCAATACGTAATGGCCTGCATCTCGCCACCCAACGGAATCGCTGGCGCGGTGGCATTGCTGGTCACGATCAGGTCGTATTTGTTGTCCTTGCCCAGGCGCCACTGGCCGCTGACCAGAGGCGTCTTGGCGACGTTCTTCACCGGCCCGCCGCTCCAGTTGATCGGGCCGACCACGGTGTTGAGGTTGGTCTTGAGCAAGGCATCGCGGACCGCTTGGGCGTTGCCGATTTCTTCGGTGCGCTTGAGGATGTCCACGGCCAGTTCGAACAGGGCATGCACGAACCCCAATGGTTGCGTCCACTGCTTGCCGGTCGCCTGGGTAAAACCCTGGGCCAGTTGCCCGGCGCTGGCGCCAGTCAATGACGAGCTGAACGGATGCGTCGGGCTCCACCAGATTTCGGTCGACAGGTTGTTGCCGGCCTTGCCCAGTGCCTCGACTGCCGTCGGGAACAACAATGCCTTGCCCACCGACACGGCTTTCGGATTGAAACCTTGCTGCCGGGCCTGGGTCCAGAACGTGCTCAGGTCCGGCGGGATGACCACGCCGGTCACGATCTCGACGTCGGCCTTTTTGAACGCGGCGATTTGTGCGGAGAAATCGTCGGTCAGGCTCTGAAAGCGACCAGGGTCGACCAGTTGAAAGCCCTTTTGCGCCAGTACCTGCGGGAAACCGAGCTTCTGGTCGCCCCACGCATTGCCGTCGCCGTCATTGGGGAACAGGCCGCCGACGACTTTGTTGGACGGCATCGCCCCCCACATGGCGCTGTAAGTACCGATCACATCTTCCAGGCCCCAGAAAAAGTGGTAAGTCCATTCGAAACCTTGCTCCGGCTTGCCGCCACGGGTAAAGAACCACGGCTGCCACGGCGCCACCGTGGAGATGCACGGGATTTCGTTGATTTCGCATTGGTCGGACACCGGGTTGGTGGTTTCCGGGGTCGACGACACCAGCATCAGATCGACCTGGTCCGAGAGAATCAGCTCGCTCGCCACTTCCGCCGCGCGGTTGGGGTTGGACTGGCTGTCCTTGACGATGACCTCCAGGCGATAGGCCTTGCCGGCCACGGTGATCGAGTTCTTCAAGACTTGCTTGAGCGACTCGATGATGTAGTTGTCGGCCGCCGCAAAGGGCGCCAACGGCCCGGTCTGCGGGCTGACATAACCGAGCTTGATCACCCGCTCGCTGCCAATGGCAAAGTTGAACGGCAGGCTGGCCAGTGCCACGCCGCCGGCAGCCACGCCGGTACTGCGCAGGAAATCACGGCGGGAGAAGTCGCGGCCAAACAGGTTTTTATCGTTGTTGTCTGTCATGTAAGTACTCCAAAAGCCTGGACGAACAGGGTCGCCACGTGTGGCCGGGCCATCACGCAGGGTCAGGGGTAAACCGGAGAAATCCGTTTAGAAGAAAAAACTGACGTCGAATGACGCAACCACTTGCGAGTCCTTTTCGCCATCGGCATAGGCATCGCGGCCGGAGCCTGAGTGGATGTCGTAGCGCAGTTCCGGACGCAGGCGCACGTTGGGTGTCGGCGTCCAGGCCAGGTTGGTGGTGACGCCGTAGAAACTGCCCCAGGTCGGATCGGGAATACCGGTGTGCGGGTCGATATTGGCCATCATCACGTGGACCGGGGCGTCGGTGTAGAACCACTCGGCGCGACTGTTCCACATCAGGTTTTCGCTGAGTTTGTGGTACCAGTTGACGTCCGTGCCATACCAGGTGGCGTCGTTTTTGTTGGCAAACCCGGCGAAAGCGCCCTGCTCCTGCTTGCCGTAATTCAACTCCAGCGCCACGCGGTTGTTCGGATCGATGATCTGCGAAAGCGTCAGGTAAGACGCCAGACGCTTGTAGTCGTCATCCTTGGTGCCCGCCGGCAGCGGCGACCCACAGCTGCATTCGGCGAAACTATCGCCAGCGCCATTGCCGTAGATGTTTTCCCAGTCGATCCAGGTGCCGAAGTCCGCCGAGCGCCAGCGTACGTTGGCGATCACGTCCGGCGAGTGATTGGGGTCTTGCAGGTTGTTCCAGCCCTGGACCACCCCCAGTTCGAAGCCGAGCATGCTTTCGCCAGGCGCCGAAGGCAGTTTGAACGAGTACAGCGCTCCGGCATGTTTGGCCGGGCCGTGCATGAATGAGTAGGTGTGGGAGTAAAAGTCAGTCGGTGCCGGGGATGGCAAGGCGAAACCGATTTCGTTTTCCAGCGGCGTGTGGAAAATCCCGATCATCAACTCCGAGCCGCCGAGCACGGGGAAGTAGAAGTTGACGTAAGCCTGGGCGACGGTGAACGCCGGATCTTCAGGCTTGTTGTCGCGGTTGACGCTCAGGTCTTCGTCCCAGCCGTAAGTCTTGAAGAAGCGTGCGTCCTTGCCGTACAGCGCCGTGACGTTAAAACCCCAGTCAGCTTCTTGCGGCATCGCGCCGGGAAACGGTCCCACGCGGCCGATCACATTACTCTTGGGTTTCTTTTCCACGGCCAGGGCGAACTGGTTGAGGTTCACACCTTCGTCGGTATTGAAGAAGCTTTGCTTGCTGACGTCATCCGTGCCGTTGTTGTTATAGATCACACCGGCCTGAGCCCAGCCGTAGACCTTGATCCCGTGTTCGCGCTCAAGGCTGTCGCCGAACACACTGCGCACCAGCGAACCCATGGGATCGTCTGCTGCCAGAGCCATAGAGGGAAACAAAACCTCGGCACCCAGAACGGGCGCGACCAGGGTTGCTGCGCAAACCCATGCACGAATACTCATACCTGCCTTCCTTATTTTTATTAGGCGCCAATCCCCCGAAGGGGCATGAGGCCGAAAGCAAGGTATGACGTCTTGATGAGCCCTGGCCCGGGCTCCACTCGATCGTTGGCGGATCGTGGTGTTCGGCGTAATGGAGGCTACAAGTCCACCACTGCACCAACAATTCCATTCTCGGCGACATCAGTGTTTGCGTATTCAGAACAATGGCGCGTGGATTCGAACGCACTGAAGATCAAACTGTGGGAGCGAGCTTGCTCGCGATGAGGGCATCAGTCTCAACATCCAAGTTGACTGACCTACCGCCATCGCGAGCAAGCTCGCTCCCACAGGTCATTCTGTGATCTGGAGATTTGTGGTTATTCAGGCGGATCGAGTTGATCCAGCGCCCGATTCACCGCCAGTTCTCCGAGCATGATCACTTGCGCAATGCCCAGCAGCGCATTGCGGCTGGTGCCTTGCAGATGATCCACCAGATCGTTGGCCATGACATGGGCCGAAGCCAGCGACTCGCAGGCGTGCACCAGCAGGGTCTCGGTACACAGCTCGGGATTAACGATGAACATGCTGCCGGGTTTACGCGGCGTGGCCATGATGCCGGGGCCGGGGTTGAGGTAATGATCGAGGGCGCGCTCGGCGGCTTCGTGGAGTTTTTGGGAGTCGAGGCTTTCGTACGGGGATGCGGGATCGGTGTCCGGGGGATTGGGTGTAACTTTGAACATGGAATGGACCTCTAGCGCGAATAATAAGGAACCATCACCCTCGCTACCAAACGAAGGGTGGCGGCCACACGCGGGTTGGTAGACCGGTCGCACTAGAACCCGGCGCCCGCAAGGGAGCCCCGCGCATGGCCACCATATAAGACACAGCCCAAAAAATGACTGCATTAAGGTGACGCAATGCGCCTAGAACGAAGACGGGCTACCAAACCCGATCGCTGCTGTTTTGCAGCGACCGGCAAACGATAGAACCCGGCTCCAAGACGCACAAGCCGGCGGATTCTGGCGTAGCTGTAGGCAAAGACGCAAGCCGTTGTAGCTTGCCAGACGTAACGCTGACACCCGCTAAACAACCTCTTAAACACCCCCAAATAGGACAGCCAACACAAAGAACTGTAGGAGCGAGCCTGCTCGCGATGAGGGCGTGTCAGTCAACATCTTGCTTACTGACCCACCGCTATCGCGAGCAGGCTCGCTCCTACAGGGTATGAGGTGTCAGTCAGGCATTGGTGGTCAGTGGATAGAGCTTGTCATCGAACTGCGCCAACTTCGGAAACACCAGAGGCTGATCATCACTCAGGTGTTGCAAACGCTGGCTGTAATCAACCAGAAATTGCTGGCGCGCCTCTTCACTGATGTACGGCACATGCCACGCCACGAACGGTTCCAGCACGTCAAAACCGACATAGGCCAACGTGCCACGCAAAATCGGTCGCAGCATGTCCTCCAACGGTCCATGAATCGCGCCCTCACCAAACATGTGTTCACGACCACCCAGGGTCACTGTCACCAGCGCTTTCTTGCCGGCCAAACCACCCTGATCGTAGAAGCGCTTGCCGCCATAGCAGATGCCGGACACCAGCACCCGGTCGATCCAGCCCTTGAGCATGGCCGGGGTGGAGAACCAGAAGATCGGAAAGTTGAGGATCAGCAGATCGGCCCACAGCAGTTTGTCCAACTCAGCCTGGATGTCCGGCGCCATTGACTGGCTCTTCACGCCCAGGCGTTGTTCCAGGGCATAGACCAGGTATTCAGGGTTTTCCCGGGAGGAAAAGTCCGCGTCGCTGGCCACCGGGTTCCAGTTCATTTTGTACAGGTCGCTGACCTGCACTTCGTGGCCCTGGGCTTCGAGGGTGGCGACGGCCTGGTCACGCAGGGCGGCGGTAAAGGATTGCGGCTCCGGGTGGGCGTGGACGATCAGTACTTTCATGGTGGTTCCTTAGACTTGTTCCAGCGAATCGGTTGAAGGTGTGGAGTAGCAACATCGTGGGTGATGAACAGTTTGCGTCGCCAACCGTCACACCTGGATCGCCTTCACTTCGACGAACTCGTTCAACCCCTCTTCACCCCATTCACGACCGTTACCCGACTGTTTGTAGCCACCGAATGGCGCCTGATAATTGAACGCCGCGCCGTTGAGGAAGCACTGACCGGCGCGCATCTGCCGTCCCAGGTGCAAGGCGCGCTCGGCACTGCCGGCCCAGACGCCGCTGGACAGGCCGAACGGCGAGTCGTTGGCGATCTGGATCGCTTGCGCCTCATCGGTATAGGGAATCAGGCACAGCACCGGGCCGAAGATTTCTTCCTGGGCGATGCGCATGCGGTTGTCGACATCGGCGAACAGCGTCGGGCTGACATAGAAGCCGCGTTCGAACGTCGACGGCGTGTCACCGCCGCACAGCAGCCGTGCGCCTTCCTGTTGGCCAACCTTGATGTAGTCGAGCACGGTGCATTTTTGCCCGACCGAACACATCGGGCCGAGAAAGCTTTGTGGGTCGAGGGGATCGCCCATGCGCAGGCTCAGGGTTTCCGCCAACGCCAGTTCCACGGCCTCGGCGTAACGGCTGGCCGGCAGCAGCATGCGGGTCAGCGCGGTGCAGGTCTGGCCCGAGTTGATCATCACGTCCTGCACGCCGTAGCGCACCGCCGCTGCGAGATCGGCATCCTCGGCGATCAGTAGCGGCGACTTACCGCCCAGTTCCAGGCACACCCGTTTGACCGATGGCGCCGCCGCCTGCGCGACCCGCACCCCGGCGCCGGTGGAGCCGGTGAACGACACCATGTCCACGTCCGGGTGTTTGGCCAGCGCTTCGCCGACTTTCGAGCCCGGGCCGCTGACCAGGTTGAACACCCCGGCCGGCAGGCCGATGTCCTCGATCATTTGCGCCAGCAGGAAGGCATGCAGCGGGGTTTCCTGGCTCGGTTTGACCACCACCGTGCAACCGGCGGCCAGTGCCGGGGCGAGTTTGCCGATCAGCTGGTGCAGCGGGTAATTCCACGGGTTGATGAACGCGCAGACACCCACGGCCTCGCGGATCACCAGCGAATTGCCGACTTCGCGCACTTCGTCCATGAGATGAGCCAGTTCGACATACTGCTCAAGGCCAGCGATCGGCCCGTCGACCTGCACCGAACGACACCATTGCACCGGCATGCCCAGTTCAGTGGTGATGACCGCGGCCATCTCATCGGCACGATTGCGCAGTTGATCGGCCAGGGCGCGGATGTAACCGGCACGCACGCTGGACGGTGTACGCGACCATGAGTCGAACGCCCGGCGTGCAGCCGCCACGGCGTTTTCGACATCGAGTTCATCACCCAGTGGAACGCTGCCGCACACTTCTTCGGTGGCCGGATTGATCACCTCGGCGATGCCCTGCCCCGACGGAGTTTGCCAGCGACCATCAATAAACAGTGACTTGTGATTAAGCATGATTCTGGGCCTCCATCAATTCGTGAGCACAACGGGCAATGCGCTGGCAGGCATCGCGCAGCGGTTCGGCGCCGACCACCAGACCGAGGCGAATATGCCCCGCCGCGCTCGGACCAAAGGCCTCGCCCGCCAGGACCGACACGCCGTGGCGATCCAGCAGACGGTCGGCAAACGCCTGGGCGCTGAGCCCGGTCTGGCGGATATCGAGCATCACGAACATCCCGCCATCGGGTTTCAACGCCCGCACGCCGGGGCAATCGGCCAGGCTGTCGCACACCAGATCGCGACGTTGGCGATAGGCTTCGCGCATGGCTTCGAGTTCCGGCAGGTTGCTTTCCAGGGCCACCACGGCAGCATCCTGAATGAAATCCGGCGAGCCATAGAGCATGCACAACGCGAGGTTTTCCAGGTGCGCGGCCAGGGATGGCGGCGCCACCACCCAGCCGACACGCCAGCCGGTCATGGCGTGGGATTTCGACAGGCTATTGAGGGTCGCGGTGCGTTCGGCCATGCCCGGCAGGCTCGCCGGGCTGACGTGCTCGCCTTCGAACAGCAATTCGCTGTAGACCTCATCGGAAATCAGCCACAGGTCGTGGCCGATGCATAACTCAGCCAAAGCAGCCCAGGTGCTGCGCGGCAGACTCGCGCCGGACGGGTTGTGCGGGCTGTTCAGTGCCAGCGCCCGGGTACGTGGGGTGATACGCGCGGCGACGTCTTCGGGCAGCACGCGAAAACCGTTTTCCGAACGCACGGGCACCGGCACCACCACGGCGCCACAAGCCCCAAACACCGCTTCGTAGGTGACGTACATCGGTTCGGCGACGATCACCTCGTCACCCGGATTGAGCACGCATTGGGCCACGCTGAACAGCGCACATTGCGCCCCGGCCAGCACGGTGACCTGATCCGCCGAAACCGACTGGCCGCTGCGCTGCTGATGACGCTTGGCAATGGCTTCACGCAGGGCACGCTTGCCGCGCACCTCGGCGTAGTGAGTGTTGCCGCTCAACAGGCTGTCGATGGCGCCCTGCACGATAGGCTGTGGCGTGTCGAAATCCGGATCACCCACGGACAACAGCAGAATGTCTTCGCCTTGCTCGCGCAGTGCCAAGGCGCGGTAGTGAATGTCCCACGCGGCGGCGCCGTCGCCGGCGATACGTTGAGTCAGATCGGAAAAGCGCATGGCTTCATCCCCTTAAAATACAGATCAATGCGCACAGGCATGCTTGAGTTCGATCAGGGTCACGCCATTACGCTTGAAGCCTTGGCGCAAGTCGGTCTGCAACTCGGCCAGGCTTTGCGGCTGAGTCACGGTGCAACCGAAGGCACGAGCCAGGGCGGCGAAATCCGGGTTACGTGGCAATACGCCGATGGGTTCGATATCCAGGCCGATCATGTCGTCGCGGATCTGCCCCAGGGCGTCGTTGTTCCACAGCAGCACCACCAGCGGGCTGTCTAGTTCCTCGACAGCTGTGGCCAGTTCCTGGGCGGTGTAGAGGAAACCACCGTCACCTACCAGCACCAGGCCCGGCCGCTGCGGCGCGCCGAACTTGGCGCCGATACCGGCCGGCAGGCCATAACCCAAGGTGCCGTAGCCGGTGGGGTGCAACCAGCTGCGGATGGCCAGGCTGTCGAAGGCGTAGTTACCCGTATACGCAAGCTGGGTCATGTCGGTGCTGATGAATGCGTTGTCCGGCAGCTCTGCGGCGATACGGTCGAGAATCGATTGATGGATCGACTGCAACGGGCCATGGCTGGCCTTGACCGCTTCGCGCAGAGTGGTGACCGAGGCAGTCGCAGCGCTGGCATCGCGCACATCAGACGGCAAACGCTCAAGCAATCCACTGAGGGTTTGTTGTGCATCGCCGTGCAATGCCACCGCGCATGGGTAGAAGTCGTTGAACTTGCGCGGGTCGATGTCGACGCGCAACAGTTCGCCATTGAGCGGCAGGCGTTCACGCCAGAAGTCGGTGTCGGCCATTTCGGTGCCGACGGCCAGCACCACGTCGGCCTCGGCGATCAGGTTCCAGCCCGGCTCCACACACAGGGATGAACCGGCATTGAGCGGCGCGCCCGGCGGCAGCAGACCCTTGCCGGCGACGCTGGTGAACAGCGGCGCAGCGAGCCGGGTGCTGATGTCTTGCAGTTGCGAAGCGGCATTGAGCGCACCACCACCGGCGATGATCATCGGTCGCTTGGCAGCCTTCAGTTTGGCCACGGCTTGATCGATGGCGGTGGCGGAAGCCGGACCACGACCCGGGCGACGCACCACCTCATTGCTCCAGTCACGGGCAATCGGCGCCGACAAGACGTCCAGCGGAACCGAAATGTGCACCGGGCGCGGACGCTCGCTGTCGAACACCGCGTAGGCACGGGCGATCAGTTCCGGCAGGTCTTCGGCGGTCAGCGCCACTGCCGAGAACGCAGTGATCGGTGCGGTCATCGCCCGTTGATCCTGACACTCGTGCAGGCTGCCCCAGCCCTTGCCCAGGCTGGCGCTGTGGTTGACGCTGGAAATCACCAGCATCGGAATCGAGTCGGCGTAGGCCTGGCCGATGCCGGTGGCGGCGTTGGTCACGCCGGGGCCGGTGATGACGAAGCACACGCCGGGTTTGCCGCTGACCCGGGCATAGCCGTCGGCCATGAAACTGGCGCCCTGCTCATGGCGTGTCAGCACGTGGCGAATGCCGCTGCCTGGCAAGCCGCGATACAGCTCCAGGGTGTGTACGCCGGGGATGCCGAACACGGTATCGACGCCGTAGTTGGCCAACAGACGCACCAGGGCCTGGCCACCGGTCAAGGTTTTGCTTTGCATTTTCATGTCCTCACTCCTGGCCGAAGCGAATCAACGCATCGACCGCAGTCGTGCCGTGGGCACCGACCAACAATGGGTTCACATCGAGTTCCAGCAGGTGTCCGGCGTTTTCGCAGGCGTAGTCCGCCACGGCGCGGATGGCGGTCACCAAGGCATCCAGGTCCGCAGACTCGCGACCACGGAAACCTTGCAGCAACGGTGCGCTGCGCAGGCTGAGCAAGGCATTGCGGATCGCGCCGTCGGTGGTCGGCAGCAACAGGCTGCGACTGTCCTTGAGCAACTCCACCAGAATGCCGCCGGCACCGATCACCAGCGCGAGGCCGAAATCGTTTTCGCGCTTGATGCCGACAATCAGTTCAGCCAGTGGCGGCTTGGCCATGGGTTCGAGTAACAGTTGATCGAAGGCTACGCCCGGGGCGTAAGCGGCAATGCTGCTGCGCATCTTCTCCAGTGCAGCGCTCAATGCCGCGCCGTCCTTGAGGTTCAACGCCACGGCACCGGCCTCGGTCTTGTGTGGCAGTTGGGCACTGACCGCTTTGAGTACCAGCGGATAGCCCAGGGTTTCGGCGTCCTTCAGGGCCTTGTCCGGGGTGCTCAAAACGCCGTTGGGCGTCGGCAGGCCAAAGGCTTTTAATGCCTGTTTGGAATCCCATTCATTGAGCAAACGCCCCTCGCCTTCCAGCGCGTGCGGGCACAGCGGCACCAACGCCGATTCGCCCAGCGCCAGCAAGACCTGGCGGTTGCGTTGATAACCGGCGATGCGACCCCACGCGGCCAACCCGTCCTCAACGCCCTGCAAGGCCGCGACGCCTTGGGCGTGCAGACGCTCACGGGCATGGGCCGGCAGCAACTCGGGGAAGGCCGAGGTGACAAAACCGGTCTTGCCGTGACGTTGCAGTGCCGCGCAGTACAACTCCAGCAGCAGGTCGCATTCCTTGCGCTCGCCGGTGAACTCCGACGGGTAGTCGAGCACCAACATCGCCGCGTCGGCTTCGGTGCGCAGCGCGCTGTCGAGCATGCGGTTCAAGGCTTCGCCGTCGCCCCAGATCGCCGTGGTGAAATCCAGCGGGTTGACCAGGTTGGCGTAGGTCGGCAGCACTTGCGCGAGTTCGCTGACCTGCCCTTGATCGAGTTTCGGCAGGTCCAGGTCGTTGCGTTCGGCGTAGTCGGCAATCAGCCCGGCGTCGCCGCCGGAACAGGCCAGCGCGATCAGGCTGTTGCCCGCCGGCAGGTTGCCGCAGGCCGCGGCCTTGAGGGTTTCGACAAAACTCACCGGGCCGCTGACGCGGATCACCCCGAGACGATCAAACAGCGCGTCGTACAGCGCATCGGAACCGGACAGCGAACTGGTATGACTCAAGGCCAGTTCGGCGCCGATCTGCGACACGCCGGTTTTCAGGGCGATGATCGGAATGCCCTTTTCCAGCGCCTTGTGCGCGGCGCGGGCAAAACCCGGCACGTTCTTCAGGCCTTCCAGGTGCAGGCCGATGGCGGTGACGCGCGGTTCGTCGAGCAACACGTCCATCAGTTCAGCCACGCCCAGTTGCGCCTGATTGCCCACCGAAGCCATGTAGGCCACCGGCAGCGAGCGGTCGCTCATGGACAGGTTGTAGGCGAAGTTGCCGCTCTGGGTCAGCACCGCCACGCCCTTCTCCACCGCTTTGCCGCCATGGGCCACCGGCCACAGCGCGGAGCTGTGCAGGTAGTCGAGCAGGCCGTAGCAGTTCGGCCCGAGCAAGGCCATGTCGCCTGCGGCCTTGAGCAGTTGCTGTTGCAGGACCTGGCCTTCGGCGCCGGTCTCGGCGAAGCCGGAGGCGTAGCAGATCGCGCCGCCCGCGCCGATGGCGGCCAGTTCAGCGACGCAGGTCAGCGTCAGCTCGCGGTTGGTGGCGATGAAGACTGCATCCGGTCCACATGGCAGATCGGCAATATTGCGTACGCACGGTACGCCTTCGAGGCTGTCATTCTGCGGATTGACCAGCCACATTTGCCCTTGGTAGCCGCCTTCGGCACAGCGCATGAGGGCGCGGGCCATGCTGCGGCCGCCGACAAACGCCACGTGTTGCGGCGCGAGCATGCGTTTGAGGTTGTCACGAATGGTTTGGGACATGGGAATTCTCCAGGCCGATCAGCGCAGCAGCGGCCGCAGCAGCTCGCGGGAAATGATGTGGCGCTGGATTTCCGAAGTGCCTTCCCAGATCCGTTCGATCCGCGCATTACGCCAGATGCGCTCCACCGGACCTTCGTCCATCAGGCCCATGCCGCCGAAGATCTGCACCGCTTCATCGGCGGCGCGTCCCAGCACTTCGCTGGCGAACAGCTTGGCCATGCCGGCCTCGCCATCGGTCATGGTGCCCTGGTCCATTTTCCAGGCGGTGTGCAGGGTCAGCAGTTCGGCGGCGCGGATTTGCGTGGCCATGTCGGCCAATTTGAACGACACGCCCTGGTAAGTGCCGATCGGCTGGCCGAATTGCTTGCGGTCCGCCGCCCATTGCAAGGACACGTCCAGTGCACGCTGGGCCTGTCCGACGCAGTTAGCGGCGACCATCACGCGCCCGGCGGTCAGCCAGGCGTTGGCCACGTCCCAACCCTTGCCGACTTCGCCCAGCACTTTGCTGGCCGGCACGCGGCAGTCATCGAAGAACATTTCGAAGGTGTGGTAACCACGGTTGCTCACGCACTTCGGCCCACGGCGGATGGTCATGCCCGGGGTGTTGCGGTCGACCAGGAACGAGGTCACGGCGTTACGCTTTTTGCCGTTGTGTTCGTAGGTGTCGGTCACGGCGAAGACGATGGCGAAATCGGCATGGCCGGCGTGGCTGATGAAGTGCTTGCTGCCGTTGAGAATGAAGTCGTCGCCTTCACGCACGGCGCGGGTCTTGATCGCGTTGGCGTCAGAGCCTGCACCCGGCTCGGTCAGGGCGAAGCAGTCGATTTTTTCGCCCTGGATGCTCGGCAACAGGTAGTCGTTGATCTGGTCGCCGGTGCAGGCCATGAGGATTTTCGACGGCCGTGCGACGAACACATGCAGCGCCCAGGACACCTTGGACAGCTCACGTTCGATCAGCGCCTGGGACAGGTAATCCAGGCCGCCACCACCCACTTCTTCGGGCATGTTGAAGGCGTAGAAACCTGCCGCGATCGCCTTGCCGCGAATCTGTGCCGCCAGCTCCGGGGAGACCTCGTCGGCGCGGTCGACTTGCTCTTCATAGGGCAGCAGTTCCTTCTCGACGAAGCTGCGTACCGAGTCCACCAACATTTCTTGTTCTTGGGTCAGTTGGAAATTCATGCTGCTACCTGTTGTTCGTGTTCTGGGAGATGGAGAGGAATCAACGACCGATGAAACGTGCCGGGCGTTTTTCCATGGCGGCGCGCAGGGCTTCGTTGCCGTCTTCGCTGCGACCGCAGAGCAAACCGGCGGCAAGCTCGGCTTGCAGTTGTTCCGGCAGGCTGCGTTCGGCGCCTTCACGCATGAGTTTTTTGGTCTGGGCGAAGGCGAAGGTCGGACCGGCAGCCAGGCGTGCGGCGAGTTCGCTGGTGACCGTCAGCAGTTGATCGTCGGCACAGACATCGCTAACCAGACCGGCGTCTAGGGCACGGTCGGCGCCCCACAATTCGTCGAGGAACAGCAGGCGCTTGGCCTGTTCGCTGCCGATCAAACGCGGCAGGTGCCAACTGGCGCCGGCGTCCGGCGAGTACGCCATGCTGGTGTAGCCGGCCTTGAAGCGTGCCGATTGCCCGGCGATGCGCAGGTCGCAGCACAGGGTCAAGTCCATCCCGGCGCCGACGGCGGTGCCGTTGATGGCGGCGATGGTGGGTTTTTCCAGGCTGTGCAGGCGGGTCATCAAGGCGTGGGCGGTTTCGGTCCAGCCGTAGGTTTCCAGCGCGCCCCGAGCTTCAGCATCGGCCCATTCATCGAGGTCAGCGCCGGCACAGAAACTGCGGCCGCTGCCGGTGAGCACCACCACGCGCACCGCTGGATCGGCGTTGAAACCGTCGAGCAAGGTGTGCAGGTTTTTCAGCGTCGGAATGTCCAGCGCATTGCGCTGGGCAGTGCGATTGAGGGTGATCCAGGCAACGCCTGCTTCGACCTGGCTGAGCAGCGACGATTGAGTGGTCATGGGAATCCTCGAATTATTGTGATTGGTCTGAGGTGATGCGACTTGAGGCCATACTAAACGAGTGTTCAGTAAGGCGGCAATCGGCGGAGGAATGGGCTGTAACAAGCTCAATAATCATGTAACACATTGATTTTTTTGAATTATTTATAGATGGGCGAGCGTAAGCCGTTAGCGCTGTTACAACTTCGAACAACTGCCTACACCCAGCACAAAACAACTGTAGGAGCGAGCCTGCTCGCGATGAGGGAATCACATTCAACATTTCTGTTGACTGATCCACCGCTATCGCGAGCAGGCTCGCTCCTACAGGGGAAACGGTTATCTGGAGGTGTTATGCAGTCGGCAAGCTCGGCGCCAACACGCCCTGGCGCTTGCGATGAATCAGGAAGTACGCGCCATAGCACAGCGCAATGAATCCAAAGCCCCAATACAACGACGGGCGCTGGGTTTCATCCAGGGCCAGGAACACGAACAGCGAGCAGCACAGCGTGATGCACATCAGCGGCAATACCGGGAACCAAGGCGCGCGGTATTTCAGGTCGCTGAGTTTGCCGCCATCACGCAGATACGCCTTGCGGAACTTGTACTGCGCCAGCGCGATGACAATCCAGGTCACGGTGCCGGACATGCCGCTCACCGCCATCAGCACCATGAACAAGGTGTCGGCGGCGACGAAGCTGGTCATCAGCGACACCAGTGCGAAGCACAGGGTGATGCTCAAGGCGCGCAATGGCACACCGCGTTTGCTCAGATGCGACAGGCTTTTCGGCGCCATACCGGTTTTCGACATCGCCCACAGGATGCGCGTCGAGGCATACAGGCCGGAGTTGCCCACCGAGAGGATCGCGGTGAGGATCACGAAGTTCATCAGGTCGGCCGCATAAGGAATGCCGACCATGTCGAACACCTGCACGAACGGGCTTTCCATCAGGCCCGCCTGCTGCCACGGCACGATGGCCGACAGCACGATGATCGCCAGCACGTAGAAGATCAGCACGCGGAACACCACGTTGCGTACGGCGCGGGGAATGCTCTTTTCCGGCTGATCGGTTTCACCGGCCGCCACGCCCATGATCTCGCAACCCTGGAACGCGTAGACCACGGTCATCATCACCGCGAACACCGCCGACAGGCCGTTGGGGAACAACGAATCGCCGATCAGGTTGCTCGCCATCGGTGCCGGTGCGCCGCTGCTCAGGGGCATCACGCCGAAGATCACCAGCACGCCGACCACGATGAAACCGAGAATCGCCGCGACCTTGATCCCCGAGAACCAGTATTCGGCTTCACCAAAGGCGCGGGTCGCCATGGCATTGATACCGAACAGCACCACCACGAACAGCGCCGACCAGTACCAGATCGGCACCTCCGGGAACCAGCGGGTCATCAGCATGCCGGCGGCGGTGAACTCCAGGCCCACGGTGGTGGCCCAACTCATCCAGTACACCCAGCCGATCATGAACCCGGTGGCCGGGCCGATGTATTTGGTGGCATGGGTCTGGAACGAACCGGACACCGGCATCTGCACCGACAGTTCACCCAGGCAGACCATCACCAGGTACATCAGGAAACCCGCGACCAGGTAAGCCAGGATCGCCCCCACCGGGCCGCCCTGATTGATGGTCACGCCGGAGCCCATGAACAACCCGGTGCCGATGACGCCGCCCAACGACAGCATGAAGATGTGCCGGCTCTTGAGGGCGCGGGTCAGCTGGATGCCTTTATGATCAGTATTTTCGTTCATGTCGGCACCTCAGCAGTCAGTGAGGTTTGCAGCGCGCGACAGCTCGTCACGGCGCAGGGAGGGATCAGCTTTACGGCAATTCATTATTATTATCTCCAATAAGCTTCGAAGACCGCGCTGCGGCGGTTGCGTCGATTATTGGAAAGCCATGTAAGTTCGCGTTGACCGTAAAGATCGAAGTTGTACAAAGTCGTAACAAACTTGTACGTCAGCTTTGCAACAGGCCTTTCAGGGTGGTCAGTGCCTGCTGCATTTGTTCATCCAGCGCGGGGTTCATGTGGCGGATCGCCGATTCATCGTTGCCCAAGGCCAACGTCTCCAGCGCCCTGAGCATCGTGGCCAGTGAGCGAAACCCCAGCGAATCACAACTGCCGGCCAGACGGTGCGCCAGTTGCGCGACCTCGGTGCAGTCGTCGGCGGCAATGGCTTCATGCAGCGCATCGCGGTGCTGAAGAATCGAGTCGCGCAGCACCGCCAGCAAACTCTGGACTTTTTGCTCGCCGAGCAAGTTGCGATGGGTCTGCAACAGCGGCCAGTCCATTGCCTCATCGCTCGGCAGCGACTCGGCCATAGGCGCCTGCCCTTCCAGCACCTGGCGCAGGTTTTCCAGCTTCAAGGGTTTGGCCAGGACACCGTCCATACCGGCCTCCAGATAACCGCGCACCAGTGCCGGTTGCACGCTGGCGGTCAAGGCGAAAATGCGCGTATGGCGGTTCGGTCCGTCACCGTTGCGGATCTGCCGGCATAACTCGACACCGCTGATGCCCGGCAGATGCACGTCCAGCAGCATCAGATCGAACACCCGCGCCGCGCAGTGTTCCAGTGCCTGATCCGCTTCTTCGGCGAGCCACACCCGGTGGCCGTCCCGTTGCAGCAAGCCCTTGACCACTTCGCGATTGAGCGCCACGTCTTCGACCACCAGGATGTTCAGTGCCGGCCCCGCCGCCCGCACCGGCGGGGCCTCAGCCACGCCGCTTGCCGGCGGCAAGGACAGTTCGAACCAGAAGCAACTGCCGCGCCCCTCTTCACTGTCCACGCCGATGCAGCCGCCCATCTGCTCCACCAGATGTTTGCAGATCGCCAACCCCAGCCCGGTGCCACCAAAACGTTGCGCGACTTCTTCGCTGGCCTGGGTGAAGCGCTCGAAAATCTTCGCCTGCGTCAAAGGGGCAATGCCGATGCCGTCGTCCGTGACACTGACCCTCAGCCGCTGCCCCGCCTGTTCACCGGTTTCGCTGAGCAGCGCTACCTCGACGCTGACTTCGCCGCCTTCGGTGAACTTGATCGCGTTGGCCAGCAGGTTGCTCAGCACTTGACGCAGGAACTGCTCGGCACCGTGGTGATACTCGGCAATCCGTTGATCGATGCGGCAACTGAGGATCGTGTCGTTGTTCAGCGCTCTCGGTTCCAACAGCGTGAGTACCTCGTCGAGCAACTGGCGCAGCGAGAAATCCACCGGTTCGGGATGGCTGACGCCCTCCTCCAGCTTGGCGAAATACAGCACCTCATTGAGTATCGTCAGCAAGCCTTCGCCGGCCTTGTGCAAGGCATCCAGGCGTTTGCCGTCCTGGGCGTCCAGACGCGCGCCGCGCAGCAGCTCGGCCATGCCGAGAATGCCATTGAGTGGCGTGCGCAGTTCGTGGCTCATGGTCGCCAGGAACCGCGACTTGGCAAGGTTGGCCGCTTCCGCCTCGTCTTTGGCGCGCATCAGGCTGGCGGTGCGGCGCTCGACCATTTTCAGCAGCTCGTCACGATTGTCCTGCAAGGCCAGGCGATCGGTTTCCCGGCGCTCGATGTCCCGCAGGATCGCCCGGCGCATATCGTCCAGCGCATGGGCCACGGTGTCGATTTCATCGCTGCCGCGACGCTTGTCCAGGTGCAGGGGTTCATGCCATTCACCGGCGGCGATGCGCCGGGCAAACTCGGCCATGACTTTCAGGTGCCGGGTCACCAGTCGATAAAACAACCCCGACAACGCCACGGCCAGACCGCAGAGGAACACCGCCATCCACAACAGACTGGTCAAACCGGTGGCGTAGAGACGCTGGTACACCGCCCCCAGATCCGTACTGACCTCCAGCTCGCCAAGGTTGCGCAAAGGGCCGGACGGCGGCTGATAGTCCAGGACAAAACGCTCGATACGCAGCGGTCCCGTGGGGTCCGGGTTGCCCTGAACCAGGTCGAAATCGGCGCTGGTCAAGTGCACCCGGGCGACGTCGGAGAAGTCCACCAGCCCGCGCAACTGCACGTTCAACTGCTCCTGGTTCAAGTCCCAGAGGCTGCGTTCCAGGCTGGCCAGGTAGCCGGCGCGGATCAGCTCCATGCGCGAATCGATGTCGCGCATTTCCCGTCGATACTCGATGTACAGCTGCACGCTGCTGGCCAGCACGGTGAAGCACAGGCTGAACAACAGAATGAACAGCAACAGGCGCCGCAACAGTCCACCGGGACGGGCGCGAATCATTGCGCATCCGCCGGCAGGTTGATCATGTCGCGGTAGGTCACTTCGCTCTCGTTGAGCCAGCGCTCGATGTCACCGGCATCGACCATGCGTTGCAACTGCGCATTGATCTCGGGCATGCGAGCGGCCAAGGGCGAGCGCCGCGACACGGCAACCCGCAGATAGTCCACGTTCAATGCCTTGGGCAAGGCAATGATGTCCTGGCCACCGGGCAGGTTTTCCACGTACAGCTGGCCGGTGCGTCGCTCCTGGGTGATGAAATCGATGCGCCCGCGAATCAGCTTGCCGAAGTTCTGGTGGCTGTCGGAAACCCATTCGATATTGTTGTTGCGCGCGACCATGCGATCGAACTCCACACCGTAGCTCTCGCCAAACAACAGGCCACCACGGTAATGGGCCAGGTCGTCCAGTTGTTCGAATTTCACCGGGTGCTGGCGGTTGATGAACAACGCCACTTCTTCACGCAATACCGGCACTGTCGAGAACAGCATGCTTTGCTCCCGTTGCGCGGTGCTGTAGGCCAGCACCACATCGACCCGGCCTTCGGCGGCGTCCAGCAGGCAGCGTTTCCAGTTGCCCAGCACCACGATCTCGACCTCGTAACCCAACTGGCCGAACAGGTTTTTCACCACGTTCGGTGCCAGGCCGCGCACCTGCTTGCCATCACTCCAGGAGATCGGCGGGTACACCGGGTAATCGCAATAGCGAACCTTGTCCGCCGCGACGGCATGGCCGGCCACCAGCAGCGCCAGCAAGCAAAACCATCGCGCCATCAGCTTCAGGCCGCCACGCTGGCGGTGAACAGGTAACCGGCGCCGTGAATGGTGATGATCAACTGGGGTTCGGCCGGATCGTCGTGCAACTTGCGGCGCAGGCGCCCGACCAGCACGTCGATGGAGCGGTCGTTGGGCACCCATTCGCGGTTGCGGATCTGGTCCATCAACTGGTCGCGGCTGAGGGTGTGGCCGCTGTTGCGCAGGAACACGCTGAGCAACTGGTATTCGCCGTGGGTCAGCAGGGTTTCGCTGCCGGACGGGTCGATCAGGCGACGGCGGTCGGTGTCCAACGCCCAGTCGGCGAACTGCTTGACCGGCTTGGCCGCCACGACGGCCGGCGCTGGGGTTTGCGCATGACGGACCCGGCGAATCAGGTTTTTCGCCCGGGACACCAGTTCCCTTGGATTGAGGGGTTTGATCACGTAGTCATCGGCGCCGCATTCAAGGCCGACGATGCGGTCGATTTCATCGTTGCGCCCGGTGATCAGGATGATCCCGACCTCCGACCGCACCCGCAGCTCGCGGGTCAGGGTCAGGCCGTCCTTGCCCGGCAGGCGGATGTCGAGCATCACCAGGTCGACGGTCTGGCTGGCGAGGAAGGTTTCCGCCAATTCCGCCGTGGCGGCGCAATGGACTTCGTAACCTTCCTGGGACAGGTAGGCGTGCAGCAGATCACGAATCAGCGGATCGTCATCGACGATCAATACCCGAGGAGTCATCGCTTGGTGTCCGGCTCAGGCCCGAAGGCCAGTTTCTTATTAGAGTGTTTTCCTGCATCGGCGCCAGAGAGTATCCAGTACTGAACGACTGATCAACAGTCGCTCGTCTGCACGCAAAAACGCTGGCGTCCGCCGGCCTGTAAACCATCGACCCAGGCCTCGCAAATCTGGATGCCTTGCTCCGGGGTGAAGGTACCGGGGTTCAGCCCGGACTCCAGCCACAAGCCGTCGAGCAACGCGCTGAGACTGATAGCGGCAAGGTCGGCGTCGAAATTTTCCCAGCCTTCCTCCCGGGCCAGTTCCGCCAGAACCTTGCGCAGGATGCCGCGATACTCGCCATAGGAATGATCGTGGGCCTGGTTGATGGCCTCGGCGGTTTTCACCGCGCCCCAGAACGCCAGCCACGCATCGATCAGTTGCGGATCGAGCAGCTCGGCGGAAAACGATCCACGGAAAAACGCCGACAAGCGCTCCCGGGCATTCGGCGCGGCTTGCTCCATGGCATCGCGCAGCAAGGTCATGACCCGCCCGGTGATCGCCATGTAGGCCTCGGCCACCAGTTCATCCTTGCCGGAATAGTGATGGCTGATCAGCCCCACCGAGACCCCGGCCTCGGCGGATATCTTGCGGATCGACGCGCCCTGGAAGCCGTGACGCTTGAGGCACACCAGCGTCGCCTCGATCAGGTTGGCTTTGCGCAACTCCGGTTCCATGCGGGAAAAACGGGCTTCCTGATTCATCGGCGACACGCTCCTTGGTTCAATCGTTTAGGCCTGTGCGGGTAAGCGGCGGGCTGAACGACTGTACAGCAAGAGCGGGCCATTGCTCCAGTCAGTTGCCAGTCTGGTAGACCGTGGTGCCTGCTTCGCGAGCAAGCCCGCTCCCACATTTGATCCGGGTTGCCACATATTCCGTGTACTACGCAAACCCCCTGTGGGAGCGAGCCTGCTCGCGATGAGGCCAGACTGAACAACCGAGAGCCGAGGTCAGTCCCGATACCCCGGCGCCACCCGATCCAGCATCCGCAACAACGCCGCCCAGGCCAGTTGCATGGCATCGGGATCACTCAGTTCCCCGTCCTCCAACGGTCGCCCCGGATCATTGAACTGCCGCTCGGTATGCGCGCAAACCTCCGCCGGCGGCAGCACCAACTCACCGGCAGCCATGGCCGCCAACTGAATCTCACAGGCCTTTTCCAGGTAGTACATGCGCAGGAACGCTTGGCTCACCGTCTCGCCCACCGTCAGCAAACCATGGTTGCGCAGCATCAGTACCGACTTGTCGCCCAAGTCCGCCACCAGCCGTTGCTGCTCGCTCAGGTCCAGCGCCACGCCTTCATAGTCGTGGTAGGCAACGCGGCCATAGAACTCCATGGAAATCTGGTTCACCGGCAACAACCCGCACCTCAACGCCGCCACCGCACACCCGGATTTGGTATGGGTATGCAGCACGCATTGCGCATCTTCACGGGCACCATGGATCGCGCTGTGAATCACAAAACCGGCCGGGTTGACCGGATACGGCGACGGCTCCACGGCGTGACCATCGAGGTCGATCTTCACCAGATTCGACGCGGTGATTTCATCGAACATCAGCCCGTAAGGGTTGATCAGAAAGTGATGCTCCGGCCCCGGAATGCGCACCGAGATGTGGGTGAAGATCAGATCGGTCATGCGAAAGTGCGTAATCAAGCGGTAACAGGCCGCCAGCTCCTCACGCAGGCGCTGCTCGGTGGCGCTGCGTTCAGGGGCCAGGTGGGTAGCGATGTTGTTCATTCTTGTGGTTCTCCAGGCTGATCGGCTGGGGCAGACAGTATGGTTGGACGCTTGGACACGTCCAGCCATCCGTGATTATTTGCTGGCCCAGGCGTTGAAGCGCTCTTCGAGCTCTTCGCCATGATCGACCCAGAAACCGACGTTCATCGACAGTGCGCCCTTGAGGTTCTGCGGCGCGGTGGGCACCCATTGCGCCAGTTTGTCGTCCAGCCGTGCGGCGGCCTGGGTGTTGGTCGGGCCGTAGGGGATCTGCTGCACGTAGTTGACCTGGGCGTCCGGCTGATTGGCGAAGGCGATAAAACGCTTGGCCTGATCCACATGCCGGGAGCCTTTGATGATCGCCCAGTAGTCCATGCCGTACAGGCTGCCGGGCCAGACCAGAGCGAGGTGGCTGCCTTTCTGCGCGGCGTCGGCGATGCGTCCGCTGTAGGTCGAGGTCATCACCACATCGCCGGCGGTCAGCCATTGCGGCGGTTGTGCGCCCGCCTCCCACCACTGGATGTAAGGCTTGAGCTCAGTGAGTTTGGCGAATGCCCGGTCCACACCCTGCGGGGTGCCGAGCACCTTGTAGACGTCTTCGGTCTTGACCCCGTCGGCCAGCAAGGCGAACTCCAGGTTGTACACCGCGCGTTTGCGCAGCCCACGCTTGCCGGGGGTTTTCTTTACGTCCCAAAAGTCTGCCCACGAGGTCGGGGCCTGGGACAGTTTGTCGGTGTCGTAGGCAATCGCCACGCTCCACACCAGCGCCGCAGACCCGCATTCCTGCGCCGCCTCGGGGATCAACTGGTCGGCGTGGCCCAGACGTGTCCAGTCCAGACGCTCGTACATGCCTTCCTCGCAGCCGCGCATCAGGTCCGGGCCTTCGATCTGCACCACGTCCCAGTCGACGTTGCCGGTGTCGACCATCACTTTGATTTTCGCCATCTCGCCGTTGTATTCGCTCTGGATCACCTTGCTTTGATCCTCGGCGGCGAAGGGTTGAAAGAACGCCATGTCCTGGGCTTTTTGTCCGGCTCCGCCGTATCCGACCACCACCATGTCCGATGCTGCCTGAGCGCTGCCCAGGCCCATGGCCACGGACAACACCAAGGGATAAAAACCGTGCTTGAGCGTGTGCGATTTCATCAGTGGTTCCTCTTGCAGGTGCCACGGGACCCAAGGCCCGCGCAGCCCTTTTTTATTGTTGTGAGGTTCGGCCCGGGAGCGGGCTCGAGACGAAACTACTCCACGCCACAGTAAAAAAACAAGTTGATTTTTTACTGAAGGTAAATTTCTATAGCGCAATAATTACAACGAAACCTGATGCCTCTGTAGGAGCGAGCCTGCTCGCGATGGACCTGAGAACGCCGCGGGGTGTCAGATACCCAGCGTTATCGTTGACGACCATCGCGAGCATGCTCGCTCCTACACAGGTCAGCCAGCCTGGAGTACCCGCACCATGCCGACCTCGACACCCGCCTTCGCGCACCTGTTCGAACCCCTGGAGATCCGTGGCAAGCGCCTGAAGAACCGCATCATGTCCAGCGGACACGACACCTCGATGCCCACCGACAACCTGGTCAATGAACAATTGATCGCCTATCACCGGGCGCGTGCCGAAGGCGGTGCCGGGTTGATCGTGCTGCAAGTGGCCGGCGTGCATGACAGTGCGCGCTACACCTCCCACGTGCTGATGGCCACCGACGACGCGTGCATCGAGGGCTACCGCAAACTGGCGCAAACCTGCCACGCCCACGGCACCGTGGTGTTGTCCCAGGTGTTCCATCCGGGGCGGGAGATCATGGAGTCCAGCGATGGCCTGCTGGCGGTGGCCTACTCCGCCTCGTCGGTGCCCAACGAACGCTTCCGGGTGATGCCCCGCGCGCTGGACCAGGCCATGATCGACGAGATCGTCGCCGGTTATGCCGCTGCCGCCCGCCGCCTGCACCAGGCAGGCATCGACGGCGTCGAGGTCGTGGCCAGCCACGGTTACCTGCCGGCGCAATTCATCAATCCGCGGGTCAACCGGCGTACCGATGGCTACAACGGCGGGTTGGAACAGCGTTTGCGTTTTCTGCGCGAGGTCATAGCCGCTGTGCGCGAGGCGACCGACGAGCAGTTCATCGTCGGCCTGCGCATCTCCGCCGACGAGCGCGACCCGGAAGGCCTGACCGAAGACGAATCCCTGGCCGCCGTGCAGTTACTGCAAGCGCAGCTCGATTACGTGCATATCGTCGCCGGCACTTCGGCATCCCTTGGCGGCGCGGTGCACATCGTGCCGCCGATGGCGATCGAAGCGGCGTACCTGGCTAAAGAAGCCGGGACGTTCAAGGCCGGTTTGAACATTCCGCTGTTCGTCACCGGGCGCATCAACCAGCCCCAGGAAGCCGAGCTGATTCTGGCTCGCGGCCAGGCCGATGTGTGCGGCATGACCCGGGCGCTGATCTGCGATCCGCAAATGCCCAACAAGACCGACACCGGCCGCGTCGAAGACGTGCGGGCGTGCATTGCCTGCAATCAGGCGTGCATCGGCCACTTCCACAAGGGCTTGCCGATTTCCTGCATTCAGCACCCGGAAACCGGGCGCGAACTGATCTTCGGCGAACGCCGACAAGCGCCACGGCGCAAACGCATCATGATTGCCGGCGGTGGTCCGGCCGGGATGAAAGCCGCCACCGTCGCGGCCCAGCGCGGCCATGAGGTGACGCTGTACGAAGCCAGTTCGCAACTGGGTGGTCAGGTGTTGCTCGCGCAACTGCTGCCACGGCGCAGCGAATTCGGCGGTGCCAGCACCAACCTGCAACGGGAAATGCAACTGGCCGGCGTGCGCGTGGTGCGCAATACCCGGGTCGACCGGGCACTGGTGGAGCAGGAAAAACCGCACGTGGTGATCGTCGCTACCGGAGCCGAGCCCTACTGGCCGCCCTTCGAGCGCGGCGGTGAATTGCAGGTGGTGGATGCCTGGCAAGTGCTGCGCGATGAAGTACGGATCGGCCGTTCGGTGGTGGTGGTCGACTGGCGTTGCGACTGGATCGGCCCAGGCATCGCCGAACGCCTGGTCCGCGCCGGGCACCAGGTGCAACTGGCGGTCAACGGCACCCATTGCGGGGAAAACCTGCCGCTGTACGTACGCGATCAACTGGCCGGCGAGCTGCATAAGCTGGGCGTGCCGATCACGCCCTACGCGCGGCTGTATGGCTGCGATGACAACACGGTGTACCTGCAACACACCGCCAGTGGCGAACCGATGCTGATGGAGAACATCGATACGCTGGTGCTGTGCCAGGGCCATCAACCGGTGGATACCCTGGGCGCTGAGTTGCAAGGGCTGGTGGAGTTTCGCCGCATCGGCGACTGCCTGGCGCCGCGTACCGCCGAAGAAGCGATTTATGAAGGACTGAAAGTCGCGTGGGAGCTTTAAGGCTGTTTATACTCCGGGGCTTTAACGGCTAACACCGCCCCTGTAGGAGCGAGCCTGCTCGCGATGAACCCGAGAACACCGCTGGGTGTCAGGCTTCCAGCGTTATCGTTAACGACCATCGCGAGCAGGCTCGCTCCTACAGGGGGATGTGGCCCCTTCCCGGTTCGGAATTTTCCATGAGCAACAATAGCAAGTCCCAGCCCGCCGCCGAACCGCATTTTCTCGGCACGCGCATTCGCGGCCTGCGCAAGCGCCGGGGCATGACCCTGGCGGAACTGGCGCAACAGAGCGAACTCACCGCCGGCTACATCAGCCAGCTGGAACGCAACCTCGCCTACCCGTCGATTCCGGCGCTGTTCAACATTGCCCGCAGCCTTGGCGTCACCATCCAATGGTTCTTCGCCAGTGAAGCGGTCACCGCGCCCGAAGACGATGGCGTCGTGGTGCGCAAGAACAGCCGCCTGAACGTGCATTACGAAGACGGCATCGTCGACCAGTTGCTGACCCCGCAAGCCAACCGCCAACTGGAAATGCTCCACTCGCGTTTCCCGCCCGGCACCTACAGCCAGCAAAGCTACAGCCACGACGGTGAAGAGGCCGGCTACTTGCTCTCGGGGAGTTTCGAGTTGTGGGTCGGCGAGCGCCATTTCCAGCTCAATGAAGGCGATAGCTTCAGCTTTTCCAGCCAGGAACCGCACCGCTATGGCAACCCCGGCGATGTCGATGCAGTGGTGATCTGGGTAATTACGCCACCGACGTTCTAACGTCGGCTGCGACCGCTTGCCTGAGTGGTACTCGCACGCTTGAGGGTGTCGCTCGGCAGCTCGTTGAACAACGCGCGGTAGCTGCTGGAAAACCGCCCCAGATGCCAGAACGACCAATGCATCGCCACTTCGGCCACGGTGGTTTGCGTGGGCGTGCGGCTGAGCAGTTCGCGGCGGGCGCTGTTGAGTCGGCGCAGGCGCAGCCATTGGGTCGGCGCCATGCCGGTGTAGGTCTTGAACGCATGCTGCAACTGGCGCAATGAAACCCCCGCGACCTGGGACAACTCCAGCAGGTTGAGGTGTTCTTCCGGGGTGTCCGCGGCCCATTCCCCTACCCGCTTCATGATCGCCCGCTCCCCGGCCCGACGCTGCAAGGCCCCTTGGTCGAGGCCGACACAGGCGTTGTCGAGGATGAACAGGCAGTCCTCCAGCAGTTGCTGGGTCAGCGCTTCGCGGCTCGGTGGATCGAAAGTCTGCGACAGCCGCGTCAAGGTCCCGCTGAGCCAACGGCAGAACAGCGCGTTCTGCTGGGAGTTGAGCGGTGCCATGAACAGCCCTTCAAGCCTGGCGATGTCGAGACTGTGGCGCTTTACAAACTCCGGCCCGAACACCACGGCGATTTCCTGATAGTTCTCCGGGGTGATCCAGATGTTGCGGCTCTCGCCATTCAACAGGTACAGCGCGTTGTCGCCGCGATCGAAACAGAACGACAACGAGCCCTGGGGCGCGCTGAAATTCTGCTCGACCCGGGTGTTCATCGACTCTTCGTAAATTTCCACGCCCTGCAGATCCAGATAACGCACCAGGCCTGCGAAGTGCCCCGGCGACATCTGCTGGTATTGCTGCACCCAGCCCGGCGTGGCACGGATTTGCTCGGCGACATCGGCGGTGTTGAACGCTTGGACCTGAAGGGAAGTGGAACCTGTCATGGGGCGACCTTACGCACTCTTTTGGTGCGCTTTGTGCTGCTTAAAGTGGATAGATGGAACCGCAAGGCTCGCACAAGATAGTCGTCAACGCGCTACAGGGGAAGTGTCCGGCGGATGAAACCGGTCTCTCCTGGCGTTAATAAAACCAATAACGAGGTCTTTATGAATGTCCCTTTCGATCAGCTGTTCACTTGGCTGAAAGATCACAAGATTACCGAAGTCGAGTGCGTCGTCAGCGATCTGACCGGCATTGCACGCGGCAAAATCGCACCCACCAACAAGTTCCTGCATGAGCGAGGCATGCGCCTGCCGGAAAGTGTGTTGTTGCAAACGGTAACCGGGGACTTTGTCGACGACGACATCTACTACGACCTGCTCGACCCGGCCGATATCGACATGGTCTGCAAGCCGGACGCCGACGCCGTCTACGTGGTGCCATGGGCCATCGAGCCGACCGCCATCGTGATCCACGACACCTTCGACAAGTTCGGCAACCCGATCGAACTGTCGCCGCGCAACGTGCTGAAGAAAGTCCTGCAGTTGTACACCGACAAAGGCTGGCGGCCGATCGTCGCGCCGGAAATGGAGTTCTACCTGACCCAGCGCTGCGAAGACCCGGACCTGCCGCTCAAGGCGCCGATGGGCCGTTCGGGCCGTGCCGAAAGCGGTCGTCAATCGTTCTCCATCGACGCGGCCAACGAATTCGACCCGCTGTTCGAAGACGTCTACGACTGGTGCGAACTGCAAGGTCTGGACCTCGACACGCTGATCCACGAAGACGGCCCGGCGCAGATGGAAATCAACTTCCGTCATGGCAACGCCCTGGACCTGGCGGACCAGATCACAGTGTTCAAGCGCACCATGCGTGAAGCGGCGCTCAAGCACAACGTGGCCGCCACCTTCATGGCCAAGCCGGTCGGCGACGAGCCGGGCAGCGCCATGCACCTTCACCAGAGCGTGGTGGACATTGCCACCGGCCAACCGATCTTCGCCGATGCCGATGGCAACATGAGCGAGCTGTTCCTGCACCACATTGGCGGCCTGCAGAAGTACATCCCGAAAGTGCTGCCGATGTTCGCGCCGAACGTCAACTCGTTCCGCCGCTTCCTGCCGGACACCTCGGCACCGGTGAACGTCGAATGGGGCGAAGAAAACCGCACCGTCGGCCTGCGCGTACCGACTTCCAGCCCGGACGCCATGCGCGTGGAAAACCGCTTGCCGGGTGCCGATGCCAACCCGTACCTGGCCATCGCCGCCAGCCTGCTGTGCGGTTACCTGGGCATGGTCGAGCGCATCGAGCCGAGCGCAGCGGTACAGGGCCGCGCCTATGAGCGTCGCAACCTGCGCCTGCCGATCACCATCGAGGACGCCCTGACCCAGATGGAGGAATGCGACACCATCAGCCGCTACCTGGGCAGCAAGTTCGTGCGGGGCTATGTCGCGGTCAAACGCGCCGAGCACGAGAACTTCAAGCGGGTGATCAGTTCGTGGGAACGTGAGTTCCTGATGCTCAGCGTCTGAAAAACCTGGCTCCCGCATGTGATCACACATCCCCTGTGGGAGCGAGCTTGCTCGCGATGGCGTCAGTACATTCAACATTCATGTTGGCTGACAGGCCGCCATCGCGAGCAAGCTCGCTCCCACAGTGAGGAAGTACACCCAAAAAGAATCCAATAATTCCAAGAAGGTATCGATATGCGTCTATTGAAATCCATGGTTCCGGTCGCGCTGGCAGCAGTGTTCAGCGCCGGTGTTCAGGCCCAACCCCAGGTCAGCGTCTACAACTGGACCGACTACATCGGCGAAACCACCCTCGCCGACTTCCAGGCCAAGACCGGGATCAAGGTGATCTACGACGTATTCGATTCCAACGAAACCCTGGAAGGCAAACTGCTTGCCGGTCGTACCGGGTATGACGTGGTGGTGCCGTCCAACCACTTCCTCGCCCGCCAGGTAAAGGCCGGCGCATTCCTCAAGCTCGATCGCGAGCAACTGCCGAACGTCAAGAACCTCGACCCGAAATTGCTGGCGCTGCTGGAGAAGAACGATCCGGGCAACTCGCACTCGGTGCCGTACCTGTGGGGCACCAACGGCATCGGCTATAACGTCGACAAGGTCAAGCAAGTGCTAGGCATCGACAAGATCGATTCCTGGGCCGTGCTGTTCGAACCGGAAAACATCAAGAAGCTCAGCGCCTGCGGCGTGTCGATGATGGACTCGGCGGACGAAGTGTTCCCGGCGATGCTCAACTACATGGGCATGGACCCACGCAGCGAAAGTGTCGAGGACTACAAAAAGGCCGAAGCCAAGCTGCTGCAGATCCGCCCTTACATCACCTACTTCCACTCCTCCAAGTACGTCTCGGACCTGGCCAACGGCGACATCTGCGTGGCGTTCGGTTACTCGGGTGACGTGTTCCAGGCCGCCAACCGTGCCAAGGAAGCCAAGAACGGCGTGAACATTGCCTACGCCATTCCCAAGGAAGGCGCCAACCTGTGGTTCGACTTGTTGGCCATCCCCGCCGACGCCAGCAATCCAAAAGAAGCTCACACCTTCATCAACTACCTGCTGGACCCGCAAGTGATTGCCAAGGTCAGCGAGTCGGTCGGCTACGCCAACCCGAATCCGGCCGCCAAGCAGTACATGGACCCTGAGCTGGTCAGCAACCCCGAGGTTTATCCGTCCCAGGAAGTCCTCGACAAACTCTACATCTCCACCACGCCGTCGCAGTCGATCATGCGCCTGATGACCCGCTCGTGGAGCAAAGTGAAGTCCAACAAATGAATCAGTACACCAAGGAACACACCCACTCCTATTACGCAGCGTCTGCCAAAGGCATGAAGCAGCGTCCCGCGCTGGCCTCGGACCTTACGGCCGATGTCTGCGTGGTCGGCGCGGGTTTCACCGGCATCAACACCGCCATCGAACTGGCCCAACGCGGGCTCTCGGTGGTCCTGCTGGAGGCCCGGCGAATTGGCTGGGGCGCCAGCGGGCGCAACGGTGGCCAGTTGATTCGTGGTATCGGCCATGACGTCAGCAGTTTCGCCAAGCACATCGGCGCCGATGGCGTGCAATACCTGGAGCATGCCGGGACCGAATCGGTGCAAGTCGTGGCCAAGCGCATCCGCGAGCACGGCATCGATTGCGACCTGAGCTGGGGCTTCTGCGAACTGGCCAATACCCCTGCCCAGTTCAAAGCGCTCAAGGCCGAGCAGGTGGAACTGATCGAGTCCGGTTATGCCTTTGAAACCCGACTGGTCGCGCCGCAGCAGATCCGTGAACAGGTAGTGAACTCCGGTGTGTACGCCGGCGGCCTGGTGGACATGGGCTCGGGGCATTTGCATCCGCTGAACCTGGTCCTTGGCGAAGCGCAAGTTGCCGAGTCCCTCGGGGTGCGGATTTTCGAGCAAAGCCCGGTGCTGGAGTTGATCCATGGCAGCACGGTGCAGGTCCGTTGCGCTGGTGGCACTGTGAGTGCAGGCACGTTGGTGCTGGCCTGCAACGCGCACCTGGAAGAGTTGGAACCGAAGCTCAGCGGCAAAGTACTCCCGGCAGGCAGCTACATCATCGCCACCGAGCCGTTGTCGGAAGACGCCGCTGCAAAACTGATCCCGCACAACCTCGCGCTGTGCGACCAGAAGGTCGGCCTGGACTACTACCGGCTCTCGGCTGGCCGGCGTTTGCTGTTCGGCGGTGCCTGCCATTACTCCGGGCGCGATCCTTCGGACATCAGCGCCTACATGCGCCCGCAGATGCTCAAGGTGTTCCCGCAACTGGCCGATGTGCGCATCGACTATCAGTGGGGCGGCAAGATCGGCATCTCGGCCAACCGCTTCCCCCAGGTTGGGCGCCTGAGCCAGCACCCGAACGTGTTCTACGCCCAGGGTTACTCCGGCCATGGCCTGAACGTGACCCACTGGTGCGCGAAGTTGTTGGGCGAAGCGATCCATGCCGGCCACAGCCAAGGCTTCGACGTGTTCAGCGCCGTGCCGCACATGACCTTCCCCGGCGGACGCGCTCTGCGTTCACCCTTGCTGGCCCTTGGCATGTTCTGGTATCGGATGCGGGAAGTGCTGGGTTGACCACCGGGCGCCTGATGCGAGTTGTCCCTCGCTTCAGGCGTCCCGGCAGGTCAGGTGGGGCTGCGGCGACCTCTAGAGATCGCCGCGCACATTCATTGAGGCATCTGGATGTTAATGCCCTCCTTCTGCATTTCTTCCCGTACCGACTGGAATTTCTGGTACTTGGACAACTCGATCGGCCCGTCGTAGGTCATGCTTTGCATCTTGCGTGGCGGGTATTTGATGTAGGTCTGCATCAGTTTGTTGATCGCCTGACTGATCGGCACCATTGTCCAGGTACGCTCGGTGATGTTACTCGGCGACAACTCGTTTTCGGTGAAGTAGAACCACTCTTTACGTCGCTCGATTCATCCCCCCTGCGGCGGATAGTGTTCACGTTGCGACTTTCGATTTGCTCAATTGCAAGTCACCTCTATATTGAGGGGGTGCTCTGAACTTCCTGCCTTCTGTTGAGCTTGACCCATGGCGACTACTGATCAGCTGATCATCTGCGAGCACTGCGACAGCGTGTACCAAAAAGTAACGCTCGCCAAACATCAAAAAACCCTGTGTACGCGCTGTGGCGGCGTGCTTCAGCGCTATAACGGCCTCACGGTGGAACAGCGTCTTGCGTTGACCTTCACCGCGTTGATGCTCTGGATATTCGCCAATTTCTATCCGGTGATGAGCATCAACCTCAAAGGCGTGAAGAACAGCGCAACGCTCTGGGACTCGGTGCTGGCCCTGAGCCTGGGACCTATCACCTTCATCGCCATGGTGGCGGCAATCGCCATGATCATCGCGCCGATTTTCCAGTTGCTGCTGCTGATCTGGGTGCTGGGCTTCGCCCTCGCCCGGCAACGCTCGCCCGGATTCAAATTCTGCATGCGCTGGCTGGAAACACTGAGGCCCTGGAGCATGCTCGAAGTCTGCCTGCTGGGTGCCATGGTCGCGGTGATCAAGCTCGCCGGACTGCTCGATGTGTTGCCCGGCATCGGCTTGTTTGCCTTGGCTGCGTTGAGCCTGATGATGATCCGCATCGCCGGGCGCGACATCCGCGAACTATGGGACATTGTATGAGCACGCCTCCTTACGCCGACGAGCTCAACCTGTGCCTGTGCCACACCTGCGGGCTCGCCTGCGACATGACCTTCGAGCCCCACGAATGCGAGCGTTGCGGTGCACCGCTGCACCGGCGCAAAAACAATTCGCTGACACGCACCTGGGCCTACATGATCGCGGCTCTGGTGTTCTATATCCCGGCCAACCTGTTGCCGGTGATGAACACCGAAATGGTCGGCCATGGCGCCGACAGCACGATCATGAGCGGCGTGCTGGAGTTCTGGGAGGCCGGAGCCTGGGACATCGCCCTGATCATTTTCATTGCCAGTATCGCGGTGCCGGGCATCAAGTTCGTCGCCATCACATTGCTGCTGGTCACCGTGCAGCGCGACAGCGAGTGGGCACGTAAAGAGCGCTCGACGCTGTACCGCTTCGTCGAGGTCATCGGTTACTGGTCGATGCTCGATGTGATCGTGGTCGCCCTGGTGGCCTCGCTGGTCAAGTTCCAGGCCCTGGCCGATATCGAACCGCGCCCGGGCATTCTGTTTTTTGGTCTGGTGGTGGTATTTACCATGCTGTCGGCAATGAGTTTCGATCCACGCTTGATTTGGGATAAAGAACGGGAAAACCCACACAATGAGGAGGTCACGGATGAAGTCACAAGCCACTGACGGGCCGCAAGCCCCCGGGCTCGCGCCGATCAAGACCCGCCGTTTCAGCGTTTCGCTGGTCTGGATCGTTCCGATCGTCGCGGTGCTGGTGGGTATTTCGCTGGTGGTTCACAGCATTTTGCAACAAGGACCGACCATCGTTGTCACGTTCAAGACCGGGGACGGCCTGACCGCGAATAAAACCGAGGTCAAATACCGCAATGTCGTGATTGGTCATGTCTCCGATGTGGAGCTCAGCGGTGACCAGAAGAGTGTCAACGCCACCATCAAACTGGAAAAGCAGGCCGAAAGCTTTACCCGCGAAGATTCGCAGTTCTGGGTCGTGCGGCCGCGCATTGGCGCGGGCGGTGTGTCCGGTATCGATACGCTGCTGTCGGGCGATTACATCGGTGCCGATATCGGCCAGGCCAACGGCCGGGCAAAAAACTTCAAGGGGCTGGAAAACCCGCCACCCATAACCTACGGCGAGCCGGGCAAGCGTTTCACCCTGTTCACCCAGGACCTGGGGTCGCTGGATATCGGCTCTCCGGTCTACTACCGCAAGATCCCGGTGGGTCAGGTGGTGGCCTACGCGCTGGACCCGGATGGCAAGGGCGTGAACATAGAACTGTTCATCCATGCACCCCATGACAAGTACGTTACCGAAAACACCCGTTTCTGGAACGCCAGCGGCATTGATGTGAACGTCGGCGCCAACGGTTTTGCGGTCAAGACCGAGTCGTTGTCTTCCTTGCTGGTGGGCGGCATTGCCTTCCGTGCGCCCGACTACAGCCCCGGCGATAAACCTGCTGCCGCAGAGTACGCCTACGAACTGTTCGAAGACCAACAAACCGCCCTCGCCCCGCCTAACGGCAAGCCGCAGTACCTGGCCATGCGCTTCGACCAGGCACTGCGCGGGCTCAAGGTCGATGCCCCGGTGGAATTCCTCGGCGTGGAAATCGGCAAGGTGGTGGCGGTCAATCTGGATTACGACGAGACAAAGCGTTCCTTTCCAATCAACGTCGGTATCGTGATCTACCCGCAGCGCCTGGGCCAGGCCCACATCAAAATGCTCAAGGCGCTCAAGCATGATCCCAATGACGAAGCCGCTGGCGTGCGGCTGATCGGCACCTTCATCGAAAACGGCCTGCGTGCCCAGGCCCGCACCGGCAACTTCCTGACCGGCCAGTTGTACATTGCCCTGGATTTCTACCCCAAGGCCGACAAAGTCGCCTTCGATGCAAACGCGCGCCCGGTCATGATTCCGACCCTTCCCGGCAGCCTTGAGCAATTGCAGGAAAAACTCGAATCCATGGTCGACAAGATCAACAAACTGCCGATCGAGCGTATCGCCGGCAATCTCGATGGCAATCTCGTTGAACTGCGCAAAGGCATGATGCAATTCAACGGCAAGATCTTGCCTGGTGTGCAAACCACCTTGTCGGACGTCAGCAAGACGCTGGAAACGGCCAATACGACCCTGCAATCCGCCAGTTCGACCTTGGCCGATGACTCGCCACAACGGGAAAAACTGGGGCAGACCCTGGATGAACTGGGACGCACGTCGAGATCCTTGCGTGATCTTTCGGATTACCTGGGACGGCATCCGGAATCGCTGCTTCGCGGCCGTCCGAACAATGCCGCACCCATGGATCTGCAAGGGCCACCGCGCAATTGAACACAGGAGCAACACCCATGGCTTTTCCGCTGAAGTTCACATTGGTCACCGCGATGTTGCTGCTCGCCGCCTGCCGCAGTGACCCGATTCAATTCCACACCCTGACCCCGGCGCAGCAGGGCGATCATTCAAGGACCACCGTTGGGGTGATCCAGATCGAGACGATCAGCGTGCCGCCCCAGGTCGATCGAGCGCAGATCGTCATTCGCGAGGGCAACAGCGGCCTGGCGATCCTGGAAACCCAATGGTGGGGCTCGACCCTCGTGGACGAATTGCGCAGTGCGCTGGCCGACCAACTGAGCAACAGTCCTGTACAAGGCCGACATTCGGTGCGGGTCGATGTGCAGCGTTTTGACTCGGTCCCCGGCCAGTACGCCTTGATGGACGTGGAATGGCGCCTGCGCAGTGCCAGCACCGGCGACACGGCACGGGTGATTTGCCGCAGCGCCTTGCAAACGCCTTCGGGCGCGAGCGTCGATGACCTGGTGCTTGCCCAGCAAAACAACGTCAAACGCCTGGCCGCGCTGATCAGCCAGGCTGCCGCCAGGCCACAGGCGAGTTGCCCTTCGCCCTGAACGCCTTCCCCCCGGATTAACGGCGACAAGTTCGCCGTTAATCCATCCCGACTGTTTCCTGCTGTCATTCCCCGCGACAGGCGGCCAGCAGCAACTGGCACCGTCAAGTGCGCCGAGGCGCACGACAAAAGGCGGCCGGGGGCAGCACGATATTCTGATCGACGGTATCGTTTGATCGACGAGTCGAACCACAGTGGATACAGTGCTGCTAATCTGAATGAAAATTACATGTATTAACGGTTTTTTTGACGTTATTTTCTCATTTGGATCTCTACATTTCCCGCACTTCAAAAACATGCAAATGATTCGCATTGGTTAACTGGCGTTTGAATGCGCATGACTTTCAAAAAATGCACCAGGAGCAGCCCGCAGAATGATTCCAAAAATCCCTTCGTTCTTGAAAAAAGCCCTGCTGGCCACCGCTTTGCTAAGCGCTGGCCAGGTCTATGCCGCTGACTCCGTCGGCATCGTGGTGTACAACGCGCAACACGCAAGCCTGACCAAGGCCTGGGTCGAGGGATTTACCCAGGAAACCGGTATTCCCGTCACCCTGCGCAACGGTGATGACACCGAGATGGGCAACCAGATCGTGCAGGAAGGCGCGGCTTCGCCGGCGGACGTATTCCTGACCGAAAACTCCCCGGCCATGGTCCTGGTCGACAACGCCGGGCTGTTTGCGCCTGTCGATAAAAACACGCTGGAGCAGGTTGACTCCGCCTACCGTCCGGCCCATGGCAAATGGGTAGGGATCGCCGCACGCTCCACGGTGTTCGTCTACAACCCGAGCAAACTGCCGGAAGCCGACCTGCCGAAATCGATCATGGACCTGGCTTCGCCGAGCTGGAAGGGTCGCTGGGGTGCATCGCCCGGTGGTGCTGACTTCCAGGCCATCGTCGCAGCAATGCTCGAACAAAAGGGTGAAGCCGCCACGCTGGATTGGCTCAAGGCGATGAAAACCAACTACGCCAACTACCGCGGCAACAGTTCGGTCCTCAAGGCGGTGAATGCCGGACAGATCGACAGCGGCGTGATCTACCACTATTACAGCCTGGTGGATCAGTCCAAGACGGGCGAAAACAGCAAGAACACCGCCCTGCACTATTTCAAGCACAAAGACCCGGGCGCTTTTGTCAGCATCTCCGGCGGCGGCGTCCTCGCTTCCAGCAAACACCAGGAACAGGCCCAGGCGTTCCTCAAATACATTACCGGCAAGGATGGCCAGGCTGTCCTGAAGAACGGCAAGTCGTTTGAATACGCCGTGGGCAAAGGCGCTGCATCCAACCCTAAACTGGTGCCTCTGAATCAACTCGATGCGCCGACTGTCGATGCTTCGAAACTCGACAGTAAAAAAGCCGTGGAGCTGATGACACAGGCCGGACTGCTCTAAATTGATGCCAGAAACCCTGCCAGCGGGGGTCGCTGAGGCGACACCCGCACATTTGCGTCGACGTTCCCGTGGAGTCTTTGCGGGACGTGGCGGTGTATGGGTGATCGGTTTGTCGGTGCTGGTTTCATTACTGGCACTGCTACCGATCGCCTACGTTATTGGCGTGTCCCTGCAGACCGGCTGGTCAACCGTTGTGGCCCTGGTGTTCCGACCTCGGGTCGGTGAACTGCTGGTCAACACCGTGTTGCTGGTGCTGCTGACGATTCCCTTGTGCGTCGCCCTGGGGGTGACGCTGGCCTGGCTCACAGAACGCACGAATCTGCCGGGGCGGCGCTGGTGGTCGTTGCTGGCCACCGCGCCGCTGGCGGTGCCTGCGTTCGTTCACAGCTACGCCTGGGTCAGCCTGGTGCCACCGATTCACGGCTTGTTTGCCGGTGTCCTGGTCTCGGTCATCGCCTACTTCCCGTTCCTGTATTTGCCGGTGGCGGCCACCTTGCGCCGGCTCGATCCGGCCATCGAAGACGTCGCCGAATCCATGGGGCTCAAACCCTGGAAAGTGTTTTTCCGCGTGGTGTTGCCGCAATTGCGCCTGGCGATCTGCGGCGGCGCCTTGCTGGTCGGCCTGCATCTGCTGGCCGAATATGGCCTGTACGCCATGATCCGCTTCGACACCTTTACCACCGCGATCTTCGATCAGTTCAAATCGACCTTCAACGGTGCGGCTGCGCACATGCTGGCCAGTGTCCTGGCGCTGTGTTGCCTGGCGATGTTGACGGCCGAATCCGCCGCCCGGGGTTCCGCGCGTTACGCTCGCGTCGGTTCGGGAAGCGCCCGGGAGCAACGGGTCGTGCGCCTGAACCCGACCTCCACCCTGCTCTCGCTGACGCTGCAAATCGTGACCTGCGCCCTGGCCCTGGGCGTGCCCTTGATTACCCTGGGTAAATGGCTCATCGCCGGCGGTGTGGAAGTCTGGGACATGGCCGAATTGTTGCCCGCACTGGAGCAAACCCTGCTGCTCGGCATCGCGGGCGCGGCGCTGACCACCTGCGCGGCGATCCCGATTGCCTGGCTGTCGATCCGCTACCCCGGTCGAATGCAACGGGTGCTGGAGAGCTGCAACTACATCACCAGTTCCTTGCCTGGCATTATCGTTGCCCTGGCGCTGGTGACCGTCACGATCCATTTTGCCCGGCCGATCTACCAGACCACCTTCACCGTGCTGCTGGCGTACCTGTTGATGTTCTTGCCCCGTGCCCTGGTGAGCCTGCGCGCAGGCATTGCCCAGGCCCCGGTGGAACTGGAAAACATGGCCCGCAGCCTTGGCCGCTCGCCGGCCCGGGCACTGTGGCTGATCACCCTGCGCCTGGCCGCACCGGGGGCTGCCGCCGGCGCGGCGCTGGTGTTCCTGGCGATCACCAACGAATTGACCGCCACCCTGCTGCTGGCCCCGAACGGCACGCGGACCCTGGCGACCGGGTTCTGGGCCTTGACCAGCGAAATCGATTACGCAGCCGCTGCGCCCTACGCCTTATTGATGGTTGTGCTGTCGCTTCCGTTGACCGGACTCCTTTATCACCAATCGAAAAAAACGGCTGGCCGATGAACACTCTTGAATTGAATGCCCTCTACAAGTCCTATGGCGCCCATTGCGCCCTGGACAACGTCAGCCTGTCGGTGCCCAGCGGCAGTCGCACGGTCATCGTCGGCCCTTCAGGCTCAGGCAAGACCACGTTGCTGCGGATGATTGCCGGCTTCGAGTTCCCCGATTCCGGCCGCCTGTCGCTCAACGGCCAGACCCTGGTCGACGGCACCCACGAAGTGCCGGCCCATCAACGTCTGATCGGCTATGTGCCACAGGACGGCGCACTGTTCCCGCACATGACCGTGGCGGCAAACATCGGCTTCGGCCTGGCGACCAAGGGCACTGAAAAACAGCAGCGCGTCGCCGAACTGATGGACAGCGTGGCCCTGGAGGCGAAGATGGCCGAGCGCTGGCCCCATGAATTGTCCGGTGGCCAGCAACAGCGCGTGGCCCTGGCCCGAGCCCTGGCGCAACAGCCACGGCTGATGCTGCTGGACGAGCCGTTCTCGGCGCTCGATACCGGCTTGCGCGCCGCCATGCGCAAGATGGTTGCGCGGCTGCTGGAAGACGCGGGCGTCACCACCATCCTGGTCACCCATGACCAGAGTGAAGCCCTGTCGTTCGCCGACCAGTTGGCGGTGATGCGTCATGGCCGACTGGTGCAGTCAGGGCATCCGCTGGACCTTTACCGTTATCCCGAAGACGAACAGACCGCCTTGTTCCTGGGGGATGCCGTGGTGATGCCCGCGCGCATCGAGGCCGGTTGGGCCCATTGCGACCTGGGGCGGATCCCGGTCAACAACCACCGCAACAACAGCTCGGCGCAGATCATGCTGCGACCCGAACAGCTGCAACTGGCCAGCATCCTCCCCAGTGACCTGGAAGCCAGCGGGTGCCGGGCGGTGGTCACCGATCGGGACTTCAGCGGCAACACCTGCACGCTGACGGTGGAACTCCAGTCATTGACTCGTAGCGAGCAACCGGGCCGATCACTGCTGGTGCGCAGTTCCGGCATGTATGCACCACCCGCCGGCAGCTCGGTTCAGGTCTCGACCATCGGCCATGCCCATGTACTGAGCGAGATGTGATCGTTCACAGATCGAATCGATCCACCGCCCGACGCCGCTCGTTGTCATCGCGCACATCGTAGTTGGCCGTGGTCTGGATATTGCTGTGGTGCGCCAGCTTCTGCGCAATCGACAAGTCATGCTCTTCGATTACCCGGGTAATGAATGAACGCCGGAAGTCGTGGGGCATGATTTTCACCCCGACCTGCGCGCCCCGTTGTCGGGCGATGTAGTAAATCGCGTGTTTGGTGATGCGTTCACGGGTGATGTGGCTGCCACGGCGGATGCGGTTGAACAGGAACGGATCGTCCGGCTCGCCGTCCTTGAGCAACGAACGGCGCAGCTCGAGCCAGGCTTCAAGCTTGGCGAAGGCCCAGGCCGGGGCGTACTTGATCAACTGTTTGTTGCCCTTGGCGGTCACCCGCAGGCTGCGCTCGGTGAAGTCGACCTGGTTCAGCTCCAGGTTCACCGATTCGGATTTGCGCATCCCGGAACCGTACAAAATCCCGATGATCGCTGCATCCCGCAGGCCTTGTGGCCGCGGATCGGCAGCGCAGACCGCCATCAACTCCTGGATCAGCGTGCGCCTGAGATTGCGCCCCTGGGACAGCCGTGTCCCGGCCATGCCCTTCACGGTACGCATCTTCAACAGGTGCTCCTGAGAGATCAGGCTCATGCGCCACGCTTCGTTCATCACCCCGCGCACTGCGTTGACATACAGCGAAGACGTGTTCGGCGCATAGCCGTCCGAACGCAAGGTAGCCACCAGCGCAATGACGTCCTCGGGCTGCAGATTGTGCCAGGGAATTTCCTCGATATCGTGGTCTTCGAAACCCAGGCGGTCGGCAGCATCCTGCAGCACATAACGCATGGTCAGTTGGCTGGACGGCGCCAGTCGCGCCAGATACAGGGTCAGTGGATTGGTGATGGGGGTGCGGGAATCAGTTACAGGTAAGTCAATCAAACGAAACGGCCTTGAATTAAAACAGTTCAATGAAACAACTAAGAAGTAAAAAAACAATGATGTAAAGCCTAATTGCGTTTACAGCCCCAGAGTTGCCCAAGAGACAGGCATTTCTCCCTTTTCCCGGCCCTGTATCGGCGACGAGGAAATCACTGCCGTAGGGCATGCCGCTGTTCTTCAGGCCTTGCGCCCGCTGCAGTGCTGGGCAGCCTGGGCATTGTCCTGGGGGTTGAAACGGCCGGAAGTGGCTTTTTTCAACACGATACGCGAATTGAAATATGGCCTTGCCTATCCTGACTCGATTTTGATTATTCCTCAGGTGGCACCATGAGCCCGCTATTGCTGCTGGTCGCCTGTCTGCGACCTGCCTGGAAAGCCTTGGCGTGGCATTGCTCACCCTCGGCGTCATAACCATCAATTCTCGACCAGCTCGTGCGCCTGAATCAAGGAATGCCCCATGAGAATCAGTGTATTTGGTAGCGGATATGTCGGCCTGGTGCAGGCAGCGGTATTGGCGGAAGTCGGCCACGACGTGGTGTGCATGGACGTTGACGAGAATAAGGTCGAACTGCTCCAACAGGGCCACGTGAGTATTTTCGAACCCGGGCTTGCCAGCCTGGTACGCGAAGGTCTTGACGCCAGACGGTTGCAATTCACCAGCGACGAAAAATTCGCGATACAGCATGGCCAGGTGCTGTTCATCGCGGTCGGTACACCTTCCCGGGACGACGGCTCGGCGGACTTGCGCTACGTGATGTCGGTAGGCGACGCCGTGGCCCGTCATCGCGAGCAACCGGCGATCCTGGTGGAGAAGTCCACCGTCCCGGTCGGCACCGGGGATGCCTTGCGCACACACATCGACAAACGCCTGCTCAGCGCTGGGCGCGTATTGCAGTTCGATATCGTCTCCAACCCGGAGTTCTTGAAAGAAGGTTCGGCCGTGGCCGACTGTCGACGCCCGGACCGAATCGTCATCGGCTGTGAACGCGAAGAAGTGCGTGAGGTGATGCGTGACCTGTACTCGCCCTTCAACCGCAATCATGAACGCATCATGTTCATGGACCTGCGCAGTGCCGAGCTGACCAAGTACGCGGCCAACTGCATGCTGGCGACCAAGATCAGCTTCATCAACCAGATCGCCGAACTGGCCGAGCACCTGGGCGCCGACATCGAATCGGTGCGCCTGGGCATCGGCGCCGACTCGCGTATCGGCTATCACTTCATCTACCCCGGTTGCGGCTACGGTGGTTCATGTTTCCCCAAGGACATGCGCGCCCTGATTCACAGCGCCGAACAGGCCCATTGCTCCAGTGACCTGCTGCAAGCGGTGGAAGCCATCAACGAGCGACAGAAATTCAAGCTGTTCGAGCGCATCAACGCGTTCTACAAGGGCGACTTGCGTGGTAGGACCTTTGCCTTGTGGGGTCTGGCGTTCAAGCCAAACACCGACGACATGCGCGATGCACCGAGCCGGGTGTTGCTCGAATCCTTGTGGGCCGCCGGGGCGAATGTCCGTGCGTTCGATCCGGAAGCCATGCAGGAAACCCAGAAGCTGTATCCCGATGAATCGAAGCTGATGCTCATGGGCACGCCCGAGTCGGTCTTGTCCGGTGCCGAAGCACTGATCATCTGCACCGAATGGCAACAGTTCAAGGCGCCGGACTTCGAGCTGATCCAGCAGCGGCTCAATGCACCGGTGATCTTCGACGGCCGCAACCTGTACGACTCGGACCGTCTGGCACGCATCGGTTTCACCTACTTCCCGATCGGCCGGGGCGAGTCGAGCAAATTGCCGATTCCGTACCAGCAATGGTTTGCCGAGTCAGTGGTTGCCTGAACACCCTGATCCCCCTGAAAAACGACCGCACTCTGATCCTGTTCACCGCCGGCTGCCTGCTCAGCACCGTGGTGCACGGACGATTTACCTTTTACCTGTCGCAGTACCTGCTGGTGACCAGCAATCCCCGGCACACCATGGAAATCATGGCCGCCCTGCTCGCCTGCATTATGCCTTGAGTGCACTCGCTGCCCTGGGTGGTTTGCTGTGCTACACAAGCGGCCGACGGGGCGTTTTAAAGCAATATTAATGCACTGAAAGCTCATTAATATGAATTTGTCAGTAGCTGGATTGAACGGCACACTGTGCGCGTTCCTCCCCCAACAGTTGGAACAACTTCAAGGGCTTTCTGGGTTCCCCAGCTAAGCCTTTTTTTTGCATGGATTTTTTCTGCCGGAGTTTTCTCGGAATGCTTGCTCGCTGGTTGCCTGCCGCCATCAACACCCGCCCCACCGAATGGAGCCGCGCCGCCATCGGCATGGCCTTGGGGACACTGATGAGCGTGTGGCTCTGTAGCCAGGTGTTCGGCATCGAGGTGGCCCAGCACCTGATCGGCCCGCTGGGGGCTTCGGCGGTGCTGTTGTTTGCCGTGTCGTCGGGCGCGCTCGCCCAACCCTGGTCGATTCTCGGCGGCTACTTATCCGCCGGGGTGATTGCCTTGCTGGTGGCCCATGTGTTGGGCCGAACCCTGGGTAGCGCTTGCCTGGCGGCGGGCATGGCGTTGATCCTGATGTGCTGGCTGCGCTGCGTGCATCCACCGGCCGGTGCATTGGCCCTGACCCTGGTGCTGGCCGATCCGGCGACCATTGCCATGGACTGGAGAGCCATCGGACCGGTGATGCTCAGCGCGGCGACGATGCTGCTCTGTGCCCTGGCCTACAACAACCTGACCCGCGTTCGTTACCCCAAGAGTGCCAGCGAACCGGTGGCCAGGATTCCTGCCGATCACCTGCCGGTCGACCGTCAGGCCATCACCGCCGAAGACCTGAAACTGGCGTTGGCCGACATGGAAGCGTTCTATGACGTCACGCCCGAAGACCTCGAACAGTTGATCCAGGCCAGCCAACTGCACGCCAAACGCCGCAGCGTGGGCGAGGTGCTCGCCCCACGGCTGTAAGTCACTGTTTTGGAGGTTCTTTTGCCGTGGCCGGGCGGTTCTGGCATCCTGCGCCTCCATTTTCTGACCCGGCCCGCCTTCTGGCACGCAAACCACCATGACCGCCTCCGAAAAAGCCCCCGCTCCACGCCACAGCGACCTGATCTACGGCCTCGATGACCGCCCGCATCTGACCGCCACCGTCTTCGCCGCCCTGCAACACGTGCTGGCGAGCTTCGTCGGCATCATCACCCCGACGCTGATCATGGGCAGCGCCCTGGGCCTGCAAAGCGAAATCCCCTACCTGATCAGCATGGCGCTGTTCGTCTCTGGTCTGGGCACCTTCGTGCAGGCGCGGCGCTTCGGTCCGGTGGGCTCTGGCCTGTTGTGCCTGCAAGGCACCAGTTTCTCGTTCATCAGTGTGATTCTCAGCGCCGGCTTCATGGTCAAGGCCCGGGGCGGCGGTACCGATGAGATTCTCTCGACCATTTTCGGCGTGTGCTTTTTTGCCGCGTTCATCGAGGTGGTGTTGAGCCAGTTCATCGGCAAATTGCGCATGCTGATCACCCCGGTGGTGACCGGCACGATCATCACGCTGATGGGCTTGTCGCTGATCAAGGTCGCCATGACCGACATCGCCGGCGGCTTCGGCGCCCCGGACCTGGGTGCTGCCAGTCACTTGGCCCTGGCGGCACTGGTGTTGGGAACCATCGTGGTGTTGAACCGGGTGGACGTGCCGTTTCTGCGCCTGGGGGCGATTGTCATCGGCCTGACCCTGGGCTACGGGGTGGCATGGCTTATGGGCCAGGTCGATTTCAACAGCCTGCCCGAAGTGCCGTTGATGAGCGTGCCGGTACCCTTCAAGTACGGGTTCTCCTTCGATTGGGTGGCGTTCATCCCGGTGGCGGTGATCTTCCTGGTGTCGCCGCTGGAGGCCGCCGGTGACCTCACGGCCAACTCGATGATCTCCCGGCAACCGGTCAAAGGCCCGGTGTACATTCGCCGGATCAAGTCCGGCCTGCTCGCCGATGGCCTCAACTCGGCCATGGCCGCGGTGTTCAACAGCATGCCGATGGTGACCTTCGCCCAGAACAACGGGGTGATCCAGCTCACCGGCGTGGCCAGCCGCTACGTGGCGTTTTTCATTGCCGGATTACTGGTGGTGCTTGGCCTGTTCCCGATGATCGGCGCGGTACTGCAACTGATGCCGAAACCGGTGCTGGGTGGCGCGGAACTGGTGATGTTCGGCACCGTCGCGGTGGCCGGGATCAAGATTCTCGCCGAGGCCGGCCTGCATCGGCGCAACATGCTGATCGTGGCGATTTCCGTCGGCATGGGCCTGGGCGTGGCCGCCGTGCCGGAAGTCCTGCGGGAACTGCCCAAGGCCCTGCACAACATTTTCGAATCGCCCATCACCGTCGGCGCGCTGTGCGCTATCGTTCTTAATATCTTCCTGCCCGAGGAATTCATCGAACTGGAAGAGGACGAATTCGATCCGGAGGCCTCGGTGCTTCAGGTCATGCAGAACCCCGATGTGACCGCCAGGGATGAACCCGCAAAGCCTGCGATGGTCGCACAGTCGAACCACTAGACGGACTCAAGGGCTGAGCCGCTGGCGGTTCAGCCCTTTTTCAGATGAGAGCACGTCCATGCGCAGCGTCCACGCGGTCCTGATTTCCCTCCTGCTCTGCCTGAGCGCCTGTTCCTCGCTACCCAATCGAGACCCGTTGAGAATCAACGTCGTGGGTGTCGAGCCCCTGCAAGGCGAGGGCATGGAAGTGCGATTTGCCGTGAGAATCCGCGTGCAGAACCCCAATGACACCACCCTCACCTACAGCGGTGTCGCCCTGGACCTGGACATCAACGGCCAGCCCTTCGCCTCTGGCGTCACCGATGAGCGGGGTACGATCGGGCGTTTTTCCGACACCGTCGTCAGCGTGCCGGTCAGCGTTTCGGCGTTTTCGGTGATCCGCCAGACCTATGGCATCAGCCAGATGAAAACGCTCAACAACATGCCCTACGTCCTGCGCGGCAAGCTCTCGGGTGGCGTGTTCAACACGATGCGTTTCGTCGACAGTGGCACGCTCAATCTGCCAATGGCGACCACGGGCAGCCGTCGAACGCCTGCGAAGAAATGACGGTTGCGCCGCTGAACTTACTCAGTGTCATTGAGAATCAGGCTGCGGTAATGCCCCGGATTTGACCCCGACCACTTGCGAAACGCCTTGTAGAACGAACTGACGTCAGCGAACCCCAGCCGCGTGGCGATTTCACTGAAGCTGATCGCCGGTTCGGCCAGCCAGACAATCGCCAGCTCCTTGCGCACGCCGTCCTTGAGGCCTTGGTAGGTTTGCCCCTCTTCGGCCAGTCGACGGCGCAGGGTTGAAGCCGACATGCACAGGCGTTGCGCCAGGGCTTCGGTTTCCGGCCAGTGTTCGCCCGGCAGGTGGCGCAAGTCGTGTTTGATGCGGCTGGCCAGGCTCTGCGGATCGCGGTACTTCACCAGAATGTTCGCCGGCGCACGGGCCAGGAATCGCTCGAGTTCTTCAGGGCTGCGCTTGATGGGCAGGTCCAGGCAATCGGCGGAGAAAATCATCCGCGTGCGTGGGCGGTCGAAGCGCAGGTTCTCGGAAAACATCACCTGATAGTCATCGCAGAAATCCGGCTTCGAACAGCGCAGTTCGATGGCCAGGATCGGAATCCGCCGTCCAGCCAGCCAGCAGGCAACACCGTGCACGATCATCCAGTAGGTGAAATAGGTGAAGGCCCGGCGCGGGTCCTTGTCGTCCTCCAGCAGGACGATTTCCGCCAGGCTTTGCTGACGCACCAATTGCGCTGGCAGGTGTTCGAGGATCAACGACAAAAACCCCAGGCCGCTGGCCACTCCCGCCGCCACGTTGGGCTGGAGCATGGCGCTGCGACACAGGAACGCAAAGCTGCCGGATTTGAGTTTGCGTGGGTCCATGCCAAAGAACTCATCATCCCCGCGCCGTGCCAGCAACCGCCACAGGCGCGCATAGGCCGTGGCCGGAACACGGGCGTCGGTGCTGCCCAGCAGCTGCGGGTCGATGCCGACCTTGCTCAACACCTCATCCGTGGCGATTCCTGGCGCGCAGCTTTGCAACAGTGCTTCACGCACCAGTTGAATGGAGATGGTGTCTTTTTCCGACATGGATCGCGGCAAGCCCTGTTCTTGTTCGAGTGGGGGGCATATTAGCTGAAACCGCTACCGCACCGCCGCCCCCACACTGGATCTGCGTCGCTCACAAATGCTGTGAACAGCCCGGATCCCCTGTGGGAGCGAGCTTGCTCGCGATTGCTTTTCTGAGATCCACCGGCTTTACAGAATGCGGTAAAGCAACCGCTCGATCCGCACGCGACTCACGCGCTTGAGGAACTTGGCCACGCCCGTCGGGTATTCGGCCAGGGTTTCCAGGTTCTGGAAGTGCTCGATGCGACGGGTGTGCTGGAAGATCTCTGCCAGCTCTTTGCGACGCGGCTCCAGCAGTTCGCCATGGGGATCATCGATCAACAAGGCGTTTTCCAGATCGAGTCGAAACGCCCGCGGGTTGAGGTTGTTGCCGGTCAGCAAGGTATAGCGCCGGTCGATCCACATGCCCTTGAGGTGATAGGTGTTGTCGCCATCACGCCACAGGTGCAGGTTCAACTGGCCGCTGTCGATGTTGCGCTGATGACGCTTGGCGAACCGGCGCAAGCTGATTTCGTACAGGTACGGCAGCGCCGAAATGACCCGGAACGGTTCGCTCGGCGGAATGTAGAAGTCGTTGGCCGTCTTGTCGCCGACCACAATGTCGATCTTCACCCCACGGGCCAGCGCGCGGTTGATCTCGCGGATGATCGCCAGCGGCAGGTTGAAGTACGGGGTGCAAATGATCAGTTGCTGCTGGGCGCTGGCGATCAGTTCGCAGATCACCCGGTTCAGCGGATTGTTCTTGCCGACGCCGAGCAGCGGGCTGACGGACAAACCGGTCCTGTCGGTGGTGCCCTGCGTGGTGTCGTACGCCGCGTGCTTGAGGCGGCTGCGCAGGTCACCGATGTCATTGCGCAGGCTGCGGGTGGTCGGCAGGTTCGGCAGGTCGAGGCGGTGCACCGCCTTGGACGCCACCAGGCCGTGCTGCACCAGGTGCTCCATCGAATCGGCCAGTTCACGATTGTGCAGCAGGTGATAGCGGTCGTAGCGGTACTTGTCGAACTTGTGCAGATAGACGTTGTTCAGGCTCGCGCCGCTGTAGATCACGCAGTCATCGATCACGAAGCCTTTAAGGTGCAACACACCGAACAATTCGCGGGTTTGTACCGGGACGCCGTAGATCGGCACTTCGCTGGCATGGGTGCGGGTCATTTCCTGATACCAGGCGGAGTTGCCCGGTTGCTTGCCGGCACCGATCAGGCCGCGCTGGGCGCGCAGCCAGTCGACGACGACCACCACGTCCAGTTCCGGACGCGCCAGTTTGGCCGCGTGCAAGGCATCGAGAATTTCCTGGCCGGCCTCATCCTGTTGCAGGTACAGCGCAACGATGTAAATGCGCCGGGTCGCGCTGGCGATTTTCTCCAGCAGGCAACGACGGAATTCGGCAGCGCCGGAGAGGACGCTAACGGCATCGGCCGTCAGCGGAAAACTGCGCAACTTGGGCAGCAGGGAGCGTTTGAAAAACGACGGCATAGGGCTCGCAGTGGGTCGAATCCGAAGAACCCGTGAGCTTACACCATGCAAAGGTTCGGGTCTTGTTACTGTCTGTAATGTCCCCTTCGCGAGCAGGCTCGCTCCCACAGGAGAATGCAATTCAATGTGGAAGCGAGCCTGCTCGCGAAGACAATTTGTCAGACACCACAAAAAACCGATTGACCAAGGAGAACGATCGTTCTACTGTTTGCCGCATGAACGAAATCACTAGCAATGACACACGCGACATCATTCTGGATGTCACCGAAAAGTTGATCTACAAAAGTGGCATAGCCGCCACTGGCATGGATCTTCTGGTGAAAACCGCCGGCGTCTCCAGAAAAAGCATCTACCGCTACTTCGCCAACAAGGACGAACTGGTGGTGGCCGCCCTGCAACGCCGCGACCAGCGCTGGATGCACTGGTACAGAGGCGCAGTCGGCCAGGCACAAACCCCGGCCGAGCGACTGCTCAACCTGTTTACCGTGCTCAAATCCTGGTTCGCCTCCGAAGGTTTCCGCGGCTGCGCCTTCATCAACACCAGCGGTGAAACCGGCGACCCGCAGGACCCGGTACGCCTGGTCGCCAAAGAGCATAAACAGAAGCTGCTCGACTACCTGTGCGAGCTGTGTACCGAACATGGCGCCGAGGATCCGCAGCTGCTGGCCAGACAGCTGCTGATCCTGATCGACGGTGCCATTACCGTGGCGCTTGTAATGGGTGATCACAGTGCCGCCGATAATGCGCAATGCATGGCGCGAAAGTTATTAGACCTGTAGCAACTCAATCAAGCTCGACACAATGTTTGAACTTTAACTTGATACGGAGACTTGAAATGTCTAATGCCGAAATTCGTCCGCCATTACCCCCTTTCACCCGTGAATCGGCCATTGAAAAAGTTCGCCTGGCCGAAGACGGCTGGAACTCTCGCGACCCGGAGCGCGTGTCCCTGGCCTACACCCTGGACACCCAATGGCGCAACCGCGCCGAGTTCGCCCACAACCGCGAAGAAGCCAAGGGCTTCCTGACCCGCAAATGGGCCAAGGAGTTGAACTACCGGCTGATCAAGGAACTCTGGGCATTTACCGACAATCGCATTGCCGTGCGTTATGCCTATGAATGGCACGACGACTCGGGTAACTGGTTCCGCTCCTACGGCAACGAAAACTGGGAGTTCAACGAAGACGGCCTGATGGCCCGTCGCTTCGCCTGCATCAACGACATGCCGATCAAGGAAAGCGAGCGCAAGTTCCACTGGCCGCTGGGGCGTCGGCCGGATGATCATCCGAGTTTGTCGGACCTTGGCCTGTAAACACTGATCAAACTGTAGGAGCGAGCCTGCTCGCGATAGCGATCTATCAGTCAACATGAATGTTGAATGTGATGACGCCATCGCGAGCAGGCTCGCTCCTACATTGGTTTTGTGTTGTGCAGGTGGTTAAGATGCTGCCCTTCCCTGCAGCCTCTTTCTGCACCCGCCGAATAAGCCGATCCCATGCCTTTCGAACTCAGCGTTGACCTCTCTACCCTGGCCATCCTGGCCCTTGTCGCTTTTGTTGCCGGTTTCATCGACGCCATCGCCGGTGGTGGTGGGCTGTTGACCACCCCGGCCTTGCTGACCGCAGGCCTGCCGCCGCACCTGGTGCTGGGCACCAACAAACTCAGTTCGACCTTCGGCTCGGCGATTGCCAGTTTCACCTTCTACCGGCGCAAGCTGTTCCACCCCGCGCAATGGGTACATGCCATCGTCGGTACCCTGGTCGGCGCGCTGACCGGTGCCGTGGTCGCGCATTACCTGCCAGCGGAATGGCTGAACAAAATGCTGCCGGTGATCGTCTTCGCCTGTGGCGTTTATCTATTGTTTGGCGGCACGCCGAAAGCGCCGCTGGACAGCAACGCACCGATCAAGAAAAAGTGGCAGTCGACCCAAGGCTTCAGTCTCGGCTTCTATGACGGCGTGGCCGGTCCCGGCACGGGCGCGTTCTGGACCGTGAGCAGCCTGCTGCTCTACCCCGTCGACCTGGTGAAAGCCAGCGGCGTAGCGCGCAGCATGAACTTCGTCAGCAACGCGGCGGCGCTGTCGATCTTCATCTTTTCCGGTCAGGTGGACTGGGTCATCGGCCTGTGCATGGGCTCGTCGTTGATGGTCGGCGCCTTCTTCGGCGCCCGCACCGCCATCAGTGGCGGCGCGAAATTCATTCGTCCGGTGTTCATCACCGTGGTGCTGGGCCTGACCGTGCGCCTAGCCTGGCAGCACTGGTTCAGCGTGGCCTAAGCGCCGCGCCACATAGACGTCGATCAGGTAACGGGCAATCGAGCGTGACGCCGGCAACGGCGGCAGCTCGTGCACGTTGAACCACTTGGCGTCCTCGATCTCGTCTTCCTGGCAGACGATCTCGCCACCGGCATATTCGGCGTGAAAGCCGAGCATCATCGAGTGCGGGAACGGCCAGCACTGGCTGCCCATGTACTGGATATTCCTGACCTCGATGCTCACCTCTTCACGAACCTCGCGAATCAGGCAGTCCTCGGCTGATTCACCCGGCTCGGCAAACCCCGCCAATGTGCTGTAGACACCGCTGACAAAACGCGGCGAGCGTGCCAACAGCACTTCATCGCCTCGAGTCACCAGTACGATCATGCTCGGCGAAATCCGTGGGTAGCTGCGCAGATCGCACGGTTGGCAATACATCGCCCGTTCGCGCGGCACCTGGGCCATGGCCTGACCGCAGTTACCGCAAAAACGGTGTTCACGAGCCCAGGTACCGATCTGTGCGGCGTAACCGAGCACCTTGTAGAGCGTGTGATCGCCTTCGAGCATGAACACCCGCAACCCTTTCCAGTTGCAACCCGGCACTTCGCTATGACTGCGCAGTTCCAGCAGATAGACCGGCTCGCCATCGAGATGACCGATGCCATGTTCGGCAAGAATCGGCAGGTCCTGACGCTTCAGCCATTCGCGCGCGAACAGCGCGCCATTGTCATCGAACAGAAAGCCTTCGGGGCTGCGCGCGATGGCCCAGCCGCCGGGTTGATCGGTGTCCAGTACTGCGGTGGTCCAGCGAGGAATCATGGTTAATCAATCCAGAAATTCGGGTTTCTGTTTGCTCATATGGGCGGCCATGGCCACGCGCAGATCGGTGGATTGCAGCATGGCGGCGTTCCAGGTGGCGATGTATTCGAGGCCGTCATCGATGCGATGGTCACGCATGTAGCTGATCATCTCCTTGGTGCCGGTGACGGCAATCGGCGACTTGCTGGCGATTGTGCAGGCAATGCCCATGACGCCGTCGAGCAGACTGGCGTTGTCGCTGTAGACACGATTGACCAGGCCCATGCTCCGCGCTTCGTCGGCGCCAAACGTGCGACCAGTGTAAGCCAGTTCGCGCAGCATGCCGTCACCGATGATCCGCGGCAAGCGTTGCAGCGTGCCAACGTCGGCGGCCATGCCGATGTCGATTTCCTTGATCGAGAACTGTGCATCCTCGGCGGCATAACGCATGTCGCACGCGGCAATCAGGTCGATGGCGCCCCCCAGGCAGTAACCCTGAATGGCCGCAAGCACCGGTTTGCGGCAGTTATCGACCGCATTGAACGACGCTTGCAGGGTGAGAATCTTGCGCCGCAGCAGGCGCGCATTGCGTCCGACGTCCTTGCCCAGTTCATTGGCCACACCGGCCAGCATCATCAGGTCGATACCCGAGGAAAAATGCTTGCCTGCCCCGCTGAGGACCACCACGCGCACTTCATCGGTGTCGTCGATCCACTGGAAGATCTCGACGATCTCGCTCCAGAACGCGGCGTTCATCGAGTTGATCTTCTCCGGACGGTTGATCTGCACATGGGCGATTTTATCGACCAGTTCGACGTTGAACGCAGTGTACTGAGACATGCCAATGATCCTTTTGCGGGCAAAAATGAGGCCCGAACTATAACAAGGCACCAAGGTGGGCAGTAAGGCAGTGGTTCGGCCAAATGCAGGACTCAAAAGTACGCACCACAACGGTGCGCATCTGATAAATCACGTCGCACATTTATGTGACTGCCCAGTGACTTTTTGAGGCCAAAACGCAAAAAAACATGCACTTCGTCGGGGCGTTTGCACCTCGATCAGGCACGTCCGTACCGCTACAAACCGATTGTCGAACAATTTTGCCATCTGCCCTTTACCGCTCTAAGTTCTGGCCTAGACTCATTTTCTCAAAGCGAAACCGGTCGGTCACAAAATGGAAAAATAGTCGAAACTTTTTCCAATCCCGATCGGTCCTCTGACAAGAAGGTGCGTTGCGACTGGTGCAATCTTTGCAACGGCTGATTCAACCCTTTTGCCTAGACGCATTGGGCAGCGCTTGCTCACTGATGCGTAGCGCGTTTGCGCCGGCCACGGGAATTGGCCATGGAACACCGTTTGCCAGACCTAAGAATTAGATCAACAACACGGGAGATTCATATGATCAGTACGGCTTTGGAAATACAGGGAGAGCGTGCTCATCAGGTCGGCGAATCGAGCGCCGTTACTGCCGCAAACACCCAACCCGTCAGCGTTCCAGGCACCAGGACGTTGACCCCGGCAGCCAAGCAGAATCCGAACCGTAAAAAAGTCCTGTTCGTCACCTCGGAAATTGCCGACCTGGTGAAAACCGGTGGCCTGGGCGACGTTTCCGCGGCCCTGCCACGGGCCATGGCCCATCTGCACGATGTACGGGTGTTGATCCCCGGTTATCCGCAGGTGCTGCACAGCGAAAACCCCATCCATATCATCGGTGAGCTTGGCGGTCATGCTGCGCTGCCACCGTGCAAGATCGGGCGCATGGACATGCCCGATGGCCTGGTCATTTACGTACTGATCTGCCCCGAGCTCTACGAGCGCGAAGGTTCGCCCTACGGCGCCAACAACGGCCGCGACTGGCCGGACAACCATATCCGTTTCGCCCGCCTGGGCCTGGCGGCGGCCGATATTGCCGCCAACCTCGCGCAGATCCACTGGTGCCCGGACCTGGTGCACGCCCACGACTGGCCTGCTGGCCTGGCTCCGGCCTACATGCACTGGCGTGGGCAGCGCACGCCGACGCTGTTCACCATCCACAACCTGGCTTATCAAGGCGTGACCAGCCTGGGCTCGTGCCCCGAACTGGGCATTCCCCATCACGCGCTGCAACAGGAAGGCATGGAGTTCTACGGCAAGATGTCGTTCCTCAAGGCCGGCATGGCCTATTCGAGCCACATCACCACGGTCAGCGCGACCTACGCCCAGGAAATCACCACCCCGGATTTCGGCTGCGGTCTCGACGGGTTCCTTGCCGCCAAGACCCAGCAAGGCCTGCTCAGCGGCATTCCCAACGGCATCGATGAAAGCTGGGATGCGGCGACCGATCCGCACCTGTTCTGCCCGTTCAACATCGGCGACTGGGATGGCAAGGCTGTGAACGCCGCCCATGTCCGCGAACTGTTCGGCCTGGAAGATTCCGAAGGGCCGCTGTTCGCCGTGGTTTCGCGGCTGGTCTACCAGAAAGGCCTGGACCTGACCGAAGCGGTGTCCGAGTACATCGTCAAAAACGGCGGGCAGATCGCGATCATCGGCCGTGGCGAGCCGGAAGAAGAACAGTCGATGCGCGAACTGGCCCTGCGTTTCCCCGGGCAGATCGGCGTGCGCATCGGCTTCAACGAAACCGACGCCCGGCGCATGTTCGCCGGCAGCGACTTCCTGCTGATGCCCTCGCGTTACGAGCCATGCGGCCTGAGCCAGATGTACGCCCAGCGCTTCGGCTCGTTGCCGGTGGCACGCAACACCGGTGGCCTGGCCGACACCATCGAAAACGGCGTGACCGGTTTCCTGTTCGATGAATCCACGGTGCAGAGCTACCAGGAAGCCCTGAGCCGCGCGTTCAAGGTGTTCGCCTTTCCCGACCTGCTGCACGCCATGCGCTGCCGGGCCATGGCGGCGCCGTTCAACTGGTGCAAGGCGGTCGAACCCTACGCCGAGCTCTACGAACAGCTTGTGGCTAAAGCATTGGGGAAATCGAACAAACAGTAAGAGGCTTTCAAGATGCCGTTACGGACCCTTGAGACCTGGCCCCACGGCGCAATCATGCTGGACGCAGAGCACACGCGATTCGCGTTGTGGGCGCCAGATGCGTTCTACGTCAGTGTCGAACTGGAAAATGGACAGTCCTTGCCGTTGCTACCCCAGGCCGACGGCTGGTTCGTGAGCAACACCCGATGCGCGGCGGGTACGCGTTACCGCTACAGCATCGACGGCGAACTGGAAGTGCCCGACCCGGCCTCCCGCGCTCAGGCCGGCGATATCGACCGGCACAGTGTGGTGGTCGATCCGCTGGCCTATGCCTGGCAACACAGCGCCTGGTTGGGGCGGCCTTGGAACGAGGCGGTGATCTACGAACTGCATGTCGGTGCGCTCGGCGGCTTCAGCGCCGTCGAGCAGCATCTGGCACGCCTGGTCGAACTGGGTGTCACAGCGATCGAACTGATGCCCGTCGCGCAGTTTCCCGGTGAACGTAATTGGGGATATGACGGCGTGCTGCCCTACGCGCCCCAGGCTTCCTATGGTTCACCCGAGCAGCTCAAGCACTTGATCGACACCGCCCATGGTCATGGCCTGGCGGTGATTCTCGACGTGGTCTACAACCACTTCGGCCCGGACGGCAATTACCTGCATCGATATGCCAAGGGCTTTTTTCGCGAAGACAAACACACGCCGTGGGGCGCAGCCATCGACTTGCGCCGTCGCGAAGTGCGGGACTTCTTCATCGAAAACGCCTTGATGTGGCTGCTCGAATACCGTTTCGACGGTTTGCGCCTGGACGCGGTACACGCCATCGAAGACCCGGATTTCCTCCAGGAGCTGGCACGACGGGTGCGCCAGCAGACGGGACCGGCGCGGCATGTGTGGCTGATGGTGGAGAACGAACACAACCAGGCCAGCCTGCTCGAACAGGGTTACGACGCGCAATGGAACGATGACGGCCACAATGCCCTGCATGTGTTACTGACCGGCGAAACCGACGCCTATTACGCTGACTACGCGCATAACCCCACCGAACAATTGGCGCGCTGCCTGAGCCAGGGTTTCGTGTTCCAGGGCCATCTCAACCGCCATGGTGTGGCGCGCGGTGAACCCAGCGGGCATCTGCCGCCCAGTGCCTTCATCCTGTTTTTGCAGAACCATGACCAGATCGGCAACCGGGCCTTCGGCGAGCGCCTGCATCAACTCGCCCACCCACAAGCGCTGCGGGCCGCCACCGTATTGCTGCTGTTGTCGCCGATGATTCCGCTGCTGTTCATGGGCGACGAGTTTGCCGTCGAGCAACCCTTCCTGTTTTTCACCAGCCATCACGGTGAATTGGCCAAGCAGGTTCGCGACGGCCGGCGCAACGAGTTCGCGGCTTTCAGCGCATTTGCCGACCCAAACCTGCGCGAACACATTCCGGACCCGAACGATCCGCAGACGTTTGCAGCATCCCGTCCGGTCCTGCCATCGACCGGCCATTGCGAGATGCACGACCTGTATTGCCGACTGTTGCAAATCCGTCACCGGCACATCATCCCGCGCCTGCCGGGCGCCCAGGCACTGGGCAGCTACGTACTAGGCGAAGGCGCGGTCAGTGCATCCTGGCGTTTGGGCGATGGCAGCCAACTGCGCATTGACCTGAACCTCAGCGCCAGCCCCGTAGTCCACACCTCACAGACCGATGCCATGTGCTTGTTCGAATACCCGCCACAGAACCCCGACCTGCCGGCCCCAAACACCCTTGCCCCGTATTGCGCGCTCGTCAGCCTCGCCGCCGCAACCCCCTTTGCTACCTCGTTTGGAGAGCGTCCATGAGTGATGCGCAACTGGAAATCCTGGCCAGCCGTGCCGGCCTGGCCGTCGACTGGCTCGACGCCAACGGTCGCCCGCAAAAAGTCGCGCCGTCCGTGTTGCGCAACGTGCTGACCGGCCTTGGCCACCCGGCCGGCAGTGCCCAGGAAATCGACGCCAGCCTGCTGGAACTGCAAGCGGTGCAACAGACCCATCACTTGCCGCCATTGATCACCGCCGATGTCGGGGCGGGCCTGGACCTGGCGCGTTTCTTCGAGCCCGGGACCCCTTGCGAAATCCACCTTGAGGACGGTTCGCGGCTCAACCTGAAACTGGACGCCAACGCGGTGCTGCCGGGGCTGGTACCGGTCGGCTATCAACAGGTCAGCATCGACGGACAAAGCTTCACCCTGGCCGTGGCCCCGGCCCGTTGCTACAGCGTGGCCGATGCCGTGGACAACCCGATCCCCCGTGCCTGGGGCCTGAGCGTGCAGTTGTATGGATTGCGCCGCCCCGGCGATGGCGGGTTTGGTGACACCCAGGCGCTGGAAGACCTCGCCCGGGTGGCCGGCGAGCGTGGCGCCGAGGCGCTGGCGATCAGCCCCTTGCATGCGATGTTTTCCAGTGACACCCAACGCTACAGCCCCTATTCGCCATCCAGCCGTTTGTTTCTCAACAGCCTTTACTGCGCCCCCGGCACCATTCTCGGCGAACGCGCGCTGCGTACCGCCATCGATGCAACCGGGCTGGCCATTGAGCTCAAGACGCTGGAAGAGCGTCCGCTGATTGACTGGCCGGCCGCCGCTGAAGCCAAGCATCGGTTGCTGCAGTCGCTGTACGAAGGTTTCGTCCAGGGTGAACACCCGTTGCACGAAGACTTCAGCAGTTTTCGTCACGCTGCCGGCGAAGCGCTGGAGAACCACTGCCGCTTCGAAGCCATCCAGGAGGCGCGCGCCGCCCGCGGTGAACACCTCGACTGGCGGCAGTGGCCCGAACCCTGGCGCAACCCGCGCAGCGCCGAACTGGCGGCATTCGCCGAAGAAAATGCCGGGCGCATCGGCTTCTTCGCTTTCTGCCAGTGGCTGATCACGCGCTGCCTGGAGCGCGCGCAAACCGCCGCCCGCGCCAGCGGCATGAGTATCGGCCTGATTGCCGATCTGGCCGTTGGCGCCGACGGCGGCGGCAGCCAGGCCTGGAGCCGTCAGGACGAACTGCTCGCCTCCCTCACCGTTGGTGCGCCGCCGGACATTCTCAACCGCACTGGCCAGGGCTGGGGGATTTCCGCGTTCTCCCCTGAAGGCCTGGTGCGCAATGGTTTCCGGGCCTTTATCGAAATGCTGCGGGCCAACTTCGCCCACTCCGGTGGCTTGCGCATCGATCACGTCATGGGCTTGCAGCGTTTGTGGGTAATCCCCAATGGCTCGCCGCCGGCCGACGGCGCTTACCTGTACTACCCGGTGGACGACCTGCTGCGCCTGCTGACCCTGGAGTCCCATCGTCACCAGGCCATCGTCCTCGGCGAAGACCTCGGCACCGTGCCGGACGGCCTGCGGGAAAAACTCATCGCACGCTCGATGCTCGGCATGCGGGTGTTGCTGTTCGAACAGGACAACACGCACTTCAAGCCGATCCTCGACTGGCCGGACAACGCCCTGGCCACCACCAGCACCCATGACCTGCCGACCCTCAACGGTTGGTGGCATGGTCGCGATATCGACTGGAACGCCCGGCTCGGCCTGGTCGATGCCAGCGCAGAAATCGAATGGCGTCAGCACCGCGAGCGCGAGCGTGAAGGCCTGCGCCGGGCGTTGAGCCAGGACCCGCAAAACTTTCGCGAAGAGTCCCACGAAACCGACCAAGTGCTCGATGCCAGCGTGCGTTTCCTCGGTCATACCCGCTCGCCGTTGGTGCTGCTGCCGCTGGAAGATGCCCTTGGCGTCGAACAGCAAGCCAACCTGCCTGGCACCATCGACACACACCCCAATTGGTCGCGGCGCTTGCCCGGTTACAGCGAAGCCCTGCTCGATGGAGCGGATGCCGCACGACGCCTGGAATTGCTCGCCTGTGCGCGACTTCAGGCGGCCGAGCGTGATCGATGACCCAGGTGCCGACCCGTCCACTGCGCGCCACCTTGCGCCTGCAATTTCACAAAGGCTTCACGCTGGAAGATGCGGTGCCACTGGTGCCGTACTTCGCCCGCCTCGGCATCAGCCATGTCTACGCCTCCCCACTGTTGCGTGCCCGCGCCGGGTCGATGCATGGCTACGACGTGGTGGACCCGACCCGGGTCAACCCGGAACTGGGCGGAGAGGCGGCGCTGCGCAGCCTGGTCACTGCCCTGCACGGACACAACATGGGGTTGATCCTCGACGTCGTCTCCAACCACATGGCGGTCGGCGGCAGTGACAATCCCTGGTGGCTGGATTTGCTGGAGTGGGGACGCCTGAGCCCCTACGGCGAGTTTTTCGATATCCAGTGGCACTCACCCGATCCGTTGATGGAAGGCCAGTTGCTCCTGCCGTTTCTGGGCAGCGACTACGGCGTTGCGTTGCAGGACGGCAGCCTGCCCCTGCGGTTCGATGCCTGGCACGGCACCTTTTATGTCGAGCACTACGAACACCGCTTTCCGATTTGCCCCAGCGATTACGGGGAACTGCTCAGGACCGATGCGCCGCTCGATACACAGCAGGCCGAACAACTGAAAAACCTGGCTGATCGCTTCAGCACCCTGAGCTATCAGACCGACGCCCACAGCCTGGCCCTGCCGCTGAAAGCGGAACTTCGCGATCTGGTCAACGATCCGGCCCTTGCCCAAGCCATCGAGCAGCACCTGAACAACTACGACTCATTGACCGGCGAAGGCTTCCAGCGCCTGCACAACCTGCTGGAGCGCCAGAGCTATCGCCTGGCCAGTTGGCGCACCGCCGCCGATGACATCAACTGGCGGCGCTTCTTTGATATCAATGAACTCGGCGGACTGCGCGTCGAGCGTCCCGCCGTGTTCGAAGCCACCCACGCGAAGATCTTCCAACTGGTGGCTGAAGGGCTGATCGACGGGTTGCGCATCGACCACATCGACGGCCTCGCCGACCCGCGGGGCTACTGCCGCAAGCTGCGCCGCCGAGTCGACAGCCTTTCGGCGGGCCGCCACCTGCCCATCTATGTCGAAAAGATCCTCGGCGAAGGTGAAACCCTGCATCGCGACTGGTCGGTGGATGGCACCACCGGTTACGAGTTCATGAACCAGTTGTCACTGCTGCAACACGATCCACGGGGCGCGCAGACACTGGCCGAACGCTGGCAGCGTCACAGCGAGCGGCCCGCCGACTTCTCCCGGGAAGCACAACTGGCCCGCCAGCAAATCCTCAGCGGTTCCCTGGCCGGAGATTTCGAAAGCGTTGCCCAGGCCTTGCTGCAAGTGGCCCGGGACAATCTCATGACCCGCGACCTGACCCTGGGCGCCATTCGCCGGGCCTTGCAGGCGCTGATCGTGCACTTCCCGGTGTACCGCACCTACATCAGCCCCCTTGGCCGGTCGGCCCAGGACGATATGTTTTTCCGACAGGCCTTGGACGGTGCCCGCCAAACCCTCGGAGAAGCGGACTGGCCGGTGCTCGACTGCCTGGCCGGCTGGCTCGGCGGCGAACCCTGGCGGCAGCGTCCGGCCGGTCGCAAACGCAAACGCCTCAAGCACGCCTGCGTACGTTTCCAGCAACTGACCTCGCCAGCAGCGGCGAAAGCGGTGGAAGACACCGCGTTCTATCGTTCGGCCGTCCTGCTCTCGCGCAATGACGTTGGCTTCAACACCGAACAGTTCAGCGCACCGCTCGCCGATTTTCATCAGGCCTGCATCGAGCGCCTCGACACCTTCCCGGACAACCTGCTGGCCAGCGCCACCCACGACCACAAACGCGGCGAAGATTCACGGGCGCGGCTGGCGGTACTGAGCGAGCGCAGCGGCTGGTACGCCGACCAGATCGGCCTGTGGCGCGCCCTCGCCCGGCCCTTGCGCAACGACGATCAAATGCCATCGGCGGGCGATGAGTTGATTCTGTACCAGACGATCCTCGGCAGTTGGCCGCTGGAGTTGGCTATCGATCATCCGCCGGCACTCGAGAACTACGCAAAACGCCTCTGTCAGTGGCAACGCAAGGCCCTGCGCGAAGCCAAGTTGCAAAGCAGCTGGAGCGCGCCCAATGACATTTACGAGCAGGCGAGCGAGGACTTCATCCTGCGCCTGTTGCTCAGCTCCGAAGGCGAGCTGCTGCGTGCCGCCCTGGTCAAAGTTGCCCGCTCGATTGCCGCCCCCGGTGCACTCAATGGTTTGGCGCAAACCTTGCTGCGCATGACTGTGCCCGGGGTGCCGGATTTGTATCAGGGCAACGATTTCTGGGACTTCAGCCTGGTCGACCCGGACAACCGTCGCCCCGTCGATTACGCCAGCCGCCAGCAGGCACTGCAGCAAGCGGTGGACCTGCCGGACTTGTTGCAGAACTGGCGTGACGGGCGCATCAAGCAAGCCTTGATTGCGCGCACCTTGAGCCTGCGCGCCGAGCATGCCGAGCTGTTTCGGCGTGGCACCTACCAGGCTCTGGAAGTGGTGGGCAGCGAGGCCCATCGAGTGCTGTGTTTTGTCCGTGAACAGGAGGGAAAACGCGCCATCGTGATTGTGCCGATACGTTGTGCCGAACTGCTGGAAAACGGTGCCGAACCACAGGTCCACGCGCCGCTCTGGGGCGATACCCGGGTCAAATTGCCGTTCACCGTCCCTGACGAACATCTGCAGGGACTTTTTTCCCGCATCACAGTCACAAAACACAGGGAGCTGCCGATCAGCGCCGCGCTGGGGGAGTTCCCGGTCAATCTCATTTTTCAAACTGCCCACACTTGAGTTCAGTTCAGGAGCATTGCAATGAGTACCGACGATAAACGCATCCGCGAATTTGCCTATCAGATCTGGGAATCCGAAGGAAAACCCGAAGGTCAGGAAGCCCGCCACTGGGAGATGGCGTGCAAACTGGCAGAAGCCGAAGCCCTGGCCCCGAAACAACCGGCCAAGGCAGCCGCGAGCAAAACCCCGGTGAGCAAAAGGGCCAATGGCAAGGCTGGCGATGCCAAGGTCGCCGCGCCAAAAACCAAGGCCAAACCGGCGGCGGCTTCGAAGGTGATCCCGCCGGGGGAAAAGGCCCTCGAGAAAAAGCCCCGGGCTGCGCGAAAACCGCCGGCGATTTGAGGCGCACGGCGTTTGACCTGATTGAAAGGGTGCCGAGTCCGCTTGCCACGTTGGGTAATGCTCGCCCTGAAAAACTGTGGGAGCGAGCCTGCTCGCGATAACGGTCCACCATTCAATACCTGTGTGGACTGACACACCGCTATCGCGAGCAGGCTCGCTCCCACAGGTTGCAGTACTGACAGGAGTACCTATGACCAGTCCGAAGAAAGCCGCCGCGCCTGCCCCTCGTGCCGAAACCACACGAATCCGCGAAGGCCTGCCCTTTCCGCTGGGCGCCACCTGGGATGGCCTGGGAGTCAACTTCGCGCTGTTTTCCGCCCACGCCACCAAGGTTGAACTGTGCCTGTTCGACGACGCCGGCGAGGTGGAACTCGAACGCATCGAACTGCCCGAGTACACCGACGAGATCTACCACGGCTACTTGCCCGACGCCCATCCGGGGCTGATCTACGGCTATCGCGTCTACGGCCCCTACGACCCGGCCAAAGGCCATCGCTTCAACCCCAACAAACTGTTGATCGACCCCTACGCCAAACAACTGGTCGGCAAGCTGAAATGGTCCGAAGCGCTGTTCGGCTACACCATCGGCCACCCCGACGCCGACCTCAGCTTCGATGAACGGGACAGCGCGCCCTTCGTGCCCAAATGCAAGGTCATTGACCCGGCGCACACCTGGGGCCACGACCACCGCGTCAGCGTGCCGTGGGACAAGACGATCATCTATGAAACCCATGTGCGCGGCTTCAGCATGCGTCACCCTGCCGTGCCCGAGAACCTGCGCGGCACCTTTGCCGGGTTGATGGTCGATGATGTGGTGGAGCACATCCGCAAGCTCGGCGTGTCGACCGTGGAGTTGCTGCCGATCCACGCTTTCGTCAATGACCAGCACCTGCTGCACAAGGGCATGACCAATTACTGGGGCTACAACAGCATTGCGTTCTTCGCCCCCGACCCGCGCTACCTGGCCAGTGGCAAGATTGCAGAGTTCAAGGAAATGGTCGCGCACCTGCACGAAGCCAATCTGGAGGTGATCCTCGACGTGGTCTACAACCACACCGCCGAGGGCAACGAACAAGGCCCGACCCTGTCCATGCGCGGTATCGACAACGCGTCCTACTACCGCCTCAAACCCGATGACAAGCGCTTCTATATCAACGATTCCGGCACCGGCAACACCCTGGACCTGAGCCACCCGTGCGTACTGCAAATGGTCACCGACTCCTTGCGCTACTGGGCCTCGGAAATGCACGTGGACGGTTTCCGCTTCGACCTGGCGACCATCCTCGGGCGTTACCACGACGGTTTCGACGAACGCCACAGTTTCCTCGTGGCCTGCCGCCAGGACCCGGTGCTGCGCCAAGTCAAACTGATCGCCGAACCCTGGGACTGCGGCCCCGGCGGTTATCAGGTCGGCAATTTCCCGCCGGGCTGGGTCGAGTGGAACGACAAGTTCCGCGACACCGTGCGCGCCTTCTGGAAAGGCGACGATGGGCAACTGGCGGATTTCGCCAGCCGCCTGACCGCTTCGGGCGAAATGTTCAATCAGCGTGGCCGCCGCCCCTATTCATCGGTGAACTTCGTCACCGCCCATGACGGCTTCACCCTCAATGACCTGGTGTCGTACAACGACAAGCACAATGAGGCCAACGACGAAGACAATCAGGACGGCAGCAACAACAACCTGTCGTGGAACCACGGCGTCGAAGGCCCCACCGACGATCCCGACATCATCGCGTTGCGCCATCGGCAGATGCGCAATTTCTTCGCCACCCTGCTGCTGGCCCAGGGCACGCCGATGCTGGTGGCCGGCGACGAGTTCGCCCGCACCCAGGACGGCAACAACAATGCCTACTGCCAGGACAGCGAGATCGGCTGGGTCAACTGGGATCTGAGCGAAGACGGCAAGGCCCTGCTCAAGTTCGTCAAACGCCTGATCAAGTTGCGCCTGACCTACCCGATCCTGCGGCGCGGGCGTTTCCTGGTGGGTAGTTACAACGAGGACACCGGCGTCAAGGACGTGACCTGGCTGGCGCCGGACGGCACGCAAATGACCACCAGGCATTGGCACGATGCGCACAATCGTTGCCTGGGCATGCTGCTCGATGGCCGCGCCCAGGAAACCGGCATTCGCCGCAAAGGCATCGACGCGACGTTGATGCTGGTGGTCAACGCGCATCACGACATCGTCAATTTCCGCCTGCCGGAAGTGCCAGACGGCGGTTTCTGGACGTGCATGATCGACACCAACCAGCCGTCGATCCGCGGCCAGGAACGCTTCGAGTTTGGCCACGAGTACTCGGTCACCGGACGCTCGTTGCTGCTGTTCGAGCTGCAACATGAGGAAGAAGAGTAAAGGAGACTCCAGGCATTCATGGCCGCAACACCGCAGAGCGGAAAAATCATTCTGGATAAGCTCGCGACGCGACGAATAGCGTTACATGAGCAATACTCGATTCGCGGCAATCCAGGGTTTGGCTTGTCGCGCCGCTATCAACGAGCCCTCACGGGTCTGCCGGGTTTGTCCCATGCACGACTGAAGGCGACGCAGAACAAGGACGTATCCAGCATGAAACCCGTTTCCCTAAACGAAGCCAGCCTGCCATCACAAATCTGGAACAGTGCCCCGCAACTGGACAGCATCCCGGTCATCAGCACCCAATCCCTGGTGCCCACCGGCGCACGCGCGGTGCTCATTGCCCCGCACCCCGGCGATGAAGTCGTGACCTGCGGCGGCCTGCTGCAATTGCTCAGTAACCTCGGCCACCCGCTGCAATTGATCTCGATCACCGACGGCAGCGCCAGCCATCCGGGCTCTCGGCAGTGGTCGGAAAAACGCCTCAGCGTATTTCGTCCCCAGGAAAGCGTGGAAGCCATCCGCCGACTCGGGTTGCCGATGCACAGCCTGAAGTGGATTCGTGGCGGGTTTGCGGACAACGCGCTGGTGGAGCACGAAGATCAGATCGTCCAATTCATCATGCGCTACCTGCGCCCCGGTGATGTGGTGTTCAGCACCTGGCGCGAGGATGGCAACGTCGATCACGACACCGTTGGCCGCGCCAGCGCCAGGGCGGCAGCCAATATCGGGGCAACCTACAACGACGTACCGTTCTGGGCCTGGCACTGGCCGGCACGGGACCGGGAGCTGATTCCCTGGCACCGTGCCCGCAAGGTGCGCCTCGATACCTGGACCGTCGCCCGCAAGAGCCACGCCACCCACGCCTACGCCAGCCAACTCGACGGCGAACCGGCCATCGGCATCGCGCCGTTGCTGCCCCGGACGCTGCTGGAGCGTATCCGTTTGCCTTATGAAATTGTGCTGGTGTGAAACCATCGGTGATAGGTGTGGCGCTGCCAGGCAGACTGAACTGCCTGCCGTCACATCAGTCGCATACATAGGCAGCCCTGAATCAGAGGAGTGCATGTGGCCAGTCATCCAAAACGGCAGGCAGCCGAATCAACGCCGTTGAACACACCCCCGGCGATTCATCGGCTTCGCGTGCTGACGGTAAACACCCATAAGGGGTTTACCGCACTCAACCGGCGTTTCGTCCTCCCCGAGTTGCGTGAAGCGGTGCGCAGTACGTCGGCAGACCTGGTGTTTCTGCAAGAAGTCGTCGGCGAGCATGACCGCCACTCCTCCCGCTACAACGATTGGCCACAAACCTCGCAATATGAATTCCTTGCCGACAGCATGTGGAGCGACTTCGCCTATGGGCGCAATGCCGTCTATCCCGACGGTCATCATGGCAATGCCCTGCTGTCGAAATACCCGATCCGCGAGTATCGAAACCTGGATGTTTCCATTACCGGCCCCGAACGCCGTGGCTTGCTGCATTGCGTGCTGGACGTGCCGGGGCATCGCGAAGTGCATGCGATCTGCGTTCACCTCAGCCTGCTGGAAAGCCATCGTCAGCTGCAGTTGCAATTGCTCTGTCAGCTCCTCGAGTCCCTGCCGGATGATGCTCCGGTGATCATTGCCGGCGACTTCAATGACTGGCAGATGCAGGGCAATGCCGCCCTGGCCCGCCGCGATTACTTGCACGAAGCCTTCGAACGCCACCATGGTCGTCCGGCCAAAACCTACCCCGCGCGGTTTCCCTTGCTGCGCCTGGACCGCGTCTACCTGCGCAACGCCAGCAGCCATGAGCCGCAAATACTCGGGCACAAACCGTGGACGCACCTTTCTGACCATTTGCCGCTGGCGGTGGAAGTGCACCTGTGAATCACGGCCATTAGACGCCTGGCGCTGTGAAACCGCCCCCTACCTGTTATTTCTGACAGTAGCCACATTGAAGCAGTGCCTGCTACGTTGGTGATGCCCTGCCGATGCCGGTAGGCGCAGTCGGTCCTGGCCATTCCTGGCGGCCAAAGGAACGGAGGTTGATCCCATCGCGGAGGCATGCATGGAGTTTTCGACAGATCTGCCCAAATACCGTTTCGGCGCCTGCCTGTTCTCAATCTGGTTATGTGCAAATTGGCCCCAGGCAGCCTACGCCGCCTGCACACTCACCCCCACCGCCGGTAACGACAACTTCGTCTGCGACAGCGGCACCAGTGGGCCGTTGAGCGATTTGTCGGGCAATAACACCCTGACCTTCACCGCCACTGGCACCGGCAGGATCAACGGCAACGTGACCTTCGGCGCCGGTGCCGACACGGTGAACATGGCGTCCGGCACCGTGGCCGGCACTGTGAACCAGGGCGACGGGGCAGATAGTTTCACGATCAGCGCCGGGCAAGTCACCGGGGCGGTCAGCCAGGGCAATGGCATCGATAACTTCGTCATGTCTGGCGGGACCCTTCAGTCCCTGGCCCAAGGCGACGGTCGCGATACCTTCCTGATGACTGGCGGCACCATCGTCGGCGCTTTCGAGGACGGCGACGTTGCCAGGATGACCAGTGGCTCCATCGGCCGGGTTGACATGAAGCTCGATAACAATCTCTTCGAAATGTCGGGTGGGCAGATACTTCGCAACCTGGTGACCGGTTTGGGCACCGATACCATCATCGTTTCCGGGGGGAGTATCGGTGGCAACATCAGTGTCAGCAATGGCAACGACAGCATCACGGTCACCGGCGGGGAAATCGTCGGCGAGATCCGCGCCGGCAACGGCGATGACACCCTGGTGTGGGACGGCGACGGGACCATCCGCTCGCAAATCCTGCTGGAGGCCGGCATCGACAGCGCCACCCTGCGCAACCTCAGCGAAAGCACCCTCGCCCTCACCCCGAGCATCAATGGCGGCGTCGGCAATGACCTGCTGACCTTCGATCACACCACCTCGTCAGGCGCCGGCCGCTACATCAACTGGGAAACGGTCAACCTCGGCAACAGCTCACGTTTTGATCTCGATGGCGTTTTTCAACTGGGGGACAGCGCCACGGGCACCGGCGTGTTCAATGTCGACGGCAGCAGTACGTTGACGTCGGTGCAGGGCAGCATCACGCCATTGACCACAGGTCGGCTCGTTACCCTGAACAACAGCGGGGTCATCGACCTCACCCGTGGCAACTCGCGGACCAATGACAGCCTGACGGTTGAAGGCAATTACGTGGGTAACGGCGGCCAGTTGCTGTTGCAAAGCGCCGTGGGCGATGACAGCTCTCCCAGCGACAAACTGGTGGTCAACAACGGCACATTGACCGGCAGCACCCTGATCAGCGTCACCAACGTTGGCGGCGCGGGTGCCCTGACCGGGCAAAACGGTATCCAGCTGGTTCAGGCCCAAGGCACGGCGGTCAGCGACAACACCGCGTTCGCCCTCAAAGCCCCGGTGTCGGTTGGCGCCTTCGATTACCGCCTGTTCAAAGGCGGTATCACACCGGGCAGCGAAAACAGTTGGTATTTACGCTCCTCGGTGGTGGCACCGCCAGTGGTAGCCGTCGCCAACCCTGATCCCGCCTTGCCACCGACGCTGGTGCCCATCGTCGCAGTGCCGGTCGCCGCGCCAGTGGTTGTGGCCACCGGGGTTCAAGGAGTTGAAGGCGTCGTGACGGTCGAAGCCCCGGTGTTGCCGGCCGCCGTACCCGGCGCAGCACCAATCCCCCTGTATCGCGAGGCGGTGCCTACCTGGTCGGTGGTGCCGCCGGCTGCAGCACAATTGAGCCTGACAGCACTGGGCACTTTTCATGACCGTCAGGGAGATCAGCGCCTGCTGACGCAAACCGGTGCGCTCAGTGCCGGTTGGGGCCGGGTCTACGGCAAGAACCTCGAACAGACCTGGGCCGGCACCGTCACGCCAAGACTGGACGGCTCGCTCAATGGCTTTCAGGTCGGCAATGATCTGTTCAGCTCAGAGTTGGCGGGTGGGCAAACCCAGCGCAGCGGTTTCTTCATCGGCCACAGCCGCCTGCAAGGCGATGTCGACGGTTTCAATCAGGGCTTCGCAGGCAAGCGCTCCGGCAACGTCGAGTTGCAAGGCGACAGCCTTGGCGTTTACTGGACCCTGATCGATCGCGCCGGCGCGTATCTCGATACCGTGGCCATGTACACCTGGCTCAACGGCGACAACCGTTCCGACAGTGGACTGAAGATCGACAATGACGGGCACGTAACGACGTTATCGGCAGAAGTCGGATACCCGATCGCGGTGACCGGTAACTGGGTGGTCGAACCCCAGGCCCAGGCGATTTACCAGAAGGTCAAACTCGACAGCCAGGACGACGGCATCTCCCATGTCTCGTTCGATTCCGACAGTGCCTGGACCGGCCGCGTCGGCGCACGCCTCAAGGGTCGCTACGAGGTCGGCGGCCGGCCGCTGGAACCCTATCTGCGGGCCAACATCTGGCACACCTTCACCGGTACCGATACGGTCACCTTTGACCATCTCGATCAAGTCGAAACCCAACAACGAACCTCGTCCGCCGACCTCGGTATCGGCATGGTGCTGAGCGTTGCGGCCTCGGTCAGCGTGTACGCCGGACTCGACTACACCAGCAATATCGACAGCAACCAACAACGGGGAACATTCGGTAACGTGGGGGTCCGGGTGAAGTGGTAATGGAGGACATCTGCGCCGTCCCGAGGTTTTTTTTCCATTCGGTCGCCCCTCATTCGGGGTAGGAGAGACGCCATCGCGAGATACCGCCTGCGACTGCAAGGTAGACCGCCATGAAAATCCCGCTCACCCCACAAGAGATCAAAGTCACTTTTTGCACGGTGTCGAGTTCACTCCTGCTGTGTTTCACCATGCAAGTACAAGCCGCCACTGACGAGCAAGAAACAGCCCCGTGGTATCGCCAGGACATCCCGACACTCAGTCTGCCTGCCCTTGCAGAAACCTATCCCGGTCCAACCTGACCACCGCAGACGCCGCGCCCACGACCTGGGACCAACTCTATGGCCAGCCTTCTCGCCAGGCACAAACCGGTGAGCCTGTACATCAGCGCCGACTACAGCAGCGACGTGGACGACAATGACCTGAACGGGTTGATCGGCAACCTGGGTGTGCGGATACGCTGGTGAAAACTGGTATTTCTTACAGTATCCACAGCATTGATGGTGATGCATTGTGATGGGCAACTCACCCTGATCGAGGCCGTCACGGATGTCTGTGGACCATGCGCATCACGGCACGCCAACCCTTGCGGTTTCGGACGCGCGTGGGCTGACAGTCAGAACGGTGCAGTTTCATCGGCGGCAGGCGGCCGATCCGCTTGAGGCACGGGTCACGCATCAACGGTTCGATGCCGCAGGCAGGCCGGTGGCCAGCCGTGATCCGTATCTGTTTGCCCTGGCGCAGAACGATGCGTTGGTGCCGGCCAATTTGAGCCAGGTGTTCAACCTGTCTGGCGTGCCGTTGTCGAGTGACAGTGTGGATGCGGGGTGGCGGGTGGCGTTGCCCGGTGCGGCCGGGCAACGCATCGAGGCTTGGGACGGCCGTGGCAGCTACTCCCTGACCGGGTTCGATGTACTGCTGCGGCCGGTGACCATACAGGAGCGTGGTAAAGAGGTCGCTGAGCACGTCCTTGAGCGCTTCAGCTATGCGAGAGTCGATGCCGACGCCGCATCGCACAATCTGTGCGGCCAGTTGATTCGCCATGACGACCCGGCCGGGACGTTGCACCTGAACGATCTCGGCATCAGTGGTGCGGTGCTGCAACAGACGCGGCATTTTTTGCTGGATACCGACACGGTGAACTGGCCCGACAGCGTGGCCGCGCGCGATGCGTTACTTGAACCCGCCGAAGGTGCCACCACCTCACTACGATATGCCCCCAGCGGTGAACTGCTCCGGCAAATCGATGCGCTGGGTAATCATCGGCGTTTTACCTATAGCGTCGCCGGCGAATTGAACGACACGCGACTGATCTTGGCCGGCCCCGACCAGACAGAACGAACACTGGTCAGCGATCTCAGCTACAACGCCTCCGGCCAGATCGAAGCGGAAGCCGCCGGTAACGGCGTCGTCACCCGCCACCGCTACGACCCTGCGAATGGTCGCCTCATTGGGTTCAGCGCACACAAGACCAACGGCACGCCACTGCAGGACCTGAAATACCGCTACGACGCAGTCGGCAACCTGATGAGCATCGAAGACGCTGCCCAACCGATCCGCTACTTCAACAACCAGCGTATCGAACCGATCAAGACCTACCACTACGACACTCTCGATCAACTGATCGAAGCCACCGGATGGGAAGCCAAGTCCGGCCATGGCGACCCCGCCCTGCCCGACCTTCAACCTTTGCCGCTCGACCCTAACCAAGTTGGCAATTACAGCCAGACTTATCACTACGACGCCGGCGGCAATCTGCTGGACCTGACGCACGTCGGCGCCCAGGCACACAGCCGCACCTTGACCCGCGCGAAGTACAGCAACCGCTGCCTGCCCGAGCGCAATGGCCGTCCACCGACCGAAGCCGAACTGGCCGCCGGTTTCGATGCCAATGGCAATTTACGTGAACTGCAAGCAGGCCAGTCACTCGGCTGGGATCTGCGCAATCAACTGTCCACCGTGCGCCCGGTCGTCCGCGAAGACGGCAATGACGACTACGAACACTACCTCTACGACGGCGGCGGCCAACGGGTGCGCAAATTGCGTTCAAACCAGACCAACGCCCGGACGTTGATCAGCGAAGTACGCTACCTGCCCGGCGTGGAGATCCGCAGTCATGGCGGCACCGGTGAAATCCCCCACGTGACCAATGCCAGCGCCGGTAGCAACAGCGTGCAGGTGCTGCATTGGGTTGCCAATCCACCGGATGACATTACCAACGACCAGGTGCGTTACAGCCTCAATGACCACCTGCAATCCAGCGCGCTGGAGCTGGACCAAAACGCCGACCTGATCAGCCAGGAATGGTATTACCCGTTTGGTGGTACGGCTTGTTTCGCGGCCCGTTCGGCCACAGAAGCCAAGTACAAGACCGTGCGGTATTCGGGCAAGGAGCGGGACGCGACGGGACTTTATTACTATGGATTCCGCTATTACGCGCCGTGGTTGCAGCGGTGGATTAATCCGGATCCGGCGGGGTATGTAGATGGGATGAATTTGTATCAATTTGTAGGTTCCGACCCTGTCAATAATGTAGATAGCGTTGGCCTGGACAAAAAACGCTGGCAGATGCTTGTCCACAAACACTTACTACCAGGCCACGGACATGTATTAAGAGGGCGCCACCTCGACTATATAGGCGAGCAAATTAACGACAAAGACAGACAACTAAAAAACTCATTTAAATACAAAGGCATCAGATATTACAACCAACAAGAACGAGCAGACAATTTAATGACTCTAACAGTAAGGAACGGATTGCTTTCCAACAATAAGGAGCAGCTTGTCGGTTACAACAACACCACCACATCATCCTCAAACTGGCTTAAATTGAATACCAACTTGGGGTACGCATTAGGATTCAACGAGCAACATCAACCAGAACTTGCCATATTTAAACATACCCGCGATAAAAGGTACCACTCATCTCCTTTCTCCGGTCGCCCAGTTCTAGACGCCGGAATGATCGTAATAACGAATGGAGCAGTTTCATTTATTGAAAACAAGAGCGGTCATTACCGACCTAAAATCGAGCAAAAATTGCACACTTTGAATTTTTTGAAAAAAGGCGGAGCGAATTTAAAAGACATATTTGTTTCAGAACGAATCCCAGACAAACTCAAAGCCGAACCTCACATGCACCAAGAAGAACTTGAGACCTACTTCGAAAACAATCTCTACAACGCTTCAGACCTATACGAATGGAACATTAAAATAGAGGAGCGACACGCACAACTTCCAGCCAGCCATGTAAACATCCGCCCTACTGTCAACATTCCGTCCAGGGGCAAAAACGGACTATCCCCATTAGAAACTTTAACTTTCAGAGATTGGGCGCAGAGAGATAAAAACGGTAGACCAGGAAAACCTCTCAAGTCTTCCCGTCTACTCGTCAATTAGATTTAGTGGCCTTCTCAAGGTTGAACCCACAGGAACTACGGGCATGTTGTTATTGTGTCAGTGCTGTCTACACAGCGATAAAGACCGTGATCGCACATTATGCGCTGCGGCGACTCCCCCGTCATTTCCCCATGCTCCTCAAGACAATTAAGTTAACGAACACTCAGAAAAAAAGCGAACTCGTCAACACAACCGAGCTAATCGTCGTTACTAACTGCTCGGTTACGTCTCATGGAAAACTAACCGCGCTCAATCTATTAACGCGGCAATGAGTTAACTTCTGACTTTCCTAGCCCTGCGGCCTTAACATCAACACCGCCAACGGCGGCAAGTTCAGCACCAACGACAACGCCTGCCCATGGCTCGGCGTCTCCTCGGCCACCGCCCCGCCACTGTTGCCATAATTGGAACCGGCATAAATCGACGAATCGCTGTTGAGCACCTCACTCCACTGCCCGGCAAACGGCACCCCAACGCGATAAGCCTCACGCGGCACCGGGGTAAAGTTAGCCACCACCAGCAGCGGTTCGCCGTCCTTGCTCCAGCGCAACCACGCATAAACGCTGTTGATCGCGTCATCGCCGATCAGCCATTGGAAACCCTGCGGTACATCGTCCTGCTCATGCAGCGCCGGCGCTTCGCGGTACAAGCGGTTGAGGTCAGACACCAGTTTCTGCACGCCCTTGTGCTCGGGGTATTGCAACAGGTACCAGTCCAGTTGCTGGTCATGGTTCCACTCGCGCCACTGGCCGAATTCGCAGCCCATGAACAGCAGCTTCTTGCCGGGATGCGCCCACATGAAACTCAGGTAGGCCCGCAGGTTGGCGAATTTCTGCCAGCGGTCGCCGGGCATTTTGTCGATCAGCGAGTGTTTGCCATGCACCACTTCATCATGGGAGATCGGCAGGATGAAGCGCTCGGACCACGCATACACCAGGCCGAAGCTCAGCTCGTTGTGGTGATGGGCGCGGTACACCGGGTCTTGCTGGATGTAATGCAGCGAATCGTGCATCCAGCCCATGTTCCATTTGTAGGCAAAGCCCAGGCCGCCTTGCTGCGTGCCCTGGCTGACACCCGGCCATGCGGTGGATTCTTCGGCGATCACCAGCGCACCGGGCGCTTCGAGGGCGACCACGTCATTGAGGTGGCGCAGGAAGTCGATGGCTTCCAGGTTCTCCCGCCCGCCGTGGCGGTTCGGCACCCACTCGCCGGCCTTGCGCGAGTAGTCGCGGTAGAGCATCGAGGCCACCGCATCGACCCGCAGGCCGTCGACATGAAAATGCTTGAGCCAGTGCAGCGCCGACGCCAGCATGTAGCCGTGCACTTCGGTGCGACCCAGGTTGTAGATCAGCGTGTCCCAGTCCTGGTGGAACCCTTCCTGTGGGTTGCCATACTCGTACAGCGCCGTGCCGTCGAACTGGGCCAGGCCGTGGATATCGGTGGGGAAATGCGCCGGCACCCAATCGAGAATCACCCCGAGCTCGGCCTGGTGGCAGGCGTTGATGAACGCGGCGAACTCGTCCGGCGTGCCATAGCGCGCACTCGGTGCGAATTGCGACAGCAACTGATAGCCCCACGAACCGCCGAACGGGTGCTCCATGATCGGCATCAGTTCGATGTGGGTGAAACCGAGGTCTTTGACATAGGGAATCAGCCGCTCGGTCAATTCCGGCCAGGTGTACTGGCGGGCCACTTCACCCAGGTCGTCCAGCTCGCATTGCCACGAGCCGGCGTGCAATTCGTAGATCGACAATGGCGCCGTCACCCGCTGGCGGTCACCCCGGGACAACATCCAGTCCTGGTCCTGCCAGTCGATGTTCAAGGGTGAGGCGACTTTCGAGGCGGTGTCCGGTGGCAGGCTGGTGGCCAGCGCCACGGGATCGGCCTTCAACGGCAGGATGCCGTGGGCGCCGAGGATTTCGTATTTGTAGGTGTCCCCGGCCTGCAGGCGCGGGATGAACAACTCCCAGACGCCGGTGGGATGACGCAGGCGCATCGGATGCCGGCGCCCGTCCCAGACGTTGAAATCGCCGACCACCGACACCCGCCGGGCATTCGGCGCCCACACGGCGAAACGCACGCCGTCGACGCCGTCCACGGTCTTGAGTTGCGCGCCCAGGCACGCGCTGAGGTCGCGGTGATTGCCTTCGGCAAACAGGTACAAATCCATTTCGCCCAACAACGGGCCGAAGCTGTAAGGATCTTCTGCGGTTTGCTCGCCGCCGGCCCAACGGGTGCGCAGCAGATACGCTTGTGCTCGATCGAAATGCCCGACGAACAACCCTGGTGTCTGCGTGACCTCCAGTTGCCCCAGCTCTTCGCCGGAGTCCCTGGCCAGCACCTGCACACTCAGGGCGCCCGGCAGATACGCGCGAATGAATTGCCCGCCGGCACCATCAGCATGGGGGCCGAGAATGGCGAAAGGATCGATATGCTCGGCACGCACCAATGCATCGATATCCCGCGCCCTGGGCAGCAGCGCTTCTTTGTGATGACCCTGTTCCTTGTTCGAGACACTCATGACTACTCTCCACCAAGATCGGAAAAGGGTTTAAGCCCACTCAATAATCCATATAAACCGTGCAACGGCACGGGCAACCAGGCGGGGCGATTTTCCGCCTCATAAGCCACTTCATACGCCGCCTTCTCCAGACCGAACAACGCCAGCGCGGCATCCTCGCCTTCGGGATCTTGCCATGCATGGGCAAGACTAGCTGCCGCCAGCCGATAAGCGTCGACAAATGCTTGCCGCGCCTCGCTCAAGTAGCGATCGGTGACCCGCAAGCGCGCGGCATCGGCCGCCGCGGTGTTGTCGACGCTCTGCACGTTGATCGCCATCGCCGCCGCGTAGTCGAAGGAACGCAGCACGCCGCTGACATCCTTGTACGGGCTGTGTTTGCCCCGTCGTTCATGCAATGGCCGGGCCGGTTCGCCTTCGAAGTCGATCAGATAGGCATCGCCCTTGATCACCAGCACCTGCCCCAGATGCAGGTCGCCGTGTACACGAATGCGCAAGCCGCCCGCGGTCTTTTTGCCCAACGCTTGTACATGGCCGAGGATGGCTTTCCTGTTGTCCAGTAAACGGCCGACCAGGGTTTGGTCCGCCGGGTTCAGTTGATTTTTATGCTGCTTGAGCAAGTTCAGCGCGTGCTCGATTTGCGCCGCGACATCCCTGGCCGAGGCCAGCGCCTCTTTCTGCGTGGTGACCTGGGGCAAGAAGTCCGGGTTGGCACTCGGCGCCGCCAGCACCTGATGCATTTCCCCCAGGCGCTGACCGAGCATAGCGGCGAAGTCTTTCAGTTCGCCGAGCGCGTTGTAATGCTGTTCCTGCTCGGACACGGCGTCGGCCAGCTCATCGCGCAGCGCCCGTTCGAGGTTGTTCTGCGTCCATTCCCAGGCGTCGCCCTGGTTACTCAAATAGCCTTGGGCGATCATCAGCAAATTGTCTTCACCCGCCCCGTCGCGTCGCACCACGGCCCCCAGTAATGGCGAAATATTGCTGAACCCGGCTTCGGTCAGGTACGCGCTCATTTCCAGTTCCGGGTGCACACCGCAGGCGACCTTGCGGATCAGCTTCAGCACCAGGCTGTTGCCGATCACCACCGAGCTGTTGGACTGTTCGGCGGACAGGTAACGTACCGGCGACTCGGCATTGAGGCCAAGTTTTTCCAGCTCCGCGGTGGACTCGAAGCGAATGTCGCCATCGCTGGAAGCCAATACGGTGCCGGCCTGAATGCCCTGCAATACGGCATGCACAAAGGTGTCCAGGCTGAAGGCATCGGTGATCAGGCCGACCTGGCGTCCGCGCCGTACCCGCGACAATGCCAATTGCTGCGGCAACGGAGTACCGACCTGATCCTCCGAGATAAAGCCGAACGGCAACTGGTAGCGGCTGCTCTGGCCAGCGCTGGTGACATTGATCTCACTGAACAGCACCGGATGCTGCGGGTCGCCGAACCGCACGCCATAGGCCAGATCGACCTGCTCAATGGCCGCGTCCTTGCCGGCGAACCAGCGGCGATTCTGCAACCAGCTCGGCAGGATGCTTTGCTCCATTGTGGTGCGTGACGGCGCTTCGAGCAGTTCCTCCATGCGCTTTTTTAGCACCAGCGTGGTGAAGTCCGGCAGGCTTTGTGCGGGCTCCACGTGCCAGCTCGGCATCTGGTTTTCCGCGGCGAGGCCGAACCAGTAGAAGCCGTATGGCGCCAGCGTCAGGAGGAAATTCAGCTGGCCGATGGGTGGGAATGCGTTCCCCCCGAGCATTTCCACCGGCACCATGCCGACGTAGGCCGACAGGTCCAGCTCGGCGGCCTGGGCGCTGCGCGACACGTTGGCCACGCACAGAATGACTTCGTGCTTGCCATCCACCCCGGTGTACTCACGGGTGTAGGCCAGAATCCGCCGATTGCTCGGCGACAGCATCTTCAACGTACCGCGGCCAAAGGCCTTGGATTGCTTGCGCACGGCGAGCATGCGCCGGGTCCAGTTCAACAGCGAATGCGGGTCGCCGGCCTGGGTTTCGACGTTGACCGACAGGTAGCCATATTGCGGGTCCATGATCGGTGGCAGCACCAGGCTCGCCGGGTCGGCGCGGGAGAAACCGCCGTTGCGGTCGATGGACCATTGCATCGGCGTACGCACACCGTCGCGGTCGCCGAGGTAGATGTTGTCGCCCATGCCGATTTCATCGCCGTAATACAGGGTCGGCGTGCCGGGCATCGACAGCAGCAGGCTGTTGAGCAGCTCGACCCGGCGGCGGTCGCGCTCCATCAGCGGCGCCAGGCGACGGCGAATCCCCAGGTTGATCCGCGCCCGACGGTCGGCGGCGTAGTAATTCCACAGGTAGTCACGCTCCTTGTCGGTGACCATCTCCAGGGTCAACTCATCGTGGTTGCGCAGGAAGATTGCCCACTGGCAGTTGGCGGGGATATCCGGGGTCTGGCGCAGAATGTCGGTAATCGGGAAGCGATCTTCCTGGGCCAGCGCCATGTACATGCGCGGCATCAACGGGAAGTGAAAGGCCATGTGGCATTCGTCGCCGTTCAGGCCTTTCTTGTCGGTGGCGCCGAAGTACAACTGGGTGTCTTCCGGCCACTGATTGGCCTCGGCCAGCAACATGCGGTCGGGGTAGTTGGCGTCGATTTCGGCGCGGATCTTTTTCAGGACGTCGTGGGTTTCCGGCAGGTTCTCGTTGTTGGTGCCGTCACGCTCGATCAGGTAGGGAATGGCGTCCAGGCGCAAGCCGTCGATGCCCATGTCGAGCCAGTAACGCATCACCGACAGCACCGCTTTCATGACTTGCGGGTTATCGAAGTTCAGGTCCGGCTGGTGGGAGTAGAAACGGTGCCAGAAGTATTGGCCGGCGACCGGGTCCCAGGTCCAGTTGGACTTTTCGGTGTCGAGGAAAATGATGCGGGTGCCGTCGTATTTATGATCGTCATCGGACCACACGTAGAAGTCCCGCGCCGCCGATCCGGGTTTAGCCTTGCGCGCCCGCTGGAACCACGGGTGCTGGTCGGAGGTGTGGTTGATGACCAGTTCGGTGATCACCCGCAGGCCGCGTTTGTGCGCCTCGGCGATGAAACGCCTGGCATCGGCCATGGTGCCGTAGTCGCTGTGTACGCCGCGGTACTCGGCGATGTCATAACCGTCGTCGCGCCGTGGCGAGGGATAGAACGGCAACAGCCAGATGGTGTTGACGCCCAGGTCGGCGATGTAGTCGAGCTTGGCGATGAGGCCGGGAAAATCGCCAATCCCGTCGTTGTTGGAGTCGAAATACGATTTGACGTGAACTTGATAGATCACCGCGTCCTTGTACCAGAGCGGGTCCTTGATGAACGTGGCTGCCTTGGGTTTCTTCGCCATGTGAAACTCCTGGTGAATTCAACTTGGCCACAAGCTGAGAATCCCCTGTGGTGAGGAGGCTTGCCCCAGAGGTTGTGGTGTTCTCAAGAGGCGGTAATCCTCCAAATCCCGAACGGCTGGTACGCCGGGTCGATCCGCATGAATTGCTGCTTGCCATGCCAGGTCCAGCGATGGCCATTCATCAAGTCTTCGCCCTGGGTGCTGGCGTAGTCCGGCAAGCCCATTTCCCACAACGGCAACTCGAAGTTCGCTTCCTGCACGTTGTGCGGATCGAGGCTGACCGCCACCAGAATGAAGTTGCTGCCGTCAAAGTTGCGTTTGCCGAAGTACAGGATGTTGTCGTTCCACGCGTTATAGACCTTCAGGCCCAGATGCGTGTGCAACGCCGGGTTCTGCCGGCGGATGCGGTTGAGTTGGGCGATTTCGGCAATGATGTTGCCCGGCGCATTGAAGTCCCTGGGGCGGATCTCGTACTTCTCGGAATCTAGGTATTCCTCCTTGCCCGGCACTGGCGCCGACTCGCACAACTCGAAACCCGAATACATGCCCCACAAGCCCGAGCCCATGGTCGCCAGCACGGCGCGGATGAGAAACCCGGGGCGCCCTGAATCATGGAGGAACGCCGGGTTGATGTCCGGTGTATTGACGAAAAAATTCGGCCGAAAGCATTCGCGCCAAGGCGATTCGTTGAGTTCAGTGAAGTAGGTCGCCAGTTCGGCCTTGGTGTTGCGCCAGGTGAAATAGGTGTAGCTCTGGGAATATCCGACCTTGCCCAGGCGCGCCATCATTGCCGGGGTGGTAAAGGCTTCGGCGAGGAAGATCACCTCGGGGTACAGCGCCCGTACATCGGCGATCAGCCACTGCCAGAACGGCAACGGCTTGGTGTGCGGGTTGTCGACGCGGAAGATCTTCACGCCCTCCTCGACCCAGCCGACCACGATGTCGCGCAGTTCCACCCACAGGCTCGGAATCGCCTCCGGGGTATAGAAGTCGACGTTGACGATGTCCTGGTATTTCTTCGGCGGATTCTCCGCGTACTTGATCGTGCCGTCCGGCCGCCAGTTGAACCAGCCCGGGTGTTGCTTGAGCCACGGATGGTCCTGGGAGCACTGGATGGCAAAATCCAGGGCGATTTCCAGGCCATGGGCCGCAGCGGCCGCCACCAGTCGGCGGAAGTCTTCGCGGCTGCCCAATTGTGAGTGAATCGCCTCGTGCCCGCCCTCCTCGCTGCCAATCGCATAGGGGCTGCCCGGATCATCGGGGCCCGCCGTCAGCGAATTGTTAGGGCCTTTGCGGTAGCTGCGCCCGATCGGGTGGATCGGCGGGAAATACAACACGTCGAAGCCCATGTCCTGGATCATCGCCAGCCGCGAATGCACGTCATCGAAGGTGCCATGGCGCGCCGGGCTGTCGGTGATCGAACGTGGAAACAATTCATACCAACTGGCGAACTGCGCCAGTTCGCGCTCCACATCCACCGGGTACTCCGGGCTCAGGCTCAGGTAGGCGCGATGATTGACGCGGGCCATGAGGTCGGCGCTACGCGGGTGCAAAAACAGTGCAATCTGCTCGGTTTCAAGCAGCCCTGACAGTTCATGGTGCAACGCCGCCAATTGCTCGCTGAGTTGCCCTTCGCTGCGCTCGGCGGCTTGCTGGACATGAATCCGCCCTTCCTGCAATTCCAGGCTGACGGGCACCGCCGCCGCATGCTTCTTTTCCAGCTCATAGCAAAAACTGGCGAACTGATCGATCCAGGCTTCGATACAGAACAGATAGCGGCCTTGGCTGTCGGCACGGAACTGCCCTTGCCAGCCGTTGTTGCCCAGGTCGTGCATGGCCGCGCTTTGCCAGACGTCCTCGTCTTCGGCCCGCCAGCGCACGCGAACCGCCAGCTTGTCATGCCCGTCGGCGAAGACCTTGGCCGTCACCACCACGTCCTGCCCCACCACGGCCTTGACCGCGAATTGTCCGCCTTCAAGGGTTGGCATGATGTTTTCTATGACGATACGCGGCAGCAACAACGCCTGCGACAGCGGCATGTGCGGGTTGTAGCTCAACTCAGTCGGTTTTTCAGCCGTCATCGAGCCTCTCTCCTTACGCCCCATGGACGCGCTTGTGTCTGGTCGCCACCCCGCCGGGCAATCCGCCCCGGGATGCACTCACTTAGGTTCCGAGCGACAGCCGCCGGGAAAGTTTCATCGACAATTTCCGGAATCAAGTCCTTCGCGCCGCTGTCAACCAACCAGTCCACCTACTTAAGCACGACTCACGCCATGTGCCACCGCAGGCTGAACAATGAACAATCCATTCCCGGCTGAAACCCCCGATCCCAACATCGTCAGCCCGGTGATACCGCCCACCGAACCGCAACCGGTACCCGAACAGGATCCGCCCGGCACCAACCCGCTGCCAAGGGAAAAACCGCCAACGACGATGCCGCCGGTGATTGTGAATCCGGATTGACGACAGTTGATCGTTCCTGCGTCGAAACCAGGGACGATCATAAAAATGAATGACATTTCCCAAGAACGCGTAGTACCGGTCCTGAAGCGGCAATTCTGCCCGTCCGACACTTTACGAAACTCACATCCCTCGCCTTATATGGCCATTACTCCATTAGCCTTGCGTGTGGCCAGCCATGAACATTTTTTTCCCCAGCCTCTACGAATTCACAAACAGAGCGAGCGCACAGCACCACGCGCTCAACCGTGAACGACCAATCGACGGCTGGCCTTCCTTTGAAAATATTCAACTACGAATTTCTTTGCTTCGAAGCCGAGCGCAACACTGCAGAACAAACCACCAAAAGTTCAATAATCAAGGATCTGGAGAATCATTTGCTGCAGGGTAATATTGACTACAGCCAACACGAACTCTCAGAAACCCAGAGCAACGAGCAGGAATCAGGTTGTGAAACAACTTACGCGGACAAGGTGAATCCCTGATCAGCAGGAGCTACCGAAGGCTCCTACGGAGCGTGATCCTTGTCGATCAGCTTCACAACCCCCGGCATCACACTGAACACCCCCAGCGCCAACAACGTACTGAACACCGCCGTCGCCTCGCGGCCCAGCCCGGTAGCGACGCCGATGGCGGCGGTCATCCACAGGCCGGCGGCGGTGGTCAGGCCTTTGACGTGGCCTTCATCGCCCTCGTGGTTCTTCAGGATAGTGCCAGCCCCCAGGAAGCCGACCCCGGCAATCACGCCCTGCACTACCCGGCTCATGGCATCGGCCTGCGAGCCGGACATCTGCGGCACCAACACGAACAGCGCCGCCCCCATCGCCACCAGCATGTGGGTGCGCACGCCGGCGGCCTTGCCCTGGTGTTCACGCTCGAACCCGAGAATCCCGCCCAGCAAGGCGGCCATCAACAGGCGCACGGTCACTCGCGTCAATTGCGAGGCATCGCCGATGTCGGCGAACTCGGCTTGCAGGGTCACCCAGACTTCGTGCCACCAGGCGTTCATGCGGTTGTCCTTGTGAGGGGGTCATGGAAGGTGGACCGCAGCGACCATTAATCGGTTGCACAGAACGATGACCGGCGGTTGCGGCCTGAAACGTTAGATTCCACTGAAAAAAGGATTCCGCCGTGACCGTGCGCATCGAGAACCAGACCTGCTTTTTCACCATCGAAAATGGCGAACTCATTCGTCTGTGTCCCGACGTGACCATCATCACCGACGGTGCCAAAGCCATGTCGGCAGTGGACATCGAAGGCGAGCGCATCTACATCACGGAAGCCGAGGCCGACGCCTTGACCGTCGCAGGCGCGGTGGATGGGCGCCGGCACTTGAAAGCCACCGACAGTGGTTCGGTGATTTGACCGGGATTGATCCGCACCTGCCGCCGCTGTTTTGCAATGGCCCCCGGGGCCGGCAGCGACGGCTGCTTCAAGTTGTCGCAGGCCATGCAGGAACGGCCATCTGATCCGCTTTTTAATGCAATACCTGAGTCTGTTATGCAAACAGATCGCCGCTCATAGTGTTCATGCCTGATGGAGGCTGATGAGCGAAAGACCATGAGCGAGAGAATCCCCGTCCGAACCGTAGAAACATTCGAGCCTTCGCGTCTGAAGACGAAGGCCAAATCCAGCGACGACCTGATCCACACCCGCAGCTTCACCGGGCTGTTCCGCAACCTGCGCATCAGCGGCGCCGGTTTTCTGTTTGTACTGTTTTTCGGCACGGTGTGGCTGAACTGGGGCGGCCGCCAGGCGGTGCTCTGGGACCTTTCGGAAAGCAAATTCCATATCTTCGGCGCGACCTTCTGGCCGCAGGATTTCATTCTGCTCTCGGCGCTGTTGATCATCGCCGCGTTCGGCCTGTTTGCGATCACCGTGTTCGCGGGCCGGGTCTGGTGCGGCTACACCTGCCCGCAAAGTTCATGGACCTGGATCTTCATGTGGTGCGAGAAGATCACCGAAGGCGAACGCAACCAACGGATCAAGTTGCAAGCCGCGCCGTGGGGCCTGAACAAGCTGATGCGTCGCTCGGCCAAGCACACCTTGTGGCTGGCCATCAGCCTGCTGACCGGCCTGACATTCGTCGGCTACTTCACGCCGATCCGGCCACTGGCCGAAGAGCTGCTGACCTTCCAGATGAGTGGCGTCAGCCTGTTCTGGGTGCTGTTTTTTACCGGCGCCACGTACATCAATGCCGGTTGGCTGCGTGAAGCGGTGTGCATGCACATGTGCCCCTATGCGCGGTTCCAGAGCGTGATGTTCGACAAGGACACCCTGACCATTTCCTACGACGTGGCCCGGGGCGAAAACCGTGGCCCGCGCAAACGCGAGGTCATGCCCGCCGACGCCGGCCTTGGCGATTGCATCGATTGCCAGCTCTGCGTACAGGTCTGCCCGACCGGCATCGACATTCGCGACGGCCTGCAGATGGAATGCATCGGTTGCGCCGCGTGCATCGACGCCTGCGACTCAATCATGGACAAAATGGGCTACGCCCCAGGCTTGATCAGCTACACGTCCGAGCATCAATTGCAGGGTGGCAAGACACACCTGCTACGTCCGCGCCTGATCGGCTACACCGCCGTGCTGCTGGTGATGATCGCAGCCCTGGTGGTGGCGCTGGTGGAACGGCCGATGGTGTCCCTCGACGTCAGCAAGGACCGGGGCCTGTTCCGCGAGAACAGCCAGGGGCAGATCGAAAACATCTACAGTCTGAAGGTGATCAACAAAACCCAGCAGCGTCAGGACTATCAATTGAGCCTGGTCGATGCCGATGGTTTCGAGTTGCAGGGCAGGACCGAATTCAGCCTGGCGCCGGGGGAGATTGTCGATGTGCCGGTGTCGGTGGCGATGCTCACTGAGCGTCCGGCGAGCAGTTCGCAGAGCATCGGCTTCAAGATGGTCGACAGCGATGAGCCTGGCGTCTACAGCGTGGCGAAAAGCCGGTTTGTTGCACCGATGAATCGCTGAGCCTTTAAGATGCTGACCTTTGTGAGTTGTGGTCCCCCTCGCCACAATTAATCGAATCGACTCCATGACGGGATACCGATGAAACGCTACGAAAAATTCGCCGACGACATCGCAGAACTGATCCGCTCCGGCGTCCTCGGTCCCGGCCAGCGGGTGCCGTCGGTGCGTTACGCCAGCCAGACCTACGGCGTCAGCCCGTCGACGGTGTTCCAGGCCTATTACCTGCTGGAACGTCGCGGCCTGATCCGCGCCCGTCCGCGTTCCGGCTATTTCGTCAACGCCCACGCACCACGGCCGTTTTCCGAGCCGGTCATCAGTAGCCAGGTCAACGAGTCCACCGAGGTCGACGTCAGTGAACTGGTGTTCTCGGTGCTCGACTCGATCAAGGACCCGAACACCGTGCCCTTCGGCTCGGCGTTTCCCAGCCCGACGCTGTTTCCCCTGCAACGCTTGTCCCGCTCGCTGGCCAGCGCCAGCCGCGAGATGGACCCGCGCATGGTGGTCACCGACATGTCGCCGGGTAACCCGCAACTGCGTCGGCAAATCGCCCTGCGCTACATGGTTGGCGGGCTGATGTTGCCCATGGAAGAACTGCTGATCACCAACGGCGCGCTGGAAGCCCTCAACCTGTGCCTGCAAGCGGTGACCCAACCCGGCGACCTGGTGGCCATCGAAGCCCCGGCGTTCTACGCCTGCCTGCAAGTGCTCGAACGCTTGAAACTCAAGGCCGTGGAAATCCCCGTGCACCCGCGTGATGGCATCGACCTCGGTGTGCTCGAGCAAACCCTGGAGCGCTATCCGATCAAAGCCTGCTGGTGCATGACCAGCTTCCAGAACCCCATGGGTGCGACCGTGCCCGAGGCCAAGAAACAGCAGCTTGTGGAGTTGTTGCGCCGCCACCAGGTGCCGCTGATCGAAGACGATGTCTACGCCGAACTGTATTACGGCCAACAAGCACCGAAACCGGCCAAGGCATTCGATACCGAAGGTCTGGTGATGCACTGCGGCTCGTTCGCCAAGAGCCTGGCCCCCGGCTACCGCATCGGCTGGGTCGCCGCCGGGCGCTATGCGCAGAAAATCGAACGGCTGAAACTCATGACCTCGCTGTGCGCGTCGATGCCAGCCCAGGCCGCCATCGCCGATTACCTGCAACACGGAGGTTACGACCGGCACCTGCGTAAATTGCGCCACGCGCTGGAAGACCAGCAAAGCGCCATGCTCGCCGCCATCACCCGCTATTTCCCGGCACAGACGCGGGTGAGCCAACCGGCGGGTGGGTACTTTTTGTGGCTGGAATTGCCGGAGCAGATGGATTCGCTGAAGTTGTTTCAGATGGCGTTGGCGCAGGGGATTAGCATTGCACCGGGGCCGATTTTTTCGCCGGCGCAGCGGTTCAGGAATTGTATTCGGTTGAATTACGGGAGCCCGTGGACCGAGGACTCGGAGAAGGCGATGGAGACGTTGGGGCGGATCGTTAGGTCTTTTTGAACAAGTAAATATAGACCCCCAATTCCTGATCGCAAACTAACTAACATGCGTCTTTCTTTGCTCGATCAAACATCAATATAGAAGACATGGCAAAGCCCGCGAGACTGTCCGCATTATTACGGGCCATCCTGCTACGAAGTTCGAGATCCCCATTGAACCGTTCTAATGCACTGACACGACTTCCACTACCCGTTGCCAACATAAAATCATCCATGTCATTAGGAAGATCTATATCCGAGGCTTCACCCCTTAACATTTTTCGCGAATTCATTTGCATCGCCACACTGAACGCTTTTTCATCGGTGCCATTGCCTATGACTGATTTTGCATTCGCCATCTCATCCTCACCAGGAGCAATATAATAAAAATCAACCGGGCGATTTATCGGATCTCGATGGCTAGCTTCGTGAATCAAGGAATGTGCGATCTCCACTGTCATTTCATTATCCAGATGCGCCTTATCTATATAAATCTTGTTCCTCCTATCAGAAATACTAACGAATGCACTTGCATTTACAAGAGACCCTTCACTACGAAAAATAACTATTTTTTCCCGATTCGCTCCCACTCGTTCAAGAAACAATAAAATCCTCCGATATCGACCACTTAACTCTGCGATATATTCTGACTCAAAAGACCCAAAGTACGATCTATATAACAATTTACTGAGAGCCGGATCTGAAATGCTACTTATTGCATTTCGAACTGCTGCAATTGCAATCGCGATACTTTCATTAATAACACCAGCCACCTCTGGAAGTTTTTTTTGAATATTTTTCATTCCTCGCTGAACTACTAAGTGGCGAACTCCCATCTTTTTTTCAAACCGATAATCCAAGTAATGCCTCAGTATCGGTAAAAAACCTTGCTGATCAAAAAAGCTGACCGGGCAATTCCTCACAAACCGATAAAAATTCACCCCATCCACCTCCCCCGCCGGATCCGGGTTCAGCCACCGATGTAACCACGGTGCGTAATACCGCGCCCCATAGTAATAAAACCCAGTCGAATCCCGCTCTTTGCCTGAATAACGAATGGTCTTGTAACCGGTTTCCACCTCATGCCGCCCGGCCAGCCACGCTGTGCCGCCGTAGGGGTAATACACTTCCTGACTGATCACCTGCGCCTGAGCATCCACCTCAAAGGCACTCGAACCCAAGTGGTCGTCGAAGCAAAAACGCAATTGGTCATTGTCCAGTTCGGCCGGCGGCGGGCTGTCCCAATGCAGCAGGCGCACAGTGCAACGGCCGGCCTGAATGCTCAGCACCTGTAGCTGCTCCCCCGTAGCGCTGTTGCTGTGCAGTTCGATGCCCGGCAGATAACGTACCTCGGCGGCGTGGGCGATGGATTTCGCTGCAGTCGTGCGGGATTTGCGCAAGCGCGTGCCTTCACCGTCGTAGACATAACGCTCCAGGTCGTCAGCGCCATCGACTCGAGCGATCTGTGTGACCTGTGCCAACTCATTTCGCCCATTCCACAGCAACCTCTGTCCGGGTTGCAGCTCCAGCAGATTGCCCCGGGCATCGAACGACTCATCAATGGCAGATTGAGTTGGGTGAACCTTAACGCTGCGATTACTCAGCGGCGCCACTCGCATGGTCAAGGTATCGCCCACCGCGCCATGGTGGATGCGCTGCAATAGATTGCCCGCTTCATCGTACTGGTAGGTTTCGCTGTAGTTGCACCAGCGGCTGCCATCCGGCGGGCCAAACGCCTGCCACTCCGGCAAGTCTGGACCTAAGGAAGGTTTGGCACTCTCCCAACCAGTCGCGCTGATCAATTGGTATAGCGTGTCATAGGTGAATCGTCGCACCGGTTCGATGCGCTGGTTGGCAAAATGCTGGATGGGTAAGGCGGCGTCGGTGATTTCGGTGATGTTGCCGACGGGGTCATACCGGTAAGTAAGCTTCTGCAAGAAGCTCTGGTTCGGGCCTTGTGTGGCCAGCAGCATCAAATGCCCATTGGCTGGGTCATACGCGCTGGTGGTGCGCATACCATTGCCGGTGAGTTCCTGCTCCACCTGGCCGGATGCGCTGTAGTGGATGTCACTGACCAGCGTCTCGACGCTGATTTTCCCGGAGCGTTGCAGCCCTGCCGAGCACAACTGACCGGCGCGATCATGCGCAAAGTGCTGGATATGGCCTTTGGCGTCAGTTTGGGTCATCAGTTCGCCGGACGGTGCGTAGGTCCACGACGACTGCGCGCCGGCGCCCGGCTCCAGCAAGTTGTCGCGGTCAGCGTCCAGCGCCGGCCAATCGACCGGGTCGAAGCTGTTCAGGAAAAACCGCCGCTCGCGCAGCACCGTCGCCGACAGCCCATAGTCGGCCATCAACCGGCTGCCCGCCGGGTAGTCCTGCCGGATGGGTTGGCCACAGAGGTTGTGCCGGGCATGATCGTCCGACACTCCCCCAAATGTCATTCGTTCGACGCAGCGTTCGGGTTCCCCCGAACCTTGTTCGTGCACTGCGACAGGCCGCAACAATGGATCATGTTCAGTGCGACGATGCCAACCACGCTGGTCCCATGCTTCAAGCGCCTGCCCCGCCGCACCCGGCAACCCGAGTTGCCAACCGGCATCGACGCTATCGCTCCACAGCACCTGCCCCGTCAGGTTATGGATCGTGGCAAGGTTCGCCGGCACCGAGGCATCACCCTGCCTCAAGGCAAACAACCGTGGATCGCGCTGTTGAATGAGCCGCCCCAGCGGATCGAAAACCTGATGCATCACTCGCGCCGTGACCGACTCGTCCGCTGCTTGTCGAAAATACGCCAGCGCACGAACGGCTAAACCGCGTGGGTCAACGACGCTGATGGATGGCGTATACGCGTTCAAGTCGAGGCGCCCTTTTAAAGACTACCGCGAATCTAGGCACATCCATGACTGGTGTCTACTGTCAGGAATGACAGTAGATACCGCGCAAATTCTGCTTAGCGCCCACCACCGAGATCAACAAAGGTCCCCGTCGCATACGAAGCCTTGTCCGACAACAACCAGACAATCGCCTCCGCCACTTCATCCGGACGCCCGCCCCGGGCCATCGGAATCGCCGATTCCAGCTTGCTGACCCGATCCGGATCGCCGCTCAAGGCATGGAAATCGGTATAGATGAAGCCGGGGCGCACGGCGTTGACCCGAATCCCCTCGCCCGCCACTTCCTTTGACAGGCCGATGGTGAAGGTGTCCAGCGCGCCTTTGGAGGCCGCGTAGTCGACGTACTCGTTGGGCGAGCCCAAACGTGCGGCCACCGAGGACACGTTGACGATGCTACCGCCCTGCCCGCCGTGCCTGGGCGACATGCGCAGGATCGCGTGCTTGGCACAGAGGATCGGCGCCAGGACGTTGGTTTTCATGATTTTGAGAATGCGGAACTCGGACATCTCGTCGACCCGGGACTTTTGCCCGACTGTGCCGGCGTTGTTCACCAGCGCGGTGACCCGACCCAGTTCAGTGTCTACCCGGTGGAACAGTGCGATGACTTCGTCTTCGATGCTGACGTCGGCCCGTACTGCAATGGCTTGCGCACCGAGGGCGCGGACTTGCTCCAGCACGCCGAGTGCAGCCTTTTCGTCCGCCTGGTAGTTGATGCAGATCCGATAGCCCTGCGCGGCGGCCAACAGCGCGGTGGCGGCACCAATGCCGCGGCTACCGCCGGTGATGACGATGACTTTGTCCATGCGAGCTTTCCCCCAATCAAAGCTTAAGCGGTCGGGGGCTAGAATAACCGCCATTGGCGGTTTTTGCATGGCTTCACATCAGCTGTCATGCCATCGACATCTCGCGCCCGGCACTGGCTTTCAACTGCTCGACCAACTGCTCCCCGCGATGGATTTCCACCATGAAACCTGCGGCGGGCAGCGGATGCCCCAACAGGTAACCCTGCAACGAATCGCAGCCGAGTTGAGTCAGGAAGTCCTGCTGCACCCCCGTTTCCACACCTTCGGCGACGATACGCAACCCCAGCGCCTGGCCGAGGGCGACGATGGCCGAAACGATGGCGGCATCATCGCTGTCGTGCTCCAGGTCCCGGACAAAACCGCGGTCGATCTTCAGCTCGTTGGCCGGCAGGCGCTTGAGGTACATCAAGCTCGAATAACCCGTACCAAAATCGTCGATGGACAGGTCGACGCCCATTTCCGACAGCTCCTGCAGCACCGTCATGCTCGCATCGGCATCGCTCATCGCAGTGGTTTCAGTGATCTCCAGGGTCAGGCTGTTGGCCGGCAGATGGTGCGTCGCCAGGGCCTTGGCGACGCTCTGGACCAGCCCGGCATGGCAAAACTGAATGGCCGACAGGTTCACCGCGATGCGCCAATCGGTGTAGCCGAGCACGTACCACTCGCGCATCTGGCGGCATGCTTCGTTGAGCACCCACTCGCCGATAGGAATGATCAGACCGGTCTTTTCCGCCATTTCGATGAATTTGTCCGGCAACAGCATCCCTTGCGTCGGGTGCTCCCAGCGCAACAAGGCCTCGGCGCCCACTGGCCGGCCATTGGTGGCGTCGAACTTGGGCTGGTAATGCAGGCTGAATTCCTGATGTTCCACGGCATTGCGCAGGTCCTGCAGCAATTGCAGCTGTTTGCGGGCGTTACTGTTCATCGAGACATCGAAAAAGCTGTAGCCGTTTTTACCGGCACCCTTGGCGTGATACATCGCCGCGTCGGCGTTCATCAGCAATTCATGGGCGGACTGCCCGTTACCCGGGTAGAGCGCGATGCCGACGCTGGCGGAAATGTGCAAATCATGTTCGGCAACCCGGAACGCGCGCGCGATCAACCCGACCTGTTGGGCCGCGAGGTTCAAGGCATCGATCTGTTCGCTCAATTGCACCAGCAACACGAACTCATCGCCGCCGATCCGCGCCAGGGTGTCCGGGCTGCGCAAGTCTTCGCGCAGGCGCACGGCGACTTCGCGCAACAGCAGATCACCCATGTGGTGGCCGAAGGCATCGTTGACCGGTTTGAAGCCGTCCAGGTCGATGAACATCAGGGCAAAGCACCCCCCGTCTTCCCGGACCCGCGACATGGCCTGATCGATTCGATCGGCGAGCAGCGTCCGGTTCGGCAACCCGGTGAGGGTGTCGTGCAGGGCCAGTTGGGTCAGTTCACGGTTGGCCTCGGTCAGCGAATGGGCCAGGCTCGCGGTGCGCGCCTCCAGGCGTGCATCGAGGATCGAGGTCAGCAAGGCAATGCTCAGCACCGCCAACGTGGTGATCAGCACCAGGTTGTCCAGGCCATTGCCGCTCAATCCATTGGCCGCTGCGCCACAAAAACTGCCGTCGGCAAAGCGTGCGGCGGCCATCCCGGTGTAGTGCATGCCGACGATGGCGATGCCCATGATCACGGCGGCACCGCCACGGATAAGACGGACATAAGGCGTGTGCTGGCGCAGATGGAAAGCGATCGACAATGCCGCGCCCGAAGCACCGACAGCGATCAGCAGCGAGGCGCCGAACAGCGTCGGGTCGTAGTCGATGCCCGGTTGCATGCGCATGGCGGCCATGCCGGTGTAGTGCATCGCGCTGATGCCGGCGCCCATGACCAGCGCGCCAAAGGCCAGTTGCCAGGCCGGCAATTGCGGTTGGCTGACCAGCCACAGCGCAAAGCCGCTGGAGAGCACGCCGATCAGCAGCGACAACAGGGTGATGGTGCCGTCGTAGCCCAGGTCGATCGGCAACTTGAACGCGAGCATGCCGATAAAGTGCATCGACCAGATGCCCACGCCCATGGCAATGGCCCCGCCCGCGGTCCACAAATGCACGGCGCGGCCTTTGGCGGTGGCAATGCGTCCGGTCAGGTCGAGTGCGGTGTAGGAGGCGAGAATCGCTACACAGAGCGAAATGATGACCAGGGTGGGGGAATAGCTACCGATGAGCATGGGGACTTCTCGCGAATGCCCCCTTGTTAATGGCTTTCATTCTCGGGTGGGGGCAAATGCGGCGATTGTACTGATTCCAAATGAGAACGCACCCACAAAATGAGCAAAGGGCCATCAGTCCGATGAAACGCTTGTTTTAAGGTTTTACATTAACTCGCTTAAAGCTGCTGGCACCACAAAACCTGTGGGAGCGAGCTTGCTCGCGATAGCGGTGGGTCAGGCAACATCCATGCTGAATGTGACGCAACCATCGCGAGCAAGCTCGCTCCCACAGGGATTGCGCTATCGGCTATCGCTCACCTCAAGCTGCCCATCCCAGCCACCTCCCAACGCGGCAATCAATTGCACGCTGGCTATCAAGCGGCTTTGCAACAGGTCCAGGTTGCTGCGCTCATTGCTCAGTGCCGCCGCCTGGGTCACCACCACATCGATGTACGCGATCAAACCGGCCTTGTACTGGTTCTGGGTCAGGCGCAACGATTCCCGGGCGGCATCAAGTGCCTGTTGGCGCACGACGGCTTCGTCCTGAAGCACCTTGAGCTGCACCAGGAAGTTTTCCACTTCGCGGAAGCCGTCCAGCACGGTCTGGCGATACTTGGCCACCGTTTCGTCATAGGCCGCTTCACTGCGGTCGACTTCCGCCGAGCGCTGGCCGCCGTCGAACAGGGTCATGGCCAATTGCGGTCCGACCGACCAGAAGCGGTTCGGCAGGCTGATCCAGTTGGAATAGGTGCTGCTGCTGTAGCCGCCGTTCATGTTCAGGGTCAGGTCGGGGTAATAGGCAGCCTTGGCCACACCAATGTTGGCGTTGGCGGCCATCACCGAGCGCTCGGCCGAAGCGATGTCCGGGCGACGCTCCAGCAACTGCGAAGGCAGTGCCTGCGGTACTTGCGGTAACTGCGGAATGTCCTGGCTTTCCGCCAGGCTGAATTCTGCCGGCGGCAAGCCGATCAGCACGGCAATGGCGTTCTCGAACTGGGCGCGTTGCCAGATCAGGTCGATCATATCGGCTTCGGTGCCTTTGAGCTGTGTCTGGGCCTGGGCCACCGCGTCCTTGCCCGATACGCCTGCGCGGTACTGGTTCTCGGTCATCTTCAACGAACGCTGATAAGCCTCGACCGTGTCCTCGAGCAAGCGTTTCTGGCCATCGATCACGCGCAGTTGCAGGTAATTCTGCACCAGCTCCGACTGTTGACTCAGGCGCATCGCGGCCAGATCGGCAAAGCTTGCCTGAGCATTCGCGGTGTCGGCTTCGAGGCCACGGCGCAGCTTGCCCCACACATCCGCTTCCCAACTGACGCCCGCCTGGGCCGAGTACGTGTCGCGAATACCGCTGGACGAACTGCTCAGGCTGGAGCTGCTGCTGCCGGTGCCCTGGCTTGAACGGTTCTTGCTGACATTCAGGTCCACCGTCGGGAAAAATGCCCCCCGTGCGCTGCGCACCAAGGCCTGGGCCTGGCGGTACTGCGCTTCGGACTGGGCGACGGTCTGGTTGGCGCTGTTGAGTTTTTCGATCAGGTCGTTGAGCTGCCGGTCGCCATACAACTCCCACCACGCACCACGGGCCAGGGCATCGCTCGGATTCGCCTGACGCCAGCCTTCTGCGGCCTTGTACTGCACCGGCTCGGCGGTTTGCGGGCGCTGGTAATCCGGGCCGACGGCGCAGGCACTGAGCATCGCCACGCACAGTGACAGGCTCAACACACGCGAGCCTCGAGCCGTGATCAGCGGTGCAGCCAGGTTGAAAAGCGAACGTTCAGTCATAGCGGAGTTTCCAGAGCAGCATCGGTACGCACCCCACGCCATTTATTGAAGCGATGGCGCAGTTTGTCGAGATAGAGGTAAACCACCGGGGTGGTGTAAAGCGTCAGCACCTGGCTGAAGATCAGCCCGCCGATGATGGTCAGGCCCAGCGGCTGGCGCATTTCCGCCCCTTCGGCGCGGCTCAGCAGCAACGGCAAGGCACCGAGGATCGCCGCCAGGGTGGTCATCAGAATAGGTCGCAAACGTTGCAGGCAGGCGCTGCGAATCGATTCCAGCGGTGCCATGCCCTGGTGACGTTCCAGTTGCAACGCCAGGTCGATCATCAGGATGGCGTTTTTCTTCACTACCCCAATCAGCAGGAACAACCCGAGCAACGAGATCAGGCTGAATTCGCCACCCAGCACATAGATCGACAGCAACGCGCCGACCCCGGCTGACGGCAAGGTCGAAAGGATCGTCAGCGGGTGAATGTAGCTTTCATACAACACACCCAATACCAGATACACCGCCACCAGTGCCCCCAGAATCATCCACGGCTGACTTTTTTGAGTCGCCGCGAACGCGTTGGCTGTGCCGGCCATTTTCGCGATCACGTCTTCCGGCAGGCCGACCTTGGCAATCGCTCGTTCAATGGCGGCACTGCCCTGCTCCACCGTCACGCCTTCGGCCATGTCGAAGGCAATGCTTTCCGAAGCAAACTGGCCTTCGTGGCTGACCCGGTCGTTTTCCAGGCTGTTTTCGTAATGGGCGATGGTCGACAGCGGGATCCGTGCGCCGTCAGCGGTGATCACCTGAACCTGCTTCAGGGTGATCGGGTCCTGGGCGTACTTCGGATTGACCTCCATCACCACCTGATACTGGTTGAGGCTGTCGTAGATGGTCGATATCTGCCGCTGGCTGTAGGCGTTGTTCAGCACCGCGGTGACCATGTCCATGTCGACACCCAGCCGCTTGGCCTGGTCACGGTCGACGATCAGGGTCACTTGCCGCGCGCCCCGGCCTTCCCGCGCATCGATCGCCGTCAGCTCCGGCAAGGCCCTGAGCGCGGTGACGACTTTCGGATACCACTCGCGCAAGGCCCCCAGATCCCCGCTCTGCAGGATGTACGAGTATTGCGAGGTGGTCTGCTCGCGACCGCCACCGAATTGCAGGTCCTGGTCCGCCATGAGCATCAGTTGTGCCCCGGGAACCTTGGGCATTTCCTTGCGCAGGCGTTCGATGACTTTCTGCGCGGAAATGTTACGTTCCTTGATCGGCTTGAGGCGCACCAGCATGAAGGCGTTGTTGGTGCCGTTGTTGCCGCCAATGAACCCGGCGACGCTTTCTACCGCCTCATCCTTCAACACCGCACGGCGGAATATCTCCATCTTCGGCTGCATCACACTGAACGACAGGCCGTCGTCGCCGCGCACGAAACCGATCAGCTGACCGGTATCCTGCTGAGGCAAAAATGTTTTAGGAACAACTACATACAGCGCAATGTTCACACCAATTGTCACGAACAGACTGAGCAAGGTCAGACGCTTGTGGCGCAGTACCCAGTCGAGGCTGGTGGCGTATTTGCCGACCATCCAGTCGTTGGTCCGACGGCTCCAGCGTTGCAGGCGGTTCTCCTGCCCCGGCGTGTGCGGCTTGAGCCAGCGGGCGCAGAGCATCGGGGTCAGGGTCAACGACACTAACAGCGAGACCACGATGGCCGCCGCCAGGGTGATGGAGAATTCGCGGAACAGGCTTTCAATGATCCCGCCCATGAACAGGATCGACAGGAACACCGCCACCAGCGACACGTTCATCGACAACAAGGTAAAACCGACTTCCTGGGCACCCAGGTACGCGGCCTGCATCGGCCGCACGCCTTCGTCGATGTGCCGGGAAATGTTCTCCAGCACCACGATGGCATCGTCCACCACCAGCCCGGTGGCCAGGATCAGCGCCATCAGCGACAGGTTGTTCAGCGAAAAGCCGTAGAGGTACATCACGGCAAAGGTACCGACCAGCGACACCGGCACCGCCAGGGTCGGGATCAGCGAGGCGCGGAAGTTACCGAGGAACAGGAAAACCACCAGAATCACCAGCGCCACGGCGATCAGCAGGGTCATTTCCGCTTCGTGCAACGTCGCCTTGATCACCGGCGAGCGGTCCATGGCCAGGTTCAGCTTGACGCTGGCAGGCAGCACCGCCTGCAACGCCGGCAACTGCGCCTTGATCTCGTTGACCGTCTCGATGATGTTGGCGCCGGCCTGCCGGTTGATCACCAGCAGCACCGCCGCGTCATCGTTGAAGAAACCGCTGTTGTAGCGGTCCTCGACGCCATCGCTGACCTTGGCCACATCCTTCAGGCGCAGGGCCGCGCCACCGTTGTAGTGAATGATCAGCGACTCGTAGTCCTTGGCTTTTTCCAATTGGTCGTTGGCCTGGACCTGCCACAGCCGCTGATCGTCTTCCACCGAGCCCTTGGGCCGGCGCACGTTGGCATTGGCGATGGTATTGCGCACATCGTCCAGGGCCACGCCGTACTGGTTCAGCGACTGTGGTTCGAGTTCGATACGCACTGCCGGCAACGAACTGCCACCGATCTGCACCTCGCCAACACCCTGCACCTGGGACAGGCTCTGGGACAGAATCGTCGAGGCCAGGTCATAGAGCTGACCTTTTTCCAGTACATCGGACGTCAGCGACAGCACCATGATCGGCGCCTGGGACGGGTTGACCTTCTTGTAGGTCGGCATGCTGCGCATCCCGCTCGGCAACAGGGTGCGCGAAGCATTGATCGCCGCCTGCACTTCCCGCGCCGCGCCATTGATGTCGCGGTCCAGGTCAAATTGCAGGATCACCCGGGTCGAGCCCTGACTGGAGCGGCTGCTCATGGTGTTGACCCCGGCAATGCTGCCGAAGGAGCGTTCCAACGGCGTGGCCACGGTCGACGCCATCACCTCGGGACTGGCCCCGGGCAGGCTGGCCTGGACCACGATCACCGGAAAGTCCATTTGCGGCAGCGGCGACACGGGCAGCAAACCGAAGCTCACGCCGCCCAGCAGCATGATCGCCAGGCTCAGCAACATGGTCGCGACCGGGCGCTTGATGAAAGGTCCCGAAAGATTCATGGCTGCTCTACCGCTTCCACGGACTCAGGCTTGCGGCCCCAGCGCCGACCGAGACGATCGAAATACAGGTAAATCACAGGCGTAGTGAACAGCGTCAGAATCTGGCTCAGCAACAGGCCGCCGACCATCACCAGACCCAGCGGCTGGCGCAGTTCCGCGCCGGAACCGGTGGCCAGCATCAACGGCACGGCACCGAACAATGCCGCCAGGGTGGTCATCAGGATCGGCCGGAAACGCAGCAAGGCCGCCTGATAGATCGCCGTCTGCGGGTCCATGCCCTGGTTGCGCTCGGCGTCGAGGGCAAAGTCGATCATCATGATCGCGTTCTTCTTCACGATGCCGATCAGCAGAATGATGCCGATGATTGCGATCATGCCCAGGTCGTTGCCGCTGAGGATCAACGCCAGCAAGGCGCCCACCGCCGCCGACGGCAGGGTCGAAAGAATGGTGATCGGGTGGATGTAGCTCTCGTAGAGCACGCCCAGCACGATGTACATGGTCACCACCGCCGCCAGGATCAGCAGCAAGGTGCTCGACAACGAAGCCTGGAACGCCTGCGCCGCGCCCTGGAACTGGGTCTGCACGCCAATCGGCATGCCGATGTCCTTCTGCACCTGCTCGATGATCTCGACCGCATGCCCCAGCGCCACGCCGGGCGCCAGGTTGAAGGACATCATCACCGCCGGGAACTGGCCGATGTGGGTGATCGCCAGTTGCGCCTGGCGCTCTTCGATATGCGCCAGGCTGGACAGACGCACCTGACCGCCACCGGTGGTCTTGACGTGAATCTGGTTCAACGCATCCGGGCCGATTTTCTCGCCGGACTGCGATTGCAGCACCACGCGGTACTGACTGGCCTGGGTGTAGATCGTGGAAATCTGCCGCTGACCGAAGGCGTCGTACAGCGCATCAGTGATGTTCGACACCGACACACCGACCCGCGACGCCGCATCGCGGTCGATCACCAGGTAGACCTGCAAGCCCTTGTCCTGCAAATCGCTGGCGACGTCGGTCAATTCCGGCCGGTCGGCCAGGGCCTCGACCAGACGCCCGCTCCACAGGCTCAGCAACTCAGAGTCCGGCGACGACATGCTGAACTGGTACTGCGTGCGGCTGACCCGGTCTTCGATGGTCAGGTCCTGCACCGGCTGCATGAACAGGCGGATGCCGACCAGTTTGTCCAGTTCCGGTTGCAGCCGGGCAATCACTTGCGTGGCGCTCAGGTCGCGGTCGCGGTGCGACTTGAGGTTGATCAGCAACCGACCGCTGTTGAGGGTCGAGTTGTCGCCATCCACGCCAATGTAGGAGGACAGGCTCTCGACCGCCGGGTCGGCCAGGATGACCTTGGCCAGTTCCTGCTGGCGCTCGCTCATGGCGGTGAAGGAAATCGATTGCGGCGCTTCGGATATGCCCTGGATGACGCCGGTGTCCTGCACCGGGAAGAAGCCCTTGGGCACCACCATGTAGAGGAATACCGTCAGCGCCAAAGTGCCAATGGCCACCATCAAAGTCAGCGGCTGGTGCTTGAGCACCCACTGCAACTTGCGTCCGTAGGCGGCGATCATCCAGTCGATGAACGCACCGCTGGCACGATAGAAGCGGCCCTGCTCTGCTTCCTTGGGTTCACGCTTGAGCAACCGCGCGCACATCATCGGCGTCAGGGTCAGGGAAACCACCAGGGAAATCAGGATCGCCACCGCGAGCGTGATGGCAAACTCGCGGAATAGCCGCCCGACCACGTCCGCCATGAACAGCAGCGGAATCAGCACGGCGATCAGCGACAACGTCAGGGAGATCAGGGTGAAACCGATCTGCTTGGCGCCCTTGAGCGCCGCGTTCAGAGGGCTGTCGCCTTCTTCGATGTATCGGGAAATGTTCTCCAGCATGACGATCGCGTCGTCCACCACGAAACCGGTGGCGATGGTCAGGGCCATCAGGGTCAGGTTGTTGACCGAGAACCCCGCCAGATACATCACGCCGAACGTACCGATCAGCGACAGTGGCACGGCCACCGACGGAATGATCGTGGCGCTGGCGCGACGCAGGAACAGGAAGGTGACCATGACCACCAGGGCGATGGCGATCAGCAATTCGTGCTGCACATCCTTGACCGAGGCGCGGATGGTCTGGGTGCGGTCGGTCAGCACCACCACGTCGAGGCCGGCCGGCAGGTTGTCGGTGATGCTCGGCAACAGTGCCTTGATCCGGTCCACCACCTCGATCACGTTGGCGCCGGGCTGACGCTGGATGTTCAACAGCACGGCCTGGTTCTCGTTGGCCCACGCAGCGAGCCGCTCGTTCTCGGCACCGTCGACGATTTCCGCCACGTCCTTGAGGCGCAACGGTGCGCCATTGGCGTAGGCCAGGATCAGGTTGGCGTAGTCCTTGGGTGAGGTCAGTTGATCGTTTGCATCGAGCATCGAGACCCGGGTCGGGCCGTCGAAGTTGCCCTTGGGCTGGTTGACGTTGGAGGCGCCGATCAGGGTGCGCACATCCGACAGGTTCAGGCCATTGGCGGCCAGGGCTTCCGGATTGACCTTGATGCGCACAGCCTGGCGTTGGCCACCGGCAATGCTGACCATGCCGACGCCGCTGATCTGGGCAATCTTCTGCGCCATGCGGGTATCGACCAGATCGTTGAGCTTGGGCAACAGCATGGTCTTGGAGGTGATGGCCAGGGTCAGCACCGGCGTATCGGCCGGGTTGACCTTGTTGTACACCGGCGGTGCCGGCAGGTCCTTGGGCAACAGGTTGGTCGCGGCGTTGATCGCTGCCTGCACTTGTTGCTCGGCCACGTCCATGTTGATGTCGAGGCTGAAACGCAGGGTCAGCACCGACGCCCCGCCGGAACTGGTGGAGGCCATTTGCGTCAGGCCGGGCATCTGCCCGAACTGCCGTTCAAGCGGCGCGGTCACCGCACTGGTCATGACATCCGGGCTGGCGCCGGGGTACAGGGTCATGACGCGAATGGTCGGGTAATCGACCTGGGGCAATGCCGACACTGGCAGCAGCCGATAGGCGATGACGCCGGCCAGGATAATGGCCAGCATGCTCAGCGTGGTGGCTACCGGGCGAAGGATGAACAGCCGCGAGAGATTCATGCGCCGCCCTTTTTCGCCTTGTCAGTGGTCGCAGGCTCAGCCGCGTTGACCGCCGACCCGCCTTGCAGGTGTTCGGTTGGCGTGGTCGGCACGTCCTGGCTGTCGTTGACCACCTCCACGTCGCTGCCGTCCTTCAGGCGGTCGGTGCCTTCCAACACGACCCGGTCGCCCGCGGACAGGCCTTCGGTGACCACGGTGTTCACGCCGTCACTGGCGCCGACTTTCAACTGACGGATCTTGACCTTCTTGTCACCGTCCAGGGCATAGGCGAACGTGCCGTTGGTGCCGAACTGGATCGCGGCGGAAGGCGCCAGTACTACGTCTTTGAGGGTGTCGGCCAGCAGGCGCACGTTGACAAACTGGTTGGGGAACAGCGACTGATCGCGGTTCTCGTAACGGGCCTTGAATTTCAGGGTGCCGGTGGTGATGTCGATCTGGTTGTCCAGGCTCTGCAGCACGCCAGTGGCTTGCAATTTGGTATCACCGCGATCCCAGGCTTCAGCCGGCAGTTTAGCGCCGCTGCGATAACGGGCCAGCACGGTGTCGAGGCTGTTTTCCGGGAGAGTGAAGGCCACGCTGATCGGTTGGGTCTGGGTGATGATCGCCAATGCGGTGGTGTCGTTGGCCGCGACCAGGTTGCCGACGTCCAGTTGACGCAGGCCGACGCGACCGGTGATCGGTGCGCGGATCCGGGTGAATTCGAGATTGAGCTTGGCGTCGTTGACCGCTGCCTGATTGGTCTTGACCGTGCCCTGGAATTGACCGACCAGCGCCTCGGCGGTGTCCAGGGTCTGCTTGGCAATACTGTCTTCGCGGTACAGGCCGCGATAGCGCTCGACGTCGACCTGGGCGTTTTTCAGCTGCGCCTGATTCTGCAGCAAGGTGCCCTCGGCCTGGAGCAAGGCATTCTGGTAAGGGCGCGGGTCGATTTCGGCGAGCAGGTCGCCGGCCTTGACCATCTGCCCTTCTTCGAAATAGATCTTGACCAGCTCACCGCCGACGCGGCTGCGGACATTGATGGTGTTCAGCGCCGTGACCGTGCCCAGCGCCTTGAAATACAGCGGGAAATCACCCTTGACCGCCGGCGCCACTCGCACCGGTACCGGTCCGGACGCGCCACCGAATCCAGGTCGCATTCCGCCTGACCTGCCGGTTTGCCCGGCGACGGCTTTCTGCCCCGCAGCCTCTTTGGGTGCAGCGCTGCCGGGCCAGAATTTCCAGCACAGGCCAGCGATGACCAACAGGACAAGCAGGCCGAACAGCCAGCGACGGGGACTACGGGAAGCGGAGGATTGCATTGAGTGATCAACCATTGGGCGCGTGGGCTTTTTTACATGAGGCTGAACGATAAGCACTGGCGGGTTTTAAGCAAAGCGCCTTTACCGGCAATTTACCTTTGGCTTACGTAACAGGAGTTTTGTGTAAGACACTGAAGCACAAATGAAAACGGCCTGGACAGAGCCAGGCCGTTAACAATTGTAATGGAGCTAACTTACTTGAGAACAGCAAGTGCCGCTTCGTAGTTCGGTTCGTCAGCGATTTCACCAACCAGCTCGCTGTGCAGCACGTTGTCATTTTCGTCCAGAACCACGACGGCACGGGCGGTCAGGCCTTTGAGCGGGCCGTCGGCGATGGCAACGCCGTAGTTCTGGATGAACTCGGCACCGCGCAGGGTCGACAGATTCTGTACGTTTTCCAGGCCTTCGGCGCCGCAGAAGCGGGCTTGGGCGAACGGCAGGTCAGCGGAGATGCACAGAACAACGGTGTTCGCCACGTCGCTGGCCTTGGCGTTGAACTGGCGCACGGAAGTGGCGCAGGTCGGGGTATCAACGCTTGGGAAGATGTTCAGCACTTTGCGCTTGCCGGCAAAATCTTTCAGGGTGACGTCGGACAGATTGCCGGCAACCAGGGAAAAGGCTGGCGCCTTGGAACCGGCTTGTGGCAGTTGGCCGTTGACTTGAACCGGGTTGCCTTTAAGAGTGACTTGAGCCATGAACGGAGTCCTTCTGAACGTTGTGGTGGAGAATTTTGACGAGGCCGAAGTTAACCACGAAATTGTCCTACGACCTATGGTCAAACATAAATTGTCATGTAACAGGGCACAAAACTGGATACAACCCACAAACCTGTGGGAGCGGGCTTGCTCGCGAAAGCGCAATGTCATTCAACATCGCTGGTGTTTGATCTGACGCCATCGCGAGCAAGCTCGCTCCCACAGGGTTCGTGTGTCAGCCGAACAAGTCGGTAAAAGTACAGAGTACGCCCTCACCCGCCGCTACCCGATGTTCATGACGAAAGGCACGGGACACGTCATCGACGAAAACTTTTGTTAATACTCTGTCGAATTGCTCCACCGTCGTTCGACTACAAATCGAGCCACTCAACTGCAACGGAGACAAGACCATGCGATTCATGATCATCATCAAGGCCAGCCAGGATTCCGAAGCCGGTGTCATGCCCAGCCAGGAACTGCTGACGGCCATGGGCAACTACAACGAAGAACTGGTCAAGGCCGGCATCATGCTCGCGGGCGAAGGCCTGCACCCGAGCAGCAAGGGCGCACGGGTAAAATTTTCCGGTGACAAACATACGGTAATCGACGGCCCCTTCATCGAAACCAAGGAACTGATTGCCGGTTTCTGGTTGTGGAAAGTGAAGTCCAAAGAAGAAGCCATCGAATGGGTCAAGCGCTGCCCCAACCCGATGCCGGGTACCGAGGCCGAGATCGAGATTCGCCAGGTGTTTGAAGCCGAAGATTTTGGTGACGAGTTCACACCAGAACTGCGCGAGCAGGAAGAGCGGGTTTGGGAGCAAGCAAAGAAGAATTGAGATGCACTGACTGAACCGGCTGTTTCTTCAGTTTCCTGTGGGAGCGAGCCTGCTCGCGAAGAGGTCGTCACATTCAACACTTATGTTGACTGACAGGCCGACTTCGCGAGCAGGCTCGCTCCCACACTGACTAGATAGCGGTTTAACTTATTCTGGTAAGCCTTTGATCTGTATCTACTTTTTATTACACGAAATTAACAAAAAACTACACACAAAACGAAAGAATTAAGCCATTCAACTGGATAACCCGTGGTTAGCTGCTAACTTCATCCGACGAGTCCTACAGGCTTGATCGGAAAGGGATTACGCAGTCACGGCCAAAGATAACGGCCGTATGCCCAATCAGCCACCAGGGAACCGGGGGAATAATGTCTAAGAAATTGGGGAAGTACGCCTTTGTCCGGGTGACTTCGCTCGCACCTGCTTTTTGTGCTCACGCGGATAACGCCGAGACGGCCAACGATGGCCCCGAATGACTTTATCGGTGTCCCGCAATTACTGCGCGTCACCCTCCCCGTAAGCACCCGTCCCGATCCGCATAACGGTTACAGCACCGGCATCGGCAACCTGAACCTGTTCGATATTTTCCTGCTCAAGACTGAAGGCGTGCAGTTGGGCGTCGGCCCGCAAATTACCGCGCCGACCGCCGACCGCAAAGGCGACGGCTTGCCACAGTTCACGCTGTACACCGGGATCAACGTCACCTTCGGTAAATAAGGACTTTTATATGCACGGTGCAATTCGCACAGCCGGTTTCAGCCTGATGGCCCTGTTCGCCAGCTGCGGCGTGGGCGCCCAGGAACTTGATACTCGCATCGGCAAAATTGCCATGGAAGGCGAACTGCCAGCCCACGAGTCGATCGCCAGGCTCTACGCCGAACTGGATTTCCAGCAGGCCACCCAGAGTTATCTGTGGGCTTTGCCACTGGTGTCCTACGCCCAGTGGCAGGAAGAATTCCGCGACAAACTGGGTGCCCATAACGGCGACCTGATGGTGCTCAACAGTTACGAAGACAAGCTCGGGGTGATCACGGCCAACGCCACCACGCCGTATATCCTCGGGTTTGTCGATCTCAACGAAACCGGGCCGCTGGTGATTGAACTACCGCCAGGCCCGACTGCCGGTGGCGTGGGCGATTTCTGGCAGCGGGCGATCATCGACATGGGCCAGACCGGCCCGGACAAAGGCAAGGGCGGCAAGTACCTGGTATTGCCACCGGGTGCCGAGCCGCCAGCGGATGCCCATAAATACTACCTGGCCAAATCCGAAACCATGAATGTGCTGGTGGGCTTTCGTGTGCTTGATCCAGACCCGGCCAAGGGCAAGGCGCTGGTCGAGCAATTCAAGATGTACCCGTATGCCAAGCGAGCGGAGCCTGCCAGAACCAGACTGCTGTCTCCCGGTGGTAAAGCCTGGTCCGGCACCCAGCCTCGTGGCCTGGCGTACTGGCAGCGCTTGCACCAGATCATCCAGAAGGAACCTGTCAACGAGCGCGACCGTTTCTACATGGCCATGCTGGCCAGCCTGGGTATCGAGAAGGACAAGCTGTTCAACCCCAATGACAAGCAACGCGCGGCCCTGGAACAGGGTGCACAGGTCGGTGAACTGATCGCCAAGGCCAACACCTTCGCCAAGCGTTTCCCCAATGCCCGATTCTGGCCGGACCGGCAATGGGACAGCGTGCTGAACATCACCGATCCGTCCCAGCGCGTGGCCTATTACGACCAGTTGTGGGAGCGCAGCGCCTGGTTCTACGAGGCGGTGACCAACACCAAAGGCATGGTCTCGAAAACCCCGGGGCTGGGCCAGACCTACCTCGGCGCCTACACCGACAGCAAGGGCAACTGGCTCGACGGCGGCAAAAGCTATCGCCTGCACGTCGGCGCCAACCCGCCGGCCAGGCAGTTCTGGTCGATGACCGTATACGACATCGACAGCCGCTGCCTGATCGACAACCCGCAGCGCAAGGCCGACCTGTCGTCCCGTCAGGACTTGAAGAAAAACGCCGACGGCTCGGTGGACCTGTACTTCGGCCCGACCGCGCCAAAAGGCTTTGAGGACAACTGGGTGCAAACCCTGCCGGGCAAACACTGGTTCAGCTACTTCCGTCTGTATGCGCCGACAGAAACCTATTTCGACAAGAGCTGGAAACTCGATGACATCACGGCTGTGCAATGACGCCGAACGTTCAATAAGGGATGTATATGAATCACCGCATTTTGTTCACCGGCCTTGCGCTGACCCTCAGCACCAGCGCCTGGGCCGACTTCACCGCCACCCCGGACGAAGCCCGGGCCATTGCCAGGGAGGCCTACTTGTACGGCTTTCCGGTGGTGGAGATGTACAAGACGCTCTACACCCAGGCCGTGGACAAGAAGAGCCCGAACTTCAAGGCGCCGTTCAATCAGATCGGCAACACCGCCAAGGCCTTCACTGCCAGGGACACCGCGTTTGTCACGCCGAACGCCGACACGCCCTACTCCTTTGTCTGGATGGATTTGCGCGCCGAGCCACTGGTACTGACCCTGCCGCCCATCGAAGAGCATCGTTACTACTCGGTGCAACTGATCGACGCCTATACGCAGAACTTTGCGTACCTGGGCACCCGCAGCACCGGCAACAACGGCGGGCATTTCATGATCGCCGGGCCCAACTGGCAGGGCCAGCAACCGCTGAACATCGACCGTTTGCTGCGCAGTGAAAGCAACATCGCCTATGCGCTGTACCGCGCACAACTGTTCGATGAGAAGGATCTGGCCAAGGTCAAGCAGATCCAGAAGGGCTACAAGGTTGAAACCCTGAGTCATTACGACAAACACAAGGCGCCGGCCAAAGACCTGCAAAGCAATTGGCTGCCGGCACCGAACGGACCCTTCTACGGGATATTGCGCCTGTATTTGCCAAAACCGGAAGTCAGCAACGGCGAATGGAAAATGCCGCTGTTGAACCCCGTCAATCAAAAACAATAAGTGGAGTCAGTCATGATCAGGCCTTTCGTAGTGCGCCCCCTGTTGTTGGCGCTGTGCATGGTCAGCGGCAGCCCGTTGGTACTGGCGGCTGAAGGTGGTGTCGGACGGCCGATTACCGGCCAGCAGGTGTTCTCCAATGCCGGGATCGTGCCCCCGGAGCCGGGTTGGGTCATGTCCCTGACCAGCATCTGGTATGACGGTGATCTCAAGGGCAACGCCCAGGTGCCGATCGTCGGTGCCCTGAGTACCGGGCTGGACATGAAAGTGTCCTACACCATGGCCAACTTCACCCATGTCTGGGACACCGGCAAGGGTCGCTGGAATTACGCCTCGGCCATTGGCGTTCCGGTGCAGTACACCGACATCACCGCGAGTATCACCGGCCCTCGCGGCAGAACCCTCGGTTCTTCGGACACCGGCACCCAGTTCGCCGACATGCTGGTGACACCGATTGCCGCCGGTTATCACTTCGACGAACTCAACCACATCGCGTTCTCGCTGCCGATCTACGTGCCCACCGGCGCCTACAACGACGATCGCCTGGCCAACCCCGGGCAGAACAACTACACCTTCATGCCGACCGTGGCGTTCACTCATCTGGACGGCAAGGGCGGCGAATTCACGCTGTCGAGCGGCCTGGAGTTCTACACCGAGAACGACGCCACCGATTATCGCAACGGCAACATCTACACCCTCGATGCACTGTGGACCCACGGCTTTGGCAATGGCTGGAACGCCGGCATCGCAGCCGGCTACATCCAGCAAATCACCGATGACTCGGGGTCCGGCGCCGACAGCGGCTTCCGTGGGCGCTCCGTGGGTGCCGGCCCGACAGTGGGCTGGACCGGCAAGTTCGCCGACGCCCAGGCCAACTTCAATGCGCGCTGGGTGCCGGAATTCGACACCAAGAACCGCCCTGAAGGCAATGGATTCAGCGTCAACATGACCCTGGCGTTTTTCTAGGAGACCGCATGAGCGCACTCAACGACCTCAACGCCCTGCAAGCCAGCATCGCCGAAGCGGTGCTCGGGCAGGACCAGGTGATCCGGCAGATGCTTGTCGGTTTGCTCGCCAACGGGCATTTGCTCCTCGAAAGCCTGCCCGGCCTGGCCAAGACTCGCACGGTCAAGTCACTGGCCAGACACCTGGACGCGAAGATGAGCCGCATCCAGTTCACCCCGGACCTGCTGCCGTCGGACATCACCGGCGCCGAGGTGCTGCATCAGGTCGAAGGCAAGAACGAAATCCGCTTCCAGCCAGGCCCCCTGTTCGGCAACCTGATCCTCGCCGACGAAATCAACCGTGCGCCGGCCAAGGTCCAGGCGGCGTTGCTCGAAGCCATGGAAGAACGCCAGATTACCGTGGCCGGCAACAGCCATGCGCTGCCGGAACTGTTCATCGTGGTCGCCACCCAGAACCCGATCGAACAGGAAGGCACGTACCCGCTGCCGGAAGCACAGATGGACCGTTTCCTGATGAAAGTGCTGCTCGATTACCCGAGCGCGGAAAACGAAAGCCAGGTGCTGCGCCTGCTGCGCGAAGAAGAACAGGCCCTCGGCGCCAAAATCGCTGCCGTGCAGGGCTTCTCCCTGTCTCAGGACGTGGTGTTCGCCGCACGCCGTGAAGTCAGCGCCGTGCACGTTTCTCCGGCCATCGACCGCTACCTGATCGACCTGATCAATGCCACTCGCCACCCGGCCGATTACGACGCCGACCTCGGGCGCTGGATCAGCATCGGCGCCAGCCCCCGCGGCGGCATCGGCCTGGACCGTTGTGCCCGGGCCGACGCGTGGTTGCAGGGCCAGGATTTCGTTTCTCCGGACAACTTGCGCGCCGTGGTGCACCCGGTGCTGCGCCATCGCCTGCAACTGAGCTACGACGCGGTGGCCGATGGCGTCAGCGCCGATCAGGTGCTCGACCGTCTGCTCGATAAAGTGGCGATTCCTGCCTGATGTCCATGAACAGCGTCGACGGCCTGGTGTATGTCTCTCTGGCGCAACTGATGGCCCTGGAGTTCAAGGCTCGCGACCTGAGTTTTCTGGCGCGTCAGCCCCAGGGCAGCATCCTGGCCGGCAACCACGCTTCGCGTTTGCGTGGCCGGGGCCTGAACTTCGATGAACTGCGGCGCTATCAGCCGGGGGACGATTTGCGTCACCTCGACTGGCGCGCGTCCCTGCGCACCGGCAAACCGGTGGTACGGACATTCACCGAAGAGCGCGACCGCCCGACCCTGATCCTCGTAGACCAGCGCATGTCGATGTTCTTTGGCTCGCAACGCAGCTTCAAATCCGTCGTCGCCGCCGAACTCGGCGCCCTGGCGGCGTGGATGGTGTTCAACGCCGGCGACCGCGTCGGTGGACTGGTCTTCAACGATCAACGCATCGACAGCATCGCCCCGCTGCGCAGCCGCAAACGGATCGAAGCGCTGTGCAGCCGCATCGCCGAGCAGAACCAGGCACTCAATGCCGCCAACCCGGACACCGAAGGCGAAGACCAGCTCGACAAGGTCCTGCAGCACTGCCTGGCCGTGGCCGGTCACGATCACTTGATCTGCATCGTCAGCGATTTCGCCGGGGCCGGCGAACGCACCTTGCAACTGATGCGGCAACTGGCGGCGCACAACGATGTGATTGCCATGCAGGTCTACGACCCGCTGGCGCTTAACCTGCCGAAAAACGGCCGCGTGCTGATCACCCAGGGGCAATTGCAGGTGGAGCTGGCGGTGGATCGGCAACAGGTGCATCAGCCGCTCGGGGATTTTCTCAGCGGGCGGCTCAAGGACGTCGCGACCTTGCTGCGCCGCAGTCAGGTGCCGTTGATGATGTTCAGCACCGCTACAGAAGCCCACGAACAACTGCGTACCGAACTGGGCAAGTTTGCCGGAGGACGCCGATGAACCCCGCTATCCCGAGCATCGACCAACTCAAGGAAATGGCACTGCCGGCGCCAGTCAGTTATGCACCGCAAACCTGGGGTTGGTGGGCGTTGCTGGCGCTGTTGATCGTTACGCTGGTAGTGCTTGGTGCGCGGCGATACTGGCAATGGCGGCGCGATCGTTATCGGCGCGAGGCGTTGGTGCGGCTGGAGGAATTGCAGCAGCGCAGTAATGACCTGAGCGCGTTGCGTGAGCTTCCAGAATTGCTCAAGCGCGTGGCCCTTTCAATGCCCTCCGGTTGGAACACAAAACCTGTGGGAGCGAGCCTGCTCGCGATAGCGTCAGGTCAGTCGACACCACCTTTGAATGTCATGGCCTCATCGCGAGCAAGCTCGCTCCCACAGGGGTCTCCTGCGGCGTTGGGGAAAGAGGACTGGCAGGCATTTTTGCAGCGGCACAGTAAACAACCCCTACCCGCCGACTTCAGCCAACAACTGTCGCTGCTGGCCTACGCCCCCGACGCAACATTGCGGGCCATGCCGATTGAACAGCGCCAGCAGCTGTTCAGCACCTGCAAAACCTGGGTGGAGCGTCATCATGTGGCAGCTTGATTACCCCTGGCTGTTGATCCTGCTGCCGCTGCCGTGGCTTGGCTATCGCTATCTGCCCGATTACCGTGAGGCGCGCAGCGCCGTGCGTGTACCGTTTTTCGCGGCGATGAGCCGTGCTGTCGGCCAGGCCCCGAGCCAGGCCGGCACCCGCAACAACCGCTGGCAGTTGCTCCTGAACCTGCTGGTCTGGACGTTGCTGCTGGTGGCGGCGAGCCGGCCGGTGTTGGTGGAAAAACCCATCGAGCGCCAGCAGCCGGTGCGCGACCTGATGCTGGCCATCGACATTTCCCAGTCGATGGAAACCACCGATTTCACTGACGCCAACGGCCAGAAGATCAATCGCCTGGCCGCGGTCAAGGAAGTGGTGCACGGGTTCATCGACAAACGTAAAGACGATCGGATTGGACTGATCGTGTTCGGCACCGGTGCCTATCCGCAGGCGCCGTTGACCCTCGACCACGCGAGCCTGTCACTGCTGCTGGACGACACCGGCATCGGCATGGCTGGCCCCAACACCGCTATCGGCGATGCCATCGGGTTGAGCCTGAAACTGCTGGACCAGGCCCGTGAGCAGGAAAAAGTGCTGATCCTGCTCACCGACGGCAACGACACCAGCAGCGCCATCACCCCGGATCACGCGGCCGCCATGGCCGCGGCCAAAGGCGTGGTGATTCACACCATCGGCATCGGCGACCCGAATGCCGAGGGCGAAGCCAAGGTCAACCTGCAAGGCTTGCAGGAGATTGCCCACGCCACGGGCGGACGCTTCTTCCGCGCCGAAGACCGCAACGCCCTGGATCAGGTCTACAGCACCCTCGACAAGCTCACCCCGCATCAGGTGAAAACCCTCAGCCACCAGCCCAAACGCGATCTGTTCTGGTGGCCGCTGGGCGCTGCCATCGCCCTGCTCGCGCTTTATCACCTGGGCGCCCTGCTGCTTCCACGGCTGATGCTCGCCCGTCAACGGCAGGAGGCCTGACATGGACATCAACCTCAGCGACTTCCATTTCCTGCGCCCCCTGTGGCTGCTGCTCGCAGTGTTCGGCGCATTGCTGCCATTGCTGTGGCGGCGCAACCAGGACCTGCAACGGCGCTTGCGCAGCAACATCGCCGCGCACCTGCTGCCGCATCTGCTGATCACCCCGCAAGACCGGCAACGCCTGCGTCCGGTGCATCTGGTGTGTGCGCTGCTGGTGCTGGGCGCCATCGCCGCCGCCGGGCCGACCTGGGAGCAGGACCGGCCGGACTTTCTGGAAAACCGTGCGCCGCTGATCATCGCCGTCGACCTGTCGCCCTCCATGGACGCCAGCGATGTTCCCCCCAGTCGCCTGGAAGCGGTCAAGCACAAGCTCCATGACTTGATCCAGCGCCGCGCCGGTTCACGCAACGCCCTGATTGCCTACGCCGGCAGCGCGCATCTGGTATTGCCCGCCACCGACGACCCGGCGCTGCTCGATACGTTCATTCAGGCCCTGAGCACCGACCTGATCAACAAAGCGGGGAAAAATGTCAGCGCGGTCATCGATCAGGCCAAGCGCCTGCTCGCCACCGAGAAAACACCTGGCACCCTGCTGCTGATCACCGATGGCGCCGACACCTCGGCACTGGCCGGGCTGGACAAGCAACTGGCGGACAGTGCACTGCAAGTGCTGATACTGGCGGCTGGCAGCAGCGACGGCGGGATCATCCGCGATGCCAGCGGCCAGCCACGCACCGACAGCAACGGTCGCCCGCAAATGGGCAGCTTCGATCAGGGCGCCCTCAAGCAACTTGCATCGTCGATGGATGCGCCGCTGGGCAGCCTGACCCTCAACGATGACGACCTGGACTGGATCGAACTGCACGCCGAGCAGCACTTCCAGTCAGCCAGTGATGAACAGCGCGAACTGCACTGGAAGGACGCCGGTTACTGGCTGTGTTGGCCGCTGTTGCTGATCGCTTTCTTCAGCATACGCAGGGGCTGGAACCTGAACTGGATCGCCGGACTATTGCTGGCGGTGGGACTGGGCTTGCAACCGGCGCCGGCACAGGCCAACGCGCTGACCGATGCCTTTTTCACCCGCGACCAGCAAGGTCGCTGGGCCTTCGAGCATGAGCACTACCCTCAGGCGGCGGCGCTGTTTGTCGATCCGTACTGGAAAGGCGTGGCCGCCTACAACGCGGCCGATTTCGACCTGGCACTGGCCAGCTTCGCGCGGCTCGATACACCGCAGGCGTACTTCTACCTGGGCAACATCTACGTGCGCCGCTTCAAGTTCGATCAAGCCATCGCGTCCTATACCCAGGCGCTGAAATTGCAGCCGCAATTCCCGCAAGCCACGGCGAACCTGGCCCTGGCCATTGCCTTGCAAAAAGACACCGAAAGCGCCGAGAAAAACACGCCAGAGGTCAAACCCGACGAGATCAAGATGGATAAGGCGCCGGGTAAAGGCCAAAGCAAAAAGGTAGAGACCCAGCAAGCGGCCTCGGATGAGCAATGGTTGCAGAACCTCACCACATCGCCGGCGAAATTCCTCAAGCAGAAATTCAGTCTGCAGGATCAGGCGGGGGCCAAGCCATGATCGGTCTGAAAGTCCGAGTCGTGGCCTTCGCGAGCAGGCTCGCTCCCACATTTGATCCAGGCGCACCACAAATCCCTTGTGGGAGCGAGCCTGCTCGCGAAAGGGCCCGACCACTCACCACAACACTCGGCGCCCTGCTCATTGGCCTGATCAGCCTCAACACATTCGCCGCCGACCCTCAGCTGAAAGTCCAGGCCAGCCTGCAACCCGCCACCCAGGTCATGGTCGGCAGCCTGGTCGAGTTACAACTCGATGTCTTCACCGACTCCTGGTTCACCAGCGCCCCCACCCTGCCCGACCTGAAACTGCCCGGCGCATTGGTGATGCCACCGGACGGCCATGCCCAGCACATCAACCAGACCTTCGATGGCCAATCCTTCAGCGGCATGCGCTACAGCTACCTGATCACCCCGAACCTGGCCCAGGGCTTCGACATTCCGGCACTGACGGTACAAGCCACACCGGGTCAGGCCAGCCACGCACTCAGCGCCCAAAGCCAGCCTTTGCATTTCAACGCCGCGCAACCACCGGGGTTTCAGCCTGGTGAGGCGGTACTGGTGGCCCAAGGCCTGCGGTTTACCCAGAAGACCGTCAACTCGGCCACACCGCTGAAGGTCGGCGACAGCATCACCCGGGAACTGACCTTGCAGGCCGACGGTGCCCTGGCCATGGCACTGCCGACACCAACGCTGGACGACATCAAGGGTCTGAGCCGCTACCCGAAGGCGCCACAAATCCACAATCTGGACGACGGTCGCGGCAACTTCAATGGCGGCCAGCGCATCGACAGCGTGACTTATCGAATCGACACCGAAGGTCACTACAGCCTGCCCTCCGTCGAACTGAAATGGTGGGATGCCAGCAGTCAGCAAACCCGCACGGCCACGGTGCCTGCCGTGACCTTCGACGCGGCGGCCAACAGCGCTTACAAGCCGGTGTTTTCAATCACCGAAGACCTGAAAAAACTCGGCCAGCACAATCGCCTGCACCTTTCCGGGCACTGGTTCGGGCTATTGGCACTGGTGTTGGCGGTGGTGGCACTCGGCTGGTTCAGTCGCCCGCTCGTACGCCGCGCGCACCTCATGTGGCAAGCCCGACGCCACGCCCGACACGCCGCCTGGCTCGAGTCCGCCGACTATGCGTGGCGGCAGATCCCGGCACAAATCGAAGGCAAACCGGCGCAACTCAGCGCCCTGTACCTGTGGACCCGACGCAGCCGCCACGGCCTGAAACTGACCGGCCTCGGCCCGCGCCTGCAAACCTTCCTGCGGGCCTGCTATGGCCGCGAACCGGACAAAGAACAGGCGCTGCGCCAAATCGGGGAATCCTTGTCTACGCTGCATAGTCAGGCCGGGCGCAATAGAGAATCAGTCGTCTCTGCTCTTCATCCGCTCAACCCCGTTCACGAGAAGGACTTGCCATGACGAACTCGATATCGCTACGCCATCATCGCGCATTCAGTTTCCTGCTGACCCTGGCCTTGAGCCTGCCGCTGCTGGTGCAGGCCGCCGAGCCGCTGCCCTCCTGGAACGACGGGCCGTCGAAAAAGCAGATCATCGAATTCGTGCAGACAGTCACCGATCAAAACAGCAAGGACTTTGTAAAACCCGAGGAGCGCATTGCCGTGTTCGATAACGACGGCACCTTGTGGAGCGAGCAGCCGATGTACTTCGAGTTGCTGTTCGCCCTGGAAGAAGTCAAGCGCACCGCATCGCAGCACCCGGAATGGAAAACCACCCAGCCGTTCCAAGCGGTGCTGGAAAACGATCACAAGGCCCTGGCTGCCAGCGGCCTTGAGGGCATGATGAAAATTTTCGGTGCCACCCACACCGGGATGACCACCGAAGCCTTCGATGACTACGCCAAGACCTGGCTGAGTCAGGCCCGCCATCCGAAAACCGGCAAGCCGTACACCGAGATGATCTTCCAGCCGATGCTGGAAATGCTCGACTACTTACGCGGCAAGGACTTCAAGACCTACATCGTCTCCGGCGGCGACACCGGGTTCATGCGCGCCTTCGCCGAGAAGGTCTATGGCGTTCCGCCCGAGCAGGTTATCGGCACGACCTTCGTTACCACCTTTGATTACAAGGATGGCAAGGCGTCGATCCTGCGCACGCCGAAACTGGCGCACAACGACGATGGCCCGGGCAAACCGGTCAGCATCGACGCGGTGATCGGTCGTCGGCCAATCCTCGCCTTCGGCAACTCCGACGGCGACCTGCAAATGCTCCAGTGGACCGCAGCCGGTCCCGGCAAACGCTTCATGGGCCTGGTGCATCACACCGACGCCAAACGCGAATGGGCTTACGACCGACAGTCACAGATCGGTCGCCTGGACAAGGCCCTGGACGAAGCAAACAAACGTGGCTGGACGGTCGTCGACATGGCATCCGAATGGCGTCGAATCTACCCGTTCGATGCCGCCACACCTGAGCAAGTGCAATAAAAAGACGTAATGCAGGACCGCAATAAACGTTTGTCGCAGTACGCGACGCAAGTGAGCATAAGGAGCCAGTCAGATGACTCGCATACGTAAGTGGATACCGAAGCTCGCCTTTGTGGCAGCGTCGGTCATGGCAATTTCGGCAACTGCCGGGGCCGCCGAAAAACCCAACATTCTCGTGATCTTCGGCGACGATATCGGCCAGACCAACATCAGCGCCTATTCCATGGGCGTGGTCGGCTACAAGACTCCGAACATCGACCGCATCGCCAAAGAAGGCATGATGTTCACCGACTACTATGCGGAGAACAGTTGCACCGCCGGCCGATCGACATTCATCACCGGACAGTCGGCGCTACGTACCGGGCTGTCGAAAGTCGGGATGCCGGGTGCACCGGTGGGCCTGCAAAAACGCGACATCACCATCGCCCAGGCCCTCAAGTCCCAGGGCTACGCCACCGGTCAGTTCGGCAAGAACCACTTGGGCGACAAGGATGAATACCTGCCGACCAACCATGGTTTCGACGAATTCTTCGGCAACCTGTACCACCTCAACGCCGAAGAAGAGCCTGAGCGTCCGTACTGGCCCAAGGACGACCCCGCGTTCGTCAAGGCCTACTCCCCGCGCGGCGTGATCCACAGCTTTGCCGATGGCAAAATCGAAGACACCGGCCCGCTGAACACCAAGCGCATGGAAACCATCGACGACGAAACCACCGCCGCGGCGCAAGCGTTCATCGAGAAACAGGCAAAGGCGGACAAGCCGTTCTTCGTCTGGATGAACACCACCCGCATGCACTTGTTCACCCACGTGCGTGAATCGATGAAGGGCCAGAGCGGCATGCCCGGCAACGATTACGCCGATGGCATGATCGAGCACGACGGCGACGTCGGCAAACTGCTGAAAACCCTCGATGACCTGAAAATCACCGACAACACCATCGTCGTCTACACCACCGACAACGGCCCGAACCAGTTCTCCTGGCCGGACGCGGCAACCACGCCGTTCCGTAACGAGAAGAACTCCAACTGGGAAGGTGCCTACCGCGTTCCGGCGATGGTCCGCTGGCCAGGCAAGATCAAGCCGGGCGAAGTGTCCAACGAGATGTTCTCGGGCATGGACTGGTTCCCGACCTTGCTGGCCGCCGCTGGCGATGCCGACGTGAAAACCAAGCTGCTCAAGGGTTGGGCACCGACGTCCGGCGGCACCAACTTCAAGGTGCATCTGGACGGTTACAACCAACTGCCCTACCTGACCGGCCAGGCGCCAAAGGGTGAGCGCAAGGAGTTTTACTACTTCAACGATGACGGCGTGCTGGTGTCGATGCGTTTCGACAACTGGAAAGCCGTGTTCTGCGAACAGCGCGCACCCGGCGGTTTCAAGGTCTGGAGCGAACCCTTCGTATGCCTGCGCGTACCGAAGATCTTCAACCTGCGGATGGACCCGTATGAACGTGCCGACGTGGTTTCCGACCAGTATTACGACTGGCAGACCAAGAACGTCTACCTGGCGGCTGTAGCCGTCGAAAAATCGGCGACGTTCCTGCAGACCTTCATCGACTATCCACCTAGCCAGAAACCGGCCAGCTTCAGCATCGACCAGATCCGTGCTGCGGTAGACGCCAAAATCGCTGAAAAAATGAAAGCTGCACAGTAAGACCGCTGGACTACCGCTCGCCTTCATTGGCGAGCGGACTTATTTTCGATCTGGGACCGCATCGACTTCATTCGCGAGCAGGCTCGCTCCCACAGGGGCAGCATTGCAAATGTGGGAGCGAGCCTGCTCGCGAAGGGCCGGTGCGGTCACAGGCTATTTCGAATTGGAACAAGGCAATCCGCAATGACCTCACGTGTCGCCAGCAAGTCGTCGGCCATACCTGCCCCTCAAGTCGCCTCCCCGGCGCTGTTGATCCCCGCCCTGTTGCTGTTTGTCTCCGGCGCCGCCGCGCTGGTGTACCAGGTGCTGTGGATCAAGCAGCTGTCGCTGGTCGTAGGCGTCGAGGTCTATGCCATCACCACCGGGATCAGCGCGTTCTTTGCCGGGCTGGCCCTGGGCGGCTTGCTGTTCGGGCGCTGGGCGGACCGGATGCAGCAACCGGTTGTGCTCTACGCCGGGCTGGAAGTACTGGTGGCCGTGCTCGGAGTCGCTGCGACCTTTGCCATGAGTCTGGCAGCCAGCCCGTTTGCCTGGCTGGAAGAACACGTGGGTTTGCTGGCCTGGGTACTGCCGTTCGCGCTGGTGGGCATTCCCGCGCTGTTGATGGGCGGCACCCTGCCGGTGCTGGTTCGCTCCCTGGCCACTGACCCGCAACACCTGGGCAAGGCCGGCGGGCAGCTGTATGCGGCGAACACTGCCGGGGCCATCGCTGGCACCCTGCTCGCTGCGTTCTTGTTGATTGCCACCCTCGGCGTGCGCGGCAGCGCGCTGGTCGCCGCCATGCTGAACCTGCTGGCCGCCGCAGGGGCCTTGTGGTTCCAGCGCCAGCGCGTGGCACCCGTCGATGCCCCGGTGAAACATCACACTGAAAAAGCCCCCGACCGCCTGGCCCTGTGGCTGTACTCCATTGCCGGTGGCGTAGCCCTGGGCTACGAAGTGGTGTGGTCGCAATCGATCGTGCAATTCATGAGCACCCGCACCTACGCCTTTGCCGTGGTGCTGGCGACTTACCTCACCGGGTTGTTCCTGGGCAGCATGCTGCTGGCCCGTCGGGTCGATCGCCTGCGCGATCCCTGGGGGGTGTTCGGTTTGCTGATCGCCGCAGCCGGCGCGATTGCCTTGCTGGAAGTGGCGTTGCTCGGACGCTGGCTGGTGCTCGCCCAGACCCTGGCCGAATCCTGGGTATTGTCATTGGGCGGCAGTGAACTGGCGGGCATGAGCACACGCTTTGCCGTGGCCGCCTTGAGCATCGTGTTTGTACCGACCCTGTTGCTCGGTGCGGCGTTCCCGTTGGCCCTGCGTTTGAGCGTCGGCGGCGAACAGGTGGGGCGCAACGTCGGCGAAGTCGTCGCGTTCAATACCCTTGGCGGGATTGTCGGCGTGATGCTCTGCGGCTTTGTCCTGATCCCGATGCTGGGTCTGGTGCGGACCCTTGGCCTGCTGGCAATGATCGCCGCCGCTATCGCGTACCTTGCCGTGCGCAAGGGCCATGGCGTGAAGAAAGGCCGACGCCAGGCGGTGGTTGCCATCGGCCTGGTATCGCTGGCACTTGCCGTGTTCACGCCGGTCAACAAGCTCGCCAGCCTGCTGCCGGGAGCGCGCAACGGCACGCTGACGTTCTACGAAGAAGGCCGTGGCGGGACCGTCGCCGTGGTCACCCAGGGCAAGGGCGAAAGAGCGTTCCAGCGTTTGTACATTCAGGGCGTGTCCAATACCGGCGACGCCATGCCGTCCCTGCGCTACATGCGGATCCAGGCGCTGCTGCCGCTGTTGATCCACAACGGCGAGCCACGCTCGGCACTGGTGATCGGTTTCGGTACCGGCATCACCGCGGGCGCCCTGACCCGCTACCCCGGCCTGGAACATCGTGTGGTCGCCGAGCTGCTGCCTTCGGTGGTCAAGGCGGCACCCTTGTTCAAGGGCAATTTCAATGCCGCGGCCGATCCGGGTGTCGATGTGCGCTTGCGTGACGGTCGCCAGGAACTGCTGCGCAATCCGCAGCGCTACGACCTGATCACCCTCGAACCGCCACCGCCCTCCGCTGCCGGCGTGGTCAACCTGTATTCCCGGGACTTCTACCAACTGGCCGCCAGCCGTTTGCACAAACAAGGCCTGGTCGCGCAATGGCTGCCGCTGCCGACGCAGAACATCGACGACTCGCGCTCATTGGTGCGCAGTTTCCTCGACGTGTTCCCGTACGCGACCCTGTGGACCAGCGAATTCCACGAAATGCTGCTGGTGGGTTCGATGGAGCCGATTGAACTGGATGCGGCGAAAATCAATGCGCGCTTCCAGCAGGACAGCGTTCGCGGCACCTTGCAGGATGTCGGCGTCGGTTCGGCCGCGGCATTGCTCGCCACTTGGGTGACTGACCGTGCGGGGCTTGAACGCTTCGCTGGCGATGCGCAACCGGTGACGGACGATCAGCCCAGGATCGAATACGCGCCCTGGGTTCGTTCAAAAGAGATCAGCCGCGTGCTGCCGGCCCTGCTCGACTTGCACCAACCGCCAGCCGTATTGAACGCCGACGCCGGGTTCATCGAGCGCATGAATACCCAGCAACAACGCCTGATGCAGTTCTATCGGGCGAGCCTGCATGCCTACGACGGAAACCGTGACGCTTGGGCCAGGGATATGCGCGAGGTGATGCGCGGGGATTCCGGGAATCCGTATTACCGGTGGTTTGTCGGGGAGTGATGTAGCGCCTTGGCGGCCGTCATCGCGAGCAGGCTCGCTCCCACAGATGAATGTGTACCTTGTGGGAGCGAGCCTGCTCGCGAAAGGGCCATCAGCTTCACAGCATCTGCTATTTGACAGACGCCGACCATCCGGCAAAGCTGCATCAAGCGTCATCGCGCACCGCAAGGCAATCGCACCTGGACCATGGAAGTCGCAATGCCGAACCATAAAAATAAAGCCGCAACCCCAAACCCTGATTCGCAACCGACCCTGATCAACCGTTATCTGTTCCCCGTCACCATCGGCATCCTGCTCTTGGCCGTGGCAGGCATCGGCTGGTTTTTGCTGAGCAGTACACCGACGACGCCCAAGCCAGTCCCTGTCAGCGCCCCCGTAGTCGAACCGGCCAAACCGCAACCGGTCGCTGTCGCGCCTGCGAAAATGGTCGATGAGCAACAATGCCAGGGCTGCCACGGCGAACAGGTCAAGGACTGGCAAGGCTCCCATCACCAACTGGCGATGCAGCAAGCCAACGCTGATGCCATGCTCGGCGACTTCAACAACGTCACCTTCAAGGCCGAAAAGGAGACCACGGTGTTCTCGCGCAAAGGCGACGAATTCTGGGTCAACACGCCGGGTATCGATGGCAAGAATGCCGATTTCAAGGTGGCCTACACCTTTGGCATCGCCCCTTTGCAGCAATACCTGATCGAAGTCGGCGAAGGCCGGCTCCAGGCCCTCGCCGTGGCCTGGGATACCGAGAAGCACCGCTGGTTTCACCTCTATCCGGGCCAGGGCGTGACCTTCAAGAACCCGCTGCACTGGAGCAAGCCGAGCCAGAACGCCAATTTCATGTGCGTCGAGTGCCACACCACCGGCTACAAGCGCAATTTCGATGCGGTGAAAAACACCTTCGACAGTCACTGGAACAGCCTCGGCGTCGGCTGTCAGGCCTGCCATGGCCCGGCGTCCAATCACCTGGAATGGACCTCGAAGAAAACCGACCTGACCCATGCCGGGTTTGCCGTCGATCTCAAGGACAAGAACGCCACTGTCGAAATCGAAACCTGCGCCCGCTGCCACTCCCGCCGTGCGCCCCTGGACGATGGTTACACGGTCGGCAAGCGGCTGATGGATGACTACCTGCCGAGCGTCCTGACCCGCGAGCTGTACGCGCTGGACGGCAAGATCAAGGACGAAGTGTTCGAACACGGCTCCTTTGCCCAGAGCAAAATGTTCGACAAGGGCGTGCGTTGCAGCAACTGCCACAACCCCCACAGCACGCAGTTGAAAGCGCAAGGCAATGGCGTGTGCCTGCAATGTCACAACACCGCCGGCAAAACCACTGTGGAAGGCGTCGACGGCAAGGGCCTGCAAGCGAAAAACTACGATTCCGTCGAACACACTCGCCACACCATGGGCCAGCCGGGTTCGCAGTGCGTGGATTGCCACATGCCCGGCAAGTTCTACATGGGCAACGACTTTCGGCATGACCACAGTTTCAGCATCCCCAACCCCGAGCGGGCGAAAAAACTGGGGACGCCTGACGCCTGCCTGACCTGCCACCAAGGCAAGGCCGGCGACAAGGTCACCGAGCAGTTCAAGCTGTGGAACACCGCCAACGCCAGCACGGTACAAGCCCCGCGCTACGACGAAAGCCTGTGGCTGATTCGCAACGGTCAGGCCGGCGCCGCGCAGGCATTGTTCGAGCAATTGCAACGCAGCAACCTGCCGGCGATTCAGCGGGCGACGCTGCTGGCGGAACTGCCGGCGTACCCGAGCGAACAGGCGTTAAAACTGGCCACCAAGGACCTGGGCAACCCGGCGCCGCAAGTCCGCGAGAGCGCGGTGCGAGCGGTCAGCGCCTTCCTGCCGCCAGCGGAGCGTGCGCCATTACTGACGCCGTTGCTGAGCGACCCGGTGCGGGCCGTGCGCATTGCCGTCGCCCGGGACCTGCTCAGCGTGGCACGCAGTGGCTTGGGCAACGCTCAGGACAGCTGGAATGCCGCCATCGCCGAATACGAGGCGGTACAAAAGAGCCTGGCCGAGCGTGCCGAGGCCAACCTGAACCTGGCCATGCTCTATCAGGCCGATGGCCGCAGCGCAGAAGTCGAAGCTTTGCTGCGTACCGCCCTGCAGCGCGATCCGGACTTCTACCCGGCACTGGTCACCCTGGTGCAATGGCTGGAGGCCAACGGTCGCCGTCAGGAAGCCCATGCCCTGCTGGCGCAAAGCCTCAAGGACCACCCCGACTCAGGTCTGCTGCAACACACCCAGGGCCTGGCGCTGATTCGTGCGGGCCAGGCCGCCCAAGCCATGCCGTACCTGCGCAAGGCCGCGCAACTGGAGCCACAGAGCGGACAGTTCGGTTATGTGCTGGCGGTGGCCCTGCATGACAGCGGCAAGATTGACCAGGCGTGCGCAGAGCTGGAGCGGCTGCTGAAAGAACAACCGGCCAACCGCAATGCCCGCTTGTCGTTGATCCAGTACTACCTGGACAACGGCCAGGAACCCAAGGCCCAAGTGCTGTTGCAGGGCTGGAAGAAAATGAACATGGGGGATCCGGCGTTGAAGTGACGGGAGATTCTTGTAGGAGCGAGCTTGCTCGCGATAGCGTTACAGGCGACGCGTTTATCCAAAAAAATCGCGTTTTCGTTGACGTCCATCGTCGGAGCGCCGCCCGGAGCAAGCTCGCTCCTACAGGGACCGAATTCAGCGGCGCCTGAACAACGGCCGCGGCTCAATCACCGAACGCCCGTACAACACGCTCATCCCCGCCAATCCCTTCAATGCATCTTCTGCGGATTTGTCTTCACGCACGGCAAAGCTGTCGAAACCGCATTGGCGCATGTGGCTGAGTTGATCGCGCAAGACATCGCCGATGGCGCGCAACTCGCCGGCCCAGCCTAATCGGGTGCGCAGCAGATACGCCTGGCTGTACCCGCGGCCATCGCGAAAGCTCGGAAAATCCAGGGCGATCAAGGGCAGTTGGGCAAACCATGGCTGAAGGCTTTCCACTTCATCGTCCGGCCCCAGCCACACGCCGCTTTGCGACGGGTTTTCCAGCCAACGGCGCAGCGGCAGAATCGCGGCACCCACGGGCAGCGGTGCTTGCGGGTCGCGCACGAGCTTCCACGGATCATCCGCGACAATCCGCGCCATGCCCTCTTCCAGCCGCAGCAGATTGTTCATGCCGACACCTCCAGCACTTTCGCATAGACCGCCTCCTTGAACGGCTCTAGCCCGATCCGCTGGAAGGCGTCGACGAACAGTTCTTCGCTCTCGCGATAGCGCACGAAGGTGTCGATGATGCGCTCGATCACCTCGGGCACTTCGGCGGCGCTGAAGGACGGGCCAATGACCTTGCCCAACGCGCTGTGCTTGCCCTGGGCACCGCCGAGGGTGATCTGGTACCACTCGGCGCCGTTCTTATCGACTCCCAGAATGCCGATGTTGCCGATGTGATGGTGACCGCAGGCATTCATGCAGCCGGAGATATTGAGGCTGATGTCGCCCAGGTCGTGCAGGTAGTCGAGGTCTTCGAAGCGTGCGGCAATAGCCTTGGCGATGGGGATCGACTTGGCGTTGGCCAGCGCGCAGAAGTCGCCACCGGGGCAGGCGATGATGTCGGTGAGCAATCCGGCGTTGGCGCTGCCCAGATTGTGTCCGCAGGCCAGGCGCCACAGGGTGAACAGATCGGCCTTGGACACGTCAGGAAGGACGATATTCTGCTCATGGGCAATGCGGTTTTCACCGAAGCCGAAGCGTTCGGACCACTCGGCCACCGCCTCCATCTGTCCGGTAGTGACATCGCCCGGTGGCGCAGCGCCGCCGGGCTTGGTCGACAACACCACGCTGGCATAGCCCGATACTTTGTGCGGCTGCACGTTACGCTGCACCCAACGAGCGAACGCCGGGTTTTCGGCCAGGTGCGTGCCGAAATCGAGATGGGTGTCGGACAGATCACGATATGGCGGTGCGACGAACGCACTGGCCACACGCTCGAACTCGTCAAGGGTCAGTTGCGCCGGGCCGTCCTTGAGGTACTGCCACTCTTCCTCCACTTCCCGGGCGAAGGCCTCGATGCCCAAGGCTTTGACCAGTATCTTGATTCGCGCCTTGTACTTGTTGTCCCGCCGGCCATGGCGGTTATACACCCGCAGCACCGCCTCTACGTAAGACAGCAGGTGCTGCCACGGCAAGCCTTCGCGGATCTGCAAGCCGAGGATCGGCGTGCGCCCCAGGCCGCCGCCCACCATGACGCGCAGGAGCATGTGTCCTTCGCAACCTGGGTAAAGATAAAGGCCGATGTCATGCATCATGATCGCCGCGCGGTCTTGCTCGGCCGAGCAGATGGCGATCTTGAACTTGCGCGGCAGAAACAGGAATTCCGGGTTGATGGTCGACCACTGCCGCAGAATTTCCGCCAACGGTCGCGGGTCAATCATTTCGTCGGCCGCAACCCCGGCAAAGGCTTCGGTGGTGATGTTGCGCACGCAGTTGCCGGAGGTCTGGATCGCATGCATTTCCACCCCGGCCAGGCGTTCGAGAATGTCCGGCACCTGAGCCAGTTCGATCCAGTTGAACTGCATGTTCTGCCGGGTGGTGAAATGGCCGTAGCCGCGATCGTAATCCCGGGCGATGCTCGCCAACGTACGCATCTGCCGGGCACTCAGCGTGCCGTAGGGAATCGCCACCCGCAGCATGTAGGCGTGCTTTTGCATGTACAGGCCGTTCTGCAGGCGCAACGGCAGGAACTCTTCTTCGTTCAGCTCACCGGCCATGAAGCGCTCGACCTGATCGCGAAACTGCGCAACCCGTTCGAACACCAGTGCCCGATCGTAATCATCGTATTGATACATAGCTACCTCATCAGGATTGCGGGGCATCGGGCTCTGTGGCTCGTTCATAAGAGCGACTATGCGCCAGCGGTGCAGCACGTTACAGATTCACCTGAATCGTTAAAAACCGTATCAGAGCGCGCAAGATCGCCGCAGCAGCGCAATTTATCTGATCCGCACAAATGAAATATTCCTGAGCCTGTTTTGTTTTCGCCACGGTTTTTACAGTGCACGTCATTGCAACCGTGGAAGCATCGATCATGAGCACAACAACTATCGGACAGGCCTATAACTACAAGGTCGTCCGCCAATTCATCGTGGCGACCGTGATCTGGGGCGTCGTGGGGATGGCGATGGGCGTGTGGATCGCCTCGCAACTGGTGTGGCCGCAGATGAACCTGGACCTGCCGTGGACCACCTTCGGCCGCTTGCGCCCGCTGCACACCAGCCTGGTGATTTTCGGTTTCGCCGGCAGCGCGCAATTCGCCGCCAGCTATTATGCGGTGCAGCGTACCTGCCAGGTGCGGCTGTTCTCGGACACACTCGCCGCCTTCACGTTCTGGGGCTGGCAGTCGGTGATTGTGGTGATGCTGATCACCCTGCCACTGGGCTACACCACCACCAAGGAATACGCCGAAATCGAATTCACCGGCGCGGTGTGGATGACCGTGGTCTGGATTGCTTACGCCGTGGTGTTCTTCACCACCGTAGTGCAACGCAAGACCAGACACATCTACGTCGGCAACTGGTTCTTCGGTGCATTCATCGTGGTCATCGCCATGCTGCACGTGGTCAATCACCTGTCGATTCCAGTCGACTGGTTCAAGTCCTATCCGGTGTATTCCGGGGCCACCGACGCCATGGTGCAATGGTGGTACGGGCACAACGCCGTGGGTTTTTTCCTGACCACCGGTTTCCTGGGAATGATGTATTACTTCGTGCCGAAACAGGTGGGCCGGCCGGTGTATTCCTATCGCCTGTCAATTGTGCACTTCTGGGCGCTGATCACCTTGTACATCTGGGCCGGCCCGCACCACTTGCACTACACCGCGCTGCCGGACTGGGCGCAGTCGCTGGGCATGGCCATGTCGCTGATCCTGCTGGCGCCGAGTTGGGGCGGGATGATCAACGGTATGATGACCCTGTCCGGTGCCTGGCATAAGTTGCGCACCGACCCGATCCTGCGTTTCCTGGTGCTGTCCCTGGCCTTCTACGGCATGTCGACCTTCGAAGGGCCGATGATGGCGATCAAGACCGTCAACGCCCTCTCCCACTATACCGACTGGACCATCGGCCACGTGCACGCCGGGGCGCTGGGCTGGGTGGCGATGATTACCTTCGGTGCGACCTATCACATGGTGCCAAAGGTATTCGGACGCGATCAGATGCACAGCACGCCGCTGATCAACCTGCACTTTTGGCTGGCGACCATCGGCACCGTGCTGTACATCGCCTCGATGTGGGTCAACGGCATCACCCAGGGCCTGATGTGGCGCGCGATCAACGATGACGGCACGCTGACCTACTCCTTCGTCGAAGCCTTGCAGGCCAGCCATCCGGGATTCGTCGTGCGCTTTGCCGGCGGGGTGTTCTTCCTCAGCGGCATGCTGCTGATGGCCTACAACGTGTGGCGCACGGTGCGGGTAACGGACGTGGCGATGGCCGAACGCGAGGCGCGGTTAGCCTGATGATTGAAGTCATATTGAACATTCTGGGTGTGGCATTTTTGTGGTTCGCCATCGAGTATTGTCTGCGCCACCAGACCGCCGAGAGCCTGGACGATGCGAGCCTGATCCCGTTTGCGGATGACCCGGAAGTGGCGCGGCGGGTGGAATTGGCGACGGGCAAGACAGTGAATGCAGTGGTGCCTGAAGTGCCGAAACCGGGGTGGGGCAACCTCGAAATCTGAGGCACCGCCGACCACAGTAGGAGTGAGCCTGCTCGCGATGGCAGACTGTCAGCAACATACATGTTGAATGCTGAAACGCCATCGCGAGCAGGCTCACTCCTACAGGGTTATTTGTCTCAGGTACGCTCCCGGGGAATCAGGCTTTGCAGTTGTTGCGCCAGGAAGTTTGCATCGAACTCAAAAGTGTCCGGGTCTTTCAAGCCATTGGTCTTGCGCCACTGCCAGCTAGTGGATGGCGGCAGGCACACCAGTGACACGCTGCCATAACGTGCTGCTGTAAAGCCCATCACCGCCACGGAAATCTGCCCGCCGACACCCATCACCTCCGGCACGAATTCCACCGGTTTGCCAGCGATCAGGATGCTCAGCTTTTCGGTCTTGAATGGAGAGGTCTCCACCGGAACACTCGGCCCCGACGCGACATACACTTCGCGGTTCACTTCGAGCAGGTTAGGTGCCTTGACCGGTTCCAGCCACTGCTGGATCTGATCGAACAGCGCACCAATGCGCTTCGCCCACTCGGCCGATTGCGACTCGAACACTTGCTTTTTGTGCGCTTCGCTTTCGGCATAGTGGCGAAGCATTTCGCCCAGTTGCTGTACATCGTCCATAGCGGTGTTCCCTGAATAGACCGGTGTTGCGGACCTGGAGCATGGCAGATGCCCGAACGCTGCGTACGACTAAAACCTGACGACAGTTTGCACCGTCGCGTAATCGCGGGCACTGTAGGTGCGCACTTCACCTGACAAACGGAGCACGATATGCGCACCATCGGCCTGATCGGCGGCATGAGCTGGGAGTCCAGCGCCGAGTATTACCGCCTGATCAACCAGCAGGTACGCGAGCGCCTCGGACCGTTGCGTTCGGCGAAATTGCTCATGTACAGCGTCGACTTCGGTCCAGTCGAACAGGCCCAGCACGCCGGTCGCTGGGACGATGCGGCGCTGATCCTGGTGGATGCCGCGCAGCGCTTGCAGGCGGGCGGCGCCGATTGCGTGGTGTTGTGCACCAACACCATGCACAAGGTCGCCGGGCAGATTCAGGCGGCCATCGACATTCCCTTCCTGCACATCGCCGATCCGGCCGCTCAGGCTGCGGTCGAGGCCGGTGCATTGAAGGTGGGACTGCTGGGCACCGCGTTCACCATGGAACAGGACTTCCTCAAGGAACGCCTCGCCGCCCGGGGCTTGACCGTGCTGGTGCCGGAGGCCGGGGAGCGCCAGGCCGTGCACCGGATCATCTACGACGAGTTGTGCGTCGGCGTCATCAGCGAAACCTCGCGCCGGATGTATCAGCAGGTCATCGCTTCGCTGGAGCAGCGCGGCGCCCAAGCGATCATCCTCGGCTGCACAGAGATTGGCTTGCTGATCAAACCCGAACACAGCGCCCTGCCCTTGCTCGACACCACCGAGCTGCATGCGCAAGCTGCGGTGGCGTTCGCCCTGGGCGACTGACTCAACCGGCCTTGGGCGTGCGACGCAGGCGCGCCATGCTCAAGGTGTCCACCAGCACGCCGTCGCGCACGGCGTAATCACGGAACAGACCCTCGGTTTCGAAGCCGTACTTGCGGTACAGGGCAATGGCCGCTTCGTTGTCGGCATATACCGAAAGCTCGATGCGCTGCAGATTCATCCAGTTATCGGCAATATCCAATGCCGTTTCGAGCAACTTCGACCCTACGCCCTTGCCCTGCCACGCCACCGCAACGCCCATGCCGAAACTGCCGGCATGGCTGCGACGAATGCGTGAGAACTGCTCCAGGCCAATGTTGCCGACGACCGTACCTTGATGCAGGGCCACCACTTTCACCAAGCGTTCGTTATCCAGCGCCAGGCGACTGCGCCAGAGTTCGGTGGACTGAAACGGCATTTGCAGGGTTTGACGGGCGATTGCCGGATCGTTGTACAGCGCCGCAATGCCTTCGATATGGGATTCGTTGAAGCGTTCGAGGGTGATGACGGGTTCGGTGGTTGGCATGGGTGAATCATCCTTGAAGCAGGCATGGCCGTTCACTCTATAACGCTACCTGCGGGTGTGGCGAGAACCAATGTGGGAGCGGGCTTGGTCCCACATTTTGATCGCATTCAGTTTTCGAACCATTCGCGACGCTCTGCGAAGGTGTTTTCAATCAACTCGACGATCATCCGCACCTGCGCGTCGTCCCCGGAATGGGCGTTGACCGCCATCCACACCTGACGCCGCATCGGCTGGTCAAACAAGCCCGGCAAGGCAATCAGCCCGCGGTCGAAGTGGCTCATGTAGTGCGGCAACAGGCCGATGCAGGCACTGCAACGGATCATCTCCAGCATCAGCCCGTAGGATTGCAGTTGCACCGCCCCCGCCAGGCGTTGATCCACCAGTGCATTCCAAGGCCGGAAGCTTTCAACCTGACAGTCCTGTCGCCATTGCACCAGGAGAAAATCGGCTAACTCATCCAGGCTTTCCGGCCTGGAAGCGACCCGCGAATAGCGCTTGGCAATGTGCGGCAGGTATTCCAGTTGCACCAGACGCCGGGCTTCGGTGGTGGCAAAGCTTGGCCCCGGTAACGGCGACCCGGTTTCACCCAGCCACACCACCACGTCGGCGCTGACCGACTGCAAGGCCAATTCGCTGTCGAGCGTGATGATGTCCAGGCGCACGCTGGCGTTGCGCCGCAGCAGTGCAACCAGGTCACGTCCGAGAATGTCATGCAGGATCGAATCCGCCACGGCCAGGCGAATCAACGGCTGCTCGATCACTGGCAAATTGCGCTCATGGGCCAGGGCGATCAATTGTGCATGCAAGCGCAAGCCATCGCGGCTGAGGCTGAAGCCATTGTCGGAAGGGTTGAACAGTGAACACTGGAGCTGCGCTTCCAGCAGCACCAGTTGCCTGCGCAGGCGGGTGGCCTTGATGTTGAGACTGCGGGCGGCCTGCATGAAACAACCGCAACGGGCGCTGACGGTGAAATACAGCGCCAGTTCGGGGTCGATTGTCGCCGCCAACTGGCGCCAGGGCGCGTTTTTATCGATGGCTACACGATACTCGGCAGCACCCTGTTGGGCGCAGATTTCCATGACTGACATCGAAGACTCCCTGTCGACCTGACACTGACAGTTGCATCCTGCAGAACGTTCATGAACCTGCTGTGACAATGATTCAGGCGCTGGGTGTCTGCCGAAAGCTCACCGCCAGGCGATTCCAGCTGTTGATGGTGGTGACGGCGATGGTCAGGTCGACCATTTCGCTTTCACTGAACTGCTCCCGGGTTTGCGCGTAGACATCGTCCGGCACGTGGCTTTCGGAGATCAAGGTGACCGCCTCGGTCCAGGCCAGCGCGGCTCTTTCCCGCGGATTGAAAAAGTTGCTGTCGCGCCAGACCACAATGGAATACAAGCGCCGGTCGCTTTCGCCCAGGCGCCGTGCATCCACCGAGTGCATGTCGGTGCAAAAGGCACAGCCATTGAGCTGCGATGCGCGAATCTTGATCAGGTGCAGCAGGCCCTGCTCGATGCTCAGGCTGCTGGTCAGGGCCTCCATGGCGATCATGGCTTTCATCGCCTTGGGGGACGCGCTGTAGTAATCCAGACGGGGGTTCATGGAGCGATCTCGTGCAGGCGTGAGGTGATCTTCACGGTAGTCGCTGGCGCGCAGGCATGACAGATCCAATCAGGCGAATTCCCCGGGGACCACCGCCACCAGACCAATGGACGGTTTTTCCACTGCACAACTTCTGTACCACAAGCGGATAAGGGTAATCTTGCGCGACGCACACGCGCCTCAACAGCCCCGGAGCCTCGCCGGTATGGAACTACATGTTGTCATCAACGGCCGCAAGGACCTGGCCGGCCAGCTGTACAACCAACTGCGCAGCGCCATCGAGTCCGGGCGCCTGACCGCCGGGACGCAACTGCCGCCCAGCCGTTTGCTGGCCGAACAATTGGGTATTTCGCGCAAGACCATTTCCGATACCTACGCCCAGCTGACCTACGAAAACTTCCTCACCGGGGTGGTCGGCAAAGGCACTTACGTCAACGCGCGCGCGTCGAAGGTGCAGCGCAAACAGAGCCACACCGAGCTTGGCGGCTTCGAGGTGATCGAGTCCTGGCGCAACCTGCCGGTGTTTCTGCGTCATCCGACCCTGGAAGGCTCGCTGCGCTACGACTTCATTGGTGGCGCCACCAGCAAGGGCCAGTTCCCCCAGGATGACTGGCGGCGCTGCACCTCTCATGCGCTGCGCCAGATGGCCGGTTCCAAGGGTCTCTACAGCCTGCCCGAGGGCTTGCCCGCCTTGCGCAACGCCATTGCGCAGCACATCGCGTTCTCCCGCGGGGTCAATTGCCAGGATGAGGATGTGGTGGTGTGCAACGGCGCGCAACAGGCGCTGGACCTGATCGCCCGGGTGCTGATCAGTCCGGGCAGCCTGGTCGCCATGGAGGACCCCGGCTACCCGCCAGCGCGTCTGCTGTTCGGCACCCATGGCGCCACGGTGATAGGCGTGCCGGTGGACGCCGAAGGCATTGTGGTGGACCGGATTCCTCGCGGCACGCGCCTGATCTACGTCACCCCGTCGCACCAGTTCCCGCTGGGCATGCCGATGAGCCAGGCGCGCCGGGAAGCACTGCTGGCCAAGGCCTATGAGTTGGGCGCGATCATCATCGAGGACGACTACGACAGCGAATTCCGCTATGAAGGCCGCCCCACCGATTCCCTGCAGAGCATGGATGAACGGGGGATCGTCGCGTACGTCGGGACGTTCTCCAAAACCCTGTTGCCGGAACTGCGGCTCGGCTATGCGATCCTGCCGCCGGCGATCCTCGAGGCCGTGGTGCGCGCCAAACAGCTCACCGACCTGCACACCTCGACCCTGCCGCAATGGGCACTGGCCAAATTCATCGCCGAAGGCTGCCTGCTCAAGCACATCCGGCGCTGCCATACGATCTATGCCGGGCGCCGCGAGCGGATCCTGACGCGCATGGCCGGCGATCTTTCGCCCTGGCTGGAGGCGGTGCCGTCCACCGCCGGTTTCCACATGGTGGTGATGTGCAAAGCGCCGATGGATATTGCATTGGTGATCGAACTGGCGAAAAAAGTCGAAGTCGGGCTCTATGCCATAGACAGCTTTTTTTATCAGGAAACGCCCAGGGCCGGGCTTTTCTTCGGTTTTGGCGCCATTGAAACCCTCGACATCGACATCGCCCTGGACCGTTTGCGCGACATCCTGCAGCAGGTGGCCTGACGGATTGGCCTGCGACTTTATCCGGTGATTGGCTATTGGCGGTCCCGGGGGCCGGGCCTATCCTGCATAGGCGTTATCCCTCAGTGAGCAGGATTCGTCCGGCCTGATTCAGGAGTGTGAGCAATGTCCCATGAAGTGATCAATACCGTACAGGTGCAGGCCGCCGCCGGCCGCTCGGATGAACTGGGCAAGCAACTGCAGAAGATTGTCGAAACCCTGCGTGAACTTCCCGGTTGCGAATCCTATATGGTCGACCGCTGCCCCGAGGACACCAATCGCTGGACCGTCAGCGCCCACTGGCAATCGGAAGCGGCCATGCGATCGCATTTCAACTGTCCGCAGGTCCAGGGTTTTATCAGCCTGATCGATAGCCAGCTGGCCAATGCCGTGGACTTCAACAGTTTTCCGATCGTTTAACCATTTCCTGTGGTGAGGGAGCTTGCTCCCTCACCATCATTTTTTCTCCGTTGGCCCTTCTGCAATTGGTCCCCTCGCCTTCCAGAATATTGGCTGTTTAACCTCTACTGCTTGCGGACTACTGTTGTTTTCGACAACTAACCCACCGCAGGTAAAGAACCATGAACATGTCGCGCTTCTGTGCTGCCCCCCTTGCCGCCCTGGCCCTGATATTTTGCGCATCGGCCTTTGCCCATGACCCTTCGGAAAAGGTCACCGTTTTGCAGGACGAAATGCTGAAAAACGTGCCTGGTAAAAAAGCGCTGATGATCGAAGTCGATTATCAACCCGGCCAGTCGTCCATCGCTCACAAACACGATGGCACCACCATGGCCTATGTCATTTCCGGAGAAATCACCTCCCAGGTGAAGGGCCAGCCAGCGAAAACCTACAAGGCTGGTGAGTTCTGGTATGAGCCGGCGGGTTCGGAACACATGGTGTCGAAAAACGCCAGCGCAACCCAGCCGGCCAGGTTGCTGGCATTCATGGTTTTGGCCACGGACGAGAAAGTGTTGATCCCACTGGAACACTGATGGCTGAACGTACAGCTATAAATAAAAAGGCTCGAATCGCGGATTCGGGCCTTTTTATTTCCTCACGCAATTAACCGATGACGTTTAAACCAAACAAAACTATTGGTCGCCTGACAAGTGTGGATATTGGCTATTTAAATAAATCAACCTGGGTTTAGTCTTGAGTTACCGCCGGCACAACACCGGCAACTTTAACTTTCGACTGAAGTTGTTTCACTGGAGAAACACCATGAAACTTGCGCTCGCCAGTACATTAACGATAACTGCCCTATTAGCCGGTTGCTCCGTTCCCACCGCACCGACAGCTGTCTCTGCCCTGGACGGCATCTTCACTGAACCGGTTGGCCGCAGCGGTGCCGCGCATATCCCCAATGGCAGCGATGTCTCGCTGGGCGTTGTCTACAGCCGCAATACCCAGACCAATCGTGCATACCTTCGGGACTATCAGGCCAACGCCGGCACCGGCTTCGGGCAGAGCTTGCTGGTGCAGCCGATCCATGACGCCTATGTAGCCACATCCAATCCTGACTTCGCCATAGAAGGCATCAAGACCTCCTTGCAGCGTCGGTTTGGCTCGGTCACGGTGTACCCGGACATGCAAAGCCTCAGGGCCGCGAGACCGGATGTCGTGGCGATCGTCGACACCCGCAGTCAACTCATGACGTCGCGCAGTTCAGACATCGAGTCTCATGTCAGTGCAGACTTTTATGATAAAAACTTCAATTACATTGGCACTGCAAAAGGGTATGACGCCAAAGCACTCAGTCCGGTTTGGGCCGACTACAAACGCAGTGAAGAGATAGTTGCGGACATTAATGAGCAACAGAATGTACAAGTCAGGGCGCTGCAAAAGTTTGACCAGTCGCTCAGTAGTTTACTGACCAGCCCGACAAGTAATGTGTCGATGCTTGGTAATGAACCAGGCCAGAAGTTGTATTGATTTCACAGCCCTCTTCGCGAGCAAGCCCGCTCCCACAGTAATTGGTGTCTTACACACCACTCATGTACACCCCGATTACTGTGGGAGCGAGCTTGCTCGCGATGGCGCCGGTACAAACACCACAAGATTCCCAGGCGAAAAAAAACCCCGCATCTTTCGATGCGGGGCTTTTTCATTCAGCGCCTGATCAGGCAGCCGGTTCCAGCTCGGCGGCGACAGCGGCAGGCACTACCGCTTGACCGCTCAGTGCCAGGTCCAGCAGTTCGCGGTTGGCCACTGCGTACATGGCGTAGTCGGTGCCGCTGGCGGCACGGATTTCCACCAGCATGACGCGCCAGCGCTCGATCATGCTCTCGTGCTGCGCCATCCACAGGGAAAGCCGTGTTTCCACGTCCTGGGTGCCGTCGCCCTGTTGCAGGACCGAGATGGTGATCGCACGTTGCTGCCAGTCCACATCATCCCGGAACGCTTCACGGGCCAGGGCCTGCCAGTTGTTTTCAACCGGCAGAGCGCTGATCTGTTGTATGTACCAGGTGATGTCCAGCGCACTGCCTACGGCGAAGTAGGCCTTGGCCACTTCGGCCGGATCCTGGCCAGTCACGTCGGAAGCCTCGATGATCGGCAGCAGGGTGTACAGGTGCGAAGTACCAGCCACCATGCGCGCCAGCAACTCCGGCACACCGGCTTCGACGTACGCCTGATAACGGGTCTGCCAGGTTTCGCGGATCTCGCCACTGAGCAGCTCGTCGAGTTTGAGACCCAACTCTTTCAGGTGCGGACCGAAGTGAGCGACGTCACGGGCAGCGTTCTGCTCGTTGCGACGGGCACGCAGGAACCAGCGCGTAGCGCGACGGCCCAGACGCATCAGCTCGTCCATCAGCTCCAGTTGCACGTCGGCGGAGACCTGGTAGTCCAGGGCTTCGATCTGACGGAACCAGTGCGGGAGATGGAAAATGTCGCGCACGATCACGTAGGCGCCGGCCACGTTCGCCGGGCTCATGCCGGTCGACTCTTTGAGTCGTTGAACGAAGGTGATGCCCATGTGGTTGACCAGATCGTTGGCGATCTGGGTGCTGACGATTTCGCGCTTCAGACGGTGACGACGCATGGCCGCGGAGAACTTGCTCACCAGGGTTGGCGGGAAAGCGGTTTCCATGTCACGGGTCAGGTAGTCGTCGTCCGGCACCAGGGAACCCAGCAGCTGCTCCTTGAGGTCGATCTTGCTGTACGAGATCAGCACCGACAGCTCGGCACGGGTCAGGCCATGGCCTGCCGCAATGCGCTCGTTGATTGCATCTTCGGCCGGCAGGAACTCGATGGCGCGATCCAGCTTGCCACGGCCTTCCAGGTCGTTCATCAGGCGCTTGTATTCGGCAATCCGCGGCAAGGCGCGACGGGCTGCCAGCGACAGGGCCTGAGTCTGCTTGTAGTTGTTGCCCAGCACCAGACCACCGACTTCGTCGGTCATGCTCGCCAGCAACTGGTTACGTTGCTTGTCGGTCATGTCGCCGGCCTGAACCACTTCGTTCAGCAGGATCTTGATGTTCACTTCGTGGTCGGAGCAGTCCACACCACCGGCGTTGTCGATGAAGTCGGTGTTGGAACCGCCACCATTGAGGCCGAACTCGACGCGACCCAGTTGGGTCATGCCCAGGTTACCGCCCTCGCCCACGACTTTGCAGCGCAGTTCGTTGCCGTTCACGCGCAGTGCATCGTTGGCCTTGTCGCCGACATCGGCGTGGGTTTCGCTGCTGGCCTTGACGTAAGTACCGATACCGCCGTTCCACAGCAGATCCACCGGTGCCTTGAGCAAGGCATTGAGCAGTTCGGTCGGGGTCAGCTTGTCGGCCGAGATGTCGAAGCGTTCCTGCATTTGCGGGGAAATCGCAATGCTCTTCGCGCTACGGGAGAAGATGCCGCCACCTTCGGACATCAGGCTGGTGTCGTAGTCCGACCAGGCCGAACGTGGCAGGTCGAACAGGCGCTGACGCTCGGCGAAGCTGCTGGCTGGTTCAGGGTTCGGGTCGATGAAGATGTGCAGGTGGTTGAACGCTGCGACCAGTTGCAGCTTGTCGGACATCAGCAAGCCGTTACCGAACACGTCACCGGCCATGTCGCCGACGCCCACCACAGTGATGTTGTCTTCCTGGACATTGATGCCGCGCTCGCGGAAGTGGCGTTGTACGCCGACCCACGCGCCCTTGGCGGTGATGCCCATCTTCTTGTGGTCGTAACCGGCCGAACCACCGGACGCAAACGCGTCACCCAGCCAGAAGCCGTAGTCGATGGCGATGCCGTTGGCGATGTCGGAGAAGGTCGCAGTGCCCTTGTCCGCCGCCACTACCAGGTACGGGTCATCGTGGTCATGACGCACGACGTTGGCCGGTGGCACCAGGGCGCCGTCTTTCAGGTTGTCGGTGATGTCCAGCAGGCCCGAAATGAAGATGCGGTAGCAGGCGATGCCCTCGGCCGCGATCTCGTCACGGCTGCCGCCCAGTGGCAGGCGACGCGGCAGGAAGCCGCCCTTCGCACCCACCGGCACGATCACCGAGTTCTTCACTTGCTGGGCTTTTACCAGGCCCAGGACTTCGGTACGGAAGTCTTCTTCACGGTCGGACCAGCGCAGGCCACCACGAGCCACGTTGCCGAAGCGCAGATGCACGCCTTCGACGCGCGGCGAGTAAACGAAGATTTCGAACTTCGGTACCGGCTTTGGCAGCTCGGGAATCAAGTGCGGGTTGAACTTGAAGCTGAAGTACGACTTGTTATGGCCGTTGGCATCGGTCTGGTAGAAGTTGGTGCGCAGGGTGGCCTTGATCAGGTCCAGGTAGCGACGCAGGATGCGGTCTTCGTTCAGTACCTGGACGTCGTCCAGGGCGCTGTGAATCGCATGTTCCAGGCGTTGCTGCTTGTCGTCCAGATCGTCGCCGGTCAGCTTGCGCGCCAGGTAGAAACGGGTCTTGAACAACCGGGTCAACTCGCGAGCGATGTCCGTGTGGTTGTTCAGGGTGCTGGCGATGTAACCCAGGTCGAAGCCCAGACGAATCTGCTTCATGTAGCGGGCGTAGGCACGCAGCAGCGCCACGTCGCGCCATGGCAGGCCGGCGGTCAGTACCAGACGGTTGAACGCGTCGTTCTCGGCATCGCCACGCACGATGTGGACGAATGCATCCTGCAGCGTGTCGTTGAGCTGCTGGATGTCGAGTTCCAGGCCTTCGGCGGCGGTGAACGCGAAATCGTGAATCCAGAACTCGCGGCCACTGTTGTGGCGCAGGCGATACGGGAACTCACCCAGCACGCGCAGGCCGAGGTTTTCCAGGATCGGCAGGACGTCGGACAGCGCCAGCGGGGTATCGGCGTGATACAGCTTGCAGTGCAGCATACGCTGGCCGGAAACCTGGCCCAACGGCTGGTAGAAGCTCATCACCAGCGGATTTTTTTCGTTGAGGCTCAGCAGGTGCTGCATGTCGACCACAGCCGAGTGGGCTGCGAATCGCTCGCGGTAACCGGCCGGGAAGCCTTTAGGGAAGTCGGCCAGCACGTTGGTGCCGTGGGCTTCACCGAAGCTTTCAATGGTCAGGGCGGCGTAGTCGTCCTGCCAGCTGCGGCAGGCCTGCACCACTTCTTTTTCCAGCAGCAGCGGGTCGATATCGAGGCGATTTTTCGGATCGACGCGCAGGATCAGCTGCACACGAGCCAGCACGGACTCGGAGAAGAAGGTCCAGAACTCGCAATCGGTCGCTTTCAGGCGATCCATCAGCACTTGCTGGATCTTCTGGCGCACTTCAGTGGAGTAGATGTCACGCGGCACGTAGGCCAGGCAGTAGCAGAAACGGCCGTACGGGTCTTTGCGCAGGAACACGCGAATCTTGTTGCGTTCCTGGATCTGCACGATCGACATCACGGTGCTGAACAGCTCGTCCACCGGGGTCTGGAACAGATCGTCGCGCGGCAGCACTTCGAGCACCTGCGCCAGTTCCTTGCCCAGGTGAGCCTTGGCCTGGAAGCCGGAACGGTGTTCGATTTCCTCGACCTTGCGGCGGATGTACGGGATCACCCGCACGCTCTCGCCATACACCGACGAGGTGTACAGGCCCATGAAACGGCATTCCTTGATGACCTTGCCGTTGGCGTCAACTTCACGGATCGACACGAAATCCGGGTACGCCGGACGGTGGACACGGCTTGGGTGCGAAGCCTTGGCGAACGACAGCAGGGTCGGTTCGCGCAGGTAGTTCACGGCGTAGTCTTCGATGCGCAAGTCATCGTAGGTCAGGCCGGCACGCAGCAGTTTGGTCAGGCCGAGGAAGGAGTCCTTGTCGTAGACGATATGGCCGCCATCGGCTTCATCGCTGACCACGAACTCCTCATAACCGAGGAAGGTGAAGTGGTTGCCCACCAGCCATTCCAGGAAGCTCTTGATTTCGTTCTTCTCGTCGCCATCGACGGCGAACTGGCTGTTGTCCAGCATGGTCAGGATTTCCTGGACCTTGGCCTTCATCGGCTCGAAATCGCCGACGGCCACGCGGACTTCACCGAGCACCTGCTCCAGCTCTTTGCTCAGTACATTGAGCTCGGCGGTGTTGGCGCAGCGGTCGATTTCCAGGTACATCAGCGATTCTTGCTGAATGTCGTCGCCCTGGGTGCCTTTAGGCAGGATTTCCAGCAACTCGCCCTTGCTGCCACGACGCACGCTCAGCACGGTGGTTTGCAGGGTATGGATGCTGTAGCCGCGGCGGTTCAGCTCGGTACGCACCGAGTCCACCAGGAATGGCAGGTCGTGGTGCAGCACTTCGACCGCGGTGTGGGTCGACTGCCAGCCGTGGCGTTCGTAATCGGGGTTGTAGACGCGCACTTGCGGCTGCGCGTGATCGAAGCGCTCAAGCATGCGCCACGCAGAAAGGGTGCAGCCAGCAAGGTCGGACAACCGACGCTGGGTCAGCTCGTCAAGAGAAATGATGCCGAAGAATTGTTCAGCGAACAGCGCCACTTGTGGCAGTGCCTGTTCACTGATGTGCTGCGCCAGTGCCGCTTGCAGTTGGTGCTGGAAGTCGGCTTTGCTGGCTGCGGTGAAGAACGCCATCTGTGGTACTCCGCTTGGGCTTGTTATTGATGGAAGCGTCGCGTGCAAAACCCCTGTTCGGGGCTACCCGTCACCCTGTTCCTGATTCTCGGGCAGAGGAAACAGGGTGACAGGTGGGTGAAGCTGGACGAGACACTCAGGTCACATTCACCTTCCGTGAATGGGCATCTGCAAAAACGACTGGGCCAGGTGCAGCGCAATGTCTTTACGGGTGCTCATCCGTTGCGCAGCTTAACCAGTGCGGCAAGGCCCATGCTTGCGGTGCTGCGACATATTCGGTCATCGGTACGCAGCTCAAGGCATGCGCATCGAACAACACTAGCATCCGCACAGGAAAATGACGGTTTTCCGTCCGGTTTTACGGGACATGCGTACCAGAAATGACCAGTAACACTCTGTCCGTCCACGACCCGGTCATCGACACTCGGACGAGCAGAAATGTGCGCGGGCTGGCAGAATCGCCCTTTGTTGCGTTTACCACGCCCGCCGAGCCAGGAATTTCCCATGAAAATGAAAACCGCCCTCTTGATCGTCAACCCTTGCGACGACGAAGAAGACAACATGGCCATGCTCTGCTGCCACAGCGACCAGGGCGAAATGTTCCTGATGAGCCGCTACCCGGATGAAGACGAGCTGGAAATCACCCTCGACGGCGAACCTTCGACCCTGGATGGCGTGAAAATCACCCTCAGCCCTTCCCTGCTGAAGATTGAAATTGCTGCTGCGGATGCTGATGCGTTGAATGGGGATGATGTGCTGGAGATTACCTTTGATGCCGATATGGTGGATCTGGCTGAAGTGGAAGAGACTTTGCAGAACATTCTTAAAGGTACCGGGACTTACATCAGCGAGCTCTGATAGCGTTTGGGCTGGCCTCATCGCGAGCAGGCTCGCTCCCACAGGGGATCTCCAGCGGACGCGAAACTTGCATCCGGCACTGTCCCAATGTGGGAGCGAGCCTGCTCGCGAAAGCAACCGAAAGAACACCACCTCTCTCCCGCCCCATAAAATTCAAACAACTTTGCCAACCAATTCCCGCACTTTGCGCAAAATGCCGTTAGTCGCCGCCCCCCGCGATGGATTAAAGTAACGCCCCCAGCCCTGGCGTACTTCAAACGTCCTCGGCCACCCTTTTGCAGGAACAGTCATCGATGGAACATCGTGAAGCGCTGCTGGCGCTGCGAACCTTTCTTTCAACGCAGATTCTCGGCCAGGAAAAACTCATCGAGCGCTTGCTCATCGCCCTGCTCGCCGACGGCCATATGCTGGTCGAAGGCGCTCCTGGCCTGGCCAAGACCAAGGCCATCAAAGAACTCGCCGAAGGCATCGAAGCCCAGTTCCACCGCATCCAGTTCACCCCTGACCTGTTGCCGGCCGACATTACCGGTACGGAAATCTACCGCCCGGAAACCGGCAGTTTCGTGTTCCAGCAAGGTCCGATCTTCCACAACCTGGTACTGGCGGACGAAATCAACCGCGCCCCGGCCAAGGTTCAGTCGGCCTTGCTCGAAGCCATGGGCGAGCGGCAAGTCAGTGTCGGGCGCAGCACCTATGAGCTGTCGCCGCTGTTCCTGGTGATGGCCACGCAAAACCCCATCGAGCAGGAAGGTACCTATCCGCTGCCAGAAGCCCAACTTGACCGGTTCCTGATGCACGTGAAAATCGGCTTTCCCGATGCCACTGTCGAGCGCCGGATTCTGCAGCAAGCCCGTGGAGAAGCCCTGAACGGCGAAGCGAAGCCTGAGCGTCGGGTCACTCAACAGACGATTTTTGTCGCACGCAAGGAAATCCTCGGCTTGTACATGGCCGACGCCGTGGAGGAATACCTGGTGCAACTGGTCATGGCCACCCGCACCCCGGCCAAGTTCGATCCGGAGATGGCCGAGTGGATCGCCTACGGCGCCAGCCCGCGCGGTTCGATTGCCCTGGACCGCTGCGCCCGCGCCCACGCCTGGCTGGCCGGACGTGATTTCGTCAGCCCGGAAGATATCCAGGCCGTGCTGTTCGACGTGCTGCGCCATCGCATCATTCTGTCCTTTGAAGCCGAAGCCGCTGGCATCGATCAGGACCGGGTGGTCCAGCGGATTCTCGACGTCGTAGCCGTCGCTTGACCCTGATGAACGCCAGCCTGCCGCCCGAGCCGGGCATCCGTGTCAGCCTCGCCGACCTGATCGAGATGCGCCATCGCGTGCGCGAAGTGCAGCTGTTTTCCACGCCGAGCCAACGCAGCCCGCTGATCGGCCTGCACCACTCCAAATTGCGCGGCCGTGGCGTCGACTTCGATCAGGTGCGGGTCTATCAGGCCGGCGACGATGTGCGCACCATTGACTGGCGCGTGACTGCGCGCACCCAGGAGCCTCACACCAAGCTGTTCCACGAAGAACGTGAGCGGCCGATTTTCATCATGGTCGAACAAAGCCGCCGGCTGTTTTTCGGCTCGGGCCTGATGTTCAAGTCGGTGCTCGCCGCCCAGGCCGCGAGCCTGATCGGTTGGGCTGCCCTGGGGCACAACGACCGGGTCGGCGGCCTGGTGTATGGCGACAATGTGCACTACGAAATCAAGCCTCGGCGCAGCAAGCAAAGCCTGCTGCAGTTGCTCAACCGGCTGGTGCGGGTCAATCAGTCGCTGACCGCCGAAGGCGAGCCGGACCGCGACGCCTTTGGCATTGCCTTGCGCCGAGCGCGGGAGGTGTCACGTCCGGGCAGCCTTGTGATTGTGATTTGCGATGAACGCGCGCTATCGGAAAGCGCCGAGCAACAGCTGAGCCTGTTATCGCGTCATTGCGACCTGCTGCTGCTGCCGGTGTCCGATCCGCTGGATCATGCCCTGCCCGCCGCTGGCCTTTTACGTTTCGCCGAGCGTGGCGCGCAATTGGAACTCGATACGCTGAATTTCGATCTGCGCCAGACTTACCGGGCCCAGGCCGAAGCACGCATCGCCCGCTGGGAGCTGCTCGCGCAGAAACTGCGGGTCTTGCTGATGCCCCTGAGTACCCAGAGCGAGATGGTCGAGCAATTACGCGAATACCTGAACCCACAGAAACCGGGGAAAGGTCGATGAGCAGCCTTGATCAACTGCAACCACTGATATCCCCGCCACCGGTGGAATTCTGGCCTCCGGCACCGGGTTGGTGGTTGCTGCTTCTATTGGTGCCACTGATCGGTTTGGGCCTGTGGCAGCTGCGTCGCTTTATTCCGGACAAGCGCCCCGTGGTACGTGCTGAACAGCCGCTTGACCCGGTGCGCCTGGCCGCCCTGGCGGAGCTGGCCTTGATGCCCAAACCCTACGACGGTGCGCCAGCCGGTGCCTGGCTGCAGCAACTCAACGGCTTGCTCAAGCGCCTGTGCCGCAACCACTACCCCTACAGTCAGAGCCATACCCTCAACGGCCGCAAATGGCTGGCGTTCCTCGACAACCGCTGCCCGGCCGCCGGCCTGACCCGCTGGATGGTGCTTGTGGAAGGCGCCTACAAACCCGAATGCAAACTCGACGACAAGGCCATCGCCGGTTTGACCCAGGCCGTCGACACATGGATTCGCAAGCATGTTTGAGTTCGCCTGGCCGTGGATTTTTGCCCTGTTGCCGCTGCCGTGGCTGATGCGCATCGTATTGCCGGTGGCCGACAGTGGCGAACCGGCGCTCAAGGTCAGCTTCCTCAGCGACCTGGAAGGCCTCGCCGGGCGTCGCGCCCGGGCCAACCTGCCTGCATGGCGCCAGCAGGCACCGTTCATACTGCTGTGGATGTTGCTGCTGGTCGCGGCGGCGCGCCCGCAGTGGCTCGGCGAACCCTTGCCGATTGCCGCCAGTGGCCGCGATCTGCTGGTGGCAGTGGACGTTTCCGGTTCCATGGACTTCCCTGACATGCAGTGGCAGGACGAAGATGTGAGCCGACTGACGCTGGTCCAGCACCTGCTCGGTGATTTCCTCGAAAGCCGCGAAGGTGACCGGGTCGGCCTGATCCTGTTCGGTAGCCAGGCCTACCTGCAGGCACCGCTGACCTTCGACCGCCACACCGTACGCGTCTGGCTCGATGAGGCACGCATCGGCATTGCCGGCAAAAACACCGCCATCGGCGATGCCATCGGCCTGGCCCTCAAGCGCCTGCGCTCGCGCCCGGCAACAAGCCGCGTGCTGGTTCTGGTCACCGACGGCGCCAACAATGGCGGTGAAATCGACCCGCTCACCGCTGCGCGGCTGGCGGCCAAAGAAGGCGTGAAAATCTACCCGATCGGCATCGGCGCCGATCCGGAGCAAAGTGGCACGGTCGGCTTTCTCGGCGTCAATCCGAGCCTGGACCTTGACGAGCCTTCCCTCAAGGCAATCGCCGAGGTCACGGGTGGCCAGTACTTCCGTGCTCGCGACGGCAAGGAACTGCAGGCGATCAAGAACACCCTCGATCAACTGGAGCCCGTGGCTCAGCAACCGACCCAGGCCCGCCCGGCCCAAGCCTTGTATCACTGGCCACTGGCCTTGGCGCTGTGGTTGAGCATGCTGCTGGTGGCCCCCGTACTCTGGCCAGACAACCCGTTGCAACGCCTGTTTACCAAGGACCTGTATTTGCAAACGCAATTGCTGCCCGACTGGCGCCAGCGTCTTAAACGCCTGCGCCTGCGGAGGCGCCGATGAGTGCGCTGTGGCCTTACTGGTTCCGGCCCTGGTGGCTACTGTTGCTGCCGCTGCTTGGCTGGTTGCTCTGGCAACTCTGGCACCGCAAGAAGCGCGCCGGGCGCTGGCAGATGATCCTGCCACCGGCCTTTCACGCAGCACTGCTCAGCGGTGGCAGTGGTCGCGACAGCAAATTGCCCTGGATCGCCCTCGGTCTCGCCTGGCTGTTGACCGTGCTCGCCCTGCTGGGTCCGGGTTGGCAGCGTGTCGAGCAGACCAGTCAAAAGCCCGCCGATCCGCTGGTGGTGATTCTCGAGCTGACCCCGGAAATGCTCGCTACCGACGTCACACCCAACCGACTCGAACAGGCACGACGCAAGCTGCTTGACCTGCTGCAGATCCGCAGCGACGCGCAAACCGCCATCGTCGTCTACGCCGGCAGTGCCCACACACTGGTACCGCTGTCAGATGATCTTGCCACCAGCCGCAACCTGTTGGATGCACTGAAACCGTCGTTGATGCCAGAGGCCGGTCATCGCGCCGATCTGGCGGTGCTCAAGGCCCTGGCGCTGCTCGATCAGGCTGCTTTGGGCGACGGACGGATCCTGCTGATCGGTTCGTCCCTGACCGACCAGGAGCGACTGGGCATCCGTCGCGCGCTGAGCGGCAAATCGACTCAATTCCTGATGCTCGGCATTGGCACCGCCGAAGGTTCGCCGATCACCCAGGAAGACGGCAGCTTCCTCAAGGATGAACAAGGCGCCATTCTCGTGCCGCGCCTCGACGAGCCTGGCTTGAAAAGTTTTGCCAACGACCTGGATGGCCGCTATCGCCAGGCGCGCCTGGACGATAGCGACCTGCACGCCCTTGGCCTGCTCGACGGTCCACGCAACTTGCGCAACGACGGTCAGACCTTGCGCCTGGACACCTGGGCCGATCAGGGTTACTGGCTGCTGCTGCCACTGTTGCTGCTCGCGGCCTGCGCAGGACGTCGCGGTTGGCTGCTGTGCCTGCCGCTGCTATTGGCGCTGCCTCAACCGAGCTACGCCTTCGACCTTGCAGACCTTTGGCTTCGCCCTGATCAACAGGGCCTGCATTTACTCAAGCAGAAGCGCCCTGCCGAAGCCTCCCGACGCTTCGAAAACCATCAGTGGCAAGGCGTCGCGCTCTATGAGGCCGGCGACTACGCAGGCGCCGCCCAGCGGTTTGCCGAAGGCGACGATGCCCACGCCCACTACAATCGAGGCAATGCCCTGGCCAAAAGCGGTGAACTGGAGGCAGCCCTGGACGCTTACGAACAGGCACTGGAACGTCAACCGGATTTGCGTCCGGCACTGACCAACAAGGCGCTGGTCGAACGCCTGCTCAAGGAGAAAAACACGCCACCCGCTCCTGAGCCAGACGCAACCAGCAACGCCCGGCCCGAAACCGAATCGGCGGAGCCACCGCCCGGTGCCGCCGCCCAACCCTCGAGCAGCGGCGAACCGAAAACCGAGGGGCAACCGCCCCGCCCGGGTGAGGAACAATCGCCCACCAGACCGCCGAAACCGGGGACCAACGAGGTACCGGGCAGCGAACTGGGTGACGAACAACACACCACACCGCCCTTGCGCCCGGCCACCGACAGCATCGAAGGTGAACAGCGCCAGGCACTGGAGCAGTGGCTGCGGCAGATCCCGGATGACCCCGGTGAACTGCTCAGACGCAAATTCTGGTACGAACAGCAACAACATCAGGATCAGGAAGAAACTCGATGACCCGCTTCACCGTTTTATTGCTCGCGCTGCTGCATGGCCTGTTGTTCTGCACCGTTCAGGCACAGGCAGCAGAACTGGTCGCCAGTGTTGATCGCAGTCGCCTGAGCTCGGGCGAGACGGTCGAACTGACCCTGGAATCCAGCGATGTTACGCAGTTCGGCAAACCTGACCTGACAGCGCTGGAGCCGTTGTTCGAAGTGCGCGGCACACGCCAGGTCAACCAGCTGAACACCCTGAGCGGTGAAAACCAGGCCACCACCCGCTGGATCGTCACCCTCCTGCCCCGGCAAAACGGCAGCGTGGTGATTCCGTCACTGCAACTGGGCGAACTGCAGAGCCAGCCGATCACCCTGCAAGTGGTCGAGAGTGAAACACCGGACAACCCGGACAAACGGGCCCCGGTGTTCATTGATGCCAGCCTCGATCAAACCAGCGTGTACGTGCAAGCCCAGGCGGTCCTGACCCTGCGCATCTATCATTCGGTGTCGCTGTACGACGACAGCAGCCTGCCGCCCTTGCAGATACCTGACGCACGCATCGAACAATTGGGCGAATCACGCACCTACGAAAAAGACATCGACGGCCAGCGCCATGGCGTGATCGAAATGCGCTACGCGATCTACCCGCAACACAGTGGCGAACTGATCATTCCGGCGCAGGTTTTCAACGCCGCGCTGGTCGACCCACAACCGGTACAGGACACCGCCCAGGGGCCCAAAGCCGGCAAGCTGATGCGCGTCACCTCGACCGAACTGCTGTTGTCGGTCAAGGCCAAACCCATTACCTATCCGGCCGACGCGCCCTGGCTGCCTGCACGCAGCCTGACCCTGAGCGAAAGCTGGAACCCGGAGCCGGATCACACCCTGGTCGGCGATTCGCTGACCCGCAGCCTGACGGTGAAGGCCGAAGGCTTGTCCAGCACCCAACTGCCACCGCTGCCTGGCACCGATGTCGGTGGCCTGCGCCGCTACCCGGATCAACCGGTGCTCGGCAACCAAATCAGCGAACGTGGCCTGGTCGGCAGCCGTGAAGACCGCGAGGCCCTGGTGCCGACGCGGACCGGCGCCATCGAGTTGCCCACCGTCGACGTGGTCTGGTGGAACACCTTCGAAGACCATCTGGAACACAGCAGCCTGCCTGCCCGCACGCTGCACGTGGCGGCCAACCCGAGCCTGGTGGTCGACACCCCGTCCGGCACCTCACCGACCGATGCCAGCGCCGACAGCGAAGCACTGTGGCGCTGGAAACTCAGCACCTTGATCCTGGCCTGCACCACCCTGCTCGGCTTCGGCCTCTGGTGGCGTGGCCGCTGGCAACCGGCGGTGGCGCGTGCCGCTCAAACCGGCCCGAGCCCGCGCACCGTGCTCGACGACCTCAAGCGCGCCTGCCAGGCCAACGATTCCCACGCCACCCGCCAGGCCCTCGACGCCTGGGCCCGCCAACAACCGGAAACCCTGGCCGACATGGCCGCCCGCTTCGTGCCACTGTCCAACGCCCTCGACGGCCTGAACGGCGCGCTGTACAGCGAAACCGGCCAGTACTGGCAAGGTGACGAGTTGTGGCGGGCGATCAAGGCGATCCCGATTGCCGAACGGGTGCAGGACCCGGTCGGTGACAGTGGGTTGCCGCCGCTTTACCCCAAGTAAACACCAACCTAGAAGCAAAGATGCATTTGTGGTGAAGGGCTTGCCTGTGGCGAGGGGGCTTGCCCCCTCGCCACAGGCAATCTCCCTCGCCACAGAGCATTCCATTGCGCGACCGGGCATTTAAACCAGTAAACTCTCCCCCCTTTCGCCGCCTTCATTTTTCACGCGGCCATTACCAATTTTGTAGCGGAGTCCGCCTTGCGCTTGTTTCACACCTCCGACTGGCACCTGGGGCAGAACCTGCACGGCCAGGATCGCGATTTCGAGCACGGCTGTTTTCTCGACTGGCTGTTGCGCCAGCTGAAACTGGATCAACCGGATGTGCTGTTGATCGCCGGCGATATCTTCGACACGGTCAATCCACCGGTCAAAGCCCAGGAACGTCTCTACGACTTCATCGTCAGCGCCCACGAACAGCAGCCGTTGCTGACCATCGTGATGATCGCCGGCAACCACGATTCCGGCTCGCGGATCGAACTGCCCGCGCCTTTGATGCGGCGCTTGCGCACCCATGCCCTCGGTCGTGTGTTGTGGCTGGATGACGGGCAACTGGATGCCGAACGCCTGTTGCTGCCCTTGCCCGATGCCAGCGGTGAAATCGCCGGCTGGTGCCTGGCGCTGCCATTCCTGCGTCCCGCGGAAGTCACCGGTGCGCACTTGGGTGACAACTACCTGCGCGGGATCGGCCAGGTGCACGAATGGCTGATCGAAGCGGCCAACGCCAAGCGCCAGCCGGGCCAGGCACTGATTGCCATCAGCCACGCGCACATGGCCGGTGGCTCGGTGTCGGAAGACTCCGAGCGCAGCCTGATCATTGGCAATGCCGAAGCCCTGCCCGCCAGCCTGTTCGGGCCGAGCATCAGCTACGTTGCCCTCGGCCACTTGCACAAACCGCAGAAGGTCAACGACGAGGAGCGCATCCGCTACAGCGGCTCGCCGATTCCGCTGTCGTTTTCCGAGATCAGCTATCAGCACCAGATTCTCGACATCAAGCTCGACGGCGAAACCCTGGTTAGCGTCGAACCGAAACTGATCCCCCGCGCGGTCAACCTGCAGCGCATCGGCCCGGCGCCATTGAGCGAGATCCTGCTGCAACTGGCGGACCTGCCGAACATCGACCTGTTGGCCGAGATCCAGCGCCAGCCGTGGCTGGAGGTGCGGGTGCGCCTCGACGAACCGCAACCCGACCTGCGCAATCAAGTGGAAACCGCCCTCCAAGGCAAGGCCGTGCGCCTGGTGCGCATCGCCGTCGAGTACGCCGGCAACGGCGGCCGTGACGGTGCCGACGAAGGCAGCACGCTGATCGAACTGGACCAGCTCACGCCTCAGGAACTGTTCAGCCGCGCCTGGCAGGACAACTACGGCAGCGAGGTCGACGAGCAGACCCTCAAGGACTTCGCCGAGCTGTTGCAGGACGTGCAGATGGAGAGCGAACAGCCATGAAAATCCTCGCGATCCGCCTGAAAAACCTCGCCTCCCTGGCCGGGCCATTTGAAATCGACTTCACCGCTGAACCCCTGGCCAGTGCCGGACTGTTCGCCATCACCGGTCCCACCGGCGCCGGCAAAAGCACCTTGCTCGATGCCCTGTGCCTGGCGCTGTTTGGCGCCGTGCCACGCCTGAACAACACCGGCCGCGACGCCAAGGTGCCGGACGCCGATGGCGAAATCGCTACCGGCGACCCGCGCACCCTGCTGCGTCGCGGCACGGGTGAAGGCTATGCGGAAGTGGATTTCGTCGGTGTCGACGGTCGCCGCTACCGCGCCCGCTGGGAAGCCAATCGCGCCCGGGACAAGGCCGCTGGCAAGCTGCAGGCCAGTCGCCAGAGCTTGCGTGACATCGATCAGGATCAATTGCTCGCCAGCCAGAAAGGCGAATACAAGACTCAGCTTGAAGCCGCACTGGGGCTGAATTTCGAACAGTTCACTCGCGCAGTGATGTTGGCGCAAAGCGAGTTCAGCGCATTCCTCAAGGCCGACGACAACGACCGCAGCGAACTGCTGGAAAAGCTCACCGACACGGCGCTCTACACCCGCCTCGGTCGTCGCGCCTTCGACAAGACCAAAGAGGCTCGCGAGGCGCACAAGCTGCTGCAGGATCAGGCCAGCGGTGTGACGCCGTTATCACCCGAAGCCCGCGCGGAACTGGACGGGCGCTTCAACCAGGCGCAGCAACAACACAAGGCCCAGCAGGCGCAGCTCAAACAACTTGAACTGCAGGACACCTGGCTCAAGGACCTGCGTCGCTTGCAGGATGAACATCTGGCCGCCAGCGAACAACTGCAATCGGCGCAGACCCACTGGGAAGCCCTGGCCAGTGAACGCTTGAGGTTCACCCGCCTCGAACAGCTGGCCCCGCAACGGCACCAGTTCGCCCGTAAAGCCGAGGTCGATGCGCTGCTGACACCCTTGGCGGCGCAAATTGCCTTGCACACGCAGCAGCATGGCGAACTCGGCGAGCGTCAGACGCAGCTTGAGCAACAGCTCAGCGCCGCCCGAATCGCCTTGAGCGAAACCCAACAGCGACAAGCCGACAGCACGCCGTTGCTGCGTCAGGCCTTCGAAGCGCAAAGCACCCTCGCCCGCCTGGCCAAGGACACCGCCCTCAGCGCCGAAGCCAGGCAACAGGCGCAACAGGCCTGCACCCAGGGCCAGGGCACGATTCAGACCTTGCTCGATCAGCAAGCCCGCGGCGCCGCGGACTTGCAGCGCATCGCCAGCGGGCTGGAGCAAAGTACGCATCTGGCACCGTTGAGCGATGCCTGGAATGCCTACCGCGACCGGCTGCAACAGTTGATGTTGGTCGGCAACCGGTTGAATCAGGGTCAGGCCGAATTGGCCAGCCTGGAACAAAACGCCGCGAGCACCGACCAGGCACTCACCGCGCAGAAGCAGCAACTGGAGGTGCTGTTCAAGGAGGCCGGTGCCGAACCGGATGCCGTCGCCGAGCAGATCGGCATTCTGGGCAGCCTGTTGCAGGACAACCGCAAGCAACTGCGCGCCGTCGAAGACCTGGCGCGCCTGTGGGCCAGCCAGCAGGACCTGGACAAGCGCGGCGCCGAGCTGCAACAGCGCCAGCTCACCGCGCAGCAGGAACGTGAACGCCTGACCCAGGACGGGGTCAAGGCCAAGGCTGATCTGAGCGTTGCCGAACAGACCCTCAACGTCACCCGCGAACTGCTGGAGCGTCAGCGTCTGGCGCGCAGTGCCAGTGTCGAAGAGCTGCGCGCGCAATTGCAGGATGACCAGCCGTGCCCGGTCTGCGGCAGCAACGAGCATCCGTATCATCAGCCGGAAGCCCTGCTGCAGAGCCTCGGCCGCTTTGATGAAAGCGAACAGGCCAACGCGCAGAAGGCCGTCGACCTGCTCAAAGAAAGACTCACTGACTTGCGCGCCGAAGTCGGTGGGTTGATCGCCCAGCAAAAGGAACTGCTGCAACAGCAGGAGCAACTGGCGACCCAGCAGAAAGCCCTCGCCCCAAGTCTGGAAGCCCATCCGCTGGCGACCCAACTGCTGAATCAGGATGCCGCCAAACGCGACGCCTGGCTCATCCAGCAAAACAGTCAGCTCAACCAGAGCATCAGCCAGGACGAGCAACGGCAGAGTGCACTGCTCACCCTGCAACAGGATGCCGCGCGCCTGACCCAGCAACTGCGCCATGCCGAAACCGCGCACCAGCAAGCGGCTCAGCACCTGAGCAATCAACAGCGCGAACTGGGCAACGACCGCCAGCGCCTGGACGAAGAACTCAGCGCATTCGCCAGCCTGCTGCCGGCCGAAACCCTGCAAGCACTGCGCGTCGAACCGGCCGCGACCTTCATGCAGCTCGACCGGCAGATCGCCGAGCGCCTGACGCAACTCGAGCAACAAAAGGAAGAACTGGCCGAGCAGCAACAGCGCCAGCAAAACCTGGAGAAGGAACAGGATCGCCAGCAAAGCCGCGTGCAGCAATTGCAGGCCGCCGAACAGCAGTTCAGCGGGCTGGCCGAGCAGCAACAGGCGAGCCAGCACACGCTCGGGCAACTACTCGGTGAACACAGCAGCGCCGAGCATTGGCAGCAGCAACTGGAACAGGCCGTGGAACTGGCACGCAGCGCCGAAGCCAGCACCGCGCAGACATTGCAAAGCGTCCTCACGCAGTCCGTGCAACTCGCCGCCGAGCTCAAGGCCCAGCAGGAACGCGTGAACGCGCTGGAAGGCGAAGAACGTGAGCTCGCCGGCAAGATCGGCGACTGGCGTGCCCGTCATCCCGAGCTGGATGACGGCGGCCTCGAAGACTTGCTGCGCGTCGACGACACCCAGGTCAGCGAACTGCGCCAGCGCTTGCAGCACAGTGAAAAAGCCATCGAACAGGCCAGCGTCCTGGTGCAGGAACGCGACAAGCGCTTGCTCGATCACCAGGCACAACACAACGGCAACCTTGATGCCGAGCAGTTGGCCAGTTCGCTGATCGACCTGCAAAACCTCGCCGCCACCAGCGAGCAACACTGCGCCGAACTGCGCGCCGAGCAGGCCGAGGACCAGCGCCGGCAGAACGCCAATCAGGCCCTGGCGCAGCAGATTGCCGACGCCTACAGCGAGTATCAACGCTGGGCGCGCCTGAATGCGTTGATCGGCTCCGCCACCGGCGACACCTTCCGCAAGATCGCCCAGGCCTACAACCTCGACCTGCTGGTGCACCACGCCAACGTGCAATTGCGCCAACTGGTGCGCCGCTATCGCCTCAAGCGCGGCGGCAGCATGCTCGGCTTGCTGGTGATGGACACCGAAATGGGCGACGAACTGCGCTCGGTGCATTCTCTGTCCGGTGGCGAGACCTTCCTGGTGTCGCTGGCGCTCGCCCTCGGCCTGGCATCGATGGCGTCGAGCACGTTGAAAATCGAGTCGCTGTTCATCGACGAAGGCTTCGGCAGCCTCGATCCGGAATCCCTGCAACTGGCCATGGACGCCCTCGACGGCTTGCAGGCCCAAGGCCGCAAGGTCGCGGTGATTTCCCACGTACAGGAAATGCATGAACGGATTCCGGTGCAGATCCAGGTCCAGCGCCAGGGCAACGGCCTGAGCACCCTGGAGGTGAAATGAACACCCTGTATTCCTTCCGCCGCTGCCCTTACGCCATGCGCGCACGCATGGCCCTGCGCTACTCGGGCGTGGCCGTGGACATTGTCGAAGTCAGCCTGAAGGCCAAGCCCGCCGAAATGCTCGCGCTGTCGGGCAAAGGCACGGTGCCGGTGCTGAGCGCCGATGGCCGGGTGATCGACGAAAGCCTCGACATCATGCGCTGGGCCCTGGCACAGAACGATCCGCAGGACTGGCTGCTCAAGGATGATCCTGTGGCAGCGGCGCAAATCGCCCCCCTGATCGAACAGAACGATCAGGAGTTCAAGGTGCACTTGAATCGCTACAAGTACGCCGAACGTTATCCCGAGCAGCCGATGGAGGTTTATCGCGGCGAAGGCGAGGTGTTTCTGCAAAGGCTGGAGACGTTGCTGGAGGGACGCGACTACTTGCTGGCCAGCCATCCATGCCTGGCCGATGTGGCGTTGATGCCCTTCGTGCGCCAGTTCGCCCACGTAGACCGCGACTGGTTCGCGCAGACGCCGTATCAGCGGTTGCAGGACTGGTTGCAGCGGTTTCTGGAGTCGGATTTGTTTACCGGTGTGATGCGCAAATAAGAACACCACCACATAAGAACCTGTTGCCAGCAGGCTTCAGGCCAACACCTCACACATCCCTATCGCCGAGCAATCCACCTGGAACGGCCCGAACACCACGCCTTCATTCCTGATCGGCGGATTGCCGGTCAGCATGCGCTAGGCGCTGGCGTTTCGTAATTCTGACGTGTGGCTTTCAGTCGATTCTTGTCTTGCCAGACGTGTACTCTCTCTAGCTTCTTTTCAGATCAAGACGAATTCCGGGCACAGGCTCTCGGGTCCGCACGATAACTCAACACTCGGTCGCCCCCAAGGAAACGGGACGCCTCTGCACCAGAGTCGGCCACGAGTCTAACGTCGTCCAATCGATGCCTTTTTCTAGTTCAAATCGACAGACGGGTCCGCTCATCAAAATCTGCGTCTGGATGGCCTGCTCCGCGTCAGCGGTACATCCCCACGGAATAGCGTCCAAGTCCTGTAGGAGTCCCGTCAATATGTCCTGATCAAGGCAGTCGCCGAATCGAGCGACCAAAAGGTGTTTCGCGCGGCGAAATCGCATTCCGGTGCCGACCAGTTGCGCAGCCAAGAGCGATGCGCCATGGGCCGCTATAGCAATTTCGGGGGCATGCCGCACGATCATCCCCGGCATTCCCGATAGCATTGATCCCGCCGCCGCGACTTGCCGCAAGTCATCCGCCAGGTCCGAGCGTTTGAATAGGCAGGCTGCGATCAGGTCATCGCCGACATTGAAGACGCCCCGCCCGGCTAATTCCGAAAGCGCCTCCTTTGGCCACTTGGCCGCCAGGAAAAGGCTGGCCTGCCGGAGCGACTCATAGCGACCGGACCACCGTCCATTGTCCTCGGCCTCCTCATTCAGCCAGTACGCATACCCGTCAATCAAGGCCCGACAATAATCGAATCCCCTGCGTAGACAACGTAGCAGCAGACCGCGAACAATTCGGCTGCACGCCATCGCGGCGACCGTCGACGACATTGGCAGGGCGTGCAAGGCGACGTACTGCGCCCTGTCCTCGATCACCGCTCGATACCGTATCAGTGTGGTAAGTATCTCCTTCCATTCCAATCCGTCGAAACGTTCGGCGAAACCGTCCACGGCTTCGTTGGCGACATACGAGAAATCGTAAGAGGCGTCAAATAGCAAGCGCGTGGCGACCACAAAGTGCCAGAGATGCTCGTAATCCCAGGGATCTGATCCTTGCGCGTTGAGGCGGATGAACAGTGTCCAGGTACCCAGCACTTGCTCGCGCCGGACCGTCAGTGCCGGGAACATCCAAATTTGGAATCGATCCAGAAATACCTCAAACGCGAGGATCCGCGCGATTTCGCCCCCGGGGCAATCAGGTGGCTCCGTCCACTCTACCGAGATCTGCCGCGGCGTGAACACGTAGCTCGCCTTGTGAGTTCCCATCGGAATCTGAATCTCGAGCAACTCTCGCTCGAAACGCAGAACCTTCGTCGAGCGACTGCTGAACGTCGAACAGAAGTGTTCTAGCGCTTGTACGCGCCGTGGTAGCCCCAGCGCGTCAAGCCGCAGCCCCGCCAGGGAGTATTGATGAAGGAGATTGTGAAGAACGTGCGGATTCTCGTACCGTTGCGGCGTTCCATGGGAAACCACAATGGCGTCAAATTCGAATCGCCAATTGCGGTCCTGTATCTCGAATGACTCGGGCATCTCGTCATCAGTCCATTGACGCAGCCAAATTTGAAAACGCTGAAGCACTGCGGCATCGCGCTCAGACAGCGATCCGATGTTCAGGAATTCGATCCACCATTGCATCACTATGAGGTAGCGGCGGTAGCTGCCAACGTCGCCCTCTTCCACCGCTCGCCATAGCAGCCCTTTCAATGAGGCGTCATACGTTTCGACCAGCGACCCTTTGATCTGCTCAGCGACGTTTTCCAGACCGGCTTCGTACAGCGCACCCCGGAGTGTCAAATAAGTATCGTTGAGTTGCAGAGGAAGCCGCGCGGTCGTGCTGCCACCCGACACCATTTCTCTAAACGACGCTACTGACTGTCGGAATGCGTCCACTGGTTCGAGGACGGCGGGATTATCGAGAGCCTGCCGCGCAAGCAGGATCCCACTTGCGATCGGCAACTCCAAAGAACGGATGGATACCATCGATTCGACAAACAAGCCATCTTCAAGATCGTGTGCCAATGCAACGAGGTAGGAGACGGCGTCGTCCAGCTCATAAACCGGCAGTCGCGCACATTCCGTCCTGACGAAGGCCACGCTTTCAAGAATCAACACGGCGTTGTCACGCTGAAGCGCCTTCAATTGCACGGCAGCCGAATCGATCAGGCGCCGCAACGTTTGCGTCAGTAGCCAGGACGTCGCCGCTTCACAGTCGAGCAGTGCCAGGACAATACGAAGATCACCACTCGCGACCAACGTGCGTGTCGCGGACGACAGCGCGAACAGCGTGCGCAGTTCGCGCTGCGGCTCATTCTGTGACACTTGGAACGCACGTTGGTAGTCCCTTGCAAATTCAGTGAGCGCGAAGTATTCGCCGGCATACCCTGAATTCTTTGACCGCCAGATTGCCGCGAGCAGTGAGGGTGACTCCACTACTCCGTCGTCGCGTTGCATCCAACTCGCCGACATCGGCTGCTCGCTACGTGCGAACAGCCGCTCCTTGACTTCGAGCGCGATCGGCAAACAACGCAGCTGGGAAAGGACTTCGACGCAGTCTCGCGTCAGCTCGCCGCCAGGTGCCAGCACCTCATCGGTGAAAACAAGAGCGCAGTCGTCGGGCAACACCAACTCTCGGCGACGTTCACTCTGAATTGATCGCAGCAGCGTCGAGTCACCGAGAATGCAGGTGCCGCGGTCAAATACAACGCAGTCTGCTCCGGCTGGCATGCGTCGAGTGTCCATCCTGACGCAGGTAGTTTTCTGCTGGCGGAACATGATACCCGCGTGTTCCTCCGCACTGCCTTCGTCCACTAATACCACCGCCACGTCGGCCTGCTCGCGCGCGTTGAGCGCAAGATATCGGCGCCAAGCGCTCATGAGATCAGGTGCCACCAATGCGCGGCCCGAGGATTGTGCACCCAGCATCAACAAGCCGGCTTCCACGACATCGTAGCGACCGATCAATGTTTCACGACATGCATCAGTCAACACATCACGATTGCGAAAGGCATCATCAGAATACGCCGGCCGCGCCTGCAGCAGATGCAACCGCTGGACCGTCGTCGCGCGCAGATGGCGTGCGCGCCATAACCTAAGGTCTGAGCAAGCAGGACGCAGCACCAAGGCCGTCGCCAGCGAGCCGGTATTCTGAGCGCTGGCAAAACCGAAACCGATCGTATGCGCGACGTTCATCAGTTGTGGGTTTCGCGGCATGACGGTGGTCACGGACACGAAGCCAAGTGTCGTCTCCAGGCCCCATTCGCAATCGATCGCAATGAAGTCGAACGTCTGCATCAGTTCATTACATACCGCCTCCATGTGATCAAGAACGGCTGTGTCCAGATACGGCGAATGATCGCGACCGACATCGCCACAGACATCGATCTTCAGTAGCTGCTGCACAAAGCATGGAATTGCCTCGACATGATCGTAACGCCCCGAGAGCGCAAGTTGGCGTCGTGCATGCTCGGTCGATCCACTCATGGCCACAGTGGCAATGCACCGTATCAGCGCTTGTGGCTCGGGACATATCAGGCTTTCGTAGCCGCCGGCATTGACGTGATCCGTCAGGTCCTCGTTACCTGCACTACGCACGATCCAGGGCGCTGAACCACAAACGTCCTCCACGCTTCGCGTCAGCAGCGGAAAAGCCTCCTCCAAAGCGGCTGCGTAGATCGCTACCGCTTCATCCGGCTGTGCCAAGCCGCCCGCCACTGCGGTTGGCAATGGGGCAATCGGAAAGATAGGCAGGACAAGATTCCCCAGGGATTCGATGTTCCGGATGCGCAGGAGCCGATCCGCCTTGGGTCCGTAGAGTTGTTCTTCGTCTGTAGTCATGGTTTAGCACGCAAGATCCGATGATTGTGGTGGTGCGGTATGCAGCTGGGCCAGCAATTGGCATATATCAACCTCGCTGACTTTCGGCGCAGGCGCCTCTTCAAAGGGCCGCGCATTTTCATTTAGGGTCGCCCAGGTATCCGCCGCTCTGGTGAGCCCACAACCTCGCGTAAAGCCCCCCTTGCGCAAGCAGCGTTGTGTGATCGCCCTCTTCGACAACACGTCCCTCATCAAGCACGATCAAACGGTCCATCGCCGCGATGGTGGACAGCCGGTGTGCGATCGCAATCACAGTCTTGCCCTCCATTAATCGGTAAAGGCTTCGCTGGATTACGGCTTCGACTTCGGAATCAAGTGCACTGGTCGCCTCGTCGAGCAGCAGGATCGGTGCGTCCTTCAGCATCGCGCGCGCAATGGCGATACGCTGACGCTGTCCGCCCGAGAGCTTGACGCCGCGCTCGCCCACATGCACCTCGTAACCGCAGCGCTTGCCCGCATCGCTGAGATTCCGGATAAAAGTGTGTGCCTCTGCGCGCCGGGCCGCCGCCTCGATCTCCACCAACGTCGCATTGGGTCTACCGTAGGAAATGTTGTCGGCTACTGACCGATGCAGCAGCGAAATATCTTGCGTGACCATACCGATTTGGCTGCGCAACGAATCCTGCGTAGCGTGTGCGATGTTCTGCCCGTCGATCAGGATGCGACCGCTTTCCAGATCATGAAAGCGCAGCAGCAAGTTCAATAGCGTCGACTTGCCGGCACCCGAGCGGCCGACCAGACCAATTTTTTCACCAGGCCTGACCGTGAGGTCCAGATCGTCGATTACGCGGAGACCGCTTTCAGCGTAGCGGAAGCTCACTCGTTCGAAGCAAACCTCGCCACGGGTTGCTGCGAGATCGACGGCGTCAGGCGCATCGAGAACGGTAGGTCGGATCGACAGCGTCTTCATGCCGTCCTGCACTATGCCGACATTCTCAAATAGACTGGTCATCTCCCACATGAGCCATTGCGAAATGCCCTGCAGCCGCAACGCCATAGCGGTGCCGGCGGCAACGGCGCCCACTCCCACTGCACCTTGCGACCACAGCCACAACGCAGTACCCGTCGTGCCAATCGTGAGCCCAATGCCCAAGAGATGGTTGACGATCTCAAAGGCGCTCACTAGCCGCATCTCGCCGTAACCGGTGCGCATGAATTCGCGCATGGCCTCGCGCGCGAACCCTGCCTCGCGCTGCGAGTGCGAGAACAGTTTGACAGTGGCGATGTTGGTATAGGCGTCGGTCACACGTCCAGTCAACAGCGCACGCGCGTCAGCCTGCTCCTTGCCGAACTTGCCAAGGCGAGGCACAAAATAAAACAACGCGGTGACGTAGAGGACGAACCAGCCTACAAAGGGCCATACCAATTGCGTATCAAGTACGCCAACCAGGATGATCATGGACGTCACGTAGATACTCATAGCGACAATGACGTCGGCCAGCACGAAAATGGTTTCGCGCACTGCAAGTGATGTTTGCATCACCTTGGCCGTGATGCGACCCGCGAACTCGTCCTGATAGAAGGCCATGCTTTGTCCCAGCATCAGCCTGTGGAAGTTCCACCGTAGCCGCATGGGCAAGTTCACGGTGAGTGTCTGATGTTTTACGACGGTCTGCAGGGCCACTACTGCGATGCTGGCCACCATTACGGCGACCAGCCATAGTAGTATCTCGCCGCGCTCCGCCCACAGGCGCGACGGCACTTGGACGCTGAGCCAGTCGACGATGTGTCCGAGCATGGCTATTAGCATCACATCTAACGCCGACATTATCATTGTGAGTACCGCCATGGCTGCGATCTTGCCACGTACGCCCTGCGTGCAAGCCCAAAGAAAGGCGAAGAATCCCCGGGGCGGCGGCGATGGCTCGGAAGCAGGGAACGGGTAGAGCAGTTTTTCAAAGAAGCCGAGCAAAATTTAGCCTCACTGACAGTACACGACTGATGTAACCGCCCAACCAGATGTCGGGCAATGCTTCGACATACCAAGACAATGCGATAAATGCGCCGTTTGCGCGTCCGCTTAAGCTCGCTGGTTGTCAATCAACCTGGTTAACTTTTCGAAGGCGGCGGCCACACGTTCCATGGCGCTCGTATCGGCCAATAGCATGCGATGAGGCAAAGCGATGCAGGACCTGGAAAACTCTTGCGCTCTGGGCAATTGATAACGGGATGGATCAATCGCATCGGTAAATACCTTGCCCAACTCGAACCGGTTTCGCGAGAACGGCTTGTAGAGAGGATTCTGGTTAAGCGCGCTGTACATCGTCTTGCAGGGCAACTGGATTTCCGCAGACAGCGCCGCAGCGAACCATTCAGCGCCCTGCGTCTCCACAATCGACTGCGGCAACCGCACCACGTAGGTGTAGTGCGCCCTCTCCGTGGTGCGAGAGGAGGTAGCCTGTGGCAAGAAACCAAGAGAAACCAGAAAGCTATCCAGAGCGGCGGCATTACGACGCCGATGTGCCAGCTGCTCGTCCAACACCTCTAGTTGCGCCACCAAGATGGCGGCATGAAATTCCGAGAGACAATGGTTGTTACCCATGATCTCCGCAGTCTCAACCAGCGCCATCTCGTCTATTACAGGCGGCTGCGCGGAGAGCGTTCGGCCGTCGGCCCGCAGATGCGCCAGGCGGCGTGCGAGGCTCGCGTTGTTGGTAATCACCGCCCCACCTTCGCCGCTCGTCAGCAGCTTGCTATGCTGCATCGAAAAAGTACCTGCCGCGCCGAAGCAACCGACATGCCGACCGGCATAGCGGGCACCATGTGCCTGGGCGCAATCTTCGATTAATGGAATGGAGTGCGCTTGAGCGATCGCCACCAAGCGATCCATGTCGGCGACCGCCGATCCAAGGTGGACCACAGTGATGGCTCGGGTACGCGACGTGATTGCGCGTTCAAGTGCCACTGGATCAAGGCAACCGGTCTCGGACTCCACGTCGGTCAGGACGGGAATAGCATTGATCCCGAGTACCGCGGACGCTGATGCGACCCAGCTCACGCCCGGCACGATTACCTCGTCGTACGCCCCGACCTCGCAGGCCTCCAAGGCCATGCTCAAGCTGGCGGTGCCCGTCGAGGACGGCACGCAATACCCGGCGCCAGTGTAAACGGCAAACGCCTGTGCGAAGCGCTCTTCCCAAGACGGCCGCCCACGGTATTGACCACTGATGGACCATCGGTGGCTACTCAGCACGGCATCAACATTACGTCGAGTGTTGTCAGTGCTCTGGGGCCAATTGGGCCAATTCCCGTCGTGGACCGTAGCCCCTCCGTAAATTGCAAGTTTTTCCAACATGGATGCCTCCGTCAATCAGGGTTAATTCGGTCCGCCCATGACAGCCACGGGATCAGGCCAGCGGTTGTTTCGGATCACTTCTTTCGCTTAAACGGGTTCAACTCGTGCGGCGCCACAGGCGCTCCGCATATCGTGCGGTGCCAGTCCCGACACGGCCGGCATGTAGCAACATCTCAGCGATGGTGGATGCACTGGTCTGAGAGCGGTATCCCCACATGTCCTCGCACTTGCTTTCCAACACAACTTCGATGTCGGCCGTCAGGGCGGGTGTTAGGCCTTGAACGGCAAGCTGTCTTTCGAGTTGCGATAGCGGCAAGCTGGAACTGTAGGGAACGTCTTCGTAGTAAAGGACTTCAACGTGATCCAGCGCATCTGCGGCAATTCGTACGATCTGATGATCGACATGCCCGCCAAGACCGCACGGAGCAAGCACAATCTGAGGCACCCGACACGCCACGGCGTTACGGATCAAGTTCACGACGCCCTCGGTCCTAGGGTCATCGGTAGCGGCAATGCCAAGTTCTGTCGCTTCGTCATATCCCATTACAAAGCTGTCCGGACAGGGCAGAAGTTCGTAATCGATCCACCGTCGTGCGCAATACGCACGATCCTCCCGCTCCCGTTCTGCCGATATCGCATCTGCGGATGTCTCGCACGAAGCCTGCGGCAGTGCCCATCCGCTGTGGCCGAAAACTGTCATCAGATGGAGATCCGCTCGCATGGAAAGCCGCACTACAATGCCGCCTATGGAGTAGGCAACATCATCCGCGTGCGGTGAAAGCAGCAGGATTCGCTGGCCCATCATTGACTCCAGGGATGGCGGGATCATCGCTCCTCCTTGATCCAACGAATCGCTTCCTCGACAGGACCGACATCGTTGGCTCCGTCTATCATGCGAAAGGCAGCCTGGAAGCGCCGTTGCCGGCTGATCGACGCGGGGTCGCCTCGTCCGAACCATAGCGAAGTGACAGTGAGCCCTTTCTCGAAACGTTCGAGTAATTCGTCAAGCACGTCGCTGGTCGCGAGCGAGACAGCTTGATTGTCACCTTCGTACAGAAGTAGGCCCGCCATGGCGCAATTCGCGTACAGGGCCTGATCCAAAGCCTCGGTGGCACTCACGATTTGCAGCAATGGACCATCGCCGTATATCTCTATCGGCAGCTCCCTGCGTTGCACGATGTTGCGCATTTCGGCAGCCAGGGTCGCTCCGCACTGGACCAATCGCTGGTAACCGTCGTGGCTGTCCATGTAGTCCAGTGTGGCCAACGCCGCCACGATCGGGATCGTGTCAAAATAGGCGGTATAGGTAAATTCCTTCGCCGCGGCCATTACATCTGAACGGCCTACCAGGCACGATATTCGATGGCCATTCGCCAATCCTTTAGCGAAGGTGTACAGATCTGCGTGGAAGCCGACCGTCCTTGGAAATTGGGAGGCGGGTACCGAGCGGTAGCCTTGCTTGACGTCATCGCAGCACAGCAACACTCCCTCACGCACAGCGATCTGCGCCAGTCGACGCAGTGTGTCCGGTTGCAGGTGGACGTAGTCGGGAGACAAAATCACCAAGGCTGTTTGTCCGCGATACCGCTTGAGCACCTCTTCCAGCAGTTCTGGCACGAAGTAGAAGTCAATGACTCCACTCGCATTGGCTTCCAGCAGGTAGTCGCTGCTGGCCCAGTAATCGCCCCAGCCGTGATAACCCGCACTCGCGATGACGTGCCGGCCCGTGAATTGCCGCGCGACCTGAACGGCAGCCCGGCAGGCTTCCGTCCCCGTGCTGAACAGGGCAAGCCGTGCTTCGTCCATTCCGACGTCGTCGATAATCCGGTTTGTGAGCTCCTCATGCAGGTTGCTCCAGCAGGTTCCCGATGCCAGCCCGCGGTGTAAATGGCACGTAATCGCCGAATTCACTGCGGGGTGGTGGTGCCCGAGCGTGACGCTGCCTTTGCCATTCATCAGATCGATATACTGCTTACCGTCCGAGAGCGTAACCGTGGCGCCACTGGAACTGACGGCGCGCAGCCTAGGCTGTGCGGTGTAGATGTCGGTAACGATGTGGTGAGGTCTGTCCATGTCACCTCCATGAAGGCGTGTCGATCTCGGCCAACTCGGAAGTTGTCCTGATCAATTGATGAAAATCTTCGCAGAGGGTGATACGACCACTGTCGCTGGTTACTCTCACGCTGCGCAGCCTGGATTCGGCGATCATCAGCGCAGCTAGTGACAAGCCCTCCCGGACGCTCGACCAGGCGAGACCGCACAATGATGCGAGCTGCCCAGCGTCTTCGATCGCCAAGCGATTTTCGAGAATGAAAGCTGCCACCTCCAGCTCGGGAAAGCTGATATCGCCCCAGTTCGCTTCCAATTGAAAACGATGAAGCCTTCCGTGTCGGTCAACCTGCCAATGCCAACCACCGCAGGCATAGCGCAGTGACGAACGGAACGCTCTGCCCGCCCGCCCCGGCCACGGTACTGGCTCCGCTAGAAACGCGCGCAGTGGCCCAGATATCTCCTGCAGCGGATCGCAATCGCAGCAAACTCGCATGGTATCTGCCATTGCCGACCAGCGCGGATCAAGTGCCATTACCACGGGGCTGTGATAAGTATGCGCAATGGTTTGCCATGCAAGGACGTCCAGCCATGTCGCCGCTTGATGCAGTAAGTCGGCTCGCCTCGGCTGATTCGAGGCATGAAACTGCTCCTGGAAGGTTCGCGTAGCCCCGACGTCAACCGTAATTGCATAACCGTCAACTAGCCAGGCGGTGCCCGTAGATCTCATCTCTCGCACGCGCTCGAACTCCGCACGACCGAACACACCTTCACCAATGAAGCGCAGATGTAATAGTGCATCACCATCCGGCCCAAGAATTTCGATCGGAGTCTTGCGTGGGTTTACCAAAGGCCGATGCCCGGTCAAGACCTGCGGGTCGCTCCACGGAAGCCAGGCCCGACTGAACCCGTAACGCACCTCACCTTGTGGGCACCGGAAGCGCAGTCGCGCCTGGGTTGGGAGTGAAGGTATGCCTGCTGTATCCCGCAGTCGTGCGATAAATTCAGGTTGTTCACCAGGTAGCAAGCATTCCCAAAGCCGTGGTGCACGTGAGTTGCGCATCATGTGCGCCGGTGGGTATGTCGGCTTCGGATGACCCGCGGGACCACGCCAGAGCTTTCCGACGCTCGAGAACCATAGATCGACGCCGGGCTCGCGCAACCGTGCCGCTACGCGTTCCATGGTGGCCCCGGTATCCGGACGATCGTCCACCACCACGATCACAGGGGAGATTCGGTGCTCTATCCAAGCCCGAGCTGTTTCCAAGCCATCAGACGTTGCGCTTCCTTCTTGCGGTCGCACCGTACACCAGTGCACATCGACAATGCCCAATCCGGTCAGCACTGCCTTCCATAGCGGAGCAAGATATGCTCCACCGGTGCGGATCCCGACAATCAGGAAGGCCCGATCAAGGTGCACCTGCGCAGTCAGTCGATCAGCGTCACCAGCAATCAATGCCAGATCAGCAATGTCGTAGCCGCAACACTCCGGCATTGGCAGGTGGAGCACCTTTGCGAGGGAATCGGGTGATGAATTTACATGGAGGCCGACACTCACAGAGGCCATCTGATCGATGCTTTCGGATGCGGCCACAATCCGCCCCAGCATCACCTGTGCAACGCAATCGGCTTCGAGTTCGGCGTGCCGAAGCTGCTCTTCGAGTCCTTCCGTCGTTGTATCGTCGAGCACGCTGTTCAGTTTTGCCACAGCAAGCAGGTCGGCCCAGAATTGCACGCTGGCGCAGGTCACCAGATATCGATCCAGGGTTCCTGGGGCGGCTGCGGCACGTAGGTGACTCAGTACTCGCCCAATATCGATGCGCATCAGTCCAATAGGTACCGCGTGGGCAGACTGGTCAACAAGAGTATCGTTCATAGTCATCGCACGTATCGAGATCCATAGGCGCGTCGATCAAGAAACCTCGACATAGTTAGAGATCGGTTGGCCCGCCATAGGCCAGGGCATAAAAAGCGCACTTGTCATTGAGGACTTTCCTCGACGGCAACATCCTTGATCCCTATTAAGCAATCCTCAATGCAAGACTGAACTAGCGAAGCGTCGACCAGTATCAAGGGTTTACCGACCGGTCCGGCCGGAACCCCCAAGCTATCAAGAAGGATCATGGCAACTTGGTCAGGACGAGCGCAGACGTAACCTCGCTTGTTGTCCGTGCGCAGCAGCGACATCACCGCGGCAACAGTAACTCCTGCCGGCAACCTAACTGTCAGTCCGTTACGTCTAAGCAGCCGATGATGAAGACTCTGATCTGCTTCGCTCAGTCGCCCTAGGCGACTGGCAACTTCCGCTGCCACGATCATTCCGAGGCCGACGGCTTCACCATGCGGTACACGACCCTCCGCCGCCAGTTCAATAGCGTGGCCGACCGTATGGCCATACTCGAATATCAGGGCCTCTTTGCGTTCGCATTTGTCGGCCTTCATCACCTTTTGCTTTGCAAGCAAACCTGCCTCGACAATGACCATGAGTTCTGTATCGGAATAATTTGCGTCCGACTTCAATCCACTTTCGAGCAGCGGAATGCTTTCGGTGGCCACGGTCAATGCGTTCTTGATGATCTCGTACATACCGGACCGAATTTGCGCCGCCGGCAATGTTCGCAGGAAGTTGAGATCAATCAGAACAGCTGTGGGCTTGTGAAAACAACCCATCAGATTTTTACCCACAGAAAGATTCACTGCTTGTTTGAGCGAGGCAACTGAATCCGCTGCCGCAATCAACGTCGTAGGCACATGTACAAGACGAATGCCGCGAAACAGTAATGCTGCTATTAATCCTGCGAGATTCCCTACTACACCGCCACCCACGGCGACAATCACACTACCCCGGTCGATGCCAGCTTCTACCATTTGTTGTGCAAGATGCTCGACAGTCTCCAAGGATTTGAACGATTCGCCGTTGCCAACAACCCATAGGCTGGCAAGAGCTTGAGTCGAAAGCTGCTCGTACAATACGCCCGCATGCAATTGACTGACTGTTCTATCGCTTATCAAGTGATAGCTTGAGGCTCTGACCTCACACAAATTCGAAATGATTTCATCCAGGCATCGAACACCAATCAAAACCGGATAGTATTCATCTTCGAACTGCAGTTGCAAGTTACGCATAAGAACCTCTCAAGGTATGCAATAGCGTTGCTAGCAAGATGACGCTTATCGATACTCCCCCAGTCAACACGGCTACGGGATACTGCGCTATCCCTTGTGCGTCGTACCGAACAGAGCGTGAGCACTGCGAATATAAATGCGACTAAGGCTGCCGCTCCGTCAACAATTTTTTTATGCAATATGCAATATCTGAAAAGCACTACAGAGTCCTAGGACGCGTACTACACCTAACTCTTACATAAATAAATTTTGAAATTTTTAATTTTCAGAGCTCAGTTTCTCTGCTACGGTAATTCAACCTTGACGAACTGGGGCAACTCTTATCGATGGCAATTGATTGTTCTTCAGCAATCAGCCAAGTGCAATATTTGCCAGGACCGTACTACTCCCATGGTGGGAAACTACGCGACTACAGTTGATTTGATATAAAGCGCGGATTATTCACTCAATAGAAAAGCGAGATAACTTCATCGCACGCCTCCGTGTAACCACGTCAGAGGATGACATATAACAATGACTTCTTCCTTAGAGCAGCATGTCGAAGACCGCCCGCTCGGTAAGTCCCATGTTCATGGGCTGCGCTCAACCACTCTGTTGGATGATCCTTTCGACGTGGTCATCATTGGTAGTGGAGCAGCTGGTGCGGTTGCTGCAGACACCTTTGTTCGAGCCGGGCTCCGTACCCTATTGGTGGAGGAAGGAGCGAGACTCAAGACCAGTGCAATAAATTCTGATGTTGATGCACAGGCCGAGCACGCATTGGCTGGCAACGCCGCGCAAGGATGGAGTTCGCAGGGATGGCCGTGGAGCACACGCAATCTTGGTGGCGGCACGGTGTTCTACGGCGGAGCCTCGTTTAGGTATACCGAATTCGATTTCGACCCCAGTGAGCGCATTCGTGTCGAGGGATTACCGGTTAAATGGCCAATCGGCGCTTCCGATCTCGTTCCTTTTTACAACGAGATAGAGTCGATTCTTTCCATCGACCAGGCTGGGTTCGAGTGTAGTCGAACACAGGCACCTAATACCTTGAGCCTGCCCGCGGAGCATCTTTGGGAAGGGGCGCTCCGACTCGGTCTGTCCCCCCGCCCAACTCCTGTAGCGATAGATCGCAGCCGGTGCGACCACTGCTCCTTATGTATCACGGTACAGTGCACACGCGGCGCCAAGCGCGACGTGGTTAACGCCCTGCTCCGCCCCTTGACCGATATGCCCGACCTGCTGCTGCTGACCGGCGTGAAGGCCATGGCATTAACACAGGAACAGTGCAATCGCGCCAGCGCGCTTCAATGCCTGGACACCGCAACTGGTCAGACTCGTTTCATCCGTGGACACCGTTTTGTGCTGGCCTGCAATGCAATTCAAACGGCCGCGTTACTGCTGCGTTCGGTCACACCTCATGCGCCAATGGGGCTTGGCAATGAGCACGATATAGTCGGTCGAGGTCTTTGCATGAAACTCAGCGAGTATTCGCAGGGCGTGGTGCATGCAGACCGGCAACAAATCGACGATCATCCAATAGGTTATCGGGGGCCGTTCTCGACGGTCTGCACGCTTGACCATTATCTGGACGAACGCTGTCCGACCGGTGTCGGTGGGCTGATCTACGAAGCCAAGCACGATAACTGGAGCCGTCTACAGGGTGATGGTCTGGTATTACGTGTGGAAACCATCATTTCTGACCACCCGTCGCTAGGGAATCGGATCCGCCTCTCCAGTAGTACGGATTCATGGGGCCTACCGCGGCTCATGATCGACTACACGACAAACCCACAGGATCTGGCACGCCTCGCTTATATGGTGAAGCGATCAGCCGACTGGCTCAAAGCGGCTGGCGCGAGGGATATCCGACATGAAGCCTCGAACTTCGCAATGGGCAGTACTCACCTACACGGCACCTGCCGCGCGGGTGATGACCCGCGAACTTCCGTAGTGGATCGGGATGGCAAGCTCCATTCGCTGGATAACGTCTACGTTGCAGACGGCAGTTACATGCCCTACCCCGGTGGAGTGAATCCCACTCTGACGATCCAGGCCAATGCCTTGAGAATCGCTCGCCAAATCGCCCGCGACGCAACGGGTCATGTAAACACTGCAGCCTTTCGATAACTGATGATCAATCAAAAAGTGACCACACTCATGACACCCCACTTCATTCGCCAACTTGTCATTCACACAATCTGCAATGTGATTGGCGCGCCGCCTGAAGAGGTTACGGCCCTCGACAGGGTTGAACTGAATACACGCGATTGGGAGCAGGTCTTCAGCCGACTGGAGGCAACGCTCGACATCCAGACCGGTATGTTGACCTCGGCCGAGCGATCTTTTTCCATCTACGCGTTGACGTGTGTGCTGCACGCCAAGCTGACAGACGACATGATTACCTGACCGATACGTGATCGGAATCGTCGTGAGTCCTGACGCGCGACGTGACCTCATCCGGCCGGATCGCTGAGGACGTCGCATGATGTATTGCTTGAGCGTCTCACTGGGCATTGCGACGGGCACACTTATCGCTCACCCGCCTCTGCGCTCTTGAACTGCCATCGGCCCTAATTCATTTATCAAAGGCCTGATTCGTATGAAAGTCCTGAAGCTGACGCCCTTTTTCCATCATCCAGATGCTGACTCCTGGCCAGTCGCCTACGACTCGGTAGGCGGCATGCAGGTTCAGACCTGGCGACAGGCAGTTTGGCTCGCTCAGGAAGGTGTCCATCAACATGTCATGACCATCGGCTTTCCCGGACTGCCTAAGCTGCGACAGTTGCATCCGTTTCTCTGGGTAGAGCGCATGCTACTACCCATGCCGCGGATACGGTCCGAATTCAGCGGCTTGATAGGGCTGACGCAGTCGTGGGCGGTGGCAACACTGTCTGCGCTGCTCCAAAAAGGGCATAAGCATGATTTCGATGTCGTCCATACGCACCTCGACGGGCAAATTCCGGCGCTGCTGGTCGCTTGTTTAGCGCCTCGATTGCTACGACGTCCGTTGATCCTGACAGTGCACTGCTCTCGTCTCGCGGTCTACACGCCGCATTCTTGGCTGGACATGCTTCAGCACCGACTGGCCCGGTGGCTGGAACGCAAGGCCGTGGGCACGGCCTTCGCGGTAGTCGCCCTGACCCAACGAACCGCCTCCCACCTCACACGCGATGCTCGTCGTATCGAGATCGTTCACGACTTGGTCGACACCACTCAATTCGCGCCGCCCCAGCAAGAAGCAGTAACTGCGTTCCGCGAACGTCATAATCTGCGGCGGCAATCGGTGGGCTTTGTCGGCCGTATCGCGAAAGAAAAGGGATGGCAACATCTCATCCCGCTCGCTCAGGCCCTTCGCGAGCAAGAGTGCGGGTTGTTGATCGTCGGCGACGGGACGCAACGGGACCGGTTGCGGCACGCCATTGATAAGGCTGGACTGCAGGACTGGGTGACGGTTACGGGCTTCATCCCCAATCATGAAGTGCCCTTGGCGATGGCGGCCTGCCGTCTGATCGTGATGCCTTCTGCGTATGAAGAGTTCGGGGGAGCCAGCATTGAAGCGCTGGCTACCGGCGTCCCTGTAGTGGCTTTTGCTGTTGGTGGCCTTACGGAAATTCTGTGCGGCATTACACCCGAACTGCTGATTGCACCAGAAGATACGCCCGCGCTGATCGCACGAGTCAAGGAAGTGCTGGCTGGGCACCATTCGCAGAGTATTGATCCAGCCAGGTTACGTGCCTACGTTGAGCAACGTTTTGCCCCATCCGCAATGGGCGCCCGAATCCTGAATCTATACCGACTGGCGCTAATCAACTCTACAAAACCTGTCTGACCGTGAGTGCTGCGGCGCAGCAACTGCGCGGAATCGACAAAGGCTTGCCCAACGGAAAAACGACCCGCCACGGAGGTTTCTCGATGTCACTTATTCACCTTCCCAACACCGTTTCAGCATCGGAAGTGGTTCGGTGCCTGCGCGAGCACGGCTACGCCATCATTGATAAACTCGTGCCCGGCACCGCTATGGATCAAATCGCCGAAGAGCTTGAACCCTACACGGCAGTCACGCCTTTCGGGCCCGACGACATTCTCGGCAGGCGGACCAAACGCACCGGTGGCCTAATTGCGCGATCTATAGGGGCGCGTAACTTGATCCTCAATCCTACTATTCTCGAGACAACACGGCGTTTTCTCTCTCACGCTACGACGTTTCAGATCCATTGCACGCAGGTCGTGTCGATTCACCCAGGTGCAAGAGCGCAGACGCTGCATCAAGACGAGGTGGCTTGGGACATGTTCCCCTTTCCCAACGACTATCACGTGCAATGCAACACACTATGGGCCATGACCGACTATTCCGAGAAGATGGGCGCTACGCGCATCGTACCTGGCAGCCACCGAGCGGGACGCAGTGTCGAGTTTGAGATTGAGGCCAGCTTTCCTGCAGAGATGGAAAAGGGATCGGTGCTCGTTTACGACGGAAAGGTTTACCACGGCGGCGGACCCAATCACTCCGACCGAGTCCGATCAGCCATCAACCTGACTTATGCGCTCGGCTGGCTTCGGCAAGAGGAGAACCAGTTTCTGTCCTGTCCGCTCGAAATTGCCAGTACGCTGCCGGAAGAATTGCTGCGTCTTATGGGCTATCAGTGCGGAGCGTTTGCCCTGGGCTACGTACATGGGTTCGAGGATCCGATGACTGTGCTGGGGCGGAGTCAACCGGGCAAACTCATGGGTGCGGAGTTGATGCTGAAGGCCGAGCAGAACGAGGATCGCAAGTCTTTCCTGCGGGAAGCAAAATTCGATTGAGAACGGGGCGGCGTGACGTTCCGACAAGCCCCCTCGCCACAAAAGCCTTTCATCGACAGCGGGCTTCAGGCCAACACCCCACACATCCCGATCGCCGAGCAATCCACCTGGAACGGCCCGAAAACCACGCCTTCATTCCTGATCGGCGGATTACCGGCCAGCATGCCTTGGGCATTGGCGTTTTCGATGTTGCGGGCAATGTTGTGATTGGCTTCGATGGCCCGTGCCACCGAGCCCGCCGAGCCCTGGCCAATCCCCAACAGGGAGGATCCGTTGGTCATGAACGCCAGGAAGGCGATGACCCAGAGCCTGTGCCCTTTCATGCGCCGATGACTCCCGCGAGTTCAGCCTGATCAACGCCCGCGTTTTGCGCACGGTGTTCAAACTGGATGCCGGGGTGAGCGACCTGGATCGGCGCTTCGAAGGTGGATTGCGACTGCGCTGAAAGGCTGACCAGCAGCACCATGGCAAGGTAAAGACCGATCACCACATAGGCGCCGTGTTTGGCAGAAGTGAGAATTGCGCTGGCCATGATGTTCTCCGCAGGCATGTTTCAATACCCACAGAATCGATCAAAACAGCCTGGGTAACCACTCAGGGTTATCCATAGTGACCATCAACTTCATTGATCATTAAGCCAGACTATTTCAGTCTTCAATAAAACTTATCAAGCGCTCGCGCGCAGCCTCCGGCTCACCCGAAACAGGGTCGGCCGCCGACAGAATGGGGGTGGAATAGAGAAACAGAAGAACCAATGCCAGACGCGTCACCATGCTGCCGATCCTTGCCGTGAGGAGGAGTCAAAAAGTCAGCGTCAATTTAAACTCATGGCAATGTGATATCAAGCGCGATATTGATGGCAAACTGATGCTGTCGCAAATGCGTTATGCAGGAGCGACATCACTCTGATCGTTTTCAACACCCGTGTTTCAACATCAGTGTCTTCGATCATCAGTGACTTCGCTCCTGCATAAAGGCAGGGTGAGCGTTCAGGCTTGGGTTTTGTGATCCAGCGCGGCGTAGAAGTTGGCGCTCTGTTGCAGGTACTTCTGGGTGTAGCTCTGGGTGTGGGCTTTTTTGTCGCTGATTTCAACGTTGGCACTGGCTGGCAGCGCAACGGTGGCAGAAATGGCGGAAGCGGCGATGACAGAGAAGATGTTGAAGTTCATGGCGTTATTCCTCGGATTCAGTTGGCTTGCTTGCCCGGTGGGGCCGTGAAGCAAACTTAACCCTCGAGGGTCCGTGCCTTGAAATGCTTTGTAGCAGTACCAGATATCAGCGTCATTGATAAAAGCGGCAGGCCCCATCAACCGGGGCCTGCGGCTTATTGACGCAGCAAAAACCTGAGGTCGCTCGGGGCGTCCATCGGCAGTTTTTGCACGGTCTTGCCCAGCAAACCGGTCTTGGCGTCGCGTTCGACGACGACAATCTGGTTGCTCTTCTGGTTGGCGATCAACAGGAATTTGCCGCTCGGATCGAGGCTGAATTCCCGCGGATGATCGCCCTCCACCGCCCGCCGTTGCAGCTCACTGAGGTGGCCGGTCGCAGGATCGATGGCAAACACCAGCAGTTGATTGGCGGTGCCACGGTTGCTGACATAGAGGAACTTGCCATCAGCCGAGGCATGCAACGCTGCCGCAGCCTTGTCCGAGACCGGTTGCCCGGCAGCCAGATCGACCATCTGCGTCTGTTTGAGTTGGCCGTCGTGGTAATCGAACACCGCCACTTGCGCGCTCATTTCCATGGTCAGCCAGGCGTGTTTGCCATCGGCGCTGAACAGCAAGTGGCGCGGTCCGCTGCCCGGCGGCAGTTGCACGAATGCTGGGGTGGCCGGGGTCAACGGCAGCTCCGGGTTGGCCTTGGGGTCGAAGCGGTAGGCAAACACCTTGTCGGCGCCCAGGTCATTGGCGAACACGTATTGGCCGTCCGGTGAGGGGATGGTCGAATGCACGTGGGCCGAGGCCTGGCGCTCGGGATTGACCCGGCTCGCCGGGTGGCTGCTCATCTGCACCACCGGTTTGAGCTTGCCATCGGCCGCCACCGGCAATACCGCAAGGGTCCCGCCCGGGTCTTCGGCCACCGAGTAATTGCTGACGAACAAATGACTGCCATCGGTGCTGAGGCTGGAATGGGTCGGCTCGTTGCCCAGGCTTTGCACCTGACTGATCAGGCTCAGCGCATGGGTCTTGGGATCAATCGCGAAACTGCTGACGCGCCCTACCGGATCGGTCTGGCCCGGGCCGTTTTCGTTGACCACGAACAGGTGTCGCTGATCTTTCGACAGGGTCAGCCACGACGGGTTTTCGCTCTTGATCACTTGCAGGGGGCTGGCATCGATCTGCCCGGTGCGGCTGTCGAAAGCCAGGCGGTAGATGCCCTGGCTTTGACCGGCGGTGTAGGAGCCCACCAGCAATTGGACACTTTCGGCCATCGCCGTTTGCACGCCCATGGCGCCGATGCTGCCGGCCATCAACAGTGGCCAGAGGTTACGCATCGCCATTCGCGTCTTCACCGTCATCGTTGTCACCGCGAAATGCCGTCATGCACACCAGTCGGTGCTCGCCGGAATCGCCGGTGATCAGCCAGCTTTGCAGGGTTGGATCGAACGTCGCCGCCTGGATCTGCGCCAGCGTGAACTCCCAGTGTTTGGCCGCGCGGCCATCCATGCATTCGATATGCAGGTTGTCGATTTCATCGAGGGAGAATTCGAAAGCGTGCAAGCCGTCGATTTCCACCATATCGCAGTGTTCGAGGACGTTGAGCAGGGTGTCGGTTGCGGAAGTCATGGCAGTCAATCTTTGAATGGGAAAGCGCCAATGATAGCTCATTGTGTCCCGATCCAATGTGGGAGCGAGCCTGCTCGCGATAGCGGTATTCCAGTCGATGTAGATGTTGACGGGTAGTCCGCTATCGCGAGCAGGCTCGCTCCCACAGGGATTGTGGTCAACCGCTAGAGTGCCTCGCGGGACGATTGCACATCCACCAGACGCTGGATGCGCAGCGGATGGCCGTTCTTCAGCGCGTCCGGCAGCAAGCTGTCCGGGTAGTTCTGGAAGCACACGACGCTGGTGCAACTGGACGATGCCCGTAGCGCGCTGAATGTCGTACTCGGCTCCGAGCTGTCCTGAGCGACACACCGGCTGGTCACCAGGCACGATCTGACACACTTTTCGAGCGCTCAGGTGGTAGCGGGATACCGCACTTGCCTGCGACGAACTCGCCATTCTGGCAGCGAAACCACACTTCTTTCGCTACAGAACGGTATCCGATATGCAGAATCAATCCGCCGTCCCGCCAGACGAGAATCAGGGACAACCCACACGCCCCGCTACCAGCGACGCTCCCGCTCAAGCGGTCGCCCGCCGATTCGCCAGCCGACCGACGTTGCGCCAGGTCGCCGGACAACTACTTCACGACAGTATCCTGGAGCACTACCCGCCTCTGGCCCTGGATCTGGATGTCACCCGACTGGCCATACCCAACCGGACGGGAGGATGGGACCTCAAGCTATTGATCGACGTGGCCCTGGACTATCTGGGCAACAACACATCGCTGAATCTAACGGCAGAAATTGACGGACGCGTACACTTCCTCACCAACCGCGCTCCCTCGCGTCTGACCTACGAAGCGCAAGGGCCAAAGCGTCCCGACATGGGCGTTATCCAGGAAAAAATCCAGTCATTGGCCTTGACCCTGGGCACCCGGTTTCAGGATGCCCTGACGGCCTACTGGAACCAGGCGCACGACACCAGGGTCAGCCACTGGCAATGGTTGGGTGACCTGTTGGCAAGCGGTCTGAACAGTGCGGCGAGCCTTCTTCCCGCCGCTCAAAAAGATGACAGGACCGCACTTTACGAACTGGCTCGATATCCCGACCGTCGTGAGCGCCAGGCCATCCCCCACCCTGACGGTTTTGTGCATGCCTATTGCCTGGAAACCTGCTTGATCCGCAACGACGAAAGCACGTCCTTCACCTCGCCGGACCTGCTCGTGGTGCAAGGAAGCCGGACATTTTTGTACCGTGTTTCAGGCCGTCTGGAGTCGTACCCGAACGTGGAAGCGTTCAATCAGGCCTGGGGGCGTGAGGTGGAGCGCCAGTTCATCGCCGACAAAGTCGTCATCAAGTGCTCTGAGCCCAATGGCAATATCTTCGATACTCAGGCCGCATTGCTGCTGGAGCGTCAGTTGGAGAACCTGGACGCCATCCATCTTCCCGCCGACCAGGGTGTTCGCGCACTGGAAGAACGCTTCGCGGCCAGTACCGACCCGGCCCCTTACTTCAGCCATGCCCCGGCGCCTGACCAGCAACCTGTCGAAAAGATACGCGCGACCCTGCCCCAATGGCTCAAGGACGCCAGCGACAGCGAGCGTGCCGAATATCGTCAATGGCTGGTCGAGCAGGCGCAATGGCAACGACTGACAGGCGGCAAGTCCTTCCTCGACGGCATCGAAAACCTGCATGATTTCACCAACAATGCCTTGCGTGATCAGATGCGCCTGGACCATCCCGATTCCGATTGCGAACCTGGCGATCTGCTGCTCAATTTCCGGGTGGCGGCCGGTGATCTGGGCAGCGGCTTCATCACCCGCGTCCCCATGACGCTGACCGAACTGGCCATCCAGAACCTCAGCGCCACGCCCTCGGGCAGCATGACCATCACAGACAAGACCGGTAAAGCCGTCCCGTCGTGGCTGACCGCCGACTACATCCTGGGTGAAAAAGGCCTGTTCAGCAGCACCGAAGGGCTGGTCAGTCGGGTGAACATCGGCGAACGTTACCCGCACACCCTCAAAACCCTGCTGCTCGATGACAACAGCGAATCGCAACGTCGGGAAATCCGGTTTGGCCAGGCGCTCAAGGTACAGCTGCCACTTCAGGCGCTGGAACACACGATCCGCGGCGAGCACGGACTGAGCTTCCAGGGCTACCGATTTATCAAGGCCGTCTTGCACACCCAAGCCCCCGAGCGCGTTGTCGACGGCCAGGACATCGTCATCCGCGCGCTTGCCTTTACCCGCAAGGCCGGCGCGGCCGCCGATGTCGTCGACAACATGTTCATCATTGAGCCGCGGGACACCGGCATCGGTCCGCACATCCTGTATCGGCCCGTATACCAGGACGCCTTGCAGCAATTCTCCAGTCGTGAAGCATTGTTCAACGCCATTGCACAAGCCGGCCCCCTGCAAGACAGCGTACTGAGCTGGCTGCCGGACAGGGCCCGGCCGATCTACAGCAATGACGGGTTCAACAGCCCCCACATCCTTCGTTTCGGCCTGGGCGACGACACCGTCCGTTGGGAAAAACCGGAGTCTGCGCAATTGACTCAGGACTCCAGCACCGAAGAAATACCTGGTTCACTGGCACAGGCGCTGGCCACCGGGAATCTCACTCAGCACCTCTACGCCAGCAACGCACGGGCGCTCATCGACCTGGCTGACAGAGAGTCGGTTTCCAACGCCGAAAGCCGCTGGGCCATCGTGCGCGAGGGCGGCTGGTTGCTGTTCAACGCCTTGCTCCTGCCAGTGCTTCGTGGCCCGGCGATGCTGGCCGGCTGGATGCTGCAGCTGGCCGTCGCCCTGAAAAGCGATGTGACGGCGCTGCACAGCAATGACCCGACGGCCCGGGAACTGGCCTGGGTCGATCTGCTGCTCAATGTCGGGTTGATACTGCTGCATGTGTCGTCCCGGCCCCATCCGCCCGAGCTTTCGACACCCGCACCCCAGCAGCCACCGCGCCTCGCCCGCCTGCGTCGTCCACCCCAGGATGTCGCTCCTCCGACCGCCGTCATAGAGCAAGGCGTGGTCGGCTTGCCCGCAGAACCTCCGGCCGGCGATAAAACGCAGATCGATTTCATTCACTCCACCGCCAGGGATTCGTCAAGCCAGCGCCTGTTGAATGCATTGCTCGAACTCAAGGTCGCCTGGCCCGTCCCGGCTCCCGCCCCCGTTGAAATCGGCATGTTCAAGGGGCTGTACCGTATCGACCATCAATGGCATGCCTCACTGGGAGGATTGCTGTTCGAGGTCAGTATCGTTCCAGGGTTCGGCGACGTTTACATCATTCACCCCGAAAAGCCGCTCCATCCCGGCTTCAAGCTCAAGACGGACGGACAAGGCAGATGGTCGCTGGACACGGGTCTGAAGCTACAGGGCGGAGGCCCCAAGAATCGACTCAAAGCCAAACTCGCGGAAATAGACAAGAAACGTGAGCAAGCCACCGTTGAGGTCAACCGAATCGGTGGGACCGTATCGACGCTGGCAACACAGGCAACGGATATGGACCAGCAACTGGAAGCCGCCAAAGTCGCGTACGAAAGTGCCCACAACGAACTGGGAGCCGCTCGTATGCGTCTTCGCGCATCGCCCGAGGACCAGGCCCTCCAGGGCGACCATCGGCTCAAGGTCATTGCGCGCTCCCGCAGCCGGCTGGATTTCCAGGTATTGCAGGAAAGCGATCAGGTCATTGTCGATCAGTTGATCCAGGCCCGTCGCGATTTGATCCAGGCCTATCGACAACTCAAGGACGTTGACGTGCGCTTCGACTACGAGCAGAAAGCCACCGACGAGTACACCGCGATCCTGTCGCTTCATGAACTGAGGATTCGCCAACTGGCGTCCCTTTACCTGGCCAGCTTCATTTCCGAACAGGGCGAGTCGCTGATTGAGTTGCAATACAACATCAGTGACATCGAAGGCGCCCAGCGCATGTACGACCTTCTGGAAACCAACTTCGCCGCCTCCGAGCGACATGCGCAGGCAATCATCACGCTGGATGGCGTGCTGACGGAGCTTGCACAGAACTTCAAGACCGGACCGGCGCAACGCCTGAAATACCTCAAAGGCCACCCTGACCGCAGGTTCTCCAACCGAGTGGCCGCCCTCCTCGAATCGCTCGACGTACTCAACACCTTGAGCATTGACACCACCGTCGAGGCGAAAACGCCGCAGGAACAGTACTTTCTCAACGTTCATGAAGACCGTCTGGGCGCCATGTCAGCGCTCGAAGACTCCCACCTGGACCTGCTGAGCACGGATGGCTTTACCGCTCAGGAGCGCAAGGACGTCCTGATCAACCTGATCAAACACTACAAAAGGCGCCTGCAAATCAACACCTCACTGCTGGAGCTTGAGTCCCCGTTGATCCGCCCCCGCTATATGTCGCTGCTGATGGAGCGTCTGGAGATCACACGGGACAGTGCCGAGTCCGAACTGGCCGATCTGTTGCGCGAGGACGAATTTCTGCCGGTATCGCCCGTCGCCTTCAAACCCATCAAAGCACCGTCGAAGACCAAACGGGTGTTCAAGTCGCGGGATAACGGCGACCTGGTCGGAGAGCTGGAACCGGCGACCACCGGTATGCCGTTTGCGACCATCGTCACTCGAAACCCGGTCACCCTTCAGGTCAGTGGTCGGTTCATGGAGCACCCCAATGAGGGATGGGTCGAGATTGTCGACGCCGCGCCTGTGCGGCCGACCCCGACACTGCAACCGCGTTCGTTTGCCGCGCTGCGCACGGAGGGGCAGCGGCTGATCGATGAAATCCCGGCCATTGAACGCTCGATCGAATTTCAGAAAAGAAAGCTCAGTGATCCGCAACGGCGGGATGAGCTTAACCCCCGCGACTGGAGCGATATGCTGGAACACCAGGCCAAACGGATCGAAACGTTGGCCAGCGAATTGGAGCACGCCCATCCAGACAACCCGCAAATCAACAACGTGCTTGAATCATTACGAAGTACGGCCACCGCCACCCAGCTCAAAGGCCAGCAGCATTGCATCGAGGGATACAAGGCGCAGCGCCCCCGGCAGGAAAGCATCGAGTACCTTCGCGACCGACAGGCGGTGGACATCGGCCTTGTGCAGGCGCTCAAACGCACGGCAGCCAAGGACTACCTCACGGAGTTCGCCATTCGGGAGAAGAACTCGGTGAAGGTGCTGTGGTACGCCCATTTCCACTACGCCCAGGCGAACAGCGCGCCTTCGACTTACACGATTGCCCACCTCAAGCGTCCCGAACATCGCTTCGTGACCCTCAAGGATCTGATCGCCCAGGCCGGGCCTGACAACAAATTGATCATCCGTGACCTCTACAGCCCCATTACCCCGCCACGGGATCAACGGCTGTTTCTGGATCTGGTGCCTGATCAATAACGTCTAAAACGCCGAAAGCCGCGCCTTTTCGAGGCAGCGGCTTTCGGTGTCGGCACAACCACGCAATCAGTGGGCGAACAACGAATTGCCCTTCTGCCCCGCCAGTTTCTCCGGCTTGATCAGGAACCGCGCCAGTGCCGGCAGCAGCCACAGCGCACCGAACATATTCCACAACAGCATGAAGGTCAGCATCAGACCCATGTCGGCCTGGAACTTGATGGCCGAGAAGATCCAGGTGCACACGCCGATGGCCAGGCACAGACCGGTGAACAGCACCGCCTTACCGGTGGACTTCAGCGTCTGGTAGTACGCCTCTTGCAGCGGCAGGCCGGCACGCAGGAAGCTTTCCAGGCGGCTGTAGATGTAGATGCCGTAGTCCACGCCAATCCCCACCCCGAGCGCCACGACCGGCAAGGTCGCCACTTTCACGCCGATGCCCATGAAGGCCATCAGGGCGTTGCCGAGTACCGAGGTCAGCACCAGCGGCAGCACGATGCACAAGGTCGCCGCCCACGAACGGAAGGTGATCATGCACATGACCGCTACACAGATGTACACCAGGATCAGGATGGTCAGCTCGGACTTCTTGATCACCTCGTTGGTGGCCGCCTCGATCCCGGCGTTACCGGCAGCGAGGATGAACTCCAGGCCATCCTTGTTGTTTTCCTTGGCGAACTCCTGCACCGCATGCACCGCACGATCCAGGGTCTCGGCCTTGTGATCGTTGAGGAACACCAGCACCGGCGCCAGGGAACAGCTGTTGTTGTACAGGCCGTCAGCGCGGGCAATGGAGTTGTTCAGCACGTCAGGGTTACGCGACAGGGTCTCCCATTTCAGGTTGCCCTCGTTCATGCCCTTGATCATTTGCTTGGACACGGTCACCAGGGAAATCGCCGACTGCACGCCCTCGGTGTTCTGCATCTTCCACATCAGCTCGTCGATCGGCCCCATGGCTTCGTAGCGCGAGCAGCCTTCGGACTTGGTCTTGACCATCACCACCAACACGTCGGAGCTGGTGGAGTAGTTGTTGATGATGAAGTTGTTGTCCTTGTTGTAGCGCGAGTCCGGACGCAGCTCCGGGGCACCCTGGTCGAGGTCGCCGATTTTCAGGTTCTGGCTGTACCACAGGCCACCGCCAAAGGCGATCAGTGCCAGCAGAATGGAAACCGGGGCCACTTTCGCGCTGGCAAAGTTCGACAGCAGGCGCCAGAACGGATGCTCGCGAGTCGCGTCTTTCTTGCTGCGGTCGACGGCACGCTTGCTGATGCCGACATAGGAAATCGCCACCGGCAGCAGGATCAGGTTGGTGAACACGATCACCGCCACACCGATGGATGCGCCGATGGCCAGTTCACGGATCACACCGATATCGATGATCAGCAGCGTGATGAAACCCACGGCATCGGCGAGGATCGCGATCATCCCCGGCAGGAACAATTGACGGAACGTACGGCGCGCCGCCGTCAGGGCGTTGTCCGCCTCGCTCGATTGCAGGGCGATCCCGTTGATCTTCTGCACGCCGTGGGAAATACCGATGGCGAAGATCAGGAACGGCACCAGCATCGAATACGGGTCGAGCCCGAAGCCGAAGAAGTGCATCAAGCCTAGCTGCCAGACCACTGCCACCAGCGTCGTGCTCAACACGGCGACGGTACTGCGCAGGCAGTTGGTAAACCACAGCAGGAGGATCAGGGTGATGACGAAGGCGACGCCGAAGAACATCACCACCATCACCAGGCCGTCGATCAGGTCACCGACTTTCTTGGCGAAACCGACGATGTGGATCTTCACGTTCGGGTTCTGCGCTTCGAACTTGGTGCGGATCTTGTCTTCAAGCTCGTGGGAGAACTGGCGATAGTCCAGCGCCAGCAGCTTGCCCTGGTCCTGCGGGTCCGGGTAGGACTCCAGCAAAGGAATGTCGACGATGCTCGACTTGAAGTCGTTGGACACCAGCCGCCCGACCTGGCCGGACTTGAGCACGTTGTTGCGCAGCAAGTCGAGGCTGGCCTGGGAGCCGTTGTAGCTCTGCGGAATCACTTCACCGCCGGCGAAGCCCTCTTCGGTCACTTCGGTCCAGCGAACGCTCGGACTCCACAGCGACTTGAGGCCGGAACGGTCGACACCGGAGATGTAGAACACCTCGTCGTTGATCTGACGCAGGGTCTCCATGTACTCCTTGGAGAAGATGTCGCCATCGGTGGCTTCCACCGAAATCCGCACCGTGTTACCCAGGTTCGCCAGATCGTTGCGGTGCTCCATCATCTTCTGGATGAAGGGATGCTCCAGCGGGATCATTTTTTCGAAACTGGTGGACGGACGAATCAGCGTCGCCTGCCAGAACAGGAAAATACTGACCAGCAGACAGATCGTGATCACTGCCGGGCGGTTGTTGAAGATCAGGCGCTCGAGGAACGTCGCCTTGTCCTGATGATGAGTACTCAAGGAAGTCATAGCTCCGCCTTCTTATTATTAACCCGGCTCATTTACCCGACTCGGTGCCGTTTGGCGAGGTGACGCGAACGCCACCCTGCCCGGCCAGAACCAGATTGCCATTGCCTGCCGCCGTCACTGCCGAGACCGAAATACGGTCCGGACGGTTGACCACCTTGAAGGTTTCTCCATTGTCGCTGCTGCGAATCACCGAGCCGCCGTTGCCGACGATCACGATGGAACCATCGTCGAGCAGCGTGCCACCGGACAGCCCGAACTCCAGGTCGCCACGTTCAGCCTTGAGCTCGACTTGCTCCCAGTTGCTGCCGAAATCCGTGGAACGGTAAAGGTTGCCACGCAGTCCGTAGGCCAGCAGCGTATTGGGCTGCGCCGTGCCGATCACGCCAAACAGCGAGCCTTCGTACGGACCTTCGAGTTTCTCCCAGGTTTGGCCCCAGTCCGCGGAACGGAACATGCTGCCCTGCTCGCCGACGATGAACAATCCGGCGTCCTTGACCGCAGCGATCGAATTCAGGTGGTACTGGTCTTCGTTGTCCAGGCGGTCGCTGGCGTCTTCCCAATGCTTGCCACCGTCGGTGGTTTCCATCAGCGAGCCATAAGCGCCCACGGCAAAGCCGCTGTCGACGTCCTTGAACCAGACATCGAGCAGCGGCGATTCGCGAGTCAGATCTTCGAATTGCTTGGTCCAGGTCGCGCCGCCGTCGTCACTGGCGAGGATCTGCGCGTCATGGCCGACGGCCCAGCCGTGCTTGTCATCGACGAAAAACACCGACGTCAGCAGGGCCCGGGTCGGGACCTTGGCTTGGGTCCAGGTAGCGCCCTGATCATCGGAATACAGGATGTGCCCACGGTCCCCGACCGCCACCAGGCGCTTGCCGGCGTGGACGACATCGAGCATCAGGCTTTTGGCAGCCTTGGCCGATTCAATGGAATAAACAACATCGGATGCTGGCGCCGCCGCGGCCAGCGCAGGCGCCGACAGCATGGCAGAGCCCAACAGCGAGAGCGCTGTGGCCAGCAACGCGAATTTGCGTAATGCCGGCGGGCGGCAGATACCCACACCCATGACAGGCTCACTCATAGACCTTCTCCCATTATTATTGTTAGGTCGTTCAACCTTTCTGGGCGCCGCAAGGGTGCGTGTCTGGACTGGCTGTTTCAGAGCATAATCCTGAAACCCGCAATCCAGAGCCCCTTCGGAAGCTGGCTTATCCTATCGGTGTTTTTTCATGTCTGACAATCGACGCCACGTTATGTTTTGTTAACCGGGGGGGATGGGTGGTTGTTCTGAATGGTTGGGTATCAGGTGGGGTGATTGCGGTTTTGGGGTTTGGTGTTTGGTGTTTGGTGTACATATCCGTTGCTGCGGTTACGGCCGCTATTGGTTCCGCCCTTACGGCGGGTCACTTTCGAAAAGCGCGAAAGTAACCAAAGCGCTTTGCCCCTTACGTTCGGTGCCTCGCTTAGGCTCGGCATGCCCTCGCTCCGGTCCTGCTCCGTGGGCCCGCCGCCATCGGCCATCCATGGCCGGCGGCGGCTAACCCGGCATCCATGCCGGGTTGCCCACTGCGCAGAACCTCCACTCGGCCTCACGAGGGGGCAAGAAGATCAAAAGCCAAAGCCAAAGCCAAAGCCAAAGCCAAAGCCAAAGCCAAAGCCAAAGCCAAAGCAGCTATGGATCTCTGAAAATCCCGGTGCAAGCAGATGCGACTCGGTCGACTGGCAGGCCGCCATCGCGAGCAAGCTCGCTCCCACAGAAAGGCAAAGGCAAAGGCAGAGCGGCGTACACCGCGCCGCTTTTCACCACTCATCAGGCCGAGCGTTAGCTCGCCTGCAGCTTTTGATCTTGATCCACCCGCCCCCTCGGCAGGCTGAGCGGAGGCGTTCATCCGGGGGTAGGCGCGCAGCGCCGTTCGGCGCAGCCGAACACATCGAGAGGAGGTCGAGCGAAGCCGACCGGAGGCGATGCCCCCGGATGAATGCCGGAGCGAAGGAACCCCGAGCCTTAGCGAGGGGCCGTACGTTCGGGGCGAGCGTTTTTTTGGTTACTTTTTTTAGGCGCTTGTAAAAAAAGTGACTCGCCGTAAGGGCGAAACCACCAGCCGCCATTACCGAAGAAACGGATATGTACCCAATCAACCCATGCCCCTGGTCGGCCCGAAGGCCGCCAAGGTCAACAACAAACTCAGACCAAACTCTTGCTGACCACTTCAAACACATCACTGGACAACTGCCCCGAAGCCCGAATCCGCTCCAGCTCCCCCTTCATCAAAACCTGACGAGCACTGTCGTACTTGCGCCAGCGAGTCAAAGGCGCCAACTGACGAGAAGCAATCTGCGGATTAAAGCCATTCAACTCAATCACCAGATCCGCCAGGAAGCGATACCCGGAACCGTCAGCGGCATGGAAGTTGATAAGGTTCTGCCCGGCAAACGCACCGACCAGCGCCCGCACCTTGTTCGGGTTCTTGATGTTGAACGCCGGGTGCTGCATCAACGCCTTGACCCGCGCCAGACCACCCGGCAACACGCTGCCGGCCTGGACGCTGAACCACTGGTCCATCACCAGCGGATTGTCCTTGAAGTGTTCGGCGAAGCTGGCCAGCGCCTTGGCCTTCTCGGCTTCGAACGATGAATTGACCAACACGGCAAGTGCGGTCAGACGCTCGGTCATGTTGTCGCACGAATCGAACTGCTCCAGAGTCGCCGCCACAACTTCCGGCTTGCCGCTGAGCATCAGGTACGACAGCGCAATGTTCTGCAACGCGCGGCGAGCGAAGTGCTCAGCTTCGGCCACGTACGGCGTCTGCTTCGACAACTCGCGGTTGGCCTGGTAACGCAGCCACAGGCCTTCGAACAACGCATCGGCCAGTTGCTTGCGGGCAAACTCGCGAGCCGTATGAGTCGCTTCGACATCCGCCACTTCGCTGATCTCGGTCAGGTACGCCTCGCTTGGCAGCGAGAGCATTTCTGCGACCATGGCCTGATCCAGCGACTCATCCGAAAGCACCGTGCGCAGCGCCGACACCAGACGCTGATCGAGTACCAGCGCCTGGCCCTTCTGCTGCTGGGCGATCAATTCCTGCAGCACCTGCACCGACAGTTGCTGGCCGGCATCCCAGCGGTTGAAGCCGTCGCTGTCGTGCTGCATCAGGAACATCAACTGGTCACGGTTGTACGGGAAGCTCAGCTTCACCGGCGCCGAGAAGCCGCGCAACAACGAAGGCAACGGTTGTTCGGCGATATCGACGAAGGTGAAAGTCTGCTCGGCTTCGGTCACCGAAATGACCCGCGAGGTGCCTTGCGCGGCGGCTTCACCGGACAGACGCAGGGCAATCGCCGCGCCTTTGGAATCCAGCAGGCCCAGTTCGACCGGGATCACGAACGGCAGTTTTTCAACCTTGTCCGGGGTTTCCGGGCAGCTCTGGCGGAAGGTCAGGCTGTAGGTTTTCGCCGCCGCATCAAAGGACTCGCTCACCGCCAGACGCGGTGTACCGGCCTGGCTGTACCAGCGCTTGAACTGGGTCATGTCAACGCCATTGGCATCTTCCATGGCCTTGATGAAGTCATCGCAGGTCACGGCCTGGCCGTCGTGGCGTTCGAAGTACAGGTCGCTACCTTTGCGGAAGCCTTCGGCACCGAGCAAGGTGTGGATCATGCCGACCACTTCCGAGCCTTTCTCGTACACAGTCAAGGTGTAGAAGTTGGAAATCTCGATGAAGCTGTCCGGGCGCACGGCGTGGGCCATGGGGCCCGCGTCTTCGGCGAACTGGTGGGTGCGCAGGTACGCCACGTCCTGGATGCGCTTGACCGTGGCCGAGTTCATATCCGAGGAGAAACCGGCATCGCGGAATACCGTGAAGCCTTCCTTGAGCGACAGCTGGAACCAGTCACGGCAGGTCACGCGGTTGCCCGACCAGTTGTGGAAGTATTCGTGGGCGACGATCGCTTCGACCCGTTGATGCGCGGCATCGGTGGCGGTTTCGGCCTTGGCCAGCACGGCGCTGGAGTTGAAGATGTTGAGGCCCTTGTTCTCCATGGCACCCATGTTGAAGTCATTCACGGCGACGATCATGAAGATGTCCAGATCGTACTCGCGACCGTAGACCTCTTCGTCCCAGCGCATGGATTTCTTCAGGCTGTTCATCGCGTGCTGGCACTTGTCGATGTTTTCCGGCTCGACGTAAATGCGCAGCGCCACGTTGCGCTCGCTCATGGTGGTGAAGCTGTCTTCGACGCACCACAGATCACCGGCCACCAGCGCAAACAGGTACGCCGGCTTCTTGAACGGGTCTTCCCAGGTCGCCCAGTGCCGGCCTTCTTCACCGGGACCGGAAGCGATCGGGTTGCCGTTGGACAGCAGCACCGGATAGCTGTGTTGTTCGGCGACGACCGTGGTGGTGAAGGTGCTCATCACGTCCGGGCGGTCGAGGTAATAGGTGATCTTGCGAAAGCCTTCGGCCTCGCATTGGGTGCAGAACATCGTGCCGGACTTGTACAGGCCTTCCAGCGCGGTGTTGGTTTCCGGGTGGATCCGGACGCTGGTATCGACCGTGAAGGTGGTGCTGGTCGGGTGCAGGGTCAGGTGATTCTCGGTCAGCTGATACTGCGCCTCGGAAAGCTCCTGGTCAGCCAGAGTGACCGACAGCAGTTCCAGCTGCTGGCCGTCGAGCTCCAGCGGCGGCAGGCCCGGGCCACGCTCGGGGTTGCGGCGCATCACCAGTTGCGCATGGACCAGGCTGTGGTCCTCGTACAACTCGAAGGTCAGGTGCGTTTCGTCGATCAGGTACTCGGGTGCCTGATAGTCCTTGAGGTAGATCATCTTCGGTTGTTCGGTGCGCATGCTGGAGTCCTTACTGATGCACGGCGAGCTGGTAAGCCGTGTATTTACGAATATTGATCACGCCGGTATCGAAGATCAGGTATTGGCCCTTGACCCCCATCAGCGTGCCTTCGGCAATCGGGTTCTTGTCCAGGTTGAAGCTGACGATCTTCGCCGGGTACTGCTCGACCGGGTAGCGGATTTCCAGCGGTTCGACATCGGTCACCGGCTGGATCGCCTGCAAGCCAAATCGCTGCTGCAACCCGAGCAAGCCTTCAGCGCAGCTGTCGAACAGTCGATCGCGGACCTCGGCCAGGTTCACCGCCGCCGCATCGCCCTTGAGCAAAGCACGCCAGTTGGTCTTGTCGGCCACCTGGCTGCGGAACAGATCCTCGACGAAACCGGACTGCTGGCGGGTCGATACGCGCATGATCGGCAAGGCCTGACTCGCACCCTGGTCGAGCCAGCGGGTCGGCAGCTGGGTAGCACGGGTAATCCCGACTTTGACCCCCGACGAGTTGGCCAGGTACACCACGTGGTCGGTCATGCAGAACTTCTCGCCCCACTCAGGTTCCCGGCAGGTGCCGGCATCGAAGTGGCAACGCTCCGGACTCATGATGCACACGTCACACTGGGCCAGCTTGGTCATGCACGGGTAGCAGTAACCCTGGCTGAAACTGGTTTTGGTCTTGCGTCCGCAATGGACGCAGTGGATCGCACCCAGGTATTCCAGGCGCACCGTGGTGCCGATCAACGGATTGACCGGGACCTCGGTTTCGCCCAGACGGAAAGCGTATTGCACGTTCGGCCCGTCCAGACGCGCCGACATTTTGCTGATTGCACCGCGGCCAATCTCGATCAATGGATGGCATCCGACTTGAACAGGATATTCGGCACTTGAATCGACTTCGAGCTGCACTCCTGCGGACCCATGTAGCCGGTACGCTGGTCCTCGGGCAGGTTCTGGATTTCCCAGGCGATCATCGCCTGCAGCGACAATTCGCGTTGTTCCGCGGTGAGCTTGCCACCGTCGGACCATTTGCCGATTTCCACGGCCAGTTTCAGGCTCTCGTAGATATCAGGGGTGATGTTGTTGATCATTTCGTTAAAAGAGGACATTGGGTCTCCGTCTCTTTGTTGCATGTTCTGAATTAGGCGGCCAGTTTACGGCGGTTATACAAACCGCCCAACAAACCGCTGAAGCATCCGATGAGTAACCCGCTGACGTGGGCCGCGTTGGCGATTTCGCCGAAGCCGATCATCGACACCAGCCCGGACAGGCACAGCAGCAACCACACCAGCATCATCACCAGCACGCCGCGCGGCAGGCGATAAGCCGGGTTCGGTGCCAGCAACTGGAAGATCCAGCAATGCCCGAGCAGGCCGTACAGTACGCCGGACAAACCGCCGAACAAGGTCGGGCCGCTGAACAAATACTGGGCGAAGTTGGACACCAGGCTGAACAGCAAGGTCAGGCCGATCAGGTTGATACTGCCCTGGCGCGACTCGATACGCCGCCCCAGTTCCCAGTACCACATACCGTTCATCGCCAGGTGCAGGATGCCGAAGTGGATCAGCATCGGCGTGACCAGGCGCCACCACTGCCCCGCCGCCAGGCTGTCGGCCAGTGGCGTGAAGTGGATGTACTCGCCGACCACGCGGAATTCGAGGAAGGTCAGCCAGCGCATCGTTTCAAGGTTGTCACCCAGCAAGGTGATCGCGCCGACGATCATGCTCAGCAGCAATACCAGCGCGGTGGCCCTGGCGTATTTCAACTGCTCGACGAACCCCGGACGGTTGACGGTTTGCGCCAGCGGAATGTCCAGTTGCTGATCGGGATCGCCCGCCGGAAAACGTTCGTACAGTGCACGCACGTCTTCACTGATGTTCTGTGGCACCCATAACACCTGCTCGCCAGCTTCCTCGCTGACCCGGTGGGGCACTTGCATGCGCTTGAGCAGGGTGACGAACCCGCTCAAGTCCACCGCCAGGGGCAGACGCAATACCGCTACAGCACTCATTGCAGCACCTCCGGCCGCTCGACATCGACCCAGACGAATTTTTGCGGATCCAGGCGGGTTTCCTGATCCAGTCGGTAGGCAACCAGTTTGCCGTACAGCACCGCGCTGTAATCCAGGCAGGCCAGGTTCGGCCGGATCGGTGCCGGCTTGCCGCTGCGCCAGTAATGGCCAACGAACAACAGCGGCTCATCGATGCCGTAGCGCAGCAAACTGTTCTTTTCGGTGGACGTCAGCGGCGTCCGGGCCACGGGTTCCGGCAGTGCATCCGGCTGGAACACGATGTCGCCGTAGGTTTTCGGATCGTCTTCCCAGAACTTGGTCCGGAAGAACGAACGCACCAAGCCGTCGCCGCTGGTCATGGTCAGGCCATGGGGCAAGCGCATATCCGTGCCGCGCAGCAGCCGGTCGAATACGGTGCAGGCAAAAGAGCCCGACTCCGCCGACGCCTGGAGAAAATGCTCATCGACGCAACCGTTGGGGAACAACGCCCGCAGCGGCTCGATCAGCCCGGCGTCCCAACAGGCGTGGACCACGCGAAAACGCCCGGCATCGACGAACAATGGCAATTTGTAGAACCATTGCTGGAAGTCATGCCAGTCACCCGGATGGTGTTCGAACTGGGTCAGGGTTTCGTGCAGCAGGCGGGCATGGCGCGGCGTGTGCTCGCGCACGAACTGCTTGCCGCTGCCGGGCAGCGCCGGCGTGCTCCAGCCCAGCGCGTTGAATTCATGGTTGCCCATGATGCACAGCGCCTGACCGGCCTCGACCATGTCGTGGACGATATGCAGCGCCTCGCGAATACGCGGGCCGCGGTCGATGATATCGCCGACGAACACCGCCATGCGCGAGGCATGCCGCCAGACGCCACCCTGCTTGTGATAACCGAGTCGGTCGAGCAAGTGCTCCAGGGTCAGAGCGCAACCGTGCACGTCACCGATCAGGTCGTAGCTACGCGCGGGATCGAGCATCAGTCGCCTCCACCCCCCAACTTGCTGCCCCAGCCGAGCTTGGTCCGGCAGACTTCATAGTAGTTGTGGTCAAGCGGGTGAATCAGCCGCAGTTTCTGGGCTTTCTTACTGACGGTAATGGTGTCGCCCGGCGCGCAGGTGAAGTGGTTCTGCCCGTCGCACGAAACTTGCGGGTAAATCTGCATATCCTTGGACACGACGATTTTCAGCTCACTGTTACCATCGACCACGATGGGTCTACCTGACAAGGTATGGGGGTACATCGGCACAATCACAATAGCGTCGAGCTTGGGATGCATGATCGGCCCGCCGGCGGACAACGCGTAGGCGGTAGATCCGGTCGGCGTCGCGACGATCAGGCCGTCGGCCTTCTGGCTGCAGACGAACTGGCCGTCGATGTACAGCTCGAATTCGATCATTCGCGTGGATTTGCCGGGGTGCAGCACCACATCGTTCAGTGCATCACCCTGGCCGATGGCCTCGCCGTGGCGACGGACTTCGGCCTGCAACAGGAAGCGGTTTTCCACCAGATAGTGGCCGTCCAGCACTTCGGCGACCTTGGTTTCCAGCTCATCGGGACGGATGTCGGTGAGGAAACCCAGGCTGCCACGGTTGATGCCGAGCACCGGAATATTGTGCTTGGCCAGCGCCCGGGCGGCGCCAAGCAGGCTGCCGTCACCACCGACCACGATGACCATGTCGCAGACTTCGCCGAGCATCTTGCGCGACGAGGTTTGCAAGCCGTGCCCTGGCAGCACTTCGGCGATGGTGTCTTCGAGGATCACGTGCAGGTGACGATCGAGCAGAAACCGTTTCAGTCGGCGGACGGTATCCAGCACCTGGGAACTGCCCAGGCGACCGATGATGCCGATATTGCGAAATTGCTCCATGGGGCTCCTGCGGGGATCTGCGTGGCGGCGAAAACCACGATTATGGGCGAAAGCCGTCCGTAGACAAAATCCTTTCAGCTTCAAGGGTGTGCCCGGGTTTCGGGCTATGCTCGCAAGATGATGCTATTTCCCGATTTGCTCCACCTGCCCCATCAGTTACGCCATCCCGAAGTGCGTGACCTGGCGTGGGTCATCCTCGCGCCGCCCATGCTGGACGATACCCCGTGGCCGCAGCGCCACCCGCTGGCCGGCAGCGACTGGGTGCAGGCACCGGATCGGCTGGAGCATTGGCTGCGCCAGCTGGATCGGGACAGTTATGGCTTGCTGCACTGGCTGGCCCAGGCCCGGACCCGGCGTCTGGGCTTGTATTACGAACGCCTCTGGCAATTCGCCGTGCAGCATGCGCCGGGCATAGAACTGATTGCCGCCAACCTGCCGATTCGCCGCGAGGGGCACACCCTGGGTGAACTGGACATGCTGCTGCGCGACCGCGACGGCGTGCATCACCTGGAACTGGCAATCAAGCTCTACCTCGGCCCGCAATCCGGCGACGGACACGACACCGCCCAGTGGCTGGGCCCGGGCTGCCACGACCGGCTCGACCGCAAACTGGCGCACCTGAGCCAGCATCAGTTGCCGATTTCCGCTCGCGCCGAAAGCCGTGAAGTACTGGCGGCGCTGGATATCCAGGCGTTCAGCGCGCATTTGTGGCTGGGGGGTTACTTGCTGTACCCCTGGCCCGGACAGGCCGCCCCGCCGTCGGGTGCCCATCCACAGCATTTGCGGGGTCGCTGGTTGCATCAAAAGGATTGGCCGGCGTTATTGGCCCAGAGCCCGCCCGGTCGCTGGCAACCCCTGCCGCGCCACGCCTGGCTGGCGCCGGCGCATTATTCGGCCGAACACACCTGGAACCCGGGACAGATGCAGGCGTGGCTGGATGACCTGGACCCGTTGGCGCCGGCACAACTGCTGGTGCGCCTGACGGAAAATGCCAGCGGCGACTGGGAAGAGGCTGAACGGCTGTTTCTGGTGGCGGATCTTTGGCCGAATGTGCCGGGTAATGCCTGAGTTTTGCCGTGTATGAGCTGGCCCCATCGCGAGCAGGCTCGCTCCCACAGGGAACTTCAGTGGATACAAAACTTGCGTATGACTGAGATCCAATGTGGGAGCGAGCCTGCTCGCGATGGGGCCAACCCGGTCTAAACGGACAACCGCGCCGAATCACATCACAAGCGAATCACATGCCCCTCCACGGGTGGGACCTGGCCATGGACCAAGCGGGAAATGACCCTTTGCGCCGCCTCGTAACCCTGACTTTCAATGACTTCCAGCAAAGGCTTTTCGCTCCCGGTCACTCGCTGGAAAAACCGCACCAACCCTTCGCCGATATGCTGGCTGACCCCTTCCGGCCCCCATTCGGCATTGCGCTTGCGGATCTGGATCGGCGCAAAAAAGAACACCGGTTGCGGCCCTTCGATAGCCGTCAACCGTGGCTCATCGATACTTTGCGCAGAGCCTGCGAAACAACTGTAGAGCAGGTGCCCGGCAAAGTGCTGGTGGACCTGATCGCGTAGATTGAGGTCGCCGGAAAAATCCACGTACAGCGTAGGACGGTCACCGGTGAGGTTGGCCAACTCGGCATAGGGCAGCACGTGTTCGTAACAACCGAGGGTTTCGACAAAGGCTTTGTTGGCGGCGGACGTCAGCGCCACACGCTCCAGTTGCGGATGATTTTCCAGACACACGGCCGTGCCGTAGGCGGTTTTGCTGGAAGCGCTGGAGAACACCAGGCGGGTCGCATCGAAAAACCGGTTGTCCTGCAGGAAGTCCGCCAGCATCGATGAGGTCAGAAACAACGGCTTGAGCAATATCTGCAGATTTTCGGTTTCTGGCCTGTAGTACAAATCCCAACTGCAGCGCGTGTATTGGTTGTACGCCGAGGTCAACCCCGACCGGTGTTCGGCGCCATCGTAAAAGCCGCGCTCGGTGACCCGTTCCGGACGCATCCACAGGTGGCTGGCCAGCGGAAAGTAACCGTAGAAACGTTCGCCCACCTCGATGCCATCCACCATTGATGCAATGACGTCGGCAAACCCCCAGGCCGGAACGTGACCCCAATCCGCCAGGCCTGTAGGAAAGAAACCCCAGTAGTTCATTGAATCGCCATAAGCCGCGTACGTAATGTTGTTGGTGGTCAGTGCGCAACGATCAATCTTCAAGATCACCTCGCCGGCTGCCGGGATCAGGCTACGTTGTTCCTGCTCGATCCGGCTCTGGTCCAGGGCATTTTTACGAGTAATCAGGCGTGTTACCGTGGTGAAATCCTGCATGTTCGGTCTCCTGCTGCGACACAGTGGCGGGTCACTCAAGAGTAATCACAGCCGATGAAGAGTGGGTTCGGAAACACCAAGGGCCATTCGCCCACCCTCAATTCCCGCGCCAAGCCGCTGAAACGGCCGAGTCAGGCCCGGGCGATTTTCACCGTCGAGGCGATTTACGAGGCTTTTGTTCGGATTTGGCAGCGTGATGGCTGGTCAGGGCTGACCACCCGGGAAGTGGCATTGGAAGCCGGCGTGGCGATTGGCACGCTGTATGACTATTTCCCGAGCAAGGAAGCCCTGCTGTCGGGTTACATCCGGCATCGCCTGGATGTATTGCTGGCGCAAATGGATCAAGACGTCATCCAGCCAACCGACCTGGACTGGCAAACTCGCATCAAGCGTCTTGTGTGCCTGACCTGCGACCCTGACGATGCCCGACAACCCCTGTTCAACCATGCCGTGTCGCTCATCGAGCATCAGATCGCCGAACCCAAGCATCATCGAAGGGTGTACGAGGAACTTTCGCAAAAATGGCGTGAAGCCTTTGCTGCTTGCCGCGATTTGCCGATGCAGCCATCAGCACCGACTATTGAAGCCTGGGTGATCATGGCTTGGGGCGGTCGCCGCTATTGCGTCACGGCGCAACCGGCGGCGGAGCAAACTGCCGCCTGGTTGTTGGAAATGGAAACGATGATTTGTAGCCGGTTATCCAGCGCTTCGTAGGACAAAGCGCTGGCCAATGAACATCAAGCTTTCTTGTGCTGTTCGACCCATTGCCCATAGGCATTGATGAATTTTTGCAGGAACGGCTTGACCGACTCGGACAACCTGCCCGCCTCGTCGAACGCCGAACCGGCGTTCCCCAGATAGGCCTCCGGTTGCTGCATCATCGGCACATTCAGAAACACCATGGATTGACGCAGGTTGTGATTGGCACCAAACCCGCCGACGGCCCCCGGCGAAGCACTGATAACAGCCCCCGGTTTACCGTTCCAGGCACTTTTGCCGTATGGACGCGAGCCGACGTCAATCGCATTCTTCAGCGGCGCCGGCACCGAACGGTTGTATTCCGGGGTCACGAACAACACCGCGTCGGATGAGCTCACCTGTTGTCGGAAAGTGCTGTAGGCTGCCGGCGGTGAAGCGCCATCGATGTCTTCGTTATAGAGCGGCAGATCGCCAATTTCGACGATGTTGAGCTTGAGATTGGCCGGCGCCAGTTCTATCAGGGCCCGTGCGACCTTGCGGTTGATCGATTCCTTTCTCAAGCTGCCGACCACGACGGCGATCGTATAGACGTTGCTCATAAGAGTTTCTCGACTGTCCGATAGGAAGAGCTTGTAGTTATAGATGACGATTCAAGCAGCGGGCGACCGAAAACACCGTCCCTGACTATTTTTTTCCCGTAGGAAAACTTACCTCGCCCAAGTACGGTCTACAGTGCCGCAAATTGAGTGATTTATCTCCAGAGGTTCTAAGCAGATGGCAGCAGTACTCGTCGGTCAGTTCCATGCAAGAGACGCGGAGGGCCGTATTTATTCGGTGCACGAGTTCCAGGACTCCACCCCGGCGGTAGACGGTTCAGGCCCTGTCACCACCTACAAGCTGGCCATTGGCGACCGTGTCAACAAGGTCGACGACAATGAGTTCATGCTGGTGCAAACCGGCGTGACCATTACCCGCGAACCGCAAACCGCCAGCGTTTCATAACCCGTCGTTATGAGCAGAAGTCATAAGCGCGGACTTGGGGTAGGATTCAGCCACTGACTCCTCCACTTGCTGAACATGGACTTCACGCATGCGCTTACGCCATATCGAAGTGATCCAGGCGCTCTTGCAGACCGGTCACCTGGGCACCGCCGCCGAATGGCTGCAGTTGCCGGTGGCCGAAGTCGAGCACTTGCTACGCGACGCCGAGGATCAGTTGGGTTTCATGCTGTTCGCCAGCGTTCGCGGACGATTGCAGGCCACCCGCGAAGCGCGGGAATTGCAGGTGGAAATTGCCCGGGTCTACGATGCGCTTGAACCGGTGCAGCGCCTGGCCAACAGCCTCAGGCAATACCTGGCGCCGCCGCTGCGCATCATCTGCACCCCGCCTCTGGCCAACCAATTGTTGCCACACAGCATCGCTGCCCTGCGCCGACGCCTGCCCGACGCGCCTTGCACACTGCTGAGCCAGCCGACCCGCGACATCGTCAGAAGCCTGCTGCTGCGTGACAGCGATCTGGGCCTGAGCCTGCATGACCCCGATCACGCCGACCTCGATTGCCAGGTGATTGCCCAGGGCAAACTTCAGTTGCTCGCCCCCCATGGCTGGCTGCAACCGAAACAGAAATACATTTCGCTGCAGGATCTGGCCGGTCAATCAATGATCGGCCTGGAAGGGCACGACCCGTTGAGCCCGGCACTGGAAAACAAACTGCACGGCTTGCGCCCTGCCCCGGTGATTCAGACCCGGGTCCAGACGCATCAGATGATGCGCAGCATGGTCGAGGCCGGCGAAGGCCTTGCCATCGTCGACCCCTTCACCGCCCTCGGCGCCAAAGCCTCGGGACTGGACGTCTGCCCGCTCGCGCCAGCGGTCCCGATCAGTCTTTACGCCATGACCCTGAAAAACGCCGAACCGTCTGCGGCGGTTCAGGCACTGTTGGCCATCGTCACGGAACAAGCCGCGGCGATGCTGACGAACTGAACGGGTTTTCCAGCGGATTTTCGAACAGTCGATACCAGAACAGCGCCACTTCGGCGGTGTTCGGATCGATGCCGCGATAGCGCAGATGATCGATCCCGCCAATCAAGTAACCACAGCGTTCATAGAGCCTGCAAGCCCCCAGGTTGTTGTTCTGGGTTTCGAGCATGATGCCCGGGAGCTTTTTCTTGCGGCTCCAGAATTGCGCCACATCCAGCAGGGCCTTGGCCACACCATGCCGTCGGGCCGGTGCGTGCACCGCCAATTCATCGATATGGGCAAAGCCGTTCCAGTTGATACTGACCACCAGGTGTCCCACGGGCTGGTCATCCAGATACGCCATGAAAATCGCGCTGTCGGCGCCATCGCGAAAGCTGCTGAATTCCTCGGGGTCGATGCCGTAGCACTTGCGATAAGGCGTGATCGAGGTGACCGGCCACTGTGCCACCGGCTTGCCTATTTCGGCCGCACCGTAGGCCGCGACTTCAAAACTGAAATCACTGCCCCAGATATAGGCGGCAAAACCCTCGTCGGCAACCCGTACCGACAACCCTGGATAATTCGGATTTATAACCGGCTGCATACTGGGAAAGGTCCTCATTCCTTGATGCAATCGACGGTGTAGCACCGTCCACTGCCCTGATCTTCATGTTGCAATCCGTGCACATCAGCAACGAACCCCGGAAAACTGCTATCGAACGTGCGGGCAAATGCCAGGTAATCGATGATCGAGCGGGTTGATTCGGTAAAGCGCTCACCCGGCATGATCAGCGGAATGCCGGGCGGATACGGCACCAGCATCACCGCCGCGATCCGCCCGTCCAGCGCATCGATCGACACGGCTTCGACTTCACCGCGCACCAATTGATCATAGGCGTCCGCCGGCTTCATCGCGACTTCCGGCAGTACGGTGTACATGCGCTTGAGGTGCCTGGCGGTGGCGTTGCTGCGATAACAGGCATGTAACTGATCGCACAGATCACGCAGGCCCATGCCCTGATAGCGCGCGACATTCTCTTGCGCCACGCAGGGCAGGCAACTGGCCAGACTGACGTTGGCGTCGTAGCTGCGCTTGAACTCCAGCAGTTCGGTGAGCAGCGTGCTCCACTTGCCCTTGGTGATGCCCATGGAGAACAACACCAGGAACGAATACAGCCCGGTCTTCTCGACCACCAGGCCACGCTCCCAAAGGAACTTGCTGACCACCGCCGCCGGAATCCCGCGCGCGCTGAGGGCGCCACCGGCCGTCAACCCCGGCATCACCAGCGTGACCTTGATCGGGTCGAGCAACACATAATCGTCGGTCACGCCGCCAAAGCCGTGCCAGTCGGCATCGGGCTGCAGCAACCAGTCCTCGGTGACGACCCGCTCGATGCCTTGTGCCGACGGTGGTTGCCAGATCGAAAACCACCAGTCATCCGCGGCTATGTGCTGGCGCAAGTTAGCCAGCGCCCGGCGAAAACTCAGGGCTTCGTCGAACATTTCCTGCAACAGCGAACGCCCGGCCGGCCCTTCCATCATCGCCGACGCCACATCCAGCGAGGCGATGATGCCGTACTGCGGCGAGGTCGAGATGTGCATCATGAAGGCTTCGTTGAAGCGATCCCGGTCCAGTTGCCGCGCACCGCCATCGCGCACGTGAATCATCGATGCCTGACTGAAGGCCGCCAGCAACTTGTGGGTCGAATGGGTAGTGAACACCAACGGGCTGTCTGCATCACGGGACGTGCCCATGCCGTAGCGCCCGGCAAAGAACTCATGAAACGCCGCATAGGCGTACCAGGCCTCGTCGAAGTGCAACACCTCAACGCTATTGCCCAGTTGCTGCCTGATCAGCTCGGCGTTGTAACAGAGGCCGTCATAGGTGGAATTGGTCACCACCGCGAGCTTGACCTTCGGTGAACGGCCCTTGGTCAGCGGACTGGCGTCGATCTTGGCCTGGATCGATTCGCGGCTGAACTCACTCAGGGGAATCGGGCCGATGATCCCCAGTTCATTACGCTCCGGACACAAGTACAGCGGGATCGCGCCGGTCATGATGATCGAGTGCAGCACCGACTTGTGGCAATTGCGATCCACCAGCACCAGGTCATCGCGGGCAACCACCGAGTGCCAGACAATCTTGTTGGCCGTGGAGGTGCCATTGATCACGAAAAAGGTGTGATCGGCGCCGAAATTGCGTGCCGCGCGGGCCTCGGCTTCAGCCAGGGGGCCAGTGTGATCGAGCAAGGAGCCGAGTTCGGGCACCGACACCGAAAGGTCCGAGCGCAGGGTGTTTTCCCCGAAAAACTGGTGAAACGCCTGCCCGACCGGACTTTTGTGATACGCCACGCCACCACCGTGACCGGGGGTGTGCCAGGAGTAGTTGGAGTCCGCCGTGTGTTGCACCAACGCCTTGAAAAACGGCGGCAGCAGGCCATCGAGGTATTTGCGCGCAGCGCGGGCCACCTGCCGGGCGAGAAAGGGCACGGTGTCTTCAAACAGGTAAAGAATGCCGCGCAACTGGTTGAGCTCGGCCATGGCGTCGGCGGGGGCGTTTTCCAAGGTCACTTTTTCGCCCAGGGCGAAGATCGGCAGATCCGGTGCACGCACCCGCGCCAGTCCGATCAGTTCGGCCATGTTTTGTAACAGATGGGAGTGGGTGCTGGCGTCTTCAGAGGCAATCAACATGCAGGACAGGCCATGGTAAGTCGATGCCACCAGCCGGCCTTCGGTGTAGTCCACCGCCGAAACGACGCTGAACCCTTCCTGCTCCAGCTCCCGGGCAATCCCCCGCACACGGTCGCCGGCGACGCTGTCAGCCTTGATGTCGCGATGGACAATCAGGACCGGGAATTTCAAGTCTTTATACATGAGGCTCAGTGTCCTGAGGCGGCAGACCAGAGCCTGCCAATCACCTCAGGGTAGAGTGTTGCAGAGGATGTGGCGAGCGGGATGCCCTGAAATGGGTCACAAGGTGTCCCTTTTTTTGAAAGGGTCAAGCCTGCGCTTCAGCCTCGGCCAGTTGCACCCACAACGCCGGGGCACCCGCGGATTTGCCGATGATTTCCAGGCGCGCCGCGTGGCGGGCCAGGTCGTCTTCGCTGGCGCGGATGATGCGCGTCGGCTGGCGGTCCGCCGGCAAACGACGAATCTCGGTGGCCGAATTGTCCGCCCCTTCACCGGAGCCATTGCCATCGGAGGCGTTGCCGGCCAGGGACAGACTGGTCTGCCCCCCGGTCATGGTCAGGTAGACGTCGGCGAGAATCTCGGAGTCGAGCAAGGCGCCGTGCAGTTCACGACCGGAGTTGTCGACGCCATAGCGTTTGCACAAGGCGTCGAGGCTGTTGCGCTGCCCCGGGTGACGTTCCCGGGCCATCATCAGGGTATCGAGGATCGAGCAGTGCTGCGTGATGTCCGCGCGGTCCTGCTGGCCCATCAGGGCGAATTCGTTGTTGATGAAGCCAACGTCGAACGCCGCGTTATGGATGATCAGCTGCGCGCCCTTGATGAACTCGAAGAACTCTTCGGCCACTTCGGCAAAACGCGGCTTGCCCACGAGGAATTCGTTGGTAATGCCGTGGACGCCAATGGCGCCCTCGTCACTTTCGCGATCGGGTTGCAGGTACACGTGAAAGTGCCGGCCCGTCAGGCGTCGGCCGATCAACTCGACACAACCGATTTCGATAATCCGGTGGCCGTCGGTCACCGGCATGCCGGTGGTTTCGGTGTCGAGTACAACGGATCTGGTGGCCATCAGTGCTCAGCTCTCAATCGGTCAATCGTGCAAAAGCGGCGATGTTAACACGCTCGCCGGGGTCTTTCAGGTGGACCGTGTTGCGCCCTTCGCGAGCAGGCTCGCTCCCACAAGAAATCTTCGGCATATGGAAATCAACTGTGGGAGCGAGCCTGCTCGCGAAGGGCCGCAACACGGTGTATCGGTTGAACCGAATCAGCCCTGCTTGTACCCACGCACTTCATCGACGCCACGGTTGGCCAACTGGTCGGCCCGTTCGTTGCCGTGATGGCCAATGTGCCCGCGCACCCATTTCCAGGTGACCTTGTGACGGTTGACCTGCTCGTCGAGCAACTTCCACAGGTCAGCGTTTTTCACCGGTTCCTTCGCCGCGGTTTTCCAGCCGCGCTTCTTCCAGTTGTCCATCCACTCGTTGATGCCTTTCATCACGTACTGGGAGTCGGTCACCAGCAGCACCTCGCAAGGACGCTTGAGCTCTTCCAGGCCACGGATCGCGCCCATCAGCTCCATGCGGTTGTTGGTGGTATTGGCTTCGCCGCCCCACAACTCCTTTTCGACGCCCTTGCACACCAGCAGTGCGCCCCAGCCGCCAGGGCCGGGGTTGCCTTTGCAGGCGCCGTCGGTGAACAGTTCTACGCTATCGCTCATGCCAATCTATCCAGAAAATGCGCTGGCCCGCCGATCGCTGACCGACGGCGCCCGAAGCCGGGACAGGCCCGGCCGCAAATGAAAAGTGTGTATTACGGTTCGATGTTGCGCCGGTTGACCTTGGCCATCGGCAACGGGATCAGCTTGCCCATTGGCTCGCGCCGCTCCTGACGGACCGGTCGCAGGCCCACCACGATCTTGCGCGCCACCAATAAATAGAAGCCGCCGCCCGACAATTGCCAGTCACCGGCCTTGCGCTCCCAACCGGCCAGGCGGGTCTGCCACGCCGGCGACGCAAGCGGCGGACGATAGCACCCGAAGCGGCGTTTCTCCAGCGCGAAGCCCAGCAGGTTCAGCCAGTCCGCGACCCGTGACGGCGAAATGCAGCGCGCCTTGCGCAGCGCATCCTGGGCAAACACATGCCGCAAACCCCAACTGCTCCAGGGGTTGATGCCGATGATCAGCAGATGCCCGCCGGGGCGTACGCTGCTTGCCGCCTCGCGGAGCAGACCGTGAGGCGACAGGCAGAAATCCAGGCCATGCTGCAGCACCACCACATCGGCGGCATGTTCACTCAGCGGCCAGGCCTGCTCCTCACAAACGATCTCGACCCCCGGCAACGGCGCGCCAAGGCGCACATTGCGCTGCACCTGGGGAGCCGACGGCGGGGTCTGGGCCGAGGGACCGTAATGCACCAGATAGCCACCAAAGAACCGCCCGAGCTCGTCTTCGAGCATGCGCCGCTCTTCGTCCAGCAGAAATTGCCCGAGGGGACCGGCCAGCCACTCGCGGGCGGCGCTGATCAACGCCAGCCAGTCAGGATCGGCTTGTGCGAACGCTTTATCAGTCATTGCATTCTCCAACGCGCCAGGAAGTTCTAAGATGCGCCAATGTTTTCCGCTTGGCGAATCCGACGATGATACAGATCACTGCCCTGCCCGCCTTCACCGACAACTACATCTGGTTGTTACAAGACCACGGCAGCAAGCGCTGCGCGGTCGTCGACCCGGGTGATGCCGGCCCCGTACAAGCCTGGCTCGCGGCCAATCCGGGCTGGGTACTGAGTGATATTCTGATCACTCATCACCATCATGACCACGTCGGCGGCGTCGAACAGCTGAAAAAAGCGACGGACGCGAAAGTCTATGGTCCGGCCAGCGAAACGATCCCGGCGCGGGACGTTGCGCTCAAGGACAACGACAAAGTCAGTGTGCTCGGCTGCGACTTCGACGTCCTCGCGGTCCCTGGTCACACCCTGGGGCATATAGCCTATTACCATCACGGCTTGCTGTTCTGCGGCGACACACTGTTTGCCGCTGGCTGCGGACGTTTGTTCGAAGGCACGCCACAGCAAATGTACAGCTCGCTGACACGCCTCGCCGGGTTGCCGGATGACACGCTGGTGTACTGCACCCACGAGTACACCCTCGGCAACCTGAAGTTTGCCGCGGCCGTCGAACCGAACAATCCGGACACCGCCGAGCGCCTGGCCAAAGTCGCCCGCCAACGGGAATCCGGGATCATGACGCTGCCCTCGACACTGGCGCTGGAAAAGCTCACAAACCCGTTTTTGCGCTCCGGTGAAACATCCGTTAAAGAAAAAGCGGACGAACGGACCGGCACCGATAACTCGGCGCCCGATATGGTTTTTGCTGCGCTTCGAGCGTGGAAAGACAGGTTCTAAAGGGGCGTATCAAGATTGCAACAATTCTGAAAGGTTGACCGCGCAGGGTGCGCTTTCTAGAATCGCCCGACATTTTTGCCCGGAACTTACTTCCAGCCAATGTCGTCACCTATTCGCAAAGCCATCAGTTCAGACGCATTGACCCGCTTGGCTCAAGCCATTGCGGTGGCTGTGTCCGCCACCCTGGCGGGCTGTTCCAGCCATGCGCCGCAGACCGATGCGGCGCACGCGCAGAATATCGCCGCGCGCGCCAAGCAGAAGCCGATCTGGCTCAGCGAAAAACCCAGCCCGCAAATTCCCCAGGACGTCTGGGAGCGCATGCGCCAGGGCTTCCAGTTGCAGGACGGGCTGGGCGTCAACCCGCGCATCGAGCAACAGCGCCTGTGGTTCGCCAGCAATCCATCTTTCCTCGAAAACGCCGGCGAGCGTGGCAGCCTCTACATTCACTACATCGTCGAGCGCCTTGAAGAACGCAACATGCCGCTGGAACTGGCGCTGCTGCCAGTGATTGAAAGTGCCTACAACCCGATGGCCTATTCCCGGGCCAACGCGGTGGGTCTTTGGCAGTTCATCCCGTCCACCGGGCGTTACTTCAACCTGCGTCAAACCCGTTTCTATGATGGCCGCCGCGATATCACCGCGTCGACCACCGCCGCGCTGGATTACCTGACCCGCCTGCACGACATGTTCAACGGCGACTGGATGCTGGCCCTGGCGGCCTACAACGCTGGCGAAGGCACCGTCAGCCGGGCCATCGAACGCAACGAACGCCTCGGCCTGCCAACCGACTACTGGAACCTGCCGCTACCCTCCGAAACCCAGGCCTACGTGCCGAAGTTGCTGGCACTGTCGCAAGTGGTGATGGCGCCGGAAGCCTACGGCGTGAACCTCAACCCGATCGCCAACGAACCCTACTTCCAGGTCGTCGAAATAAACCAGCGCATGGACCTGTCCAAGGTTGCTGAAGTCGCCAACATCGACGAAGACGAACTGTTCCAGCTCAACCCGGCCTTCAAGCAGCGCACCACCACCCTTGATGGCCCGCAACATCTGCTGGTGCCGACTTCCAAGGCACAACTGCTGACCAGCAGCCTGCAGACCATGCGGCCTGAAGAACTGATCAGCAAGAAATCGCTCAAGCCAGTCTTCGAAGGTGCCGACGACACCCAGGTCGCCAGCGTCAAGCGTTCCTACCGGGTCAAGCGGGGTGACAACCTCGGCTCCATCGCCAAGGCCAACAACGTTGACGTAAAGGACCTGCAACGCTGGAACAAACTGACCGGCAAGAACCTCAAAGCCGGCCAGACACTGGTCATGCAGGACACCAGCAAACGCAGTTCCGGACGCGTCAACACCGTGATTGCGGCGAACACCAAGAAGCAGCAGACCACGTACAAGGTCCAGCAAGGCGACTCGCTGTATATCGTGGCCAAGCGCTTCAACGTTGAAATGCAGCACCTCAAGCGCTGGAACCCGCGTGTTGGTCAGGCGCTGAAGCCTGGTCAGATGTTGACGGTGGCCAATCCGCATTAAAAAACAGCCCCTGAATTCAGGGGCTTTTTTATGCCTGCGCAGTTTTGTGGGCAGCAAAAAAACCTGTGGGAGCGAGCTTGCTCGCGATGACGGAGTGTCAGTCGCCATCAATGCAAACTGATAGGCCCTCATCGCGAGCAAGCTCGCTCCCACAGGGTTTGTGACCCGGCCGAGATTGCGCATTAACCCCCCGTCTTTTTCCTGCCCATACAAGCTGTTACTGTACGGTCCACAAAGCCCAAGCCGCCTGGATCGGATCCCCTATTTGAAGCGTCCCCTGCCCCTGCTCCTGATCAGCCTGGCCTTGAACTCCACCGCAAGCGCGACGATCAGCGAAAGCCATGGTTATGCGCAGTTCGGCACGCTCAAGTATCCGGCCCGATTTACCCACTTCGACTGGGTCAACCCGCAAGCGCCCAAGGGCGGTACGTTGCGGGTCATGGCGTTTGGCACCTTCGATACGCTCAACCCCTACACCTTCAAGGGCACCAGCCCGGTCACCACGCCGAGTTTCCTGCAATACGGCATCAACGAACTCAACGAGCCGCTCATGGTCGGCACGGGACAGTACGCACCTTCGGGTGACGAACCCGCGTCCAGTTATGGCCTGATCGCCCAGTCGGTGGAGTACAACGAGAACCGCAGCTGGGTGGTGTTCAACCTGCGTCCCGAAGCACGCTTCCATGACGGCACGCCGATCACCGCCTACGACGTCGCGTTCTCCTATCGCGTGTTGCTCAAGGAAGGCCATCCGCTGTATCGCACCAGCCTTCAGGAGGTGTCGCGGGTCGACATCCTCAACCCGCAGCGGATTCGCTTCGTGTTCAAGCGTGCCGGCAATCCGTTGCTGATCCTGCGCCTGGGCGAAATGCCGGTGCTGGCGCAGCACTACTGGAAAGGCCGCGACTTCAAGGCCACCACCTTCGAGCCACCGCTGGGCAGCGGGCCGTATCGCATCGCCGCGTTCACACCAGGACGACAGATCGTCTTCGAACGGGTCAAGGACTACTGGGGCAAGGACCTGCCGGTCAATCGCGGCAAGTACAACTTCGACCGCATGGAGGTCGAGTTCTACCGCGACAGCGACGTAGCTTTCGAGGCGTTCAAGGCCGATGAATTCGATATCTATATCGAGCATCAGGCGAAGAACTGGGACAGTGGCTACAACTTCCCCGCCATACGCCGCGGTGACGTGATCAAGGCACAGATTCCCCATCAAATCCCGACCCAGACCCAGGGCCTGTTCATGAACAGCCGCCGTCCGGCTTTCTCGGACGCCAGGGTCCGTGAAGCGCTGGGGCTGATGTTCAACTTTGAATGGACCAACCGCACGCTGTTCGGCGGCGCCTACCAACGCGCCATGAGCTACTACCCCAACAGCGAGTTTTCGGCCAGCGGTTTACCGATCGGGCATGAATGGTTGTTGCTCAAGCCCTATCGCGAGCAACTGCCGGCCAAGGTCTTTACCGAGCCGTTCAACCTGCCGCAGACCGACGGCCACGGCATCCCCCGTGAGACTCTGCGCAAAGCCCTCGGCCTGCTCGCCGAAGCCGGCTGGAAGCTCAATGGCCAGCGCCTGCAAAACGCCGCCGGACAGCCGTTGCGCCTTGAACTGCTGCTGGTCAATCCGAATCTGGAGCGCATCCTCCAGCCTTACGTCGAGACCCTGGCCAGCATCGGCATCGATGCGCGGCTGCGCACGGTCGATCGCGCGCAATACAAGCAGCGCCTCGACCAGTTCGATTTCGACATGATTCTCATGACCCTCAACCAGACCCTCAGCCCCGGCCTGGAACAATGGCAGTACTTTCACTCCAGCCAGGCCGGGGTCAAGGGCAGCAAGAACTTCGCCGGCATAACCAACCCGGTGGTCGACCACTTGCTCGAGCAGTTGCTGGCCGCCCAGACCCGCGATGAACAAGTCGCCGCCGGCAAGGCCCTCGACCGCGTGCTGCTGTGGCAGCACTACATCGTTCCCAACTGGTACCTCAATTATCACCGTCTGGCGTACCGCAACCGGCTCGCCTTCGTCACCACGCCGCCCTACACTCTGGGCCTGAACGCGTGGTGGCTGAAATCTTCGGAGAAAGATCAATGAAACCCATCCGTGCCCTGCTCCTGCAGGCCAGCGGTCTGCTGTTCGCCGGGCTGGCCTGCGCCGCCCCGCAACATGCTGTGACCCTGTATAACGAGCCGCCGAAATACCCGGCCGATTTCAAACACTTCGACTACGTGAATCCCGACGCACCCAAGGGCGGGATTTTCCGTCAGGCCGGTTTCGGCGGCTTCGACAGCCTCAACCCGTTCATCAGCAAAGGCGTGCCGGCGGACGATATCGGCAACATCTACGACACCCTGGCCAAGCAAGGTCTGGACGAGCCGTTCACCGAGTACGGCTTGATCGCCCGCCTGATCGAGAAAGCCCCGGACAACGCCTGGGTGCGCTTCTACCTGCGCCCGGAGGCACGCTTCCATGATGGCCATCCGGTACGCGCCGAGGACGTGGTGTTCAGCTTCCAGATGCTGACCAAGGACGGCGCGCCGATGTACCGCGGCTACTACAGCGACGTGGCTGAAGTGATCGCCGAAGACCCGCTGACCGTGCTGTTCAAGTTCAAGCACACCAACAACCGCGAGCTACCGCTGATCCTCGGCCAGTTGCCGGTGCTGCCCAAGCATTGGTGGGCCGACCGCGACTTCAACAAGGGCAACCTGGAGATCCCGCTGGGCAGCGGTCCGTACAAGGTCAGCGAAGTGAAGGCCGGACGCTCGGTGCGTTACGAGCGGGTCAAGGATTACTGGGGCAAGGACCTGCCGGTCAATCGGGGTTTCTACAACTTCGACGTGATGACCACCGATTACTACCGCGACAACACCGTCGCCCTGGAAGCGCTCAAGGCCGGGCAGTTCGACTACTGGCTGGAAATGACCGCGAAAAACTGGGCCAACGCCTACAACACTCCGGCGGTCACCGAAGGTCGACTGGTCAAGGAACAGATTCCCAACGGCAATCCGACCGGCATGCAGGGATTCGTCTACAACCTGCGCCGCCCGGTGTTCCAGGATGTGCGCGTGCGTCAGGCCTTGTCGCTGTTGCTGGATTTCGAATGGACCAACAAGCAACTGTTCAACGGCGCCTACGCGCGTACCCGCAGTTACTTCGAGAACTCGGAAATGGCCGCCACCGGCCTGCCCGACGCCGGTCAGGTGGCGATCCTCGAACCGTTCCGCGCCAAGCTGCCACCGCAGGTGTTCAACGAAGCCTTCAAGAACCCGACCACCGATGGCAGCGGCATGATCCGCGCCCAGCAACGGCAAGCCTATCAATTGTTGCAGGAGGCCGGCTGGCGCATCGTCGATGACAAAATGGTCGACGCCACCGGCAAACCGGTGGTCATCGAGTTCCTGTTGGCCCAGACCGAATTCGAACGGGTGCTGCTGCCGTTCAAGCGCAACCTGAGCGACCTGGGCATCGACCTGGTGATTCGCCGGGTCGACGTCTCGCAGTACATCAACCGCGTACGCTCCCGGGACTTCGACATGATCGTCGGCAGCTTCCCACAGTCCAACTCGCCGGGTAACGAACAGCGGGAATTCTGGATGTCGGACGCCGCCGACAAGCCCGGCAGCCGCAACTCCATGGGCCTGAAGGATCCGGTGGTCGATCAACTGGTCGAGCAACTGATCAACGCCGATTCGCGCAACAGCCTGGTGGCCCACGCCCGCGCGCTGGACCGCGTTCTGCAATGGGGCTATTACGTAATACCCAACTGGCACATCAAGACCTGGCGCGTGGCGTACTGGAACCACATCGGCCATCCCAAGGTCTCGCCCAAGTACGACATCGGCACGGCCACCTGGTGGGTCAAGCCCGACATCAAGCCGGCGATAGAAGTCGAAACCACACTGCAGGCCGATCCTGCGGGCACGGAGTAATCAGATGCTGGCGTACATTTTTCGGCGACTGTTGCTGATCATTCCGACCCTGTTCGGCATCTTGCTGATCAACTTCGTGATCATCCAGGCCGCCCCGGGCGGGCCGGTGGAGCAGATGATCGCCAAGCTCGAAGGCTTCGAAGGCGCTACCAGCCGTATCGCCGGCGGCGGCGCCGAAGTCTCGGTGGCAGGTTCCGCCTATCGCGGCGCCCAGGGCCTGGACCCGGCGCTGATCAAGGAAATCGAGCACATGTACGGCTTCGACAAATCGGCGCCGGAACGCCTGTGGATCATGGTCAAGAACTATGCGTCCCTGGATTTCGGCGACAGCTTCTTCCGCGACGCCAAGGTCATCGACCTGATCAAGGAAAAGATGCCGGTGTCGATCTCCCTCGGGCTGTGGAGCACGCTGATCATGTACCTGGTGTCGATCCCGCTGGGGATCGCCAAGGCCAAGCGGCACGGCAGCCACTTCGACGTCTGGACCAGTTCGGCGATCATCGTCGGCTACGCGATCCCGGCGTTCCTGTTCGCCATTCTGTTGATCGTGGTGTTCGCCGGTGGCAGTTACCTGGACTGGTTCCCCTTGCGCGGGCTGACCTCGAACAACTTCGATGAACTGAGCATGGGCGGCAAGATCCTCGACTACTTCTGGCACCTGGCGCTGCCGGTGACCGCGCTGGTGATCGGCAACTTCGCGACCATGACCCTGCTGACCAAAAACAGCTTCCTCGACGAGATCAACAAGCAGTACGTGATCACCGCCAGGGCCAAAGGCCTGACCAACCACCGCGTGCTGTACGGCCATGTGTTCCGCAACGCCATGCTGCTGGTGATCGCCGGTTTCCCCTCGGCCCTCATCGGCATTTTCTTCACCGGCTCGTTGCTGGTGGAGGTGATCTTCTCCCTCGACGGCCTTGGCCTGATGAGTTTCGAAGCGGCGATCAACCGCGATTACCCGGTGGTGTTCGGCACGCTGTTCATCTTCACCCTGCTCGGACTGGTGGTGAAACTGATCGGCGACCTGACCTACACCTTTGTCGATCCGCGCATCGACTTCGAAAGCCGGGAGCATTGAGATGAACCTGTCCCCTCTCAATCGCCGCCGCTTCGAACTGTTCAAGGCCAACAAGCGTGGCTGGTGGTCGCTGTGGCTGTTCCTGATCCTGTTCGGCGCCAGCCTGGGCGCCGAGCTGATCGCCAACGACAAGCCGCTGGCGGTGCATTACGACAACAACTGGTACTTCCCGGCGCTCAAGCGCTACCCGGAAACCACCTTCGGCGGCGAATTTCCGCTGGAAGCCAACTACAAGAGTCCATACATCCGCGAACTGCTCAAGGCCAAGGACGCCTGGGTGCTGTGGGCGCCGATTCCCTACAGCTACCAGAGCATCAACTACGACCTGAAAGTCCCGGCCCCGGCCCCGCCATCGACGGATAACCTGCTGGGCACCGACGATCAGGGCCGCGACGTGCTGGCCCGGGTGATCTACGGCTTCCGCATTTCGGTACTGTTCGCCCTGACCCTGACCGTACTGAGCTCGATCATCGGCGTGATCGCCGGCGCCTTGCAGGGTTTCTACGGGGGCTGGGTGGACCTGGCCGGGCAGCGGTTCCTGGAGATCTGGTCCGGACTGCCGGTGCTGTACCTGCTGATCATCCTTGCCAGTTTCGTGCAGCCCAACTTCTGGTGGCTGCTGGGGATCATGCTGCTGTTCTCGTGGATGAGCCTGGTGGACGTGGTGCGCGCCGAGTTCCTGCGCGGACGCAATCTGGAATACGTGCGCGCAGCCCGCGCCTTGGGCATGCAGAACGGTGCGATCATGTTCCGCCATATCCTGCCCAACGCGATGGTCTCGACGATGACCTTCATGCCATTCATCCTCACCGGCGCCATCGGTACGCTGACCGCCCTGGACTTCCTCGGTTTCGGCCTGCCGGCGGGCAGTCCCTCCCTGGGTGAATTGGTGGCCCAGGGCAAATCCAACCTGCAGGCGCCGTGGCTGGGCATCAGCGCCTTTGCGGTGCTGGCCTTGATGCTGAGTCTGCTGGTGTTCATCGGCGAGTCCGCTCGCGATGCCTTCGACCCGAGGAAGTGAAATGAATCAGCACAATCTGATCGAAGTGCGCGACCTGGCCGTCGATTTTGTCGTCGGCAATCGCTGCCAGCGGGCGGTCGAAGGTGTCAGCTTCGACATCAAGCGCGGTGAAACCCTGGCTTTGGTCGGCGAGAGCGGTTCCGGTAAATCGGTCACCGCACACTCGATCCTGCGCCTGCTGCCCTACCCGCTCGCCCGGCATCCGTCCGGCACCATCGAATATTCCGGGCAGAACCTGCTGGACCTGAAAGAAAAAACCATTCGCCACATTCGCGGCAACCGCATTGCGATGATCTTCCAGGAGCCGATGACCTCGCTCAATCCCCTGCACTCGATCGAAAAGCAGATCAACGAGGTGCTGGGGATCCACAAGGGCCTGACCGGCAAGGTCGCGACCAAGCGCACCCTGGAGCTGCTGGAGATGGTCGGCATCCCCGAGCCGCACAGACGCCTCAAAGCCCTGCCCCACGAATTGTCCGGCGGCCAGCGCCAGCGGGTGATGATCGCCATGGCCCTGGCCAACGAGCCGGAACTGCTGATCGCCGACGAGCCGACCACCGCGCTGGACGTGACCGTCCAGCTGAAAATCCTCGAGTTGCTCAAGGAATTGCAGGCCCGATTGGGCATGGCGCTGCTGCTGATCAGCCATGATTTGAACCTTGTGCGAAGAATTGCGCATCGCGTATGTGTCATGCAGCAAGGTTGCATCGTCGAACAGGCATCGTGCGAAGAATTGTTCCGCGCGCCGCAGCATCCGTACACTCGGGAACTGCTGGCAGCGGAGCCCGGCGGCAAGCCTGCAAGCAACGTGATCGGCCCGCCCTTGCTGGCGGTCGAAGACCTGAAAGTCTGGTTTCCGATCAAGAAAGGCCTGCTCAAGCGCACGGTGGATTACGTCAAGGCGGTCGACGGCATCAATTTCAGCCTGCCCCAGGGCCAGACCCTGGGGATCGTGGGTGAAAGCGGTTCTGGCAAATCGACCCTGGGCCTGGCGATTTTGCGGTTGATCGCCAGCAAAGGTGCGATCCGTTTTGAAGGCCAGCAGCTAGACTGCCTGACGCAGCAACAGGTACGGCCGCTGCGGCGGGAGATGCAAGTGGTGTTTCAGGACCCGTTCGGCAGCCTGAGCCCGCGGATGTGCGTGAGCCAGATCGTTGGCGAGGGCCTGCGGATCCACAAGATGGGCACCGCGGCGGAACAGGAACAAGCGATCATTGCGGCACTCAAGGAGGTAGGTCTGGATCCGGAAACCCGGCACCGCTACCCCCACGAATTTTCCGGTGGGCAAAGGCAGAGAATCGCCATTGCCCGGGCATTGGTGTTAAAACCGGCGTTGATTTTGCTGGACGAGCCGACTTCGGCCCTCGACCGCACGGTACAACGCCAGGTAGTGGAGCTTTTGCGTTCGCTGCAAAGCAAGTACAACCTGACGTATCTGTTTATCAGCCATGACCTGGCTGTGGTGAAAGCGCTGAGCCACCAGCTGATGGTGGTCAAGCATGGCCAAGTGGTCGAACAGGGAGACGCGCAAAGCATTTTTGCCGCCCCCCAACATCCGTATACACAGCAGTTGCTGGAAGCCGCTTTTCTGGCTCCGGCCACTGCGCAATAACCTGAAAGAGGAGCAACACATGGGTTTTCTCGCCGGTAAGCGCGTACTGATCGTCGGTGTCGCCAGCAAACTGTCCATCGCATCCGGCATCGCTGCCGCCATGCATCGCGAGGGCGCTGAGCTTGCCTTCACTTATCAGAACGACAAACTCAAGGGTCGTGTCGAAGAGTTCGCACAAGGCTGGGGCTCGAGCCCTGAGCTGTGCTTCCCGTGCGACGTGGCCAGCGATGAAGAAATCGCCAAGGTCTTCGAAGCGCTGAGCAAGAAGTGGGACGGCCTGGACTGCATCGTGCACTCCGTCGGCTTCGCCCCGGGCGACCAACTGGACGGCGACTTCACCGAAGCCACCACCCGTGAAGGTTTCCGCATCGCTCACGACATCAGCGCCTACAGCTTCGTGGCCCTGGCCAAGGCCGGCCGCGAAATGATGAAAGGCCGCAACGGCAGCCTGCTGACCCTGTCGTACCTGGGCGCCGAGCGCACCATGCCGAACTACAACGTGATGGGCATGGCCAAGGCTTCCCTGGAAGCCGGCGTACGTTACCTGGCCGGCTCCCTGGGCCCGGACGGTACTCGCGTCAACTGCGTATCGGCTGGCCCGATCCGCACCCTCGCCGCTTCCGGCATCAAGAACTTCCGCAAGATGCTGGCCGCCAACGAAGCGCAAACCCCGCTGCGCCGCAACGTCACCATCGAAGAAGTCGGCAACGCCGGCGCCTTCCTGTGCTCGGACCTGGCGTCCGGCATCAGCGGTGAAATCATGTACGTGGACGGCGGTTTCAACACCACGGCCATGGGCAGCCTCGAAGAGTAATCTTCGGTCAGCCTAAAAAACCCGCCTCTTTTGGCGGGTTTTTTATGCCTGCGATTTTCCTGCCCGATGCACTCGCCCCTGTGGGAGCGAGCCTGCTCGCGATAGCGGTGTATCAGCCAGAAGATATGTTGAATGAGATTGCCTCATCGCGAGCAGGCTCGCTCCCACAGGGTCAGTGTTGAATCAGGCAGTTGGCAAACAACCGCTGAATCGGCTGATTACGCTGGCTGTAACGCTGCAACAAGATAATCTCTCGATAGAAGGTCAGCTCGCCTAAGCGGATCACCCTGACTTTCGCCCCATGCTCAAGCCATAACCCGGCTTCCGGCAACAGGGAAACCCCCAAGCCACACTCGACCATTTTCACAATCGCCTCCAGTTCATCCAGCTCAAGCGCCACCTGCACCTCGATCTGCCGTTCCCGCAGAAACCGCGTCACCAGCCGCCCGCCAAACGAATTGCGGTCGTAGCGCACATGAGGGTGCTCAGCGAGCAGTTGTAACGGATCATCACCGTCCAGATCCGCCGGCACGATCAGCACGAAGGGCTCCCGGCGAATCACCTGCGCGAACAACTCCTTGGGCAAGTCAAAAGGCGGCTTGATCAGGATCGCCAGGTCCACTTCTCCGGTGTCCACCTGGCTCAGCAGGTTCAGTGACACCCCGGGCACCAGCTTGGGTTCCAGCAAGGGTGCCTGTTGGCGCAATTTCAACAATGCCTGGGGCAGCAGGCCGGTCTGCACCGTCGCCACCGCGCCGATTTTCAATTCGCCACGGTACTCACTGACATCGTCACTGACGGCCATGCGGCTGAAGGTCTCGAGCATTTCCCTGGCCATCGGCAACGCTCGTTGCCCCGCCGCATTGAGCAGCGCCTGGCGCCCGGTGCGGTCGAACAGACGGATGCCAAGGGCCTGTTCCAGATTGCGAATCTGCGCGCTGACTGCCGATTGCGTCAGGCCGATGTGCATGCCGGCCGCGGCGAAGGTGCCGTAACGCGCCACGGCGATAAAGGTTTTCAGTTCTCGCAGCATGGCGACCTCGATTGATCGAAATAATTTGAGCTCGATGCAAAAATTATCGTCTTTCAATCAAAAATCACAGGACTAAACTCGACACATCCCCACCCACACCGAGGTTCGCCTGATGCAACTGTCCCCTTTTCACTTGGCCATCCCGGTCTACGACTTGCCGGCCGCCCGACATTTCTATGGTTCAGTGTTTGGCCTGGAAGAAGGTCGTTCCAGCGAGCATTGGGTGGATTTCAATTTCTTCGGCCATCAACTGGTGATTCACCTGGCACCGAAAAACCCTTCGCAGGAAGCCGCGCACACCAATGCCGTGGATGGTCACGATGTGCCAGTGCCGCATTTTGGCGTGGTGCTCGGAATGGCCGAGTGGGAGGCGCTGGCCGAGCGGTTGAAATCGCTGGGGACGCGCTTCGTGATCGAGCCGGGAATTCGTTTTCAGGGGCTGGTGGGTGAACAGGCGACGATGTTTCTGTTTGACCCTTGCGGGAATGCGCTGGAGTTCAAGGCGTTCAAGGACATTGGGCAGTTGTTTGCCAAATAGGTGTTGTCTGTCAGGACGCTTTCGTCGGATCGCCGCCCGGAGCAGGCTCGCTCCCACATTGGATTTGTGGCGTTCACAAAACCTGTGGGAGCGAGCCTGCTCGCGATGAGGCCCGAACAGGCACCGTTGTTCTAACGGCTCATCACCCGCTCGGCCTCACCCAGCAGTTCCTCGATTGAGTCATGAACAATGGGGTCATATTCGACCTGGGTAACACTGAACCGAATGTCATAACTGCGATGCGCCGTGGCGTTGCGCTCGTCGAGTATCTCATTGAGCCGTGCCTTGATCGCCGCAATCTCCACGGCAGTGGAACCGGTCAGCAGCGCCACGAACCGGTCGCCTTCGAGCCGGCCGACCACATCGTTTTCACGAAAGCCGATCCGCAGGACATCGGCGAACGTCTTGAGCGCATCGTCACCTTTGGCCCGGCCATACAGATAGCAGATGTGTTTGAATTCATCGAGGCTGAAGTACAGCAGCGTTGCCGACGTCTCCAGCTCCCGGCAAGCCTCCAGCCCGAGCCGGGCCAGTTCGGTGAAGCCGTGGCGATTGGACAGCAGCGTCAGCTCATCCATGCTCGCCATCTGCACGCCTGCCAGTTCTTGCTCGGCCTGGCGAGCCAGGTTGCGCAGCCGTTCACGTTCTTGCTGTGGCGTAAGCAACGGGTTTGCGGATCGGCCCGTTTTGCCCGTTTTGCCTGAGATCAACATCGTTCACTCCTTGGCGGGTATGTACGTTAGAGTCGCCCGTACCCGCATTGACTCCCTGTAAGCGTGCCGCTGGTCAGCTACCCGCCATCGGGCACGGCCCTCCTGCATCGGCCCAGCGTTTGAACTGGGTGACGAAGATATCGTGCGGCACCGGCACCGGCGCGCGATTGCCGCCGGGGTTCCAGCCCCACAGCACCAGCTTGTCGTCGCTGACGTGTTTGATCAGCGCCGTGAAATCCCGATCGCCATTGCTGGAGCGATTCTTGATCATCGCGCACAGCCGGTCGGCTGGCAGGCCGATCCAGGCCATCCGGTGTGCTGCCGGCGGCAGGCTCCAGTGTGGCGCCCCGGGTGGCGCGTGCGGGCCGTAACTGGCCGGCGGATTGCTTTGGCCATGGCACGTTGCACAGGGCAACCCGGCCGAGCCCTTGCCGTCCATACCCCGCACGACATTCATGGCGTGGGGCACGCCGGCATCGAATTGCAGCGGTGAATCACCGGGAATGTGGCAGTTCTGGCAACGGGGGCTCTGGAAGACCTTCTGCACCGTGTCGAACGCCTGCAAGGCCTCGCGGTCATCGGCGAACACGTGGGATGCGTAGGCGACGAGAAAGATCAGGATCAACGCCCCAAGCAACCAGTGATGTCGTTTCATCTCACACCCCCGATAGCTGCAAGGGCAGTTCCCGCAGGCGCTGCCCGGTCAAGGCAAACACCGCGTTGGCCACCGCCGGCGCCATGGGTGGCACACCGGCTTCGCCGATACCGCCGGGTTTGTCGCTGCTGGGCACGATATGCACTTCGACCACCGGCATTTCGTTGAGCCGCAGCACCTGATAGTCGTGATAGTTGGACTGCACCACCTGCCCGTCCTTGAGCGTCAGCTTGCTGTGCAAGGCGAAGCTCAGGCCAAAGGTGATGCACGACTCCATCTGCGCGGCGATGCTCTGCGGGTTGACCGCAATGCCGCAGTCCACCGCACACACCACCCGGTGCACACGGATGGCGAGGTTGTCCTGGGACACCTCGGCCACCTGGGCCACGTAACTGCCGAACGACTCATGCACCGCCACACCCAAGGCATGGCCATCCGGCAGCGGCGCCTTCCAGTTGGCCTTCTCCACCGCGAGGTTCAGCACACCGAGGTGGCGCGGATGATCCCTGAGCAAGGTGCGCCGATATTCCACCGGATCCTTGCCGGCCGCCGTGGCCAGTTCATCGATCAGCGACTCCATGACAAACGCGGTGTGGGTGTGCCCCACCGAACGCAGCCACAACACGCTGATGCCGGTTTTCGGTGAGTGCAGTTCGATCTGGTGATTGGCCAGTCCTTCGAGGTAAGGGCTGTCGGCCACGCCTTCGACGGAGGTCTTGTCGATCCCGTCCTTGACCATGCTCGCTTCGAGCGAGGTTCCGGCCATGATCGACTGCCCGACCATCACATGTTTCCAGGCCAGCGGCAGGCCGTCGGCGCCCAGCCCGATACGCGCATGGTGCAGGAACGCCGAGCGGTAATAGCCGCCGCGGATGTCGTCTTCCCGCGCCCACACGGTTTTCACCGGTGCACCGGCGGCCTTGGCGACATACACCGCTTCGCTGACGAAGTCCGAAGTCGGATTGGCCCGGCGCCCGAAGCCGCCGCCGAGAAATTCGGTATGGATCACCACCTGTTCCGGTTTGAGCCCGGTGATTTTCCCGGCGACCATCTGGTCCAGGGTCTGGAACTGGGTGCCGGTCCAGATTTCGCATTTATCCTGGGTGATGCTCACCGTGCAGTTCAGCGGCTCCATCGGCGCGTGGGCCAGGTAAGGCACGCTGTATTCAACGTCGATCCTCCTGGTCGCTTTCGCCAGCGCAGCCAGGGTATCCCCCGCCTGACCGGCGTTGATGCCGGGGGTGGTGGCGAGTTTGCGGAAACTCTCCAGCAACGCTTGGCTGTCGAGCCCGGCGTTCGGCCCTGGATTCCACTCGATTTTCAGCGCATCGCGCCCCAGCTTCGCCGCCCAAAAATGATCGGCAATCACCGCGATTCCCGTCGGCACTTGCACCACTTTGTGCACCCCCGGAATCGCCAGCGCTTCGGCGCCTTCAAAGGATTTGACGCTGCCGCCGAAGGTGGGTGAACGGGCGACCATCGCGGTCATCAGCCCGTCAAACTGCACGTCCATGCCGAACTTCGCCCGGCCGGTGATTTTCTCCGGTGTGTCCAGGCGCCTGGTGGGTTTGCCGATCAGCCGCCAGTCCTTCGCGTCCTTGAGTTTGATCGAGGCCGGGTCCGGTCGTGGCAACTGCCCGGCGTCATCGGCCAATTCGCCATAGCTGGCACGGTGTTCACCGGCAATGACCACCCCCGACTCTGTATGAATCTCGGACGGTGCGACGTTGAAACGCTTGGCCGCCGCGTCGATCAACATCAAGCGCGCCGCCGCGCCGGCCTGGCGATAGCGGTCGAACTCCATCCAGGTCGAGGTCGAGCCGCCGGTGATTTGCATCCCGCCAAAACCAGACAGGCCGTAATCGGCGGCCGAGGCCGGGGAATGCTCGACGCGGATCTTCGACCAGTCGGCGTCCAGTTCTTCGGCAATCAGCATGGTCAGCCCGGTCCAGATGCCCTGGCCCATTTCCGAGTGACCGAGCAACACGGTGACGCTGTTGTCGTTGCCAATGCGCAGGAAGGCGTTGGGTGCAAACACGTTGCCCTGGTTCTCCGCGCCCATGGCGAAACGGTGGGCGCCGGGCATGGCAAACGCCACCACCAGCCCACCGCCCAGCACGGCACTGCCCTTGAGAAAACCACGACGCGATAACGCGTTGATGCTGTTCATGCTCACCTCAACCCAGCTCGGCGGCGCGTTTGACCGCCGCGCGGATCCGCGGGTAAGTGCCGCAACGGCAGATGTTGCCGGACAGCGCCTGATCGATGTCGCTGTCGGTCGGTTGCGGAATCTTCGCCAGCAACGCCGCCGCCGACATGATCTGCCCGGACTGGCAGTAACCACACTGGACCACGTCAAGTTCCGCCCAAGCCTGTTGCACCGGGTGCGAACCATCCGCAGACAGGCCCTCGATGGTAAGAATCTTTTGCCCGTGGGCCACGGCCGTGGCCGGCGTGATGCAGGAGCGCAGCGGCGCGCCATCGACGTGCACGGTGCAGGCCCCGCATTGGGCGATGCCACAGCCGAACTTGGTGCCGGTGAGGTGGGCAACATCGCGCAAGACCCAGAGCAGCGGCATGTCGGCGGGGACATCCAGCTCCTGATCCTGGCCATTGATGTTCAGGGTGAGCATGGCGCGGTTCCTCAGACTCAGGGTGATCTGAAGGGGCGTCGCTGTGGTCCTGGAACACCTGCGCGCGCCTCGGGTTATCCCTTTAGCTAAGCGCAATTTTCCCCGGTGTCCTGATGCATCGACCACCGGTCACAAAAAAGCCGCCTCGATGGGCGGCTATGCAAGCTTGGCTTAGAGCCTCGGACGCCACAGTATCCTGGCATAACGCCACACGAACAGGCCAAACGCCGTACACCAGAGAAGCGCCGACAGCGCCAACCCATTAGTGGAAAATGCCACCAGCCCAACCCGGCACACCCCGGCCGCCAGCAGCACGATAAAACCCGCCACGATCATCCTGGACGGTTTCAACTCACGCCCGGTATGACCGAGACGGACCCGCGCGATCATCGCCAGGATCAACCCGCCAATACCGCCTACCGCCAGCGCATGAGTGGCCAGGGTTTGCTGATGGATCAAACCGGCATGCCACAGCGTCATGGCCAGCGTCGCGATCACAATCCAGGCATAGGCCAGATACAACGACCACAACAACGGCACCCGCCACAGTCCCCGATCATGCCAGCGCCACAGGCGTATCACATGCAGCGCGCTCATCAATCCAAACAAACCGGCCAGCCAAAGCCGGGGGACATCATTCAAACCACCGGCAAACGAAACCGCCGCGAGCATGGCGCTAGCCATTAGCATTTTGCCGGGTAACGGGTTCACTGCAGGCGCGGCAGGACGATTCAGTCCACGCTGGATGAAGAACGGAATCACACGACCGCCAATCACACTCATCAGCGCGCCGATCAACCACAAAGCGGCCAACACACCGTGCCGTTGCAGATCGGCGTCATCCAGGACGATGCCGGTCAGCGTCAATGCCTGACAGCCAGCCAGCAACGTGATCATCAACAGAATCGGATAATTTTCGCGCTTGCAGGCAGCCACCAGATCTCGCCCCAGCACCCAGGCCAACAGCGGCAGAAATGGAATTTCCATCACGAACAACAGCGACGAAGAAATCGGCAGGAACCACGCCAGACGCGCCAGCAGCCATACCAGCACCAGCCCGATCAGCGGCCAACCACTGAGCCCCGGCCGACCGGTCCAGTTCGGCACTGCGGTCAACAGGAACCCGGCAATGATCGCACCGGCAAAACCGAAGGGCATTTCATGCCGATGCCAGGCGAGCATGCCACCCACCGGTTGCGTACCGGATAAATGGCCGTACAGCCAGGCGGCCCAGAGGGCCACGGCAATCGCCGCGAACCCCGCTCCGGCGAGAAAGAACGGGCGAAAGCCCAGGCTGAAAACGGGAGCAGCGGCCAACTTGCGCATCAAGCGATCGCTCCGACTGCCGGTGCGTTGAGGCGATACTGGGACAGCAGCCGCATCACATAACCGATTTTCAGCAAGGTCGGACCAAGGATGATCATTGCATGCATCGACACCAATGCCGGGATTGATAGCGAGCCGGCGTACAGATAGGCGCCGTAGATGCCGGCAAGCAGCATGGCCAGGCCCACCCCGAGCACGTGACTCGACAGGTGCAAAACGTTCTGAGGGCTGCTGAAGAGTTGGGACATTTTCCGGTACTCCTGAAGTCGTTCAGTTGTACGGTTGTTGTTTCACGATCCGTGCCATCTCGACAGCCCTTGCAGATCGAGCCTCTTAGGCATCAGCAGTCAATATGACCAACACTAAAAATAGTCACAATGACCCAACATAAAGTCATTATGACTACATTAATTCCGACACGAGCTAAAAGCAAACCAATATCATTTGCACTGCTCATGGCCTTTTGCTTTAATCGCGATCAATTCTTATTTGCACAAGGGCGCGGATCGCCCACGGACATGCACTCACGATGACGGTTGCCGACACCTCCTGCGTCCAGAACCTCTACATCAGCCATCACCGCTGGTTGCACGAGCTGCTGCGTCGACGCCTGAACAATGCGTTCGATGCCGCCGACCTGGCCCACGACACCTTCATCCGCGCGCTCAAGCGCCCACAGGTATTCGACGGCGAAACCCACGAACGGTCTTACCTGGCGACCATCGCCCGGGGCTTGTGCATCGATCACTGGCGGCGGCGACAGCTCGAACAGGCGTGGCTCGACACGTTGGCCGCGCAACCCCAGGTGGTCCAGCACTCGCCGGAGCAGCGCGCGATCATCGTTGAGACGCTGTATGAAGTGGACGCCATGCTGCAACGCTTGCCCCAACGCGTGCGCGAGGCGTTCATTCTGGCGCAGCTGCACGGCCTGCCTTACCGCGTCATTGCCGAGGAAATCGGCGTGTGCGAGCGCATGGTGAAAAAGTACCTGGCCCAGGCCTTGATGCATTGCGCGATCCTTGAGGCCGAACTCGACGGCCTGTTGATTCAATGAACCGGATCGCCACCAACGCCATCAGCCATGGAAGCCTTGAGCAAGCGGCGCAGTGGTATGTGCAACTCAATGATGAGCAGGTCGGCGAGCAGGAACGTCAACACTGGCAGGCCTGGCTGGCGCAAAGCGGCGAACATCAGGCGGCCTGGCAGTATGTCGAACGGGTCGGCCAGCGCTTTGCCGCGTTGCAGGACGATCATCAGCAAGCGGCCGGCCAGGTGTTGCGCAACGCCGGGCGCATGCCAATCAGTCGTCGCCGGACCGCCAAGAGTCTGCTGATCCTGGCGTCGGGTGGTTTGTTGGGGTGGAGTACCTGGAGGGAAACCGCCCTGCCGCTCACACTGGCGCGCTGGACCGCCGACCTCTCCACCGGCACCGGCGAAACCCGCGAAGCCCGCCTCAGTGATGGCAGCCAGATCTGGCTCAACGCGTTGAGCGCAATCAACGTGCGTTTCGACGCCACGCAACGCCTGCTGCTGTTGCAGGCCGGGGAAGTGTTGATCGACACCGCCAAGGACCACGTTCGTCCGTTGCTGGTGCAAACCAACGAGGGCCGGATGCGCGCACTGGGTACGCGTTTCAGCGTACGTCAGGACGACCGGCAAACGCTGCTGAATGTCTACGAAGACGCCGTCGAAGTCCGCACCGCCCATGGGTTGGTGCAGGTGGTCGAGGCTGGACGACAACTGTCGTTCAGCGAACACCACCTCCCTGCCCCGACTGCTGCCACGCCAAGCCGTGAAGCCTGGCGCCGTGGACTGTTGCTGGCAGACAACCTGCCGCTGGGCCAGTTGCTCGAGGAATTAAGCCGTTATCGCCCCGGACATCTGGGCTGCGACCCGGCCGTTGCCGGGTTACCGGTCATGGGTTCGTTCCCGCTCAAAGATACTGACCAGGCCTTGCGCCTGCTGGAAGCGGCGTTGCCGATCCGGCTGGAAAAGCCGCTGGACTGGTGGGTCAATGTTGCCGCGAAAGCGTGAAGCTGATTTTTTTCGTCGTGCCGGTACCCTTTTCGGGTTTTCGCTCGGTTAACCCTTAAAGCCGTTAGATTGCCGGGAACTTCATGTCGCGCGTCACCCTTACTCGCCGCTCCTGCGCTTTGCACCTGTCGGTGCTGGTCTTGGCGTTCGGCTTGACGGGTTTTGCAGCGCCAACAGTCCGAGCCGACACCCTCTCGGGCATTGAACTATCCGGCGGGCAACAACGTCATTACGCGATCCCTGCCGGCTCCCTGGTCAGCGCCCTCAACCGTTTTGCCGAGCAAGCAGGCGTGTTTCTCGCCGGGCACAACGACCTGGCAACTGGCAAACGCAGCCCTGGCCTGAGCGGCGACTACAGCGAGCCGCAAGCGTTGCATCAATTGCTGCAAGGCACTGGCCTGCAAGCGCAAGCCCAGGGTCACGGCGGTTATGTGCTGCGCGCCGCGTCCGCCGCAACAGGCACGCTGGAACTGGGCGCCACGAACATTTCCGGACAAGCGCCGGGGCCAATCAGCGAAGATTCACATGCCTACACCATTGGTTCGACCTCTACGGCCACCGGTCTGCCCCTGTCCCTGCGCGAAACACCGCAATCGGTCACGGTCATCACCCGTCAACTCCTGGACGACCAGGGTTCCACCAGCATCGCCGACGCCTTGCGCCGCGTACCCGGCATCAGCGTGCAAAACTACGACAGCGAGCGCTGGGAGTTCTCCAGCCGCGGCCTGCCGATCACCAATTTCCAGTACGACGGCGTCAACACTGACTACGACGGTGTCTACGATTACGGCACCACCAGCACTGACATGGCGATCTTCGACCGCGTCGAAATCATCAAGGGCGCAACCGGCCTGATGACCGGTTCGGGGGATCCGTCGGCGACGGTCAACCTGATCAGGAAACGCCCGACCCAGGCATTCCAGGCCGCGGTCAGCACTGCCGTCGGCTCCTGGGACAGCTACCGCAGCGAAGCGGATATCGCTGGCCCGCTGATCGAAAGCGGTCACTTGCGTGGACGCTTTGTCGGGGTTTACCAGGACCGCAGCGCCTATGTCGACCACTACCAGAACACCAAGGACATCGCCTACGGCATTCTCGAAGCCGACCTGACACCGAACACACTGCTGACATTCGGCATCGACCAACAGAACACCCGCTCCCGTGGCGCCAGCTGGACCGGTTTCCCGATGTACAACAGCGACGGCTCACGCACCGACTTCTCGCGCTCGTTCAACCCAGCCACGGACTGGAGCCGCCGCGACTTCAACAACCAGACACTCTTCGCCTCGGTGAATCAGCAACTGAACAACGAATGGGTCCTCAAGGTGAGTTACGACCGCAAGCACCGCAAGCACGACACCTTCCTTGCCTCCGCCAGCGGCGGCAATCCGGACCCGGTCACCGGGGGCGGCATGTTCATGTACATGGGCAAGTTCGAAGGCGATCAGGTCCAGGACAATATCGACATCAACCTGACCGGCCCTTTCGCCCTGTTCGGCCGCGAGCATGAATTGATCGCAGGCTTCATGTCGATGAACACCCGCCAGGACATCCCGGTCTACGGCTCGGTTTATCCGCCCTTGAATGGCAGCATTTTCGACTGGCACGGCGAGTTTGCGAAACCGGACATTCCACGGGTGGGTGACAACGATATCGAGCAGCGCCAGACCGGCGTCTACCTGGCTACCCGACTCAAAACCAGCGACGACCTGGCGCTGATCCTCGGCACGCGGATCAGTGATTTCAAGGGTCATGATGATCTGGACTACAGCGCTCCGGACACCGCCGACATCCGCGACAGCTATCGCCAGACCGGCGTGGTCACGCCCTACGCCGGGCTGATCTACGACCTCGACGACACCTACTCGCTGTACAGCAGCTACACCAGCATCTATCAGCCGCAAATGAGCAAGGACGCCAATCGGCAATTGCTCGACCCGGTGCAAGGCAACAGCTACGAGGCGGGGATCAAGGCCGATTATTACGGCGGTCGCCTGAATGCCAGGTTCGCGCTCTATCGCATCGAACAGGACAACATCGCCGAATACGTCAGCGGCGTCGACGCCGAGTCGGTGTACCGTGCGGTGCAGGGCGCGACCACCAAGGGCTTTGAAATCGAACTGACGGGGGAAGTGAGCGAAGGCTGGAATCTGTCGGCCGGCTATACCTACAACCATACCCGCGATGCCCAAGGCGATTATGTCTACGGTTCGATCCTGCAAACCACGACACCGGAACAACTGGTGCGATTGTTCAGCACTTATCGGTTGCCGGGGCGATGGAGCCCCCTCACGCTCGGCGGCGGCGTGAACTGGCAGAGCGAGTTCTTTGGCAACGTGTTCCAGCCCAACCCCGCCGACACCGTCAATTTCGGCCAGAACTCGACCATCACCCAGCGCAGCTATGCGTTGGTGGACGTTATGGCGCGCTATCGCTTCAACGAGCACCTGAGCACTACGTTGAACGTGAAGAACCTCTTCGACAAAACCTACTACACCGGGCTGGGCAACTTTGGCACCGGCTTCTACGGCGAGCCTCGCTCCCTGCAACTGACCACCCGCTGGCAATTTTGAGCGCGGGTCGATCTACGGTACTGCCGAACTCCTCTGGGCTGGCTACGCTTTAAATCCAGCCTGCATAACCTGCCGAGGAGTGCCCGCCATGCAACGCGTTCAAAAACTCACGCCCTGCCTGTGGTTTGAAGATCAAGCCGAAGATGCCGCGAAGTTCTACTGTTCGATCTTCGATCATTCGAAAATCACCGGCATGACCCACTACGGCAACGCCGGGTTCGAGTTCCACGGCCGCCCCGAAGGCTCGGTCATGACCGTCAGCTTTGAGCTCGACGGGCAGAGCTTCACTGGCCTGAATGGCGGACCGCTGTTCAAGTTCAGCGAGGCGATTTCGTTCCAGGTCAATTGCCAGACCCAGGAAGAAGTCGACCATTACTGGGGCAACCTGTCGGCCGGTGGCGTGCCTGAAGCGCAGCAATGCGGCTGGCTCAAGGATAAGTTCGGGCTGTCGTGGCAAATCGTGCCCGTCGCAATGATGGACATGATAAAAGACCCCGACACGAAAAAATCCCAACGCGCCATGGCCGCGATGATGCAGATGAAAAAACTCGATATCGCCGCGTTGCAGCGAGCCTTTGACGGCGAGAGCTAATACACTCGGGCGCTGACCTGCCGAGGACCGAGCATGAAGCACACCGCCGCCAAACACGCTGACAAGGCCCCTCGCTTCTGGCGCGATGACGCCCTGCCCTTCATCGAAGCCCGCTCGATCGTCGACGGTCGCGAGGTCTGCTACACCCGGCATTCTCACGAGCACTTTTCCATCGGCGCGATCACCGCAGGCAGCAGCACCTATATCCATGAGCAGTCCGAGTTTGCGGTCAGCGTCGGCACCGTCGTGTTGATGAACCCGGGCGACGTCCACGCCTGTAATCCCATCGATGATCAGCCGTGGTCGTATGTGATGCTGTACGTCGATACGCCGTGGCTGACCGATTTGCAGCATCAGCTCGGGTTCAGTGACGACTTGGCGTTTCGCCGGTTTTCGGTCACCCATACGCGGGATGCGAGTCTGTTTGCAGGCCTCAACGATTTGTATGCGGTGCTGGTCGATCCGCAACAGGATGTCTTGCGCAAACAAAGCCTGGCGGTGGAGTTCTTCAGCGAAGTGCAATTGCAGCTCAACCCGGTAGCGCAGCCGTTGCGCGAGCCCAACTTCAAACTGGAACGCGCCGCCGAATACATCCGCGACAACTGCACGCACCTGCTCAAGCTCGAAGACATTTGCGCGGCGGCACAACTGTCGCCGTCCTACCTGATCCGGACGTTCAAACAACATTTCGGCATGACGCCCCACGCGTTCCTGGTCAACCGGCGCATCCAGTTCGCCCAGGATCAACTGCGCAGCGGCAAACTGATCGCCGACGTGGCACTGGAAGCGGGGTTTGCCGATCAGGCGCATTTTCAGCGGGCGTTTAAACAGCATTTGGCCGCGACACCGGGGCAGTATCGCGGCTGAACCCTGTGCTCAGGGCAGCAATAAATACACCGCACTCACCACCAACAGCATCGCCATCGCCCGGTTGAACAAGCGCATGCCGGCCGGGTTGTTCAGGTAACCGCGCAGGAACGTGCCGGCATAGGCCCAGCAGCCGACCGAGGCATAGCAGATCACCAGATACACCGCCGCGAACTGCCACACCAGCCGCGCCTCGCCATCGGCTACGAACGCCCCCATACCGGCCACGCAGGCCAGCCAGGCTTTCGGGTTGAGCCATTGCATGACCGCGCCGTACAACATCGACGGGGCACGCGCCGAATCCTTGGCCTCCACCTGTCCATTGTCAGCCGCCAGTTTGTAGGCCATGTACAACAGAAACGCCACGCCCGCCCATTGCACCGTTTGCGTCAACGCCGGCCACAACTGCAACAGCTCATGCAGCCCCAACCCCATCAACACCAGCAGCAAGACAAACCCCAGTGTGGCCCCGGCGACATGACGCTGGCTGGCCCTGAAACCGAACCGTGCCCCGGAGCTCAACGCCACAATATTCACCGGCCCCGGCGTGATTGAAGCGACCAGCGCGAACGCCGCCATGGACATCAACAGACTCATTGCACACCTTCTTCCATTCAGTTGAACCAGGCTTGAAGGTAATGACCCACCGTAACCCCGTATTGAAGAAAAATGCCCTGTGCTGGATTAACTGGCGAAAATCAGGTGTACAGACTGACGACCCTCTTCACTTTCACCAGCGCCTGGCGCAGTGAATCCATGTCCACCGACCCCAGCGCCAGGCGTATCGCGTGTGGCACATAGGCCGTGATCGCAAAGGGTTCGGCTGGCGAAACCGACACCTGCTCGCGCATCAGGGCCATGGCAACCTGATCGGCCCGAGCGTCTTCGGCCAACGGCAACCAGATGAAGTACGAAGAGGGATGGGTGATGTAGTCGAGCCCTTGCAGCACCTCGCGGGCCAGGGTTTGCCGGGCCTGCGCATCGGCGCGTTTTTGCGCCTCCAGATGGTTGACGGTGCCGTCGTCGAGCCAGGCAGTGACAATCGCAGTCATCACGCCGGGAGTGTTCCAGGTGGTCGCCATGATCGTGCGCTCGAACGCCGCCATCCATTGGGCGGGCGCGGCCACAAACCCGACGCGCAGTCCGGTGGCGACATTTTTCGATAAACCGGACACATACACCGTTCGTTCGGGCGCCATCTCGGCCAAGGGTGGCGGCACGTCTTCAGCCAGAAACGCGTAGGCGGCGTCCTCGATAATGATCAAGTCATGCTGACGCGCAATCGCCACCAAATGCTCGCGCTGATCGGCACCCATCACCCAGCCCAAGGGGTTGTGCAGGGTCGGCATCGAATAGATCGCCCGTACCGATCGGCTCCGGCAGAGTTTCTCCAGGGCCGGCAAATCAGGCCCATTGTCGGTGACCGGAATGGGCAAGACTTCGAGGTGCAGGGTTTCGGCCAGTGTCTTGAATCCGGGATAGGTCAATGCATCGGCCGCAATCACATCGCCGGGTTTGAGCAACGCCATCATCGTTACCGCCAGGCCATGCTGGGCGCCGCTGACGATCAACACCTGCTCGGCCAGTACGTTCAACCCACGCTCCACCAGATGCCGCGCCACCGAGGCCCGCTCGTGCAAACGCCCGGCGTGGGGCTGATAGCGCAGCAGGGATTCGAGATCACCGGACAACGCCAACTGGCGCAAGGCATTGCGCAGCAGGTCCGCCTGGCCCGGCAATGACGGATAGTTGAAGTTGAGGTCAATCATTCCTGCCGCCACCACGGACTGCGAAATGCCCTGGCCGGGCGGCAGCGATGTCTCCCGCACGAAAGTCCCGCGGCCGGTTTCGCCGCTGACCAACCCCATGCCCTCAAGCTCTGCATACACCCGGCTGGCGGTCACCAGCGCCAGTCCGTGTTCGGTGGCCAATTGCCGGTGAGTCGGCAAGCGTGTACCGGGCGGCAAAAGTCCCGAACGGATATCGGCGGCAAAGGCGTCCACCAGGGATTTATAGCGTGATCGCGACATGTCGAGATGTATCCATGACAATTTTTTGATTGTATCGGTAGCCGATCATACGATGGATTCCATGCAATCAAAACAGTGAGCGAACGCCGAATGGAACGGACATCTGACCTGCAAAAACACACCCTGGAAAACGCCACCCGCAGCTGGCTCAATGGCCTGATCGGCGTGGTGGTTTTCAGCGGTTCGCTGCCGGCGACACGGGTGGCGGTGCTGGAATTCGATCCGGTTTTCCTGACGGTCGCCCGCGCCACCATCGCTGCGATTCTGGCGTTGTGTTTGCTGTGGTTGTTCAAGGAGAAGCGCCCCGCACGCAATCAACTGTTGCCCCTGGCCATCGTCGCCCTGGGCGTGGTGATCGGTTTTCCCCTGCTGACTGCGCTGGCGCTGCAATACGTAACGTCCGCGCATTCCATCGTCTTCGTCGGCCTGTTGCCGCTGGCAACGGCGGTATTCGGTGTGTTGCGCGGTGGCGAGCGACCACGGCCGGCGTTCTGGATTTTCTCGGTGCTGGGCAGTCTGCTGGTGGTGGGCTTCGCCCTGTCCCAAGGGTTGACCGCCTCACCCGAGGGCGACCTTTTGATGTTGTTGGCGATCCTGGCCTGCGGACTCGGTTATGCCGAAGGCGCAAAGCTGTCCCGCACCCTCGGTGGCTGGCAGGTGATTTGCTGGGCGCTGGTGTTGTCGTTGCCGTTGGTCGCGGTGCTGACCTGGATGCGCATGCCCGCGTCGTTCAGCGGCATCAGCACCCCGGCGTGGTTCAGCCTGGGTTACGTGTCGCTGTTCAGCATGTTGATCGGTTTCGTGTTCTGGTACCGCGGGCTCGCCCAAGGCGGAATCGCGGCTGTCGGGCAACTGCAACTGCTGCAACCGTTCTTTGGCCTGACACTGGCCGCCACCCTGCTGCACGAACAGGTCAGCCTCGGCATGCTGGGCGTTACCGTGGCGGTGATCCTGTGTGTCGCCGGGGCGAAGAAGTTCGCAAGGTAGCCCGTTGTACGGTGGTTTGTGCCCCTGACTGTATGGGTCAAGCCACCACCGAACCGTGATAAAAATACGGTTCTTGCTTCAGGAGCCACCGATGGACATCGCCACTCTCACCCTGTTTCTGCCCGCCTGCTTCGCCCTCAACATGGCGCCGGGCCCGAACAACCTGCTGTCGGTCAGCAACTCGACCCGCTACGGCTACCGCACGGCCTGTGTGGCCGGCATCGGTCGATTGCTTGCATTCGCCGGGATGATCGCTCTCGCCTCGGCAGGCCTGGCGGTCGTGCTGCAAACCTCTGAGCTGTTGTTCTACGCGATCAAGATCCTCGGTGCGGCGTACCTGTTCTACCTCGCCTGGCAACTGTGGCGCGCCGATCCTGGCGTCGAAAACGTGATCAGCACCGCCCCGGTGGGGACACTGGCACTGGCCCGGCAGGAATTCCTGGTGGCGGCCGGCAATCCCAAGGCGATCCTGATTTTCACGGCGTTCCTGCCGCAATTCGTCGATTCGACCCAGGCCATCGCGCCGCAATTCTTCGTGCTGGGCACCTTGTTTCTGATACTGGAATGGATCGCCATCGGCGCCTACGCCTATATGGGTCTGCACATGCGTCGCTGGTTCGCCAAGCCGTCGGGCAAGCGGATCTTCAACCGTTGCTGTGCGGGCCTGTTGTCTGCGGCGGCTTCGGTGTTGCTGATGGCACGCCGCACCTGAGGCGCTTGGTTTAAATGCGGGAGCGACGGTACGACGATTCGACTTGCTCGCGAAGGCGTCGTGTCAGTCACTGCAATAGCGAATGATATGACGCTATCGCGAGCAAGCTCGCTCCCACAGAAGTTCTCGAGCATTCATGCCCCCCTGTGGGAGCGAGCTAGCTCGCGCTGAGTCCAGCCCATTCACCACAAGTCCACCTGCCCATCACCCTCTGTTATAGACAATGACACCACCCGCAACCCGGCGATCAGTTGAAACTGCTGGGTGGAGGCCGAGGTGCAACCGGACGACAAGCAGTTCGATGTCTACCCCGAAGAGTCCATCGCCCGGTGGCATGAGCGGCTCGGTCTGGCTTTCTGAGAATAATTATCAACATTTTTCACGCTGCAGTTCCCCTTTGCGTTTTTCGTTCGGTTAACCCCTCAGAAGCACTTCAACTACCGACCGATTCGACGCAAAGGGATCCCCATGTCGCACCAGCTTGTCGCCCGTTTCCGTTTTGCCTTGTGCCCTCTGGCGCTGGCCCTGCCCGCCGCCCTGCTGAGCCTCGCCGCCCACGCCGCTGAAACCGACACCGAGAGAAAACCGGCCAGGGACGACAGCGTCCTGCAACTGGGCGCGACGACCATTTCCGGCCAGGCGCTGGGCGCCACCACCGAAGGTACGCGTTCCTACACCACCGGCTCGACGTCTTCGGCCACCGGCCTGCCGCTGTCGATCCGCGAAACGCCGCAATCGGTGACGGTCATTACCCGTCAGCAGATGGACGACCGCGGCGTCCAGAGTATCGGCGACGCACTGCGCAACACCCCCGGCATTTCCACGCAGAAGTACGACAGTGACCGCACCGAGTTTTCCGCCCGTGGTTTTGCCATCACCAACTTCCAGTACGACGGCGTCAACATTCCCTATGACGGCGTGTACGGTGAGAACCCGAACAACGGCGACGACGCGTCCAGCCTGGACCGCATCGAAATCGTCAAGGGCGCGACCGGCCTGATGACCGGTTCGGGCGATCCATCCGCCACCGTCAACCTGATCCGCAAGAAACCGACCAAGGAATTCAAGGCGTCGATCAGCGGCACCGTCGGTTCGTGGGACGCCTATCGCGGCGTCGGCGATATTTCCGGCTCGCTGAACGATACCGGCAGCGTACGTGGTCGCTTCGTCGGCGCCTATTCCGACAAGAACTCCTACCAGGACCATTACAGCCAGAAAAAAGACCTGTTCTACGGCATCCTCGAAGCCGACCTGACACCCGACACCCTGCTGACTTTCGGCATCGACAAGTCAAGCACCACCCCGCGAGGCTCGTCCTGGACCGGCAACCCGGTGTACTTCTCGGACGGCGGCCGTACCGATTTCCCGCGTCACTTCAACCCGGGTGCCGACTGGAGCCGACGCGACTTCGACGACATCACCTACTTCGCCTCCCTGGAACAGGCCCTGGCCAACGACTGGAAGTTCAAGGCCAGCTTCGACCAGAAAACCACCGATCACGACACTCGCCTGGCCTCGGCCAGCGGCGGCAACCCGGACCGCGCCACCGGTGAGGGCATGTTCCTGTATTGGGGGCGCTGGGAAGGTCATCGCGTGCAAAACACCGCTGACGTGAACGTTACCGGCCCCTTCTCCCTGGGTGGCCGCGAGCATGAACTGGTGGCCGGTTTCATGGCGTCCCACTCGCGCCAGACCGGTGCGACCTACGACACCAGCGCCTTCGCAATGGTCCCGGGCAGCATTTATGACTGGAATGGCGACTTGCCGGAACAGAACTTCCCGAAAAACGGTAAATACGAGCGCACCCGAAGTCAGAACGGCCTGTACCTGGCCACGCGCCTGCATGCGACTGACGACCTGTCGATCATCCTCGGCAGCCGTCTGAGCACGTTCAAGTACAACGAAGACTATTCGTATTATCCGGGTGCGGGACTCGATGACACCCATGCCAGTTACAAGGAACATGGGGTGGTCACGCCTTACGCTGGTGTGGTCTATGACCTGGACGACACCTACTCGGTGTACGCCAGCTACACCAGCATCTACCAGCCGCAAACCTACAAGGACGCTGCAGGCTCGACCCTGGCACCGGTCGAAGGCGACAGCTACGAGGCCGGCCTGAAAGCCGCTTACTTCGACGGTCGACTGAACGCCAGCCTGGCCTTCTTCCGCATCGAGCAAGACAACGTCGCCGAGTCGATCGGCACCAACCTGGTCACCAACGAAGGCATCTACAAAGCCGTCGACGGTGCAACCACCAAAGGTGTGGAACTGGAACTGGCCGGTGAAGTGGCCGATGGCTGGAACGTGTCGGCCGGCTACACCTACGCCCGCACCCGTGACGCCGATGAACAGCGGATCTACGGATACCCATTGTCGACCACCAAACCGGAACACGTCGTCCGCACATTCACCACCTACCGCCTGCCTGGCGCACTGGATCAGGTGACCGTCGGTGGCGGCATCAGCTGGCAGAGCGCGTTCTACGGCCAGATCTACAGCCCGACCGTGGGCGACTACACGAGCATCAAACAAGGTGGCTACACCCTCGTCGACCTGATGAGCCGCTACGAGTACAACGAGCACCTGAGTTTCACCGTCAACGCCAACAACGTCTTCGACAAACGCTACCTGACGGGCCTGGGCAACTTCGACACCACGTACTACGGCGAACCGCGCAACGTGATGCTGACCACGAAGTGGGATTTCTAAGCTGAGCGCCCGGCCAGAAAACTGAAACCTGTCAGTTAAACACCAAAAACCGTGTGCGAGCTTGCTCGCGATAAGGGAGTAACTGTGACATCAATTTTGCATAACACTCCGCCATCGCGAGCAAGCTCGCTCCCACATTGACTCGCAGTGTTCAAAGGAGCGAAATTCACTGTCGATTCTCCGGTGGAGGTCGCCCATGCCGCGATCTATGCTGCGCCCATGAACCTACAAAAAACGCTGCTTCCGCCCCGTGCCGAGATGGTGCGCGCCATGCTCGAGCGAGACACCTCCTACGAGGGGGTGTTCTTTACGGCGGTCAAGACCACAGGCATCTTCTGCCGCCCCGGTTGCACCGCCCGCAGCCCGAAGCCGGAAAATGTCGAGTTCTTTGCCAACGCCGAACAATGCCTGGCGGCGGGCTATCGCGCCTGCCTGCGCTGCAAACCGCTGGACACCGCCGCCAGCGCGCCGGCCTGGGTGCAGACACTGTTCCGATCGGTAGACGCCGACCCGGAGCAGCGCTGGACCGACGCCCAGCTACTGGTCGCTGGCATCGAACCGCTGAAACTGCGTCGCTGGTTCAAGCAGCATTTCGGCATGACCTTCCACGCCTGGCTACGCGCCCGACGCCTGGGCATGGCGTTGGGCGGGATCAGACAGGGCGACTCCATCGATGACGTCGCCTTCGATTCCGGCTACGAGTCCCTCAGCGGTTTTCGCGATGCCTTCCAGAAGTCCTTTCACATCACCCCAGGCCGCGCGGCCAACAGCGAGCCGCTGCTGTTCACGCGCCTGACCACGCCGCTGGGGCCGATGATCGCCATGGCCGAACGGCGTGGGCTGGTGCTGCTGGAGTTTCTCGACCAGACCTCGCTGAATCCCGCGGTCGAAGCGCTGCAAAACCGTTTCGGTTATGCCGTGGCGCCGGGGCACAACGCGCATTTGCAGCAGATCGAAGCGCAATTGTCCGCGTATTTCGCCGGCACGCTCACTGAGTTCAGCGTGGCCTTGCACATGCCCGGCAGCGAGTTCTCCCGTCGGGTCTGGGCTGAACTGGCGAAGATCCCCTACGGCCGGACCACCACCTACGGCGCCATCGCGGCGAGCCTGGGCAAGCCCGGTGCCAGCCGGGCCGTGGGCCTGGCCAACGGGCATAACCGCTTATCGATTGTCGTGCCCTGCCACCGGGTGATCGGCGCCGACGGCTCGTTGACCGGCTACGCTGGAGGCCAGCCGCGCAAGGCGTTTCTGCTCAGGCTGGAGAACGCGGCGGTGCAGCTCACGGAGCAACTGGCGCTCTGATCCCCCCACAGATTTTTCATAAGGAAGGAAACTCGATGGACAGGCTCGACAATCAACTGCACCAACTGCATCACGAGGGTTTGCTGATCCTCACCAACGTCGCCGATGCCGCCGGGGCGCGACTGGTGGAGCAACTGGGCAACAAGGCCGTGGCCACCAGCAGCGCGGCAGTGGCCTGGGTGCATGGCTATCCGGACGGCAACACCCTGCCCCTTGAGCGCCTGGTCTCGACGGTCGAGTCGATTGCCCGGGTCATTTCGGTGCCGCTGACCGTGGACATCGAGGCCGGTTATTCCGATGACCTGGAACGGGTGGCCCAGGTGGTTGATGCGGTAATCGCCGCCGGCGCTGTCGGGATCAATATCGAAGACGGCTCCTCGCCGCCGGAGTTGCTGGTACGCAAGATTGAGATCGCGCGCCAGGTGGCCGACCGACGCAACGTGAACCTGTTTATCAATGCGCGCACCGATGTCTACCTGCGGGGCCTGGTGCCTGCCGAAGACCGCGTCGCCGAAACCCTCAGGCGCGCCGCGCTGTATCAGGCGGCCGGTGCCAATGGTCTGTTTGCCGCAGGCGTTACCGCGGAGTACGAGATCAAGGCGCTGTGCCAGGGCACCTCGCTGCCACTGAATGTGCTGGGGTTCCCGGGCCTGCCGTCGCCCGAAGCGCTTGAAGCACTGGGGGTACGACGCCTGACTGCAGGTTCGGGCATCGCCGAGTTCCTCTACGGCGCCATGGCCGGCATCGCCAAGAGTTTTCTGCAAACCGGCAAGTTCGATAGCCACGATCTGAAGGCTTTGACCTATGGCGAAGTAAACGCCTTGTTGAAACCGTCCGGGAAAGCCTGAGCCCATGGCCGACGGCTATCAGGCGGCCAGTGCCTTCCTTGCCGCCATCGATGACGACTGGCGCCGCCACATCGACGCCATCGGCCCGTGCCTGCACCAGCCGCATGCGGCGCGTGACCCGTATGAGTCGCTGGTGCGGGCGATTGCCTATCAGCAACTGCATACCAAGGCCGGCGATGCGATTGTCGGCCGGCTACTGGCGCTGTTCGGTTCGGGTTCGTTTCCCCGGCCGGAACAGATCGTCGCCACGGATTTCGACCGACTGCGCAGTTGCGGGTTTTCCGCGAGAAAGATCACGACCATCCAGGGCATCGCCCAGGCGTCGCTGGACGGCGTGGTGCCGGATTACGCCACGGCACTGGCCATGGACGATGAAGCGCTGATCGAGCGCTTGATCACCCTGCGCGGCGTGGGTCGCTGGACCGTGGAGATGCTGCTGATCTACAGCCTGGAGCGCCCGGATATCCTGCCGGCCGACGACTTTGGCGTGCGCGAGGGTTATCGACGGCTCAAGGGCCTGGAGGTGCAGCCGACGCGCAAGCAGATGATCGAGATCGGGTTGGCGTGGAGCCCCTATCGGACGGTGGCCTCCTGGTATTTGTGGCGGGTGCCCAACCGGTAGACCGCGTTATCGTTCATCGCGAGCAGGCTCGCTCCCACAGGTCTTATGTCGAACACAAAACCTGTGGGAGCGAGCTTGCTCGCGATGACGCCAGTAGCGACACCACATCATCCAAAACCAATCACAACCCCGACTTCAACCGACTGAACGCCCTGATCAACGCCCGGTTGAACGCCTTGCCATTGTCATTCTTGCTATACAGTGAAGCCCTCACCGCGGCCGGCGGATACGTCCCCGGATCGTTGCGAATCACCGGGTCGACCAGATCATCCGCCGCCGTGATCGCATTGGCGTAATGGATGCTGTCGGTGATCGGCGCAATCACCTCCGGGGTCATCAGGTAGTCCATCAATGCCAGGCCGGCCTTCGGGTGCGGCGCGTCCTTGGGAATGACCATGGCATCGAACCAGATCAACGTGCCCTCCTGCGGAATCCGGTACTTGAGCGAATACGGCTTGCCCGCAGCCTCGGCCTGGCCCGCCGCGATGGCCACGTTGCCGTTCCACGACATCGCCACGCAGGTGTTGCCGTTGGCCAGGTCGCTGATGTTCAGGTCGTTGTCGAAGTAGCGAATGTACGGCCGAATCTTCGCCAGTTGCTGCTCGGCCAGCTTCAGGTCATCGAGGTTCTGGCGGTTGATGTCCAGGCCCATGTACTTCATGACCGCCGCAAACACTTCGTTGGGATCGTTGAGCAGGCTGACCCCGCAATCGGCGAATTTCGACACCACGGCCGGGTCGAACAGCATCGCCCAACTGTCGGTCGGCGCGTCTGGCAGGCGCTGTTTCACCGCCTGCTCCTGATAACCCACGCCCGTGGTGCCCCAGGCGTAGATCCCGGCGTAGCGGTTGCCCGGATCGAACACCGCCATGTGCTGGCGAAACTCCTCGCCGACCCCGGCGAAATGCGGCAGTTGCTGCTTGTCGACCGTCTGCACCGCGCCACTCTCGATGGCCCGGGACAGATGCTGCCCCGCCGTCAGCACCAGATCGTAGCCACTGCGGCCGGTGAGCAGCTTGGTCTCGACGGTTTCCAGGGAGTCGAAGTGGTCGACCACCACATGGATGCCGGTTTTCGCTTCAAAATTCTTCAAGGTGTCCGGGGCCAGGTACTCGCCCCAGATGTACAGGTTGACTACCGGTCTGGCGGTGTCGGCGGCCTGCACACACAGGGGTGCAAGCACCAGCAGTATTGCTTGAGTCAGTTTGTGCAGGCCCATTTTTACACTCCTTTGCCCGCGTACTGCGGCATGGTGATGCACGCGACGTTGCCGCCACCGAGGAGGATTTCCCGGGAGTTTTCGATGCCGACGATGCTGTGTTTCGGGAACAGCTCGGCCAGGGTCGCCAGCGCCACCTTGTCGTTGCGATCACCGAACAGCGGCACCACGATCGAACTGTTGCCGGCGTAGTAGTTGATGTACGACGCGCAGATTTTCGTCCCGGCCTGGCGGGTATGGGTGCTGTCCTGCTGGTCCAGGCCTTCGGCTTCTTCGGCGGTCCACTCCAGCACATCCGGCTGCGGCAGCTTGTGCACGATCAACTCGCGACCGCGACTGTCGCGGGTGCTGCGCAGGATGTCGTAGGCCTCCTGATAGATTTCCCACTGCGGGTCGTCGCGGTTGTCGGTCCATTGCAGCACCACTTCACCGGGGCGCACGAAACACGCGAGGTCGTCGACGTGGCCGTCGGTTTCGTCGAACTTGCAGCCCCGTGGCAGCCAGATCACCTGCTCGGCACCCAGGTAATCGGTCAGGCGACGGGTGACTTCGTCCTTGCCCAGGTGCTGGTTGCGATTACGGTTGAGCAGGCATTGTTCGGTGGTCAGGATGCTGCCCTGGCCGTCGCTTTGGATGCCACCCAGTTCGGCGATCAACGGCGCTCGATAGCGGTCGAAGCCTTCGATTTCGAGGATCTTGCTGGCGATCTGGTCGTCCTTGTCCCACGGGTAGTACAGGCCGCCGTCGAGGCCGCCGTAGGCGTTGAATTCGAAGTCGACGCCACGCACTTCGCCGCTCTGGTCATTGACCACAAAGCATGGGCCGCTGTCGCGGAACCAGGTGTCGTTGCAGGTCATTTCCACCACGCGCACTTGCGGTGGTAATTGACGGCGCGCGGTGGCGAACTGTGCCGCCGAGGCACACACGGTGACCGGTTCGCTCATGGAAATGGCGGTGACGATCTGCACCCAGACTTTCTGCGCCGGTTTGGCACCGTTGCGCCAGACGTCGGTGCGCTCCGGCCAGCCGAGCCAGCAACCGGACTTGGCTTCGAATTCGCCGGGCAGACGGAAACCGTCCAGTTTGGGAGTGGTGTCGAGCAAACGGGCCATGGTCAAACCTCTTCAGCAGGGATTGGAATGACCACAGGCTAAGGGCGTTGGCGACTGGCTCGCCAACGATGATTATTTCGGAATACTTGAATCTAACTCATCAATCGAGCAATTGATCGTTGAACCATTCCAACATCTGCGCCACCGCCGGACGCTCCAGCCGCACCCGCTCGCACACCAGCGCATATTGGCCCAACGCGGTCATGCTCGAGGTGAACGGCCGCACCAGACGCCCGCTGAGCAAATCTTCCTGGGCCGTCAGGTTGTCGCCCATGGCCACGCCCTGCCCTTGGGCCGCGGCCTCCAGTGCCAGCCCGGCATGGGCGAAATACAGTTGACGGTCCGGGCGTTGGTCGCCGGCATGGCTGGTGAGCCACGCAGTCCAGGTCTTGCCGTCCTGGTCGTCGTGCAGCAGACAGTGGCGGGCCAGGTCCTTCGGGGTTTTCAGTGTGCCCTGGTTGAACAGGCCGGGGCTGCACACCGGGAAGAACTGCAACGCCGGCAGCGGCCGGACGAAATACGCGGAGCTGTCCACCGGACCGGTGCCGTAGGTGATCGCCAGGTCGATGTCTTCCCCGGGCGCCGTGGCATCGATCGGCTGTTCGTACAGATGCAAGGTGATGTGCGGGTAGCGCGCATAGAAATCCGTGAGCCGGCTCATCAACCACTTTTGCGCCAGCTCGGCGGTGACCGCCAGACGCAATACCGCCAAGGATGAAGGATCGCGCAGTTCATCGCAGGCATCGCCAATCAGTTCGAAAGCCTGCTGCAAGCTCTGCATCAGGCGCCCGGCGGCCAGGGTCGGGCGAATCTGCCGGCCCTCGCGCACGAACAGCGGCACGCCCAATTGCTCTTCAAGCTGGCGAATCTGGTGGCTGACCGCGCTGTCGGTAACACACAACTCGGCGGCCGCCCGACCGAAATGGGCGTGGCGGGCGGCGCATTCGAAGGTTCGCAGGGCTGCCAGGGAAGGTAATCGTCGCATCAGGTCATGTCCCGGTTTCGAGGGGGACATGCTGACTTGGCCTTTGGTGGGCGTCCAGTGGGACCGCGTTATCGTTCTTCGCGAGCAGGCTCGCTCCCACATTTGGAACGCGGTCCCCTGTGGGAGCGAGCCTGCTCGCGATGGGGCCCACCCATTCACCACCAACCCACCTGCCCATCACCTTCCCTTATGAACCATGACATCCACCCGCACCTGGCGCATGTTGAACCCTCAACCGGAGGGATTCGCCATGCTCAACACACTCAAGCACATCAACTCGACATCAGCCTTCAACCGCTGGGCCGGCTTCGAAGTCACCCGCGCCGAAAGCGGCGAAGCCGAGCTCTCCATGGCTTTTCGCGAAAACGACATGGCGCAATATGCCGGTTTCCTGCATGCCGGCCTGATTGGCGCGATGCTCGACACAGCCTGTGGCTTCGCGGCTGGCACCGTGGCGGGCAACGTGCTGGCGTCACACTTTTCAGTCAACTGCCTGGCGCCTGCCATCGGTGAAGTGTTCATCGCCCGGGGCCGGGTGGTGAAGGCTGGCAAGAAACAGGTATTTGCCCGCGCCGAGCTGTTCGCGCAGACCGGTGATCAACTGAAACTGGTGGCGACCGGCGACGCGATTCTGGTGCCGGTCGAGTAGCCCTGACGGTCTAGGCTGTTCGGGGTACGTTCCAGACAGCCGGAGGCTCCCATGCAACTCGAAGGTTCCTGCCATTGCGGCGCGGTGTCGTTCAGTCTGAACTGCGCCCACCCCTACCCTTACCAGCGCTGCTACTGCTCGATCTGCCGCAAGACCCAGGGCGGTGGTGGCTTTGCGATCAACCTCGGTGGCGATGCCGCCAGCCTCAAGGTTCGCGGGCGCAAGCACATCGCGATCTACCATGCGCGGCTCAAGGAAGACGGTGACAAACGCGCCCACAACAGCACCGCCGAGCGGCATTTCTGCTCGGTCTGCGGCTCGGGATTATGGCTGTTTAGCCCGGAGTGGCCGGAGTTGATTCACCCGTTCGCCTCGGCCATCGATACCCCGCTGCCGGTGCCGCCGGAGCACACGCACCTGCTGCTGGGTTCAAAGGCATCATGGGTGGAAGTCGAGGCGCAGCCCGCAGATCTACAGTTCGATGTGTACCCCGAAGAGTCCATCGCGCAATGGCATGAACGACTGGGTCTGCGTTGTTGATGGCCCCTTCGCGAGCAAGAACAACACCGAATGTTCAGGCCGCAGCCGGCACACCACTATGAAAACGGAATTCCACGTCCGGCGACTCGATCAGTTCCTGCTCGGCGGCGCGGACCTTGTCGATCACCTGGGCGATGTCCTTGGCGTCGCCATACTGGTACGCCAGTTTCAGGTAACCCTGGAAATGCCGGGCCTCGCTCTTGAGCAGGCCGAAGTAGAACTTGCCCAGTTCTTCGTCCAGGTGCGGCACCAGCGCTTCGAAACGCTCGCAACTGCGGGCCTCGATGAAGGCGCCGACCACCAGGGTGTCCACCAGTTTCACCGGCTCGTGACTGCGTACCACCTTGCGCAACCCCGACGCATAGCGCCCGGCGGACAATTGGCGCAGTTCGATCTTGCGCCGCTTCATCAGGCGCATGACCTGTTCGTGGTGCACCAGCTCTTCCCGGGCCAGGCGCGACATCATGTTGATCAGATCGACGTGGGAGTGATACTTGGCGATCAGGCTCAACGCGGTGCTGGCGGCCTTGAATTCGCAGTTCTTGTGGTCGATCAGCAGGGTTTCCTGATCGGCCAGCGCGGCCTCGATCCAGCCGTCGGGGGTGCGGCAGCCAAGGAACTCGTGAATTTCGGGAAGGATCATGGGGCTCACGGAAAAATAGGTTCAAAACGAAGGGCGCCGATTATACCGGCCTGCCCGCAGACCACCAGTCGCCAACCGTTGATATGCATCAAGTCCCCGAATCGCAGACAGCAACTATAGTTGTGCAACGCCGTGCTTTTTTATTTTCAGGAGATCGCGCACATGCAAGCCGTTCGCAGCATTCTGGTGGTCATCGACCCCGAGCATTCCGAAAGCCTGGCGCTCAAACGGGCGAAGTTGATCGCCGGTGTGACCCAGGCACAGTTGCATCTGCTGGTGTGCGACCCCAAGCACGATCACAGTGGCATGTTGGGTGTGCTCAAGGCCGCTTTACTGGAAGACGGTTACAACATCACCACTGAGCAAGCCTGGAATCAGAGCCTGCATCAAACCATCATCGATGTGCAGCAAGCCGAAGGCTGCGGTCTTGTGGTGAAGCAGCACTTTCCCGACAGCGCACTGAAAAAGGCCCTGCTGACACCCGAGGACTGGAAATTGCTGCGCCAATGCCCTTCCCCTGTACTGTTGGTGAAAACCGCTGGTTCATGGAAAGACAAAGTGATCCTGGCAGCTGTCGACGTTGGCAACACCGACCTCGAACACCGCCACCTGCACGACACCATCATTGATCATGGCTATGACATCGCCACCCTGGCCAAGGCCCACTTGCACGTGATCAGCGCCCACCCGTCGCCGATGCTGTCGTCGGCCGACCCGACGTTTCAACTCAGCGAAACCATCCAGGCGCGCTACCGCGAGCAATGCAAGTCGTTCCAGGCGGAATTCGACATCGACGATGATCACCTGCACATCGAGGAAGGCCCGGCGGATGTGCTGATTCCGTTCATGGTGCACAAGCTGCAGGCGGCGGTGACGGTGATCGGTACCGTGGCCCGTAGCGGATTGTCCGGGACCTTGATCGGTAATACGGCGGAAGTGGTGCTCGATGCGGTGGAGAGCGACGTGCTGGTGCTCAAGCCAACGGAAGTGGCGGATCACCTTGAGGAGATTGCCGACAAGCATTGAGATTTGTGGTGTTCGGCCGGACGCCATCGCGAGCAAGCTCGCTCCCACACTGGATCTGTGTCGCTCACAAATCCCCTGTGGGAGCGAGCCTGCTCGCGATGATCTTAGCCGCCAAACGCATCCTTGAGAAACCCCGGCGCAATGTAGCGCTGGTAATGAGCCTCGGAGAGCAGGAAAAATTCCCGATCAATGGCGTCGCGCAATTCCGGCAGGTTCCACTCGCGAAACTCCGGCAGCAACACCATCCCGTAGGCTTCCAGGTTGTTGATCACCCGCGCGCCCCGGGCGATCAACTGGTAGGCCCAGCAATATTCCGACTGATGGGGCACGAAGCGGATCTTGCGTTGCTCCAGCTGCATTCTCAGCAGTGCCGGATCGAAAATTTCCACCTTGGCGGCCATCACCTGCGACAGCAACTGCTCAAGACGCAGCCATACCGCGCGCTTTTCTTCCTCGTTGTAACCGTTCCAGTGGATCACTTCGTGGTGGAAACGCTTGCAGCCACGGCACACCAGGTCACCGTAAACAGTGGAGCAGAGGCCGACGCAGGGTGTCTTGATGGTCTGATTGGGCATAGATAGGCAAAACGCGAAAAAGCAGGACAGGCCGGCATGTTAGCCCTTTGTCGGCCATTGATCACCCCTCAAAGTTCAGGGCCCATGGAGAATCGGGCTCTGGTGACTGCCTCCACCAAAGTCCAATAAACACTGACTTACCTTTAATTTTTTTTTGCCGTAGAATCAGCCTGCCTTTTTAGGCGCCAATGTCCGTTAGAAGCTGTTTTCAAAGCGTCACGAGCACAGTCGTTCCTTCAGAGCGGTGTTGGCGAGGGGTTTTTCCAGCGGGGAAAAGCCCAACGCCAACCCTCATCAGCTCCCGTTCTGCAGGCGTAAAACTTTGAAAGCAGCTTCTGTAAGGAATTGTCGGTAATTCTGGCTAAGTGGCTCACAACGCCATGCAGCGCATGAGTACGGCAATTTCGGGATGAGCGTCCCGGACACCCATTTGGGACCACTGATGAGGGTAATAACTGTGCTTGAAGCCTACCGCAAACATATCGAAGAGCGCGCAGCACTGGGTATCGTTCCCCAGCCGCTAAACGCCGAACAAACTGCAGGCCTGGTCGAGCTGCTGAAAAATCCCCCGGCTGGCGAAGAAGCATTCCTCGTTGACCTGATCACCAATCGCGTTCCGCCAGGCGTGGACGAAGCAGCCTATGTCAAGGCCGGCTTCCTGTCCGCCATCGCCAAAGGCGAAGCCAAATCCCCCCTGATCGACAAGAAGCGCGCTGTTGAACTGCTCGGCACCATGCAGGGCGGCTACAACATCGTGACTCTGGTTAACCTGCTGGACGACGCCGAACTGGCTCCAGTAGCTGCCAAAGAACTCAAGCACACCCTGCTGATGTTCGACGCCTTCCACGACGTCGCTGAAAAAGCCAAGAACGGTAACGTTCACGCCCAAGGCGTGCTGCAATCCTGGGCTGACGGCGAGTGGTTCGTGAAGCGCCCGACCCTGGCCGACAAGATCAGCCTGCGCGTGTTCAAGGTCACCGGCGAAACCAACACCGACGACCTGTCCCCTGCCCCTGATGCCTGGTCCCGTCCAGACATCCCGCTGCACGCCCTGGCCATGCTGAAAATGGCTCGCGACGGCATCGTGCCTGACGCACAAGGCGTCACCGGTCCGATGAAGCAGATCGAAGAAATGCGCAACGCCGGCTTCCCTATCGCCTACGTCGGTGACGTGGTCGGTACCGGTTCTTCGCGTAAATCGGCAACCAACTCCGTACTGTGGTTCTTCGGCGACGACGTTCCTTACGTGCCGAACAAGCGTGCCGGCGGTTTCTGCTTCGGCAGCAAGATCGCTCCGATCTTCTACAACACCATGGAAGATGCCGGCGCACTGCCAATCGAATTCGACGTTTCCAACATGCACATGGGCGACGTGATCGACCTGTACCCGCATGCTGGCAAAGTCTGCAAGCACGGCACCGACGAAGTCCTGACCACCTTCGAAATGAAGACCCCGGTCCTGTTGGACGAAGTTCGCGCTGGCGGCCGTATTCCGCTGATCATCGGCCGTGGCCTGACCGAAAAGGCTCGCACCGAGCTGGGTCTGCCACCTTCGGACCTGTTCAAGAAGCCTGAAGCACCGGCTGAAAGCACCAAGGGTTTCACCCTGGCGCAGAAAATGGTCGGCAAGGCTTGCGGCGTGACCGGCGTTCGTCCGGGCACCTACTGCGAACCGAAGATGACCACCGTCGGTTCCCAGGACACCACCGGTCCCATGACCCGTGACGAACTGAAAGACCTGGCGTGCCTGGGCTTCTCGACCGATCTGGTGATGCAGTCCTTCTGCCACACCGCGGCTTATCCAAAGCCGATCGACGTGACCACCCACCACACCCTGCCTGACTTCATCATGACCCGCGGCGGCGTTTCCCTGCGTCCGGGCGACGGCATCATCCACTCGTGGCTGAACCGCATGCTGCTGCCAGACACCGTCGGTACCGGTGGTGACTCCCACACCCGTTTCCCGATCGGCATCTCGTTCCCGGCCGGTTCCGGCCTGGTTGCGTTCGCCGCTGCCACCGGCGTCATGCCGCTGGACATGCCTGAGTCGATCCTGGTTCGCTTCAAAGGCGAACTGCAGCCAGGCGTCACCCTGCGTGACCTGGTTCACGCCATTCCTTACTACGCGATCCAGGCTGGCCTGCTGACCGTAGAGAAGAAAGGCAAGAAGAACGCCTTCTCCGGTCGCATCCTGGAGATCGAAGGTCTGCCTAAACTGACCGTCGAGCAAGCGTTCGAACTGTCTGACGCCTCGGCTGAACGTTCGGCTGCCGGTTGCACCATCCAGCTGTCCAAAGAGTCGATTGCCGAATACCTGCAGTCCAACATCACCCTGCTGCGCTGGATGATCGGCGAAGGCTACGGTGATGCACGTACTCTGGAACGTCGCGCCCAAGCAATGGAAGCCTGGCTGGCCAACCCTGAGCTGCTGCAAGCGGACAAAGACGCTGAATACGCTGAAATCATCGAGATCGACCTGGCCGACATCAAAGAGCCTGTGCTCTGCGCGCCAAACGACCCGGACGACGCTCGCCTGCTCTCCAGCGTTGCTGGCGAGAAGATCGACGAAGTGTTCATCGGTTCGTGCATGACCAACATCGGTCACTTCCGCGCTGCCGGCAAGTTGCTGGAACAGGTCAAGGGCCAGCTGCCAACCCGTCTGTGGCTGTCGCCGCCGACCAAGATGGACGCTCACCAACTGACCGAAGAAGGCTACTACGGCATCTACGGCAAGGCCGGCGCGCGCATGGAAATGCCGGGCTGCTCGCTGTGCATGGGTAACCAGGCACGTGTAGAGCCGAACTCGACCGTTGTGTCGACTTCGACCCGTAACTTCCCGAACCGTCTGGGTGACGGCGCGAACGTCTACCTGGCTTCGGCCGAACTGGCGTCCGTGGCTTCCATCCTGGGTCGCCTGCCGACCGTCGAGGAGTACATGGAATACGCTGGCAAGATCGACAGCATGGCGGCCGATGTCTACCGCTACCTGTCCTTCGACCAGATCGCCGAGTTCCGTGAAGCTGCTGCGAACGCCAACATCCCGGTCGTTCAAGCCTAACGTTGCAACGCAATGAAAAACGCCGCCCATCGTGAGATGAGCGGCGTTTTTTTATGCCTCAAGAATGCTCATTTCCAGGAAGACCGAGGCGCTTGAATCGCGAGCAGGCTCGCTCCCACAGGTTTTGCGCGGTCCCTGTGGGAGCGAGACCGGCTTGCCGGCGATGGCGGACTCACAGCCCCGAAGAAATCATCAGGCGGTCAACGAATAGATCAACGCCGTGATCGCCACCAGGCCCACCGCCGTCACGAAGACGTTGGATGCCTGACCGCGATAGCGTGCCATCGCCGGGACCTTGCGGATGGCGTACATCGGCATCAGGAACAGGATCGCCGCGATCACCGGGCCACCGAGGGTTTCGATCATGCCGAGAATGCTCGGGTTCAGCGTGGCGACGATCCAGCACACCACCAGCATGAACGCGGCGGTCATGCGGTCCAGGGCCTTGGCGGACGGACGCTTGCCGCTCTTGACGATCAGGCCCTTGAGGCCTTCGCTGGCACCGATGTAGTGCCCCAGGAACGACTTGGATATGGCCACGAAGGCAATCAACGGCGCCGCGAAGGCGATGGTCGGATTGCTGAAGTGGTTGGCCAGGTACGACAGGATCGACAGGTTTTGCGCCTTGGCTTCAGCCAGTTGCGCTGGCGACAGGGTCAGCACGCAACTGAAGACGAAGAACAGCACCATCACCACCATCAGCAGGTGGGCGCGGGACAGGATCTGCGAGCTGCGCTCCTCGGCGTGCTCCCCGTAGCGACGCTTCTGGTCCACGGCGAACGCCGAGATGATCGGCGAGTGGTTGAACGAGAACACCATCACCGGAATCGCCAGCCACAAGGTGTGCAGCAACGCCGATGGCGCCGGCACGCTGCTCGCGGTGGCGAGGATGCCACCGTTCCAGTGCGGAACCAGGTACACCGCCAGGAACAGCAGCGCGACGATGAACGGATAGACCATCAGGCTCATGGCCTTGACGATCAATTGCTCACCGCAACGCACCACCGCCAGCAGGCCGAGGATCAGCACCAGCGACAGCACGGCGCGCGGTGGCGGCATGATGTGCAGTTGATGTTCCATGAAGCTGCCGACCGTGTTGGTCAGGGCCACGCTATAGATCAGCAGGATCGGGAAAATCGCGAAGAAGTACAGCAAGGTGATCAGCGCGCCGGCCTTGATGCCGAAATGCTCTTCCACCACTTCAGTAATGTCGGCGCCTTTGCGACCGGACAGCACGAAACGGGTCAGCCCGCGGTGTGCGTAGAACGTCATCGGGAACGCCAGCAACGCCAGGACCAGCAGCGGCCAGAAACCGCCCAGGCCTGCGTTGATCGGCAAAAACAGGGTTCCCGCACCAATCGCCGTGCCAAACAGGCCCAGCATCCAGGTGGTGTCCTGGCGATTCCAGCTCGAAAGCGTCGCGGGTGTCGCGTCTACATAGCGTTCGTTAACGCTATTGGCCTGATCATTCATCCGGTGGGATCTCCACATTCCGGTCACTTGCCACCCGGCCAGGACGCGTCGGAATACCCGACAGGCAGCGCCCGGCCGAAACAGGGGCGCGATTCTGGAGGATTAGTGAGCAGAAGCAAAGACTTAGGTGAGGAACGGTGGTACCAGATAGACGAAAATCCCCTGTGGGAGCGAGCTTGCCGTAGTTTTTCAGTATTTTTTGAAATTTTTTCATTATTGATTGGATTTAGAGCACTTCTCGATACTTTGGGCCGGACTGCAACTCCTCTGACAAAAGTAAATACTGGGGTCCGCATCGAAGCCATTTCTACTGATCTGTTGTATAGCAGCGAAACCATGCGTTTTTATACGGGCAGGGAATTGTCATCAACAGAAAAAACACGATCCCAATCCCGAGCGGCCAATGTCTTGCACACAGCTTCCAATCCTCCGAAGCAGCGACGTGAGACCACTTGCATGTCCTTGTCCGTTACGTATCGAATTGACCTTCCATTTTCATTGAGCAGGACTCCACCCGCACCTCTCAACAATGCATGACCTGCAACGACGTCATGTGCAGAAACTGGGTAGAGAGAGACACCACAAATGCCGTCACCTGCGGCCACTTTCGCAAGCCTGTAGGCAATCGAGGGCATCGCGACAAAGGCACTAGGTGAGCAGAGCTCCAGATTGATATCTGATTTGTTTACGGCAGCGGAACTGAGCATGACCCGGCTACCGCTCCACCAAGGCAGGTCCAGAAGTTTACGAACTAAGGGCTGCCCATTACGCAATAAAGCTGGCAATCCTTCAGCCCAAGCGATGCAATCCGAAATGCCTTCTTCCGTCACAGGAGCATAAACCACGCCTAGTACTGGAATGTGTTTGTAAAGAAGGCCGACTGAAATAGCTGAACCTTTCAGCCCTCTCAAAAAATCATTCGTGCCATCGTTGGGGTCAACAACCCAACACCATGGGTGTCCTGTAAGGGTATGGCCAGTTTCCTCCCCCCAAAAGTCGCAGAAAAACAGACCAAGTAGCTGCTGACGTAAAAGTTTTTCAATTTCGACATCGACAACTGCCTTGTCACCGTGCCCTCTTGGCCCCTCTACCCGCTCCCATTCTGCGACAAGAAGCTGCCCAGCCTGACAAACTGCATCGATGACGAGGGAAAGCAGCGCCGGCAGATCTAGTTGTTGAGGGCTGCCTGGCGCCCCGGCGATCCTGCCTATGGGCTCGCTCGAGGAACCCAATTGCAAGGCGACATCAAGAAAGCGATTCGAGGCATTTTTGGATCTCGAGGTCATCAACCGCTGAGCCTCCGTTTCGAATTGAAACGTCATAGCCCATTTCGTTGTTTTCGCTTTGCGTCTACCTTTCATTGCCAATCCCACCCGTGCGTGAAGAGAAACACATCGCGTCGATCAACCATTCGCTCTCCACCGCCTGCGCAAAAGAGCCGGCAGTTGGCTGAGTTCAACGGAACGGGATCACACGGTTCGAACACAAGCGGATCTCTTGTTCATTGCGCCAGCACTCATAGGCTTTGAAATTAATGATAAGCACATCAGAAAACGGCCAGCAGCTGCTGGCGATAGTTTTTCGAGAAGCTTATTTGATAAGTCGAGACAGGGTCTAAGTCGACCTGCGATGAAAACTTCTGCTTTGTGGTGACAGGTGTTGAGTTTCCTGGCTCTCCCGGGAGAGCTTGCGCGAAGAGATCCTCACCTTCTATTGAACAAGGCTCAAATTTAGGTGCGCTTACAGCGCAGACAACAGCCAAATCATCCGGCAAATCATCGGCGATGCGCTGGGAAAGTCGCCTCAGTGTCGGCTCTGCCAAGACGAACAACCAAGCCTGATCGTCAATGTCGCCCATACGTCGAAGGACTCTTCCCAGAACCTGACGATAATGCAGCTCAGTACGAATTCGACTGAGGTAGCAGCAGACCTGCAGACGAGGAATGTCGGTCCCCTCGCTGATCATTCCTACAGCTACGATCCAACGGCAGTCACTATTTTTGAACCTGTTGATTACCTGCTGTGAATTTGGGGTTCTGGTGGTCACTACTTGGAAACTCTCGCCCCTGCTTTTTAGCGCCAAAGCAACTTGGTGAGCATGGTCGATATTCGTAGCAACAACCAAACCCGCGGCATTCGGTTTCAGCATTCGTACTTCATCGAGCTTCTTGCTTCCCAGATCAAGCAACTGGCTGAGTGCCTCCTCATGAAATAACAGATCCTCGTATGAAACCGGAGATTCACGCAGTAGCTTAGCGATGCTAGGAAAAAATTTGACGGTGCTATCGTTTGCGAAATCTTCTTTTAGTCTCAGCATTTGGTTATCTAGCAGAACGATGCGAGGTGACCGGCAAACCCCGTCGAAAATGGCTTCTTTGAGACCGTAGCGATAGTCGCAAATCAATCGGCCTTCCGGGTTGGAGTAGCGAGCAAGAGCAATGCCTCTGTCATCGGAGCGCCATGGCGTGCCCGATAGAGCCAAGGTAAAGGCAGCACGATCCTGCATCTTCAGTAAAATCTGTTGCCCCCAAGCGTTGCTTAAAACCGGATCATATCCGGAGCAGTGATGGATCTCGTCGAATACCGCAAACACACGGTAGTCATCGAAAAGCCTCCAGAAGGCTTCATCCTGATGCTCCATCGATTGATAGGTACTTGCGGCTCCAACGGCACCAATAAGCCCATCCAAGCGCCGCCCTAATACAGTGGCGAATGTCGAGCGAAAACCGTCGACGACTTGGCATGAGGGAGCAAAGCAGAGCACGAGATCAATCTTGCCCTGCTCCAACAGTCGTCGAGCCAGCTCTGCGGCCATTCGTGTCTTCCCAGCCCCAGGAGTGGCTTGACAGAAGAAGTGCGGCGTTTCGGTGTAGTGCTCAAGCGCAACTTCAATGCATTGGCTCTGCCATTTTCTCGGCGATGCTTTCATCGTGCGGACATGACTGTCTTGAGCGTCTTTTCGACCGCCCGGAGATGTCCTAGAAGGCGAGAGCTTCGGTCTCGAGCCTCGAGATACTCATCTTCAACTTGGTCTTTCAGATGCGGCATTTCGTCGAGTAGTTGCTTATAGCGCTCCGCCTCTCCCATGGAGGAAAGGAAGTCGAGACGAATCTCTTTGAGTATGGATTCTAAGTGCTCGATCACATCCGGCCCAAGCTGATCTTGGTTGACGCTATTCGAAGGCTGCTGAAGCGGATTATTCACCGGTTTAGCCCTGTTCTCGTACCCATTATCTATGAGCTGCAACTGCAGATTCTCTGGAATACTTTGCCAGTGATAGATCTGTCCCCGCTTTTGTCGTTTTTCATCCTGAATGACCCATCCGGTACGCAGCATCCGCCTGATCTGCTCATAGATATATCTCCGCAGGTCGCTGCTGTTGAACGTGATACCCGCCAAGTGAGTGGCGTAAGCATTACGTAGGTCGTTGGTCGTAAATTGGCGTAGGTGCCCCTGCTGAAACAGGCCGTAAAGCCGCCTGTCGAAGATGAATGAATCGGATTTCATGCAGGCACCTGGAAGGGAAATTCACGGAACAGTCAAAATGCGGATTATAGTCCGTGGCCGATTCATCCGCAAACGCAAGATAGTGCCGCCTCAGTGGGGACCGAGGCGGATATGCATCAGCTTGCAAAGGAATTGGGCCAAAGAATACGGACACTACGGAAAGCCAGAGGATTTTCCCAAGATGCCTTGGCGCACTCCTGCAGTGTCGATCGTAGCTATATGGGGCGTATTGAGCGTGGTGAGGTGAATATCACCGTAGAAAAGCTTTATCGCATAGCCAGCGTTTTGGAATGCGAACCTCAGTACCTACTGCCCGAAACGCTTTCTCTTCAGGAGTTAGCTTCTGATCTGGCGGCAGGCGAATAAACCGGATTTATCGGAACTCAGTAACCAGAACTGACGAATTATTTATTTAAAGGCGCAGCATCCTTGGCAAAGTCCGCCATGGACCCTACCAAGGGTACGACCGTGCGTCAGCTTTCACTACGATTGGAGTTCTTTTCATTAGGAGCGGAGTCAACGCGAGCATTAAGTCGGCTGGAAAAGCGAGAGACACAGGAACCCTGTCTCCAAAACGAGTGAGCATCTTGCTGATGGAAGATCAGCCCTTTCAGCTCATCGCCGTCTCTCAACGACCATCGTCTGGCCTCTGCCCACCGCCTCCAGCTCGGTAGCGACGGGGCCCCTCAGACCAGCTAGGTCGTCCAGATCTACATTGGTTCAATGGGCAAAATGCTCGTGACACCTCATCTCAGCAGCAAGGCAGTCTGCCACCCGGGCACTGACTACATTGACCAATGCGCTCCCATGGCCTGCAATCTGCACACGCTGGCGATGGCCCTCCGTCTTGGTATGTCCGATCTTGCTGAGCCCCGTCATCCCATCGAACAAGACATAGAAATAGCCGGCGAACCTGTCAGGGGGGGGGCTCTTTGCAGTCCCGTGAGCTCGCGAAGCGAGACGCGGGAGGAATTCTTTTGCGGCTTGTACGAGATGTACCCAGTTCGGCGTTATATCGAAGCTCACTGGATCGATGCTCCACTGTTCAACATTGCGAGCGAAGTCGTCTGCGTGCGCCAAGCGGGTGGCCTTTTGGACAATCATGCCCCAGCCTAGGAGCGCCAACTCCCGCTGGAAGCGCGTCGCAGGCAGATCGAAAGTGGACGCCAGGTCGGCGAGCTCAACGTTTAGGACTTGCTTCGCCATGCCTTATGCCGCCTTGAGTTGTTGTGGTGCCAACTTCTCAGCCAACATCAAATAATTTTCCGAACTATGTCGCCCAACTGAACAGGGTAATCCGATCAGAGCTTGATGACTGCTTCCCAGAGGCAGCTTTTCCAATCCTGCTGCGCCAGGTTCAAGTTGCATAAACTCATGCGTTGCAGGCGGCGTTGAATCTATGGCGCTCTGACTAAGCTAGCAGTTTCCATGCATGAGTGTAGAAGGTGCATGTAGAAAGGGCAGCCTTTTGCCACGGCTCACGCTTAAAATTGTCCTTGGTGTCCCTAAAAAAAGGGCCTTAGAAGGGCCCCTTTGTTTGTACTCAAAAACCATCTCACTTTGTCAGCCAGGATTCGACTGTGGCTGAACCGTGCTCGGCCTTCCACCCTTTCAATGTTTTGTGATTACCACCCTTGGTTTCTACGACTTCACCAGTCTTAGGGTTCTTGTAGATCTTCACTTGGCGAGGTTTTCGCGTACCAGACTTGGGTTCATTTGCAGGAGGGCGACGCCCAGCCTGAGGGTCAAGCAAACCAATGATGTCTTTCAAGCTGTAGCCGTATTTGGCAAGCAATGCACGCAACTTCGTTTCGAATTCAATTTCCTGCTTGAGACCTGCATCACCTTTCAAGGCTTCGAGCGCTTGCAACTGCTCAGCAAGGTGTTTTTCTAACTGACGAAATTCTGCAAGTTTGGACATGGAAACCTCCGTTTGATTAGTACCCTTACAATACACCATTAACAGAATTAACAGAATTAACAGAATTAACAGAGATTCATAGAAATTGCGCCTCAAACGCACCCCTTAAGAGAGGATATTTTTGTAGCTATTTCGCCCACCTGCATCGCTAGACCACCTACTGCCACGCACTTTACTTTGAGAGTAAACGCCACTGTTAATTTGGAACCTCTCACATTCCTACCATCCGCGGCCATTCAATGCCTGGTTCCCTCAGCAGCTACCGCCATTGAAAATGCTGCTTTGGGGCTGATAATGGAGCGCCGTAGAAATCATCGTCCTCATAGTTACCCTACCCAAATCGCAGATGGCCAAAGAGCTAACTTGATAAGCCAGATGCCCTAATAAAAAGGTAATAGCTTCTGCTTGACCTTCTTGCTTTGCCTTAACCGCTACGGGATAGCATCATGGTCCCATCGGCCTCTCCAAAGCGGGCCCAGATAGCGGAATACTACACAGTGGAAAATGACGCGACATCGCAAGATCGAGACTTTCCAATCAGACTGCTGGAACAGCTCAAACGGTTAAGATCGGAATCTTTCTCTGGGGTCGGACTCGTCTTCTACTCTCACCTTGAGGAGTTGCCGAGCACGCCCCTTGGACATCGGACTGCGATGAAACCAGATCTACCGACCTCCGGGTTCGAGGCGATTGCCTGCATGCTAGCTAAAGTGTCAGACCATGAGTCACCTTGGCACGACGGATTCCACATGATCGACATGAAATCGCGATCACTGACACATCTTTCACAGTTTCTGGCCCCCCCGTTGGAGGACTTAGCACAGCCTCCAGAGGATCGACCTAACGGTGCAAGGCAGATGACAGCGCTGCTTACATCCCTGATTCCGGGCATTACGTATGTCGGTGTGCTCAGTACGGGTGATGAAATCGTTGTGTACAAAAATGGAAAAATCCTAGCGCGAGCACCAGAAAAGAATGAGTAACTTAAGCCTTACACAAACCGAACTGCAGCGGCTATTGAAGGTATACGTCTGCCTAGTTTTGGTTGTCGCAATCTGCCTTTATTTCGTCCTCTCCTTTTTAGGTTACGAAATGCTTACTGCTGGGTGGCGTGCCGTTTCATACGGTTTAACCTGTATCACTTTCCTATTCGGTGTTTTTTTCAAGCTGGCATGGAGGTCCCCCCGGATCGCGCGATGGATGCGTAGGCCGATAGTGCATGGGGTATGGCGCGGTACGCTTAGCTCAGACTTTAAGCAGGCGGGTAAGTCGCCGTTGCAGATACCTATCATTTTTGTGATCCGGCAGACGTACTTGACCATCTCGATAGAGTCGTTCACGAAGTCTCAAGAAGGCGAGTCAAAACTCGAAGCGTTGATTCAAAACGGTAGAACAGAGGCGACCCGCCTTTGTTATGTTTTCGAACTCAAAAGGCAATACCAAGGCGAAAACAAGCTCACCACAGGCGCTGGTGACCTCCGACTGATCAATGATTCCAAACACCTAAAAGGCCATTACTGGACCAACTCACCGACCTTCGGTGAGCTGCAGTTGGAACTGATTTCTCGTGAATGTGCTGGTGTAGATTGTTACGAGGTGGCTGAACGGAAATGGCCGACCACTATCACCCAGAGCACCTCCGTGTAAAAACTTGCTGCGCTACTGACGACTCCCTTGCCCTTCGGATGATGCCCAAAAAGCACCTAAAGCATAAGAAGATCGTTTCGCCCATTCCTGCGAGAAGGAGGATCGAGCTAAGTTGATTCGTTTAATTTCGACGATCTCCCTAGACAATTGCACCAGCTCACGTGAGCGACCATACTCGCCTCTTCACTCAAAGCTGGCATTTTAGTATCGGCCAATTGAAAAGTAACAAGGCCGCGCCCAGATTGATATCAACCAGCCAGATCAGGGATGCGCCATGTCGGTAAAGAGTAAGGACGTCAGAATCCTCAGCCTTAATGGTGGGGGGGCAAGAGGACTTTTCACTATCAATGTCCTGGCCGAAATCGAGCGCATCGTTGAGCAGAGGACAGGTCAAGCCGACGTTAAGGCCGGAAACTACTTTGACCTCATCACGGGTACGTCCATCGGGGGTATCCTGGCCTTGGGGCTGGCAGCAGGGAAAAGTGCGCGAGAATTAGAGGCGGTTTTTCGTGAACAGGCCCCGTTAATTTTCCCACCAAACAACTTTCTAAAGCGGAAATGGCGCACCCTTTTTGGTGCTCAATATCGTAGTCAACCGCTCCGTGACGCGGTGACTAGTATGGTTGGTGCACAAACTACTTTTGACGATTTGACTCGTCGAGTCATGATTCCTGCAGTAAACCTTTCGACTGGTAAACCCCAGTTTTTTAAGACTCCTCATAACCCCAATTTCAACCGGGATGGACGCCTGACTCTGGTAGATGCAGCTATGGCCACGTCAGCTGCGCCCACCTACTTTCCTCCTCACCACTGCGAAGCACTTGACTCGTATTTTGCTGACGGCGGCTTGGTCGCGAACAATCCCAGCCTGATCGGGTTGTACGAAGTGCTCCAAGATATGACTAGCGATTTTGACGTCACGGTTAATGACGTAAGGATATTGAATATTGGCACGCTGGGTGAGGAGTACACCATCAGCCCGGCCGCGTTTGAAAAGACTCGTAATAACGGCTACCTGGGGCTTTGGGGGTTGGGCGAGCGGTTGGTTCTAACCACCATGACGGCCAACCAACAGCTCCACAAATCGATGCTAGAACGTCAACTCAGGACCGTTGGGGCATCAGATAACTATGTATATCTGGACGACACAGTTCCTAACGAAGCGGCCTCGGATATCACGCTGGACAATGCCACCGCTAGCAGCCTGCGCAACCTCGCCAGCAGAGGCAAACAACTCGCTACAAATGAGTTCACTAAAAACATCCGGTTGCAGGCTTTCTTCGAACGCCCAGCCCTCCCCTTCAACCGCCTAAAACCTGTTCAACAGGAGCAAAATTCATGACTTGGGATTTTCACCGCTATTACAACGACAGCGCTGATGGACTCATCGGCAAGCTGACACTGGCTGATACTCAGGTCGTGACGCTCAAGGCTTTGCGCGAGTGTGTTCGCACCCGAACTAAGGAAGTATTTGAGGAGGCAAAAGAGATCGCGAGGACATCTAATGCCGCGCTTTCGCTGGAAAGCATCACGGAGCGTGTTGCCAACTCCCAACTCAAACACCTAAGCCCGGAAGCTCAGACTGAGGTGGCTAAGCTCATCCAAGATATGGATGAGGGAGTTAGAAAGGAGTTTTTGAAACTCTCGCCGCGGTTTTGGACGCAGGGTAGCTTCCAGTACGACACCCTCAACAATCCATACTCCACTCCTCCGCAGGAAATGGACATCGATGATGGCACCTACCTGCCTATGGCCATCTTCGAAGATCGCCCAATAATCGGCCATCGCTTGCTCCTCCTGCTTGTCGACTCCTCCCTACAGTCTCTAGCCCACGAAAATCCTGGTTGGAAATTTGAAGCAAAGCGCACGTGCGCTCGTATCAAGATTCCCGCGTTGAACACTCACATTGACGTTCCAATGTATGCCATCCCTGCAGACCAATTTCTGCTGAAGGAAGCTGCTTTGGCGAAGTCCATGGATATAGCTATGGAGTCGGTAAGCGGGATGGACGGATTTACGTACAACCGCGCCGGTTACGAACTTGATGAGGGATGCGTGAATCTTGCCCTTCGCGAAGGAGAAGAGAAATGGATGAAGAGCGACCCCAAGATCGTTGAAGACTGGTTTTTAGATAGCTGTAAACGGATTGGTCCACATTTGCGTAAAGTTTGCCGTTTCATGAAGTCGTGGCGCGATGCTCAGTGGAAGGACGGCGGTGGCCCCTCATCTATCTCACTAATGGCTGCGACTGTCAGCGTTCTCGATCGAATTCCACATGATAGAGATGATCTTGGGGCAACAATGAGGATGCTTGCAAAATACCTCCCTGACGAGTTCAACAACGGCGTAGAAAGTCCTGACCATACCGATGAGAAGCCGCTTTTTCCTCCCCGTACCGAGCACGGGGAACGTGAGCTTGCAATTATGGAAAGGCTTTTTGACTTGAGAGTGATATTGGTTGATGCACAGGGCTGTTCATCCAAGGAACTCGCTCTAGATTCCATTAACCGCGCGTTCGGTCGACGCGTAGTCAAAAGCGATTTGATCGTCAGCGCACCCTCCGCACCTGCGTTTGTGAGCGAGCCCTCGCGTGGTACTCAACCCGCGAGTATCAGCACAACCATGGCAAGCGGTTAATACTTCGTGCTTAGCGATCTACATCAGGCGTTGCTGAGTTGCGGGTACCAGTACACCAAAGCTCAGCATATTCCTAGTGGTACACCTCTACGTATTTCTGACACTGCCAAGGGGTTCTACGTCAAAAGCTATGGAACTGCGGGTGGTGAATTCAGCATTGCGTTGAGCTTCGCCGCAGATCCACATATCACGTTGCCCAGCGCCTATATTCTGAAAATTCCAGACCAGTTTAGAGGCCGATTACTGCCCCATATCAACATGGGATGGTACCTATGTTACGTGCAAGAAATGGAGGCGGATTGGGATGCTAATGACTTGCGAGGAACCTACTCTCTGGTTAATTCCCAAATTCAGCTCACGCTTGATGCTGCCGTAGCCTCTGCAATTCAGGGCGAACCGGATGACCAAGAACTGGAAGGAGAATTCTCTTCCTACTGGTTGCCCGATAAAAAAGTATTCCTGTTGTCCGATGCCGTAGAGAAAGTGGAGCTGCAGTGCATGGTGGCTGTCAACGGGCACGGTGCAGGGAAGTCAGACGCGTCAGGCGAGGAGTGGATCGCCTATGAAAAAGAAGATGAAAGCGAGTTTAAGGAGTGGATGAAGCAAAGGGAGTTGACGCTGCGTGATGACAAATCCTTTCTAACTAGCTACTTCAAAATTAAGCCTTCTCGGCTAGCTGGCGTGGTTTGGCCGCCTGAAGATCTGCGCTCGGTGATTCAATGGCTTACCGAGGTTGATCTTAGCGCCCGCGGTCGCATCTTGGACCATTTTGTTAACAATCCTGTTAAGCGACATGTGCTGCTATTCGATGTGCACCATCAGGACCTAGTGGGGCTCTATGTGGAGCTCAATATTGATGCAACAGGATTGAATACTTATCCCAAGAAAAATAATCGGAAAAAACGAACCGGCCGAGTCGCCAAATCCGGGACGCTGATTAGCTGTCTCTCCGCCAAGCGTTCTGTCATAAAGTTCATCCGTATTGGTGTCACGAGGGCGGACAAAAAGACGATTTTGAGTCGTAATCGACGCCGGTCAGCAATCGGAAACTTAAGCAACCAACGTATTGCTCTTATAGGCTGTGGCACTATTGGGGGATACCTTGCCGGCTTACTACTACGCTCCGGCGCTGGCTGTGGGAACGCGAGATTTGATCTTTATGATCATGACTCCTTTGGTCCTCAAAATTTTGGTCGCCATACCCTATCCACAGCAAATTTTGGGCAGAACAAAGCTGTTGCCATAGCTGCGTCGCTTAAGTCGTCCACACATCTAAGTTGTATAGTGGAAGGAAAGTCTTCTCGATTTTCGATTGATCCCGAGTTATTGAAACTGTACGACATCGTCATCGACGCTACGGGTCGCCCTCCTGTAGCGAAGCGATTGGCTCATGTGGTCCGTACGATGCCATTGACTAAAAGACCTAGGCTTGTCCACGGCTTTAACGATGGTAACGGCCGCGCTTCCAAAGTATTAATTGATGACGGCAGCTGTTGCTTTGGATGCCTTCTTGCGGACCCCGCTTTTTATAAAAATGGGTTGGACATGCGGTTCAGCGAGATTGACTCCAATGAAGAGCGATTCGTCAGTTGCGGCAATACTTTCACGCCTTATGACGCTGCAGTGAGCGTGATCACCGCCAGCATGATGCAGGAAGCTGTTCTTTCGATATTGGAGCCCAAATTGAGCTGGACATATAGCGAGCACATGCTAGATGGCAACCGCTCGAGGCAACCCCGCCACCTACCTCGTCAAACTACCTGCAAGATCTGCTATGACCAACTCTGAGCTGACGTTTACGGATGATTTAGGAGGGTTGCTGGTGATCATGCCCTCTGTCGTAAATAAATTGTTGGAGTATCGCCAAATGGATTCCTCCAGCAATGAGGCCGCGGGAGTACTCATCGGTGAGCGCCGAGCATCACATATTATTGTGTGTGAAATATCAGAACCTGGAGAGGGTGACATTAGGCACCGCTGCTTCGTTGACCGTAGAGGGCCACACCACCAAGCCGCCGTGAATGAGGCCTTTGCTCAATCTTCAGGGCAACTCCAATACCTCGGGGAATGGCACACCCATCCAGAGGATCAGCCTTCTCCATCCACTACAGATTTAGGCAGTTGGCGGCGCCATCTTATCGCGCAAGAGCAAATGATTTTATTGATCGTTGGTCGAAAAGAAATATGGGCTGCTAAGAAAATCAATAAGCAAATCGTCCCGCTTCTCAGGGCTTAGTACCCTTTAACGGCTTGTCCCTATCCTCCTCAAAGTGCTGAAGTTAGGCCGACATTCCGGGAGAAGCGTTGTGCGTTTTCGTTGGGATGACCCCAAGACGTTGCACAAGCTTCTCCAAGCTCTGCGCGCCATGTTTTCGGTGCTGGTGCACAGCATGAAGAGTTACAAGTCCTCGGGACCCAAATAGTTGATAGTCAACTCCCTAACATCATGGCCGACTTCGGCCGACAGCAAACCTTTATGCGCGATATTGATAAGGGAGTCGAATCGTCCGAGCGGGCTACCGTCACCACTGAGTACATGAACCTGGCCATTCCACCTATGTAGCTGCACAGGCGTTCCATGAGGTGGTGGGACATCCAGCCAAGTCACTCCACCGCGGTAGCTACGATTAGCCCAAACTTGACGCTCTTGGGGCTCGAAGCTCTCGGTGAACTCAATCCACAACTGTCTCGTTTCGGGGGTTGGCCAATTCGGTAGGGGGCTGAACAGAGCGAGTCCTACGGAACGGAGCCATTGGTGAAGCCCTTGGCTGTTATCAAAGGTTGCATTGGTATCAGTAACTGCTTTGATTGCGGCCAACCGAGAGCTAAATCCCGCTTGGATTAGCAGCGAAGCGGCGCGATTTAACGTACCTGTTTCGACGGCAGCGACTGCGACGCTTAGCTCAAAATCATCCATTGCCAAACAGAATACCGTATCGCCATTGGCCTGAGCCCTAACGCGAATTGCCTCCATAGCCCAAGGCAAGCGATAAACGAGGCCGTTCTCAATGAAGCGCATGGTTTCAGCGGCTTGGTCAGGGGTATCGCTGGTCAGAGCTTCACCTTGAAGCCATCTCCGAAGAAGGTCCCGCCAATTAGCAGGCAGTACATCGGGCTTGAAGGGATAGAAGGTGAAAACGTGTTCGGCTATGGCGGTGAGCGCAACAACCGCCGCCGCACGGTCATTCTGAAGTATCTGAGCGTTTGCCGTAACCAGCAGCGGATTGAGCGTATCTGCCCAAGCATCAAGAGTTTGGCCAGTGGTCAAGCCAATGCCCGCTAAGAAGTAACCCCGGCGCTGAGTGACAGTTGTTTGTCCCCAAATAAGCTCCGCCCGTGATTTGAGGCCAGCTTGCAAAGCTTGCTGCTCAGGCTCAATGCGCCGCAGCAATCGACGCTGCCACAGCGAAGATTGCAAAATATCATCAAGAGCTGACTCGATATCATGGTCCTCAACTTCATACTCGCCGAGTAAGCTCAGAACAGCTGTGTCGAGCGTCGCGATATGCCGCTCCCATTCTGCCCGGGCGGCCTCTATTTCCTCGGGTTTTTCCACATCTAGTACCGGAAAATCCCATGCGCTCGCATTATTGGTGACGTATTCAACTAACTGGTTGAGGTCGCCGCCGATACGTCTCCACATGCGGTTCAGCAGCGCAATGACAAGCTGGACCAGCCCGCTTTCCATGTTACGCGCCCCTAGATCGCTGATAAGCCCTTCCCAAGCGCGACGCCGCGCCGTTACCTTGTCAAATATGGGGAACAGCACCACACCCTCAACATCGACATACGCTCGGCCTGCCCGCCCGATCACGTTCTTAAACTCGGAAATCTCAATCCGCTCACCAGCTCGGTATAGCGAGTGCATAACCACCGCTGTCGCGGACAGATTTAAACCCTGCGCCAGGGTTGGAGAAGAGATAGTTACCTTGAGGATTCCGTCGCGAAGCAGACGCTCAACTTCCTTTCGGTAGGCTGTAGGCAGTGCGCCATGGTGCAGCGCGACCCCAATTCGCAGGCATCTAAGAATGGCGCTGTCAGCCCCAAGCCACTCTTCGCCCAGCGCAATGGCGGTGTTAAGTAGTGCCGGCTCGACCTCAAGCAGGGAGCGAAGCGCTCCGCGTTCGTGGAGATCAACCACTACGTCAGCGTAAGGTTCCACACTGCTGCGTTGTGGGCAGAAGATGAGCACGGTCTGGCCATCTTCAATCAGACGCCAAGCCGTGGCGAGGCACAGTTCACGCTGATCGCAAGGAAAAATTTTCGTCCGTCGGCGTTTTGGCCGCACCCAATCGGGGGGAACGAGCCCGAGCAGATATCGCTGCACCCACGGTCGCTCATCTCCAACTCGCAGATTGAGACGCGCTGCAGAGTGCGGGGAGCTCCAAATGACCTCGCCGAAACGAAGACGGGTCGGCCGCCATTCGTTTTTAATCACGTCACCTGGATGATCCTTACGCAGCCAATTGGAAAAGTCTTCCAGTTGGTCACCATCGGGAAGGATTGCCGAAAGGCACACAATCCGCCTGTGTTCCGCGTCAGGACGGCGCAGCAACCGCTGGATCTGCACCTCATAACGTACTTCGCGTTCATTCAGGCCGATCATGTGGCCTTCATCGAATACCAACAGCCCCACGTCGTCGAGAATGTCAGGGTCATTACGCAGCGCGAAGTCGATTTTCTCTGGAGTTGCAACAATTATGTTGCGGCCGCGAATCGAATCTTCGTCAATGCCGCTGACCCCGATGCTACCGTAAAGTGCCGAGATGGTTTTACCAAGGGGACCGAACGTCCTCTGTAGGGTGGCCTCAGTCTGGGCTGACAACGCGCGCAGGGGAGTGATAAAGACCACGCGCTTGCCGCCCGCCAAGCACCGAAGAATGCACAATTCGGCGATGCGCGTCTTGCCGGCGCTGGTAGGGAGCGACACCACCAGGTCATCGGTTTCGTCAGCGGCACGCTTAGCTGCTTCGATTTGGGAGGGCCAGAGATCGAACTCCGCACGAGGTCGCCGAAATAACACGGCGATGAATAGCTCGCGTAACTGGGCCCACTCCTGCGCTTCGCCACCGGCAGGTTGAGGTGGGACGTTAACGTGGAACGTACTAGACCAGAGGTCGGTTACCAAGTGGCTAGCGACACGATACGCCCACCAATGGGGCAGCATGTTCAACTCAGCAGAAATTGCGAGTCCAGTCGCAAAGCGTTCCTGGGCATGCTGGAGCAGTACCTGTTCGCCCCGCTCGATTGCTGATATGAACAAGGCCATAGCAGCCATGAAGGTATCCGTTAACGCGGTGTCCAGCCCTGCGAAGAGGAAGTCATCGCCATCGCCGGGTAAATCGCCCGCCGCGGCAATTCTATCCAAGTGGGCCTGGATGCCTGCGGCAATGACAGCATCGCTGCCGATCTCGGCTGCGCGATAGTCGAATACCTGCGCGCGCAGCGATTGAAAGTCCCTGCGCATCAGCAGAACAAGGGCACGCTCTGTTAGGGTGAAGTTCTCTCCACTCACGACCATTTGTAGCAACGAATAAGAGCGCGCAGACAGGTGCGCTAAGTGATAACTCGCCGCGGCCATGACAAAGTGAAAGTCGCGATCCACCTCGTCCGGATTACCTCTGGCAATTACCGCCTCCAGCGCGGTTGCCGCTTGCTCGAAAGCAATCCGCGCTTGGGCCGAGTCCCCTTGAAGCTCTCGGAGCCGCAGCCCCAACCCAAGAAGGGAGTAGCCATAGGAGTGCAAGTCGTAACTCAGTTGTGCTGCAAACTCTGGAGCATCCGGCGGCAGCACTCCGTCGCGCCAGATGATCGCTCTAGCCTGTCCACGAGCAATAAGGCGACCGCGGAACCCGGTGGTCGCAGCTTCCGCTATGCTCGCGACGATGGCTTCAGTTGTTGGCATTAGCGATCACCCGATCATAGACAGCACCCACAAAAAGTGCGTGTTCTTGCACCTGCAAGCCAACGGCTTGTTGCGTGATGTGACCCGGATAGTCTCGCAGAGCGCTGGTGAGCAGTCCTACAGGTGCATTACCCGAAAAAGTGAACAGCAGATGTTGAACCTCCTGTGGCTGGATGCCGTGCAGAAGTTGAGCATCATCGATGGCATCAGCCAGTGCCTCATTGCCTGTCTCTAAGAGGCGTTCAGCAACAAAAGCGAGTGCATGAGCGGAAGGCAATCCACCGTCCTTATCCAAGCCTACCCGGGCCTCATCAAGCACCTGTCTGGAAAGCGTGACACGACTTTTAGCTTCGGTTTTAAGGAAGCGCAGGCGCTGTGTGGCGGGGTCTTGCAGTATCCCGATGACATCGTCGCCGCGCATCGCCATGTTACGGTGATCCTTCCAGCGAAGTCGCTTGATCAGCGCACGGAAGCCTCCGCTCAGCGAGTCGATCCATTCCGTCGCGAAGATCTCACCCAAGTCACCCGAGCGAATCTGCTTGCTCGTCGGCAGCTTGCCTTCGATTAAGTCAGCTGCGGCGTGCTTACCCAGACGTGCAAGCGCCCGTGCAACACGTTCCTCTGAAGCGTAATGACCTGGAATGATCGACGCTGTCGCGTTGATCCCTGTCTGGCGGTTTGCCGCTTGTTCAGTCAACACCCTGCAGGAGTGGTTCCCCACCGCGCTATCCGTGCAATCACACCAATCGTTGAACTGCGCCATTCGTTGCTTCCCTGAACCCGTTTAACCAGCTGAATGCGGCATGACACCCCTGGACCATTCTCTCATCACTGCTCATCGAACTTGCTTCGATCATCTACTGGATAAGCATTCGGCTAGCCGCTTTACCTTTTTAGGTGATGACGAACGTCTGCCCCTCCGCAACCAGCACCAGCACCAGCATACGGCGGCAAGCTTGGCTTTTGCTGTCAGTGGTGCGCATGGCTGATACCCCTAACTAGATTTTAGATAGAGTAGCCTGTTATTCCATTCTGCTACCTCAGCGCACTGACGCCACCACCCCACACATGGAGGTGACAACGGGCTTAAAAAAAGGAGGTGATACCTGCATCGTGGCAATCCAGGATTTTTTTGCTTTTGAAGTGACCTCGATCACCCACAAGCCGACAGTGTTTCCAACCCCACGACCGGATGCAGGTATAAACCAAAAAGAACGCTCGCAGCCCTCTAGCTTACCGTGCGTGGCAATAAGCCAAAGGGCCGAGAGCGTAACTGCTAACCCAGCTCGCGCCTGAGTTGATGGTCACCTAGCGCACTACCCCCGCGCGCAACGAACCGCGTAGCAACGCCATGGCCAATCATGCTCATCAACGCCCGCCTTCAGAGACGAAGCGAAAATCACCTAAAACCAACACATGGCCTAGGGCGGCTGTCACATCTATAGATTTGAATCTCGAAACCAGGTCCATAAATATTCCACTAGTCAGCCAATGTTCCTTTGGAATTTACTGAAGAATAAACAACTACGATAGGCGCAAGTAGAGTTTGGTATTATTTATGGGTATTACTAGTTGGTGGCGATCTTATCTGCTACATGATTGGACAGCCAGCCTTTAACATCGATAGTCCCGATACCTTTCAGATGATTGTACGTTTTTGATTTTTCCCACCACATTCCGGTGCCTTCGGCAAATGCTGTTCGATAGCGAAGCATGACATCTTCCGGCTGCTGAACCAGACTCGCTCTTAGCTCTTCAAGAGACCACTCGATTCGCTCTACGCTTTTACCAATGACTTTTTCAACCACATCAGCCAGTTGGCCGTACGAAATAGTGTCCCCAGCGACGAAAACCACTTCGTTGATAATTCGAGGTTCTTCAAGAATTATAGCCGTTGTAAGCCGACCTACATCCTCCGGTGTCGTAACGGTGACACGGGTTTCCCAACTACCCAGCGCATGAACGGTGAGTTTTTCCAGATCCACGACATCGAATGCAGGCTCGAAGAGAAAGCTTGTGAACATTCCTGTTGATACAATCACCCATTCGGTACCTTTTTGCGAGCGTAAGAGTGTTCTAACATCATACTGCTCGTCGAATACGGGCTGACCACTACCTTTGCCCACTTGATCGTAATCGACACCAAATTGCCATGGGAAATACCGGGACACCCCGGCCTTTAGCACTGCCCGAGTGACTTTCAGTTGCGTGCCAGGTCCGACAACAAAACCTGTACAATTAACGACCGTATGAAACTTCCCGAACAGAACCGCAAGTTCGTCTTCCGTCGTCTCTGACAAGTCAAAGGGAATAAGGACCACACCGAGCGTATCGAGCTCGGCAAAGCTGCGCTTCTCGACCTCATTTGGGGTTGTAATGAAGGAGGGAGAGACTAGGACACTAATCGGAGTAGTCGCCGACTTTACCTTTGGCGCCAGCGCGCGAAGTACCGCGATACCGAGTTGACCTGCTCCGATTACGAGCATTTTTTCAATATCAACTCTATTATTATAGCTAGACATAAAATCCCCTAGAGCAATTTACTTGAAGTATTGACATCCATTAAGAATTTTATCCTTGGAATGCCGAACGAACACGGGTTAAAGGCGTGATTTATGCCTCAGGAGTTTTGATAGGCATTCGGCAATCTGCCACGCGCTCGCAAAACTATAGACTTTATGCCTATATAGCTAGGCTCCCCCTACAGCAAGAGCGGTGCCATGCTCTCGAATAATGCGCCAACTATCTAATGTTCGACGCCAAACTAGGCTCGAGAGCGTATTAGCTTGGTCTGTTACACCGTCTGATGTCTCAAAACTGGTCACAAACTGTACATCCATCACCGCCAGGTCACCAGAGATGAGCGTGTTAGGTTCACCAACCATCCTGTTAGTTAGCGTTCTCATCTGGGGAACCACTATGTCCCAGATGGCCGCGTACTCGGCAACGGTTTTGTTGATACGGCGCTGCGAATCAAAGTTATCGAAGAATTGCGTATCGGCGGAAGTCCAATCGTAGAAACGCTCCAATCGACCCTTAAAGTTGAACGGTTCGTTTTCGCCATGACGCCAACCGATTTCTACCCACTCTCGCACTAAACTATGCAGGACTTTTAGCTCATCTGCGGTGCTTATGGTTTCCGAGGTGTTTATTTGAGTCATTTTTGAGTATCCGATCAAAATGTCGTCTGATGATGGGTCAGTTCGGCAGCCTCCGACCAACCATTGGTTTACAGCGTTACCGCTGGATAAAGACTGGCACACATCAGGATGAAGATAATCGGCAGTTTTTGGTTTAGATTATTCGCAAATATGGCATAATCCGAATTCGCCCGTCTTCATAACAAGAACTGCACCGCTTGACAAACGACTACAGTGGCAACTGCTACACGACAAAACAGTAAAAAACTGAAACTTTAGATATGTGGGAGGCTGTATGGACCGGCTCCATGCTATGCATGTATTTGCACGAATAGTAGAAGTAAATAGTTTCAGGAAAGCGGCTGAAAGCTTATCGCTTCCAGCGTCGACGATTACCCGAACGATAAAGGAACTCGAGACTTACTTGGGTGTGCAACTGCTGCACCGCACCACAAGACGTCTGAGCCTGACCACAGACGGCCACCAGTATTATCAACAATGTCGACGTATTCTCGCCGACATAGAAACAGTCGAATCCGGATTTCAAACTGTGGCTGGGCGACCTAAAGGCAAACTGAGAGTCGACATCACACCTTCCTTAGCCCGTCTATATATTTTGCCAAATATTGACGACTTTCAAAATAAATACCCTGATATAGGGTTGACACTGACGCTGAGTGACAGAACGATCGACCTTGTTCAGGAGGGGATAGACTGTGTAATAAGAGCTGGTAATCCTCAGGACTCTACCAGCTTGGTTGCACTGCAGATCGCCAGTTTCAATTGGATAATTTGCGCATCCCCTTCCTATCTCGAAAAACAGGGAGAACCGATGTCCTTAGAGGATCTCCAGAATCATTATGCCGTTGGATATCTCCTGAGCAGAACGGGCCGCACAATGGGATGGGATTTCGTTGTGGAAGGTCAGCATCAGACTGTCCGGCCCCTAGAAAAACTGATTGTCAACGACACGGATGCTTATGTTGTATGTGGCTTGAAGGGACTGGGTTTGATCCGAGCGTCTAGCTACATGGTCTTACCGCACCTTCAAAACGGGAGTTTGATACGTGTGTTGGCAGAACTGAATGGGCCATCTGTCCCCCTCTCTGTGATGTATCCACAATCCAATCATCCATCACAAGTCGTGAGAGCTTTTGTCGACTGGACAAAAAACTTAATGACACCCCTTACTTCTCACTGGTTGAAAACCGAACTATCCATTAAGTAGCTCACAACGTTCATTTCAAGCATGGACTGCAGTCCCTCAGCGGCAAACATTGAGATCGATAGTGTCCAAAATAGCTGGCCAGAATATGGTCGGCTTATTATTTTTATCTAAAATCTCCCGATCTTTTTGAAACTCTGCTGGCAATCGATCAATATCTAACAACCAGTCTTAACCTTATCTAGAAGACGACGGACTCCAGGGGCTCGCTGACTTATAAATAACATCGTCATTTCCAATGTTATGCGCAGATCGATGCACCTAAGCCTTGAGCACATGGAACGATGCCGTATTGCTCCAGTTTTTACGCAAACTTCTGGATCGAACCTTACTGGAATCTGCCAGAAACATTAATGCCCCTGGCAGATCACAACTATATCAGTAGCCTTCGTTAATTACCTTTATCTGGGTGAACTCAGCTAATCCTAGATCGGCCCACTCAACACCAATTCCCGACTGTTTGGCGCCAGCAAATGGAATGTGCGGACCGAATTTCAAGTGCTGATTGATCCAGACAGTGCCGCACTGCATGCGCGCCGCTAATGCCCGAGCACGCTCTGCATCGGCAGACCACACCGACCCGCCCAACCCGTAAGGAGAGCAGTTAGCCCTGGCAAGTCCATCTTCCGCATCAACAATCCGCACGATAGGCAGCACGGGGGAAAACTGCTCCTGGTCCACCAATTCACTGCCGTCGGTGATGTCCCGCACGATCGTCGGCTTGACGAAGTAGCCAGGGCCCTCGCTAACGGTTCCGCCCGCGATAATGGTGCCGTCGCGCTTGGCCACATCGATAAAATACTGGGCTTTTTCAAATTGAGCAGCGTTTTGCATGGGTCCGATCTGAGTCCCCACGTCCAGTCCATTACCGATAACGGCGCTTTCAGCAAGTGACGCCATGGCTTCGCAGAACGCATCGTAGATCGAGTCTTCGACGTAGACTCGCTTGATCGCCAAGCACGCCTGACCGGCATTGTAAAAGGACGCATCAAAAACCTTCTGCGCCGTGGCAGCCACATCGACGTCACTCAATACCACAGCCGCATCGTTGCCACCCAGCTCCAAAGTCAATCGCTTGAGCGTGGCAGCACTGTTGGTCATGATTTTGCGGCCGGTGGCAGTAGACCCCGTAAAGGTCACTTTGGCCACGTCGGGGTGCCCGGTCAGGAAGGTTCCAAGGTCATTCTGATCACTCACCACGTTGACAACGCCGGCCGGAAAAATGGGTTGGGCAATTTCGGCTAAAAGCAACGTGCAAATCGGTGTGCTCGGTGCTGGTTTGAGCACGACGGTGTTTCCGCACAAAAGCGCAGGAGCCAGTTTGGCAATCGGCACTAGTGCCGGGAAATTCCAGGGACTGATTCCAACCACCACCCCCAGTGCACTATGACCGACTTCGATCTTGCCGCTGGCGTCGTCTTGAATGACCGACACCGGCAACGTCAAGTTGGCAAAGTGACGAACAAAGGCTTCGGTGTAATACACCTCGCCTTGAGCCTCAACCAGTGGTTTGCCCTGCTCACGTACCATCACCTCAACTAATTCCTGCGAACGCTCCCGGATCGCATCGGCGTAAGTCAGCAACAACGTCTTACGTGCCTCCCACCCCAGTGCTTCCCAGGCGGGTTGAGCCGCCTTCGCTGCCGCCACTGCAGCTTGCGCCTGTTTTTCGGAGGCACAGGCCACGACGGCAATAACGTCCCAGGTCGCCGGGTCCAACACTTCAATGGTTCGATCACCAGCAATCAACTGTCCGTTGATCAGCAACTTACTTGCAAAAGACATACATCCTCCTGTGGTTCGCCAAGTCGGTCATCGACCGTCTTTATGGATTACTTTGTCGGGCACTAACCTTGTCCTGCATCCCCCGCAAGTCGGCGTTGCGCTGAGCCAGGTAGTTGAGAATTTCATCCATCTGTTCGTCGTTCAGCTTGCCGGTGAAATTCGGCATGCCCAGTGGCGCAAGGGCGCCCTTGAGAATGACGTGGAAGTTTTCCACCTTGCTGGCACTGAGCATCCGCAGATCTGGCACGATGCCACCGCTGACAGCCTCCAGACCGTGACAGGCCGAACAATGGATCGCGAATTCGGTGTGGCCCCGTTCAACCTTTTTCGGATCGATCGAGGTAAGCAACGGCGTTACCTGCACGTTCTGCGCGATTTTCCTGGCTGGCAATTGCGCGCTACCTCCCAGTTTGTACACGAGGATTCGTGCATCGGCCTTAACCCCGGCGATATTGGAAATTACCCCGGAAAACAACGGAAACGCGCCACCCCAACCAGCCGCGACGGCGACGTATTGCTCGCCATTCACCTTGTAGGTCATCGGCCCGGCCATAACGCCGGTGTTAGCCGGAGTCTCCCAGAGTGACTGGCCATCATTCGCCCGGTAAGCAACAAACCGGCCGTCTGCAGTGCCCTGAAACACCAGGTTGCCTGCGGTCGCGAGCGTGCCGCCGTTGTACATGGTGATGTAGTCGTGACCCCATACCTCTTTCTGCTTGACCGGGTCCCACGCAATCAAGCGGCCAATCCAGCTTTTGCGTAAACGAGCTTCATCGGCAGCCAGTGCCAGGTTCGGAATGTCACTGGCTTTGGGCGCAGGTGCGCCCGGTTTGGGAGGCACGCCTGCAGCGCCCAGATAGCCAAAGTTATAAGCGCCAAAATCGCCAGCCTCCGGATACGGCGTATCAGGCAGTTGCTGGAAGTACCAGGCGTTAATCATGGCCGGGATGTACACGAGGCCGTTTTTGGGATCGAACGACATTGGGTGCCAACTGTGCCCGCCATAAATTCCGGGCGTCACTAGCTTCAACTTGCCGTCGTCATAGCGCGCAGTGGCGGCGTCAATGATTGGGCGCCCGGTCTTGGGGTCCAAACCCTTGGCCCAGTTAACCGGCACGAAATTCTTGCCCGAAATGAACTGCCCGGTGCGACGGTCAATCACGTAGAAGAAACCGTTTTTCGGCGCCTGCATGATCACCTGGCGCAATTTTCCAGCGATTTCCAGATCGGCCAGAATCAGACTCTGTGTGGCCGTGAAGTCCCATTCTTCTCCGGGGGTCGTCTGAAAGTGCCAGACATACTTGCCGGTCGATGCATTCACTGCGACGATGGACGACAAGAATAAATTGTCGCCCTTGCCAGCACTGCGCAACTTGCGGCTATGGGGAGAGCCGTTGCCGACACCGATGTACAGCAGATTCAATTGAGGGTCATAAGCCATTGCGTCCCAGGCTGTCCCTCCTCCTCCAAACCGCCCGTAGCGGTCACCAAACCAAGTGGGTTTGGCGATTTCCATCGCCTTGTCACCGGGTTTGACGGGCTCATCACCGGGAACAGTGAAGAAGCGCCAGGCCAGTGTACCGGTGTCTTCGTCATACGCCGAAACGTAGCCCCGAACCCCAAACTCGGCGCCACCGTTGCCGATGACCACCTTGCCTGCCGCCAGTCGCGGCGCCCCAGTGATCGCATAACTGCGGCCATGGTCGGTGAAGGTGTCGGTGCTCCACTTCACCTCGCCAGTCTTCGCATCCAGGGCAATCAATCGACCATCAAGAGCGCCCACGAACACCTTGCCCTTGGATACCACCACACCACGGTTAACGGCGTCGCAGCAGGTGCGATTTACTTGACCACGATCGATCTTGGGATCGTATTTCCAGATCAGCGTTCCTCGAATGGAGTCCAAGGCATACACAAAGCTGAAAGGCCCGGAGATGTACATCACGCCATCCACTACCACGGGGGTAGCTTCCATGCCTCGGTCATCGTCAACTTTGAAAGACCAGGCAAGCCCTAATTCCGCAACGTTGTGTTCATTCACCTCCTGCAAAGTGCTATAGCGTTGTTCGTCGGGAGTGCCCGCAGTGTTGACCCAGTCGACAGCATCTGAGGTACCGTACGACTGGGTTGATTGAGTGGCGAATACCTGACTTGAGTTTGTAGCCACGAGCATCAAAACCAGGCCGATTGCTTTAATTTCCACTATCGATCTCCAGTTATATTTTTTATTAGTGCACATCTAGTTGCCAGTCGGAAACCAAGATCGCACTGAGATGCAGAAATATATTTATCGGCAGAAATACCGTGAATGGCAGTCAAAGTCGACAGTAAGGGCTATATTGTTCCGTGCTCTGAAAATTGACTGCCAGCACGCCTCTACAACAATGGAATTGTATAGTTCACGACTAAACGATTTTGGTCCTGGTTGCGCACCGCATCACTTCGCAACATTGCGTTATACCAACCCAGCCCAACACCTTTGAACATTCCACTTTGGATGACGTAATCCAATGCAGTGTCTCGTTCCCATTCCTTTTGGCGACTGCCGTTGGCAACTTTGATATTGTCGCCATTCAAGTACATGACTGACGCCCTCAAGCCGGGAACTCCTAGCGCTGCAAAGTTATAAGAGTATTGTGCGAACCTGGTGTCCTCGCCAGCGCGCGTAAAGGTGGTCGCCAAACGGTCCGTCAGCAGCCAAAGACTCGCGCCACCGGCCCCAACATCACCGGCCAGACTACCTTGGTTCAATTGCACGAATGCACTGTTGTCAGAGACGCGTTGATAACCCGCCATCAGGCTATGCCCCCCTGTGGTATAGGTAAACGCCGCACTCCAAGTGTCGTTGTCGATTTCTCCCGTACCATTACGGGTGTAACCCGAAACTTGATAACCGGGCTTTCCGGAGCTGTTGGCGCCATCGGAGTCGGTCTTGAAGTATCTAAGATCGGTCTTGAACGACTGCCCTTCGCCCAACGGTAACACATGCACCAAGCCGGTGAAGTGTTGCTTGTAGTAATCCTCCAGCGTCGCGTAGTAGTACTGCAAAGTCAGCTGGGGCGTGGCTTTGAAGTCGGTGCCAGCAAAGTAAAAACCGTTACTTTCCTGCTGCCCGCCAGTCACTGCCAGCCCCGTGCGGTCGCTCGACCCACGACCGGTGGCCTGCTCGATCTTGCCAGCGACCAGAGTCAGCCTGTCGAAATCGTTGGAGGTGATCATCCCCCCTTGGAACGTTTGCGGCAGCAACCTACCATCATTGGCGACCAGAATCGGCAACTTCGGAAGGAGTGTGCCAACCCGGGCTTCAGTTTTTTTGAAGCGTGTCTTGGCGGTCAATCCAAGGCGACTCCAGGAATCGGCAGCCGAATCGCCGTTAGAAGGAATCATCGTGCTGCCAACATGACGTCCACCGCCGCTGTCCAGAGTAATCCCTACCAGCCCAAGCGCATCTACGCCGAAACCAACGGTGCCATCAGTAAAACCTGACTTGTAGTCAAGCACGAAACCTTGGCCCCACTCTTCGGTTTTGGAAGGCGCTGCATGTCCGTCTCGATTGTCGTTATTGAAGTAGAAGTTTCGAACTCCAAGGTTAGCCTTACTATCACCCAAGAAGTCGGCAAGTGCACAAACACTTAACAATTGCCCTACCACGCCAACACTTACTACCAACGAGCGTTTTGCACTGCGTGTTGTACTATTCATTTTATTATTATCCTCAAATTTAACAGACACCCACTCTCACGCGCTATCGAGACAACAGCCTCAATTCGATCAACCTTCCATTAGCGTTTCAAACAACTGAATGAATCCAAAGATCACTCAACCAACAAGCGAATCTTAAATAATGCTCAGCTCACGCAGTCGATCCAGCTGGACAGCGTTGTAACCCACTTCGTAGAGAATCTGCTCGGTGTGCTCACCGACCGTTGGTGCCCGACGATTAACTTCCAATGGTGTGCGAGACAAGTTCATCGGCGCCCGCACAATGGGGGCTGGAGTCGCAAGTCCGGGATAATCGATCCATTCGAACGCGCCCGTATCGGCAATTTCTTTATCCTCAAGCACCTCTTGCGGAGAATGCACTGGACCTGCCGGAATCTTTGCTCCTTCAAGTGCCGATAAGGCCTGTTGCTGCGAACGCCCTTCGCACCATTTGGCCATACGTGCAGACAGCAGTTGGCCATGCTCGCCGCGACTTTGATCACTGGCCAAGCGCGGATCATCCACCAACTCAGGCGCACCTATCAGGTGGGCCCAGCGCTTGAACATCCCAGTACCAATGACTTGCACAATGATCCACCCGTCGGTCACCTGGAAGATATCCGATGGCCCGGCAATCGGACTGCGATTTCCAGTGGCCTGACGGTTCGAGCCGAGTAAAGCTTCTTCTATCAGCAAACCACTCGAAAAATTCAACGCCGTTTGCAGCAGCGATGCATCTACTTTTTGTCCCAGTCCACTGCTTTTACGCTCGTACAGCGCGGCCAAAACACCCATTGCGCAAGCCAGTGCAGTGGCGAAATCCACTACGGGCACCATTGCCTTCATCGGCTGCCCCGCGAACCCGGAAACATGCACTCCCCCGCTCATGGCTTGGCCGACGCCATCAAAACCCAGGCGCTCGTTCATCGCATCGCTACCACCGAACGCTGACGGCGCAACCAGGACAATGTCAGCTTTCAGCTCACGCAACGACTCATAGTCCAGACCCAGTTTTGCCAACGTCTGAGCCGGCATATTCGCAATCACCACGTCAGCCGTCAGGACCAAACGCCGGACAATGACTTTGCCTTCAGGACTGTCAATGTCCAGGGTGATCGACCGCTTGTTGCGATTGACCTGCAAGAACAGCGCGCCATCACCGCCGGGCGTCACCGGCATGACGAAACGGTCTTCACTTCCACCGACCCGATCTATGCGGATCACATCGGCCCCTAGATCAGCCAACAATGCGCCACAAAATGGCCCAGCAATGTAACGACCAAAATCGAGGACTCTAATACCCTCTAGAACTTTCGACATGAGCACTTTCCTTACCTGAAAAATCAATCGTTAACGTTACCGATGTATGTCGCCACGCCTTGATCAAGGGGTGCCTTCGATGGATGCGAGAAGTTGCTCAAGCCGAGGCGCTGCATCCTTCAATGCCGGCTCAATACGCTTGCGCACCGAAACTAGGCTCGACCCGATATCGACCGCTCCGCAACTGAACCCCATCACCTTGCGTTCGATTCCTACCTTTACAGGCAGGGCGATGCCGAACGCATCGCGCTGGTAACCGCCACGTACAAAACAGGTTCCGGTACTGGCCAATTCAGTGAAACTTTTGTCGATGCCTGCCTGCATGGCGCTGGCCTCGCTACCAACCTCTGCTTGTAACGCGGCAAGCAGTTCGGTCTGTTGATCATCAGGCAGTCCCCACAAGTAAGCCCGGCCAATCGCGGTACTGGCCATTGGTAACAGCGAGCCAATACCCAAGCGCAACGTGGCGATATGTTTTCCGGAGCAGTAAGCCACGTACAGCATGTCCAGTTGATTGCCGGTGGCGAGTGCGACCGATACGTTCAGCTCATCAGCCAATTGCTGCATAAAAGGCTGGGCCAACTGAACAAGGGGGCTGGATTCGACAAATGCATGGCCAATACCCAAGGAGCCAGATGCGAGTTCAAACTGCCTTCCACCTGCCACATGCCGTAGAAATCCACTTCGGATCAACGTCGAGGTCAGCCTGGATACTGTCGACTTTGGCAAACCCGAACGCATGACTATTTGTGCATTGGACAGGGCGGCGCGCTCACCGCGGAAAGTGCGCAACACCTGCAGTCCCCGACTGACCGTCAACATGGTTTTGGCATTATCGTCATCCGAATCCATCTCCATGACACTTCTCACTTGAAGGACTGTTTCAGGTGGTTGGCCAACGAGGCCAGCTTTGGCCCCAATTCCCTAGAAACCCGCGCCTTATTCATACTGACCAACGAACCGAAGCATGCCAGCACGAAAGGAGCCCGATCGGTAATGGTCAACGGAGCGCAAACAATGCTCAAATCCGGCTCCACCAAACTTTGTGCCCGATAAAATCCCTGCACCCGGATCTGCTGGATGGCATCGCTGAGTTTCGGCTCTGTACCGGACCATTCCTCAGGCATGCGACGCTCGATGTTTTCCAGCAGATAGGTGCGCTCCAACGACGGTAATGCCGCCAGCAAGGCAAATCCCAACTGCGATGAAACCAGACTCATTCGGGAGCCGACACTCAAACTGTTGTGGCGTTTACCGCCATCCCATGGACAGTTGTCCAGTACCACCAGATCCAGACGATCACGCATGCCTAGCACGACACTGATTTTGTTAGTGTTGGCAAACTTGATCATTTCGCCACGCACCAGCCGCTGGATATCCGAATGCGCGGTCGCCGCATAACCCAGCGATAACACCGCTGCGGCCAACTGATACTTACGACGCTGGGCCGAATAACTCAGGTAGCCCAGGGCGGTGAGGGTCTTCAAAAAACGGGTCGTCGTCGGCGCAGGCAGGCCTGTACGGTTACAAATGTCCTGATTTCCTAACCAAGGTTCGTGAGCCGTAAACGCCGACAGCACTTCCAGAGCTCGCATCAGTGGTACCACGACTCCCGATCGCGAGGATGTTCGCTCGGAATGCACGTCGCTACCGAGCTCAAGTCGCGACGGCGGGTGATTGAGTGAGACGGGAGTATTGTCCATGGCCGGTTTCGCTCTTAAACGGGAGACGTTGGCGGGAATTTCGGCGTGCGCTTTTCCAGATGGGCATCGAGCCCTTCACGCACCTCAGGTCCTGAAAAGCCAAGGATCTCCAACGCAAGCGAAGTATCAAAAATCGGACCCGCGCTACGCAGCCAGTTGTTGAGTGCATATTTGGTCCAGCGGATCGCCGATGGCGCGCCCTCAGCCAAACGGATTGCTACCGCCAGGGCCTTTTCCTGCAATTCAGCCTCGTCGACGCTCAATGACACCAGCCCCAGTTGCTCAGCTTTTTCACCATTGACCGGCTCGCATAGCAACAAGTGATATTTGGCTTTGGCCATGCTGCACAGCAATGGCCAGATAATTGCCGCGTGGTCGCCTGCTGCCACACCCAGGCGTGTGTGCCCATCAACCAGTTTCGCGGTTTTGCTAGCAATCGAAATATCGGCCAGCAGGGCCGCCACAAGGCCCGCCCCGACAGCGGCACCGTGGATGGCAGAGACCACGGGTTTAGAGCAATTGATGATGTTGTAGACAAGATCCTTGGCCTCGCGCCATACGCGGCAGCGAACCTCGAATGAATCGATCATGTCTTCGACCATCTGAAAATCACCGCCAGCTGAAAAAGACTTGCCGGCGCCGCACAGAATAATCGCGCTGACACTTTCGTCCTCATCGGCATCACGCCAGACCCGTGTCAGTTCGGTATGCCCCAAAGCATCCAGTGCATTCAACTTTTCCGGACGATTGAGGGTAATACGCAATACCCCGGGGGCCGGACGATCGAATGCCAGGCGTTGGTACTTGGTATAAACATCAATATCAGTCATGACTCAGTTCCTTGCTATTCATGTCCGGCTCCTCGCTATGGCGACGAGCTCAACTGATCGACCGCCTGGACGTAATGCCCGCATCGACGGTGAAAATCGTACCGCTGGTGTATCCGGATTTCGCCGAGGCCAAAAAAACCAACAGATCGGCAATTTCCGCCACAGTGGCAGCACGACCCAACGGATAACCGTCCAACAAATCGGTAAATCGTGAGGCGTCGTTGAACAGCTTTTCCGCCCGAGTCTTGAGTACCTTGTTGATGCGATCGGTATCGACCGGGCCAGGGTTGACCCCCACCACTCGAATGCCATCGTTGAGGCTCTTGCCACCTAGCGCCTTGCTAAAAGCCATCAATGCCGCGTTACCGGTAGTGCCGGCAATGTAGTCGAAGTCGAAGTTTTCGCCGCCGTTGCCAATGTTGTTCAAAATCACACCGCCCCCACGCGCCTTCATGGCGGCATACACCAGGCGAGTCAGATTGATGTAGCCAAACACTTTCAGCTCCCATCCCTGTCGCCAGCGAGCCTCATCGACTTCCCAGAGATTTCCCCCTGGAATGCTTCCGGCGTTGTTGACCAGTACATCGATGTCGGCCGCAAACTCGGCAACCTCCTCGATGGCTTGCGGTGCGCACAAGTCGATAGCCAATGTATGTACGCATACCCCGTACTCGTCCTGCATCCGCTGGGCGATGGTCTTCAAACGCTCGGCGTTACGTGCGACCAATTTGAGTTCGCAACCTTCAGCAGCGAACGCCAGCGCCAAGCCTTCACCAATTCCTTGGGAGGCACCTGTGATGAGTACCTTTTTGCCTTTCAAACCAAGTTCCATGATCTGTCTCTTGAGTGTGATGCTTCACGGTCAGGGGAGATTCGCAGCGATCTGCTGAATGCCGTCCAGCGCGCCCGGATTGTCGAGCGACGAGATATCTCCCAGGGGCAATCCGCTGTAGATGTTACGGATCAATCGGCGCATAACTTTCGAACTGCGGGTCTTGGGCAGTTGTTTGACAACGTGTACTGCGCCAGGCTTGAACGGTTTGCCCATGCGCAATTCAACATGGCTGCAGACATGTTGACTCAAAGCGACAAGATCGTTATCAGCACCAACGGCGGTGACGAGAAACACCACCAGTTTCTGACCTTTGCTTGCGTCATCAATGCCGATCGCAGCAGCTTCGTTGACTTGCGGCAGCTCCAGCAAAACCTCTTCCACTTCTGCTGGCCCCACGCGCTTACCCGCAAGCTTGATGGTGTCATCAGAGCGGCCTAGCATGTAACGGGTGCTGCCCTTGCGCATCGCCAAGTCGCCATGAACCCAAAGACCCGGGATCGTGCGCCAGTACGCTTCGAGGTAACGCTCGTCGTCCTGCCAGAATGACTGAGTCATACCCACGAATGGGCGACGGATGACCAATTCACCGACGCTGTCTTCGATCGCCAGGCCCTGCCCATCGACGATGTCGACATTCACACCCGGTGAAGCTGTATTGAAACCGGCCGGGCTGATCGGTTTGACCACAACACTGGAAAGCAGCGCCCCTGAGACTTCGGTGCCACCGGTGTAGTTGATCAATGGGCAGGAGCCGTTTCCAAAGTTTTTCTGGAACCAGCTGAAGTGCTCAGGATCAATGCCCTCTCCCGCCGTGATTAACAATCGCAGGGATGACAAGTCACCTTGCACGGCGACGTCTTCGTTGGCGGCCAGGCCGCGGATCAGCGTAGGAGCTGAACCGAAATGGGTCACCCGATGGCGCTCTATCAGGCGGGCCATGCGCGACCAGTCCGGAAAGTCTGGGGCGCCGTCGTAGCAGACGAGGGTTGCGCCACGCATCAACGCGCTGCATAAAACCAGCGAGCCGGCGATCCAGCCCATGTCCGCCGGCCAGCAGAACACATCACCTTCTTTGACATTGAAATGCACGGCAGAGTCATGAGCGATTTTGAGTGGAAAGCCCCCATGGGTGTGTACGGTTCCCTTGGGTTTACCCGTGGTACCCGAGGTGTAGACGATCATGAAAGGATCGTTGGGCTCCATGATGCAAGCCGGCTGTTCACGATGCAGGCCGGACTCCAGAATAGACGCCCAGTTCAGCGCGTCCTCTATTTCTTCAGTCGGTTTGCCGTATTCGACGATAAGGCTTTTCAGCGTTGGCAGTGAGGCGCGGGCCTCGCGAATCGACGCCAGGATGTCCACCCATTTACCACGACGATGGAAACCGGCACTGGCAATCAGCATCGTTGCCGAACAGGACGACAAACGTGATTTGATTGCATCGACGCCAAAACCGCTGAATAACGGCACGGCAATGGCGCCCAGGTAAGCAATCGCCAGCAGCGACACGGTCGCTTCGATGCCGTTAGCCATCAACAGGCCGATCCGGTCACCCCGCTGAACACCCTGCAACGCCAGTCCTGAAGCGAATGCCTGGACGTGACTAGCCAGAGTGGCGTGGCTGATGCGTGTCGCATCACCGGTTTCGCGCTCTGAGATCACAGCATCGCGCTGGGCCAACTCGGGGGCATGAGCCTTGTCGATGATTGTCTGGACCCAATTGAGTCGACCACCAGGGAACCACTTGGGAAACTCTGGTCCCGCGGACTCATCGATGTAGGCATCGAATGGCGTGTGCCAGGAAATCGCACAAAAATCCACGACCTCACGCCAATAGGCCTCAGGGTATTGGATGGAATAGGCGTAATAATCATCGTAGTTCGCGATACCGAATCTACGCATCAGCGCCGTCACGTTGGATGAAGCGATATCGTCGACGGTAGGCTGCCAAACACAATCAAGAGCTTCTTTCATTTGAAATCCCAGTACGTATCCAGACGAAACCAAAGGGTCTGTCGCAGCTCTCACGGGCATACTCACATTCCCATATAAGCGCGTTGTACTTCTTCGTTTTTTGCAATTTCTGCAGCAGCACCGTGAAACACAATTTCGCCACCCTCCATTACATAGGCGTAGTCGGCGATCTGTAGAGCCGTCTCAGCGTTCTGCTCCACCAGCAAGACATCAACTCCGGTGTTGCGGATCTTTGCAATGACTTGGGCAATTTGTTCCACGATCGCAGGTGCCAGGCCGATAGTAGGCTCGTCGAGCAGCAACAAACGCGGACTGCTCATCAGTGCGCGCCCGACCGCAACCATTTGCTGTTGCCCACCGCTGAGCGACCCTGCCTGGTCATTTAAGCGGGTTTTGAGGTCCGGAAAGAACTCAAGACAACGCTCAAAATCAGTCGCAACCGCACTCTTTAGTTCACGACTGTATGCCCCAAGTAGCAGGTTTTCCTGCACAGTCATGCTCCCGAATAAGCGTCGACCTTCGGGAACTAAACTCAGCCCTTTGCGTAATAGCGCGTCCGGTTGCAAGTGAGTCACGTCGCAATCATCGAAACGGACGCTGCCCGCGCTACTCTTCAGCAGACCACTAATGCATTTGAGCAGGGTGGATTTGCCTGCACCATTGGCGCCGATCAGTGTCACAACTTGGCCTTTGGCGACCGTCATGTTGACCCCGCGCAATGCTGGGACACGCGCATAACTGGCGTTGAGCCCCTGCACGTCGAGGGCGTAGGGACTGCGGCTCATTGCACACCTCCCAAATAGGCAGAAATCACCCGAGTGTCTTGACGGATTTGGCTGGGAGATCCGCTGGCAAGTTTTTGCCCATGGTGCAGCACCACGATCCGATCGCAGACCTGCATCACTGCTTTCATATTGTGTTCTACCAACAAAATGGTGCTGCCGAACTCGTGGCGAATACGCCGGAAAATCTCGAGGGTCGCGCCCACCTCTGTCTGATTCAATCCGGTCAACGGCTCGTCCAGGCAAAGCAAGCGAGGACGTGTTGCAAAGGCGATTGCAATACTGACCAAGCGCTGCAATCCGTGCGGTAACGACCCGGCGATGTCAGTCAGGCGATCTTGCAAACCCAGTAACTCGGCGGTTTCCTGAGCGCGTTGCAGTCTGAGCTTGGCCGACGCACGCGATAAGGAGCCAATAGCGCCGATCAGAATGTTATCGAGCACGGTCATGCTGGGCATCAGACTGCCGTGCTGGAATGTGCGAGCAATTCCCAGCCGGCTGATGGACTCTGGGGCCATACCGGTAACATCAACACCATCAATGTTCAGCACGCCACTGGTAGGTTTATAGAAGCCGCTGATCAAGTTGAACGTTGTGCTTTTCCCGGCGCCATTAGGGCCGATCAAACCAAGTATTTCATTGGCATGAATTTCCAGGTTCAAGCTGGACACCGCGACAACACCGCCAAATGAACGGGTCAGTTCCCGGGTGGAGAGAATCGGATTAACCGTGCTGTTCATTGCTCAGCCCTCCGTACGACGGGTTTGACGACCGGATCAGCTCCACGAGCTTTGACCCATTTTCCTGCCAGCCCCAGAAGCCCCTTTGGAAATAGCAACATGCAGATCACGATCGCGGCACCGTAGAAGATGTGTTCACTACCACCAAACTCCAATGCCACGGCATTGAGCAACACCAACAAGGCGGCCCCGAAAATCGGCCCAAGCGTGTAGTCCTCTCCCCCCACTTTGAGGTACGCCAAAGCAAAAGTTGACAGCAGGAAACCAAAGTCTGCCGGACTGATGACGTTGTTGGTGTAAGCGTGTAGCGAACCGGCTATACCGGCGGCAAAAGAGGCTATGGCGAAGCACAGGATCTTGTTCAGATGCACACGAACACCGACGGACTTCGCCACGTTTTCGTTATCTTTAATAGCCGTAAATACACGACCCAGGTTGGAGCGCTCGATCAAATACATCCCGGCAATCAGCACCGCGCAGACCATCACCACGAACGCCGGCAAAAAGGCTTCCAGACGCTCGGGAACAAAGATTCCGATTAATCCCGAATTGCCTCCCAGCCAGTCCACCTGGGTGTAGATGATTCGCATCACTTCAGTGAAAGCAAAACCGATCAACAGGAAGTACGGCCCACTGGTTCTAAGCGTGATGAATCCGAACACAAGACTGACCACGCAAGCGATTAACCCACCGCTTAGCAAAGCAACCGGAAACGGCAACTCAAGCACTGTTGCAGCGACACCGGCACTGTAGGCACCGATACCAACGAACGCAGCCGTGGCGAAGTTCAGTTCACCAATCAGCAGGACGAACCGAAAGCTCGACGCAACTAAACCGGCAATTGCGATCCAGGTGAGTAGCTTGGCGGTGTAGCCGCCACCGACGAAGAGGCTGAGCACACTGATAGCGATCACGGCCAGGGTGCACGCCGACATTTTGAATTTATCCATGACCGAGCAACCCTTTAGGACGAACCAACAACACGAGCATAACCAGAACGAAAATCGCCAGGCTTGAACTCGACGGATCGAAATAGAACCCACCAAAGGCTTCGATGAAGGCAATCAGCAGGCTGCCGATGATTGCGCCCGGCACACTGCCCAGGCCACCGACGATCACTGCAATGAAACCCTTCACCAAAAAGCTGTCACCGAAGGTCGGCGAGACCGAAGAAATCGGCGCCACCAAAGCACCAGCGATGGCGCCGATCAATGTGGCAAACACAAAGCCGCGAAACGCAATGGACTTGTAAGGAATACCCTGGAGCATGGCGGCTTCATGATCGATAGACACCGCCCGCAATGCATTCCCGAACTTGGTTTTGGCCAAGACCCAAGTCAATCCTGCAGTCAGTAGCACCGCGATGACGCAAATCAGCAATCGTTGGGCACTTAAACGCACACCCAGAAAACTGACAGCGCCGTCGATCAATGCCGGTACCGAGCGCACTGCACCACCGAATACATCCAGGTAAATGCCTTCGAACAGCAATACAAGTCCGGCGGACAATATGAATGAACCCATCATGTCCCGCTGAAAGTACCTGAATCCAAGTTGGTAGATAACGGCTCCTAGCAGCGTCGCTAATAAAACACCCGCCATCAATCCCGTGATATAGGCGACCGACAAAGAATAACCATGACCCGTAAGCCAAGGAATAGCAACTGCCACAATCAGTGCCGACAAAGTAAAGAATTGACCATGCGCAAAGTTAACAATTTTCAATACACCGAAAATCAATGTCAGCCCCAGCGCAAACAATACATAGACAGCTCCAATCTGTATCGTAGTCAGGACAAGCTGTAACAAAGTGGCCATAAGACCCTCCAACTACCCATAGGTTGAATCATTATTATTGTTTACGGGCGACCAACTCCTCGGGTTGAATCCTCTCCACTTCCACTAACTGCCCATTCTTTATTTGCGTGACGATGACCGGAACGAGTATCTGCTGGGGAGTCCCATATATGCTCTGACCGCCAAATGCCGAAGGACCATAAAATGAGTCGAAGGAAATGGTTGGCAGGGTTTTGGCGACTTCCCGCGGATCAATGCTCTGAGATTTCTCAATAGCGGCCGCCAGTGCCTTGACCGAATCATAGAAACCAATCTGCACCGCATTCAGCGACTCCCCCGTCAACGCCCTGGCTCCATCGTTCAAACTGCGCTGATGCTCGGTGGAGTTGGCCGGGTCAAAAGTTATGGCCGCGCCCATATAAGTGTTCTCGACAGCACCATTGCCCGTGGCCAGCAAACCGTCGGACCCGGTTCCCACCTCAATCACCTTTACCCCATTCCAGCCCATGCCATCGAGCTCCTTGAAGACCCGGCCACTGTCAGCTGGCGGGCTGGAGCACAGGTCAATGACGTCTGGCTGCATGGCGGCCATCTTGGCGGCAATCGGTTGGAATTCCGCGGTACCGCGCTCGTACCAGTCACTGGACAACACTTTCACACCGACCGCTTCCCAGGCCTTGCGTGCCACTTGTTCAGTTTCCTGGCCGGTGGCATCGTTGGGATTCAACAGGATGACCGACTTAACTCCTTCGTTTACGCTTTTGACGTACTTAACCAACGGATAGGCGATCTCATTCGGCGTGCTCATCTGAGTGAATGTAAGCGGGTATTTTGGGCCCTTGATACTGGCGCCCCAGGCAGTTGTGAAAATAAGCACACCCTGGCGCTCGGATAATGATTGCAAAGCGCGCACTGGTGCTGTTCCAAGACTACCCGCAACAAATTTTACTTTGTCTTTGCTCAGTAAGGTTTGCGCAACTTTAGCACCGTCCGCAGCATTGTATTTATTGTCATAAGCCAAGCATTCAAAGTTAAAAACTTTGTCTCCGACTTTAACGCCACCCTTTTCAGATATTTCGATTGCCGCTTGCTTGCATAGCCAAAATCCACCGATACCCCAGTTGGCACCCGCGCCAGAAAGGGGCAATGACATGCCAAGCTTTATAATTTCGGGAGCGCTAGCCTGGCTTTGCACAGCAAACACCGAGCCCATCAACAAACAGGCGATAGATGTGATAGTTTTTATTTTTAACGTCATCACTGTTACCTCATTATTTTTGTCTTTTAATCATTTAAATCTCAGCCCGCGAGAGCGTCAATCAAACGAGACCAACTGTTCCGTACAATGAAATTTTTAGCGTCTGAATTTACAAAGCGCTGGCGCGACCGTGGAGCCGAGCCTATAGAGATACCTCCTAATAACTTGAAGTATTAAGCGACTTCCATTGTACGGAACATGCGCAACACTCCCCGGCACTGAGACCAATGGCGGGGCCAAATATCAATAACCGGGCTTAGGTCACCGGCGTCCGGTCGTCCAGTTCGTTACGAAACGCCGGATGAGCAATGGATAGCATCAGCTCTCTACGCTGCTTGAGCGTGCGCCCGCGCAAGTCGGCGACGCCGTGTTCCGTCACGATGATGCCGGCATCTGCCCGTGGAGTGGATACTGGGCCACTCAGGCATTCGACAATTCGGCTGACTGCACCTCCCATGGCCGTAGATGGCAAAGCAATGATTGGCAAGCCACCATGCGATAAGTGAGCGCCGCGGATAAAATCCATCGCACCTCCGACCGCACCGACGTAACGCCCACCCGCCACTTCGGAATTGATCTGGCCGGACAAGTCCACCTCAATCGCCGAATTCAGCGCGACAAATCGCTCTAATTGACCGATGACCGCCAGGTTGTGGGTGTAAGCCGTAGAACGAAACTGCACTCGTGGATTACGGTCGGCAAACTCATGGATTCGTCGCCCCCCCAACATCACACCCGCAATCGTCACATTGGTATCGATGCGTTTGCAGGCATTGGTGATCACTCCGCGCTCGGTCAGCTCGGCCACCTCGTCACCAATGGTGCCTGAATGTATACCCAGATGACGGTGACTTCTCAGGCCACCAAGGATCGCTGCAGGCAAAGCGCCGATCCCCAATTGCAGGGTCGATCGGTCCTCGATAAGCGCACAGACATTCTTGGCAATCGCCTGCTCTACCTCGCTGGCGCGGGTACTCAATAATTCAGGCAAGGGACGCGATACCCGAACGGCGTAGTCAATTTCATCTCTTGTGATCAGTTGCTCGCCATAGGTCCACGGCGCTTGATCGTTGATCTGTGCAATGACCAGTTTCGCAGACTTGAGCAAGGGAACAAGGTATTCATGGGCAACCGAAAAGCTGAATGTGTCAGGAACCGGGCCTTCCGCGACCTGAAGCATCAGGACATCCAGATCGGCAAGTTGCTCGGATAGTCCGGAATAGTGGCTGGGCAAAATATTCAAACCGTTCGCCTTCGCAAGCTCACGATTCTTGCCCATCGCACAATACGACATGAAATGGACGGCGTCGGCATGCGCAGGATTGACCGTGTCAGTCAGACTGGCACCGATGAACACCTTCATATCACCAATGGCATGACGATGTTCCATCAGTCGCTCAGTGAGGGCAAGCGGTTCCGCCGCGCCCTGCCCCCAGACAATCAAGGCACCTGGACGGACCAGCCCTACCAAGTCCAATTCTTCTAATGAGACTAGCTGCATGGCTGCTCTCCTCACCTGGCGCGTTCGAAAATCGCTGCCAGTCCTTGGCCGCCGCCAATGCACATCGTTTCCAGGCCGTAACGGCCTTGCCGACGCTCCAGCTCATGCAACAGTGTCGTCAAAATTCGCATGCCCGTAGCGCCAACAGGGTGCCCGAGGGAAATTCCCGATCCGTTGACGTTCAGTTTGTCCGGGTCATTCCAACCAAGCCCCTTCAGCACGGCGAGCACTTGGCAGGCAAACGCTTCGTTAATTTCCACCAGGTCCATCTGATCAATAGTCAGTCCGGTCTTGCCAAGTAATTTCTGCACCGCAGAAACCGGTCCAATGCCCATTACGGAGGGTTCGCACCCCGCCGCGGCCCAACCATTGAGGTAAGCAAGAGGCTGAAGACCTAACTCTTCAAGTTTGTCCTCAGCGACTACCAGGCAGGCAGCCGCAGCATCATTCTGTTGCGCAGCGTTGCCGGCGGTAACGGTGCCGCCCTGTATCAGCACTCGCAACTTCGCCAAAGAATCGGCGTTGGAGTCGGCGCGAAAACCCTCGTCCTGACTGACGATCTTCGGATCACCTTTACGCTGCGGCACGCTGATGGGTACCACCTCCTGCGCAAACCGACCACTGGCCCATGCTTGAGCAGCTCGTTGGTGGCTTCGTAGCGCGTATTCATCCGCCGATTCACGGCTGATACCGTAAGTCGTTGCCAGGTTCTCCGCAGTTTCGATCATTCCCGAGATGCGACCGAAGCGCCATTCCGGCTGGGAGCGTTCCCGCCCCCGATCCAAGCGGTCATGTAGTTGTGCCGAACCGGAACGCTTACCCCAGCGCATATCGGTACTGTAGTACTCGATCTGGCTCATACTCTCCACTCCACCTGCCAACACTACGTCAGCAGCACCGGTCTGGATCATCATGGCTGCGTTGATCAAAGCCTGCAGGCCACCGCCGCAACGTCGATCCAACTGCATGCCCGGTACCGAAACCGGCAATCCAGCCTCTAGGGCAATCCAACGGCCAACGCAAGGAGTCTCAGAGTTCGCATAGGATTGAGCAAAGACGACGTCATCGATCCTCTCTGGGACGAGGCCCGTTTTATCAAGAATGGCCCTGACCACAGCGGCGCCGAGCTTCTCCACCGGGACGCTGCTCAAACTGCCGCCAAAGGCCCCGACCGGGGTCCGCATGGGCGCTACTATTGCTGCTCTTCTCATGGTTCAAACTCCACAATCAATTCAGGAAAGCGCTTGAGTGAGCTCAGGCACCACATCGAACAGATCCGCCACCAGGCCGTAATCGGCCACCTGGAAAATCGGCGCTTCTTCGTCCTTGTTGATCGCAACGATCACTTTGGAGTCTTTCATGCCGGCCAGGTGCTGGATCGCGCCGGAGATACCGACGGCGATGTACAGCTGAGGAGCAACGATCTTGCCGGTCTGACCGACCTGCATGTCGTTGGGTACGAAACCTGCGTCGACCGCAGCGCGCGAAGCACCGACAGCAGCGCCCAGCTTGTCAGCCAGGGCGTACAGGTGTTTGAAGTTGTCGCCGTTCTGCATGCCGCGACCGCCGGAAACGACGATCTTGGCAGCGGTCAGTTCCGGACGATCGGACTTGGCCAACTCTTCGCCAACGAAGCTGGAGGTGCCAGCGTCGTGAGCCGCAGCAACGGTTTCAACCGAAGCGGAACCGCCTTCAGCAGCAACCGGGTCGAAACCGGTCGCACGCACGGTGATCACTTTCACTGCTGCGTTCGATTGCACGGTAGCGATGGCGTTACCGGCGTAGATCGGACGCTTGAAGGTGTCGGCGCTTTCTACCGAGATGATCTCGGAGATCTGGTCGACGTCCAGCGCAGCGGCTACGCGCGGCAGGATGTTTTTACCGTTGGAAGTGGCAGAGGCTAGGACATGGTTGTATATCGCGTGCTGCTCAATTACCAGGCTGGCCACTAATGGTGCAACGTTCTCCGGGAGTTGATTGGCGAAGGCGGTGTTGTCGGCCACAAGCACTTTCGCCACGCCAGCGATTTTCGCCGCGGATTCAGCCACGTTGCCAACACCTTGGCCGGCAACCAGCACGTGGATGTCGCCGCCGATTTTGGCAGCGGCAGCCACGGTGTTCAGCGTGGCCGGGGCCAGCACCTTGTTGTCGTGTTCAGCAATCACCAAAATCGTCATTAAATCACCTTCGCTTCGTTTTTCAGTTTCTCGACCAGTTCAGCCACCGACTTGACCTTGATACCCGCGCTGCGTGCAGCAGGCGCTTCGACTTTCACGGTCTTGTTGGTGGAGGCGGTGGAAACGCCCAAAGCGTCCGGAGTCAGCACTTCGAGAGGCTTCTTCTTGGCTTTCATGATGTTTGGCAGGGACGCGTAGCGCGGCTCGTTCAAACGCAGGTCGGTGGTGACGATGGCCGGCAGCTTCAGGGAAACGGTCTGCGCGCCGCCGTCGATTTCGCGGGTGACAGCAACGCTATCGCCGCTGATTTCGACTTTGGAGGCGAAGGTGCCCTGACCGTAGCCGCTCAATGCGGCGAGCATCTGGCCAGACTGGTTGTTGTCGCTGTCGATGGCTTGTTTGCCAAGGATCACCAGCTGAGGCTGCTCCTTGTCGACAACCGCTTTCAACAGTTTGGCAACGGCCAGGGAAGTCAGATCTTCGGCGGACTCGACGAGGATGGCACGGTCGGCACCCAGAGCCAGCGCGGTGCGCAGTTGCTCTTGAGCGGTAGACGGGCCCACGGAGACGACGACGATTTCAGTCGCAACGCCCTTCTCTTTCAGGCGTACGGCTTCTTCCACTGCGATTTCGCAGAATGGGTTCATCGACATCTTGACGTTGGCGAGGTCGACACCGGAATTGTCCGCCTTGACGCGAACCTTGACGTTGTAATCCACAACGCGTTTCACTGCGACGAGAACTTTCATTGAAGTTTTCCTGTCCAAATTGTTGTTATTGTTTGCGGGCTAAAATGCGTCTCGCCCGCTCAATAAGCGGACGATCAACCATGTTCCCGTCAACCTGAATGGCGGCACCTTGCTGCGAAGCAGCAACCACCGCTCGCGCCCACGCCAGGCTTTTCTCGTCAGGCTGGAATGCGGCCTGGATAGCCGATACTTGGCGAGGATGAATGGCCAGCTTCCCTCCGAACCCCAGATCAGAAGCGTGACGAGCCTCGTCGCCGATCAAAGCGACGTCATTCAGGTCCGTGCACACTCCATCTAACGGCGCGCTTAACCCCTGAATACGGCTAGCCAAAACCAGTTGCGAACGCATGTAGGCCAAGGCCTCCCAATTCGCAACGCACCCCAAGTCGAGCGCTAAATCCAAAGAACCAAATACAGCCAGAACGACCCCCGGAGCCGCCAACAGCGCCCGCAGATCAGCGAAGCCTTGAGCGGTCTCAACCAACACAATAACGGATACCTGACGGCCAAATTGAGCATGCACCGCAAGCACGTCCTCTGCTCGCTCGGCCTTGGCCAACAACAAGGCATCGAACTTCGTATGACGCAATGCATTGAGGTCCGCGACAAAGTCTTCGGTAAAACTGGCATTGATTCGTACAATCACTGGCACTTCAGTGATGGTGTGCGCTGCAACTGCGAGTCGCGCATCGACCCTGCGATCTGCAGTTACGGCATCTTCGAGGTCGAGGATCACCGCATCCGCACCACTGGTTGCGGCTTTATGAAACCGCTCGGGCCGATCCCCCGGCACGAACAATGGCGCGACAGGCGCCCGGATAACATGATTTACCATGTCGCCCTCGCCACCATGTTCAGTTGGTTGTCAGCACCCTGGGTCCAGCAATCGAACCCGCCATCGGCTGCTTCTTTTCCAGCCACATTGAACGCGCTCCCAGCCACCAGCGGAGCCTGCCCGCGGTAGCTGAACAGCCGGGGAATGCGCCCCTTAAAACGCGTAGCCAAATTCAACAGCAAGCTGGCTTGAAGTGGGCCCTGCACCACTAAACCCGTATAGCCTTCCACTTCTGTTGCGTAGGGTAAGTCGTAGTGAATTCGATGCGCGTTGAAGGTCAACGCGCTGTATCGAAATAGCAATGCCGAAGGGGTGTCGATGCTGACACTGACGTCATGTTTAGGCCTCGCCCCAGCCAATGGGGCCGCAGCGGTTGCCGGCGCTTGTTGATGTGCTCCACGATAGACGATGTCCTGGCGCTCACGAATCGCCACCTCACCCGCACAGCTGTAGGTATGCTCCACGCTCACAAAACACAGCAATCCGGCACGCCCTTCCTTCAACTGAACATCGCTGATTTTGGAAACACGCTTGACGAGATAGCCAACCTGCAAGGGCCGTAGATGTTCAATTTCACCACCTGCCCACATGCGTCGCGGCAAGGGCACCGGCGGCAGGAAATCTCCGGTACGTGGATGACCATCAGCGCCCAGGTCCCCAGTCGCTTCAATCGGCGGAGATAGACACCAGTGCAAACCGGGCGTTAAGAGTTCCGACTCGCTCACAAGCGGCGCCAACGTCGCCCGATAAGACTGCGCTAATCGAGGCGTGATGATGTCGGCGTCTTCTTTCGTACGCCCGATCCAGGTGCGCAGTTCCTGGGTTTCAACTGTAGTCATGGGTTGCTCCTCTCAAGACTTAATAAGACCGAGGCAAGCCGAGTACATGCTCCGCCACATAACTCAGAATCAAGTTGGTTGAGATAGGCGCAACCTGGTAAAGACGTGTTTCGCGGAATTTTCGTTCGACGTCATACTCTTCCGCGAAACCAAAACCACCATGGGTCTGGATGGAGGCGTTGGCTGCTTCCCATGACGCATCGGCGGCAAGCATTTTGGCCATGTTGGCCTCTGCGCCACAGTCCTCGCCGGCTTCGTATTTGCGCAAAGCATCCTTGACCATCAACTCAGCGGCGCGCATGTGCGCATAGGCTGTCGCAATTGGAAACTGAATGCCTTGGTTCTGCCCGATTGGCCGGCCAAACACCTGACGGTCATTGGCATAGCCGACGGATTTTTCGGTGAACCATTTTGCGTCGCCCACGCATTCGGCAGCGATCAGGATACGTTCCGCATTCATGCCCGAAAGGATGTAGCGGAAGCCCTTACCCTCTTCACCGATCAGGTTCTCGGCAGGCACACGCATGTTGTCGAAGAACACTTCGCAGCTGTTATGGTTCATCATCGTGCGGATTGGCCGGATGCTCAGCCCATTGCCTACCACTTCACGCATGTCGACGATAAACGCCGAGAGACCATCCGTCTTTTTGGCGACCTGGTCTTTCGGTGTGGTGCGAGCCAAAAGCAGCATCAGGTCCGAATGCTCTGCACGACTTGTCCAGACCTTTTGGCCATTGACCACGTAATGGTCGTCCTCGCGACGCGCAAAAGTGCGTAACGAAGAGGTATCGGTACCGCTACCCGGTTCGGTAACACCGAAAGCTTGCAAACGCAGCTCCCCACTGGCAATGCCTGGCAGGTACTTGGATTTTTGTTCCTCGGAACCGTGACGAAGGATTGTGCCCATGGTGTAGAGCTGCGCATGGCAGGCACCACCGTTGCAGCCACTTTGCTGGACGGTTTCGAGAATTGCTGCTGCTGCCGAGAGACCGAGGCCGGAACCGCCATATTCCTCCGGAATAAGTACAGAAAGAAAACCTGACTCAGTCAGCGCTTTAACAAACTCCGTAGGGTAGGCACGAACTTCGTCCAGTGCGCGCCAATAATCACCGGGGAATTTGCTACACAACTTCCGAACCTGTTCGCGGATTTCTTGATGGGTTTCAGCAATATTATTGTTCATTGTTGTACCTTCTTGTTCGAGAGCGTGGCTGTTCGCGCACGCGATAACACACAGATCGTGGTTAAACAGGATCCCAGCCGAAAACCGTGCCGCTGACCGCCAAATCCGAGAACGAGGACGACAGCGCTGGCATGGCATGTTCTGCAATGCCATCTGGTGTCCAACCCTCAGAACTGTGGATTGAACGCACCGGACGGCTCTGTCCCATCAGGAAAATTTCGTTGCGACGTACCGCGAAAATCTGTCCGTTGACATGGGCTGCCGCGTCGCTGGCGAGGTACACGGCCAACGGTGCATTCTTCTCCGGGGTCATTTGCTTGAGGCGCTCTACTCGCGCTTGCTCTTCAGCAGTCTGGTTAGGAATTGCGCTGGTCATACGGCTCCAGGCGAATGGAGCAATGCAATTGGAACGCACGTTGAAACGTTGCATGTCTAGGGCAATAGACTTGGACAATGCCACCACACCCAGCTTGGCGGCCGAGTAGTTGGCCTGGCCGACGTTGCCGATGAGGCCCGAGGTGCTGGTCATGTGAACGAAGGCACCGCTCTTTTGCTCACGAAACACTTCAGCTGCTGCCCGGCTTACATAGAACGTACCGTTGAGATGCACGTTGATGACCTGCTGCCAATCTTCGATCGCCATCTTGTGAAAGATCGCATCGCGGGTAATACCGGCGTTGTTGACCACTGCATCCAGTCGCCCAAAGTTATCCAACGCACAGGCCACCATTCGCTTGGCCCCCTCCCATTCGGCGACGCTGTCAGTGTTGATCACAGCCCTGCCGCCCAGCGCCTCGATGAGAGCTTGGGTTTCCTGTGCCGGCGTGGCGGAACCGCCGTCTCCTGCCAGTGATACCCCTACATCATTGATCACCACTGCAGCGCCGGCCTGCGCCATTTCAAGCGCTATGGCGCGACCAATGCCGCCGCCGGCGCCTGTGACGATCACTACCTTCTCTTGCATGCTCATACATTGACCTTCCTGTGTGTGCGCCCACTCAACCCGGAAGGTCGAGCAATGCTTTAGCCAGAATGTTTCGTTGCACTTCAGAACTACCGCCGTAGATGGTCGCGGGACGCGCCTGCAAGAACAGCGCGGCAGGGTTGAGGTTGCGGTTGCCGTCGATGGACTCCAGCAATGCGGCGTCTTCACCAGCGATTTCGAGCATGAATTCAGTGATGCGCTGGAAGAGTTCGGTCTGATGAACTTTCAACAAGGAGACATCGGCACCCAAGTTTTCGCCTTGACGCAGTCGTTCGGCAAAGGACTCAAATAGGGCCTTGTGATCATCCAGATCCAGTCGCAGACGGATGAATCGATCCCGATAAACCGGATCGTGTTCAATACCAATGTGCTGGGCTAACTGGTGAAGACGGATCAGTGCGTGTTCGGATTGCTTCGGCGAGCCAAGGAAAATTCGCTCGAACCCCAACAGCGCTTTGGCCATGGTCCAGCCAGCATTGATCTCGCCCACCAGGTTTTCCTTGGGTACGCGCACGTCGTCAAAAAACACCTCACACAATTCATCGTGCAGGTCCAGATTGAGCATTGAGCGCACGGTCACACCCGGGCTATTCATGGGCACCAGAAGGAAGCTGATACCCGCCTGTTTTTTGACCGTTTTATCGGTGCGCACCAACAGGAATATCCAGTCGGCATCCGTGGCCAGCGTGGTCCAGGTTTTTTGACCATTGACCACCCACTGCTCGCCATCGAGTACAGCTTCTGTGCGCAGGCTCGCCAAGTCAGAACCGGAGTTTGGCTCGCTGTAGCCCTGACACCAGATGTCTTTGCCAGCGAGAATTCGAGGTAGGAAAAATTGCTTCTGCGCCTCAGAGCCGTAGCGAATCAATAACGGCCCCAGCAGCATGATGCCGTGGTCAGGAGTACGTGCAACGCCGTACTTTTCAAACTCTTCGGTGTAGATCAGCTGCTTGGCTGCTGAAAGTCCCATGCCACCGTATTCAGTGGGCCAACCGGGAGCTAGCCAGCCGTGCTCGGAGAGCGTCATGTACCAGGTTTTTACTTCCTCCCAGTGCAGACGCTTGGGTAGGTCGCGTAAAGCTTCGGGGAAGTTGCCAGCGAGAAAATCTCCCACTAATTGCCGGAAGGCATCGTCTTCAAGTACGTTGAAATCAGGTAGTTTCCAGTCGTGTCGAATGCTCATGATCCGTCTCGTTCCAGTCTGCGGTGGCTTATGCGGTTTGAGATAAGAGGCTGTCGTAACGTTTGCGATGGACAGCCGCTGAGCCATAACTATTAGCCAGGGTCATTGCCTTGCGCAGAAACAGACCGATATCGCATTCGTCGGTATAGCCAATAGCGCCGTGCATCTGCACCGCCTGGCGAGTCACCAGCAGTGAAACGTCAGCAGCGCGGGCCTTGGCGCGAGAAACCGCAGCCTGTCGCAACTCTCGGGAACCACTGGAGTCCCAAAGGGATGCCGCGCTCTCGACACTGGCACGCAGCAGTTCCAATTGCAGTTTCAGGTCTACGGCGCGGTGCTGCAGTGCCTGGAAACTGCCTATCAACTGGCCGAACTGTTTACGAGTATTGAGATAGTCAATTGTCAGAGCAAAAGCCCTATCCGCAACACCTGACAAGTAGGCGGCAATCGCAAGAACGGACTCGTCCACTGCGTCACCCACAACTGATGACGATGCAGGCGCAATCGAAGCCTCGGCTCGTATCAACGTCAACGTTGCGAAGTGGCCGCCGTCCTGCGTCATCTCAGTGTCGATGTGGATGCCCGGCTGATTGGCTTCGACCAAGGCGATCCCTTGACGCGTGGTCACGAGAAAAGCATCGGCCGCCCCCCCCATGAATACGCATACTTTTTTACCCGTGAGCTTGTTGGCGTCGATCTGAATCGCAGAATCGACGGTATCCAGCGTCGCACGACTATCCTGCCAGGCCGGAAGGATAATGCGCTCCCCCGTCAGGATCGCCGTACGGGTTTCATCATCCGCCAAGCGCGCAGACATGACAGCCGCAAAAAAAGGCTCGGGTAAGAGGCTGCCACCCAATTCATGTGCCAGAGCGACGTATTCCAACATCCCCAAGCCCACGCCCCCTTGCTCCTCCGGCAGCGTAAGACCCAGCCAACCGTTTTCTGCAATTTCCCGCCATACCGTACGATCAATGCCAGGCAGCTGATAACGCAGACGCCGGACACTCTCCAGTTTATTGCGGGACGTAAACGATGCCGCGCTCTCGCGAATCATCCTAATGTTTTCCCGACGCTCTTGAGATGTACTCATCCTTACCTCCAAACATTCGACCAACCCCGGATGGGGCCTGAAATGGGATCACTCGAACGAAGCGTGACCGTTAGTAATTGCGGCCACATCGCGCTCCACCACCTGCACGTTGAAAGCCCCGTTATTCCAAATATCAAACCTCAACGTTTCTCCGGGAAATACGGGCGCTGAAAAACGCCCCGTCAGGTTGCGCAACGAATAGGGGTCGTAGCGCCCCAATACACGGACCAACGCGTGGCACGCCATACCAAAGGTGCAAAGCCCATGAAGAATCGGAACAGGAAATCCGGAGAGTCGGGCTACCGCAGGATCTGCATGCAGGGGGTTGTTATCACCATTGAGACGGTAATACAGAGCCTGTTCCGGACGGGTCGCCAGCAGGAGCGAGTGATGAGGCAAGAGCGACGTTGGCTCTACAACTACAGGGGGTAAAGTCGTTGTATTTCCCCCGCCAAAGCCCCCCCCCTCTCGGATGAATGTGGTGCTGGAGGTGACCGCAAGCAATTCACCCGACTTGGCGTCAAACAATTTCTTCCGGGTACGCAATAGCGCAGCTTTACCCGGTCCTTTGTCGACCACCTCGACAATACTTGTCTCACCAACAACGTCACCTTCGACAGGCAGGTGACCCAATAACTCGATTGTCTGCTCACCATGTACGACGCGCGTTGGATCGACACCCGATTCAGGGTCAGCCAGCCAGAAACCCGGGTGTCCCAACACCAGCGCCATCGAGGGGACAGCCACCTGGTCACGTAAAGGATCGACAAACCTTAACTGCTGCTCATCCAGAGGGTCACAACCGAAACCTATCGACAGGGCATACAAAGCGCTGTCTTTGCGGGTAAAGGTTTGACGCACCATCGGAATAGCGTAAGCCAGCAATTTTCTTGGATTTATTGGAGCAGTCATGCTGTTCATGCCTCAGGAAAATCATTTCACTGTTTGAAATATCATTTCACCATGCGAATTTTACTGCAAGCTGTTTTTCTCGAACGCCGGAGCGGCCACGAAAATCCAGGCGATTAACGCTGAATGACAGGCAAAAAAAATGCGTCGCTTGAGCGACGCATCCAAGAGGGAGAGGTATCAGCCGTCAGGGAGCGGGGCTAGGTGAAAGCGCAAGGCCATCTGCGATTTCATTGGCGGCCGCTTGTAGAGGCGCCACCAGATTTTTGCGAGCGTCATCAAAAGTCACCGCGCTCTTCAGCATCATGACGTTCATGGTCGCAAACAACTTGTCATCCTTTCTGATAGGCACACCGATAGCCCAGACATTACCGGAGAACACCGTGTTGGTATAAGCCTCACTCATTGTTGCAAATCCTTGCTCGCGAACCTTCTCCAGGATCAATTGGAGCTTCGCCGGTTCCCGAGCCAGATCGTTCCAGGGATCGGGAATCCCCGCGAGTCGTGCAATAATCTGCTGTCGCTCTTCTTCTGGACAAAACGCCATATAGGCAAGGCCGATGGATGTCACGAGTACCGGGGAACGAAACCCGGGCTGACGATTGAACGAAAGAGGCCCCTGCCCTCGAGATGTCTGAATAACCACCATTGCGTCCTGATCGAACAGTGCGATATCTGACGGCCATCCAATTGCATTGCGAAATCTGGAAAGTGTCGGTTCAGCAATGGTGCCAATCCAGCGCGGCTTGTCATATCCTTGGCTGAGCAACAGAGTCCGTGCGGTAACAATGTAAGTTCTACGCACCGGGTCGCGTGCGACGTACCCTTCATGCTCCAGGGTTTCCAGCATGCGCACGATAGTCGCCTTATCAAGCCCCGTGACTCTATGAATGGATGCAACCGTAGTCATCGGCTCTTCATTCACGACCCTCAGCACCCTCAGGGCGCGCGAGACAGCCTCGACGGGTTTGAACGATCTCATCAATTATCTTCCAGTCAATTTGCATACAGTGGCAACGCCCCGAATTGAGCGTGTAGAGTCATCAGCGTTTAGAAATGCCGATCCGCCGCCGCTTATTACAGCCTGCCGCCACAGACTGTCAATGACAGGTTAAAAAGGTCTGATTTAATGGGCTTGAGAAATATCGTCAAGATCATGCTCGACAACACCAGATAAACGCATCAAGAAAAGTGTTCCCTGGCAATTTCCTGCCCCAGCTTGAGTCACCGGTACTTGTCTAAGTAGAGGTCATCCGATCAGGCGATGATGAGTTGCGAGCGCGCAACCTCTCACTCGACGCGTGCTTAATTGATTGACTGCGCCAAAGCGTTAGATTCTCAATCAAAAACTACAGAGTGTTCCACATAGCCAGGATTTGCTTGTTATCAATTGAGCGTGCAGATAAATGCCCTTCACGCATGGCACTCACTAAATCACGGGGCGAGAGTGCATCTCCCACTGCGTAGACTTCCGGTACTCTATCGACTAGCTCGTCCCACAATGAACGCAATGGCTTGCGATACGTCACCAGAACAACGGTATCCGCCGCCACGCTTTCGGGCTCATACCCATCAATCGGACGCACATCCACCGAACCACAATGGATTGTCAGCAGTACGGAACTAGTAATAGTACGAAAACGCCCCAATGCATAGAGTCGGCGTAACGCGGATTGGGATCTGCCAGTCCTTTCCATTTCAGGAGCGAACACTCCGTGACGTGTAACGTAGGTCACGCTCACGCCTTGCTCCAATAGCATCTCGCAACAGCCGATAGCCTCGTAGTGACCTACATCGTCGAAAACCACCGCACTGCTTCCCACGACACCACAGCCCCCCGTTATCAACTCTTCGCAGGCAATGATATGGGCGCCTGCCTGCACTGACACCTTTAGCTGGGGCGCAGCTGTCTGGATAAGATCCGTGCCCGAAGACAATGAACCCGTAGATACGATGACGACATCAGGCTCCATGGCTAGGACTTCATTGACAGTATCGATGTAGGTGGAAAGCCGGACCTTGACACCAAGACGATAGACCTCCCGCTCCAACCAATTGGTCAAGTCGCCGATACCATGATTCTTGGGCAAACATTTAGCGAGATTGATCTGCCCGCCAAGACGGGCAGCGGCCTCTACGAGAATGACGTCATGTCCGGCCAATGCTGAAGTACGCGCGGCCTCCATGCCCGCCGGGCCACCACCGATCACCACTACCTTTTTGGTATGGGCAGCCGTAGTAATCAAGTGCTCTGCCAATGTTGCCTCGTAGCCTACCGCCGGATTAACAGTACAACTCATCCGGCCAGAAAACAGACCGCCGATACATCCTTGATTGCAAGCGATACAGGGGCGGACCTCGAGCGAGCGTCCTTCAATTTCCTTCTGCACCAAGTACGGGTCCGCGATGGTCGCGCGGACAAGATTGACCATCTCGACATGCCCTGTGCGTAGCGTCTGTTCAACATCATCCAGCGTGCCAAATCGCCCCACGACGATCCTCGGAATGGTGACGTTTTTACCGACATCCCTCGCTTGAGCAAGCTGATACCCGGCCACTTGATCCATGGCTGCGTATCGCTCGACATGGAAGTAGTAGTCACCGTGGGAGATATTGACGAAGTCGATCAACCCTTGAGCCTCAAGTCGCAAAATGACCGCGTTGATTTCCTGCGATGAGAGGACCTCTGGAGTAGAGCTGGCACCGAGACGAACGCCTAGCGCGAATTGAGCTGGAACACTGGCGCGTATGTCGTGAAGCAACTCTTCGAGAAAGCGGACGCGATTTTCGTACCTACCGCCGTAGGCGTCAGTACGCGTATTTAACAGGGGGGACAAAAACTGCGAAATCAGATAACCATTTCCCCCCAGAACCTCGGCACCGTCAATACCTGCCTGTACCAGTCTACTAGCCGCCAAACCGTAGGAGCGAATCAGCTCACCGATCTGTCGGGCGGTCATCGCTACCGGGGGCGTCCTTGCATAGCGGCTGGGTAGCGAAGTGGCCGACCAAGGTGGCCCGCCGTTGGACGCAGACTCTACATTGCCACCATGCCAAAGTTGCTGAAACAACTTCATTCCCGTCGGCTCAATTGCCTCGACCAGCCGGCTCAGAGGCGCAATAGCTGAGTCATCGCTCAGATCGAGAGCGAAGGTGGAGGATCGGTGTACCGAAGCCCCCTCCAGAATCGTCAAGCCTATGCCGCCTCTGGCACGCTCCAAATGGTAATTGATATGACTATCGTCAATATGATTACGTGAAAACAATGTCGCATGAGCGGTTCGCACCAACCTGTTCGGCACGGTGACTGACCCTATCTGGATCGGTGACATTGCAAGGCGGTAGTTTGTCGTCATCTATTACTCCGCGATTTTTATGGGGCCATTTTCCTTAATTTGCTTTTATGGCATCCCCTCTGCGAATGGAACCTTCCCTCCCCGTTTGTTCCGCATGTTGAAAATCGACTCGTAATAAACACAGAGACATAAATTCACCTGTTGAAATACAATTTCACTTGATGAATTATGTCCACATAACAATCCCGCACTCCTCGAGCGATCGACACAATCCCGCTCAACGTCTGTTGGCAAACCTGATTGAAGGAAACCTGATGAATCGTGAATACATGGAGTTCGACGTGGTCATCGTCGGTGCCGGACCCGCTGGCCTGTCCGCCGCCTGCCGATTGAAGCAGAAGGCCGCCGAAGCCGGTAAGGAAATCAGCGTCTGCGTGGTCGAAAAAGGCTCCGAAGTCGGTGCTCACATCCTGTCCGGTGCCGTGTTCGAACCACGGGCCCTGAACGAATTGTTCCCGGACTGGAAAGAACTCGGCGCGCCGCTGAACACGCCGGTCACCCGCGATGACATCTTCGTTCTCAAGAACGCCGACAGCGCGCAGAAAATCCCCGACCTCTTTGTGCCCAAGACCATGCACAACGAAGGCAACTACATTATCTCCCTGGGCAACCTGTGCCGCTGGCTCGCCCAGCAGGCCGAGAACCTGGGCGTGGAAATCTACCCGGGCTTCGCCGCCCAGGAAGCGCTGTTCGACGAGAACGGCGTGGTTCGCGGGATCATCACCGGTGACCTGGGCGTTGATCGCGAAGGCCATCCGAAAGAAGGCCTCTACACCCCGAGCATGGAACTGCGCGGCAAATACACGCTGCTCGCCGAAGGCTGCCGCGGCCACATCGGAAAACAGCTGATCAAGCGATTCAACCTCGACAATGATTCCGATGTCCAGCACTACGGCATCGGCCTGAAAGAAATCTGGGAAATCGACCCGGCCAAGCATCAGCCAGGCCTGGTGGTTCACACCGCCGGCTGGCCGCTGGACATCATGGGCACCGAGAACACCGGCGGCTCCTTCCTCTATCACCTGGAAAACAACCAGGTGGTGGTCGGTCTGATCGTCGACCTTTCCTACAGCAACACCTATCTGTCGCCGTTCGACGAGTTCCAGCGCCTCAAGCATCACCCGGTGCTCAAGCAGTACCTGGAAGGCGGCAAGCGCATCAGCTACGGTGCCCGAGCCATCTGCAAAGGCGGCCTGAATTCGCTGCCGAAAATGGTCTTCAAGGGCGGCGCGCTGATCGGTTGCGACCTCGGCACCCTGAACTTCGCCAAGATCAAAGGCAGCCACACCGCGATGAAGTCCGGCATGCTCGCCGCTGAATCCGTGGCCGAGGCGTTGTTCGCCGAGAAGGACGGCACCGAAGAGCTGACCACTTACGTCGATGCGTTCAAGAACAGCTGGCTCTACGACGAACTGTTCGCCAGCCGCAACTTTGGCCCGGCGACCCACAAGTTCGGCGCCATCGTCGGCGGTGGTTTCAACTGGCTGGACCAGAACATCTTCGGCGGCAAACTGCCGTTCACCTTGCACGACACCAAGCCGGACTACGCTTGCCTGAAGCTGGCGGCCGACTGCAAGAAGATCGACTACCCGAAACCGGACGGCAAGATCAGTTTCGACAAACTCAGCTCGGTGTTCATCTCCGGTACCAACCATGAAGAAGAGCAGCCTTGCCACCTGAAACTGACCGACCCGAGCATCCCTATCGCAAAGAACCTGCCGATGTACGATGAACCGGCCCAGCGTTACTGCCCGGCCGGCGTGTACGAAGTGGTGACCAAGGAAGACGGCGAGAAGCGCTTCCAGATCAACGCCCAGAACTGCGTTCACTGCAAGACCTGCGACATCAAGGACCCTGCACAGAACATCACCTGGGTGACACCGGAAGGTGCTGGTGGTCCAACTTATCCGAATATGTAACGAGTCGGTAAAGCTAAAACGATAAGCCTCGAAGGTCTTCGATAGCTACGTCGATTGCATAGTGCGGGTGTGCAACAACTGCCTGATCAGTGTGTGGCTGACAAAGTGATTTTGGTTTGAGTAAAAAAGGGCCCTCCGAGGGTCCTTTTTTTCATCTCATCCAAGAGCGGAAGTTAAAAGCTTCGTCAGCTTGCCTCCCCGCGAAAGCCGGTATCAGTTACAGGCAATAAGCAGCCGCCCCTCACGACAGGCAGCAATCTGGGTAATTGCACTGACTTGACCACCTGTTTGCATAGGACCTGACCAGTTGTTTGCATGGGACTTGACCAGTTGAGCCCCCCTCCGATTCCTGATGAAGGATTTGCCTATGCTGCTGTTCAGCGCCAGCTCTTACCACCGATGAGGAGACTCGCAATGCGTGATCTTATGGCGGAACTCAAAGAACTGCGTCTGCATGGCATGGCCAGCGCCTGGGAAGAACTAGCCTCGCAAGGAGACGCTTCGACGGCATCCTCGAAATGGCTACTTGAGCATCTTCTCCAACAAGAACATGCGGATCGAGCGGTGCGCTCAGTGAACCACCAGATGAACATGGCCAAACTCCCCATGCATCGTGATTTGGCCGGCTTCGACTTCAGCGCTTCCAGCGCAGATGCCCGCCTGATCAGGGATCTGTCCAACCTGGAGTTCACCGATACCGCGCAGAATGTCGTGTTCATCGGCGGGCCTGGAACAGGCAAAACACACCTCGCCACCGCCTTGGCTGTGTCCGGGATCACGACGCATCACAAACGCGTGCGCTTCTACTCCACGGTGGATCTGGTCAATTTGCTGGAACGCGAAAAGTACGACGGCAAGACGGGCCGCATCGCTCAAGGGCTGCTACGAACAGACCTGGTGATACTCGATGAACTGGGGTATTTGCCCTTCAGCCAGAGCGGTGGTGCCCTGTTATTTCACCTGCTATCCAAGCTATACGAGCACACCAGCGTGGTGATCACCACCAACCTCAGCTTCTCGGAATGGTCGAGCGTGTTTGGTGACGCCAAGATGACAACGGCGTTGCTGGATCGGCTGACACACCACTGCCACATCGTCGAAACGGGCAACGAGTCCTACCGCCTGCAACACAGCAGCTTGGTCGCCCAGACCAAGATCAAATCACGTGAACGAAAGCGCAAAGACAATGATGGTGCCGAGGACGATGAGCTGTTTTGATCTGCACCAAAAATACCCTGCCGCATGCCCACATGCGGTGGGGCTTTAATGCCTCTTCCACCGGGACACGACTGCCCAAATGGCAAAACCATGGCGCAGCGAATGTTCGCTTCTGAACACAGCACTGTAAGACCAGTACGTTGAGGGTACGTGTCCGACGGTCACGGTGGTTCTCCACTAGAAAGAAAAAGGGCTACGCCCACGCCCAACATCAATCGGCTAGTTTCAAAATAAACTCAACACAAATCGTCACTTCGAAAAGCCCACCAAGATCTCAGCTACAACAAGAGCCGATCACGGCAGGCACTCCCCATCAGAAATTGTACTTATCGAAACGACGCTTAAAGGCTTCTGCCGATCCTTCCATGATGTCGAGCACTGCGGTCGTAGTCTCAATTTGATCAAGCCCACCCACGGCCAGTCTGGTGCCTCGTCCTTGCGCAACCGCCAAGGCATACACCAGGTCCGAATCGGCATTGACGGGAAGGTTGGCGTTATGAGTGGCCAAGATCAACTGACGCTGATTTTTTACCTTGCGCAATAACGGCACCAACTCGCGATAGATAAAATTGGAATCCAATTCGTCTTCCGGCTGGTCGATGATGATCGGGCCTTCCCCTTTGGCCAGTAATAAATTCAACACGGCCGTGTTGCGCTGCCCTTCTGATAAGGCATTACTTTGCACACTTCCCACCAACGTGCGATCCGCCCGATACAACTCAATGTCGACCCGCTCCTCAACTCGGGTCAGTCGGGCATTGCGCCATTGATGCTTCTGTTCGTTGAAGTAAAGTATTAGCTCTCCCTTATACTCCAGCAGGGGTAATGGCAACGCACGATCATCGGCCAGGATTTCTCGAATATGCGCCCAAGGCGAATCAGCCTCGGGATGAACCTCTTTTAGGTGTCGCAAAAAACTTTCAAACAACACCTTGCCAATGTGCTCCCACGCTCGCCCCAACCGACTGCGACCATCGGGCGCCATGAGGTTCCATGCTTCAAGAAAGCCTTGATCATCCGCCATTTGTTGAATGAGCACGCGAATGGAGCCTCGAGCCTTGTCGCTAATCTCTGCGGCCACCCGCTGTCGAACCGCAAACTGTCGAACCCATAACAAGCTCATGTCGTGTAACGCTACATTCAGGCGGTCGCGTTGTGGAGTCAGGACGTCCAGGCGCTTTTGCTTGTCTTGCAACAAGAGCTGCTTGGCCTGACGGGCTTTGTCAATTTCCTGCAGCCGCGCCACATCCTGTGGTTGTAAACCCCGTTCATGACACGCAGTCAGAAAAGCTTCTTTGGTGCCATCCAACTCTGCCGACACTTGATCCCAGCCGTCCCCTTGCTCAAACAATTGAATCGCGTCTTGGCGCATCTGCTGCGCCAGCGCCGCCACCTGCGCCTGGTAACTTTGTCTAAGCGTGTCGGTTTTTTGCGTCAGCGCATTGAACCAATCGGCTCTGGGCCATGCTTCAACCCGCCCGTCATTGAGAACGCCGCGAGCGGACAATTCCTCCGCAAGTGTGGATAAGCGATTGATATCCTCAGTCACTTGGATATTGACCTGCTCGACGTAACGCCGTGCAGTTTCGGCTCGCTGGTACTGTTGAGCCTCCGCCAACACCTCACTGCGAGCTTGCCATTGCCGATTCAATTCCTGCAGCTCTTGATTGAGCACCTTCACCTCCGCGTTCAAGGCGCTGAGCTGATCCATGGCGGCGAACAGTTGCTGAATCTCCGCACGCAACGTGTCCTCTTGCCCTTTGAGCCCTTGCAGTTCCGCCGAGCACGCCTCATCAATCATCGTTAGTAGGCTGCCGCCGCCATGCACACCGGTGAGTTCACTGATTTGCTGTTGGCTGTAAAACTGAACGGGCAGCTGGCGCAGATACACCGAAAAGTCGTGGGCTTCTCCTTGGAGCAACGCGTGCCCCAGCGGTGGCCTCAGCGAGATGATGTCGACTTGACCGGGAATACTTTCCCAGCCCACTTGTATTTCAGACTCATCGGTGTAGGTGGCTTTTACCCGATCGAACTTCGCGCGCACCGAATCCGAGAAGACGTCGCCCTGATCTCTGCCGAAGGCGAACCGAAGGAGCTCCAGCGCCGTAGACTTTCCGGTGCCCCGGCCGCCAATGACCGTATTGAGATTGGGTGAAAAGTAGATTTCCAGGTCGGCAAGGTACTTGAGACCCCGGCACTTCAGAAATACGATCCGTGGATGGGTTTGCTCATCGGAAGGGCGCGGGGCTTGCAGACGAAGTCGTGATTTGGCATCCAGAAACGCTTGCCGTAACGAAGACACCGAGGGTTTGGAGGACTTGACCCACGTGTGACGATAACCCAGCGCATTCGGGAGCGGTCGACCCTCTGCGTCTACTTTCAGCGACTTGGCATCCGAGGACTGCACATAGGCCGGTTGCAGGCCCACACGCGACCAATCTTTGTTACGCCCCTCAAGGATGGCGCGGTACTTTTCTGAAATGGGGTAGCCGGTCAACTCCAGCGCGAGCAAGCCTGGCAGCTGATAGTCGTCAATATTCCGCGAAGCTGATAACAAACCATCTTGCTGATCTGCATGCGCCGCGATCACGATTCCGCCATGCTCCTTCTGCACCGTATCGAGCAAAGTTTTCAAGCTGATCGCCTGCTCGCCTCGGCGAAGCGCTGCGGGTTCTCCCCCCTTGAAGCGCTGGTTCTCCGCCAACCCCAACTTGATCAAGATCATGTTAACGCGCTGCACGTGGCGCATTTTGGTAGCCGGATCGAAGAGGCATAGAACGTGGTAGCCGATGTCGACTTCAAAACCGGGCAGAATGAAAAGGGGCGCACGGCCAAGTTCCTTGGCGACCGATTTATTTTGCTCAACCAGATGGGTGAGAAACCAGTCGCGCGGCTCGGATTTTTCCGCGAAGTTGTGGTCGGTGATGCCAATCACTTCCAGTTCAAGTTCATGGCAGCGTGTGAGAAAGCGCTTAGCTTTGTGCTGAATATCTTGCTCGTCAGGTACACCATTCTGCAGGGGTCGCCGAGGACTCAAGAGACGCAAGTCATCATCCGCCCAGTGCTTGTTGTCCTCTGGGGTTTGCACCTGAAAATCTGTTTTGAACCAGCGCATGCCTCGATATTCGCTCACCCCGACCTCCTTTTCTCTCGCGAGCTTGTGCAGTTGATGTCAGCCGTATTTGGCGTGGAGGAAATGCTTTACTACCCCCGGATCGAATTCAAGATACACGCTCTAAGGGCAAAAGAAGATAAGCTTGGACACAGGTTCCGCCCGGCAGATCATCCACCTGAGGGCGATCGGTATCGAACGTGGAGTCGCGGCAGGCCAGTCAGTGCTAACTCCAAGATTTCCATGAGTGAGAGATACCCGCAAAGGCGTTTACCTGCCCCCCTAAAATGCCAACTTGTTCTCCTACTTGAAGTCAGTCTTCCTGCCACTAGACGAGAGCCCTAGCTGGTGGAAAGCAGTGCATTGGGTTCTATGTTCGAACAGCGCCTCTTGGATTGCTGAGCTAGTGCCTGACAGTGCTGCCATTCCCAAAAGAGCACCTCGGCCAAGGCGATGGTGTGCACATGACAGAACAAGTGATCACGCTCATGCGCCAACCGAGTGGCCGGATAGTAAGCGAAAGGATCTGGTGTCTGGGTGCACTCAGGTTGTACCGTGTCTCGACACTCGCGCCAGAGTCCCCCCTCAGTGATGAACTCATGGATGTCCTGCTCAATAGCGTCGAGGGGGGATCCGCCGCCGCGTTACCAGCGGGCAATCCTCATATGCCTATAGAGGACATACACGCATTAACACTGTGACATTCACGAGCCCACCCAGCGGAGCCTCACCAGCGAGCGGATCAGGGTTATACAACCAACTAAGCCTTTAACGAAGCAGTTCTCCAAAGGGAGCGGTGGTATCAATGTATCGCATGGCCGACTTCACATCCCGCCAGCCGACATAGTCCATCAATTGCTTGGTGGTCCAGTTGTCGTTGTTCGCCCAGGTAGCAAATCCACGGCGCAATGAATGCCCAGTATAGGCATCACCATCCAGACCGCTGCAAGTAAACGCCTCCCGCAGCACATAGGTCACACCATCGGGCTTGAGCCCTTGAGTGCTTATTTGCCCCCACTGGTTGATGGGACGAAATACCGGCCCAACCTGCAGTTCGCTGATCGAAAGCCACTCCTCGTAAGCCTGCACCGGACATAGACGCTTCAATGCCGGCAGCACGACAACCTGCCCTCGGTACTCTCGATCAGTCTTGCTCCCGCCCAGAAACACCTTCAGCTGCTTCCCGCTGCTTAGCGTATTGTGCTCCACCCGCATTCGACACAGTTCGTCAGCGCGAAATGCCCGCCAAAACCCCATCAAAATCAGCGCCTGATCACGGTAGGCACGCAGACGTGCCGCCGGGTTATCACTGGCGATTATTTCCTGCAGGCCTGCGACACAGCGCTCCAGTTCCGCCAACGGCAGTGGCTCGGCCTGTTTGACCAGACGAGGGTGTTGCGCCCGGATATTGCGCAGCACTTGGCGTACCTTGGCGCTTTTGGTGGGGTCGTCAAAGCCGTGGCTGTGATGCCACTGCGCGAGAGCGGCCAGGTGAAGGCTCAAAGTGCTGCTGGACAGGGTTTCTGCATGTTCTCCCAGATAACGCACCACTGTTTCGCTGGACGCTGGCAGGCAACTGCCCCAACCCTGCTCGAAATATCTCACCACACCCTGATAGCGCCGTTGGGTGCTATCACGCTGCACGGACCTTAAATAACGATTCGCCGGTTCTGTCATGGGAGTTCCCTCCTCGCGTACCGCAAAAAACCCCATCTTGAAAAAATTCCCTATAACTCTGGAGAAATCAGCATTCTCCAGAGTTATTTCGTCGCCTCGCCCGTCGCATTTCGGGCATTTGTACACCTGTACTTCCATACTGCGTAAAACACTACGAAATCGTAGGAGAGCACGCCATGGCGCGCGGCGGCATCAATAAGGCAGTGGTTCAGATCGCACGCAACGCCCTGCTCGCCCGCGGCCTACACCCCAGCATCGACGCGGTGCGCGTTGAGCTCGGCAATACCGGCTCGAAATCCACCATCCAGCGCTATCTCAAGGAACTTGGAGAGGCCGAGGCGCCTGCGCCGGAGATGCCGCTGGATGAAGAGCTCACCCGCTATATTGGCAGTCTAGTCCTGCGCGTCAGACAACGCGCCGAGGAGGCTCTGGCGGCCGAGCGAGCGGCCTTCGACCGCCAGCAACTGGCGGCCCGACAACAACGGGAAGTGGAAGCCGCCCATCTGGAGCACCTGCAACTGGCCCACGCCACCTTGGAGCAAGCCCGACAGGCAGGCTTGATCCATGAGCAGAGCCTGAGCGGTCAATTACAGGCGTGTGAGCTGGAACGCCAGCGGTTGCAGGAGGCCCATGAGCAACAACTGCGCCTGCTTGAGGACCGAGCGGGGCAGATCGTTTCCCTTGAGGGGAAACACCGCCTGACTCAGGAGTCCCTGGATCACTATCGGGAACAGCACGTGCTCCAGCGTGAACAGGAGGTCCAACGTCACGATCAACAACTTCAGCACTTGCAGCGTGAAGCCCGGACAATCCGCGACCAATTGCTCAGCAAACAGGAAGAATTAAGCCAACTGTACCGTGATCTAGAGCGGATGAGCGGCGAACAACTGCGCCAGCATCAGGAGACGCGCCGCCTGGAGCAGGCTCTGCAATCAGCCGAGGAGCAAGCGCAGGCCGCCGACCTCGAACACCAGAGCGATCTGCGGCAGATGCAGGCCATCGCCCACAAGCTGACGGCCTTGCGCGAGAAGACCAAACAGCAGTTGTTCAAACTGCGGCAGACCCAGCGCGAGCTGCGGGCCCGGACTCGCCACATCAGCCAACTACAGACGCTGGTGGAGCATTTGACTCGTTCACCCCCGACCCGCCCCGATTGACCGCGGGCTCGACCGTTGACTCCCGCCTTGTGCCGCGCCGTCCCAGGTACTGGCACCCGGTCTCCCCGAAGACTACGTATCGATAAACAGCCGGCACCGCGACCGTCCGCTCAAGCAGGCCTCTTCTCGCTTGCGCTTTCGCGCCGGCGTTTGCCGTCCGCGGGTAATCCTTCAAGGCTTATTTGCAGCGGTGGAGACAAGTATCGCTTTTCCTTGGCGGTCAATTCCCGCCGGTTCCAATCCGCATCCCAGTACAAGCCATAGCCGAAGCGCACCGCCTCAAACCCTTCAGGATCAGCCCAGAAAAAACCTAGCTCAAGTTCACCCTCGATGTTCACCCGTTTCATCAACCAGCGCGGAAACCCGTGAAACAAGCGCACATCGTTTGCAAATTTCTCGGTACTGACCGGCCACCCCGCCGGCGATGCCAAGTGCCCTTCACCGATATGATAATCCAGGAGTGGATACAGCCATTTCGCCGCATCGGTGAATTCGCGCTGCACGCAGATCAAATGGAGATAGACCATGAAGCGCGCCTGCACAAACTCGCGCGCCCAGCGGTATTTATCCAGGTCACTGGCCAGAATCACCAACCAAAACCCCAGATCCCGCCAGTCGGCGGTCGTGATCCGGCGCTGCAACCGCGGACGCCGCAGTCCGTGCAGTGGCTTGCCATGCAGTCTGAGCTTCATCACCAATGTCTGACCATGATCGCTCGACACTTCCAGCAAGTGCAGAACCGCCCAGAGGGGGTTGTTCAACACCTCCTCCAGTGCCGGAAATTCGTTGATAAGGGCAGACCGCAACTCTCCTTTTGGCAAAACCCCGCGGAGATAACTCTTCCACTTAACCGGTTCTCCACCGCCAAGCCCGATCAATCCCAGCCGCGCCTCGAAGGCTACACCCCAGCACTGCAGCGCAGCGGGGGTCCTACTGATACCAGCCAGAAAAATGAGTTGATTGATAAAAACAATCGCCCTGAGTTGATGGGCGAGGTGATGTACGGGGCTGGTCACTTCGACCGTCCTCCCGCGTTAAAATTATCTAACAGCATAGCTTGCACCGCATAAAAAAAATTTGATGAGGGCAAGATAGTGGCAAGGATACACAAAACGGAAATACGGCCAGAAAAGGCTAACCATTGGACAAAATCGGCGTAAACGAACAAAAAGCTACGTCAAGATGGCGAATTTTACTGCGTTGTTGGGGTTATATTTTTTAAAGTTTTGCGCCAAAACGCCATTTCTTACCGGAAACAGGGGGCGAATAATCTCAGCACAACCGATCTGGTTGCCACTTCCAGCGCTAAACAATGGGAGGAGAACATGATTGATGTAACGGTAAAGGCGGTAATTACTCCCAGGTCTGTGAGTTTGGGCAGCAATTGCAGCAACGCGTTGAATGGCTCGCACTCGGGAAGCGGAGATGGCTGCCAGTCATCCCCAACACCATCGCGCGCCCTTCATCCTGTATCCAGAGCAACTCGTTCCGTCCCGACCAATGATGGCACCTCAAGTTCGTAAACGAACATGGCGGTGTGCTGCGCCTGCAGGGTGTGCAGCTTGGCCTAGCACGGCCCTGACCGGTGTGCTGAAGCTAATGCTGAACGGTCGCTTCACGGCACGCCCTGCAAGAGCGCGGCCGGACACAACGGCGACGGCTGCGCTTTGATCAGCCGAGAGCATGAGTAGGTTCTTTTATTTAAGGAGTCTTCGCATCATGAGCGTAAATACCACGGGTAAACACTGCGCATCTGCCACCATTCTGATCGAGACACGGCAGATCACTTCCAACCTAGAAAAAGCATGCGGCCAACCTGGGCTGCGCTGTTTCCTCTCGACGGCATGGGATCTGCTACACGACTGTCCGATCAACCAACGCGTCTCTTATGATGGAACGCTGGCCAAGGCGACGATCAGGTCGCCGGAAATGCTGTCGAAGTCCTCTACCGATGCCACCGGCCGTTCGGGCCAGTGCCATATCAAGCGCTGGTACGGGTACCACGGTATCCCCTACGAGGTGTGTTTCATTCACAATGGTCGCGTCTGGTTGCGGCCCATTGGAACAAGGCGACTCGCGGCCAACGTCGGTTCTTATGATGCCCGTCCTTCTAAGCATGATTTGGAGCGCCAGGGCACGTCTTCAGCCTACGTGCGCGTACAGCCGGTCAAAGGCCAGCGTCTGCGCAAATCTCAGGCGTCCTTTGCGCAGCAACCATCCGAAATTCAACACCTGGTTGGCTATTATTTCGAGTCCAAATACTGCGTAGCAGGTGGGACGAAGTCTGAATTGGCCCGGCGGATGCGGGCAGAAATTCAGGCGATGAACCTCTCTCGCCCTAGCGATAAGCAGTTGAACATTCCGCCTCTCAAAACATTGTGTTTTTTCATGGACGAGTACTACTTTTTTGCGCTGTCCAAAGGGCGCGCCGCCAAGCGCACGATGTTCAAGCTGCTCGCTGGCGTAAGTAGCAAACCGTTGGATCAGCAGGCAGACCAAACGGGAGAGCAGTCGCCGCCCGAGCTTGAAGAGTAGCACCACACAAACTGCGCACTCCTTGCGGCTGGGCTCCATGTGGGCAAGGTGTGTACTGGCAGGTCGGATCAAATAACACGACTTGCCGGTGATGTGCCTGTGCTCATCGAATGTCAGCCAATGTTTTTGGCGAAATGGGACAAACGCAGCTCCGTGTCAGAGGTCCCGCCGTTTAAACGGCCATCCCGCCATCTGTTGCTTGCGGCTGTGAGTACAGAAATGAGGACAAGCGCCATTCACTGCGCTTGTCCTGTTTCTTTCTGCGTTGCGTTGACCGAAAAGGCAACGCAACCAGGTGAAAGGTTTTCCCTCGGCGAGGACTAAACGATGAAGACCGAACTGTTCTTTCGACAACCCGAGTCTGTCCGCGACGTGGAGGTGCGTCTAATCAAACCACGGCGCTGCGGATCGCCCTTTCAGCAATTGGTGGTGTTCCAGTCAAGGAAAAACGGCAACCATTTACGGATGTCGCCCACCCTGCTGGATTTCTGCCTAATGCTGGAACGCAGACGCGACATCCGCTACTACCAGCCAACCCCATACACGTTAATTCAGCCCAGCCGGGCATTTCGGTACACCCCCGCCGTATGTGCCTATGGCGATGATTTGGGGCTGGTCTTTTTCGAAACCGCCAGGTTTATGTCCGACGGCTGTGAAGACCAACTCGTTCGTCATGAAGACTGGTTCGGGGAGATGGGCTATCTCTTCTGCCCTTGCCAGCCATACACGAACATCAGCTACTGCGAACTGCTTCAATGGCGCTACCTCTACAGCTATTCCTTCAGCTTCAACGCACAAGGCCCTAGCCTCGCGCTGGATATCCTCAAGCATCACAACGACTGCACGGTCCAGGAGCTCTTAGACGCCAGAGCTGATTTCAGCGACATTGCTTACCAGCTCTTCTACGGAGGTGCAACCGCCGACCTGCGTCTCCCCATCACTCGCACGTCTGCCATTGCGTTAACGAGTGCACGGTCATGAACAACGAAGCAGGTGGCCTTGAACTGATTGTCGGTGAGGAGTACCGCTACAACGGGCATGTCTACGTGATCGCGAACGTGTCCTGCGGGTTCGTAGAACTGCACAGCAGCACGCACCCATCGAACATGCGTCTGCAGAAGCTCGAACGCCTTGAGCAAGCCGCGAAACGCCACCGATTTGTAAAGGTGCGTGAAGCTCCATTTTCTGGCCGATACCACCAGATTGTGGCAGCCCTCGATCAGGACAGTCGTGTGGCATTCGATCGCCGCATTGCATACGTACGAGCCGCCGTCGAACGATTCAATAGCCGGTTGCCAAGGGCAGCCTGCAAAGCACTGATCGCCGATGTGAAAGACATTATCGGTGACACCAGCCCGCCGTGCTTCAACACGCTGCGTAACTGGGTGCACCGCTACCTGGAACGCAATGAATCGGTGACCGCCTTGATTCCCTTAAAAAAGCTACACAAGGATCAATGGGAGCGACTGCCGGAGATCACTCGAGAAACGATCGAGGAGTGCCTGGACAAGTACTACTACATACAAGAACCCGAATCGATCCGCGACATCATTGGGGCGATCGAGTCCGCGCTGGAAGCATACAACGCGCTTCGGCCGCCAACTGATCAGCTTATCATTCCGTCCGGCAGCACTCTCCGTCGACGGATCAAGGAAAATGGTGAGTTTCGCCGCCTGCTAAAACAAAAAGGCGCGCAGGAAGCAATCAAGGCCAGCCGATGGAGCGTGAAGCTCAGACGTCAATACCGTCTCCTGCAGCGGATTGAAGGGGATACCCACACTCTGGATATCGAACTGGTCAATGAGTATGGAGACACGATCGGCAAAGCCGCGCTCACCATCTTGTTGGACGTCGCGTCTCGGCGTGTGATTGGTTGGGACATCTCGATCAACCCCCCCTCGGCACAGAAATCGATCCGCGCACTCAAGGACTCCCTCCACCGGGTGGGTGTCGGTGAAGAATACCGGGTAGACAATGGCTCAGAGAACACCAAAAAAGATGCGCTGGATGGTCTCTTTCCCCTGCTCGGACCCAATATCCTATATTGCCGGGTTAGGTGCCCTAACGAAAAACCTTACGCAGAGCGTTGGTTCAAAACGCTGACGACTGGGCTCACACACAGGCTGCGCGGTACCACCTTCTCCTGCCCCGAGGAGCGCGGCGGTTATTCTTCGGAGAAAAAGGCGATCTACACCCTTGAGGACATAAAGAAACGCTTCGAGGATTGGCTGGAAAATGTCTATCACAAGCGTCGGCATCGTGGTATCGGCACGTCGCCAAACAAAATGTGGGCCAAGCTAGCAAAACAACAACCGCCCTTGCGGCTGATCCCTTCCGAGGACATGTCCCGCCTCTTCTTGAGTCAAACAAGCTCCAAACTCGTCGAAGGCAAAGTCCGTTTCAAAAACCTTCAATGGAGCTGCGGTGAGCTGAAAAACCTCCACGATCTGGGGACTAAGGATCAGCTTCTCACCATTTTTTACGACGCAAGCGACCTCGGGCAAGTGGTGGTTACCCACCCCGATTACCCCGGAAAAGAGTTTCGCGCCAAAGGCTGTGAAATGAGTTATCAAGATGGTCTTACCCTAGACCTGCATCTGCTGTTAAACGCCGCTCAAAACAAGGAGGCCAAGGGACTCAACTTCAAAGAGGCACGCGATCACAGAACCCGCATCATGCAGGAACGCTACGACTACGAACACAAACGAGGGCGTCGTAAAGCGGCACAAACGGACGAAAAAATTGGTCAGGCACGCCCCGCGTCGAATACCCCTCGCCGTCCCAAACCGCCCGATAACGCTTATCTTCCTACTACCGATATCGAGAAATTTGTTGGTACGTATACCGCGCCCGCTGTAGGCGACATTTCGGAGGTTACGAAAAATGATTGATATCACCAAACAGCTGAAGTTATTTGAATCACAAATTATCAATTACCGGTCTTATAACCTTGCCTACATGACTGTCATGCGTTCCATTCAGGCCACGCAAATGCGCGGTATTCCCTCTTGCGTGGTCCTCGTAGGAGAGTCTGGCTGCGGAAAAAGCACTTTGGCAAGTCAGGTCATATCGACATACCCTCGGGAGAGTTCAGGAAAAGATGAGCGTGGAGCATGGAACAGGCGACCTACGATGTATTGCGGGCTCCCCACCAAAGCGACGATTAAATCCTTTGCCAAAGCTCTCTTGGAATCCTTGAAGTTTGAAGCATATTCGGGAGATGCTTTCGAACTGACTCAGCGCGCTATACGACAGATCCTACTACAAAAGGTGGAGGTGGCTTTTCTAGATGAATTCCAAATGCTTGCAGACAAAAAAGCCGAACAGGCACGCATTGATGTAATCAACTGCGTCGCACGACTTGTTGATCGCACCGGCATCCCTTTCGTCATACTTGGCACGCCAGACATTGAAAGCTTCTTTTACGAAAAAGACATACTTCGGCGCCGATTTCCTTTTTTTGCCCGTCTCACGCCTCTTCAACTCGATCTAACAGAACCGACCTCAGACTTCCAACTTGTGCTACGTGGTCTTGATAAGAAAATGTACGAAATTGGGAAATTGAACAAAGGCGTCCATTTGCATGAACCTGACATCGCTCTTCCATTATTTGTTGCGTCTGGAGGAATAATGGAGGATCTAAGACTGCATTTGTCGAATGCGTTTTCTTTCTCATTATATCGAGGGGACGCAATTTTGCGGCGTGAAGATTTTTCATATGCTTTTGAAATCACACGCCATGACCATTGTATCTTGTCGGAGGGAAATCCTTTTGAGGTTACTAAAAACCGCCTGCTCGATATGACGAGCGGTGACAAATGAAAATTTCCTTTCTTTCCTTCATACCGTTTCCTTTGCCCGATGAAAGCCCCATCAGCGCCATCCAGCGCACCGCCAAAGAAAATGGGTTTAAAAATTGCCACGCTTTACTGACCTGGCTTAACAAAGCGACACACCAATCACCTTACGGCAATTTTTTGCTGGCCAATTCAGCGATATCCAAGACACTTCAAGTTTGCGCACCAAAGTACGCCAAACATATTATAGCCAACTTTTATCAACCAACACACCCTCTGATAAAACGCTCTAATGCAATAATAAAAGGCATAGAAATTACATATTCTAATTTGAGGTGCGAAGGCTCTGCGCTCTGCACCCAATGTCTGAAGGAAGGCTATGAAAAATTTCCGAAGAACATAAGTTTTTTTATGAGCTGCCCTTTTCATAATCGCGCTTTTTTATTTTGCTGCCCTACTTGCGGTACCAAAATAAAATGGAAGGTGCAGCTAACAAATCGTTGTGAGTGCGGTCACTATTTGGTCAGCCCAAAACTGCCAAACTCCGAAATGACACCCGATCAGCATTTATTGCAATTATTTCAATTGGGTAATGCAGAGAAAATCGCATCTATACAGCGAAACCTTGCAACGCTAGAACATGAAACGTTCGCTGACGAAGAAGCAATGAAAACCGCCCGGCGCAATTTAGCCATAGCAATTAGCTGCGAGGATGTGGATGGTATGAAAGATGCGATCCATGATTTTCTTCCCAGCAGTTCGGCAGAAGAAATAGATGTCATCTTAGCTATCTTCGCTAACGAAATCAAAAGTACTACCGCCGCAACTCTCCGACAGAAATTGATTTCGACAACCTCCGAGCAGAACGCCCACGTAGCAAAAATCACACTTAGCTTGGGAAAACTGCTCGTCTATATCGGTATATCTCAGAGCGCTTGGTACAAATTAAAGCACCGACACTCTTTTTTCAAAGGCATCGGCAGAAGAGCGCAAATCAGTCTAAAGGATGCAATAAATCTAAAGAAGGTTATGGCTTCCGAAAACAAGCTAGACAATGACCTACACCAAAGAAAACTAGACTCCGGATATAAACAAATTTTCTCGCTCGCCGCAGCGAGTTTTTTAACTGGCATTCCAGAGTCAACCATCAAAGTCTTAGCTCTAAACACAAACCTGCTCGGACCTAAAACAAGGTACATCAAACTAGCCGAAAAAGGATTAGAACTAAGATTTGGCCGAACCAACATCGAATTCTTCAACCAGCATTACGTGTGCAGCCAACGGCTAGCGCGGGAGTGGAACACCCCAGCCTCTGTAATCAATAGTACAATACTAAAACATAAGTTCCATGTTGAAAAAAGCAACTTTAGCGAGGGAACAGTCATCATTAAAAAAACACTTTCATTTAGACTCTCCACCATTATCAACGAACGTCAATCTAGACACGCTCCTGAAAGAAGAAAACGCCTTGACGTTCCCCGTGTCGAAATGCAGGACACCTCGAACTTTTTAACCTGCGTTGAATGTGCGAAACTGTTATCCATTTCGACGAGTGAAATAAACTATTTGATTCGAGAACAGCTCATTTCCTGCCAATTCAGAGGTAGCCGAGGGCGTTACCTTATTTCAAAAGAAGAAGTTTTGAATTTTAACAAGAAATACGTTAGAATTTATGAGCTATCAGAAAAGCTTAACACTTCTCCTCAGCAGGTCTCGCACCTTCTCAGTGCGGCTGGGATAATGCCTATAAGCGGCCCGCTTGTAAATTCCGGAAGAGTCCTCATTTATAACAAAACCACCCTTCCGGACACCACTATTAATTCACTTAAAAACCGACCAAGCGCAATAACACGACCTTTAAGACATAACATCACAGACATCAGCGAGCCTGAGTACTGCATCAATACAAACTCAATCTGCGAAAGATTTTCGATTTCAAAGTCATTGTTTTATCGAAAATTTCTAGCCACCGGATTAGCCCGGTTCAAAACATTTAAATCTGCAAGATATATCACTAAAAAAGATAGTGCAACGGTTTGCAATATCCTCCAAAATTATATTTCTTACGAAGAAGCAGAAAGAATCTTAAATGTCCCCCATGGTTATATTCGACATTTAGTCAAAAAAAAGAAACTAATTTTTAACGACGTTACATTCCCCCTAGGAAAACGACTTGGACTAGTGCCGCGGGACCAACTTGATGAGTTTCGCATACAACGGGCTCAAGTTACTATTACTCTGCTCTGATCTAGTGAAAATCACCTCACACGAACACTTAAACATGAGAACGCGTAAAATAACACATTAACCGTGATCACTGTGACGACTGACATTTTATCAAAAGAGTAAGTTGGATAGGTTAATTTTTAATTACCCTACACGCCTTTTTGGCCTACGAGTCGTCAGCACCACGTCATCGCAACTGATCCGCTAAAATATATTTTACGTGGATATCTCCATAACAGGATCAAAGTGACTTTGAAAAATCCCCATAACTTTTTTGTATTTAATTCGTTGCAAGGAGAGTGCTCGACGAGTAACACATTTCAGCGACGAACGTTTAGAAAAATCCATCACTCTACACCCAGCCACCTTTTAGGTCACACGCCATAAGTCCGTCGTCAGAGTCATGCCTCGGTGATCACCCCTCCACCGAAAAACTGCCAGCAAAACCTACCATCATTCATTCCACATAATCATGAGTGAGCACAAGCATGTCCGGGTCTTGCTTCGCAACGGCATCGTGCCTGCTCCGGCATACCAGGAAAGAATGCCTAAACAAAACCGTGTACCAATTTTCCTGAAAAACATATCCAAACTTAATGGCAAATATCACTGCCTTAGTACCTAATCTCGCATTTGTCATGCCAATAAATAATGGAACCCTATGCTTGCTCGCGATGGCTTTGGCACATCCAACATCTACTTGCCAGACACACCGCCATCGCGAGCAAGCTCGCTCCCACAAGGAATTGCAGTGTTTTTGAGGCTACGTTTCATCGCCAGACAGCATCCACCACTTGATAAAGGTCAAACGTCATGTATTTTTAACCGACCTGCATTCCTCCTGGAGTCTTCCCATGCCACTGGTTCGCGTCGATATCAAAAAACATCAGGACCCCACCCACGCCAAACGCATCGGCCAATTGATCTATGCCGCCATGCGCCAGACCATTGGCGTACCGGAACACGACAATTTCCAGATCCTGGCCGAACACGACGAGCAGCATTTCATCTTTGACCCCGGTTATCTGGGCATCAACCGCTCGGACCAGTTGGTGGTGATCCAGATCACCATGAGCGAAGGACGAACCGTCGAGCAGAAAAAACGCCTCTACAAAACCATCGCCGAAAGCCTTAATGCAGAGCTGGCCGTGCGCCTGGAGGACGTTTTCATTAATCTGGTGGAAGTGAAAAAAGAGAACTGGTCGTTTGGCAACGGAATTGCCCAGTACGCCCTCTGATGTTCAACCTGCAAACCGAGAATGACCCATGCCCCGAGTTTCCCGCAAACAAGCCGACCTCAACCGCGAGACCATCGTCGAAGCCGCCACCCGGCTGTTTCGCGAACGCGGCTTGCACGGGATCAGTGTGGTCGATGTGATGGCTGCCGCGGGCCTGACCCACGGCGGTTTCTACGGGCACTTCGAATCCAGGGAAGCCCTGGCGCAAGAGGCCAGCGGCCGGGCTTTCGAGCAGGCCGCGCAACGCTGGCAAGCGCGAGTGGCCGAGCATGACAACAAGGACGCCGCCCGCCGCGCCGTGGTCGAACCCTACCTGTCCAGCGAAAGCCGGGACAATCCGGGCGACAGCTGCCCGGTGGTGGCCTTCGCCGGGGACATGTGCCATGAGGCCGCCGAGAGCGGATTGCGCCAAACCTATCTGCAGGGCCTGAACAACCTGCTCGACTCCCTCGGCTCGCTGCTGGACTCAGAGGACGAAGCCAGCAAGCGGCAGCAGGCGCTGGTGCAGTATTCGCTGATGTTCGGTGCGCTGATGCTGTCCCGAGCCACCCGCGGCGATCCGTTGTCGGATGAGTTTCTTGAGGCCGCCCGGGCCGCTCTCACGCCGTCGAAGTGAAGCGACTTCCCCCCACGCAATAAAAAGCTCGCAGGCTTCGCCAGCTCCTGCACTGCGATCGCTGGTGGTTGCCAAGCCACCCTGAAATCAGCAATCTCAAGTGACATTCGAGCCGATTTACGATGCCACAGGGAGCCAAGCATGCCTGTAACCGTCCTGGTACTGGTTGAAACCATCAATGATTACCTGTCCATCCTCGAACATCAGGGCTTCCACCTGATTCTGGCCCCGACGCCCGCCGAGCGCGCCGAAGCCATCGCCCGCCACGCCGGGCAGATCGACGCCGTCCTCACCCGTGGCCCGTTGGGGCTGTATGCCGATGAAATCGCCGCCCTGCCCAACCTCAAGATCATCTGCGTGATCGGTGCCGGCTATGAACACGTCGACCTGCAGGCCGCCGCCGACCGGGGCATCACCGTCACCAATGGCGCCGGGGTCAACGCCTCGTCCGTCGCCGACCATGCCATGGCGCTGCTGCTGTCGCTGGTGCGCGACATACCCCGCTGTGATGCCGCCGTACGGCGCGGCGAGTGGCCGAAGATCATGCGCCCTTCCCTCGCCGGTAAACGCCTGGGCATCCTGGGCCTCGGCGCGGTCGGCATGGCCATCGCCAAACGCGCCAGCGCCGGTTTCGACATGAACATTTGCTACCACAATCGCCAGCATCGCAGCGATGTGCCCTACACCTTCTGCTCGACGCCGACCGAACTGGCGCGCGCCTCGGACTTCCTGATCGTCGCCACGCCCGGCGGCCAGGGTACCAGGCACCTGATCAATCGCCAGGTACTGGACGCGTTGGGCCCCAAGGGGTTTATCGTCAACATCGCCCGGGCCAGCGTGATTGCCACCGCTGACCTGATCGCCGCCCTGGAGCAACGCCGGATCGCCGGCGCCGCGCTGGATGTGTTCGATCACGAGCCGCAAGTGCCGGATGAGCTCAAGACCCTGAACAACGTGATCCTCACACCCCATGTCGCCGGGCTGTCCCCGGAAGCCACCCAAGGCACCGTGGAACTGGTGGGCAAGAACCTCGTGGCGTTTTTCTCCAATCAACCGGTGCTGACGCCAATCGACTTGCCGCCCGCCATGAGCCGGGTCGCCCATTGATGGCGATTCAAACAGCTGTATCAAAAACAATGATTGGCCGGCAACACGCTCACCTATAAGAGCCGTTCGCGGTTGTGGGTGCGCCGTGTGCGCATTAGATTAGCCAATAGTTTCAGGCCTCCAGAATAAGCAGAAGGGATAAGCATGGCGCTTAACGACCAGTCCACCCGTATCCGCACCGGCGAAGAGCTCGATGCCAGCCTGATCGATCCGTACCTCAAGGCCCATATTCCGGGGCTCAGCGGTTTGCCGCAGATCAGCCAGTTTCCGGGCGGCGCTTCAAACCTCACCTACTTGCTGGAATACCCCGAACAGGAATTTGTCCTGCGTCGCCCGCCCTTTGGCCACAAGGCCAAGTCGGCCCACGACATGGGCCGTGAATTCCGCATCCTCAATCAATTGCGCGACGGTTTTCCGTACTGCCCGAAAGCCTACGTGCACTGCACCGACGAATCGGTGATCGGTGCCGAGTTCTATGTCATGGAACGGGTCAACGGCATCATCCTGCGCTCGGACCTGCCACCGGAGCTGGGCCTGGATTCGGCGAAAACCGAAGCCCTGTGCAAGAGTTTCATCGACAAGTTCGTGGAACTGCACCGCGTCGACTACAACGCCTACGGCCTGGGTGACCTCGGCAAACCCGAAGGCTACGTGGCGCGGCAGATCAAAGGCTGGAGCGATCGCTACGAAAAGGCCCTGACCCCCGATGCGCCACAATGGGATGTGGTGAAAGCCTGGCTCAACGACAAGATGCCGGCCGACCATCCGACCTCCAGCATCGTGCACAACGACTACCGCTTCGACAACGTGATCCTCGACCCGAACAACCCGATGCAAATCATCGGCGTGCTCGACTGGGAACTGACCACCCTCGGCGACCCGCTGATGGACCTGGGCAACACCCTCGCCTACTGGATCGAAGCCGATGATCCGGCGCCGGTGCAGATGATGCGCCGCCAGCCAAGCCACGCGCCGGGCATGCTGACCCGCCGCGAGTTCGTCGATTACTACGCCGAACGTTCGGGCATCCGCATCGACAATTTCGACTTCTACTACACCTACGGCCTGTTCCGCCTGGCCGGCATCGTGCAGCAGATCTACTACCGCTTCTACCACGGCCAGACCCAGGACAAACGCTTCGCGCAGTTCATTCACATGAACAAGTTGCTGGAGCAGATGAGCTTGCAGGTCATTTCGAAATCCAGCCTCTGACCTTGATGCGATCCCCTGTAGGAGCGAGCCTGCTCGCGATGGTCTTTAACGATAACGCTCGCTCACTGACCAAACGCAGCAACCCGCCCCTACCAAACAGCATCAGCGACACCCCGGCATTTGACTCAACAACAAGACTTTTCATAAGGGAATCCCATGTCCAAGACTCAGTTGTTCGACCTCGACGGCAAGATCGCTTTCGTCTCCGGCGCCAGCCGTGGCATCGGTGAAGCCATCGCCAAATTGCTGGCCCAGCAAGGCGCCCATGTGATCGTCTCCAGCCGCAAACTCGAAGGCTGCCAGCACGTCGCCGACGCGATCATCGCCGCCGGCGGCAAGGCCACCGCCGTTGCCTGCCACATCGGCGAAATGGAACAGATCAGCCAGGTCTTCGCCGGCATCAAGGAACAGTTTGGCCGCCTGGACATCCTGGTCAACAACGCCGCGACCAACCCGCAGTTCTGCAACGTGCTGGACACCGACCTCAGCGCCTTCCAGAAAACCGTCGACGTGAACATCCGCGGCTACTTCTTCATGTCGGTCGAAGCCGGCAAGCTGATGCGCGAAAACGGCGGCGGCAGCATCATCAACGTCGCCTCGATCAACGGCGTTTCGCCGGGGATCTTCCAGGGCATCTACTCGGTGACCAAAGCAGCGGTGATCAACATGACCAAGGTGTTTGCCAAGGAGTGCGCGCAGTTCGGGATTCGTTGTAATGCCTTGCTGCCGGGTCTGACCGACACCAAGTTTGCCTCGGCACTGGTGAAAAACGAAGCCATCCTGAACACCGCTTTGCAGCAGATCCCGCTCAAGCGCGTGGCGGATCCGAGTGAGATGGCAGGTGCGGTGCTTTACCTCGCCAGTGATGCTTCGAGCTATACCACTGGGGTTTCGTTGAATGTGGATGGTGGGTTCCTGTCCTGATTCGGTTTCCGAATGAAAGAAAGGCAGTCGATTGACTGCCTTTTTACTTTCGACGATGAACGTTCACTCTTTTTCAATCATCTGACGAGGCGATTATTTATTTATCTCATTCTCACTCGGCGATGTAACATTCAAAAGCAACTTCCCCACATATTCCTTGCCATCCATTGTCATTACCGCAGAACATTCTCGTTTACCCGAAAGCAATATATATAGCTGAGACGCGACCCCGTCAGAATTGGTAGTTCTCGTTGTAGGGGTATAACCATAAACATTAAATGTAACAGAGACTCCCACTACCGGAGAATTGTCGGGTCTTCTAACTCGGATAAGCATGTAGTAGGTACCTGTCACCACGTTTATTTCAATCGGAGGACCGGGTAGCTCTATATACTCACCCCCCACCAGCGCCAAGTACCTCAACCTATAAGCAGGCACCAATCTGTTAGTCGGTGTAAGCAGTGTGGCCTGCGCTCCATCATTGAAAATTTTAAATTTGAACGTTCCCTCCTTTTCAGCGCCAGTAATGCTCCACTCATGCCTACTGGACAGTTCTTTAAGAGGTGGCTTACTTTGAAGATCCTGATATTGAAGTCCGCGGTTGGGAATCCAATCGAGCGCTAATGGAACATCTTGCAAATGATTGCCATTTTTGTAAGCCAAGGTGATTTTTTTTGTTTCGCCGCTGATAAGATCCACACCGCTTTCTGGTATTGGAATACCGTTCAGTAAAGGCACAGCTTCGTCGGCGAGATCGATCGAAATCACACTGCTTCGGTGCTCCCACGACTCCAGCACTTCCCTGCTGAAAAAAACCAGGGTGATACGACCGCTCTTGCCAGCGACCGGCGTAATTTTCCAACTGAACTTGCCATCGACGGGAACCACCCAGTTGCCAAAATCCGGCGACGCAACGATGCTCAAGCCGCCGTCCTCAGCCAGCCCCAAATTGAGCTCCCTGGCGAGCGCGGGTGGAGCCTCCACCGTCACATCGTTCACCTGCCCACGGAGAAAAACAGGTTTCGCGCCCCACTCCACTTTCTTTCCGTTGATCAACAACGTGGCATCTTCCCAAGGGCTTGTTGCAGCGATTGCAGCTTTTAGATTGGTGGTCATGGCGGCGTTTCCCTTTTCAACGGTGTTCATGAAAAATCAGTCCGTTAACTATCAGGAAAAATCGACACACCGGAAACTGTCATAACTGACAGGTCAACTAGAACAAGTTGCGATAAAAACCGCCTATGACTTACAAATCATTCAGTTTTTTTGAGATGACGGGTGCAGTGCTGTACCTCGCCAGGAACGCCAGTCGGCCACAGCCCTAGGAGACGTGGCGCCAATCAGCAAGTCCCGGGGCACCCCGCCGCCCAAGACGACCATGAAGGAAATCACCATCACCCCGAGCAGCCCGGGTTTACTGCGTGACGCAACGAGTCGTGGTGGTGACTCGGGTCACTTGCCCGTCTTCGGCCCGTACATCACCGAGGACATCGGTTTTATCCATGGCCTGGCAGGTGCGTTCAGGAGGTGGCGGAGTGACTGCTGGAGGGGGTGGCGGACTGGCACAGCCGCCGAGGATCGCTACGCACAATGCCAGCGACAAAGGTGAGATAACGCGTTTCCCAAGAGCTTTCATAGGTTGACCCGCGATAAGTGATAGACACATTTTTTGTGACAACAGAACCGGCGCGCAAAATCCACACACCTGTCACAAAAATAAAAATCTGCGAATCACTTATAGCCCGGCCGGTGGCATTTGCACCTTTAGCGCTGCCCCTTGGGCCGCCATTCACTGGAGAACAGTCCCCGCTCCCGCGCCCAGACAATCGCTTCACTGCGGCTGTGCACTTCGAGCTTGGAATACACTGCCGCCAGATGGTTGCGCACGGTGTTCGGCGCGAGTTTCAGGCGCGCGGCGATTTCCTTGTCGGCCCGGCCTTCGCATATCAGGCCCAGCACATCGCGTTCACGGGTGGTCAGGTCGGTGAAGGACACACTGGGCAACCTCGGTGAATTGACGTTCTTCACGTTGGCCAGTTTTTCGATCAGCGTACGGCTGAACCATGAGGCGTCCTTCATCGCTTCCTCGATGACCGACACCAGCTCCAGCTCGGTGCGCCTGCGCTCGGTGATGTCCATCAGCACCAGCAGATAGCAGGGGTTGCCTTGAATGTTCACGGTGTCCGCCGACACGGTGCAATCGATCAACCCGGCATCTTTTCGGCGCAAGCGCACATCGATGCGGTCCAGGCGGCCGGTTTTCTCCAGCGCGGCGAACAGCCAGATGCGCGCGTTTTGGTCATCGATGAAATCGATCTGCGCAATGCTGCTCCCAAGCACATCCTCCCCGGGATAACCCAAGGTATCGAGGAACGCTTCGTTAACGTCCAGCACCCGTTGATCAGCCGCACCGCACAGCAGAATCGGCACCGGCGACAGGCGAAACGCTGTGGCGAAACGTTGCTCGGTGCTGGCCCGGTCAGTGACATCGTCCATGATCAACACCAGCGATTCCGGCTCGCCGTGGTTGTCGGCCAGTACCAGGCTGTGCACGCGATGGACCCAGGACCGCGCTTCGTCCGCCACCGAAGTCACCTTCACCAGCACATCGCTGAACGTCTCGCCACGGGCCACCCGGTTGATCGGGTAGCTGTCGGCAGGCACGACCTGATTGTTGCGATCACGCAGGGCAAAGCGTTTGGCATACGCCTTGGCATTGCTGCCCAGATCGCTGGTCTGCGAGGCACCGTGCATGGCCAGCGCCGCTTCGTTGGCCCACAGGATGCTCTGGTCGGGATCGAGCAGAATCACCCCGTCGGACACGCCGGCGATGATTTGCTGCAACTGGCGGCGATTGGTATCGGTGCTCAGAACGTCCTGGCTCATGGGCTCTCCACACACGCGACGGGCCATTTTGGCCCCTGTGAAGAGTACGACCGCAGCGGTTGATGATCGTGCAGTCTGGCCAGGCAACCGACGTAGGAGCTGCCGAAGGCTGCGATCTTTTTAGGCTCAGGCCGCCAACTCGCCCTTCGCCACCGCCGCCGAAGCCGCCAGCATCGCCCGCAACAGCACCGCACAACCGGCCGCCAGGTCATCCGGCGCGGCGTTTTCGATTTCGTTGTGGCTGATGCCGCCTTCGCAGGGCACGAAGATCATCCCGGCCGGGCCGAGTTCGGCGAGGAAGATCGCGTCGTGGCCAGCGCCGCTGACGATGTCCATGTGCGACAGGCCCAGGCCTTGGGCGGCGTCGCGCACGGCTTCGACGCAGCCTTTGTCGAAGTACAGCGGCGGGAAGTCGGCCGTTGGCGTGAGTTCGAAGGTCAGGCCGTGTTCGTCGCAGGTGGTTTCGATGACTTCGCGCACTTCGGCGATCATCGAGTCCAGGCGCTCCGGTTCCAGATGGCGGAAGTCCAGGGTCATGCGCACTTCGCCGGGGATGACGTTGCGCGAGCCGGGATAGGCTTGCAGGCAACCGACGGTGCCGCAGGCATGGGGTTGATGGCTGAGGGCGGCGCGGTTGAGCGCACCGACGATCACCGCAGCGCCGACCAGGGCGTCCTTGCGCAGGTGCATCGGAGTCGGGCCGGCGTGGGCTTCGACGCCGCGCAGCTTGAGGTCAAACCATTTCTGTCCGAGGGCGCCCATGACCACACCTATGGTCTTGCGTTCGTCTTCAAGGATCGGGCCTTGCTCGATGTGGGCTTCGAAGTAGGCACCGACCTTGTGGCCGCTGACTTTACGCGGGCCGGCGTAGCCAATGGCATTCAGTGCTTCACCCACAGTCACGCCCTCGGCATCGACCTTGGCCAGGGTTTCCTCGAGGGTGAATTTTTCCGCGAACACGCCGGAACCCATCATGCACGGGGCGAAGCGCGAGCCTTCTTCGTTGGTCCAGACCACCACTTCCAGCGGTGCTTCGGTTTCGATGTTGAGGTCGTTGAGGGTGCGCAACACTTCGACGCCCGCCAGCACACCGAAGCAGCCGTCGAACTTGCCGCCGGTGGGCTGGGTGTCGATGTGGCTGCCGGTCATCACCGGTGGCAGGTCGGGATTGCGCCCGGGGCGACGGGCGAAGATGTTGCCGACAGCGTCGATGCTGACGGTGCAGCCGGCATCGATACACCATTTGACGAAGATGTCCCGGGCCTGGCGGTCGAGGTCGGTCAGGGCCAGGCGACACACGCCGCCCTTGACCGTGGCGCCGAGCCTGGCCAGTTCCATGAGCGATTGCCACAGGCGGTCGCGGTTGATGTGCTGATGGCTGGACTGCAGAACGTCGATGGCCGCGTTCATGATGATCTCCTCAGGCTGTTCTTGTGTGTTTCTTCAGGTGTTTCGTCGGTGAACTTGAGGCCGCCATCGCGAGCAAGCTCGCTCCCACAGGGTTCTCGGGTGTTCACAAAACCTGTGGGAGCGAGCTTGCTCGCGATGAGGCCCTCCCTTACACCGTAGATTTAGCGACAGATGGGCTAGGCCGCATCACACTCAACCCATAATAAATAACCCCACCCAGCGCCGAGCCGGTAAACCAGCCATAGCTGTAGAACCAGCTGAACGCATCGCTGCCCAGGGACAGCAGCGTCAGCACCACCGGCACACCAAACGCGATGAACCCGCTCCAGTTCCACGCCGGATACACGTCGTCCCTGTAGAGCCCGGCAAGGTCGAGTTGCTGCTTCTTGATCAGGAAATAATCCACCACCATGATCCCGGCGATTGGCCCCAGCAGGCTGGAATAACCCAGCAACCAGTTGGAATAGACGGTTTCGAGACTGACGTCCGAGACAATCAGGCCCAGTTTTTTCAGCAGCTCATGGGCCATCAATGCCAACCCGACAAACCCGGTGAGCAATACTGCCTTGGTGCGGTTGATCGCCTTGGGCGCGATGTTCTGGAAGTCATTGGTCGGCGACACGATGTTGGCTGCGGTATTGGTCGACAGCGTGGCGATGATGATCAGCGCCATCGCCAGTGCGACCCAAACCGGGCTCTGGATATGGCCGATCAGCGTCACTGGATCAGAAACCGTCACCCCCACCAGTTTCACCGAGGCCGCGGTCATCACCACGCCGAGGGACGCGAACAGGAACATGGTCAGCGGCAAACCGATGATCTGCCCGACAATCTGGTCCTTCTGGCTTTTTGCGTAGCGACTGAAGTCCGGAATGTTCAGTGACAACGTGGCCCAGAAGCCGACCATCGCCGTCAGCCCGGCGGCGAAGTAGCTGGCCACGCCGGCGCCTTCGGGACGCTTGGCCGGGATTGCCAGCAATTCGCTCATCGACACGTTGGGCATGGCCCAGACCAGCAGACCTGCGCCCACCAGCACCAGCAGCGGCGCCGACAGGGTTTCCAGCCATTTGATCGACTCGGCGCCGCGAATCACCACCCACAGGTTCAGTGCCCAGAACACCATGAAGCCGATGACCTCGCCGGTACCGCCCAAAGATTTCCAGCCCTCGAACACCGAGCCGAGGAACAGGTGAATCGCCAGCCCGCCGAACATGGTCTGGATACCGAACCAGCCACACGCCACCAGGGCGCGGATCAGGCACGGGATGTTGGAGCCGAGCACGCCGAAGGACGAGCGCAGCAGCACCGGAAAGGGAATGCCGTACTTGGTGCCGGGAAAGGCGTTCAGGGTCAGGGGAATCAGCACGATGATGTTGGCAAACAGAATCGCCAGCAGCGCCTCGCCGACGCTCAGGCCAAAGTACGCGGTCAGCACGCCACCGAGGGTGTAGGTCGGCACGCAGATCGCCATGCTCACCCACAGCGCGGTGATGTGCCATTTGTTCCAGGTGCGTTCGCGCACCTTGGTCGGTGCAATGTCGTGGTTGTAACGGGGACTGTCGAGGACATCGCTGCCGGCTTCGAGCTCGAACAAGCCGTCGCGCTCGGTCACTTGCGATCTGATCTGTTGCATGGCCGCTCCACTGTTCTTTTGATTATTGTTGCTCATCAGGGGCTGGCGGCATCAATAAACGTGCCGTGTACCCCGATCAAGCATCGGGCAGTTCCATAAACACATTGCAACCAACTGATGTTTATCAGTTTTATTCGCTGACTCGACTATTTGTCAGGCCACTCAGGCCGAATGCCAGGCAAGTTGTCCGGACAGTCAGGACTCAAACTGGTGCGTTGATCTTTTTTTCAATGGCTGCGCATCAACCATAGACCATACTCAAACAGCTGATTTCACATAAGAAATCTTGACTATTTTTCGATCCTGTCAAGTGCGTCAAAATGGTGAACGGCCTCACCATTTTGGTGATTCTTTTATTTAATCGTTAAATATCAATTAGTTAATAACAGCATAAGCTTATAAAAAATATTCTTGCCGATTCGGATAACTGCAGCTAGCGTTTAATCCTGACAGCGCTGACAGGAATCAATCTGTCCGGGCTGTTTTTAAATAGAACATCTAGAACCGGCATAAGCCGGTCATTGCCTGCGAGGAACTCGGAATGTCTCTGTTGATCCGTGGCGCCACCGTTATTACCCATGATGAAAGTTATCGCGCCGATGTGTATTGCGCAGACGGCGTGATCAAGGCCATCGGCGAAAAACTCGATGTTCCTGCTGGCGCCGAAGTGCTCGACGGCAGCGGCCAATACCTGATGCCCGGCGGCATCGACCCGCACACCCACATGCAACTGCCCTTCATGGGCACGGTGGCCAGCGAAGACTTCTACAGCGGTACGGCGGCGGGACTGGCCGGCGGCACCACCTCGATCATCGACTTCGTGATTCCCAATCCGCAGCAATCCTTGCTCGAAGCCTTCCATCAGTGGCGCAGCTGGGCCGAGAAGTCGGCGTCGGACTACGGTTTTCATGTCGCCATCACCTGGTGGAGCGAACAGGTCCGCGAGGAAATGGCCGAGCTGGTCAGCCAGCACGGCGTCAACAGCTTCAAGCATTTCATGGCATACAAGAACGCGATCATGGCCGCCGATGACACCCTGGTGGCGAGTTTCGAACGCTGCCTGGAACTGGGCGCGGTGCCGACCGTTCACGCGGAAAACGGTGAACTGGTGTATCACCTGCAACGCAAACTGATGGCCCAGGGCATCACCGGGCCGGAAGCGCATCCCCTGTCGCGCCCTTCCCAGGTTGAAGGCGAAGCCGCGAGCCGGGCGATCCGCATTGCCGAAACCCTGGGTACGCCGCTGTACCTGGTCCACGTCTCGACCAAGGAAGCCCTAGACGAAATCACCTACGCACGGGGCAAGGGCCAGCCGGTCTACGGCGAAGTGCTGGCCGGGCACCTGCTGCTGGACGACAGTGTCTACCGCGATCCGGACTGGCAAACCGCCGCCGGTTATGTGATGAGCCCGCCGTTCCGTCCTCGCGGCCATCAAGAGGCACTCTGGCATGGCCTGCAATCGGGCAACCTGCACACTACCGCCACTGACCACTGCTGCTTCTGCGCCGAGCAAAAAGCCGCTGGCCGCGACGACTTCAGCAAGATCCCCAACGGCACCGCTGGCATCGAAGACCGCATGGCGGTGTTGTGGGATGAAGGCGTGAACAGCGGACGCTTTTCGATGCAGCAATTCGTCGCGCTGACGTCCACCAACACGGCGAAGATCTTCAACCTCTACCCACGCAAAGGCGCGATTCGTGTGGGCGCCGATGCCGACCTGGTGCTATGGGACCCGCAAGGCACACGGACCATTTCCGCCACGACCCACCATCAGCAGGTGGACTTCAACATCTTCGAAGGCAAGACCGTGCGTGGCGTGCCCAGCCACACCATCAGCCAGGGCCGCGTGGTCTGGGCCGACGGCGACCTGCGGGCCGAACGCGGGGCCGGGCGCTATATCGAACGGCCGGCGTATCCGGCGGTGTTTGATTTGCTGAGCAAGCGGGCTGAGTTGCACAAGCCTGTTGCTGTGAAACGCTGAGAGCGGCCTTCGGCCTATCGCGAGCAAGCTCGCTCCCACAGGTTTTGTGAACACCCGAGATCCACTGTGGGAGCGAGCTTGCTCGCGATGAGGCCCGCACAGAAAACACAAAAAACAATGCCCATTCAGAGGCAGCACCTCAAATAACCGTGAGGCCAAAACCGTGATCAAGACCCTGGACCACCTCCCGCATCCCCATGAGAATGCGGCCACCCTTGCCGGCCACTTCACCGATCTGGCGCCGCCGCTCAACGAGCGCCAGGCGCACCTGGAAGCCTCGCGCTGCCTGTATTGCTACGACGCGCCCTGCGTGAATGCCTGTCCGAGCGAGATCGACATTCCTTCGTTCATCCGCAACATTGCGCAGGACAACGTGCAAGGCGCCGCGCAGAAAATCCTCTCGGCCAACATCCTCGGCGGCAGTTGCGCCCGGGTGTGCCCGACGGAAATTCTTTGCCAGCAAGCCTGCGTGCGCAACAACGCTCACGAATGTGCACCGGTCATGATCGGCCTGTTGCAACGCTACGCCGTGGACAACGCCCACTTCAGCACGCACCCCTTCCAGCGTGCTACCGCCACCGGCAAACGCATCGCCGTGGTCGGTGCCGGTCCGGCCGGTTTATCCTGCGCCCACCGCAGTGCCATGCACGGGCATGACGTGGTGATTTTCGAGGCGCGGGCAAAGGCTGGCGGCCTCAATGAATACGGGATCGCCAAATACAAACTGGTGGATGACTACGCGCAAAAGGAACTCGACTTCCTGCTGGAAATCGGCGGGATCGAAATCCGCCACGGACAGAAACTCGGGGACAACCTGACCCTCAGCGAACTGCACCAACAGTTCGATGCGGTGTTCCTCGGCCTCGGGCTCAATGCCAGCAAACAGCTGGGCCTGGCCCACGAGGACGCGCCCGGCCTGCTCGCCGCCACCGACTACATCCGCGAACTGCGCCAGGCCGATGACCTGAGCCAACTGCCCCTGGCCGACCACTGCATTGTCCTCGGCGCGGGCAACACCGCCATCGACATGGCGGTGCAAATGGCCCGCCTCGGCGCCCACGACGTGAATCTGGTGTACCGCCGTGGCATCGAGGACATGGGTGCCACCCATCACGAACAGGAGATTGCCAAGGCCAATCAGGTGCGGCTGATGACCTGGGCACAACCCGAAGAAGTGCTGCTCGATGACCACGGCCGGGTGCGCGGCATGCGTTTCGCCCGTACACATTTGGTAGAAGGTCGCCTGCAAACCACCGGCGAAACCTTCGAACTGGCCGCCGATGCGATCTTCAAGGCGATCGGCCAGGCCTTCGATGGCAGCGCCCTCTCCGATCCGCTGGCCCGTGAACTCAAGCGCCAGGGCGAGCGCATCGAAGTCGATGAAAACCTGCGCACCAGCATCCCCGGCGTGTATGCCGGCGGCGACTGCACCAGCCTCGATCAGGACCTCACCGTGCAAGCCGTGCAGCATGGCAAGCGCGCCGCCGAGGCGATCAACGCTCAACTGATGCTCAACGTGGAGGCTGCGTAAATGGCCGATCTGTCGATTGTCTTCGCCGGCATCAAAGCACCCAATCCATTCTGGCTGGCCTCCGCGCCGCCGACCGACAAGGCCTACAACGTGGTCCGCGCCTTCGAGGCCGGCTGGGGTGGCGTGGTCTGGAAAACCCTGGGGGAAGACCCGGCGGCGGTGAACGTGTCGTCGCGCTACTCGGCGCACTTCGGAGCTAACCGGGAGGTACTGGGCTTTAACAACATCGAGCTGATCACCGACCGCTCGCTGGAGATCAACCTGCGGGAAATCACCCAGGTCAAAAAGGACTGGCCGGACCGCGCGCTGATCGTGTCCTTGATGGTGCCCTGCGTCGAAGAATCCTGGAAACACATCCTGCCGCTGGTGGAAGCCACCGGCGCCGACGGCATCGAGCTGAACTTCGGTTGCCCCCACGGCATGCCGGAGCGCGGCATGGGCGCGGCGGTCGGCCAGGTGCCGGAATACGTGGAACAGGTCACCCGCTGGTGCAAGACCTATTGCTCGTTGCCGGTGATCGTCAAACTGACGCCGAACATCACTGACATCCGAGTCGCCGCCCGCGCCGCCCACCGTGGCGGTGCCGATGCGGTGTCGTTGATCAACACCATCAACTCGATCACCAGCGTCAACCTCGAACGCATGGTCGCCAACCCCATGGTCGGCAGCCAAAGCACCCACGGCGGTTACTGCGGCTCGGCCGTCAAGCCGATTGCCTTGAACATGGTCGCCGAAATCGCCCGCGACCTGCAGACCCAGGGCCTGCCGATCAGCGGGATCGGCGGCATCGGCAACTGGCGCGATGCTGCGGAATTCATCGCGCTCGGCAGTGGCTCGGTGCAGGTATGCACGGCGGCGATGCTGCATGGCTTCCGGATTGTCGAAGACATGAAGGACGGTTTGTCACGCTGGATGGACAGTCAGGGCTACGCCAGCATTTCGGAGTTTTCCGGCCGCGCGGTGGGCAACACCACGGACTGGAAGTACCTGGACATCAACTACCAGGTGATCGCGAAGATTGATCAGGAGGCTTGTATCGGTTGCGGTCGCTGCCACATAGCTTGTGAGGACACCTCGCACCAGGCCGTGGCCAGCCTCAAGCAAGCGGACGGCACTCACAAGTATCAAGTGATCGATGAGGAGTGCGTGGGCTGCAACCTGTGCCAGATCACCTGCCCGGTGCAGGACTGTATCGAGATGGTGCCGGTGGAAACTGGCAAGCCGTTCCTGGACTGGAATCATGATCCGAGGAATCCGTATCACGTCAGCCCTTGAGGTTTTCAGCGTCTGAGATGACGCCATCGCGAGCAAGCTCGCTCCCACAGGTTTCTCTGGTGTACACAGGATTTGTGTACGACATAAAACACTGTGGGAGCGAGCCTGCTCGCGATGGGGCCGGCAGCCATACCACCCAACCTCAAGGCTCCAGCCCAATCCCCCGCAAAATCACACTGGTCACCGTCTGCACCGCCTTTTCGAACTGCATGTCCGACAATGGCTGATGATCATTGAGAATATTCACCTGGTGATCGAAGTCGGCGTAGTGCTGGGTCGAGGCCCAGATCATGTACAGCAGGCTCGAGGGCTCCACCGGCAGGATGCGTTTGTCCTCCACCCACTGGCGGATTTTCGCTTCCTTCATCTTGGCCCAGTCGTACAGGCTCGCATCCAGCGCCTCGCCGAGGGTCGGCGCGCCATGGATGATTTCGTTGGCCCAGACTTTCGAACCGTAAGGCCGGCTGCGGGAATGGTTCATCTTGGCGCGGATGTAACTGCTGAGCACCACACGCGGGTCATCGAACATCTCGAAGCACAGCGCGTCCTGCTTCCAGACTTCCAGCAAGTCGAACAGCACGGCACTGTACAACTCGGTCTTGGTGCTGAAGTAGTAATGCAGGTTGGAGCGCGGCAGTTGCACTTCAGCGGCGATGTCGGCCATGGCGGTGCTGCCGAAGCCCTTTTCAGCGAAGACCTTTTCCGCCCCCAGCAGGATTTTTTCGACGTTACTGCGACGAATCTCGATCTTGTGATTGCCCATGCGGATCCCCGACAACAACGTTGAGCAAGACTAGCATCCGCTCTGGACCGCGGCGACAGGGGAAAACGAAACTTCGTACAGCCGCTGTCGTAAAGCTAAACTCGGCGCACTTGGAAACTGCCTGAGGTACCCACGATGCTGCTCAAGAAAACCCTGACCGTCGCTGCCCTGCTCGGCTCGATGATTGTGAACAGCGTCTGCAGACACTGCGCGCCAGCGTGATGCTGGAGTGGATGCTGAGGCTTGGCGCAGTGGCGGCGGTTTCTTTACTCGGCACGCTGCCGCCGATGATCTCCAGCTAACAATCCCGTTCCCTGTGGGCCTGGGGTTTTTCTGCATCGAACCGGTGAGCCACCCGCTCAACGCGCACCACCTGCCCGGTCGGCCGGGGTTGCGTTTGCTGGAACAAGGCCAATCCACCGAACCGGGCTTCACCCTGCAATATCGGCCGCTTCAGGCAGATGCCCCCAACAATTGACTCAACACCGCTCGCAACTTGCCGGGCTTCACCGGTTTGTTCAGCAAGGGTGCGTTGAGCCGCTGCAACGCACGCCGACAATGGTCGGTGCGGTCGGCGGTAATGATCACCGCGGGAATGTCCTGGTGAAAATGCTCGCGCAAATGTCGCACCACATCACAGCCGACCACCCCGTGATCGAGGTGATAGTCCGCGAGAATCAGTTCCGGCGCCTGCCCGCGTAGCGCCGCCAGCGCAGCCTCTTCATCGGTGGCGACCAGAACGTCGCAGCCCCACTGCCCGAGCAACGCGCTCATGCTGTCGAGAATGCTCACTTCGTTGTCGATCACCAGTAAACGGCGGCCCGGCAGCGGGTTGCCGGTGCCCGGTTGTGGCACCGCCTGGCTCACGGGCAGCGGAACCTCATCGGATATCGGCACCTCGATGCTGAACATCGAACCCCGCCCCGGCAACGAGTACACGCCGATCCTGTAGCCAAGGATCTTGGCGATGCGCTCGACAATCGCCAGCCCCAGGCCCACGCCCTTGCGGTCGGCGGCGCGGCCGACGTCCAGCTGGTTGAACTCGAGGAAGATCGAGTCGAGCCGGTCGGCGGCGATGCCACGCCCGGTGTCCCAGACCTCCAGGCGCAACATCTCGCCCCGACGCCTTGCCGCCAGCAGGATGCTGCCTTCATCGGTGTAGCGGCAGGCATTGCTGAGGAAGTTGCGCAGGATCCGCGTCATCAGGCGCAAGTCGGTGCTGATGGCACAATCGGCCATGCGCACCCGCAGGTTCAAGCCGGCCGCCTGGGCGACGGACTGGAACTCCGACACCAGCGGCCCGAGCAGTTCGTCGAGGCGGTACGAGGCAACGTCCGGCTTGACCGCAGCCTGATCGAGCCGGGAAATGTCGAGCAGATCCGTCAGCAGGTCTTCGGCCCCTTCCAGCGCCTGGTGAGTGCGCTCCACCAGCACCTGTTCGGCTTCCGGCAACTTGCGTTCGCGCAAGGTCGAAATCAGCAACCGCGCGGCGTTCAGCGGTTGCAGCAGGTCGTGGCTGGCGGCGGCGAGGTATTTGTCCTTGCTGTGATTGGCGGCCTCGGCGGCATCGCGGGCGTCGCGCAAGGCCTTGGCGATCTGTTTACGCTGGGTGATCTGCTGCTGAAGGTTACGGTTGGCTTCGAGCAACTCATCGGTGCGTGCGACGACGCGCTGCTCCAGTTCGTCATTGAGTTGCTGCAGACGTCGCTGGGCCAGCTTGCGCTCGGTGATATCGGAGACGAAGCCTTCCACCAGCCCTTCCTGGCCGGGCTTGAGCAGCAGGTTCATCAATACATCCACATGACTGCCGTCCTTGCGCCGCAAGCGGGTTTCATAGCCGTGCAAGTTGCGCTGGTGCCGGAGGATTTCGCCGATGGTTTCCAGCTCCTGCGCGCCGTCGACGAACAGGGTGCTGGCCAGGTCGGTCAGGGAGAACAGCACCTCCTGCGGGTCCTGGTAGCCCAGCATGCGTGCCAGCGCCGGATTGGCGGCGCGCATGCCGTCGTGCAGGCTGGCCTGGAAGATCCCGTGCACCGCGTTTTCGAACAGCCACTTGTAGCGGTTACGCTCGGCTTCCAGATCATCCAGGCGCGCAGCCAGCTCCGGGTAATGACTCTTGCGCGCCGAATGGCTGCCCAGCCCCAGCAGCCCGGCCAGGGCCCGTTGCTGCTCGTCAGAGGGCTTCGCCATAGACGACCTCGACATCACGCTGGCTGGATTCACGCGGGTTGGTCAGGATGCACGGGTCGTGCATCGCATGCTGCGACAGGAACGGAATGTCCGAGGTCCTGACGCCATGCAAACCGAGGGTTTCGTGAAAGCCGATGGCGTGCTTGAGGGCGATCAGGTGTTCGACCAGGCGCCCGCAGATCTGCCGGTGATTCAGGCCTCGGCAGTCGATGCCGAAGGTCTCGGCGATCACCTTGAAGCGATCTGGCGCCGAGTTGTAATTGAAGGCCACCACGTGCTCGACCAGCACCGCGTTGCACAGGCCGTGGGGCAGATCGAGAAAGCCGCCGAGGCTGTGGGACATGGCATGCACCGCGCCGAGAATCGCGTTGGAAAACGCCAGCCCGGCCTGCATGCTGCCCAGCATGATCTTCTCGCGCAGGGCAATGTCGCTCGGGTTGGCGATCATTTGCACCAGGTTGCCATTGATCAGGCGCATCGCCTCCAGCGCGTGGGGATCGGTCAGCGGCCCGTGGCCGGTGGACACGAAGGCCTCGATGGCATGCACCAACGCGTCGATGCCGGTACAGGCCGACAGGAACGGATCCATGCTCAGGGTGGTTTCCGGGTCGATCAGCGAAACGTCCGGCACCACGGCCTTGCTGACGATGGAGAACTTCATGCGCTCCTGCTGGTTGGAAATGATCACGAATTGCGAGACATCGGCCGAGGTGCCGGCAGTGGTCGGAATCAGGATCAGCGGCGGGCTGGGCACGCGGATGGTGTCCACGCCCTCGAAATCGAGAATGCTGCGGCCATGGGCGACGACGATGCCGATGCCTTTGCCGCAGTCCATCGGGCTGCCGCCACCGACGGCGACGATCACGTCGCAGTGGTTTTCCCGGTACAGCTCGGCGCCGAGCATCACCTCTTCGACCCGAGGGTTGGGCGAGACATCGGAGTACAGGCAATACTGGATGCCCAGCGCTTGCAGGCTGGCCTCGACATCGGCGACCCAGCCGGCGGCAATCACACCGGGGTCACTGACCACCAGGACCTTACGTGCGCCAAAGGTCTTGGCGTAATTGCCGACACTGTGCCGGCTACCGGCACCGAAGATGATTTCAGGGGAAACGAATTTGCGCAGCTGGTTGAGACTCTGGCTCATTGGAAAGCCTGTTTTTATTGTTTTGGAAGGTAGAAACCACACTAAACCATCCAGCTGTGAATGCAATCAGACCAAAGATCAAAGCGCCGCCCTTGTAGGAGTGAGCCTGCTCGCGATAGCGGTTCAACATTCAACATGTTTGTTGGCTGACACTCCGCCATCGCGAGCAGGCTCGCTCCTACAGGGGATTGGTGTCGCCAGGCTTATCCGCGGTAGATCAGCTGCGAAGCCTTCGCATTGCGCAACGTCAGGTGTTCGATCCCCAACCCCGGCGCCTCCGCTTCCTCGCGAGCCTTGAGGATCACCCCGTGGTGCGGCGACTTGCTGCACACCGGGTCGGCATTGCTGGCATCGCCCATCAGCATGAACGCCTGGCAGCGGCACCCGCCCAGGTCCTTGTGCTTTTCATCGCAGGAGCGGCACGGCTCCTTCATCCAGTCATCGCCGCGAAAACGATTGAAGCCGAACGAGTCGTTCCAGATGTGCGAGAGGCTGTGCTCGCGCACGTTGGGAAACTGCACCGGCAACTGCCGGGCGCTGTGGCAAGGCAAGGCCGTGCCGTCGGGGGTGATGTCGAGAAACAGGTTGGCCCAGCCGTTCATGCAGGTCTTGGGGCGTTCCTCGTAGTAGTCCGGGGTGACGAAGATCAGCTTGCACGGGTGGCTCTGGGCTTCAAGGCGTTCGCGGTATTCATTAGTAATGCGCTCGGCACGCTGCAATTGCTCGCGGGTGGGCAACAGGCCGACGCGATTCAGTTCGGCCCAGCCATAGAACTGGCAGGTGGCCAATTCGACGAAGTCCGCTTCCAGCTCCAGGCACAGCTCGATGATCTGCGCGATCCGGTCGATGTTGTGCCGATGGGTGACGAAGTTCAGCACCATCGGATAGCCCTGGGCTTTCACCGCACGGGCCATGGCGAGTTTCTGGGCAAAGGCCTTGCGCGAGCCGGCGAGCATGTTGTTCACCGCCTCGTCGGCGGCCTGGAAGCTGATCTGGATATGGTCCAGTCCGGCCACCTTGAAGTCGCGCACCTTCTGCTCGGTCAGGCCGATGCCGGAGGTGATCAGGTTGGTGTAGTAGCCCATGTCCCGGGCGGCCTTGATCAGTTCGGCGAGGTCCTGGCGAACCAAAGGCTCGCCGCCGGAAAAGCCCAATTGCGCGGCGCCCATGTCCCGCGCTTCGCGGAATACGCGAATCCATTCTTGCGTGCTCAGTTCCTCGCCGTGCCGGGCAAAATCCAACGGATTGGAGCAATAGGGGCATTGCAGCGGACAGCGGTAGGTCAGCTCGGCGAGCAGCCACAAGGGCGGCCCCGGCAGCGTCTCACTCGATCCAGAATTGCGCATGGGCCACCTCCAGAAACGCCAGCACGTCTTCGTCGATCCCGGGTACCCCGGGGAAATTCGCGCTCAATCGCTCAATGATCGCCGCCACGCTGCGCTGGCCATCCACCAGGTCTAGAATCTGTCCGGCACTGGCGTTGAGCTTGATCATGCCTTCGGGGTACAGCAGCACGTGGCAGTCCTGACGGGGCTCCCATTGCAGCCGAAAACCGCGACGCAAGGCCGGTGACTGCTGGCGATCGATCAGGCTCACAGGGCGATCCCCCGGTGCCAGACGTTGTCGCCGGTGACCGTGTGATACGGCTGGCGCCCAAGCTCGTAGGCCATGCTCATGGCATCGAGCATGCTCCACAGCACGTCGAGCTTGAACTGCAGGATCTCCAGCATGCGTTGCTGCCCCTCGGCGGTCACGTAGTGCACCAGGGTGATGCGCAAGCCATGCTCGACATCGCGCCGCGCCTGGCTCAGGCGCGTGCGGAAATAGTCGTAGCCAGCAGCGTCGATCCACGGGTAATGGGTCGGCCAGGCGTCGAGTCGCGACTGATGGATCTGTGGGGCAAAGAGTTCGGTCAGCGAACTGCTGGCCGCTTCCTGCCAGCAGGCGCGACGGGCGAAATTGACGTAGGCGTCCACGGCGAAACGCACACCGGGTAGCACCAGTTCCTGGGACAGAATCTGCTCGCGATCCAGCCCCACGGCTTCGCCCAGGCGCAGCCAGGCTTCGATACCGCCCTCGCTGCCGGGGACGCCGTCGTGGTCGATAATCCGTTGCAGCCATTCCCGGCGCACGTCGCGGTCCGGGCAGTTGGCGAGAATCGCGGCGTCCTTCAGGGGGATGTTGACCTGATAGTAGAAGCGATTGGCGACCCAGCCCTGGATCTGCTCGCGGCTGGCGCGACCGGCGTACATGGCTTGGTGGAAGGGATGATGGATGTGGTAGTAGGCGCCCTTGGCGCGCAGGGCGGCTTCGAATTCTGTGGGGGACATGGCGGTGTCAGTCATTTTGTTCTCCGGGAATTTTTGCTGTGCCTGCGCAGGCCTCTTCGCGAGCAGGCTCGCTCCCACATTGAACAGGCGGTGCTCCCCCTGTGGGAGCGAGCCTGCTCGCGATGGGGCCATCGGCTACAGCTCAATACTCATGCCGTCATAAGCCACTTCAATCCCCCGCCGCTCCAGCAGCGCCCGCTCGGCCGAGTCTTCATCGAGGATCGGATTGGTGTTGTTGATGTGGATCAGCACCTTGCGCTGGCGGTTGAAACCCTCCAGCACTTCAAGCATCCCGCCGGGGCCGCTTTGTGGGAGGTGCCCCATTTCGCTGCCCAGGCTCTGGCCGACTTCGCAGATACGCATCTCGTCGTCGCGCCACAGGGTGCCATCCAGCAGCAGGCAATCGGCACGCCGCATCCAGCCCAGAACTTCATCGTCGATTCGACCAAGGCCCGGGGCATAGAACAGCGAGGCACCGTTGCGCAGGTCCTCAATGAACAGGCCAACGGTGTCGCCCGGTTGCGGGTTGCCGCGATTGGGCGAATACGGCGGTGCGTTGCTCACCAGAGGAATCGCGCGAAATTGCAAATGCCCGCAGGCCGGGATGCTGAATGGCTGACGCTCAAGACCGACCGGTTGCCAGTGCAACCCACCGTTCCAGTGTCCGAGCATGTTGAACAACGGGAAACCGCTGCTCAGGTCCTGGTGCACACGCTCGGTGCACCAAACGTCATGCGGGCAGCCTTCGCGCAGGCTGAGCAAACCGGTGCAATGGTCGATCTGGCTGTCGAGCAGCACGATGCCGGCGATGGCGCTGTCACGCAGGCGCCGCGCCGGTTGCAATGGCGCAAAACTCTCGAGTTGCGCGCGAATGTCCGGTGACGCGTTGCACAGCACCCACTCCACGCCGTCGTCACTCAGGGCAATCGACGACTGCGTACGGCGCTGGGCCCGCAGGCTGCCATTGCGCACACCGGCGCACTGGCGGCAGTTGCAATTCCACTGCGGGAAACCACCGCCAGCGGCGGAACCGAGAACGCGGATGTGCATGGCGGATGCTCCAGAAGGCAGGCCCGGCCAACGCATCGGCTGGCCGGGTGGTCAATCAACGGTTGGCGAAATACATCGTCACTTCGAAGCCAATGCGCAGATCGGTAAACGCGGGTTTAGTCCACATGGGTCATTCCTCTTCTTGTGCCCGGGTGATTCCGGTAGAGCCATTAATGCACGGGGCGATGAGCGCCCGAATGCTACTTTCGAAGGAGCTTTGGGGGTGATTTGGTAGGGGGTGTTGCGCGGTCATTGGCATCACACAAACCCCATGTGGGAGCGGGCTTGCTCGCGAAAGCGGTGTGCCAGTCAACATCTCTGCTGAATGACACTGCGCATTCGCGAGCAAGCCCGCTCCCACATTTTGGTTTGTGGTGTTCTTGGGGAAGTTAGAAGAACCCCAGCGGATTGATGTCGTAGCTCACCAGCAGGTTTTTGGTCTGCTGGTAATGATCGAGCATCATCTTGTGGTTTTCCCGACCGACGCCGGACTTCTTGTAGCCACCGAACGCCGCGTGGGCCGGGTACAGGTGGTAGCAGTTGGTCCAAACGCGCCCGGCCTTGATCGCCCGGCCCATGCGGTAGGCGCGGTTGATGTCGCGGGTCCACAGGCCGGCACCGAGGCCGAACTCGCTGTCGTTGGCAATGGCCAGGGCTTCGGCTTCGTCCTTGAAGGTGGTGATACCCACCACCGGCCCGAAGATTTCTTCCTGGAACACACGCATCTTGTTGTGGCCCTTGAGCAGGGTCGGCTGGATGTAGTAACCGCTGGACAGGTCGCCTTCCAGGCGTTCGGCCGCGCCGCCGGTGAGCAGCTCGGCGCCCTCCTCCTGGGCAATGGTCAGGTACGAGAGGATCTTGTCGTATTGCTGCTCGGACGCTTGGGCGCCAACCATGGTCTCGGTGTCCAGCGGGTTGCCGCGCTTGATCTTGACGATCTTCTTCATCACCTCGGCCATGAACGGCTCGTAGATCGACTCCTGCACCAGCGCCCGGGACGGACAGGTGCAGACTTCGCCCTGGTTGAAGAACGCCAGCACCAGGCCTTCGGCGGCTTTTTCGATGAACGCAGGTTCCGCGTTCATGATGTCTTCGAAGAAGATGTTCGGCGACTTGCCGCCCAGTTCGACGGTGCTCGGGATGATGTTCTCGGCGGCGCAATGCATGATGTGCGCACCCACCGGGGTCGAGCCGGTAAAGGCGATCTTGGCGATGCGCTTGCTGGTGGCCAGGGCCTCGCCGGCTTCGCGACCGAAGCCCTGGACGATGTTCAGCACGCCCGCCGGCAGCAGGTCGGCGATGAGCTCGGCGAAGACCATGATCGACAGCGGCGTTTGCTCGGCCGGCTTGAGCACGATGCAGTTGCCGGCGGCCAGGGCCGGGGCGAGTTTCCAGGCGGCCATCAGCAGCGGGAAGTTCCACGGAATGATCTGCCCGACCACGCCCAGCGGTTCGTGGAAGTGATAGGCCGTGGTCAGTTCGTTGATCTCGGCAGCCCCGCCTTCCTGGGCGCGGATGCAGCCGGCGAAGTAACGGAAGTGGTCGGCAGCCAGCGGCACGTCGGCGTTCAGGGTTTCGCGCACGGCCTTGCCGTTGTCCCAGGTTTCGGTGACGGCCAGGACCTCAAGGTTCTGCTCGATACGGTCGGCGATTTTCAGCAGCACCAGGGAGCGGTCCTGGGCCGAGGTCTTGCCCCAGGCGTCGGCAGCGGCATGGGCGGCGTCGAGGGCCTTGTCGATGTCGGCGGCGCTGGAGCGCGGGAATTCGGCAATCACTTCACCGTTGACCGGCGAGGTGTTGGTGAAGTACTCGCCATTGACCGGGGCGACAAACTCGCCACCGATGAAGTTGCCGTAGCGCGGCTTGAAGGTAATGACGGCGCCTGGGGTTCCGGGTTGTGCGTAGATCATGGTGGGCCTCTGTCTGGGTCGATGCCTGTCGTACTGACAGGCGATGAGCCGATACTAGAGAGCCCCGCGTGCCAGACGAATGCATCGTTGGCAGGAGGGGCTCTCGTTATTTGGTCGTAGATTTCACACAGATCACTGTAGGAGCGAGCCTGCTCGCGATGAACCCGAGAACGCCGCGGGGTATCAGGTTTCAAGCGTTATCGTTGACGACCATCGCGAGCAGGCTCGCTCCTACAGGGGTTATGCGGTGGATTCGGGATCAGTGCTTGGCGACGAGGTCCTTGGGCAGCTTGAAGGTCCAGAGCATGCCGCCCTGGTTGAAGTCCTTCACCCGCTTGGCCACTTCGCCGCCCCACAGCGGTACCGCGCCGCCCCAGCCGGAGAGCACCGAGACGTACTGTTCGCCGTCCATTTCCCAGGTCACGGGCGAGCCGAGTACGCCGGAGCCGGTCTGGAATTCCCAGACCTTTTCGCCGGTCTTGGCGTTGAACGCCTGCAGGAAGCCTTCCGGCGTGCCGGTGAACACCAGGTTGCCCTTGGTGGTCAGCACCCCGCCCCACAGCGGCGCGTAGTTCTTGTGACGCCAGACTTCCTTGCCGGTTTTCGGATCGATGGCCCGCAGCACGCCGATGTAGTCTTCGTTCAATGGCTTGATGGTGAAGCCGGCGCCGAGGAACGCCGCGCCTTTCTTGTAGGCGATGCCTTCGTTCCAGATGTCCATGCCCCATTCGTTGGACGGCACATAGAACAGCCCGGTGTCCTGGTTGTAAGCCATCGGCATCCAGTTTTTCGCGCCGAGGAACGCCGGTGCTACGAAGACCGAACTGCCCTTGGCTTCGGAACCCGGGGCACCGGGACGGCTGGCTTCGTTGTAGATCGGCCGGCCGTTCTTGTCCAGGCCGGTGGCCCAGGTGATCTTGTCCACGAACGGGAAGCCACGGATGAATTTGCCGTTGGTGCGGTCCAGCACGTAGAAGAAACCGTTACGGTCGGCAGTGGCTGCCGCCTTGATTTCCTTGCCGCCTTCGCTGTAGTTGAACGACACCAGCTCGTTCACGCCGTCATAGTCCCAACCGTCATGGGGCGTGCTCTGGAAGTGCCACTTGATGGTGCCGTCGTCCGGATTGAGCGCCAGACGCGATGAGGAGTAGAGGTTGTCGCCAGGGCGCAGGTGCGAGTTCCACGGCGCCGGGTTGCCGGTACCGAACAGCAGCAGGTTGGTTTCCGGGTCGTAATAGCCGCCAAGCCAAGGGGCCGCGCCGCCGGTTTTCCAGAGATCGCCCGGCCAGGTCTTGCCCGCCTCGCCGCCGGAGATGCCGTTCTCCACCGCTTTACCGTCCTTGTAGACGTAGCCCATATGGCCTTCGACCGTTGGCCGGGTCCACAGCAGATCACCGTTTTTCGGGTCGTAGGCCTCGATCTTGCCCACCACGCCGAACTCGCCACCGGCCACGCCGGTAATCAGCTTGCCGTTGATCACCAGCGGCGCGGCGCTGATCGAGTAGCCTTCCTTGTGGTCAGCGACTTTCTTGCTCCAGACCACCTTGCCGGTGTCCTTGTTCAGCGCCACGAGCTTGGCGTCGAGGGTGCCGAAAATCACCAGGTCGCCATACAGCGCGACGCCACGGTTGATCACGTCGCAGCAAGGGCGGATGTCATCGGGCAGGCGTGCATCGTATTGCCAGAGTTTCTTGCCGGTGCGCGCGTCCACGGCGAACACTCGCGAATAGGACCCGGTCATGTACATCACGCCGTCCTTGACCATCGGCTGCGCTTGCTGGCCACGCTGTTTTTCACCGCCGAAGGAAAACGCCCACGCCGGGCGCAGCTCCTTGACGTTGTCGACGTTGAGAATATCCAGCGGGCTGTAGCGCTGACCCTGAACGCCGAGGCCGTTGGTCACGACTTGTTCCGGGTTCTTCGGGTCCTGGAGAATGTCCTGGTCGGAAACCCCGGCCAATGCCTGGCCGGACAACAGCATGGCACTGAGCAGCAGGCTCAAGACGAAGGGCTGGCGACGTGCGGGTTGGGTCATGACGGCTTCCTCTGCGGATTTTTGTTATTTCCGGAAAATTTTCCCGGTGTGGTGCAGATTCTTGAGCGCCGCCGCCCTGGCAACAATTGCCCGCAATGAGGAGATTGCTAGTTCCTTGGTACAGGTTCGGAGGAGATGGACACGAGATTTTGTGAACGGCACCGGCCCCCTGTAGGAGCGAGCCTGCTCGCGAAAAACGTCAGACCACCGCGTTCATCCAGGCAGCTTGCGTTATCGTTAACGTCCATCGCGAGCAGGCTCGCTCCTACAGGGGATCTGTGGTCGACTATTTTCTGGGGGAATCCACCCGCGTCATCCGCTCGCGCTCGTAGCGCGGGTACAAATGGCTGACGCTGCGGATCAATTCGTAGCGGCTCAGGTTGATCCCGGCGAAACGTTCAGGGATGGGGCTGCGGATCATCTCGGCCATGTCGCTGCCATTGGCGGCGCCGTCGCGCATCAGCTGATCGAGCCAGGTCAGGTAATCGCGCATCTGTTCGAAGGGCTGCGGGTCACTGGCCACCGGCCCATGGCCCGGCACAATCAGCGTCCAGGGCAAGCCTTGCAGGGTCGCGATGTCCGCCAGCCACACTGACAGCCCGGGACTGTTGGGCGTGGTCAGCGCCCGCTGATAAAACACCAGGTCCCCGGCAAACAGCACGCCAGTTTGCTGGTCGAGAATAGCCAGATCCGCGCCCGTATGCCCACCCAGGCTCAGCAGACGCAGATCGTGATTCCCAAAACTTTTCACGCCGGGTGTCAGCGTCTGCGTGGGCAGCACCACTTCGGTGCCACGCATCCAGTCGCCGACCATCCGGTACATATTCTCGGCCATCGCATCGCCTTGCTGGTGCAGCAGCTCGGTGGTGCCGGCCAAGGCGCCGATCGGCACGTCGCTGAAGGGCTGATTGCCCAGCACATGGTCCGGGTGGTGATGGGTCAGCAACACCTCGATCACCGGCTTGTCGGTCGTGGCGGCAATGGCCTTGCGCATCGCTTCGCCGTAACGCCGGGACGGCCCGGTGTCGATCACCACCACACCGCGTTCGGTGACGATAAACGCGGTGTTGACGATGTTGCCGCCGTTGGCCTTGGCGAAATTATCGGTGCTGCCTTCCAGCAGCCAGGTGTCCTGGGCGATCTGCCGGGGCTTAAGTGAGTAGTCGAGATCGGCCAGGGCCGGCAGACTGACGCTTAACACCATCAACAGGATCCAGCGCATGCCACGCTCCTTGGGGTCGCGCTTCTTGGGGGCACGCTTCTTGGGATCAGAGAATCGACGCATCGAATTCATTGCCGCTGTTGTCCCGTAGTAGCAGCCGCGTTTGCCCTGTTCCTTCGATGTCGAAGGCCAGGTTGGGGTTTTCGCTGACCGCGGGAAACAGCTCCAGCCGGGCCAGCACTTGCTCGTTGTGGTCGCGCAGTTCGGCATGGTTGATGAAGAATTCCGGAATGCCGCTGACCATGCCGTTGTCCATGGGATGGGCCACCTGCATACGCAAACGGCTGAACTCGCCCCGGGGATAGCGCCCGCCGAGCACTTCGCCGATGCGTTCCTCCCAGCCCGGTTGAGTCCGCACCACGCTCGGCGCGGTGCAGCCGCCACCGGCTGCGTCGATCAGGGTCGAACCGACATGCCACACGCCGTCGCGGGTCAACACCGCTGCGCGCAAGGGCGTGGCCTGTTCGATGCGAATGCGCAACGACAGCCAGGGCAAAACCGAATTCAGCGGCTGGAAGTCGACGATTTTCGGCAAGGGATTCAGCTCTGCCCAGGCGAGGATTTTCACCACCTCACCCTTGAACGCCCGGGCGTCGATTTCCAGCGGCACCTGCCGGGCATCTTCGGCAAACGGCGGCGCCAGCAGCTTGACCCGCTCATCGAAAACGAACGGCGCATTGCCCAGAAACTGCTGCTGATAGAAAGCCCACATCACCGATGGCACCGGGTCTTTACCGGGATCGATAGTGCCAGCCTGTGCCGCCAGGCTTAACCAGCAGGCCAACAGACAACTCCCTCGCCATTTCATCGCCTGCTCCTTATTGATACATCTCGGGCACGTCGTAACGCAGGTCGTAATGGCCGTAGATGGTCTTCACCGAACCCTCGCGGATCAGCGCTTCTAGCGCCTCTTCCACGGCATAGGCCATTTGACGGTTGCTTTCGTGCACCGCCATGCCGATTTCCCAGAGCTGCTTGCCCATGTTCGGGTAGGCATTTTCTGCCAGCGCCACCTGCGGGTCGGCCGCTTCGTGAACTTGCCAGTCGATTTCGCCGCGCATGGCCATCACCGCGTCGACCTCGCCGGCCTTCATCGCGGCAAACGCCTGGGGCACGCCAGGATAGTGATGGGTCTTGCCGGCGAGCATGCCGTTGAACACCGAGGTCAGGTAGAACGAAGGCACGCTATCGACTTCAACACCAATCGGGTGCTGCTCGAACACCGCGACGCTGGCGACCTTGTCCAGCCGCCGACGGTCATAAGCCACCTGCCATTGTTCGTTCTGGTACGGACCGAACATCACCACTTGGCCGTTGACCAGTTCACCGAACTCGTTGCGCTTCTGCGCGTAGTCACGGTCATAGGGCACGCGCATCATCAGGTCGGCCAGCTGCTGGTTGTGCAAGGCACTGGCGCGCCAGATGTAGTCGCGCAGGTCGTCATCGAGCTTTTCCCCGGCCGGCGCCCAGATCAGTGTCAGGCGCACGCCGAGCGCCTTGGCCAAGGCTTCCGCGAGTTCGACATCGACACCCTGGGGTTTGCCGGCGCGTTCAAAGCTGTAGGGGGCGAAGTCCTTGTAGACCGCCACCTTCAGTTCCCCGGCGGCGATCATTTCGTCGTAGTTGCGAACCTGCGCCTGTGCCGCCTGGCAGCACAGCCACAGAGCGCTGATCAACACCGCGAGCAGGCGCATGGGTCACTCCTCGACGTGCACAGTGTCCAGATAAGTGCGCACCGCCCACAGGGCTTCCTGGCTCAGGTAGTCGGCCATCTTCGGCATGTACACCCGACCGTCGCGCACCGCGCCATGGCGCACCCGCTCGGCGAACCACTCATCGCCCGCCTCGCCGACATCGAGCATGCGCAAGTCAGGGGCGATACCGCCTGACTTGGCTTCCAGGCCATGGCAGGCCGCGCAGTTCTGGGTATAGGCCGAAGCTCCGATCTCAACCGCCTTGTCATGTTCCGGGGCGGTGCGATACGGGTTCACCGCCGCCCAGCCATCGGCATCGAGCTGTACACCGGCATCTTTTATCGGGGTCAGGCCCTGGGTGGCGACAGCCTGTGGCACCACATTGCCGTGGGCCCAGACGGAACCTGCGCTGATCAAACTGGCCAATAGCCCGGTCACGAGCAAGGCGTTGCGTTTTGTTGTCATTGTTATGCCCTCTGGATTGCACGCAAAACCTCTTGGCAGAGGCTATGGCAGCCATCTTAGAAACGGCATCGCACTCACCCCATGCTGCTTTGGTGGTCGCTACCTAGTCCCTTGGTAGTAAGGCGCTGGATGGACACCACCGGTACTTTCTGCATATTTCCTAAGCCTCACGGGCTACCTAAGCTGGCGCTACCAGTAATGGAGTGCCCCATGCGCCAGCTCATCCCTTACCTTTTGACCTACCTGCTGGCGATTGCCTGCGCCGCCGGCCTGGCCACCCACAGCCAGGCCGCCGATGCGCCCTTGCAGGTGCGGATCGGCTACCTGGGTTATCGCCCCGACCCCGGCCCGCTGCTGTCCAACGTCATCCCCGAGCCCACCGATGCCGGGCTGCGCGGCGCCGAACTGGCGATCACCGACAGCAACAGCACCGGGCGTTTTCTCAACCATGGCTACAGCCTGGTCAGCGCCAGTGCCGACAGCCCCGAGGCCTTGCTCGAAGCGGCAAAGATGCAGCATGAACAGGGCCTGCGCCTGTTTGTGGTGAATGCCCCCGCGACCAGCCTGCGCCAATTGAGTGCGGCACTGCCCGATAGTCTGCTGTTCAACGCCGGTAGCCCCGACGACAGTCTGCGCACCACCGATTGCCTGCCGAACGTGCTGCACACCTTGCCGAGCCGGGCGATGCTCGCCGATGCACTGGCGCAGTTTCTGGTGCTGCGCAAATGGCAGCGGGCGTTGCTGATTGTCGGCCCGACCCCGGACGATCAAGCCTATGCCGCCGCCCTGCGTCGCGCCGCCAAGCGCTTCGGCTTGCAACTGGTGGCGGAAAAACCCTGGAGCTTCGATAACGACCAACGCCGCAGCGCCCAGGCCGACATGCCGCTGTTCACCCAGACCGCCGAGTACGACGTGGTACTGGTGGCCGATGAACGCGGCGACTTCGGTGAATACGTGCCCTACCAGACCTGGTACCCGCGCCCGGTTGCCGGCACCCAGGGCCTGACCCCGGTGGGCTGGCACAAGACCGTGGAAACCTATGGCGCCGCGCAGCTGCAAAAACGCTTCGAAGCCCTGACCGGGCGCTGGATGAATGACCGCGATTTCGCCGCCTGGATGGCCGTGCGCAGCATCGCCAGCGCCGTGAGCAAACTGCGCCAGGCCGAGCCGATGGCGATCCGTACGCTGGAAATCAGCGACCAGTTGCCCCTCGACGGCTTCAAGGGCCGCAAGCTCAGCTATCGGCCTTGGAACGGTCAGTTGCGCCAGCCGATTCCCATCGTCCAGCCCCGGGCGCTGGTCAGCACCTCACCCCAGGACGGCTTTCTGCACCCGTTCAACGAGATGGACACCCTGGGTTACGACAAGCCCGAGGTCAGCTGCCGTTTTCCCTGATCCGATAACCACAACAACAAGGAATCCGCCATGCGCCGCACCCTGCTCTCTTGCACCTTGCTGCTCGCCGCTGGCCATGCCGTTGCCAGCACTGCCTGGGTCTCCAACGAAAAGGACAACAGCCTGAGCCTGATCGACCTGCAGACACTGCAAGTCACCGACACCCTGCCCGTCGGCCAGCGCCCCCGCGGCCTGCTGCTGTCCCATGACAACAAGCTGCTGTACATCTGCGCCAGTGACTCGGACCGGGTCCAGGTGATGGACGTGGCCACGCGCAAGATCATCAAGGAACTGCCCTCGGGTAAAGACCCCGAGCAATTCGCCCTGCACCCCAACAATCGCTGGTTGTACGTCTCCAACGAAGACGATGCGCTGGTCACGGTGATCGACACCGAGACCTCCAAGGTACTCGGCCAGATCGAAGTCGGTGTCGAGCCCGAGGGCATGGCCGTCAGCCCTGACGGCAAATGGGCGGTCAACACCAGCGAGACCACCAACATGCTGCACTGGATCGACACCAGCACCCAGACCCTGGCCGACAGCACTCTGGTCGACCAGCGCCCGCGTTTCGTCGAGTTCTCCCCGGATGGCGCGAAGCTCTGGGCCTCGGCGGAAATCGGCGGCACCGTGACCATTCTCGATGTGGCCAGCCGCACCGTGCTCAAGACCCTGAACTTCCAGATCAAGGGCGTGCACCCGGACAAGGTCCAGCCGGTCGGCATCAAGCTCAGCGCCGATGGCAAGTACGGCTTCGTCGCCCTCGGTCCGGCCAACCATGTGGCGGTGATCGATGCCAAGACCTTCGAGATTCTCGACTACCTGCTGGTGGGGCGACGGGTCTGGCAGATGGCGTTCACCCCGGATCAGAAGCAGTTGCTGGCCACCAATGGCGTCAGCGGCGATGTCTCGGTGATCGATGTCGACAGCCTCAAGGTCAGCAAGTCGGTGAAGGTCGGGCGCTATCCGTGGGGCGTGGTGGTGACGCCATGAACGCACTTGAAGTCAGCGACCTGAGTTTCGCCTACGGTTCCCGAGAGGCCTTACGCAAGGTGAGTTTCAGCCTGGAGCCCGGGCGTTTCGCCGCGCTGCTGGGGCCCAACGGTGCGGGCAAGTCGACCCTGATTGCCCTGCTGACCCGGCTCTATGATCTGCAGCACGGCGAGATCCGCGTCGGGGGCTGCTCATTGCGCAGTGCGGCACGCCCGGCTCTCAAGCAGTTGGGCGTGGTGTTCCAGCAAAGCACCCTGGACCTGGACCTCAGCGTCGAGCAGAACCTGCGTTATCACGCTGCATTGCATGGCCTGTCCCGGCGTCAGACCGACCTTCGGGTCGACGCCGAACTGGCCCGCCAGACCCTGACCGACCGCCGCCGCGAACGGGTGCGCGAACTCAATGGCGGCCATCGTCGCCGGGTGGAGATTGCCCGCGCCCTGTTGCATGAGCCACGCCTGTTGCTGCTCGATGAAGCCAGTGTCGGCCTCGACCCGGCGAGTCGCCTGGCGCTCAACCAGCACATCCGCAGCCTGTGTCGCGAGGAGCGCATCAGCGTGCTCTGGACCACCCACCTGCTCGACGAAGTGCAGCCCAGCGATGACTTGCTGATCCTGCATCAAGGCCGGCTGGTGGCCAGCGGACAGGCCGATGCCCTGAGCCTGGAACACGGCGGTGATCTCGGTTCGGCCTTCACCCGCCTGACAACATCAGGAGCTGCCCAATGAACGCTTACTGGCAATGCTTTAGCGGTATCGTGCTGCGCGAATGGCTGCGCTTTGTGCTGCAACGCACGCGGTTTCTCAGCGCCCTGGTGCGGCCGCTGCTGTGGCTGCTGGTGTTCGCCGCGGGTTTTCGCGCAGCGCTGGGGATCGCGATCATCGAGCCCTACGACACCTACATTCCCTATGAGGTCTACATCATTCCCGGGCTGGCCTGCATGATCCTGCTGTTCAACGGCATGCAGGGCTCACTGTCGATGGTCTACGACCGCGAAATGGGCAGCATGCGCGTGCTGCTGACCAGCCCCCTGCCCCGCACCTTTTTGCTGTGCAGCAAACTGTTGGCCACTTCGCTGATTTCGCTGTTGCAAGTGTATGCGTTCCTAGCGATTGCCTGGATCTACGGCGTGCGGCCACCGGCCATGGGCCTGTTGCTGGCGTTGCCGGCCCTGCTGCTGGTGGCGTTGATGCTCAGCGCGCTGGGCCTGTTGCTGTCGAACGCGATCCGCCAGCTGGAGAACTTTGCCGGGGTGATGAACTTCGTGATCTTCCCGCTGTTTTTCCTGTCATCGGCGCTGTATCCGCTGTGGAAGATGCGCGAGGCCAGCGAATGGCTGTACTGGCTGTGTGCAGTGAATCCGTTTACCCACGCGGTGGAACTGGTGCGTTTCGCCCTATATGAGCGCTTCAATCCGCTGGCATTGGCGGTGTGCACGGGGTTGACGCTGCTGTTTGCGCTGCTCGCCGTGCTGAGCTTCAACCCGCAGCATGCAGCCTTGCGCAAAGCCAACTGACAACACAATTCAAATGTAGGAGCGAGCCTGCTCGCGATGGCGGCGGCACATTCAAGAAATGAGCTGGCTGACACTACGCTTTCGCGAGCAGGCTCGCTCCTACAGGGGATCTTCATTGAACGTCGTGAAATTACTACTTTAGTACTGGTTTCCCTGTCTATCGTCGCATTCCCAACGCCCCCCGACTGGCATGTAATAGGTCCATAACTATAAGGACTGAACCCATGCCACGTGCCCGACGTTGCCTGTTGCGCCCTGCTCTCGCCGCCCTGTCGCTGGGCCTGCTGCTGAGCACCGCGCAGGCCGACACTGCGCTGTTCTCCGCCGATGGCTATCGCATCGGCCTGTACCGCAGCCCGACGCCCGACCAGTTGCAAGGCGCAACCATCATCGACACCCCCGCCCTGCAAACCCTGCTCGGCCAAACCCCGCGCCCGGTGCTGATCGACGTCTACCGCCGTCAGTGGCTGCAGGGGCAATTCATCGAAGACCAGCCCCATGAAAACCTGCCCGGCAGCCATTGGCTGGCCAATACCGGGGACGGCGACCTGACGCCGCAATGGCAGGACTATTTCGCCGCCAACCTGAAAAAGCTGACCGCCGGCGACCCGACGCAACCGCTGGTCTTCTACTGCCGCTCCGACTGCTGGTTGAGCTGGAATGCGGTCAAGCGCGCAGCCACCATGGGCTATAAGACTCTGTATTGGTATCGCGATGGCCTGGACGCCTGGCAAGCGGCCAATCTGCCGGTTTCGCCAGCCCGGCCCGAACCCTTTCCCTGAGCTTTACGCGTGCGTGTTGTTGCCACACCATAATCAAAATAATGAGGTGAAAGGCCATGTACAAAATCCTGATTGCCGACGACCACCCGCTGTTTCGCGAAGCCATCCACAACGTCATCAGCGACGGTTTTGCCGGCAGCGAAGTGATGGAAACCGCCGACCTGGACAGTGCCCTGGCCCTGACCCAGGAACACGACGACCTGGACCTGATCCTGCTCGACCTGAACATGCCCGGCATGCACGGGCTCAATGGCCTGATCAACCTGCGTAACGAAGCGCCGACCATCCCGGTAGTGATTGTCTCCGCCGAGCAGGACAAACAGATCGTGCTGCAAGCCATCACCTACGGTGCAGTGGGCTTCATCACCAAGTCGTCACCCCGCACCCAGATGACCGATGCGATCCAGCAGATTCTCAACGGCAATGTCTACCTGCCCCCGGACATCATCCGCACCGCCAAAAGCAGCACCCACCGGCGCATGAACGACACCCCGAGCTTCCCGCCCGAACTGCTCCAGGCCCTGACCCGCAAGCAACTGCAGGTGCTGGAACGCATGACCAAGGGCGAATCGAACAAGCAGATCGCCTACACCCTGGAAATCGCCGAGACCACGGTCAAGGCCCACGTCTCGGCGATCCTGCGCAAGCTCAACGTGCACAACCGGGTGCAGGCGATCCTGAGTGCCGGAGATATTGATTTCGGGTCATATCTGCGGCGTTGATTCAAGACCGCGGCGCCTCCATCGCGAGCAGGCTCACTCCTACAGGGACAGCGATGTACCTGTAGGAGTGAGCCTGCTCGCGATAGCGGTAGTGAAAACGCCGAGATCTCAAGGCCTGCCAAGCAAATGACTCATCGCCGTCTTCAGCTTCATCGGCCGCACCGGCTTGTGCATCAGGGTATGGCCCAGTTCGCGGATCTGCTGCTTGAGTTCATTGCTGTAGTTGGCGGTGATCATCATTGCCGGGATCGGTGACGCGCGCCGGGCATTGATCCGGGCCACGGCATCGACACCATTGCAATCGTTATCCAGGTGATAGTCGGCAATCAGCAGATCCACCTCGGCATGGTCGTTGTCCACTTGCCGCGCCAGGTCCTCCTCCGACAGCGCCGTCACCACCCGACACCCCCACCCCTCCAGCAAGGTGCGCATGCCGGCACAGATGGTCGCGTCGTTGTCCAGCACCCATATCCGGGCACCACGCAGGCGCTCAAGCATCGGCTCGCTCATCTGCAACGCGAGCTGCGGTTTCGGCGCGGTGGCGCTCAATGGCACTTCGACCGAGAACATCGAGCCCCGGCCCGGCCATGAACGCACATGAATGCGATGCCCGAGGATGCCGGCAATCTTCTCGACAATCGCCAGGCCCAGGCCCAAACCGCGATCCTGATCGGGTCGCTGCACATCACCGCGCTTGAACTCCTGGAAAATTTCCTCCAGGCGATGCTCGGCAATGCCCATGCCGCTGTCCCAGACTTCGATCGTCAGGCACTGATGATGCCGCCGGCAACCGAGCACCACGCGGCCACTGTAGGTATAGCGAATCGCATTGCTCAGCAGGTTGCGCAGAATCCGCGCCAGCAACTGGATATCACTGCGCACCAGCGCCGAACAGCCGATGAAGTGCAATTGCAGGCCTTCACTGCGCGCCACCTGGGTGTATTCGGCGGCCAGGGTGTCCAGCAGTTCACTGAGGGCGAACGGCGCAATATCGGCCTTGATCACCCCCGCATCGAGCTTGGAAATATCCACCAAGGTGCCGAGCAGGTTCTCCACGTCTTCCAGGGAATTGCTCACGTTGCGCACCAGAATCTCGCTGGACATCGGCTCGCGCCGTTCCAGCAAGGCACTGGTAAACAGGCGCGCGGCATTCAACGGTTGCAACAGGTCATGGCTGACGGCGGCGAGGAACTTGGTTTTCGACAGGTTGGCCTGCTCGGCTTCCTGCTTGGCCTCGCGCAAGCGTGACTCGACCAGGCGACGCTCATCGATCTCGCGCAGCAGCTGGTCGTTGAGGGTGGTCAATTCCGCCGTGCGCTCGCGTACCCGCAGCTCCAGGTTCTGATAAGCCTGATGCAGCGCCTCGGCGGTGCGGCGGCGTTCGGTGATGTCGCGGATCAGCACGAATATCCCCACCACCTCGCCACTGGCCAGACGGTTGGGCACATAGGAACGCAGCATGTAGCGCTCCTGGTTGTTGACGTTGGTTTCGGCGAACTCGAAGGTCACGCTCTCGCCGGCCAATGCCCTGGCCACGTAGGACTCCAGCCGCTGGTAATGCTGTTCGCTGTGCACTTCGCGCAGGCTCTGGCCGAGCATCACGCCCCGGGGCCAGCAGTACCATTCTTCGTAGACCTTGTTGGTGAACTCGTAGACCAGGTCGGCATTGAGGTAGGCAATCAATGCCGGTACGTGATCGGTGATCAGGCGAATCCAGTGTTCGCTTTCACTCAGCGCCTCGGCGTGCTGGTAGCGTTCGGTGATGTCGGTGAAGGTGTTGACGAAACCGCCGGTGGGCAACGGATGGGTGCGGATTTCCAGGACCCGGCCATCGTACAGGCGCTGCTCGCATTCCCTTACCGGTCGTCCGTTGCCATCGCGACTGGCCGGGGTCAACAGGTTCAACTCGCTGTCGGCGATCACTTCGGCAAAGGGGCGATGGGCCGCCACCGGCGCCAGGCCGCTCAATTCCAGAAAGCGCCGGTTCCACAATTCCAGGATGCCCTCGGCGCTGACCATCGCCACCCCTTGGGACAGGTTGTCGACCGCTCGCTGCAACAGGTGCGACTTCTGCGCCACCGCCTGCTCACGGCGCATGGTTTCGCTGAGTTTGACGTCGGTAATGTCGGTGAACAGAATCACCCGCCCACCCTCCTGGGTCGGCCGCTCGCTGACCTGCAGCCAGCGCCCGTTCTGCAGGCGGTACAGCAGGTTTTCGTCGGCATGCCCGCGAGGCTCTTCGGTGAACAGGGCGTTGTTCAGCATCAGCCGCTTGACCTCGGTCAGGCGCATGCCGGCGTTGATCCGCACCCGGCTGTTGCTCCAGAACGCCTTGAAACGACTGTTGAACAGCACGATGCGCTGTTCGGCGTCGAACAGCACGAAGGCGTCGGAAATGCTTTCGATGGCATCGATCAGGTGTTGATGCGCCGTTTCCGCGCGCAGGCGGGCTTCGCTGAGCAGATGATTACCGGCCTTGAGTTCGGCCATGGCCTGGTTCAGGGCATCGGTGCGTTCGCGCACTTGTTCGGCCAGCACCACCGAATGCTGGAATGCCGCGTACGGATCGTTGCCGCGGGTCCCCCCGGACTCGACCCGTTCGATCAGCGCGCCATTGATGCGCTGCAGTTTATGGTTTTCCAGGCGCAGCCTGGCCAGTTCGGCCTGCAGCTCAGCGATGTCCTGGGGCACGGCCACGGGCAATGGCAACGCCGGTGAAGGTCTGGTTGATGTGCATGCCATTGAACTGTTCTCCATAGGTGTTGAAACCCATCACCCGTTGCTCACGCAAAAACGAGCCGATCTGATCAAGACTGCCGTCGTCTTCGAGTTCCAGACGCCGCAGGAAACAGTCGCAACCGATGGTCAGCAGCAAATCGCCCAGGCGCTCCTGCAACCCCTCGAACAGGCTCTGCAGGTTCGGCAGCATCGGCCCCGGGGTCATGGCAGTGAGGACGATGCCGTTTTCCACGGCGCAGTAGAAACTCAGGCTCAGGTCCGGATGCACCTGCTGGATGGCCCGCACGTAGTACTGCTGGTTGATCCGCACCGCCAACGGGTGCGCGGCGAAGACCCGGTGATCGAGTTGCGCCACCGGCACACCGATGTGCCGGGCGTACTCCTCGGCGGCCGGCTCGGCATTGAGTTCGAAGACCCGGCGCAAGGTGCTGTCGGCCCCGGTGACCACCAGCTTCTCGGCGCGGGGTAGCACGTGGTGGGTGGTGAACACTTCGAAATCCAGCCAGGTATTGACCAGCACCACCACCGCCGCGCCGCTGTGGAACTCGCCATCGAAGTACACATGAGTATGGGTCAGGTAGTTGTCGTCGCCGGCCGAGCCGCCGAAATGCGGAATGTCGCCCAATGCCGCGCTCAAGGCCGCCAGGACCATTTCTTCGCGGCTGGACAGGCCATCGAGCAGGGTCAGGGCAAAGCTGTTGCCCTTGATCGGCGCCAGGGTGTTGCTGCGACAGCCACTGACCAGGCGCTCGACCATTTGCTGGGCGTCGATCAGGCTGAAGTGTTCCATCTGGTCGATCAGCTCGATCGCGATGGAAAAGTGCCGATGATCGAAGCCCACCGCTGTCACGCAATTGCGTCCATAGCCCAGCGGGGTGATTTCCCCGGCGCTGGTGCAGCCCACCAGGCGAATGCCGCCGAAGCTTTGCTGCAAGGCCTGGCCCAGCGCCCGCAAGTCGTACTCGGCGGAACAGAAGAACAGCACGAACCCCAAGTGCGGATGCAACAACTGTCGTGCCAGTTCCTGCGCGACCTGCCGGGCATCGGTGGCCTGGGACATTGCACTGACGACGCCTTCGCTCTGCTGCATCCTTACCTCCCGCAGGTGCGTGTGTATGAGGCACGAGTGTACGAAGTCTGTGGGGGGCGACGAATGCTACTTGGGTAGCGGGTAGCCGCTTCGATGGGATGAGACGGGTGGCGACCCTCGCCGCGATGCGCACGGCCAGGGCCACCTCCCGGGGTTACCAGGTCAGCACCGCGCCCACGGCGAAGGTGTCGGTGTCTTCGTTCTGCTCATCGGTGTCGTGGCCGTTGATTTCGAACTGGTTGTACTCGGCCACAAGCTTGAGGTTGTCGTTCACGTCATGGAACAGCGCAATGCCGCGGGTCTCGTAGTCCGCGCCGCTGCCGACCACGCCATTGCCATCGTCATTGGTCTTGCCATAGGACAAGGCCAGGCGGTTCTTGCCCAGTTTGTAGGAGCCCTGCATCAGGTAGCCGTCGCTGTCGACGTTGCGCAGGGTCGGCTCGCCGGCATTGTTGGTGAAAAACGGATTGATGCCCTTGGCCTGGAAACCGGACCCGGTGAGGGACAAGCCGCCCATCTTCGCCTGCACGCCATAACCGACGCCCTTGGAGGTGACGGTCTCGACCGTGGAATCGGTGTTGTCTGAGGTCTGGTAGCTGCCGTTGACCCAGCTGTAGATCTTTGCCCCGGCCAGGTCGAACTGATAGGTGACTTCGCTCTCGGTACGCGGGTTTTCCTGATAGGCCTTGCCCGTCGGGCTGCTGTCGTTGGTGTCCACCGGGTCCATGATGCCGACCGCCACGCGCAGACCGTCCATCACCGGGGTGCGATAGGTGATCTGCGAGGTCGGGAACGGATACGGGTAACCGGTGCCGATGTTGCCGAACGACACCCCGCCGCCATCCACCAGCCCCAACGTATCGCTGACCTGACCGTAACCGGCGAGCATTTCGTCGAGCAGGATGTTGGAACGGGCGAACAACCCGAAGTCTTTGCCGATCAGCACTTCGCCCCATTCCGGGTTGGTCACGGTGCCGAAGAACTGCCGCACATCGATGGCGGTGGCGGTGCCGTTGGTTTCGCTGTCGTTGATGGTGACCCAGAACGAGGCGCGGGCACCGAGCTTGAGGTCGTCTACCTGCTTGCCCATGTTGAACCCCAGGTAGTTGGGCAGGAACCCCATCTTGACCCGCGACTGCCGACGGTCGAACTGCTCGCCGGCGCGGTCGACATCGCTGTTCACGTAGAAGGCGTTGATGTAGCCGTCGGTGGAGAACGTGGTCTGGTCCTTGTCGTACAGCATGATATCCGCCTCGGCCACCTGGCTCAGACCAAGGGCAGACAAGCTGGCGATAAAGGCCGGCAGAAAACGATGCGTGACGTTCTTATTGTTGTGCATGGCGCGCTCCGAAACGGGGGACTAAGTGTCGGAGGCGATTATCGAAACCTGACCGGCGGCGCCATACGCTGCCTTGGGGGTGGTTTTCAGGTGCTTTGGATGGGCCGGCGGTGCGCGACCACTATGGCGTAAGACCGCTGGTCGGCGAGGCTCGCCACTTAGGGTGTAGGCCTGTGGACCCGAGTGGCGTCCACAGGAACCGGTAGCGGCTAGGCGTTGGCCCTGAACAGCATGTAGGCGGCGACCACGACGCAGATGCTGGCAAAACCGACCTGCAACGCCCGCGCCGGCACCCGGGCACAGAGCTTGCGGCCGATGATCATGCCGACGATGCTGGAGACGATGAAGGCTATGCCCGAATCGTCGATGCGCACCCCGGCATGGAAGGCGCCGATCACGCCGATCGCCGAAATCAGGCTGATCACCATCAGCGACGTGGCAACGATCCCGCGCATCTGCACGTCGGTCAGTTGCTTGAAGGCCGGGACGATCAGAAAGCCGCCGCCCACCCCCAGCAATCCAGAGACCACGCCGGTCACTGCCCCGAGCGCGGCGAGGGTCGCGGTGCATTTGGCGGTCCAGGAAAAGCGCCCGGTCTGTTGATCGAGCATGCAGTTCTTCTGGCCCCAGTTGGCCTGACCGTGATCGCTGGGGCCCTCATCCTTGCGTTCGCGACGCAACATCCGCCCGGCCACCACGACCATCAGCAGGCTGAACAGGATCATCAGGATCTTTTCCGGCAACTGATGGGCAAAGTAGATGCCCACCGGCGAAAACACCGCGCCCAACGCCGCGATCAGCAGCGCCGCGCGATAACGCACCAGGCCATGGCGCAAGCCATCGATGGCACCGACCGCCGCCGCACTGCCCACTGCGAACAACGCCACCGGAGCGGCCTGGGTCATGCTCCAGCCCAACCCCAACACCAGGGCCGGGACCGCAAGGATACCGCCACCAGCGCCAGTCAAGCCGAGCACCAACCCCATCACTACACCAAACAGACTTGCCAGCAACATAGGGAGTTCTCAGTCGACCCTGGACACACGTGTCAGCCACTCGCGGCCCTTGAGCATGCCGTTCCAGTAGAACCACGGTAGCAGTGTCGCCTTCAGCCACCACGCCGAGCGGCGCGGGGTCGTCGGGTCAAGGGGAAAGGTCGGCAGCAACTTGCCCGCATAACCGAACTCGGCAAGGATCACCTTGCCCTTCTCCACCGTCAGCGGACAGGAGCCATAACCGTCGTACTTCAGCGGCAGCGGCTGTTGCTTGCGCAAGGCCAGCAGGTTTTCGGCCACCACCACGATCTGCTTGCGCACCGCCGCGGCGGTTTTTGCATTGGTGGTGCCGCAGATATCACCCAACGCAAAGACGCCGGGATAACGCGGATGCTGCAAGCTGTGGGGATCGACCTCGCACCAGCCAGCGCTGTCGGCCAGCGGGCTGCGTGCGACGAAATCCGGGGCCACCTGAGGCGGAACGACATGCAGCAGGTCAAAGGTCTTTGCCTGGCGGGTGACATTGCCATCGGCATCCCTGACGTCGAACCACGCGGTTTTCGCCGGGCCGTCGACCTTGACCAGGTTCGAGTTGAAGGCCAACCGGGCTTTGTACTTCTCGATGTATTTCATCAGCGGCGGAACAAAGGTCGCCACTCCGAACAGCGCCGCGCCCGCCAGATTGAATTCGACGTCGAGGTTGTTCAGCACACCGGTCTTGCGCCAGTGATCGCAGGACAAGTACAGCGCCTTTTGTGGCGCTCCGGCACATTTGATCGGCATGCCCGGCTGGGTGAACAGCACCTTGCCGCCGCGCAGTTTCTGCACCTGGTCCCAGGTGTAGGTCGCGTGCCGATAGCTGTAATTGGAGGTCACGCCGTGCTGGCCGAGGGTGTCCTCCAGGCCTTCGATCTTCTCCCAGGCCAGGCGCAGGCCGGGGCAGACCACCAGGTTTTGATAGCTGACCGTGCGCGCGTCACCGAGGGTGAGCTGGCGCTTGTCGGGATCGATGCCCGTCACGGCAGCCTGCAGCCAATGGGCCCCGCGCGGCATCACCGACGCCATCGGCCGCACGGTGTTTTCCACGTTGTAGGCACCGCCGCCGACCAGCGTCCAGGCCGGTTGATAGTAGTGCCGGGAGTCGGGTTCGATCACGGTGATGTTCAGATGCGGGCTACGCTTGAGCAGGCTGGCGACAAGGCCGATACCCGCCGTGCCGCCGCCGATGACCACGATATCTGCACTGATGGATGGGCCCCAGTGTTGATCGTTCATTGCTTGTTCCTTTTGCTGCACGCAAGGATTGAGGCTAGTCGAAACGAAATCTCATTGTGGGAGCGAGCCTGCTCGCGAAAGCGGTGGATCAGCCAATAAAGGCGTCGGCTGACACTACGCTTTCGCGAGCAGGCTCGCTCCCACAGATTCGGTGTGTTGAACAGGATCAGGGTTGAACCCAGCTTTTAAGCACCGCCCCGCAATAAAGCCCGGAGAGGGTTTTCATCACCTGGATCACTTCGTGACTGGCGAGACCGTAAAAAATGTACTTGCCTTCACGACGGGTGGCGACCAGTCCTTCATCGCGCAGGATCCCCAATTGCTGGGACAGGGTCGGTTGGCGCACGCCGGTGATTTTTTCCAGTTCGCCTACGTTGCGTTCGCCCTGGGTCAGCTGGCACAGGATCAACAGGCGATCCTCATTGGCCAGGGCCTTGAGCAGCGCACACGCCTTGGAGGCCGAGGCGCGCAGTTGGGCGACTTCACATTCGGTCAGACTGGATTGCATTTGCAGGATGCCTTCAACGTCACTTAAGCTGCGAACATTATGTCTTTACATAAAGTGTTGCAACCCATGGCTGACTTTCCGTCGTCCGACTTTTCTACCCCTGCACAGGTTCGTGTCCATGCCCGCGCTGATTGAAGCTTTCCTCGACCCCGCCTCCTCGACCTACAGCTACGTGGTCTACGAGGCTGATGGCGGACAGTGTGCAGTTGTCGATCCGGTGCTCGACTACGACGGTGCCGCCGGGCGCACCGCGACTACCCAGGCCGACAAAATCATCGCCTTCGTCCGCGCCCGTCACTTGCAAGTGCAATGGCTGCTGGAAACCCACGCCCACGCCGATCACCTGTCCGCCGCGCCGTACCTGCGCGGGGAGTTGGGCGGCAAGATCGCCATTGGCGAGTCGATCAGCAAGGTCCAGGACGTGTTCAAGGCGCTGTTCAATCTGGAGCCATCCTTTCGCATCGACGGTTCCCAGTTCGACCACCTGTTCGCCCCCAACGAATCGTTCATGATCGGCAACCTCAAGGCGACCGCCCTGCACGTGCCCGGCCATACCCCGGCGGACATGGCCTACCTGATCGGCAACGATGTGATCCTGGTCGGCGATACACTGTTCATGCCGGACGTGGGCACCGCGCGCTGCGACTTTCCCGGCGGCAATGCCAACCAGATGTACGCCTCGATCCACAAGCTGTTGGCCTTCCCCGCCGACGTGCGTCTTTACATCTGCCACGATTATCCGCCCGAGGGCCGCGCGCCCCAATGCATGACCACGGTGGGCGAACAGCGCAAAAGCAACATCCACGTGCGCGACGGCATCGACGAAGCCGCCTTCGTCGACATGCGCACCCGGCGTGATGCCGGGCTGGGCATGCCGACGCTGCTATTGCCGGCGATTCAGGTGAATGTGCGGGCGGGGGAACTGCCGCCGGCAGAGGACAATGGCGTGACTTACCTGAAGATTCCGCTTAACAAATTTTAAGATCGACGTTTAATTCCCCAGGGTCAGCCCATTCGCCGGCAACGGCAGCGCAGTCTTGTACCGCACCTGCTTGAGCGCAAAGCTCGAACGGATATTCGCCACCCCCGGCACCTTGGTCAGAAAATCCATCATGAAGCGCTCCAGCGACTGGATGGTCGGCACCAGCACCCGGATCAGATAGTCCGGGTCGCCGGCCATCAGGTAGCACTCCATCACTTCGGGGCGATCGGAAATCGCCTCTTCGAAATGCTGCAACGCCTCCTCCACCTGCTTCTCCAGGCTGACATGAATGAACACGTTCACATGCAGCCCCAGCAGGTCGGCATCCAGCAGCGTCACCTGCTCGCGAATCACCCCCAGTTCTTCCATGGCCTTGACCCGGTTGAAACACGGCGTCGGCGACAGGTTCACCGAACGCGCCAGGTCGGCGTTGGTGATGCGCGCGTTCTCCTGAAGGCTGTTGAGAATGCCGATGTCGGTACGGTCCAGTTTGCGCATGAGATAAAACCACCTGTTTTTTATGTTTATGCAGGTTTTTTATCTGCAAATGATCTTCAGCGCAACGAAACAGAGAGAAATATTCTTCTTGGGCGGGCCTATGATTGTTGTAGGACAAGATTTCTTCTACCGAACGAAATCTGTCAGCTCACTACAAGAAATTCACAAGATCGAGCGTAGAAGCCATGACCCAAGCGTATGAACCGCTGCGCCTGCACGTCCCCGAACCCTCGGGCCGTCCCGGCTGTAAAACCGACTTCTCCTACCTGCACCTGACCGATGCCGGCACGGTGCGCAAACCCCAAATCGACGTTGAACCGGCTGACACGGCTGACCTGGCCCGTGGCCTGATTCGCGTGCTCGACGACCAGGGCAATGCCCTCGGTCCCTGGGCCGAAGGCGTCTCTAGCGAGATCCTGCGCAAGGGCATGCGTGCCATGCTCAAGACCCGCATCTACGACAACCGCATGGTGGTCGCCCAGCGTCAGAAAAAGATGTCGTTCTACATGCAGAGCCTTGGCGAAGAAGCCATCGGCAGCGCCCAGGCCCTGGCCCTGAACATCGACGACATGTGTTTCCCGACCTACCGTCAGCAAAGCATCCTGATGGCCCGCGACGTACCGCTGGTCGACCTGATCTGCCAACTGCTGTCCAACGAGCGCGATCCGCTCAAGGGCCGTCAGTTGCCGATCATGTACTCGGTCAAGGAGTCCGGTTTCTTCACCATCTCCGGCAACCTCGCCACCCAGTTCATTCAGGGTGTGGGCTGGGGCATGGCTTCGGCGATCAAGGGCGACACCAAAATCGCTTCGGCGTGGATTGGCGACGGCGCCACCGCCGAGTCGGACTTCCACACCGCCCTGACCTTCGCCCACGTGTACCGTGCGCCGGTGATCCTCAACGTGGTCAACAACCAGTGGGCGATCTCCACCTTCCAGGCGATTGCCGGTGGTGAAGCCACCACCTTCGCCGGTCGCGGCGTCGGTTGCGGCATCGCCTCCCTGCGGGTCGATGGCAACGATTTCTACGCGGTCTACGCCGCCTCTGCCTGGGCCGCCGAACGCGCCCGCCGGGGCCTCGGCCCGACCATGATCGAATGGGTCACTTATCGCGCCGGCCCGCACTCGACCTCCGATGATCCGTCGAAATACCGTCCGGCCGATGACTGGAGCCACTTCCCGCTGGGTGATCCGATTGCGCGCCTCAAGCAGCACCTGATCAAGACCGGTCACTGGTCCGAAGAGGAGCACACCGCGGTCAGCGCCGAGCTGGAAGCCGAAGTGATCGCCGCACAGAAAGAAGCCGAGCAATACGGCACCCTCGCCGGTGGCCAGATTCCGAGCGCCGCGACCATGTTCGAAGACGTCTACAAAGAGATGCCGGAGCACTTGAAGCGCCAGCGCCAAGAGTTGGGGATCTGACATGAACGATCACAACAACAATATCGAGCTGGAAACCGCCATGACCACGACCACCATGACCATGATCCAGGCCCTGCGCTCGGCCATGGATGTGATGCTTGAGCGTGATGACAACGTCGTGGTCTTCGGCCAGGACGTGGGCTACTTCGGCGGCGTGTTCCGCTGCACCGAAGGCCTGCAGAACAAGTACGGCACCTCCCGGGTGTTCGACGCGCCGATCTCCGAAAGCGGCATCGTCGGTGTCGCCGTGGGCATGGGTGCCTACGGTCTGCGTCCGGTGGCCGAGATCCAGTTCGCCGACTACGTGTACCCGGCCTCGGACCAGATCATTTCCGAAGCCGCCCGCCTGCGTTATCGCTCGGCTGGCGAGTTCACCGCGCCGATGACCCTGCGCATGCCTTGCGGCGGCGGCATCTACGGCGGCCAGACCCACAGCCAGAGCATCGAGGCGATGTTCACCCAGGTCTGCGGTTTGCGCACGGTGATGCCATCCAACCCGTACGACGCCAAGGGCTTGCTGATCGCTTCCATCGAAAACGATGACCCGGTAATCTTCCTCGAGCCAAAACGCCTGTACAACGGCCCGTTCGACGGCCACCACGACCGCCCGGTAACCCCGTGGTCGAAGCACCCCGCCGCGCAAGTGCCGGACGGGTACTACACCGTGCCGCTGGATGTCGCTGCGATCACCCGTCCGGGCAAGGACGTCACCGTGCTGACCTACGGCACCACCGTGTACGTGTCGCAAGTCGCTGCTGAAGAAAGCGGCGTCGACGCCGAAGTCATCGACCTGCGCAGCCTGTGGCCGCTGGACCTGGAAACCATCGTCAAGTCGGTGAAAAAGACCGGCCGTTGCGTGGTGGTGCACGAAGCCACACGTACCTGCGGTTTCGGTGCCGAACTGGTGTCGCTGGTGCAAGAGCATTGCTTCCACCACCTGGAAGCGCCGATCGAACGCGTCACAGGTTGGGACACCCCTTACCCGCACGCGCAAGAGTGGGCGTATTTCCCAGGCCCGTCCCGAGTGGGCGCGGCGTTGAAACGGGTCATGGAGGTCTGAATGGGCACGCACGTCATTAAAATGCCGGACATTGGTGAAGGCATTGCAGAAGTTGAATTGTCGGTATGGCACGTCAAGGTCGGCGACATGGTCGTCGAAGATCAGGTACTGGCCGATGTCATGACCGACAAGGCGATGGTCGATATCCCGTCGCCGGTGCATGGCAAGGTCATTGCCCTGGGTGGCCAGCCGGGCGAAGTCATGGCGGTTGGCAGTGTGCTGATCAGCATTGAAGTCGAAGGCGCGGGCAACGTTAAGGAGTCGGCGCAACCGGCACCTGTTAAAGAAGCGCCTGTGGCCGCACCTAAAGTTGAAGCCGTGGTGGAAAGCAAACCGGTCGCTGCCCCGGCGCCGAAAGCTGCCGTATGCCAGGGCCCGATGGTGGCTCGCGCAGCCGATGAACGCCCACTGGCCTCCCCGGCCGTGCGCAAACATGCGCTGGACCTCGGAATCCAGCTGCGTCTGGTCCGTGGCAGCGGCCCGGCCGGTCGCGTGCTGCATGAAGACCTCGACGCCTACCTGGCCCAGGGTCAGTCGAACGCTTCGGCACCGGTGGCGGCGGCTTACGCCCAACGTACCGATGAACAGCAGATCCCGGTGATCGGCATGCGCCGCAAGATCGCCCAGCGCATGCAGGACGCCACCCAGCGTGCCGCCCACTTCAGCTATGTCGAAGAAATCGACGTCACCGCCGTGGAAGAACTGCGCGCGCACCTCAACGAAAAACACGGCGCCACCCGCGGCAAGCTGACCTTGCTGCCGTTCCTGGTCCGCGCCCTGGTCGTCGCCCTGCGCGATTTCCCGCAGATCAACGCCCGCTACGACGACGAAGCCCAGCTCATCACCCGCCTTGGCGCGGTGCATGTCGGTATCGCCACCCAGGCCGACATCGGTTTGATGGTGCCGGTGGTGCGTCACGCCGAAGCCCGCAGCCTGTGGGACAACGCGGCCGAAATCTCCCATTTGGCCACTGCCGCACGCAATGGCAAGGCCAGCCGCGACGAGTTGTCCGGCTCGAGCATCACCCTGACCAGCCTCGGCGCCTTGGGCGGCATCGTCAGCACGCCGGTGCTGAACCTGCCGGAAGTGGCAATCGTCGGCGTCAACAAGATCGTCGAACGGCCAATGGTGATCAAAGGCCAGATCGTGATCCGCAAGATGATGAACCTCTCCAGCTCCTTCGATCACCGCGTGGTCGACGGCATGGACGCGGCGCTATTCATCCAGGCCATTCGTGGCTTGCTCGAACAACCCGCTACCTTGTTTGTGGACTGATTTTTGTTGGAGAGCACCATGCAAACTTTGAACACCACGCTGCTGATCATCGGCGGCGGCCCCGGCGGTTATGTGACGGCGATCCGTGCCGGTCAGCTGGGCATCCCGACCATTCTGGTGGAAGGCCAATCCCTGGGCGGCACCTGCCTGAACATTGGCTGCATTCCGTCCAAGGCACTGATTCACGTCGCCGAGCAGTTTCATCAGACGCAGCACCACCATCAGCTTTCGGCCCTGGGCATCAGCGTTTCGGCGCCGACCCTCGACATCACCAAGAGCGTCGAATGGAAAGACGGCATCGTCGATCGCCTGACCACCGGCGTTGCGGCGCTGCTGAAAAAGAACAAGGTCCAGGTCGTTCAAGGCTGGGCCAAGGTGGTTGACGGTAAAACCATCGATGTTGGCGACACGCGCATTCAGTGCGAGCACCTGGTGCTGGCCACCGGTTCGAAAAGCGTGAACCTGCCGATGTTGCCGATTGGCGGGCCGATCATCTCGTCCACCGAAGCCTTGGCGCCGACATCCGTGCCCAAGCGCTTGATTGTGGTCGGCGGTGGCTACATCGGTCTGGAGCTGGGCATTGCCTATCGCAAGCTCGGCGCCGAGGTCAGCGTGGTGGAAGCGCAGGAACGCATCCTGCCGGCCTACGACGCCGAACTGACCCAGCCGGTGCACGACGAACTGAGAAAACTCGGCGTGAAACTTTACTTGAAACACAGCGTTCAAGGCTTTGATTCAAAAGAAAATGCCTTACAAGTACTGGCCCCGAACGGTGCGACCCTGAACCTGGAAACCGATCAGGTGCTGGTGGCCGTCGGTCGCAAGCCGAACACCCAGGGCTGGAACCTCGAAGCGCTGAACCTGGACATGAACGGTTCGTCGATCAAGATCGACCACCGCTGCCAGACCAGCATGCGCAACGTGTATGCCATCGGTGACCTGAGCGGCGAACCGATGCTCGCGCACCGGGCCATGGCCCAGGGCGAGATGGTCGCCGAGCTGATCAGCGGTAAATCCCGCGAGTTCAACCCGACCGCCATCGCCGCCGTGTGCTTCACCGACCCGGAACTGGTGGTGGTTGGCAAGACTCCGGACGAGGCCAACGCCGCAGGTCTGGACTGCATCGTGTCGAGCTTCCCGTTCGCCGCCAATGGCCGGGCGATGACCCTGGAGTCGAAAAGCGGCTTCGTGCGCGTGGTCGCCCGTCGCGACAATCATGTGATTGTCGGCTGGCAGGCGGTGGGCGTCGGGGTGTCGGAGTTGTCCACGGCGTTCGCGCAAAGCCTGGAAATGGGCGCGCGGCTGGAAGACATCGGCGGCACCATCCATGCGCATCCGACGCTGGGTGAAGCGGTGCAGGAAGCGGCGTTGCGGGCGTTGGGGCATGCGTTGCATCTGTGATTCAGAGCGATTGATGGCGGCTGTGATGGCCTCTTCGCGAGCAGGCTCGCTCCCACAGGGGGAATGCATTTCAAATGTGGGAGCGAGCCTGCTCGCGAATTCTCAAGGTCAGCGCGAATTATCTGTCTGTCATCCGATAGTCCGGGCTGCGAAACAGGCCCGGAATGAAGTATTGTTGTCCCCATCCAAAAAACGTCAGAAGCCTTGAACCGTTTCGGCGGTTGTTAAGTGATAGAGGGTGTCATGGGTAACGAAAGCATTAATTGGGACAAGCTGGGTTTTGACTACATCAAGACCGACAAGCGCTATCTGTCGTACTTTCGCAATGGCGAGTGGGACAAAGGCACCCTGACCGAAGATAACGTGCTGCACATCAGTGAAGGCTCCACAGCCCTTCACTATGGCCAGCAATGCTTCGAAGGCATGAAGGCCTATCGTTGCAAGGACGGCTCGATCAACCTGTTCCGCCCGGACCAGAACGCCCTGCGCATGCAGCGCAGCTGCGCCCGCCTGCTGATGCCGCAGGTGGAAACCGAGCAGTTCATCGAAGCCTGCAAGGCAGTGGTCCGTGCCAACGAGCGTTTCATTCCGCCGTACGGCACCGGCGGCGCGCTGTACCTGCGTCCGTTCGTGATCGGCGTGGGTGACAACATCGGCGTGCGTACCGCCCCCGAGTTCATCTTCTCGATCTTCTGCATTCCGGTCGGCGCCTACTTCAAGGGCGGCCTGACCCCGCACAACTTCCAGATTTCCAGCTACGACCGCGCCGCGCCACAAGGCACCGGTGCCGCCAAGGTCGGTGGCAACTACGCCGCCAGCCTGATGCCGGGCTCCAAGGCCAAGAAAGCCCACTTCGCCGACGCCATCTACCTGGATCCGATGACCCACACCAAGATCGAGGAAGTCGGTTCGGCCAACTTCTTCGGGATCACCCACGACAACAAGTTCGTGACCCCGAACTCGCCATCGGTACTGCCGGGCATCACCCGTCTGTCGCTGATCGAGTTGGCCAAGACCCGTCTGGGCCTGGAAGTGATCGAAGGCGACGTGTTCATCGACAAGCTCTCCGACTTCAAGGAAGCCGGTGCTTGCGGTACTGCGGCGGTGATCACGCCGATCGGCGGCATCGACTACAACGACCACCTGCACGTGTTCCACAGCGAAACCGAAGTCGGCCCGGTCACCCAGAAGCTCTACAAAGAGCTGACCGGCGTGCAAACCGGCGACATCGAAGCGCCAGCGGGCTGGATCGTCAAGGTTTGACCTGACGCCAGACACACAAAAGCCCCCCATCGGGTGACCGATGGGGGGCTTTTTGTTTGCATTGTACTGACGATTCCACCCCCCCTTGTGGGAGCGAGCCTGCTCGCGATGACGGCATTGCATTCAATACAGAAGCATCCGGAATACACCTATCGTCAGTCAGCGAATGTTCCCGAACTCCACCGAACCTGCCGTCATTTGCGAAACTTTGACATTACCCTCAACCACCAGCGGCAATTCGATTCCAAACCGCCTTCCAAACTCCTTGCGCCCCAACGCCGTCAATGCCAACGCCCGACTGTCCAGATCCTGGGTCACCCACTTGCGCTTGAGCGCCGTTTGCAGCAACGCCGCCCCCAGCGACCCGCCCAGATGTGGCCGGCGCATGCTCCAGTCCAGGCACGGGCAGGCAAAGCGGCGGCGCAAGGTGCTCAAGTCCTGTACCTCGATCCCGAGTCCTTGAAACATTGCCGTACCGCTGTCGCTCAAGCGATAGGCCTGTTCGTCGGTTTCCTCAAGCCAGCCCGCCTCAAGCATCCGGTCATGCAACAGCACGGCCAGGGTTCCCGCCATGTGGTCGTAGCAGGTGCGGGCAAATTGCAGGCGATCCGGGGTCCGAGACTGAAAGCTCGGCGCGGTGTTCTGGCCGATCACCATCAGTGCCTCCAGGGCCTGGGCCACGCGTTTGTCCGCCAGGCTGTAATAGCGATGACGCCCCTGGACGTGCAACCGCACCAGCGCCAGTTCCTTGAGTTTGGCCAGGTGGGCACTGGCGGTCGACGCGCTGACTTCGGCCACCGCCGCCAGTTCGGTGCTGGTGCGGGCGTGGCCGTCCATCAGCGAACAGAGGATTTTCGTCCGCGCAGGCTCAGCGATGGCTGCCGCCACCTGCGAGACGCCGATGTCGTGTTGTTCTGCGCTCATATTTCGCTCCCGGACGAATCAATGCCCTTTCGGACTGGAGATAGTAGCAACACTTTCCAACAACAAAAGGCTGTGACCCATGGACCCGATCATCGCTGCGACCCATGCCGATCCTTATCCCTACTACGCACAACTGCGTGCCAACGGTGGGCTGGCTTTTCATCCAGGGCTGAACCTGTGGGTGGCCAGCAGCGCCCGGGCGGTGGCCGCCGTGCTGGCGCATCCCGATTGCCACGTTCGACCGGCGCAGGAGCCAATCCCCAGGACGATTGCCGACGGCATGGCCGGCCAGGTGTTCGGCCAATTGATGCGCATGAATGAAGGTGAACGCCAGCGTTGCCCACGGTCGGCGATTGCGCCGGGGCTGGAGTTGATCGATGCGCGGGAAGTCGAGGCCCTGGTCAGCGCCCGATTGATAACTGCGGATACCGCTGGCCTGTACAACGCCATGTTTCGTGGGCCGGTGTGCGTGGTGGCGGCGTTGCTGGGGTTCACCCCGGCCCAGGGCCGCGCCATCAGCGAATTGACGGCGGATTTCGTCGCCTGCCTGTCGCCCTTGAGTGACGCAGCACAATTGGCCGCCGCCCACGCTGCCGCCGAGCAATTGAGCGGTTACTGCATCGAATTGCTCGATGATCCGCACAACCACAGCCCTTTGCTTGTGGGCATCCGCCAGCGCTTCGCCTGCGGCGCACCGCAAACCCTGATCGCCAACCTGATCGGCCTGTTCTCCCAGACCTTCGAGGCCACTGCCGGGCTGATCGGCAACGCCGTGCTGGCTTTGATTCAACACCCGTCGTTGCGCAGCGAATCAACCCCTGTCGAAGACCTGCTGGCCGAAGTGCAGCGCTTCGACCCACCGGTACAGAACACCCGTCGCTTCGTCGCCGCCCCCTGCGAGATTGACGGCGTGAGGCTGAACGCCGCAGACGTGATCCTGGTGCTGCTGGCCTCAGCCAATCGCGACCCGCAGCTCAACGACAACCCCGACACCTTCCTGCTCGACCGCCCGAACCGGCGCAGCTTCACCTTTGGTGCAGGGCGTCATCAATGTCCGGGGCAACGCCTGGCGTTGAGCATTGCCGGCGCCACGCTCAAGCAGTTTCTGGCAATGGGGCCGGCACTGGAGCAGCTGAAATGGCAATACCGCCCATCCACGAATGGACGGATTGCGCTGTTCCGTGATTGAGCGAAAGCCGTTCAAACCGTGCGGTATTCGACGGTCAGGTGAGACAGTTCATGGACCGGCGCCAGGCGTTCGCGAATGGTGTCGGCACTGACATTGGCCGCGGCCACAACGCTGACAATCGCGGCCCGCGCCTGGGGGCCGACCTGCCAGACATGCAGATCGCTGATACGCACATCGTCCGATGACTCCAGCAGCTCACGGATTTCATCGGCAACCTGTGTATCCGTGACATCGAGCAACACCGCAGCGCTGTCACGCATCAATCCAACGGCCCATTTCGCGATCACGATAGCGCCCACGACGCCCATCACCGGGTCAAGCCACACCCACCCCAGATAGCTCCCGGCCAGCAATGCGGCAATCGCCAGCACCGAGGTCAAGGCGTCGGCCAACACATGGACATAGGCCGAGCGCAGGTTGTTGTCGTGATGGTGATGATGGCCGTGGTCATGGCTGTGTCCGTGATCGTGGCCATGATGACCGTGGTCGCCCGCCAACAAAAAGGCACTGACAATGTTCACCGCCAGCCCCACCACCGCAATCACCGTTGCTTCGGTGAATGCCACCGTCGTTGGCTGAAACAGGCGATAAACGGATTCAGCGGCAATGCCGATCGCCACCAGCCCCAGCACCATGGCCGAGGCAAAACCGGCGAGATCCCCGACCTTGCCGGTGCCGAAGCTGTAACGCGCGTTATTGGCATTGCGCCGTGCGAACCCATAGGCCGCCGCCGCGATGCCCAAGGCCCCGGCATGGGTGGCCATGTGAAAACCATCGGCCAGCAGCGCCATGGAACCGGTGATGTAACCGGCGGCAATTTCGCCAATCATCATCACAAACGTCAGCGCCACCACCCATAAGGTGCGTCGGGCGTTTTCATCATGGGATGCGCCGAGAAATACATGATCGTGAGCGAAACGCGAAGCCTGGGGTGTCTGTTTCATGGGATTCAGGCCTCTACTTGGCGTAACGACGGATGGCCAGCAACAAGTCTTCCACGCCCTGGGCGCGCTCTTCATCGCTCAGGCCTGGATGGGCCACGTGCTCGCGGGCATGGGCGTCGATGAACTGCTCCAGCAGACCATTGACCGCGCCCCGGATGGCGGCGACCAGGTGCAGGGTCTTGGCGCAATCGGCATCGGACTCAAGCGCTCGCTCCACCGCTTCCACCTGCCCGGCAATCCGTCTCACCCGCTTGATCAAGTCATCCTTGTGTTCGTGAATGTGCGACATACCTATACCCCCTACCCCTATATAGCGCATATGTTCGCCGATAGAGCGGAGCCTGGCAAGGCACAACCCGATGACAGGTCGGCCTGACATCGATTTTCGTCAGCCAGTCGGCCACTAAAGGTCTGGGCTCAACACCCCAACTGCCCGACACGCTCTGCATCCGGCCAGAACAACGCCGCCTGCCCCACCCGCCCACCGTGTTGATCGATCAGCGTCCACACCTTGCCTTCATGAATCATGAAGGCATTACCCTGCCGATCCACCCGATAGCCGCTGTAACCGTGGGCAATGCCATGGGCCGTGACCTGTTCCAGCAGGGTCTGGCGCACCGCGCGGTCCAGTGGCGAGGCGCTGAACCGTGAGGGCATGCCCAGAAATTCCGGGCGCGGGTACTTGAAGCAGGCCAGCGCCTGTTCATTGGCGTAAAAGAACAGAGGGTCGTCTTCAGTGCCGTGGGCCAGCAAGCTGTAGGGCGCGTGGGCGTGCAGCCAGTGCAGGCGTTCAAGCCCGGTCAGCGACTGCGGGGCTGGCAGGTGTTCACCGGTCCAGTGCCGATAAGACTCGTCCAGCAGTTCGATGGCCGTGGCGTATTCGTTGATTGGTGACATAGGCCTCCCGGGCAACCGCGGTCAATCATCCCGCGTCAGCACTTCCAGCAATTCAATTTCGAAGATCAGGTTCGAATTCGGCGTGATCTTGCCCATGGTGCGTTCGCCATAGGCCAGGTGCGCCGGCACCAGCAACTTGCGCTTGCCACCGACCTGCATGCCGATGATGCCCTGGTCCCAGCCCTTGATAACCCGCCCGGTGCCGATCACGCACTGGAAGGGTTTGCCACGGCTGTAGGAAGAATCGAATTCGCTGCCATCCTCCAGCCAGCCACGGTACTGGGTGGTGATCAGTGCGCCTTTGATGGCGGCTTTTCCGTCACCCGCCTGTAGATCGATTACCTGAAGCTCGTCATTCATTGATTTCACTCGTATGCTCTCTCGCCCTCAAGGGCCTGACGGGCGCCGTTTTCCCAGATTTGCCCTCGATTGGCAACCATTGCCACCTCCCGCGCGACGTTTAAAGCTGTTTGCTGAACTAAAATAATCAACAATTACCCGTACGGTTCACCGCCCTGATGGCCATCCCCGAATGATCCTGCTCTGGACCAGCGTCATCCTTGGTTCAACGACGCTCAGCCTGATCGTCACGCTGGTCTGGCGCGAACGCTCGCTGCAAAAGCGACTGGCGGAATATCGCGCGATCATCAACAACCTGCCCGAAAGCCAGAGCATCCACCAGGATGGCGACGCCGAACGCTTCAAACGCAGCCAGTACTTTGCCCGCATCGGCACCTGGGATTGGGATGTCGACACCGACCGGTTGTATTGGTCAGATGCCATTTTCGGCATGTTCGGCTTCAAGATCGGCGAAGTGACGCCCTCTTACGCCCTGTTCTGCTCCTGCGTGCATCCGGATGATCGGCCCAGAGTTCGGGCCGGCGAACTGCGTTGCCTGGAAACCGGCGAAAACCATGACGAGGAATACCGCGTGGTCTGGCCCGACGGAACGATCCGCTGGCTGCGCGAAACCGGCAACGTGGTCAAGAATGACCACGACGAAACGGTCAAGATGATGGGCGTGGTACGCGACATCACCGAAGAAAAGGCCTCGGCCAACTACCTCAAGCACCTGGCCCATTACGACCCGTTGACCGGCCTGCCCAATCGCCTGGTGCTCGAAGAGCGCCTGTCCGAAGCGCTGGAGCTAGCGCGCACCAGTGCCACGCGGGTGGCGTTGGTGTTTGTCGACCTCAATGGTTTCAAGGCCATCAACGACCGCTATGGTCATGCGGCCGGCGACCGCGTGCTGGTCACGACCGCCACGCGGCTCAAGCGCATTCTGCGCGGCACCGACACCGTCGCCCGGATCGGCGGCGACGAATTCGTGGTCATCCTCCAGGGCCTGCCCCAGGGCAAAAGCCTGCAAGACGAAGCGCGCACCATCTGCCAGAAAATCCTCGTCGAACTCTCCCCGCCCGTCACCATCGGCAACGACCAGCGCCACATCGGCACCAGCCTCGGCGTCGCCGTGTTCCCCGATCATGCGCCGAGCATTGACCGCCTACTGCACATTGCCGACCTGGCGATGTATGAGGCCAAGCGCAGCGGGAACAATCAGTATCGGCTGGGCACCGAGAGCGTGGTGCGGGCACATGGCTAGTAGCACTTCGTCAGAGGGTGCCCACAGTGATTTGTTCCGTACACGGAGTTTGCGTACGACCAGAAACATTGTGGGAGTGAGCCTGCTCGCGAAGGCGGCGGCCCAACTGTAAGGATCCAACTGACAACCCACGGTAGATCTTCGGCAAGCCCAGCCTTTATCCTTGACGCCCCCGCTGTGTCGAGTTCTGGAGTTTCACCCATGCCCCATGAAGGCAACCTGCTACAAGCCGCTGTCGTATTTCTGATGGCGGCCGTGCTCATCGTTCCTTTGGCCAAGCGCCTGCAACTGGGGGCGGTTCTGGGTTATCTGTTTGCCGGGGTGATCATCGGCCCGTCGGTGCTCGGCCTGATCGACAATCCGCAAAGCGTCGCGAACATTTCCGAACTCGGCGTGGTGTTGCTGCTGTTCATCATCGGCCTGGAACTGTCGCCGCGGCGCCTGTGGGTGATGCGCAAGTCAGTGTTCGGCGTAGGTCTGGCGCAAGTGTTGCTCACTGGCACGGTGATTGGCGTGGTCGCGCTGTGGCTGTTTGGCCAGCCGTTGAACACCGCGATCGTCCTCGGCCTGGGCCTGGCGCTGTCGTCCACGGCATTCGGCCTGCAAAGCCTGGCTGAACGCAAGGAACTGACCAGCCCCCACGGGCGGCTGGCGTTCGCGATTCTGTTGTTTCAGGACATCGCCGCGATCCCCTTGATCGCCATGGTGCCGTTGCTTGCCGGTGGCGATCACAGCACCAGCGCCAGCGAAAACCTGAACCACGGCCTGCAAGTGTTGGCCAGCATCGCCGTGGTGGTGATCGGCGGGCGTTATCTGCTGCGGCCGGTGTTTCGCGTGGTGACCAAAACCGCGCTGCCAGAAGTCTCCACCGCCACGGCGTTGCTGGTGGTGATCGGCACGGCATGGCTGATGGAGTTGGTCGGCATTTCCATGGCCCTGGGCGCCTTCCTCGCCGGCCTGCTGCTGGCGGACTCCGAGTATCGCCATGAACTGGAAGCCCAGATCGAACCGTTCAAGGGTCTGTTGCTCGGGCTGTTTTTCATCAGCGTCGGCATGGGCGCGAACCTGAGCCTGTTGCTGAGCATGCCGGTGGCGGTGTTGGGCCTGACCTTGCTGCTGATCGCGATCAAACTGCCGCTGCTGTTCCTGGTCGGTCGCCTGGCCGGGGGCTTGAAAAAGGTCAGTGCGATCCGCCTGGGAATCGTGTTGGCGGCTGGTGGTGAGTTTGCCTTTGTGGTGTTCAAGATCGGCCGCGACCACGGGCTGTTCGCCACCGAACTGTATGACTTGCTGGTGCTGACCATCACCCTGTCCATGGCCGTGACGCCGCTGTTGCTGCTGCTTTGCGCACGCTTGGTCAGCCCGAAGGTGCAACCGGTGGAAGTGCCGGAGAAGTTCCGTGAAATCGACGCCGACGCGCCACGGGTGGTGATCGCCGGCATGGGTCGCATGGGCCAGATCGTTGCGCGGATTCTGCGCGCACAGAACATCAAGTTCGTGGCCCTCGACACCTCGGTGGAAACCATCGAACTGTCCCGCAGCTTTGGTGGCGTACCGGTGTTCTACGGCGACCCGATGCGCCCGGAAATCCTCAACGCGGCCAAGGTCGGGGAAGCCGAGTATTTCGTGATCGCCACCGACGACCCGGACACCAACATCAAGACCGCCGAACTGGTGCGCAAGCTCTACCCACACATGAAAATCATCGCCCGTGCCCGTAACCGCCAGCACGTACATCGACTGATGGACGTCGGCGCCCACGCCGTGCGCGAAACCTATTATTCGAGCCTGGAAATGAGCCGGCAAACCCTGATCGGCCTGGGATTGACCCAGGCCCAGGCGGATGCACGGATCAAACGCTTCAAGCAGCACGACGAAGAGGTGCTTGAAGCCCAGCATGCGGTGTATGACGACGCAGTGAAAGTGATGCAGACGGCGCAGGAAGCGCGGGTTGAACTGGGCAGGTTGTTCGAGTCGGATCAATTGCAGGAGCAAGCGGGCACCAAATGAGGTGAATTTGAGGGACCCTTCGCGAGCAGGCTCGCTCCTACATTGGATCTTTGTCGCTTACACGCTTTTCTGTGGGAGCGAGCCTGCTCGCGATGAACGATGACGCGGTGTGATGGATCAACAACAATTGCCAGGGAACCACCATGACTGACCAACAATCTCCGGCGCTCAAGGAAATCTTCAACACCGAGCGCCTCCAGCACATCGCCAGCGAAATGACCGCGGTCTATCCGCCATTCGAGGCCTGGCGCTTCCTGAAACTGGCCCAGTCCGGCCTGGCAGACCTCAGCGTCATGCAGCGCATGGCCCGGGTCAGCGAATGCCTGCACGCCGTACTGCCCCTGGACTACGAGGGGTCGCTGCAGGTGCTGCGCGCCCTCGCCCCGCGCCTGAACAGCGGCTTCGTCAGCATGTGTCTGCCGCACTACGTCGCCAGCTACGGCGCCCATGCGTTCGAACACTCGATGGACGCGCTGAAGTACTTCACTGCATTTGGCTCTTCGGAATTCGCAATCCGTCACTTTCTGCGCAGTGACCTCGAGCGCTCGCTCAAGCTGATGCATGCCTGGTCGCTGGACGACAACGAGCATGTGCGGCGCCTGGCCAGCGAAGGATGCCGGCCACGCCTGCCCTGGTCATTCCGGCTGGAGACCATCCAGGCCGATCCGACACTGGCCGCGAACATCCTCGACAACCTCAAGGCCGACACGAGCCTGTACGTGCGCAAATCCGTGGCCAACCACCTCAACGACATCACCAAGGATCATCCCGACTGGGTACTCGGCCTGATCGAAGGCTGGTCGCTGGACAACCGGCACACCGCATGGATCGCCAGACACGCCCTGCGCAGCCTGATCAAACAGGGCAACCAGCGGGCACTGGCGATTATCGGCGCGGGCGGCAAGCCCGAAGTCGAGATCGTTGATGTGAAAGTCGAACCGCCGGTGATTGGCCTGGGAGAAAAGATCACCCTGTCGTTTGCCGTCAAATCCACGGTAGAAAGCAGTCAGCGCCTGGTGATCGACTACGCCATCGATTACGTCAAGGCCAACGGCAGCACCTCGGCGAAGGTGTTCAAGCTCAAGGCGCTGACGCTGCCGGGCAACGCTGTCGAAGCCGTCAGTCGCGGCCAGCAGATCAAGGAACTCACCACCCGCCGGCATTATGCGGGGCGCCATGCGGTGCATATCATGGTTAATGGCGAACGGTTGGCCAGTACGGCGTTCGAGATTGTTGGTTAAACCATTAGATCAATTGTGAATCTACCGACGCCTTCGCGAGCAAGCCCACTCCCACAGGGATCTGCAGCGCTACACAGTCGGTGTGAACAGCACAAAAACCTGTGGGAGCGGGCTTGCCCGCGAAGGCGTCCGTTCAGGCACCCTGAGCAACAGCCCCCAACAACAACCCCTGCTCCCGCTCACACAACCCCACCACATAATCCCACAACACCCGCAACCGCACCGATTTGTGCAGTTCGCGGCGGGTGCTGATCCAGTAGCTGCGCTGGATGCTTTCGTCCGGCAGCAACGGCACCAGACCGGGATCGGCACTGGCCATGTAGCACGGCAACACGGCAATCCCCAGGCCCGAGCGGGCCGCCTGTTGCTGGGCGATCACGCTGGTGCTGTGAAACACCACCCGCGGGTTGCGGCAGAAGCTGTTGAGGAACATCAGTTCCTGGCTGAACAGCAGGTCGTCGACATAGCCAATCCAGGCATGCCGCCCCAAGTCCTCGCGACTGCGCAACGGCGGTGAGCGATCGAGATAGTCCTGGCTGGCATAGAGTGCCAGGCGATAGTCGGTGAGTTTGCGGGTGACCAGCATATCGGCGGCCGGGCGTTCGAGGTGGATGCTGATTTCCGCCTCGCGGTTGAGGATGCTGACAAAACGCGGCACCGCCACCAGTTCCACCTCCAGCCCCGGATAGCGCTCGAACAAGCCGTTCATGCGACTGGCGAGGAACATGATGCCCAGCCCTTCCGTCACCCCAACGCGGATCTTGCCCAGCGGCGCGGTGGACTGGGTGATTTCCTCCTGGGCCAGCAGCGCCACGTTCTCCATCGCCTCGGCGTGTTTAAGCAACGCCTCGCCCGCCGGGGTCATCTCGTAACCCTGGGCATGCTGGACGAACAACGCCGTACCGAGGCTCTTTTCGATGGCCTCGATGTGCCGCGCCACGGTGGCATGGGTGGTGTTCAAGCGCCGGGCAGCCGTGAGCAAACGCCCGCTGCGCTGCAATTCGAGAAAAAACCGCAGGTCATTCCAGTCGAACATGAAGCGTCCTTGTTTGTAGCCGTTCGGGATGCTGTTTAAAAACGCACAGCGGCTGCGCAAAAACTAACATTCTTTTGACGAAAGCTAACAACTAGGATGACAGACAACAAGAACAACAACGCGAGGTCAGGGATGCAGACTTCCCTTGATGAATACGATTACATCGTGGTCGGGGCCGGGCCGGCCGGATGTCTGCTGGCCAATCGACTATCGGCCAATCCGCAACATCGCGTGTTGCTGCTCGAGGCCGGTGGCCGCGACAACTATGCGTGGATTCACATCCCCGTGGGTTACCTGTTCTGCATCGGCAACCCGCGCACCGACTGGTGCTTCAAGACCGAAGCGCAACCGGGCCTGCAAGGTCGCGCCCTGAGCTACCCGCGCGGTAAGGTGCTGGGTGGCTGCTCCTCGATCAACGGCATGATCTACATGCGCGGCCAGGCCGGCGACTACGACCGCTGGGCCGCCGACGGCAACCCTGGCTGGAGCTGGCAAGAGGTGTTGCCGCTGTTCAAGCAGAGTGAAAACCACTTTGCCGGCGCCGCCGAATTTCACGGCGCCGCGGGCGAATGGCGGGTCGAACGCCAGCGCCTGTCATGGCCTATTCTCGATGCGTTCCGCAGTGCCGCCGAACAAAGCGGCATTGCCAGCATCGATGACTTCAACCAGGGCGACAACGAAGGTTGCGGCTATTTCCAGGTCAATCAGAAGGCCGGCATCCGCTGGAACGCGTCCAAGGCCTTTCTCAAACCCATTCGTCAGCGTCCCAATCTCACCGTGCTGACCGCTGTCGAAGTCGACCGCGTGCTGCTGGACAATGGTCGCGCATCGGCGATCAGCGCCCGCTGGCAAGGCCAGGCGAAAACCTTCAAGGCGCGCAAGGAAATCGTCCTGTGTGCCGGCTCCGTCGGTTCGCCCAGCATCCTGCAACGCTCCGGCATCGGCCCGCGTCCACTGCTGGAGCGGCTGGGCATTGGCGTCGCCCATGAGCTACCCGGCGTCGGTGGCAACCTGCAGGATCACCTGCAACTGCGGCTGATCTACAAGCTGGAAAATGCCCGCACCTTGAACCAGATTGCCGGCAGCCTGTGGGGCAAGATGGGCATGGGTCTGCGCTACCTGTATGACCGCAGTGGCCCGCTGTCCATGGCGCCGAGCCAGTTGGGCGCCTTTGCCCGCTCGGGGCCGGAGCAGACTTCAGCCAACCTCGAATACCACGTGCAACCGCTGTCGCTGGAGCGCTTTGGCGAACCGCTGCATGCGTTCCCGGCGTTCACCGCATCGGTCTGCGATTTGCGCCCGCAAAGCCGTGGCCGGGTGGACATCCGCTCGGCCGATCCGCAAGAAGCCCCGCTGATCCAACCCAATTACTTGAGCCATCCGGAGGACCTGCGGGTCGCCGCCGACGCCATTCGCCTGACCCGGCGCATCGTCGCCGCGCCGGCCCTGCGCGCCTTCAATCCGGTGGAATACCTGCCCGGCGACAGCCTGCGAAGCGAAGAACAGTTGCACGAAGCCGCCGCGCGGATCGGCACTACGATTTTCCATCCGGTGGGCACCTGCCGCATGGGCAATGACGCCGACGCCGTGGTCGATGCGCAACTCAAGGTCCATGGCATCCCCGGCCTGCGCATTGCCGATGCCTCGATCATGCCGCGCATCACCTCGGGCAACACCTGCTCGCCAACGCTGATGATTGCCGAGAAGGCTGCGCAGATGATCCTCAACTCCGCTTCAAACACAATCCCTGTAGGAGCGAGCCTGCTCGCGATGACGGAATGACAGTCAACATCTTCGTTGATTGACCCACCGCCATCGCGAGCAGGCTCGCTCCTACAATGACCGCATTAGATTCACGGACATCGAGCATTACCCCTGAAATGGAACACGCAACACCAGTGGAACAACAAAAACAATCACTGTGAGGGATACCGGTATGTCAGAAAACGTTCAAACCCTGGAAGCCGTGCGCAGCGCGGGCACCAGCCAGGAAACCCAGAAAGTCATCTTCGCCTCGTCCCTCGGGACGGTCTTCGAGTGGTATGACTTTTTCCTCTACGGCGCCCTCGCGGCGGTGATCAGCAAGCAGTTCTTCGCCGGGGTCAACGACACCACGGCGTTTATCTTTGCCCTGATGGCCTTCGCCGCCGGCTTCATCGTCCGGCCGTTCGGCGCGCTGGTGTTCGGGCGGTTGGGGGACATGATCGGGCGCAAGTACACCTTCCTCGCCACCATCGTCCTCATGGGCCTGGCGACGTTCTGCGTCGGATTGCTGCCGACCTACGCCAGCATCGGCATCGCCGCGCCGATCATCCTGGTGGTACTGCGCATGCTCCAGGGCCTGGCCCTGGGCGGTGAATACGGCGGCGCCGCGACCTATGTCGCCGAGCACGCGCCCGTCGGCAAGCGGGGCTTCCACACCAGCTGGATTCAGTCCACCGCGACCCTTGGCCTGCTGCTCTCGTTGCTGGTGGTGCTGGGTTGCCGCTACTTCACCGGCGATCAGTTCGAAGTCTGGGGCTGGCGCATTCCGTTCCTGTTTTCCATCGTGCTGCTGGGCATCTCGACCTGGATTCGCATGAGCCTGCACGAGTCGCCGGCCTTCGTGAAAATGAAAGAAGAAGGCAAGCTGTGCAAACAGCCGATTCGCGACTCCTTCGGCAAATGGGAAAACCTCAAGGTGGTGTTGATCGCTCTGTTCAGCATCAACGCCGGGCAAGCGGTGACCTTCTACGCCGCGCAATTCTATGTGCTGTTCTTCCTCACCCAGTTCCTGAAAATGGACCCGGCGGTGGCCAACGGTCTGCTGATTGTCAGCGTGACCATTGGCGCGCCGTTCTTCATCTTCTTTGGCTGGCTGTCGGACAAGGTCGGACGCAAACCGGTGCTGATGATCGGCCTGCTGCTGGCCACCGCGCTGTACTTCCCGATCTTCAAGACCCTGGCCCACTACGCCAACCCGGCCATCGACCAGGCCAGTCGCCAGGCACCGATCACCGTGATGGCCGACCCGGCCACCTGCACCTTCCAGTTCGACCCGGTGGGCAAGGCGAAATTCGACAGCCCGTGCGACAAGGTCAAGACCTTCCTGGTCAAGCAGGGCCTGCCGTACCAGAGCGCAGCGGCCCCGGCCGGCAGTGACGTGCAGGTCAGCGTCGGTGACATGAAGATCGATGGTTTCGACGAAGCCGCCTTGCGCGGTGCCGTGACCCTCGCCGGTTACCCGAAACAGGCGGACATGCAGCAGATCAACAAGCCGATAATCGTGGCGCTGATCGTCGCGCTGATCATCATCTCCGCGATGTGCTACGGCCCGCTGGCGGCGTTGATGGTCGAACTGTTCCCGACCCGCATCCGCTACACCTCGATGTCCCTGCCCTACCACATCGGCAACGGCTGGTTCGGCGGCTTCCTGCCGACCGTGTCGTTCGCGTTGGTGGTGTACACCGGGGACATCTTCTACGGGCTGTGGTATCCGGTGGTGATCACCGGGGTGAGCCTGGTGGTGGGGATGATTTGTCTGCGTGAGACACGCAACGTGGATCTCGACAAGAACTGAGGTAATGCATGGCGACGAGGGAGTTGGCTCCCTCGTCGCGACGATCAACCCCGATCAGACCTCGGCATCAAGCAACTCGAACTTCACTTGATCCGGGTAGAACGCCAGGTATCCACGGATTTGTTCCACCGACACCTTGGGATCTTCATAACTCCACACCGCATTGGCGCTTTCATGCCCCGGCACCTGCAGGCTGAAATAGCTGGCATCGCCCTTGTACGGGCAATAGCTGGTGTGGTCGGTGCGGGCGAAATACTTCTCGTCGATGTCCTCTCGCGGCACGTAGTACACCGGCGGGTAATTGGCCTCCAGCAACACCAGGGCCCGTGCCGAGGCGGCTACTTGAATACCGTGAAATTTCACCAGCAGACAGCCAGGCTGCTCGGCGATGGTGATGACAGGGCTAGGACCGGAGCTTTTCATGGAAAACGTTCCTCATGACGGTGATGGACCTGCAAATCGATGATGTGGGAGCGTGGCTTACCCGCGATGGGCTGCGCAGCAGCCCCAAAACCTGAGACCTCGGTTTATCAGGTATAACCCAAGTTTTACCCTCGCGACGGCTTCGCAGCCGAACGGGAGCGACACACAAAGCTGTACATCCATACAGATAAAGATTGCTCCATCGTCCATCAAGCGCCATTCTGTGCACCCTTGGCACATTGATCGACGATGGTGGTTATGCGGCTGTACCTCTGTGAAAAACCTTCCCAGGCCAAAGACATTGCGGCAGTCCTCGGCGCCCGGCGCCGGGGCGATGGCTGCTGGCTGGGAACGGACGTCACGGTGACCTGGTGCATCGGCCACCTGCTGGAAACCGCACCGCCGGATGCCTACGACGCGCGCTACAAGCGCTGGGTGCTGGCCGACCTGCCGATCATTCCCGAAAAATGGAAAATGACCGTCAAGCCGCGCACCGCCAGCCAGTACAAGGCGGTCAAGCGCCTGCTCGGCGAAGCGTCCGAACTGATCATCGCCACGGACGCCGACCGCGAGGGCGAGATGATCGCCCGGGAACTGGTGGAGCATTGCCGCTATCGCGGGCCGATCCGCCGCCTCTGGTTGTCGGCGCTGGACGATGCGTCCATCCGCAAGGCCCTCGCGGCCCTCAAACCGGGGAACGAGACCTTCAGCCTCTATCACTCGGCCCTGGGGCGTTCCCGGGCCGACTGGCTGATCGGCATGAACATGAGTCGACTGTTCACCCTGCTGGGGCGTCAGTCCGGCTATCAAGGCGTGTTGCCGGTCGGCCGGGTGCAAACGCCGACCTTGCGCCTGGTGGTGGATCGCGATCGCAGCATCACCGACTTTGTGCCCGTCCCCTATTGGGCCATCGACGTGCAGCTGCTGCACAACGGCACCGCGTTCACTGCGCAATGGCGCGCGGCATCGGAGCTTTGCGACGATCAGGACCGCTGCCTGAATCAGGCATTGGCACAACAGGCGGCCGCCGCCATGAGTGGCGCGGCCAGTGCGCGGGTGATCAAACTGCGCACCGAACGGATGCGCGAAGTGGCCCCGCTGCCGTTCGACCTGGGCACCCTGCAGGAGGTCTGCTCGAAGAAGCTCGGCCTCGGCGCCCAGGAAACCCTCGACATCGCCCAGGCGCTGTACGAAACCCACAAGGTCATTACCTATCCGCGCAGTGATTGCGGCTACTTGCCCCTGAGTCAGCACAGCGAGGCACCGGCCATTCTGGCGGCGTTGCGCCAGGCCGATCCAGCGTTGAACGTCTTGCACGATCACCTTGATCCGCAACGGCGCTCACGGGCCTGGAACGATGCCAAGGTCAGCGCGCACCACGGCATCATCCCCACCGCCGCGGCGAAGAATCTCGACAAGCTGGCGGGCAAACAGCGTGCGGTCTACACCCTGATCCGCGCGCGATACCTGGCGCAGTTCCTGCCCAATCACGAATACGACCGCACCCAGGCCGACTTCGACTGCGCCGGCGAGGCCCTGCGCGCTGTCGGAAAGCAGATCATCGAGCCGGGCTGGAAGCGCGCCCTGCCCGAAGCACTGGCTCCGGCCAAGGGGCGCGAAGCCCCGGCGCCGCAGACTCTGCCCAACCTGGCCGAAGGCATCGATTGCGCAGTGGCCGGCGTGCAATTCAAGGACCTGTGGACGCAACCGCCAAAGCCGTTCACGGAAGGCGATTTGATCAAAGCCATGAAGAATGTCGCCAAACTGGTGCAAGACCCGCTGCTCAAGCAAAAACTCAAGGACACCACGGGCATCGGCACCGAAGCGACCCGCGCGTCGATCATCCAGGGCCTGCTCGATCGTGGTTATCTGGTCAAGAACGGCAAGGCCCTGGCCGCCACGCCGGCCGCGTTCAGCCTGATCGACGCCGTACCACGGGCCATCGCCGATCCGGGCACCACGGCGATCTGGGAACAGGCCCTGGACATGGTGCAAAGCGGGGAAATGAGCCTGGAAGAGTTCGTCACCAAACAGGCGGCGTGGATGAGCAAACAGGTCAGTCGCTGTGCCGGGCTGAGCCTGACCATCAGCGGCCCACCGCCCGGTGGCTCCGCCGCAGCCCCATGGAAGAAAAAACGAAAAGCCGCCCCGCGCAAACCAGCAAGCGGCACCAAGCGCAGGGCAAAGCCGGCAAGCAAAACCTGAACCCGGCACCGAACCCTGTGGGCAACCATAATGAACGGTGTCCCTGTCCCGGCGTAACTGGAGCCAACCCGCATGCCTTCGATAGAACTGCACGCCGCCGAACGCGATGAACTGGAAACCATCGAGAACCTGATGCAGTTCTACACCTACGACTTCAGCGAATGGTTGCCGCTGAAACTGGGCGAATACGGTTTGTTCAACATCCTGCCCATGCCCGACTACTGGCGAAACCCGGCCACCCGGCCATTCCTGATCAAGGTCGACGGTGAACTGGCCGGCTTCGTCACCGTGGATAACCAGGTCCATCTACCCGGTGCCGACTACAACATCGGCTATCTGTTTGTCAGCCGACGCTTCCGTGGCCAGGGTGTCGCGCGATTTGTCATTTCCACCCTCTTGAGTCAATTCCCCGGTCAATGGCAGATTTTCCACATCGAGGCGAACCGGCCGGCGCGCCTGTTCTGGGCCGCCGTGATGCCGGGGCTCAACGTTGGCGGGCTCACCTTGCATCAGCAGGTGGTTGACCGTTATCCCTGCACTTTTTACCGCTTTGAGTGTCCGCCTTTGTCGTCCTGACCGACACGACCTCGCCCCCCACGCTAATTCCCAACAGCTTTGTCCGACAATATGTAGTGACTGAAAATATTCACTACAAAACCGTTGACGCCTCCGATTTGCCCTTGCATGATGCAGACGTCTCCCCGATCGGGAGTACAGGCAACACGTTTGAGCAAGCTCGTCTGACCGCCGAGCTGTTTTTCCCGGATACACGCTGCCCACAAGGCAGATTGAAGAAGCTGACCTGGCCTGAACGTCCAGTACAAGGGCGAGAAGACTTGGCGAGCAATCCTCATGATGCTTGTGGCCGACCCTGAAAACGTCGGCAGTGGCCTTAAGGTTTTCGCCGCTTCTCTTCGTTGTGACGCTATTGCGTAGCAGTTATTCAACACGACTACATGCAACAGACGCAGGACCCCGCCCGATAAGGCGGTCGAACGCTGACGTCCTGGTTTCGGTGCCAGGGATCAACTAACCGATGGGCTACCTGTATTAGCGAACCAACTTTGAAAGATCACCAATTGGTCAAGGGGCTTTATGATGAATCTGAACAATCAACCAACTATCGATGAACTGGCTCGTATCTTCGCTGCAAAGAAAGACAGCCACGACAACCATATTCTCTGGATCAGCAAGTGTGGCCAGGTTCATATCGACTGCCTGTCGCCGCACGCCCATGAAGCAGAGTTCGACCAGAACAACCAGAACCTGCTGGCCCGACTGAAGATGTACCGTCGCGGCCAGGGCTATGTCGGCAAGAAGGCCGCGGCCGACAAGGACTTCATCGGTAATGTTCTGCAAACCCTGAAACAGGCCTGGGCCTCGATGCAGAATCAGAACGAAGTTCGGGTGATTGACCGGTTCTACTAATTGAATGAGTCATTACTGAGTTATAGATAAACAAGGCCTGCTCCCGATAAGGAGCAGGTTTTTTTATGCCGGAACGAAAACCAGATGTGGGAGCGAGCCTGCTCCCACAAGGTTCAGCGCTTGACGCCCAGTTCGACCTGGGTCATGCGGCTACGAATGGTGAACACGCCATCACCGGAGAGAATCGCACTGCGAGCAAACAGGCGCCCGCTCTCCCAGTTCGAAAGCCCCAGTTCCGGCTTGTTCAGCGCGTACTGGCCGTCGACCCAACGGGTGATGCCGTTGCCGACAAAAGGCGCGTTGACCGCGTTGTAGAAACGCTCCTGGGCCTCGGCACTTTCACTGATCAAGGACACCGTGAATTGCGGGCTGTAGCGATTGAACAAGGCAATGGCACCGTCCAGGTTGTCGACGATTTTCAGGCTGACTTCCGGAGTTTCTTCCCACTCCCACTCACGGCCCAATTGATCTTCCGGCAACGGCTCGGCCTGTGCCTCGCTCTGATAGCCTTCGGCGCGGTACACCTCGACCGTTGCAGCCAGCCAGTCCTGCGGCAGGTGCGGCTCGCTGCCTTCGACGATGTGCAGCTTGCAACCCTGCCCCCGTGCGGTGCCGGCCTGTTTGAGTGCGTCGAGGAACAGCGGCACCAGTTCAGCGGCGCGGTCGCGATGAATCAGGCAGACGTTCAGGGTGTTGCAGACTTTGCGGTCCAGGGAGTTGCGCACCACGGCGGCAAAACGCTTGGCGTCGGCATCGGCGTTGGCGATCAGCCACGCGCCACCGGTGCCGTGCAGGCTGACCGCCGTGCCGGCCTGCTGGGCGATGCTGCCCAACTGGCTGACGGCGCGACCCGAACCACGGGCCACCGCCAATGACAGGCGCCGGTCAGCGAACATCGCCCAACCGGCGGCGTGGTTGACACTTTCCACCAGCGACACCGCACCGGCCGGCAAGCCGGCGTCGCTCAGCGCAGGGTTCAGTGCATGGGTGACGATCGCCTGGGCCGTACCCAACGCATCACTGCCGATCCGCAGCACGGCGGTGTTGCCGGTGCGCAATACACCGGCCGCATCGGCAAACACATTCGGTCGGCCTTCGAAGACGAACGCGACGATGCCCAGCGGCGAGACTACTTGCTCGACTTTCCAGCCATCGTGCTCGACGCAACTGATCACCTTGCCACGGCTGGCCGCTGCATCACGCCACGCGCGCAGGCCGGCGATCATGTCGCGACGCATGCGCTCATCGGCCAGCAACCGGGTGGTCGAGCGACCGCGCGCCTTGGCCCGTTCGATGTCGGCCAGGTTGGCGGCTTCGATCAAGGCCCAGCACTCCGGGGTTTCCAGGCGTTGGGCAAACAGGTCGAAGAAGGCGCTGATCGCCTGGTCAGACACCGCCGACAGCGCGGTGAATGCCGCCTGGGCGCGCTCGATCGCAACGTTGGCCGCTTGCTGGTCCGCCACGGGGATCAACAGCAACTCACCACTGACCTGCTCCACCAACAGGTGGTCACCGGGCTGGAAGCGTTGCGCCAGTTCGGGGCTGACGACCGTGACACGATTACCGGCGAAAGGGATTGGCGTGCCAGCGACTAGACGTTCGAGCGCGAGGGACATGAAGCGGTTCACCATGCAGTGGGCGGCCGGAAAATGTATAGCAATTTCCCTGTGGGAGCGAGCCTGCTCGCGAAGAGGCCCGCACATCCAACATAGCTGCAGCCTGACACTCCGCCATCGTCGGATCGCCGCCCGGAGCAGGTTCGCTCCCACAGGGGTACCGGTTACGTATCTCAATGTATACAACCCCGCCCCAGACACACCCCGCACTCAAAACCCCGCCACAACGACACACCGCAGATACACCCCATTGATGAAATACGCCTGTCGATTGGCCACGCCGATCAAAGCGCTCAACTCACGGGGCATGCCGTTGCCCCGCCGCCCTGACCTGAAAGAGAGCAACGTCCATGAGCACCTCCATTTCTTCGGCCGTCAAAGGCCTGCACCTGAACCTCGACCGTGCTGGCGACTGGGTTGCCCCCCTGGCGTTGCGGGTGTTCCTCGCCTGGGAATTCCTCGAGTCCGGCCTGGAAAAATTCAACGGACAGAACTGGTTCGCCGATATCCAGGCGCGCTTCCCGTTTCCGTTCGACCGCCTTCCAGCGACGCTGAACTGGGAACTGTCGATGTGGGCCGAACTGATCTTCGCCTTGACTCTGCTGGTGGGCCTGGGCACACGTTTTTCGGCGCTGAGCCTGATGGTGGTGACCCTCGTCGCAACCGCCGCCGTCCACTGGCCCGCCGACTGGCACACCCTCAGTGAACTCGCCCAAGGCTATGCCATCAGCAACAAGGGTTACGGCAACTTCAAGCTACCCTTGATCTACCTTGTGGCCCTCACCCCGCTGCTGCTGTCGGGTGCCGGCAAGTTCAGCATCGATGCGCTGCTGGCGCGTTTCATCTGGCGTCGCTGAAACGAAAGCTGCAACACCGACAAACAAAAAGGGGACTTCCATGAAGTCCCCTGTTTTTTTTTGCCCGGAACTAACCCATCACTTCCTCCAGCCCGGTCTGTTCGGCCAACTTCGGATGCGCGCTGCGTTCATGCACATGGGATTGCGGGGTGCGGTCGATCAGCAGGCTCAGCAGTTCCGGGCGGCTGTAGTGGCCGCGGGAATCCATCATGCGTTTGCGCTTGTCGATCAGGCCCATGTCGAGATCAGCGATCACCTCGCCCTCACCTTCCTGCAACGAACCCAGGACCGTGCCATCCGGGCTGATGATCGCGGTATAGCAACCGCCGGAAATCGGGCCGATGGCGCAACCGGTGTCGGCCATGATTTGCGCCTGTTGCTCTGGGTACAGCCACGCCGTGGAGTTCACCACAAAGCACGCGGCCTCCAGGGCATGCTGGCGAATGCTGACTTCCATTTGCGAGGCGAACAACGGACCTGCAAACGACCCCGGGTACATCGCCGCATGGATCTGTTCGCCATCGGCCATCAAGGCATAACGGGCCAGCGGGTTGAAATGCTCCCAGCAGGCCAGTTGCCCGATGCGCCCTACCGCGCTGTCGACGGCACGCAGACCGGAGCCGTCGCCCATGCCCCAGATCATGCGCTCGTGGTAGGTCGGGGAAATCTTGCGGCGACGCTGGATCAGCGAGCCGTCGGCATCGAACAGCAACTGCGTGTTGTACAGCGTGCCGCCATCGCGCTCGTTGACGCCGATGGACACGACCATGCCCGCTTGCCTGGCCGCAGCGCCGATGGCATCGGTGGCGGCCGAAGGCACGGTGACCGCCTGGTCCAGCAGCTTGAGGTGTTCGGCGGCCATTTCGAACGGCGACTGCACGTAGGAAAAGTACGGGTAGTACGGCACGACGGTTTCCGGGAACACGGCGAATTGCACGCCCTGCTCGCCGAGTTCGAGAATCTTCTGCACCACTTTGTCGACGGTGCCTTCACGGCTGTAAAGAACAGGGCTGATTTGTACGGCGGCGGCTTTGACGAGGGACATGGCGGTGATCTCATTGAGGGATACGTTTCAACGAGATCAAGATTACGCAGATAATAAAAAGGCTTGAATGTCGTATACACCACCTTTCAGGACATCACGACTCAGCCCCGACTGGCACGCTGAATCACCTGTGGCGGCTGCCCGAACGCGCGAATAAACGCGCGACGCATACGCTCCCGATCCCCAAAACCAGTGTCCGTCGCCACCACATCGATGGAGTGCCGTCCGGTTTCCATCATCAACCGGGCCGACTCGACCCGCAGGTTTTCGATGGCCTTGGCCGGAGACTGGCCGGTTTCGGCATGAAACACCCGGCTGAATTGCCGAGGGCTGAGATTGGCCGCGCTGGCCAGTTCCTCGACCGACAGTGCGGACTTGAGATTCTGCTTGGCGTAACTCAGCGCGGCCTGTATCCGGTCGGTCTTGGGTGCCAGTTCCAGCATCACCGAAAACTGCGACTGCCCGCCGGAACGCCGGTGGTACACCACCAATTGCCGCGCGACCTTGCGTGCAATGTCGGCACCCAGGTCCTTCTCCACCAGCGCCAAAGCCAGGTCCACGCACGCGCTCATGCCCGCCGCCGTCCACAGGTGGCCATCGTTGATGAAGATCCGGTCTTCCTCGACTTTCACGTTCGGGTACGCCTTGCGAAAGGCCGGCACATGCGCCCAATGCGTGGTCGCCCGCCGACCGTCGAGCAAACCGGCCTCCGCCAAGGCAATCGCCCCCGTGCAAATCGAGCCCAGACGCCGGGTGCCGAGACTGGCGCGGCGCAGAAACTCCAGCATGCCCGGCGTGGTCGGGCGGATCAGGTTGTCGCCCAGGACCAGCAGCGTATCGAACCCGCGCTGGTCGAACGCTTCGGTCTGCACAGCAAAACCGGCGGACGTTTGCACCAGGCCACCCGGCTCGGACAGCAAGGCAATGCGGTACAACGGCTCGTCACCGGCGCTGTTGGCCAACTCGAAGGCGGCACACATGGCCAGGCCCAGAACCTGGAAACCGGGATAAACAATGAGTCCGATCTGGTGCATGGCAATATGACCCTAAACGTGGCATGCCTGAAGTTCAGGCCAGAGACTTGTACTCTAACCCGAACAACAGGCGCCGGACATCAGGGTGGAGCACCTCGCGCATTGGCGGATGGCGATGGATAATCAAGAGGTTTCCATCTCACCGAGGAATTGAAGGATGTCACTGACTCTGTATTTCCATCCGCTCTCGTCGTTCTGCCACAAAGCACTGATCGCTCTGTATGAACTGGAAATCGAATTTGAAAAAAGGGTCATCGACCTGGGCAACGAGGCTGACCGGGCCGAGCTTCAAGCGCTGTGGCCGATCGGCAAGTTTCCGGTGCTGCGCGATCACGCCCGGCAAAAGAATGTGCCGGAGTCGAGTGTGATCATTGAGTACCTGGACCGGCTCCATCCCGGCCAGGCGCATCTGATTCCGGACGATTGGGAAACCGCGCTGGAAGTCCGTCTGTGGGATCGTTTTTTCGACCTGCATGTCCAGGTGCCCATGCAGAAGATCGTCAGTGACCGCCTGAATGCCGCCCATGGCGACCTGACCCGCGAACGCGCCGCGCTGATGACGGCGTACGGCATGCTTGAACGTCAGCTGACGGCAAGAACCTGGGTCGCCAGCCCGGCGTTCAGCATGGCCGATTGCGCCGCCGCCCCGGCGCTGTTCTACGCCAGCACTCTCGTAGCCTTTCCCGACGATCATCGCCACTTGGGTGCTTATTTCGACAGGCTGACCCAAAGGCCCTCGGTCAAGCGGGTGATCGACGAGGCCAGGCCGTATTTTTCCTGGTATCCGTTTGCCGAGGCCATCCCGGAGCGCTTTCGGTAGTGGCACCAGCACGACTGGGGAACGGGAGGCAAAAAACCAGCGAATCGACGAATAATAACCGCCGGTCGAGTGTTATCTGATTACGCAGGAATAAAAAAATGGCAGGGGCGGCTGGATTCGAACCAACGCATGGCAGGATCAAAACCTGCTGCCTTACCGCTTGGCGACGCCCCTGTATCTGTTGCGATGAGTGCCAGGCACTCGCTTTCTTGAGTGGCAACAGGACCTGTTGCCTGCTTGCGTGACGGGCTCCCTGAGGGCCGCTGCAAGAGTGGGCGCAAATTTACCAACATTTTCTTCGTCTGGGAAGCCCCAACAAAAAAAATTGTTCATTAAAACAGGCGCTTAGTGTTGAGCCGAATCTCGGGGTGCTATCGGCGCACATTCAGCCCGAACAGCTCTGCTACGCTTTTCTTTACTCGAATTGAATCGGGAATCGTTTATGCAACACCCTTCCCTTGCCATTTGAGGGCGCCAAAAGTGAAAGGCAAATTAATGGGGGCCGCTGCAACCCTTCTGGTACTCGGGACCGCGATTTATGGGTTGAACACCTGGGAACACATCCAGAGCCAGCGACAGGAAGCGGTCTGCAAGGCCGCCCGGGAGCATCTCAATCGCCTGGAAACCCAGACGCGAGCGTTGGCCTCCGGGTTGACGGTCGAAGCCTATGCCGAAGCCGAAAAAGCCGAGGCCGGCCAGTTGGTTTTAGCGCTCGATACGGCCAAAAATGAAGCCGAGGTCGATGCCGTCATCGACAAGCACGCCGCTGCCATCGAGGCGCAGATAACGGCCGAGGACGCTGAGGTCCAGTCCCGAGGCGAACAACCCTTCCTCGGTCAGGAACTGAAAAAGCAACGCATTCCCACCGACGTCAAACAGGAATTCAAACGAGCTGAAAAGGCCGTCGCCGACACCTGCGGATAGTGTCGACCGCCAGCTCCAGGTTTGCCACCAGCGTCTAGACTTCAGTAAAAGCAGGTTTCAAGCAGACTCCGCGTTTAGAACAAGAATCCTGTAAAAAACGAGGGAGTCTCGACTTTGAAAATATCAGCCCTCTGTGCCATCGCGAGCCTGCTGGTATCGACCGCGGTGTCCGCCACCGGCGTCATTCCTGTCCTGGAAATGGACTTCACACGCTCCGCAATGGAAACCCTGAAAAAACTCGGCATCGACGATGCGTGCATCATCGGCGCTTCGAGCGCCTCTGCGTTCACCTATTGCCGGGAAGGATCGACGACGCTCTGGAAGTATCAGGCACTGGATCTGGAACAAATGGCGGCCAGACACAGTGATGCACAGCGGCCCTCGACGGTCTACCAGCCCATTTCTGTCGTGGAGTTCGAGAGCGCTATCTGTGAAGAAGAGATGAACGAATCCGCCGCTGGAAAGCCGGCAACCATACGTTGGCTGATCCTCGGCCTGTTGGCCATTTCCCTGCTGATCGGCTTGCATTACACCTATAGGGCCATGCTGCAGCGCCGCCATGACGCCGCCGCGTACACGCAACCCCAGGAGCAGGCGTCGAGCGAAGCCCTGCCGCCATTCCAGGCAACCGCACGAATAAAAGCCGTGGCGGCGATTGGTCTGGCTGTTGTCGTGGCATTCGCTTACTTCAACTTCACAGGGTATTGAACAACAGGTGAGCGCGCCGTTGCGGCGCGCTCACCGGTCACTCAGTGCGGTGCGCGCGGGATGGTCTTGAGCAGGTCTTCGGGGCTGATGTGACCGACCACGCTGCCCGGTTGCGGCAGGTTGAGGATGTGGCCTTTCATCTTGCCAATGATGTGCATTTCACAAGGCTTGCAGTCGAACTTCAGCGTCAGCACTTCATCGCCGTGGATCAATTGCATCGGCGCGACCTTGGTGCGTACACCGGTCACGCCCTTGGCCTGTTTCGGGCACAGGTTGAAGGAGAAACGCAGGCAGTGCTTGGTGATCATCACCGGCACCTCGCCGGTTTCCTCGTGGGCCTCGTAGGCCGCGTCGATCAGCTTGACGCCGTGGCGGTGATAGAAGTCCCGGGCCTTCTGGTTGTAGACGTTGGCCAGGAACGACAGGTGCGACTCCGGGTACACCGGCGGCGGCGTGGTTTCGGCCTTGCGGCTGCCACGCGGGTGGGCGGCGACCCGCGCTTCGGTCAAGGCCTCGATCACTTCACGGCGCAAGGCCTTGAGCTGCGAGTTCGGGATGAAGTACGCCTGCGGCGCGTCCAGCTTGATGTCGATGGCGTGGTACTGCGTGGTACCCAGTTGGCCGAGCAGATCCTGCAACTGCTCCAGCGCCTGTTCCGGCTTGTTGGCGGCGCCGAACGGGCCCGCCAGGGTGACGCTGGCGCTGATGCCTTCTTCGCTGGTAGCGGTCAGTTCCAGCTGTTCTTCACGCAGGCGAGCGACCCAGCTCAGTGCGATGCGACGCTCGGCGGAGGTCTTTTGCAGCGCCTGTTGCCAGTTGTGATCGAGATTGCGATTCAGCGGATGGTTGGGGCGTAGCTTGTACATCCCTTCCGGCATCTCGTTGGGCTCGACGCGATAGCGATAACGCTTCTCGCCGTCCTCCTCGAATTCGCCTTTGGGTTCGGCGATGTTGGCGCGGAAACCCACCACTTCACGCTTGACCAGCACGTTGAGGCCGTCGCCGTTGGACAGCGGCTCGTGCGTCACGACCTGCATGTCACGTTTGGCGACTTTCTCGACCACACCCACCGGCAGACCGGTGAAGGTCGGCGAGTCAAAGGCGCCGATATCGATCTTGCGGTCAGTGACAAAGTAATCGGTGCTGCCACGGTGGAAGGTTTTTTCCGGGTCGGGCAGGAAGAAGTGCGCGGTGCGGCCGCTGGAGGCACGGGCCAGGTCCGGGCGGTCTTCGAGTACGGCGTCGAGGCGCTGGCGGTAGTAGGCGGTGATGTTTTTCACATAACCCATGTCCTTGTAGCGACCTTCGATCTTGAACGAACGCACGCCGGCCTCGACCAGGGCGCGGATGTTGGCGCTCTGGTTGTTGTCCTTCATCGACAGCAGGTGCTTTTCGTAGGCGATCACCCCACCCTTTTCGTCCTTGAGGGTGTACGGCAGACGGCAGGCCTGGGAGCAGTCGCCACGGTTGGCGCTGCGCCCGGTTTGCGCGTGGGAAATGTTGCACTGACCGGAAAACGCCACGCACAACGCGCCATGGATAAAGAACTCGATGGCCGCGTCGGTTTCGTCGGCGATGGCGCGGATCTCCTGGAGATTCAACTCGCGGGCCAGCACCAGTTGCGAGAAACCGGCCTGATCGAGGAACTTCGCCCGCTCCAGGGTGCGTATGTCGGTCTGGGTACTGGCGTGCAGTTCGATCGGCGGAATGTCCAGCTCCATCACCCCCAGGTCCTGGACGATCAGCGCATCGACGCCAGCGTCGTACAACTGGTGGATCAGCTTGCGGGCCGGCTCCAGTTCGTTGTCGTGCAGGATGGTATTGATGGTGGTGAACACCCGGGCGTGGTAGCGACGGGCGAATTCCACCAATTGGGCGATATCGCTCACTTCGTTGCAGGCGTTGTGGCGGGCGCCGAAGCTTGGGCCACCGATGTAAATGGCATCGGCGCCATGCAGGATGGCCTCGCGGGCGATGGCGACATCGCGGGCAGGGCTGAGCAATTCCAGGTGATGTTTGGGCAAAGACATAATTTTTTTAGTCGGGCTTGTCACGGTCGAGGCGTGCATTGTAGCGGCGAAACGCCTGACCGGCACCCGTATGCTGCCGGGTGGCGTTTCGGGTAGGCCTGGCCTGCCTCAACCCCTGTAGGAGCGAGCCTGCTCGCGAAGACGGTACAACAGTCAAAGTTGATGGTGACTGACACGCCGCTTTCGCGAGCAGGCTCGCTCCCACATTTGATCGGCGTCGACCACAAATCGAGCCCGCTCCCACAGAGTTGTGTGTATGCCTGGCTGAGATCAGCCCTTGGCCGCCATCGCGGTCACTTCCACGCGCATGCCTTCAACCGCCAACGAGGCAACCCCGACAGCGGCGCGCACCGGCCATGGCTTGGCGAAGTAGCGTTTGTAGACTTCGTTGAACGCGGCGCGGTCGGCCATGTCGGTGAGGTAGATGGTCAGGTGCATCACGCGGTCCATGGAACTGCCGGCACGCTCCAGCGCGACCTTCAGCGCTTGCAGGGTGCATTCGCTTTGCAGGGTGATGTCGCCCAGTTCCAGGCTGCCGTCGGCGCGGGTGGGGATCTGGGTGGAGACCAGCACACCGCCGAAACCGACGACGTCGGAGGAAATCGAATCCGCATCGGGATCGGGGGTAAAGGTCAGGTCGTGGTTTGCCATGAGGACTCTCTTGCTTGAAGTGATGAGGCTGGCGCCTTTTGCGCGGCCAGTTTACAGAGCCATTGGCAGCGCGTCGCTAATCCAGCCCGGGCGGCTGCTCGTGACCGGTGGCCTGGCGGTACTGGCGCGGGGTGAAACCGGTCAAGGCCTTGAACTGCCGGGTGAACGCACTGTGGTCGGTGTAGCCGCATTGCAGGGCGACCTCGGTGATCGGCAGATCGGTGTGGAGCAGTCGATGGGCGTGCTCCAGACGCACCTTCTGGATCATTTGCCGTGGCGTCAAATGGAACACGCGCTTGCAGTAGCGTTCCAGTTGCGCCACTGAAATCCCGGCGATGCGCGTCAACTCGCCCAGGGTGACGCGCCGGTTGAAATGCGCGCGAATGTGCTCGTCCACTGCCGCCAGGCGCTGGTACGCCGGGTGCGTGTCGCTGGCCGATTGCAGGTCGACCGAAATACCCGCCAGACCGATGATTTCATTGCGGCGGTTATACAAGGGTCGCTTATGGGTCAGGCACCAGCCCGGCTCGCGGCTGCCGTACAGATGCAGTTCCAACTGGTCTTCCAGCACCAGACCTTGCTCCAGCACTCGCCGGTCCTGTTCGGTGTAACCGGGCCCCAATTGCTCGGGAAACACCTCGGCGCTGGTTTTCCCCAGCAGCGGTTTCAGCTGCTTCAAACCACAGCGTTGCACCAGCGTGCGGTTGGCCATGACATAACGCGCCTGCACATCCTTGATGAAGATCGCCGCATTCGGAATGACGTCGAGCATGGGCAGCAAAAGCGCGACACCTGCCAGCAGTTGCTCGATGGATTCGGGGCGGTTCGAGTCGTCGCCCTGGCACAACAGCGCAAACGCATCCTGAGTCATCTACCTGTTTCTCCCAATGATCGGCATCTGCCCATTGTGCTGATTTCGTCATCGACACCCAAGGAAAACATCAATCGCGAGTAAGCCGCCAAGTTCACTCTATGGCCACCGCCCTCCTCGGCAAAACCGACCGGGGCGTCTTGAAGTGCACACCTGCCTATCCAATAACTCACAAGAAGGCGATGCCATGTCAGGCCAAGGCAAGTTCAAAAAACAACTTTCGTTGATAGACCTTACGTTTATCGGACTGGGTGCCATCTTCGGCTCCGGCTGGTTGTTCGCAGCCAGTCACGTGTCCGCCATTGCGGGACCGGCGGGGATCTTTTCCTGGCTGCTGGGCGGTTTTGCGGTACTGCTTTTGGGCATCGTCTACTGTGAACTCGGCGCCGCATTGCCCCGAGCCGGCGGTGTGATTCGCTACCCGGTTTACTCCCACGGCCCGCTGCTGGGCTACCTGATGGGCTTCATCACGCTGATCGCGTTTTCCAGCCTGGTGGCCATCGAAGTGGTCGCCGCGCGCCAGTATGCCGCTGCATGGTTTCCCGCATTGACCCAGGCCGGTTCCAGCAATCCAACAGCGCTTGGCTGGCTGGTGCAGTTCGGCCTGCTGTGCCTGTTCTTCATGCTCAACTACTACAGCGTGAAAACCTTCGCCAAGGCCAACAACCTGATCAGCCTGTTCAAGTTCATCGTGCCATTGCTGGTGATCGGCGTGCTGTTCACCTTCTTCAAACCGGAGAACTTCCAGTCCCAGGGCTTCATGCCGTTCGGGCTGTCAGGTGTCGAGATGGCGGTGTCCGCCGGCGGCATCATCTTCGCCTACCTGGGGCTGACGCCGATCATCTCGGTGGCCAGCGAAGTGAAGAATCCGCAACGCACCATTCCCATTGCCCTGATCCTCTCCGTGCTGCTCTCCACCGCCATCTATGTGTTTTTGCAAGTGGCGTTCCTCGGCGGCGTGCCCACCGAAATGCTCGCCAACGGTTGGGCCGGCGTCGCCAAGGAACTGGCCCTGCCATACCGCGACATCGCCCTGGCATTGGGTGTTGGCTGGTTGGCGTATCTGGTGGTGGCCGACGCGGTGATCTCCCCCAGCGGTTGCGGCAACATCTACATGAACGCCACCCCGCGGGTGATCTACGGCTGGGCGCAAACCGGCACCTTCTTCAAGGTCTTCACCCGCATTGACGAAAAGTCCGGCATCCCGCGTCCGGCGCTGTGGCTGACCTTCGCCCTGTCGGTGTTCTGGACCCTGCCCTTCCCTTCCTGGGAAGCCCTGATCAACGTGGTCTCCGCCGCGCTGGTATTGAGCTACGCCGTCGCCCCGGTGTCGGTGGCCGCCCTGCGCCGCAATGCGCCGGACATGCCGCGCCCGTTCAAGGTCAAGCGCATGGGTGTCCTCGGCCCGGTGTCGTTCATCATCGCCGCGCTGATCGTCTACTGGTCCGGCTGGAGCACCGTGTCCTGGCTGCTCGGCCTGCAGATCCTGATGTTCGTGGTGTACCTGCTGTGCGGACGTTTCGTGCCGACCCAACACCTGAGCCTGGCCCAGCAAGTGCGTTCTTCGGCATGGCTGATCGGCTTCTACGCCGTGACCATCGTGCTGTCCTGGCTCGGCAGTTTCGGCGGCATGGGCGTACTGACCCATCCTTTCGACACCGTGGTCGTGGCGGCCTGCGCGATGGGCATCTACTACTGGGGCGCAGCCACCGGCGTGCCGGCGCATCTGGTTCGCCTGGAAGAAGAGGACGGTGAAAGCGAAGCCGATCCTGTTCACAGCGGCACTACCACAGGCCAGCGTCCGATCGGTGTGTCCGCCCAGACCTCTCGCTGAAATTCAGGCCGGCAAAGCCTGCGTGTTCCTCTAATGGAAAGGTTTATGAAAAAAGTACATGTCATTGATTCCCACACCGGCGGCGAACCGACTCGCCTGGTGATGTCGGGCCTGCCCCAGTTGTCCGGCCGGACCATGGCCGATAAGCGCGATGCATTGCGCGAGCAGCATGACCAATGGCGTCGCGCCTGCCTGCTGGAGCCCCGTGGCAACGATGTGCTGGTGGGTGCGCTGTACTGCGAACCGGTGTCGCCGGATGCCACCTGCGGCGTGATCTTCTTCAACAACGCCGGCTACCTCGGCATGTGCGGTCACGGCACCATCGGCCTGGTCAACTCGCTGCATTACCTGGGGCATATCCAGCCCGGCGAGCACAAGATCGATACACCGGTCGGCCCAGTCAGCGCCACGTTGCACGAGGACGGCAACGTCACCCTGCGCAACGTGCCCGCCTACCGCTACCGCCAACAGGTGCCGGTCGAAGTGCCGGGGCATGGCCGCGTGTACGGCGACATCGCCTGGGGCGGCAACTGGTTTTTCCTGGTGTCCGATCACGGTCAGGCGTTGCACATGGACAACGTCGAGTTCCTCACCGAGTACACCTGGGCAATGCTCAAGGCCCTCGAGGCTCAGGGCATCCACGGTGAAGACGGCGCGCTGATCGACCACATCGAACTGTTTGCCGACGACGATCACGCCGACAGCCGCAACTTCGTCATGTGCCCCGGCAAGGCCTACGACCGCTCGCCCTGCGGGACCGGCACCAGCGCAAAACTGGCATGCCTGGCAGCCGATGGAAAACTGGCCGCCGGTGAACGCTGGGTCCAGGCCAGCATCACCGCCAGCCAGTTCGTCGGCAGCTATGAATGGGAAGGCGAACGCATCATCCCTTTCATCACTGGCCGCGCCTACATGACCGCCGACAGCACCTTGCTGATCGACGAACAGGACCCCTTTGCGTGGGGCATTTGAGCCCCACGCCTCTTCTCTCAATCGATCTGAATGAACGCTTCAAGGAGTAACAACAAAATGAGCGACAACATTTTCACTGGCTGCATCCCTGCACTGATGACCCCATGCACCGCCGAGCGCAAGCCGGACTTCGACGCACTGGTGGCCAAGGGTCGCGAACTGATCGACATCGGCATGAGCGCGGTGGTGTATTGCGGCTCCATGGGCGACTGGCCGCTGCTGACCGAAGCAGAGCGTCAGGAAGGCGTGGCGCGCCTGGTGGCCGCCGGCGTTCCGACCATCGTCGGCACCGGTGCCGTCAACAGCCGCGAAGCGGTGTCCCATGCGGCACACGCGGCCAAAGTCGGCGCCCATGGCTTGATGGTCATCCCTCGTGTGCTGTCTCGCGGCGCTTCGGCCACCGCGCAAAAAGCCCACTTCGCCGCGATCCTCCAGGCCGCTCCAGGCCTGCCGGCGGTGATCTACAACAGCCCTTACTACGGCTTCGCCACCCGCGCCGACCTGTTCTTCGAACTGCGCCGCGAGTACCCGAACCTGATCGGCTTCAAGGAGTTCGGCGGTGCCGCCGACCTGCGCTACGCCGCTGAGCACATCACCTCCAAGGACGATGACGTGACCTTGATGGTCGGTGTCGACACCCAGGTGGTTCATGGTTTCGTCAACTGCAACGCCACCGGCGCCATCACCGGCATCGGCAACGCACTGCCGCGCGAAGTGTTGCGCCTGGTGGCCTTGAGCAAACAAGCGGCCAAGGGCGATGTCAAGGCGCGTCGCCAGGCACGGGAGCTGGAATCGGCACTGGCGGTGCTGTCGTCCTTCGATGAGGGCTGCGACCTGGTGCTCTATTACAAGCACCTGATGGTGCTCAATGGCGACAAGGAATACACCCTGCACTTCAACGAGACCGATGCGCTCAGCGATGCCCAGCGTCGTTACGCCGAGAACCAGTACGCGCTGTTCCGCCAGTGGTACGAGCAGTGGTCGGCCGAGCAGAACTTCGCCTGACATCCAGCCTGTACAGCGGCGTGCCAATGCGCGCCGCCTTTATTTTCGCCCACGGCGGTACGGCGTTTTTTCGCAAACGTCTCCCCTCTTTTTTCAGGAACGACCATGATTCTGACAGGCAACATGTTGATCGGCCAGCAGGCCATCGCCGGCAACCGCGAAGCGATCCGCGGCATCGATCCCGCTACTGATCTACCCCTTGAACCGGTCTATCACGGTGGCAGCGGCGAACAGGTCGAACAGGCCTGCGCCCTGGCCTGGAGTGCCCTGGACAGCTATCGCGCGACGTCCCTGGAGGCCCGCGCCGAATTCCTCGAAACCATCGCCAGCGAAATCGAAGCACTCGGCGATGAGTTGATCGACCGCGCTGTGGCCGAGACCGGCCTGCCGCGCCCGCGTATCCAGGGTGAACGGGGCCGCACTTGCCAGCAGCTGCGCACCTTTGCCCGCACCGTACGTGCCGGCGAATGGCTGGATGTACGGGTCGACTCCGCGCAGCCGGAGCGTCAGCCCCTGCCTCGCCCGGACCTGCGTCAGCGTCAGGTGCCCCTAGGCCCGGTGGCGGTGTTCGGCGCCAGTAATTTCCCCCTGGCCTTCTCCGTCGCCGGCGGTGACACCGCGTCGGCACTGGCCGCCGGTTGCCCGGTGATCGTCAAGGCCCATGGCGCACACCCCGGCACCAGTGAGCTGGTGGGCCGGGCGCTGGCCCGTGCGGTCAAACTTTGCGGATTGCACGAAGGCGTGTTTTCGCTGTTGTTCGGCTCCGGCCGCGAAGTGGGCATCGCCCTGGTCACCGATCCGCGCATCAAGGCCGTGGGTTTCACCGGCTCGCGCAGCGGCGGCATTGCCTTGTGCAACGCCGCCCAGGCACGCCCCGAGCCGATCCCGGTGTACGCGGAAATGAGCTCGATCAACCCGGTCTTGTTGTTCCCGGCAGCATTGCAATCGCGAGCCGAAACCCTGGCGCAAGGCTTCGTCGCTTCCCTCACCCAGGGCGCTGGCCAGTTCTGCACCAATCCGGGTCTGGTGATTGCCCGCCGAGGCCCGGACCTTGAACGCTTCATCCAAACCGCTGCGCAACTGCTACGCCGCAGCCCGGCGCAGACCATGCTCACCCCCGGAATTTTCAAGGCCTACGAGGCTGGCGTCGGCGCGCTGGCCGAGCATGCCCACGCGCAATCGGTGGCGGTCGGCCTGAGGGGCGAAACCCCGAACCAGTGCCAGGCTCACCTGTTCGTCACCCAGGCCAGTGAGTTTCTCGCCGACCCAACGTTACAGACAGAAATGTTCGGCGCCGCGTCGCTGATCGTGCAATGCGCCAACGACGAGCAAATCCGCCAGGTCATCGAACACCTCGAAGGCCAGTTGACCGCCACCCTGCACCTGGACGATGCCGACGTGGAGAGCGCCAGGGCCTTGCTGCCGATACTGGAGCGCAAGGCCGGGCGCCTGTTGGTCAATGGCTGGCCGACCGGGGTCGAGGTGTGCGATGCCATGGTCCATGGCGGCCCGTTCCCGGCGACGTCCGATGCGCGCACCACCTCGGTCGGCACCGCCGCCATCCTGCGTTTCCTGCGCCCGGTCTGCTACCAGGACTTCCCGGACGCCCTGTTGCCGGCCGCCCTCAAGCACGACAATCCGTTGCAGTTGCGTCGCCTGCTCGACGGCCAGAGAGAAGCCTAGGCCATGTCCAACGACTCCCTTTTCAACAGCCCCCACGCCGCGGCGGACGTTGCCGTGATCGGTGCCGGAATCATCGGCGTCGCCTGCGCTCTGCGCCTGGCGCGCCAGGGCCGGCGGGTGGTGGTCATCGATCAACAGGAGCCCGGCCGTGGCGCCTCGTTCGGCAACGCCGGGCACCTGGCCACCGAGCAGGTGTTCCCCATCGCCGACCTGTCGATCCTCAAACGCCTGCCCGCCATGCTCATGGACCCGATGGGCCCGCTGCGCCTGGACTGGAAATACATGCCCCGAGCCCTGCCCTGGTTCATGCGCCTGTTGCTCAACCTGCGACCGGCGCCGTTCCAGCGCACCGTGGCCGGCATCCGCGCCCTCAACGAAAGCAGCCTGGGTGCCTGGCAGCGCTTGCTGGAAACCATAGAGCGCCCCGGGTTGCTCAAGGAGGACGGCTCTTTGCTGGTGTTCGAGCGGGCCGACTCGCAACAGGCCATCGAAGCGCTACAGACCCGCATGCGCCAGCAGCAAGTGCCGGTGGATTTCTGGCAGGCCAAGGCGGTACGGGATGCGGCGCCGCAACTCAGCGAGCAGATCCAGGGCGGCTTGTTCTTTCCGCGCACCGGGCATTTTCTCGATCCCTTCCGGGTGGTTGGCGAACTGGTTCACGCCGCTAAAAGCAGCGGCGTGCAGTTCCTCAAGCAGCGGGTCGAGGGCGGGCAATTGAATGAACACGGCGTGTCGTTGATCACCGATCAAGGCCGCATGAGCAGTCGCCAAGTGCTGGTTGCCTGCGGCGCCCATTCAGCAAAACTCACCGCCGCGCTGACCGGCAAGAAGGTGCCGTTGGACACCGAGCGCGGCTATCACCTGATGCTGCCCCACGAACACGAGCGCTTGCCGTTTGCCGTCACCTCACTGGAGCGTAAGTTCATCATGACGCCGATGGCTGATGGGCTGCGCCTGGCCGGCACCGTCGAATTCGCCGGTCTCGACTGCCCACCGACCATGGAACGCGCCTGGCAGTTGCACCGCCTGAGCAAAGGCCTGTTCAAACGCGACCTGAGTGCCGAAGCCGCCACACCGTGGATGGGTTTCCGCCCCTCGCTGCCCGACTCGCTGCCGATCATTGACCGGGTGTGCGACGGCAAAGTCCTGCTCGCCTTCGGCCATCAGCATCTGGGGTTGACTCAGGCGGCGGTCACGGCGGAAATGATTGCGCAGATGGCCTCGCCTTTGACCGACGCCCAGCCTCAAGGCCTGCCGGCGACTGCGCCGTACCGGCTGGATCGTTTCTGAGGCCCCGGTCAAGCCGAGCCCTCGTCATTGCAAGGGCGAGAACTTCGCGGGCAGGTAGATCGTCGAGCGCATGTCGCGCAGTTGCGGGCCGGAGTTTTCCGGCGGCCAGACGCCGTCGGCGACCGCATGGGTGCGCACTTGCAGGCGCTGCTCCAGGGTGGTCCAGGGCCAGATGTGCAAATAGCGTGGCAGCGCACCGTCGGTGGCGTAGAACGCCGCGTACACCGGCGAATACTGTTCAGCGGTTCGCGCTTCGATGGCTTTGCTCCAGCCGTCGAGGGTGGGCTGCAACCCGCTGCTGACCAGGTCGTAGACGCGCAGTTCGTAGAATGGACCGTGCCGGCCCGCGCTCAAGGGTTCGAGGAAGGGAAACAACGTGTAGTTTTCGATGCGCAGATCGGTGATCCATTCGTTGATGCCAAACGCCCCGCCCCCCAGCAAAAAACGCTCGCGCTCCGCTTGTCGAAGGCTTTCGTCTCCATAGCCACGCAGCACGGCGATCTGGTTCAACTGACCGATTTCCGAGGCCCAGCACCCCATCAACACCCCGCCGACTTCCGGCTTCGCCAACTCATTCTCGATGCGTGCCAGCGCATCGGCCACCGTGCGCACGCGCACGGTAAAAGTGATCAGTTCAAATAAACGCATAACGACTCCGCCCACCGGTTTGCCAAAAGCACACAGCCTAGGGCAGCCCCCGCAGGCGGGCTATTGAGACGAACCCCATCGGTAACGGCAATTACCGCAGTGTTGTAGGTAGTTTCTTTATTGGGATTGAAAGCGAAACATCAGCCCGGTCCTTCCAATCGGCCGTTATCGGCCCAGCCGATTCAAACCTGCGAATTATCGATTTGTGCAGCAGTCCGTGGACCGCGAGCATGGCGTCACTTCCAACAACAAAAACAAGGACCCGCCATGACCGCCCGATTTCACAATCCAGTGGATACCCGTTTCGGCTGGGGCAGCCTGCAAGAGCTTGCCGCCATCACCGAACACCAGAACGTTGCCGTCGTGACCTTTCCCGAAGCCCGTGGCCTGGGGCTGGTGGATCGCCTTCAAGCGCTGCTGGGCGAACGCTTGGTCTACGTGATCGAAGATGTCCAGCCCAATCCCGATGTCGCGCAACTTCGCGCAACCTATGAACGCTTCTGGCAAGAGGCCGGTGATTGCCATGCGGTGATTGCCGTCGGTGGCGGCAGTGCGATCGACACCGCCAAGGCGCTGATTGTCGGCACCGAGTCAGGCCGCTTCGATGAGCTACTGGCATTGCTGGCAAGCGGTAAACCCTTCGTTCCGGCACGCAGTAAACAGCTGATCGCAGCCCCGACCACGGCAGGCACCGGCAGTGAAGTCACGCCTTGGGCGACGATCTGGGACTCCGCTAACCACAAGAAGTATTCCCTGCACCTGGACTGCACCTGGCCACGCGTCGCCATCATCGATCCGCAACTGATGCTCACGGTGCCGGCCAGCGTCACCGTTTCCACCGGGCTGGATGCTCTGTCCCACGCACTGGAGTCGATCTGGAACATCAACGCCAACCCGCTTTCCGACACCTTCGCCATCTCTGCTATCGAGGACATCCTCGAATGCCTGCCCTTGCTGCGGAGGGACCTGTCCAGCCAGGAACTGCGTTCACGGATGGCCCTCGCCGCACTCAAGGCCGGCATGGCGTTCTCCAACACCAAGACCGCACTGGCTCACTCCATCTCCTATGAGATGACCTTGCACTACGGCTTGCCCCATGGCATTGCCTGCTCCTTCACCCTGCCACTGGTTCTGGGCCTTGCCTGGGGCCACGACGCGACGCGCGACAAGACCCTGCAACGGGTTTTCGGGCCAGACCTGGATAAAGCCCAGGCCCGTTTGCGCGCCTTCCTGCACAGCCTGGAAGTGAAAACCGAGTTCGCCGACTACGGCGTAACGGCCGAAGAGGCCCAAACCATGATCGATTTCGCCCTGCAGGGCGCACGCGGCAAGAACTTCATCGGCTCACGAGCGGCCTAGGGCTCGCCAGCCCCCAAAGACACTACACTGCCAGCGGCGTAACGAGCCGCGACGATTTCCTGCTGCACCTGAAAAAGAGTGCACCCTGCGATGCAATTCGCAGGGACCGAACAAGAATAAGGAAAAGATCATGAATCGTGCCCAAACCATGCCAGGTCTCGCCGTACACACCGCATCGTTTCGCGTCGCCCAGTGGCGGATGCTGCTGGCAGCCATGTTTTGCTATCTGTTTTTCTACACCGGACGCCAGACCTTCGGTTTCGCCATCCCGGGTATCCAGGCCGAATTCGGCCTGAGCAAGGAAACCCTCGGCTGGGTTTCGGCCGCCATGCTCTGGGCCTACGCCATTGGCCAGGCCATCAACGGCAACCTCGCCGACAAATTCGGTGGCCGGCGCATCATGACCCTGGGCGCCGTACTGTCCTGCGGCGCCAACTGGGTGACCAGTTTCGCCAGCGGTTTCGCCGGGCTGATCCTGCCCTGGGGGATCAATGGCTACTTCCAGGCATTGGGCTGGGCACCGGGCAGTCGGCTGATCTCCAACTGGTGGAGCGCGGGCGAACGCGGCAAGGTCTACGGCTTCTATGTGTTCGCGGCCGGCTGCGCGTCAGTGCTTTCCTACGTGACCTCGATCGTCGTGCTGGAAGTGATGCAACTGGAGTGGCGCTGGATCTTCCGCCTGCCCGTGTTGCTCATGCTGGCGGGCGGCATCATCTTCTACCTGGTGGCCCGCGAGCGTCCGCAAGACCTGGGTTTCGAGCCGCCTGCCGACACCGGTGTGGCCAACGCCGAGGACAAAAGCCATGAAGTGGCCCAGGGCGAAGTCGAAACTTCCGCGCAGCGTTACAAAGCTGTTCTGAAAAACTTTCGCCTGATCATCGCTGCCGCATCCCTCGGGTTTCAGAACGCTGCCCGCTATGGCTTGATCGTCTGGGTGCCGGTGCACTTCCTGGGCGCCAACTGGAAGACCGGCGACAGCATGATCGATCCGAAGTGGATCACCGTGGCCCTTCCGGTCGGCATGGCCATCGGCGCGCTGAGCAACGGCTGGATCTCGGACAAGCTGTTCGGCTCCAAACGCTACCTGGCGATCATGCTCTATATGTTCCTCGGCGCGGCGACCAGTATGTGGATGTGGACCCTTGCCCCCCACAGCGCAACCGGCCTTGTGGCGTTGTTCCTCTGCGGTTTCTTCGTGTACGGCCCCGCTTCCAGCTTCTGGGCGCTGTGCCCGGACCTGGTGGGCGCCAAGCGCGCCGGCACCGCGACCGGTGTGATGAACTTCTCGTCCTACCTGTTCGCCGGCCTGGCGGAACCGCTGATCGGCAGTATGCTCGACAGTACCGGCAACACCTCGCTGATCTTCATCGTGGTCACCGCTGCCTGTCTCTGCAGCGCGTCGGTGGCGCTGTTCATCAGGCGTTGATGGCCCGGCCGGACAGATTGAATCAATGGCAGCGGCTCAGGAACAGGATCGTCTATGTACCAGTACCACAAGTGGCTACGTTCATTTCATGCGGTGGCCAAGACCGGCAGTTTCACCCTCGCCGCCGAGTATTTGAGCGTCGGCCAGCCCACGGTCAGTGAGCAGGTCAACGCCCTGGAGAAGAAGTTTTCCGTGGAACTGTTCCATCGCCGCGGCCGCTTTATCGAAATGAGTGCCGCCGGGCACCAGCTCTACGCGATCACCCAGGGCCTGTTCGGCCAGGAGGATGAAGCCGTGCAATTGCTGCAAAGTTTCAAGCAACGCAAGACCGGCATGCTGCGCCTGGGTGCAGTGTCGCCGCCGATTGCCATGAACCTGACCTACGAGCTGATGCAACGGCATCCGGACATCGAGCTGGAAACCTCGTTCTCCCCGGAAAAAGAGACCCTGGATCGCCTGTTCAACTTCGATATCGATGTGGCGATCCTGGCCCTGTCGGAATTCGACCAACGCTTTGACACGCAGCTTTACCGGCGCTACCCGATCATCGCCGTGGTGCGTGACGACCATCACTGGGCCCGGCAGAAAGAAGTGCATGTCGAGCAGATCAGCGAGGAGAAATGGGTGCTGCGGGAAAAAAGCTCCCGCACTCGTCAACTGGTGGAGGAAAGCTGCAAGCAGCTGGGCGTCGCGCTGAACTGCGTCATGCAGTTGAACAGCCGCGAGGCCATCGTGCATGCCATCGCCAAGGGCATCGGCATCGGTTTCGTCTCGGCCGTCGAGTACGCCGAAACCCCGGGCACCAAACCGATCACCTTCGTCAATCACCCGTTTTCCATCGACTACCACCTGTGCTGCCTGGGCATTCGCCGAAACCGGCCAATGATCGCGGAGCTGTTCGACTCGAGCCCGACCCCGGCCACCTGATTTCGTCTCACCCTTGAGCAATCCATAGGCCTACTTCCTGGCAACAGGAGGGACGGCCTGCCCACAACAAAAAATGGAGAAATACCATGAACTACCAACAACCGACCCAACTGCAAGCCGTGGTCCTGGACTGGGCCGGCACCGTCGTCGATTTCGGCTCCTTCGCCCCCACGCAGATTTTCGTCGAAGCCTTTGCCGAATTCGGCGTCGCCGTTTCGCTGGAAGAAGCGCGGGGTCCGATGGGCATGGGCAAGTGGGATCACATCCGCACCCTGTGCAATCAACCACAGATTGCCGAACGCTACCGTGCGGTGTTTGACCGCCTGCCGACCGATGACGATGTCACCGCACTGTACGAACGGTTCATGCCACTGCAGATCGAGAAAATCGCCCTGCATTCGGCCCTGATTCCCGGCGCGCTGAACACCATCGACGCCTTGCGCGACAAGGGCCTGAAAATCGGTTCCTGCTCCGGTTACCCGGCCGTGGTCATGGAAAAAGTGGTCGAGCTGGCGCGACACAATGGCTACGTGGCGGACCATGTGGTGGCCACCGACGAGGTCCCGAACGGCCGCCCCTACCCGGCCCAGGCCTTGGCCAACGTGATTGCCCTGGGGATCAGCGACGTCGCCGCCTGCGTCAAGGTCGACGACACCTGGCCCGGCATTCTCGAAGGCCGGGCCGCCGGGATGTGGACGGTCGCGCTGACCTGTTCCGGCAATGCCCTGGGCTTGACCTACGAGCAATACAAGGTCCTGCCCTCCGACAGGCTGGACAGTGAGCGGGCCCGCATCGTCAGGATGTTCGAAGGCTCCCGCCCGCACTACCTGATCGACACCATCGTCGATCTGCCGGCGGTCATCGAAGACATCAATGCGCGACTGGCGCGAGGTGAAACGCCGCAAGGATCCTGAGCTGATTCAGGCGTCAAGCGGCCGTCCCACGGGCGGCCGCCTCACTTGAAAAAATCACTCGGCGTCTTGCCGAACTGCTTCTTGAACATGGTGGTGAACGCGCTGGGGCTGTCGTATCCCAGTTCACCGGCAATGTCGATGATCTTCTCCCCGACGGCTATTCGTTCCAGCGCCAGCAGCAGTCGCGCTTGCTGGCGCCATTGGCCGAAGGTCATGCCGGTTTCCTTGCGGAACCTGCGCTGGATGGTTTTGGCGTCGAGGCTCAAGCGGGCGCTCCAGTCCGACAACGTCGAGCCATCCCCCGGATCACGCTGCAACGCGCTACAGATCAGGTTGATACGCTGGTCGGCGGGCTGCGGCAGGTTCAACGGCAAGGTCGGCAGGATCGTCAGTTCATCCAGGATCAGGCACAGTACGCGGGCCTCCCGTGAGTTCGGTTCTTCGCTGAATTCGAAATCAACCGAGACTTTGATCAGCTCACTCAGGAGTGCAGAAACGCTCACAGCCCGAGGTTCGGCGGGCAGTCCGACGCTCGCGTCAGGGTGCACAAAAACACTGCGCATCTTGATTGGCCCGACACAGCGAATCGAGTGCACTTCCCCACTCGGCATCCAGATTCCACGGCTCGGCGGAACGGTCCATTGGCTGCTTGCGGCGTGCACCACCATCACACCTTCGATGGCATAGATCAGTTGATGCTTCTCGTGGGAGTGCGGCTGGATAAACCAGTTTTCCGGGTAATCGGTCGCGCTGCTGCGAACGTCCCAGTCGCCTTGGTCGATGTCCGCGAGAAATTTATCCAGTGGTTTGATCATGACGCCCTTTTTGCGATTGTCGATGCCCGATCTGCGCGAGACGGGCGTTTTCAAGACCCATAGGATAACGCCGAACCCTGAAATTGACTGCTTCGCAGTTCGCGTTTATCCGGAAGATCGCCCATGTCGACCACCACCCTCAGTTCACCCTCATCCACCGCTTCGGTGGCCAGCCAGGCCAGCCCCTTGGTCATGCGCGTCATCGGCGCCTGCGCGCTGGCGCACCTGATCAACGACCTGATCCAGGCCGTGCTGCCGTCGATCTACCCGATGCTCAAGGCCAGCTATGGTCTGAGCTTCACCCAGGTCGGCCTGATCACCCTGACCTTCCAGCTCACCGCCTCACTGCTGCAACCGTGGATCGGTTTCTACACCGACCGTCATCCCAAGCCCTGGCTGTTGCCGGCGGGCATGGTCTGCACCCTGATCGGTATTCTGATGCTGTCGATGGTCGGCAGCTTCCCGGCCATTCTCGTGGCCTCGGCGCTGGTGGGGGTTGGCTCGTCGACCTTTCACCCGGAGACCTCGCGGGTTGCGCGCCTGGCCTCGGGTGGTCGCTACGGCCTGGCGCAGTCGACCTTTCAGGTCGGTGGCAATGCCGGTAGTGCCTTCGGCCCTTTGCTGGCCGCCGCGATCATCATTCCCTATGGCCAGGGCAACGTCGCCTGGTTCGGTCTGTTCGCGGTGTTCGCCATCCTCGTGCAATACGGCCTGAGCCGCTGGTACCGCAATCACCTGAACCTGTTCAAGCTCAAGCAAGGCAGCAAGGCCATCCACGGCCTGTCGAAACGGCGGGTGACCTTCGCCCTGGTGGTGCTGGCGTTGCTGGTGTTCTCCAAGTACTTCTACATGGCCAGCTTCACCAGCTACTTCACCTTCTACCTGATCGAGAAGTTCAACCTGTCGGTGGCCAGTTCGCAGCTGTACCTGTTCCTGTTTCTTGGCGCTGTCGCAGCGGGCACGTTCTTTGGTGGCCCGATCGGCGACCGGATCGGCCGCAAGCGGGTGATCTGGTTTTCCATCCTCGGCGCCGCGCCCTTCACCCTCGCCCTGCCCTACGTCGACCTGTTCTGGACGGGCGTGCTGAGCATGATCATCGGCTTCATCCTCGCCTCGGCGTTCTCGGCCATCGTGGTCTTCGCCCAGGAACTGGTGCCCGGTAACGTCGGCATGATCGCCGGGGTGTTCTTCGGCCTGATGTTCGGTTTCGGCGGGATTGGTGCAGCGCTGCTGGGGCACCTGGCGGATATTCATGGCATCGAATATGTCTACACGTTGTGTTCGTTCCTGCCGTTGCTGGGAATTCTGACCATACTGTTGCCGTCTACTGGACAACGCTCGTCGGGAGCGTGAATAGCCATCAGGAGGCCCCCCTCATGAAAATCGTAGTCACCAGCGTGCTCGTCGATGATCAGGCCAAGGCGCTTGCCTTCTACCGGGATGTGCTCGGTTTTGAACTCAAGCACGACATCCCCATGGGCGAACATCGCTGGCTGACGCTGACCTCTCCCGGCGATCCCGGTGGTGTCGAACTGTTGCTGGAGCCCAATGCCCACTGCGCGGCTAAGACATTCCAGAGCGCGATCAAGCAGGACGGCATTCCCTGCACCTTTTTCGGTGTCGAAGACGTGCAAGCCGAATATGCCCGGCTCAGCGCCGCCGGCGTGCAATTCACCCGCCTGCCGACGGTGATGGGACCGGTCACCCTCGCGGTACTGGACGACACCTGCGGCAATCTCATCCAGATCGTCCAGCACAACTCAACCGCCTGATCATTTCTGCTACCAACCCTGTAGCACTCGGTAACACCCGGCCCCAATGCAGTGCGTCTTTTAAACGCCTTGCCGTGCGCCACCCCGCTCCACACGGGGGCCACCCGCCATGGCGTACTTTGTGCATCCACAGGCCATCCTCTTCTGCCTGTAGCCGCCATGCGCCCCAAGGAACTGAAACTCTGGACCACCGGAGTCGCCCACCTGCTCGACCTGCCTGCCGGGCATGGGCGACTGTCGGGGTTGAGCCATTGGCTTCGGCAAATCTGCCCGGTCGATCATTTCGTGTTGTTCGTCTACGAAGGCAATCACCGGCCACTGGCGTTGTTCGATACGTTCTCGGCGGACAAGCGGGCGGTGTATGTCGACGACTATCAATGCGGGCCTTACCTGCTCGATCCGTTCTACCTGGCTTGTACACGCGGGCAGGCGCCGGGGTTGTGGCGTTTGCGCCAGTTCGCCCCCGACCACTTCTACCTCGGCGAGTACTTCCTGACCTATTACCAGCAAACCGGACTGGCCGAGGAAGTGGCGTTCTTCGTCGACCTCGGCGGTGGTGCCACGGCGGTGTTGTCGTTGATGCGCTCCAGCGCCAGCTGTGCGTTCAGCCGGGATGAAATGCAATTGGTCGAGTGTGCGCAAGCAGTGGTCGAACAGGTCATCAATGAAGCCTGGCGCTTGCGTCAGGCTCAGGAGCCGCGACCGGCGCAGGACCTGGACTTCAAGATCCGCGAAGCCTTCGACCAGTTCGGCGCGCATATCCTCACCGGCCGCGAGCAGGAAATCGTTCAACTGTTGCTGCGCGGTCACTCAAGTGCCTCGGTGGCTGAGCAACTGAACATCAGTCCCGGCACGGTGAAGATTCACCGCAAGAACATCTACGCCAAGCTGGGGATTGGCAGCCAGTCGGAATTGCTGGGGTTGTTTATTCGGGAGTTGACGGAGGATCCGTTGCAGGCGCCCGGTTTCAAGCTGCAAGCCTGATACCTGTCGGTTAACAGAAACCCCCTGTGGGAGCGGGCTTGCTCGCGAAAGCGGTTTTTCGGCCAACATATAAGTTGCCTGACACACCGCCTTCGCGAGCAAGCCCGCTCCCACAGGTCTGTCGATGATCCGGAGATTGTGGTCAGGGCGGATCAAGTTGATCCAGTGCCCCTGGGCTCAAGTTGCAGACCTGATACCTGTCGGCCAGCAGAAACCCCTTGTGGGAGCGAGCCTGCTCACGAAAGCGGTGTATCTGCCAACATCCGCGTTGGATGTGAATCCGTATTCGCGAGCAGGCTCGCTCCCACAGGTCTATCGGTGATCTGGAGATTGTGGTCAGGGCGGATCGAGTTGATCCAGCGCCCGGTTCACCGCCAACTCCCCCAGCATGATCACCTGCGCAATCCCCAGCAGCGCATTGCGGCTCGTCCCTTCCAGATGATCCACCAGATCGTTGGCCATGACATTGGCCGACGCCAGCGACTCACACGCGTGCACCAGCAAGGTTTCGGCACTGAGATCGGGATTGACGATGAACATCGTGCTGGGTGTGCGCGGGGTGGCCATGATCGCAGGGCCGGGGTTGAGGTAATGATCGAGGGCGCGCTCGGCGGCTTCGTGGAGTTTTTTGGAGTCGAGGCTTTCGTATGGGGATGCTGGATCGGTGTCCGGCGGGTTGGGTGTGACCTTGAACATGGCAAGTCTCCGTCTACGAGTTGGAGCTGCTCCATTCGGTTCCAAGCGAAGGGGTGGCAGCTGTACGCAGGTTGGAACCCGGGGTAAACGGAACCCGGCAGACCCTAAGGTCTCCCGCGCACAGCCGCCATAACGGAGTGCACACTTGAAGGTGCGCAGCATATGTTAAGCGGCACGCCTTGTGCCGTTTATTCCTCGGGGTTCCAAGCCCGGTCGCTGAATTGGCAGCGACGCGGGAACGATAAAACCCAGCCCCAAGGCGCACAAGCCGGCGGATTCTGGCGTACCTGTAGGCAACGACGCAAGGTGTTGTAGCTTTCATGAAGTAACGTAGAGCGCACTTAAACAACAACACTAAAACAACGGCAGACGCGCGAATTTTCGCGGCCTAGCAGCGTTTAAATCTGCCTGGAAACACGGGAAATATCCGACGTACTTTTAGGGTTTGTCGTCGGAAATGCGAAGGTTAACGTGGAGGCTGCTGACACGTATCAAACTGGCAACGGAGATCACATCAGTGCGGCTAAAACAGCAAAACAAAACCCTGCATGCAAAAGCCCTGAAACACGCCATCAACGTATTTGGCAATCAACAGTTGGCAAAGGCGTGGCTAAAAAAACCCTGCAAGCCACTGGAAAACCACGTCCCGCAGGAACTGCTCGATGACTCACAGGGATTCCAGAAGGTTGAGGATTATCTGACTCGAATTGAGCATGGGGTCTATCAATAACCCCACCCTCCTATCCCCCAAGGGATATATACACCGTAAAACCCCGATTGCTAGTTTGGCCCCCGACGCACTGATTCATCACTGCAAGGGAGCCCGCCTCGTGAACAACACCCCGCCAAGCGATATCGAATTCTGCAATGTGGTCAAACGCTATGGCGAGGTGCAGGCCGTCAGCGGTCTGGATTTCGCGGTGCGGCGTGGCTCGTTTCATTCCTTTCTCGGCGGCTCGGGCTGTGGCAAGACCACCACCCTGCGCATGATCGCCGGCTTCGAGCAGCCCACCAGCGGCGAGGTTCGTCTGGCCGGCAAAAGCGTGGCCGGTGTGCCGGCCTTCGAGCGGCCGGTGAACATGGTGTTCCAGCATTACGCTTTGTTCCCGCATTTGACCGTGGCGCAGAACATTGCCTACGGCCTGCGTTATCGCAATCCACGCCCGGACAAAAAACAGCAATTGCGCATGGCCGATGAGGCGCTGGAGATGGTGCGCCTGAGCGGCTTCGGCCAACGCAAGCCGAGTGAACTGTCCGGCGGCCAGCAACAGCGCGTAGCCCTCGCCCGCGCCTTGGTCAACAAGCCGACGGTGTTGCTGCTCGACGAACCACTGGCTGCGCTGGACCGCAAGCTGCGCAAGGAGATGCAGTCGGAACTGCTGCGTTTGCAGCGCGAGGTCGGCATCACTTTCGTGCTGGTCACCCACGACCAGGAGGAAGCCCTGTCGATGAGCGACAGCATCAGCGTGATGCACAACGGATCGATCATCCAGACCGCCACCCCGGAACAACTCTACGAAGCGCCGGCCAGTCGCTACGTCGCTGACTTCATCGGCGAGTCCAACCTGTTCGACGGCACCGTGCGCCAGCTCAACGGCAATTCGGTGGTGCTGCGCACCGAGCAAGGGCTGGAACTGACCAGCCCGCTCACCCCCACCGGCAAGGGTCTGAGCGCCAACGCCGCCGGTTGCATTGCGGTGCGGCCGGAGCTGATCAGCATCGCCGGGGCCAACGCCGAGATGGCCCGGGAAGTGAAGCTGCAAGGCTGCGTCGAGGACCGCATTTACCTGGGCAATTCCACCGAGTACCGCGTGCGCACCCAGGCCTTCGGCGTGGTCTGCGTGCGGGTACCGCGCCAGCAGGATCACGGCGCCAATGCATTCGAACACGGCGCGCCAGTGCGCGTCGGCTGGGATCACGCCAATGGGTTGGCCATGGCGTTGTAAATCATCGATTCGTTTCATCAACCGGATGTGGAGCGTGCTATGGACCAGAAGACTTTTATAAAAACCCTGCGCAGCTGGCAGAACGGCTCGATCAGCCGCCGCGAGTTCCTTGGCCGCACGGGCCTGGGGATCGCCGCCGCCGTGGTCGCCACCAACATGCCCGGCCTGCTGACCTCCACCGCTGAGGCCGCCGAGCAAACCAAACTCGGTGATCGCCTGGCGCTGGCGACCTGGCCGAACTACCACAGCCAGGAAAACCTCGACGCGTTCAGCAAGACCACCGGCGCCCGGGTGTCGATGAGTGTTTTCGGCTCCAACGAAGAAATGCTCGCCAAATTGCAGGCCGGCGGCAGTGGCTGGGACGTGCTGGTGCCGACCAACTACACCATCAGCACCTACGTCGGCCTGGGGCTGATCGAGCCGCTGGACCTGTCGCGCATTCCCAACTTCGACGCCTCGGCGTTCCAGCAGAAGTTCATGGCCCAAGGCACGGTGGACGGCAAGGTCTACGCGGTGCCGAAAAACTGGGGCACCACCGGCATGCTCTACGACGCCGGCAAGCTGAAAAACGGTCCCGCCAGCTGGAAAGAATTCTGGGCCGCCGCCCAAGGCCCGGCCAGCGGCCGCACGATCGTTCACGACTACCAATTGACTGCCATCGGCAACGCGCTGAAAAGCTTCGGCTACAGCTTCAACTCTCTGGACCCGATAGAACTGGCCGACGCGGAAAAGCTGCTGATCGAGGTCAAGCCGCACCTGTTCGCGATCAACTCCGACATTCAACCATCAATGCGCAGCGGCGATGCCTGGCTGGCGATGGCGTGGACCGGCGATGCTTCGCAACTGCACCGCGATAACGCGCAAATGCAGTTCGAACTGGGCAAGGAAGGTGGCGAGTTGTGGAGCGACTTTTTCGCCATTCCGAAAAGCTCGGAGCACAAGGACGCCGCCTACGCGTTCATCAATTACCTGCTCGACCCGCAGCACAACAAGCTGGAAGTGCTGAGCCACGGCTACCCGAGCGGCGACAAGCGTGTCGACGCGCTGCTGCCGGTGGCGATGCTCGACGATCCGATCATGTACCCGGCCGCCGAAGCCCTGAGCCCGCTGGAGTTCGGTGCCGCCGCGACGCTGACCAGCCCGGCGCGTGCCGAACTGATGGCGCGTTTCAAGTCCGCCTGATCGCCTGACCATGGCCAATGAGGAGTCACCCATGAATGCCGCCGCCCACCCGCAAACGGTGCAGCCTGGCCATGCCCTGTCGGCCGAGGTTCGCCAACGGCGCAGCCTCGGCCGGCGCATCACCCTGCTAATGCTCTTGCCTTCGACCCTGTGGTTCCTGCTGCTGTTGTTGATGCCGCTGGTGATCATCCTGGTCTTCAGTTTCGGCGAGCGCAGCGCCGTGGGCGGTTACGCCGGTGGCTTCACCCTGGCCAACTACCTGAATCTCGGTTCTCGCGGCGCGGCGTTCAGCAACACGCTGATGCTGGCGCCGCTGGGCACCCTGGTGTGCCTGGTGGCGGCTTATCCATTGGCGTACTTCCTTGCGGTCAAGGTCACGAGGAACCGTTCGCTGTTGCTGACCCTGGTGATCGTGCCGTTCTGGACCAGTTTCCTGATCCGCACCTACGCGTGGATTTTCATCCTCAGCGGCAAAGGCATTCCGGCGCTGCTGGCCAGCCTGGGTCTCGAGGATGTGCGGCTGATCAACACGCCGTGGGCGGTGTTGATCGGCATCGTCTATGGCTACCTGCCGCTGATGGTGTTCCCGATCTACGTCAGCCTGGAAAAACTCGACAAGCGCCTGCTCGAAGCCTCGGCGGACCTGGGCGCCAGTGCCTTCGAAAGCTTTCGCCGGATCACCCTGCCGCTGTCCGCGCCGGGGATCATCACCGGGGTGATGCTGGTGTTCATCCTGTTGATGGGCGAGTTCCTGATCCCGGCCATTCTCGGCGGCGGCAAGGTGTTCTTTGTCGGCAACGCGCTGGTCGACCTGTTCCTGCAATCGCGCAACTGGCCATTCGGCAGTGCGCTGGCCATGACGTTGGTGGCGATGATGCTGCTGATCATCGGCGTGTATTTGAAACTGGTGGCGCGCTACGGCGGCCGCCCTGCCGACGGAGGCCTGTGACATGTGGCTGCGCAGCTATTCAACCTCGCTGTACCTGTTCCTCTATGCGCCGATTGCCTTGATCGTGCTGTTCAGCTTCAACGCCGGGCGCAGTGGCCTGGCGTTCCAGTGCTGCTCGGTGCAATGGTTCGGCACCGCATTCGGCAACCCGTTCATCATGGAAGCCCTGGGCAACAGCGCACTGATCGCCTTCAGTTCGGCAGTGATCGCCACGCTGTTCGGCACCCTCGCGGTGTTCGGCTTGCAGCGCTGCGGCACCAAAGTGCGCTTGCTGTTCGACGCACTGACCTACTGCGCGATCATCGTGCCCGGCATTGTCATCGGCATCTCGACACTGATCGCCTTCATCAGCCTGTTCGACCTGATCAACCCGCTGCTGGCGAGCTGGCTGCCGACAGTGCCGAAATTGAACATGGGGTTCTTCACCGTGATCGCCGCGCACTCGTTGTTCACCATGGCCCTGGTGATGGTGATCGTGCGCAGCCGCGTCGACTCGCTGGACAAGGCCTTGCTGGAAGCCTCGGCGGACCTGTATGCGCCTCCGATGGACACCTTCTGGCGGGTGACCCTGCCGCAGATCAGTCCGGCGATCATGGCCGGGTTCCTGCTGGCGTTCACCTTCAGCTTCGACGATTTCATCATCGCGTTCTTCGTCGCCGGCTCTGAAACGACGTTGCCGATCTACATCTTTTCCTCCATCCGCCGTGGCGTGACACCAGAGATCAACGCGATTTCCACGGTGATCATCTGCGTGTCGCTGGCCCTGCTGTTCACTTCCCGCCATCTGCAAAACCGCCGCACCGGCGTCAAGGAGTCGCACCATGCGTGATCAGCTCTACATCAACGGCGAATGGGTCAGCCCGGACCTGGGCGGTTATCTGGACGTGATCGATCCGGCCACCGAACAGGTCTTCCACCGGGTGGCCGCGGGCACTGAAGAGGATGTCGACCATGCCGTGCGTGCGGCCCGTCGTGCCTTCGACAATGGCTGGGGCCAGACCAGCGGCACCGAACGTGCACAGTGGCTGGAAGCCTTGGCCGATGAACTGGAAAGTGGCCAGCAGGCGCTGGCGGAACTTGAAGTGCGCGACAACGGCAAGCCCCTGCCCGAAGCGCAGTGGGACATTGGCGATGCGATTGGTTGCTTCCGTTACTACGCCGGTTTGGCCCGCGAGCTGGATCAGCAGCAGGATCAGCCGCTGGCCTTGCCGGACGCGCGATTCCGCTGCCGCATCCGCCACGAGCCGATTGGCGTCGCCGGGCAGATCATTCCCTGGAACTACCCGCTGCTGATGGCCGCGTGGAAGGTCGCGCCAGCCTTGGCTGCCGGGGCCACGGTGGTGTTGAAACCGTCCGAACTGACGCCGCTGACCGCCCTGGAGCTGGCGGCCGCTGCCGACCGTATCGGCTTGCCAGCCGGAGTGTTGAACATGGTCACCGGCCTCGGCGCCGACGCCGGCAGCCCGCTCACCGAGCATCCGGGAGTGGACAAACTGGCCTTCACCGGCAGCGTGCCCACCGGGGCGAAAATCATGTCGGCGGCGGCGCGGGACATCAAGAACATCAGCCTGGAACTGGGGGGCAAGTCTGCCTTCATCGTGTTTGATGACGCCGATGTCGAAGCCGCTGTGGAGTGGATTCTGTTCGGGATTTTCTGGAACCAGGGCCAGGTGTGCAGCGCCACGTCACGTCTGCTGGTGCAAGAAAGCATCGCCCCGCGCCTGATCGAACGTCTGGTCGAAGAAACCCGCAAGATCAGCATTGGCCCCGGCATGCAGCCCGGTGTGCTGCTCGGGCCGCTGGTCAGCCAGGGTCAGTACGACAAGGTGCTCGGTTTCATCGACCAGGGCCTGGCCAGTGGCGCCCGTTTGCTCACCGGAGGCAAGCGGCCGGCGCATCTGGCCGAAGGGTATTTCATCGAGCCGGCAATCTTTGATGAGCCGGGGCACAGCAGCATCTTGTGGCGCGAAGAAGTGTTCGGCCCGGTGCTGTGCATCAAGCGTTTCAAGACCGAAGAGCAAGCGGTGCAAATGGCCAACGCCAGCCGCTTCGGCTTGGCTGCCGCCGTGATGAGCGCCGACTTGCAGCGCACCGCTCGGGTCGCCAACCAGCTGCGTGCAGGGATCGTCTGGGTCAACTGCTCGCAACCGACCTTCGTCGAAGCGCCCTGGGGCGGGATGAAACACAGCGGCATCGGCCGGGAACTGGGGCAATGGGGATTGCACAATTACCTGGAGGTCAAGCAGGTGACCGAGTACGTCAGTGAGCAGCCTTGGGGGTGGTACTTGAAGTAAGCAGGTCAACTGTGGCCGGCCGGGGAATTAGCGTTCACTGAAGATCAAAATTGTGGGAGCGGGCTTGCTCGCGAAAGCGCTGGGTCAGGCAATATCTCTGTTGGATGTGCCGGCCTCTTCGCGAGCAGGCTCGCTCCCACAGGGGTTGTGGCCAACCGTGGGATTGGTGGTCACTGAAGATCAAAATTGTGGGAGCGGGCTTGCTCGCGAAAGCGCTGGGTCAGGCAATATCTCTGTTGGATGTGCCGGCCTCTTCGCGAGCAGGCTCGCTCCCACAGGGGTTGTGGCTGGCGTGGGATTGGTGGTCACTGAAGATCAAAATTGTGGGAGCGAGCTTGCTCGCGATAGCGCTGGGTCAGGCAATATCTCTGTTGGATGTGCCGGCCTCTTCGCGAGCAAGTCGGATCGCCGCACCGCCGCTCCCACAGGGATTGTGGTCGGCCGCGGGATTAGCGTTCACTGAAGATCAAAATTGTGGGAGCGGGCTTGCTCGCGAAGGCGGTGGGTCAGCCAATATCTGTGTTGGATGTACCGGCCTCTTCGCGGGCAAGTCGGATCGCCGCACCGCCGCTCCCACAGGGATTGTGGTCGGCCGCGGGATTGGCATTCACTGACGATCAAACTGTGGGAGCAGGCTTGTGACAAGGGGTAATCAACGCGTAACTTGAATGACCTGCCCTTCAAGACACGCCGGAGTTGATCCATGCGCATCGCCTTGCTGTCCGACATGCACCTGTCCGTCAACGCGATCCCTTTTCCCGCTGTGGATGCCGATATCGTCGTGCTCGCCGGGGACATCGCCCGGCCGGCCAAGGCCATCGAGTGGGCCAGAGCCTGCCCGGTTCCACTGCTGTATGTGGCGGGCAATCACGAGTTCTATGGCAGTGACCTGGTCTCCACCTACGAGCAATTGAACAGCCTGTCGCAAGGCACGCAGATCCACGTACTGGAGCGTACGGAGTACGTCCACGAAGGCGTGCGTTTTCTCGGCTGCACCTTATGGTCTGACTATCGCCTGCTCGACAGCCCGGAGGATCGGGCGCTGGGCATTGATCTGGCGACCCAACTGATCCGTGACTTCAGCCACATCAGGATTGCCCCCGACTTTCCGGACCTGTTCACACCAGCCATTTCCCAGTTGGTGTTTCTGCAAACGGTCGCCTGGCTGGAGGACTGCTTCACCCGCGACAGCAGCACGCCCACGGTGGTGGTCTCGCATTTCGCCCCGACGCGGTCGAGCATCAGCCCGACCTTTGCCGGTTCGCCGATCAACTCAAGCTTTGTCTCGGACCTCGAAGCGCGGATCAAAGACTGGCAGCCGGCACTGTGGCTGCACGGCCATACTCATGGCAGCTTCGATTATCGGGTGGGCAACACCCGGGTGGTCTGCAACCCCCGGGGCTATGCCAAGAATGGCATCAATGAAAATCCTGATTTCGATGATGCCTTCGTGATTGATCTGGATTTCTGAGGTAACTCTCGGGTCAGCAGCACCGCGTGTTGCACTTGCCCCGGCCAAAACGCGCTTCCTGACGTTCGCGGAAGAACATCTCATAACTCATGACCGGCTCGCCCGGATGGTTGCGGGCCATTTGCGCCACGTAGTTGTCGTACTCGGGAACACCCACCATCAATCGGGCACTCTGGCTGAACAATCTGGCGACCTGCTGCAGTTTGCGGAACATGGCTGATCTCTCTGTGAGTGTGGGACCTGGCTCATGAAACCGCGCTGATGTATCTGCAATGTGTCCACTTCGGGCGCCTTTGTATGTTCAAGTATCCAGGCTCGCACCCGATGGAACGCCGGCAACCCGCTACACTTTCTTCGCTCCGCCGCGGCACCGAAGCGGCCAAGACCCCTGACTTCTGATCTGGAGGTATCCCATGAGCGACAGCAGCGAACTCACCACCTTTACCGGCTGGGCCGCCACGGCAGCGGGCGCGCCACTGGAACGCTACAGCTACGATCCCGGTCCGTTGGCCAGCGATGAGGTGGAAGTCGCCGTGGAATATTGCGGCGTCTGCCACTCCGACCAGTCGCTGATCGACAACGATTGGGGCATCAGCCGCTACCCGTTCATCCCCGGCCATGAGGTGGTCGGTCGTATCGTGCGCCTGGGCGACCAGGTTCGCGGTCTGGAAATGGGGCAACGGGTGGGCATCGGTTGGTACAAGGGCAGTTGCATGCATTGCGCCTCGTGCATCGAAGGCTCGCATAACCTGTGTCGCACCGTGCAACCGACCATCATCGGCAGCAACGGCGGCTTTGCCGACCGCATTCGCGCGCACTGGGCCTGGGCCCTGCCGATCCCGGCCGGGCTCGATCCGGCGATGGCCGGGCCGTTGTTCTGTGCCGGCTCGACCGTGTTCAACCCGCTGCTGGAATTCGGCATCAAGCCCACCGACCGGGCCGGCGTGGTGGGCATCGGCGGCCTCGGTCACCTGGCGCTGCGCTTCCTTAACGCCTGGGGCTGCGAAGTCACGGCGTTCACCTCATCGCTGAGCAAGCAGGACGAAGCCAAGCGCCTGGGCGCGCACAAGGTGGTCGCCTCGACCGATACCGATGCGCTCAATGCCATTGCCGGCACCCTGGATTTTCTCCTGGTCACCGCCAACGCCAACCTCGACTGGAGCGCCATGCTCGCCACCCTGCGCGGCAAGGGTCGCCTGCACTTTGTCGGCGTCGTGCCCGATGCCATCCCCATGCACGTGTTCGAACTGATTCCCCAGCAAAAAACCATGTCCGCCTCACCAGTCGGCTCCCCGGCCAACACCGCGACCATGCTGGAGTTCTGCGCACGCCACCAGATTGTGCCGCAGGTGGAGATGTTTCCCATGAGCCGGATCAACGAGGCCATCGATCATTTGCGCAGTGGCAAGGCGCGCTACCGCGTGGTGCTGGACGCCAGTCAGTGACAGGCGACGAACGAAGAGAAAGGGCCGCTTGTTCAAGCGACCCTTTTTTTGCCCTCAGGGATTGGCCACTTGCAGCGGCGGCGCTGGCATGTGCGGGTCATTCCAGGTGAACCGATAGGCTTTGCCGGCCTCTTGCGGCAGACATTTGCCGTTGTCGGCAGCCGCGCCCACGATCGACCAGTTCGCCCGGGAGTTTTCCCCCAGCTCACGGGCCGCTTCGGGATTGAAGCACTGGTTCAGCACGTCATCGGGCACCAAAGCGTAGGCCTTGGGGTGTTCGCGCAGGTACAGCGCGGCCTTTTCGATGGTCGAATTGTCCATGCCGAAATGTACGATCGGCTGCCGGGCGAACAACCAGTGCCCCTCCTCCCAGTTGACCAGCACCAGATCGGCGCCCTGGGTCATGGTCGCAGCCTGGGTCATGAGCACCTGATCAACGTTGGTGCCGTCCTTGAGCGGTTCGATGAAACCACGGGCGAACCACAACGCGAACCAGGTCGCCACCAGTGCCGGGAACACCCGACGCAAACGCGGGTGGCGTTTGAACCAGCGCTTGAGCAGCCACGGGATCAACGGCGCGGCGACCAGCACCAGCCCAGGCAGCGCCGGGTAGATGTACAACTTGCGCTTGCCCGTGCTGATGCAGAAAAACAGCACCACCAGCAGCACCCAACCGAGCAATACCAACACCCGGCCATCGCGTTTTTGTAGCTGACGGCGCCAGGCCGGCACCAGCCATGGCAGTACCAACACCAACGGCAGCCAGTACTGCGGAATCACCTTGGTGAAGAAATACCAGAACGGTTCGCGGTGATGCCACGCGGCGGCATAGCGGCCTGCGGTCTGACGCAGGAGGATCTCCCGCGCATAGGCAATTTCGTCTGCGCTGCCATTGAAGAGAATGGACAAGGCCAGGGGCAACAGCCAGATCGCAATCGCCGCGAGCATCACTGCAAACCCCAGCAACCACTTGCGCACTTCACCTGGCATCGCCACCACACCGGGCCAGCCTTTGCGCACCCCATAGGCGTATGGAATCAGCAACAGCGCCGGCAGAAAACCCACGCCTTTGGTGATCACGCCAATGCCCATGGCCGCGCAACCCGCGTAGAACCAGCGCCACGCAGGTCCCAGCAGCAGGTGCCGCGCCAAGCCGTACAGGCCCAGGGAGGTGAACAGAATCAGAAAGCTGTCGATCTGACCGGTGCGCAGGATGCTGTAGGTCTGGTACGTCGCCAGGTACAGCAGCGCGGCGTTGCGCCCGGTACGCTGGGTCCACAGGCGACGGCCCAGGTCATAGACCATCGCCGTGACCGTCACCGCCGAAAACAGTCCCGGGATATAAAGGGCGATGTTGGGCTTGCCGGTCAGCCAGGTGAAGAACGCCACCGTCCACATGAAAATCGGTGGCTTGTCGCCGTAGATCTCGGCGGCCCGGTGCGGGATCAGCCAGGAACCGTTCTGCAGCATCTCCAGCGCGACACCGAGGAAGCGCTCCTCGTCCACATTCTGCGCCTGACGCAGCCCCATTCCCGCGCCGATCAGCAACAGGGCAAGCAGCATCAGGCCCAGGCACTCGACCCTGGGCGACAACGATCTACGCATTGCTTATTCCTTTACGCTTCTGCTTTTGGCAATCAATTGCAGGTTGCGAAAATAGACGAGGGAGCCAAAGGCCTGCCCGACGATGAACACCGGGTCCTGGCGGTAAATGGCGTAGGCGAGCAACAAGGTGCTGCCGACGATGCTCAGGTACCAGAAGTTGGTCGGGATCACGCTGCGTTTCTTGTACTCGCTGTACAACCACTGCAAGACAAACCGCCCGGTAAAGGCAGCCTGCCCGGCAAAACCGACCAGCAGCCACAGGGTTTCACGGGTCAGAATCATCCTTCGAGCTCCTGGGCCTGGGTGTTCAGGCGCGTGCGTTTGATCAGCCACCAGACGCCGATCAGGTCAAGAATGCCAACCAGCGCGCGGTCGAGATTGCCGTATTTCGACACCCCGGCCGTGCGCGGCCGGTGGTTGACCGGGTGCACGATCATGCGCCCGTTATGGCGCTGGATCAGCGCCGGAATGTAGCGATGCATGTGGTCGAAGTACGGCAGGCGCAAGAACGCCGCGCGCTCGATCAGCTTCAGGCCGCAACCGGTGTCCGGAGTGGCATCCTTGAGCAGACGCCGACGCAGATTGTTGGCGAAGCGCGAGGCGTAGCGTTTGCTCGCGGTGTCGCGGCGATTGACCCGATGCCCGGCCACCAGTTGCACATCGACCTTGCCCGGTTCGCCGCGCACCAGTGCGAGCATGCCAGGAATGTCCGCCGGATCGTTCTGACCGTCGCCATCGAGGGTCGCCAGCCACAGCCCGCGAGCCTCCCGTGCGGCGTGGTACAGCGAGGTGCTCTGCCCCAGCGACCGCTCGTGATGCAGGATGCGCAGAGTGTTCAAGCCGTTTTGGCGAATCTGCCGCAGCTCATGCAGGGTCCCGTCGGTGCTGCCATCGTCGACCACGATGATTTCGTAAGCCTCGTCGGCCAGCGCCACGCGAATTTCCTCAAGCAATGGCTTGAGGTTGTTTGATTCGTTCTTGGCGGGAATCAGTACGGATACAAAAATGTCTTGGCTCATGAGGACTCTCTCGCCCTTTTTGATTTTTCGAGATCAGAGGCGAATGCTTCAAATCCGGTAGAACTGCCGATACCACTTCACAAATGCTCTTACGCCGGTTTCCAGGGTCACCTGCGGGCTGAAACCCACCCACTCGGCCAGTGCCGAGACATCGGCCCAGGTCTTGACCACGTCACCGGCCTGCATCGGCAGGTAGTTGCGCCGGGCCTGCAGGTCCAGGGCTGATTCCAGGCACTCGACGAAATCCAGCAACGCCACCGGCATGCCGCGACCGATATTGAAGAGCCGGTTGACCCCGGCGACAGAGCCTTCCGGCACCGGAGGCCTTGGGCGCAGTCGGGCGATCCCTTCGACAATGTCGTCGACATAGGTGAAGTCGCGGGACATCTGCCCCTGGTTGTAAATGTCGATGGGCAGGCCTTTGAGGATGGCGTCGGTGAACTTGAACAGCGCCATGTCCGGTCGGCCCCACGGGCCATAGACGGTGAAAAAGCGCAGGCCACTGGCTTTCAGGCCATACAGGTGGCAGTAACTTTCAGCCAGCAGTTCATTGGCGCGCTTGCTGGCGGCGTACAGTGAAACGGGATGTTCGACAGGGTCCTCGACACTGAACGGCAGCTTGCTGTTGGCGCCGTACACCGAGCTGCTCGAGGCGTAGATCAGATGCTCGGGGCGATGGTGCCGACAGGCTTCGAGCACATTGAGGAAACCCACCAGGTTCGATTGCCCATAGATATCCGGATTGTCCAGCGAGTAGCGCACCCCGGCCTGGGCGGCCAGATGCACCACCTCGGTAAAAGCGTGCTCCTGAAACAGGCTGATCAGGGCCGGTTTGTCGACGATGTCCATTTTCTGGAAACGAAAACCCGGCAAAGTCTCCAGCACCTTGAGGCGTGCCTGCTTGAGTTCCACGTCGTAGTAGTCGTTGAGGTTGTCGATACCGACGACCTCCTGACCCTCGCGGCACAAGCGCTGGACCGTATGAAAGCCGATGAAACCGGCCGCACCGGTGACCAGGACGGTCATGGGAAACGCGCCGGCGACTGCGTCGCAATCGACGCGAGGTTACTGCTCCGGACCCTCGTCAACTTCATGTGTAGTCCCTGCTTATGGCGTCATTCGCGCACGGTTGCGTTATGAAGCTTATAAAACAGACACATTTCAGTTTGGATAACGCCTCGCACTACCTCGGAAAAATAAAATATCTGGCCGAAAACACCGCGGCTATCTGGCCGATCCGCCATGGGGTTTGTAAAACCGGAACAAGCCGATATCCACGGTCCAGATGTATTCCCTGGCCCAATCCGGCTTGACGGTACGATCATGGAAATACAGGGCACCCTGGGTACGATCCGGCAGCTCCTTGTTCAGGGCCTTGCGCGCGATTTCCTTGGCCATCGCGTAAGGCACCTCTTCCTGGACCGAATCGGATTTGCCGTCACACCACCAGGAAAACTCGCAGCTCTTGGTCTCCGAACCTTGCTTGACCACTTTGCACACCGTGTCTGGAAAGCCCTCGTGACCCAGGCGATTCATGACCACATTGGCCACCGCCTCCATGTCGGCGGCGTCCTTGCCCCTGGCTTCCCAGTAAATGGACCGGGCCAGGCAGGTGATCGCATCGTCCAGCGGCGCGGCGCCCGCCGGGTCGACGGCCTGGACTTCGGACGGGGTAATCGCTTCAGCCTTGGGCGCCGGTGCGGGGCTTTTATTCTCGGCGGCTTTCTGTTCCAGCACCTCGGCCTTGTTCTCGGCCGCTTGCTGTTTTTGCGCTTGATCCGCAGCGGACACCGGGCCGGCAAGCAACGTCAAGGCGAGGCAAGTGGCGATCCAGTCGAAGCGCATGGTCGGTGTCACTCGGTGAGTGGTTCAATTGAGTCTAGTAGTGAAATGATTTCGCCCACCCCACTACACTCTGGATAAATCCGTTGTCTTGGATGGGCCAACTTCGCGCATCATGGGCGCAATCTGCTCAAGGGGGATTTTCATGGGTTTCATTTCATCCGCAATGCGTTTGGCCGGTGTGTCACTGGGCCTGGTATTCGCCGCTAACGCCGTGGCGGCCGACGAAGCGCAATTGGTCGAATCGATCAATGTTTACCGCAGCCAACTGCAGCGCTGCGCCGGCCAGGTTTCATCGGAGCTTCCGCCGCTGTCGGCCGACCCGCGCCTGGTGCTGACCGCCCCAAGCATCGGCAATCTGCAGCAGGCCATGGCCACTGCCGGTTATCCCATGAAGAATGTGCAGGCCATCAGCCTGTCCGGGCCTCGCGATGCGGCGTCGGCGATGAAAGCGATCCAGGAGAGTTTTTGCCAGATCGTTCTTGACCCGCAATTCGTCGATGTCGGCGTCAGCCGCCAGGACAATCAGTGGCGCATCGTCGTGGCACGACCGTTGTTGAGCGCACGCCTGGGCGACTGGCAGACCGAGGGCCAGAAGCTGCTCATCGAACTCAACGCAGCACGGGCCAAACCGCGTCAATGCGGCACACAGTCATTCAATGCGACCGCGCCATTGGCCTGGAACGCCATACTGGGCACGGCCGCCGAAACCCACTCCCGCTCCATGGCCAACAACAACTACTTCGATCACAAGGACCGCGACGGCCGCACCCCGGGTGACCGCGCGGAATTGGCAGGCTACAACTTCCAGCAGATCGGCGAAAACATCGCCGCCGGGCAAGACAGCGTACGCAAGGTGGTCGAAGGCTGGCTGACCAGCCCCGGTCATTGCGCCAACCTGATGAACCCTCAGTTCCGCGAACTGGGCGCGGCGTATGCAACCGATCCGAAGAGCGATGCGGGGATTTACTGGACGGCGGTGTTTGGGGCTCAGTAAAGACAAGACTCTGTGCCCTTTAAGAAAACTTTTGTGGCGAGACTGAAGTCCTTGGCGCACAGAGTGTGTCGCGGGCGGACTCTGCAGCCGATGGTGTACATATCCGTTTCTTTGGTAACGGCGGGTGACGGTTCCGCTTTTACAGCGGGTCACTTTGAAAAGCGGAGCGCCGCCCGGCGCAAAGTAACCAAACGCTTTTGCCCCTGACGTACGGTGCCTCGCCTAGGCTCGGCATGCCCTCGCTCCGGTCCTGCTCCGTGGGCCCGCCGCGATCGGCCATCCATGGCCGTACGCGGCTAACCCGGCATCCATGCCGGGTTGCCCACTGCGCAGAACCTGCGCTCGGCCTTCCGACGGGGCAGATCAAGATCAAAAGCCAGAGCTACTCCGTACCTGTAGGAGCGATGCTTGCTCGCGAAAAACGTCTGAACAACGCGATCATTCAGACAGCACGCGTTATCGTTGACGTCCATCGCGAGCAAGCTTCGCTCCTACAGGGAAATGAGTTCATTTGCGATCAGGTCGGCTGTAAGGCCGCCTCGCTTTTGCTGTTGCGGTGCACGCCCCCTCGAGAGGCCGAGTGGAGGTTCTGCGTAGTGGGCAACCCGGCATGGATGCCGGGTTAGCCGCCGCCGGCCATGGATGGCCGATGGCGGCGGGCCCACGGAGCAGGACCGGAGTGAGGGAATGCCGAGCCTTGGCGAGGCACCGAACGTCAGGGGCAAGAGCCCTTGGTTACTTGGGGCTCTTCCAAGTGACCCGCCGTAAGGGCGGAACCGTTAGTGGCCATTACCGCAAAAATGGATGTTCACCCAATCCAATCCATACATACGCCTCAAAGTGAACTGGAACCCTTTAATGACTTGCCATCAGTGGCTACTCATCCCGGCCGCATGCATCAACATCCGCAACGCCCCCGCCACCACACCCAAGGCAACCACGCTGCCCAGCCAGATCACCACCAGCCATCCCAGGCGCTTGTACCAAGGCGCCGGTGCTGGTTCACGGGAATCAATGGTAGCCATCGCCAATCCTCACTTTGCCGCGGAACACGTAGTAGCTCCAGACCGTGTACATCAGGATGATCGGCAGGATGAACAGCGCGCCGATCAGGATGAACAGCTGGCTGGTCGGTGGTGACGCCGCTGCCCACAGGCTGATCGACGGCGGCACGATGTTTGGCCAGATGCTGAACGCCAGGCCGATGTAACCGAGAAACACCAGCATCAGGGTGAAGGCGAACGGCCAATGGGTGTGGCGCTGGCGCAGGGTCTTGAGCAAGCCGAACATCGCCAGCAAGGCCAGCACCGCCAGGCCACCGAACACCGCCAGGTGCGCATGGGCAAACCAGCGGGTGGCGATTTCCGGATGCAGGATTGGCGTCCACACGCAGATCACGCCGATCACCGCCAACAGCAGCCAGGCCAGGGGCCGGGTGAACAGGCGCATCCGCGATTCGAGCATGCCTTCGGTCTTGACCAGCAGCCAGGTGCTGCCGAGCAGCGCATAAGCGACGATCAGACCGACTCCGCAGAACAGCGGAAAGGGTGCCAGCCAGTCCAGCGAACCACCGGCGAACTGGCGGTCGACCACCGGGATGCCGGCAATGTACGCACCGATCACCACGCCTTGGGAGAAAGTCGCCAGCAGCGAACCACCGATGAACGCCATGTCCCAGACATGCCGCTTTTCAGGGCTGGCTTTGAAACGGAACTCGAACGCCACACCGCGAAAAATCAAGCCGCACAACATCAGGATCAGCGGCAGGTACAACGCTTCCAGAATCACCGAATAGGCCAGCGGGAACGCGCCATACAGCGCCGCGCCGCCCAGCACCAGCCAGGTCTCGTTGCCGTCCCAGACCGGTGCCACGGTGTTCATCATCACATCGCGTTCCTTCGCATCCGGGATCAGCGGAAACAGAATGCCCAACCCCAGGTCGAAGCCGTCCATGATCACGTACATCATCACGCCGAAGACGATGATCACGCCCCAGATCAGCGATAAATCGATACCTTGAATACCCATGACTCAACTCCCTTCCTTCAATTGACGCGGGCGTCGGTTTCGAGGATTTCAGCGTCGGCGGACAGCGGCCGGCGCGGTGTGATGACCTGATCGGAATGCCCGTCGGCGGCATGCCCGTGATGGGGCTGCGGCCCTTTGCCGACCAGTTTCATCATGTAGCCGATGCCCACCGTGAACACCGAGAAGTAGATCACCACGAACAGCGCCAGCGAGATGCTCAATTGCGCGACACTGTGATTCGACGCGGCATCGGCGGTACGCAGCAGGCCATACACCACCCACGGCTGGCGCCCGACTTCGGTAGTGATCCACCCGGCCAACATGGCGATCAGGCCACTTGGTCCCATCCACAGCATCAGGCGCAGGAACCAGCGATTGCGGTAGATGGCGCCGCTGCGGCGCAGGGCCAGGCCGAGCACGCCGGCCAGCACCATCAACATGCCGAGTCCGGCCATGACGCGGAAACTCCAGAAGACCACCGTCGCATTCGGCCGATCCTCTTTCGGGAAGCTCTTGAGCGCCGGGATCTGCTTGTCGAGGCTGTGGGTCAGGATCAGGCTGCCCAGGTAGGGAATTTCGATGGCGTATCGGGTCTTCTCGGCCTGCATGTCGGGGATGCCGAACAGCACCAGCGGCGTCGCTTCGCTGCCGTTGTTTTCCCAGTGCCCTTCGATGGCCGCGATCTTCGCCGGTTGATGTTCCAGGGTGTTCAAGCCGTGGGCGTCACCGACCACTGCCTGGATCGGGCAGACGATCAAGGCCATCCACAACGCCATCGACAGCATCTTGCGCACTTGCTTGGTGTCGTTGCCGCGCAGCAGGTGCCACGCCGCCGACGAGCCGACAAAGAACGCCGTGGCCACGAACGCTGCAATCGCCATGTGCGCCAGGCGGTACGGAAACGACGGGTTAAACACGATGGCCAACCAGTCCAGCGGCATCACCCGACCGTCGACGATCTCGAAGCCCTGGGGTGTTTGCATCCAGCTGTTGGAGGCAAGAATCCAGAACGTCGAAATCAGCGTGCCGATGGCGACCATGACCGTCGAGAAGAAGTGCAAGCCGCGCCCTACCCGGTTCCAGCCGAACAGCATGACCCCGAGGAAACCGGCCTCAAGGAAGAACGCCGTGAGCACTTCATAGGTCAGCAAGGGCCCGGTGATGCTGCCGGCGAAGTCGGAGAAACGGCTCCAGTTGGTGCCGAACTCGTAGGCCATGACCAGCCCCGAGACCACGCCCATGCCGAAGTTGACGGCGAAGATCTTCGACCAGAAATGGTAGAGATCGCGGTAGGTGTCGTTGTGGGTCTTCAGCCAAAGCCCTTCGAGCACCGCCAGGAAACTGGCCAGCCCGATGGTGATGGCGGGAAAGATGATATGGAACGAAACCGTGAACGCGAATTGCATACGCGCCAGGTCCAGTGCCTCCAGGTTAAACATGTCGATATCCTCATCGCGGCTGAAAAACGGCGGCACACGGCCGGGCCACCGTCAGGCCGGGGGGCCTGCAGCCAACACAAGTCGAAAGGGTCAGGTGAGCGGCTTTGGGCCGCCCCCGGTACTAGGCGGCGGAAGTCGAAATCAGGTTGCTGGCCTTCGCCTGTTCCAGCCGGATGGCGATGAACTTGGAAGTCGGGGTGAAGGTGCGATCACCGTAACTTTCCAGCGGCACCAACGGGTTGGTCTCCGGGTAGTACGCCGCCGCCTGACCGGCCGGAATGTCGTAGGCGATCAGGGTAAAACCGCTGACCCGACGCTCGCGTTCGTCGTCCCACAGCGCCACCAGGTCGACCTTCTGCCCAGGCTCGAAACCCAGCCGGCGAATGTCCTGCTCGTTGGCGAACACCACGTCGCGCATGCCGTACACCCCACGATAACGGTCATCCAGGCCGTACAGCGTGGTGTTGTACTGATCGTGGGAGCGCATGGTCTGCAGAATCAGGTGCGGCTTGACCGCCAGGTTGCGCACGCCCTCGCTGATCAAGTGCTCCGGCAACACGCTCGGGGTGAACTGGGCTTTGCCGCTGGCGGTTTTCCAGATGCGCTTGGCCGCGTCGTTGGGCATGTGGAAACCGCCCGGATGCAGCAAGCGCCGGTTGAAATCCTCGAAGCCGGGAATGGTGTCGGCAATCATGTTGCGGATGCGACCGTAGTCGCCGATGGCCCAGTTCCAGTCGATCGGGTGCTTGCCCAGGGTCGCGGCGGCGATACCGGCAATGATCGCAGGCTCGGAGCGCAGGTGTTTCGACTTCGGTTTCAGTTGGCCGTGGGAGATGTGGATCATGCTGAAGGTGTCTTCCACGGTGACGCCTTGCGGCCCTTCGGCCTGGATGTCGATGTCGGTGCGGCCCAGGCACGGCAGGATCAGCGCTTCACGACCGGTGACCAGATGGCTGCGGTTAAGCTTGGTGGCGATGTGCACGGTGAGGTCGCATTTGCGCAACGCGGCGTGGGTGCGCGGCGTGTCGGGGGTGGCCTGGGCGAAGTTGCCGCCCAGGGCGATAAACACTTTCGAACGCCCCTGCTCCATCGCGCCGATCGCCATCACGGTGTTGTGACCATGCTCGCGCGGTGGCTTGAAGGAGAAGCGTTTTTCCAGGGCATCGAGCAAATCCGCAGGCGCCAGTTCGTTGATGCCCATGGTGCGGTCGCCCTGCACGTTACTGTGACCGCGCACCGGCGACAGCCCCGCGCCGGGACGGCCGACGTTGCCGCGCAGCAGCATCAGGTTGATGACTTCCTGCAGCATCGGCACCGAGTGCGTGTGCTGGGTCAAGCCCATCGCCCAGCACATGATCACCCGCTTGGACCGGGCGTACATGTGGGCGGCGAGTTCGATGTCAGCCAACGTCATGCCCGACTGCTGCTCGATGTGCTCCCAACTGGTGGCGTCGACTTCCCCCAGGTAGGTACCCATTCCCGAGGTGTGTTCGGCGATGAACGCGTGGTCGAACACCGGCTCGCTGCCGTTGACCTGTGCTTCGCGCTCCCACTGCAGCAGGAACTTGACCATGCCGCGCATGACCGCCATGTCACCGCCCAGTGCCGGGCGGAAGTACGCGGTGTTGGTCGGCTCGGAGCCGTTCAGCAGCATTTCGATCGGGTGCTGTGGATGCTGGAAGCGCTCCAGTCCACGCTCCTTGAGCGGGTTGATGCAGATCACCTGTGCGCCGCGCTTGACCGCTTCGCGCAAGGGCTCGAGCATCCGCGGGTGGTTGGTGCCGGGGTTCTGGCCGATGACGAAGATCGCATCGGCATGCTCCAGGTCGTCAAACACCACGGTGCCTTTACCCACGCCGAGGCTTTCGATCATGCTCACCGCGCTGGCTTCGTGGCACATGTTGGAGCAGTCCGGGAAGTTGTTGGTGCCGTAGGCGCGGACAAACAGTTGATAGAGATAGGCGGCCTCGTTGCTGGCCCGGCCCGAGGTGTAGAACTCGGCCTGATCCGGCGATTCCAGCGCATTGAGGTGCCGGGCGATCGTCGCGAACGCTTCGTCCCAGGTGGTTTCGACGTAGCGGTCGGTGGCCGCGTCATAACGCATCGGGTGGGTCAGGCGGCCCTGATACTCCAGCCAGTAATCGCTCTGCTCGGCCAGCGCCGAGACGCTGTACTTGTTGAAGAAGGCCGGGTCGACCAAACGCCCCGTGGCCTCCCAGTTAACCGCCTTGGCGCCGTTCTCGCAGAACTTGACCATGCCGTTTTCCGGCGACTCGCCCCAGGCACAACCGGGGCAGTCGAACCCGCCGTTCTGGTTGGTCTTGAGCATGGCGCGAATGTTCTTCAGCGCGTTTTCACTGCCCAGCCAGTTCTTGGTAACAGCGATCAGCGCCCCCCAACCAGCGGCGGCACCTTTATAGGGTTTGTATCGGTCGACTTGAGACATGGTACTTCTCCGTGACAATGCACACAGGCTTCGACCTGATTCAGGTCATTGCTCGATTTGACGGAGAAAGCATATGAATGGCGTTTAATTATTGTCTAATCGCTATTTATGACCACATTATCGAAACGCTCTATCACGGATATTTTTTGTTATTTTTCAATAGCCTGAAATCCATTACAGCTCTTATTAAAACAAAATAAAGTTCATCATAGATCCGGTCGATCACCCGGTCATCAATAGTGATTGGACGCCAGCCAAAGTTGCTCTTAGCCTGCGCTCAACAAATCCGTTATTAACGGAATTCATAACTGTAGGAGCGAGCCTGCTCGCGATGGACCCAAGAGCACCGCGTGTAACCAGAAAGCACGCGTAATCGTTAACGACCATCGCGAGCAGAGCTCGCTCCTACAGTTTTTTCGGTGCCAGGAGAGGAAATCATGTCAGAACGAGTCCTGATCGATGGGTTTGCAAGGCGCGTGGACTACCTGCGGATGTCGGTCACCGACCGCTGCGATTTCCGTTGCGTGTATTGCATGGCCGAGGACATGCAGTTTCTGCCGCGCCAACGGGTGCTGACCCTGGAAGAGATTTATCAACTGGCACAAAGCTTCGTCGCGCTGGGCACCCGCAAGATCCGCCTGACCGGAGGCGAGCCGCTGATCCGTCCAGGCGTGGTGCAACTGTGCGAGAAGATCGCCGCCCTGCCCGGCCTGCGTGAACTGTGCATGACCACCAACGGATCGCAGCTGGCCAGACTGGCCGGACCGTTGTTCGAAGCCGGGGTCAAGCGCCTCAACATCAGCCTCGATTGCCTGGACCCGCAACGTTTTCGCGAACTGACCCGCACCGGTGACCTGACGCAGGTGATCAAGGGCATCGACGCCGCCAACCAGGCCGGATTTCGCAACACCAAGCTCAATTGCGTGGTGATGAAAGGCCGCAACGACCATGAGATCAATGATCTGGTGAGCTTCGCCATCGACCGTAACCTCGACATCTCCTTCATCGAGGAAATGCCGCTGGGCACCATCCACGAGCACAGCCGCACCGAATCGTTTTTCGCAAGCAGCCAGGTCCGCGAACGCATTGCCGAACGCTACACTTTGATTGATTCCGCCGAGTCGACCCAGGGCCCGTCGCGCTACTGGCGCCTGGCCGAGGCGCCGCAGATTCGCCTGGGGTTCATCTCGCCCCACAGCCACAACTTTTGCGGCACCTGCAATCGGGTGCGGCTGACCGTGGAAGGACGTCTGCTGCTGTGCCTGGGCAATGAGCACTCGGTGGATCTCAAGGCTGTGTTGCGCAGCCATCCCGGACAGCCCGAGCGCCTGGAAAAAGCCATTATCGAGGCGATGAAACTCAAGCCTTATCGACACAATTTCGAAGTGAACGACGATGTTCAGGTTGTTCGCTTCATGAACATGACGGGCGGCTGAAACCCATGATCGTTAGACCCAAACCCAACCTGATCGGCGTTTTGACGTCGCTCAAGGGTTCGATTGCCAAACGCATTGCCTGGCGCAGCTTGATGGTGACGCTGCTCGCCTCGGCCATCGTGCTCATTGAAACCCTGCATCCCAGTTATTTTTCCAAGGTCAGTGCCACGCCCTTCACGCTGCTGGGTTTGTCGTTGTCGATCTTCATGAGCTTTCGCAACAACGCCTGCTACGACCGCTGGTATGAAGCGCGCAAGGCGTGGGGCGATGTGATCGTGGAGATCCGCTCGATGATTCGTGAAACCCTGGTGATCAAGGACACGGCAGAGCGACACACGATCCTCAGCAACCTTTGCGGCTTCGCCCATGCCCTCAACGCGCGGCTGCGCCAGGAAAACGAAATGGCCGCCAGTGGCGACTGGCTGCACCCGATGCCCAAAGGCAACACCACGGACATCAGCGGGCAGATCCTGATGCAGGTCGGTCAGCAGTGCTCGACACTCAACGAGTCCGGGGCGATCAACGACTGGCGCTACACACTCATGACCAACCATCTGACCAGCCTGACCCATGCCCAGGCCGTCTGTGAACGGATCAAGAACACCCCGCTACCGTTCCCTTACACCCTGTTGCTGCACCGCACCATCTACCTGTTCTGCATCCTCTTGCCGTTTGCCATGGCCGAACCCCTGGGTTGGCTGACACCGATTTTCACGGCGATTGTCAGCTACACCTTTTTCGGCCTGGATGCGATTGCCGATGAACTGGAAGACCCCTTCGGCCGCGATGAAAACGACCTGCCCACCGACGCCATCGTGCGCAACATCGAGCGCGATGTGCTGGCTGCCTTGGGTGTGACGGAACTGCCGCCACAACTGGAGCCGGTGGATTTTGTGTTGAACTGAGACTCAGGAAATACACAAAAACTGAGGGAACGAGCTTGCCCGCGATAGCGGTGGGTCAGTCGCCATCTCTGTTGAATATGCCGGCCCCTTCGCGGGCAAGTCGGATCGCCGCACCGCCGCTCCCACAGGGATTGTGGCCGGCCGTGGGATTGGCGTTCACTGAAGATCAAAACTGTGGGGGCAAGTCCATACATAAGGGCGAAACCGCCAGCCGCCGTTATCGCAGAAACGGATATGCACTCAGCCAACAAAGCGTTTTTTAGAGCAGCGCCACGCCCTCGACAATAATCACCTCAGCCAAAGCCACCCCCTCACGGTACCCACGCGCCTCCTGATACAACGCCGAGTGATAGCAAGCCACCGCCTGCTCATAGGAATCAAACTCAATCACCACACTACGTTGCGGCGTCGACCGGCCTTCCATCGCCTCGCTACGCCCACCCCGCGCCAGAATCCGACCGCCATACAGAGCAAACGCCTTCGGCGCGCGCTGAGTGTATTGACTGTATTGATCGGGGTCAGTGACATCCACATGAGCAATCCAGTACGCCTTCATAGTGACCTCTCAGCTTGTTTTGTATTATGGTATACCACATTACCAATCCAACAAACACTGAGACTCCAGCATGGCCTTCAACAGCATCGAAGAAATCATCGAAGATTACCGCCTCGGCAAAATGGTCCTGCTGGTCGACGATGAAGACCGGGAAAACGAAGGCGACTTGTTGCTGGCCGCCGACTGCTGCACACCCGAGGCGATCAGCTTCATGGCCCGTGAAGCCCGGGGCCTGATCTGCCTGACCCTGACCGACGAACACTGCAAACGCCTGGGCCTGGAGCAGATGGTGCCGAGCAACGGCAGCGTGTTCAGCACCGCCTTCACCGTGTCCATCGAGGCCGCCGTCGGTGTGACCACCGGTATCTCTGCAGCAGATCGGGCATGCACCGTGGCCGCCGCCGTCGCCGCCAACGCCGGCCCTGCCGACATCGTGCAACCGGGCCACATCTTCCCGTTGCGCGCCCGCGAAGGCGGCGTGCTGACCCGCGCCGGCCACACCGAAGCCGGCTGCGACCTGGCACGCCTGGCCGGCCATACCCCGGCCTCGGTGATCGTCGAAGTGATGAACGACGACGGCACCATGGCCCGCCGCCCGGACCTGGAAGTATTCGCGCGCAAGCACGGGATCAAGATCGGCACCATCGCCGACCTGATCCACTATCGCCTGAGCACCGAGCACACCATCGTGCGCATCGGTGAGCGTGACCTGCCGACCGTGCATGGCACCTTTCGTCTGATCACCTTTGAGGATCGCATCGAAGGCGGTGTCCACATGGCCATGGTCATGGGCGATTTGCGCCGCGAGCAACCGACGCTGGTGCGCGTGCATGTGATCGATCCGTTGCGCGACCTGGTCGGTGCCGAATACAGCGGGCCGACCAACTGGACCTTGTGGGCCGCCTTGCAGCGTGTCGCCGCCGAAGGCCACGGCGTGGTGGTGGTGCTGGCCAATCACGAATCCTCCCAGGCATTGCTCGAACGCGTGCCGCAATTGACCCAGCCGCCCCGGCAGTTCAGCCGTTCGCAGTCACGGATTTATTCGGAAGTGGGCACCGGTGCGCAGATCCTGCAGAACCTGGGTGTCGGCAAATTGCGCCACCTCGGCCCGCCGCTGAAGTATGCGGGCTTGACCGGGTATGACCTGGAGGTGGTGGAGAGTATTCCATTCACTGAGTGACCCTCGGTTTGGCGCAACTCCCTGTGGGAGCGAGCCTGCTCGCGAAGAGGCAGGTACATCCAACATCTTCGTTGACTGTTACCCCGCCTTCGCGAGCAGGCTCGCTCCCACAGGGGATTGCGTCGCCGGGCAATCTTCAGAACCACCGAAAATCCACTTTTGGCTGATAGCCGGTACGGCAAAGTGCTTGCACAAAGTTTGGAATACCATAATATGATATTCCATAGACCGGACAGTCAGCACTGACTCGACGGACCTGTTGCTCCCGATAGGCGGGCACTCAAAGCCCCGCTCATAAACACAACAATGAGGGCGTGAAAATGGTGTTGAACAAACGTGCGACCGCGGTTCTTTTTGCGGGACTGCTGAGCGTGACCAGCCAGGCACTGATGGCGGCTGAAAGCGTCAACTTCGTGAGTTGGGGCGGCAGCACCCAGGATGCGCAAAAGCAGGCCTGGGCCGATCCGTTCAGCAAGGCCAGCGGCATCACCGTGGTGCAGGATGGTCCGACCGACTACGGCAAGCTCAAGGCCATGGTCGAGAGCGGCAACGTGCAGTGGGACGTGGTCGACGTCGAAGCCGACTTCGCCCTGCGCGCCGCTGCCGAAGGCTTGCTCGAACCCCTCGATTTCAAAGTCATTGAACGCGACAAGATCGACCCGCGCTTCGTCAGCGACCACGGTGTCGGCTCGTTCTTCTTCTCCTTCGTCCTCGGCTACAACGAAGGCAAGCTCGGTGCCAACAAGCCCCAAGACTGGTCCGCGCTGTTCGACACCAAGACCTACCCCGGCAAACGCGCCCTGTACAAATGGCCAAGCCCTGGCGTGCTGGAACTGGCGCTGCTGGCCGACGGTGTAGCGGCGGACAAGCTCTACCCGCTGGATCTGGACCGCGCGTTCAAAAAACTCGACACCATCAAGAAAGACATCGTCTGGTGGGGCGGCGGCGCGCAGTCGCAGCAGCTGCTGGCCTCCGGTGAAGCGAGCATGGGCCAGTTCTGGAACGGCCGGATTCATGCCCTGCAAGAAGACGGCGCCCCGGTCGGCGTAAGCTGGAAGCAGAACCTGGTCATGGCCGACATCCTGGTCATTCCCAAGGGTTCGAAAAACAAGGACGCGGCGATGAAGTTCCTGGCCAACGCCAGCAGTGCCAAGGGCCAGGCGGACTTCTCCAACCTGACCGCCTACGCCCCGGTCAACGTCGACAGCGTGGCACGCCTGGACTCGACGCTGGCGCCGAACCTGCCGACCGCTTACGCAAAGGATCAGATCACTCTTGATTTCGCGTACTGGGCCAAGAACGGTCCGGCCATCGCGACACGGTGGAACGAATGGCTGGTCAAATGAAAATGGCGGTAACCGCATCCCGTCCATCCACGTCAGTCGGGAGCGCCCCTGGCGCTGCCGGCAAGGCAGCTGCGATGACGCAATCGCCGAGCCTGGCCCAGCGCTGGCGTGGCGCGAGCAACCTGGTGCCCGCCCTGCTGTTTCTCGGCCTGTTCTTTCTCGCGCCGTTGATTGGCCTGCTGCTGCGCGGCGTGCTGGAACCGGTGCCGGGCCTGGGCAACTACGAACAGCTGTTCGCCAACTCGGCCTATGCCCGGGTGTTGCTCAACACCTTCTCGGTGGCCGGCCTAGTGACCCTGTTCAGTCTGTTGCTGGGCTTCCCGCTGGCCTGGGCGATCACCCTGGTGCCCCGTGGCTGGGGTCGCTGGATCCTGAACATCGTGCTGCTGTCGATGTGGACCAGCCTGCTCGCCCGCACCTACTCCTGGCTGGTGTTGCTGCAAGCCTCCGGGGTGATCAACAAGGCGTTGATGGCCATGGGCATCATCGATCAACCGCTGGAGATGGTACACAACCTCACCGGCGTGGTGATCGGCATGAGCTACATCATGATCCCGTTCATCGTGCTGCCGTTGCAGGCGACCATGCAGGCCATCGACCCGATGATCCTGCAGGCCGGCTCGATCTGCGGCGCCAGCCCCTGGACCAACTTCTTCCGGGTGTTCCTGCCGCTGTGCCGGCCGGGGCTGTTCTCCGGCGGCCTGATGGTGTTCGTGATGTCCCTCGGTTACTACGTGACCCCGGCGCTGCTGGGCGGTGCGCAGAACATGATGCTGCCCGAGTTCATCATTCAGCAGGTGCAGTCGTTCCTCAACTGGGGCCTGGCCAGCGCTGGCGCCGCGTTGCTGATCGTGATCACGCTGGTGTTGTTCTACTTCTACCTGAAGCTCCAGCCGGAATCCCCGGTTGGCGCCAGCAACGCGAGGTAAGCCGTCATGCTCCTGACCCCCAATGCCATGAGCCGGCGCATGCGCTTCGGCCTGTATGCCACCACCGGGCTGATCGGTCTGTTCCTGCTGCTGCCGATCGTGTTCATCGTGCTGCTGTCGTTCGGCTCGTCCCAGTGGCTGGTGTTCCCGCCGCCGGGCTGGACGCTGAAATGGTACGGCCAGTTCTTCTCCAATGCCGACTGGATGAACGCCGCCATGGCCAGCCTGAAAGTCGCGGTGCTGACCACGTTCTTCGCCGTCGCGCTGGGCCTGCCGACTGCGTTCGCCCTGGTGCGTGGCCGCTTCCCCGGCCGGGAAATGCTCTACGGCCTGTTCACCCTGCCGATGATCGTGCCGCTGGTGATCATCGCGGTGGCGGTGTACGCGCTGTTCCTGAAACTGGGTTACACCGGGACCATGTTCGCGTTCGTGGTCAGCCACGTCATCGTCGCGCTGCCGTTCACCATCATCTCGATCATCAATTCGCTGAAGCTGTTCGACCAGTCGATCGAGGATGCCGCGGTGATCTGCGGCGCCTCACGCCTGCAAGCGGTATTCAAGGTGACCTTCCCGGCGATCCGTCCGGGCATGGTGGCCGGCGCCCTCTTCGCCTTCCTCGTCTCGTGGGATGAAGTGGTGCTGAGCGTGATGATGGCCAGCCCGACCCTGCAAACCCTTCCCGTGAAAATGTGGACCACCCTGCGCCAGGACCTGACGCCCGTGATCGCCGTCGCTTCGACGCTGCTGATTGGCCTCTCGGTATTGGTCATGGTCATCGCCGCTGCCCTGCGCCGGCGCAACGAAATCAGCGCTTGAGCGCCAGGAGTACGACATGAGTGCAGTGATCAAAGATTCCGCGCAGCAAAATGACAAACCCCTGGTCAGCCTGCGTAACCTGAACAAGCACTACGGCGACTTCGCCGCCGTGGACAACATCTCGCTGGACATCAAGGACGGTGAATTTCTCACCTTCCTCGGCTCCAGCGGCTCGGGCAAAAGCACCACGCTGTCGATGCTGGCCGGCTTCGAAACCCCGAGCAGCGGCGAGATCCTGGTCAACGGCCAGTCGCTGGTCAACGTGCCGCCGCACAAACGCGACATCGGCATGGTGTTCCAGCGCTACTCACTGTTCCCGCACCTCTCCGTGCGCGACAACATTGCGTTCCCGTTGGCCATCCGCAAACTGGCCGCCGCCGAACGCGAGCGCCGGGTCGATGCGATGCTCAAGCTGGTGCAGCTTGAGCAATTTGCCCATCGCCGCCCTTCGCAACTCTCCGGTGGCCAGCAGCAACGCGTCGCCATTGCACGGGCGCTGGTTTACGAACCACGCATCCTGCTGATGGACGAACCTCTCGGTGCACTGGACAAAAAACTGCGCGAAGACTTGCAGGATGAACTGCGTCAGCTGCATCGGCGCCTGGGCATCACCATCGTCTACGTGACCCACGACCAGGAAGAAGCCATGCGTTTGTCCCAGCGCATCGCGATTTTCAGCCACGGCAAGATCGTCGGCCTCGGCAGCGGTTATGACCTGTACCAGAATCCGCCGAACGCCTTTGTCGCCTCGTTCCTCGGCAACTCGAACTTCCTCAAGCTCAAGGCCCAGGGTAATGCGGTGGCGACCTTCGAGGGGCAGCCGCTGTCGATCCGACTCACCGCCGGCCTGCAAACCGATCAGGACGTGCTGCTGATGGTACGTCCGGAAAAAGCCCTGGCCCTGAGCAATGAACAAGCCACTGCCGAACCGCTGGCCGCCGGCTGGAACGAAGTGACGGCCAAGGTCGTGGAAGTGCTGTTTCTCGGCGAAAGCCAGACCTGCAGCGTGGTCACCGCTGGCGGCACCTCGATGACGGTCAAGGCGCTGTCCGCCGCCGGCATGCCGCTCAAGGCCGGCGACCCGGTGCGGGTGCGCTGGGCCACGGCAGATGCCTGCGTCTACACCGAATGGGCCGAAAGCGACCTGAACAAGGCCGCCGGCGCTCACTGATCCATTGGCCTGCGCGCGCGGGCCACTATAATGAGTCACCCTCGGGCCACCACAACGTCGGGTTGTGGTGGCCTTTTTTCTGTCGCCTGTAAGATAAATTGGACAACGGATTCCTAAAATCCCGGTTTAATGCTAAATAGTGCTCAGTATTTTTAACACCCGACCCTGTCGTGCCACACAGTGCAACGAGAATAACGATATGAAAGTCCATTTCGAGAAAAGTGAAGTGTTTGGGACCCTCCACCTGCAAGCGGCGGTGGCAGCATGATCGAAGTTACCGAAGTTTCCATTGCCGAGCTGCGCGCCGCGCTCGAATCCGGCCAGACCACCTCGGTTGAACTGGTCCAGGCTTATCTCGCGCGGATCGACGCCTATGACGGCCCCGAAACGCCTACGGCGCTGAACGCGGTCGTGGTGCGCAACCCCAAGGCGCTTGCCGAGGCCCAGGCGTCCGACGCCCGTCGTGCCAAGGGCCAGACGCTGGGCGCGCTGGACGGTATCCCTTACACCGCCAAGGACAGCTATCTGGTCAAGGGCCTGACCGCCGCTTCCGGCAGCCCGGCCTTCAAGGACCTGGTCGCCTATCGCGATGCGTTCACCATCGAACGCCTGCGCGCCGCCGGGGCGATCTGCCTGGGCAAGACCAACATGCCGCCGATGGCCAACGGCGGGATGCAACGTGGCGTCTACGGCCGCGCCGAGAGCCCGTACAACGCTGACTACCTCACCGCCCCGTTCGCCTCCGGTTCGTCGAACGGCGCGGGTACTGCCACTGCCGCGAGCTTCGCGGCATTCGGCCTGGCGGAAGAAACCTGGTCGAGCGGCCGTGGCCCGGCCTCGAACAATGGTTTGTGTGCCTACACGCCTTCGCGCGGAGTGATTTCGGTGCGCGGCAACTGGCCGTTGACCCCGACCATGGACGTGGTCGTGCCGTTCGCCCGGACCATGGCCGACCTGCTCGAAGTGCTCGACGTGGTAGTGGCCGATGACCCGGACACCCGTGGCGACCTGTGGCGCCTGCAACCCTGGGTGCCGATCCCGAGTTCGTCCTTGGTGCGCCCCAAATCCTACCCGGCGCTGGCCGCCAACAGCGAGGCACTTGCCGGCAAGAAGTTCGGCATTCCACGCATGTACATCAACGCCGACCCTGAAGCGGGTACCTCCGAAGCGCCGGGCATCGGTGGGCCGACCGGCCAACGCATCAACACCCGTCCTTCGGTGATCGGACTCTGGGAACAAGCGCGCAAGGCCCTCGAAGCCGCGGGCGCCGAAGTGCTCGAAGTGGACTTCCCGCTGGTCTCCAATTGCGAGGGTGATCGCCCTGGCGCGCCGACCGTGTTCAATCGTGGCATCGTCTCCAAGGAATTTCTGCACCACGAATTGTGGGACCTGACGGCTTGGGCCTTCGATGACTTCCTGCAAGCCAACGGCGATCCGAAACTGAATCGTCTGGTCGATGTCGATGGCCCGCAGATCTTCCCTCACGACCCAGGCACCCTGCCCAACCGCGAGGGCGACCTGGTTGCCGGCATGGACGAATACGTGCGCATGGCCGAGCGTGGCATCACCCCGTGGGACCAGATCAGCACGATGCCGGACGGCCTGCGCGGGCTGGAAAAAACCCGCAAGATCGATCTGGAAGACTGGATGGATCGCCTGGGCCTCGATGCGGTGCTGTTCCCGACGGTCGCCGATGTGGGCCCGGCGAATGCCGATGTCGATCCGCAATCGGCGGATATCGCCTGGAGCAACGGCGTGTGGGTCGCCAACGGCAACCTCGCCATCCGTCACCTCGGCGTGCCAACGGTCACCGTGCCGATGGGCGTGATGCCGGACATCGGCATGCCGGTCGGCCTGACGTTTGCCGGGCGCGCCTATGACGACTCGTCGCTGCTGCACCTGGCGTCGGCGTTCGAATCGACCGGGAATAAACGCATGATCCCGCCGCGCACCCCGCCATTGGTCGCTGACAAGCGCTGACCGGTAAAACCGTGGCGGCTCACTCGAGCCGCCATGGCTGGCAAATCAGGGGTCAACCTGAGCCATCAGTTCCGAAATCGATTCCGGCCGCTTGGCATAACGCTGCGCCAACACCGCACAGACCATCAGTTGAATCTGGTGGAACAGCATCAGCGGCAAGATCAGCAAGCCAATGGTGCTACCGGCAAACAGCACCTGCGCCATCGGCACGCCGGTCGCCAGGCTTTTCTTCGAACCGCAGAAGAGAATGGTGATGCGGTCCTCCTGGTTGAAGCCGAATGCCTTGCCCAGTACGGTCGACGCCAGCAACACCAGCGCCAGAACGATGCAGCAGACCAGCACCAGCCCGACCAGATCCAGCAGCGGAATCTGCTGCCAGAGGCCTTCGATCACCGCCTCGCTGAACGCGCCGTAGACCACCAGCAAAATCGAACCCTGATCGACGAACTTCAACCAGCTCTTGTTGCGCGCCACCCAGTCGCCGATCCAGCGCCGCGCGATCTGCCCGGCAATGAACGGCAGCAACAACTGCACGCTGATCTTGAGGATGGCGTCGAGGGTCGAGGAGCCTTCGCCGTGGACATTCAGCAGCAGGGTCACCAGCAACGGCGTGAGAAAAATCCCGAACAGGCTCGACGCCGCCGCGCTGCAAATCGCCGCCGGGATATTGCCCCGCGCCAGCGAAGTAAAGGCAATCGCCGACTGCACCGTGGCGGGCAGCGCACACAGGTAAAGCATGCCCATGTACAGGTCATTGCCGATCAACGGCGACAGCAGCGGCTTGAGCGCCAGGCCGAGCAGCGGGAACAGCACGAAGGTCAGGCTGAACACCAGCAAATGCAGGCGCCAGTGCCCGGCACCGGCGATGATCGATTCGCGGGACAGCTTGGCGCCATGCAGAAAAAACAACAGCGCGATGGCGATGTTGGTCAGCCAGCCAAAACCGACCGCGACCTGGCCGCTGGCAGGCAGCAGGCTGGCGAGCGTCACAACGCCGATCAGGGTCAGTGTGAAGTTGTCGGGTAACAGACGGGGGCGAGTCATGGGGTTGATCATCCGGGGGTTGCCAGTACGTGAAAGCGACTCTAACGTGACTGGGAATTACCGACTAACGCCGATGAGCCAGCTGATGCCGCCCAAAGGACATGACAAGAGTGTTCGACGCAGTATTCCCGGGCTGTCCAGCCTGCCACGACCGCTCTACGGTCGTACCGAATCGCTGCCCAATCGCGCCCTGACCCGGCGCCACAGCCATCCGTGGGTGCAGCTTTCCTATGCGATTGCGGGCGTGCTCGAAATACAGACCGGCGTCGGCCGTTTCGTCGCCCCGCCGGAGCGTGCGGTGTGGATTCCGGCGGGCATGCCGCACCGGGTGTTCAGCTCGCCGCGCACGGAAATGCGCAGCCTGTACATCGATTGCAGCGTTTCGACGTGGGCGCCGCCGGGCTGTCATGTGTTGGGGGTCAGCGATTTGTTGCGCGAGTTGATCCGTGCCTTCAGTCAGGTTCCGGTGGAATACGATCAGGACGGTCCGCACGGCCGGTTGGCCCAGGTGATTCTGGATCAATTGGCGGAGGCGCCACAGATCGATTTGATGCTGCCCCTGCCCCAGGACAGCCGATTGCGGCAAATCGCCCAAAGCCTGGAGTCGCACCCGGAGCAACAGACCACCCTCAGTCACTGGAGCAACCAATTCGGCGTCACCGAGAAAACCCTCAGTCGCCTGTTCTTGCGCGACACCGGCCTGACCTTTCGCGCCTGGCGCCAGCGTTTGCGCCTGCTCGGCGCCCTGACGCCACTGGAACAGGGCGAGCGAGTGACCGACGTCGCGTTGGCCTGTGGCTACGACTCGACGTCAGCGTTTATCGCTGCCTTCCGCCAGCAGTTCGGCGAAACACCGGGGGAGTTTTTTCGCTGAGCCTTGCACCTTCCCACACCGGATCATCGTCGTCCGCGGGATTTGTGTTCGACATCAATCAACTGTAGGAGCGAGCCTGCTCGCGAAGGCGGAGTGTCAGTCAATGCAGATGTGGACTGATCCACCGCCATCGCGAGCAGGCTCGCTCCTACAGGGATTTCACATAAATATCCCGGGGTTACTGATCGGACTTGATGCTGGTCCAGACCCGGGTACGCACCCGCTCAAGCTTTTGCGGCAATGGCTGCACGACGTACAGCGTCTTCAATGCCTCGCTGGTCGGTGTCAGGTTCGGGTTGCCGGTGATGTCCTTGTTGATCAGCGCCAGCGAGTCCTTGTTGGCATTCGGGTAACCGAGGAAGTCGCTGATCGGCGCGATGACTTTCGGGTCCAGCAGGTGGTTGAGGAATTCGTGGGCCTCGGCGACGTTCTTCGCGCTTTTCGGGATGGCGAAGGTGTCGAACCAGATCGGCGCGCCTTCTTTCGGCAGGCGCCAGTCGACGACCACACCGTTGCCCGCCTCTTTGGCGCGATTGCCGAATTGGTAGAAGCTGCCGGAGTAACCGATGGCCACGCAGATATCGCCGTTGGCGATGTCGGTCATGTACTTGGCGGAGTTGAAGTAGGTGACGTAAGGGCGAACCTTGAGCATCAGCGCTTTGGCTTTTTCGTAGTCATCCGGGTTCTGGCTGTTCGGGTCCAGCCCCAGGTAATGCAGGGCCAGCGGCAGGATCTCCGACGGCGAGTCGAGCATGGCAACGCCACAGGCCTTGAGCTTCTCCATGTTCTCGGGCTTGAACACCAGGTCCCAGCTGTCCACCGGCGCATTCTCGCCCAGCGCCGCCTTGACCTTGGCCGGGTTGAAGCCGATCAGCACGGTGCCGTACATGTAGGGCACGCCGTACTGGTTGCCCGGGTCGTTCTTGTCCAGCAGCTTGAGCAAGGCCGGGTCTTGGTGCGACCAGTTCGGCAGTTTGGACTTGTCGAGTTTCTGGAACACGCCTGCCTTGATCTGGGTTTCGATGAACTGGTTCGACGGCACCACCAGGTCGTAGCCCGAGTTGCCGGTCAGCAGCTTGGCTTCCAGGGACTCGTTGGTGTCGAAGGTGTCCCAGGTCACCTTGATCCCGGTGTCCTTGGCGAAATCCTTGGGCACGGACGGCAGGATGTAGTCCGCCCAGTTGTACACCCGCAATTCGCGCTGTTCGGCGTGCACTGCGCTGGCCAGCAGCGACAGTCCGCAAACGGTGGCGCCCAGTATGCGTTTCATTGAGTCCATGGATCGTTTCCCCAAGTGTGGCGTGAGTTCTCTGATTCTTGCTGACGGCGTGGCCGGTTCACAGCGCGAGACAGGCCAAAAGGGGATCGAAAAGGCCAATATAACTGTCCGCTTTGATCAGCGATGTACGGCAATCAATCGCCGGTTAGTCCAAACTGCCGATGCCCGCGCAGCCTGTTTGCTGCTTATTACGCATTACACCAATAACAAGATCGCGAGGCTTCGATGCGTGCTCCACTCCTGCTTGCCCTGCCCCTGCTCGGCCTGCTCAGTGCCTGTTCCGAACCCTATGACCCACAGCCGTTGGCCAGCGCCGGACATGCCACAGCATTGATCGGCAGCGCCGCTGTCGCCCGACCGTTGAGCGGCGCCATACCCGCCAACCCCTTCATGGCCAGCAACGGCAGCAGCTACATGCATGCCGATGGCTACAGTTCCGACTCGCACCCCGGCCCCGGTCCATTGGGTGGTGACATGCAAGTGAGCAGCCGTGACGGCAGTCGCAAGCCCGGCGGCATGTGCCCGATTCACACCTTCGATCAGCAGGGTCGCCTGGTGGTGCTGTGCGCCAACCTGATGCAGTTCGAACTGCAACTGCTCGAACCGCGCACCCTCGAACTGCTGGCCCGCTACCCGCTGCCACCGCGTCCGTCGACTTTCCACGCGCTGATTACCCTGGACCCGGACAAGATCATGGCGGACACTTCCGGCGCCTATTTCTATGTCGACGAACACAATCGCGTGGTTATCGCCGATGCCGAGCAGCACATCCAGCGCGTCGTGCATCGTCAGGATCAATCCGGTGCGTGGTCGTTCGAAGAGGTCGACAACTGGGACCTGAGCGACAAGGTTCCCCACGATTGCGTGCGGCCCACCAGTTGGTTCCCCAAAGGCGAATGCGACCCCATCACAGGAGTCATGCCCGATCACCAGGGCTTGATCTGGTGGATCACCCGACGCGGCCGCATCGGCACCCTGAACCCCGACACCGGCAAGGTCCAGGGCATCCAATTGGCCAACGAAGAAATCCAGAACGGCATGTCGGTGGCGGCCGATGGCGTCTATCTGGTGTCCGACCACGCCATGTACCGCTTCGCCGCCGATGCCGATGGCAAGCCCATGCAAGGCTGGCGCGAAGTCTACGACCGTGGCACCGGGCGCAAGGTCGGTGCGATCAATCAGGGCAGCGGCACGACCCCGACCCTGCTCGGCGAGCGCTACGTCACCATCACCGACAACAGCGACGGGCGCATCAACCTGCTGGTCTACCGTCGCGAACAGGACTATGCCGGCAACCGGCTGATCTGCAAGCTGCCGGTGTTCGACAACAATGCCTCGGCCACCGACAACTCGGCCATCGGCTGGGGGCGCTCGATCATCCTCGAGAACAACGCCGGCTACACCAGCGCCTTCGCGCAGAAAGATTGGCAGGCCGTGCATGGCGGCATCAGCCGCATCGACATCCGCCCCGATGAGTCGGGCTGCGACCGGATCTGGGAATCGAAGGAGCGTTCGCCTTCGGTGGTCCCCAAGCTCTCGGTGAGCAACGGCCTGTTGTACTTCTATACCTTCGAGCCGCAGCCCGACGGCGAGAACGCCTGGTACCTGATGGCGCTGGATTTCGACAGCGGCCAGACCCGGTTCAAGGCGCTGAGCGGAGTCGGTCAGGCCTTCGACAACAACTGGTCGCCGATCACCCTGGCGCCGGATGGCACGGCCTATGTCGGGACTTTCGGTGGGTTGGTTGCGCTTTGGGACAAGGGTGTGAATGCAACAAGCGAGCAACCACACGTGAGCGCAAGCGGCGACCAACCCTGAAAATCGATTTTTTTGTGGGAGCGAGCCTGCTCGCGAAGAGGCCGGCACATTCAACATCGATGCTGCCTGACACGCCGCCTTCGCGAGCAGGCTCGCTCCCACAGGTTCAGCGGCTGTACGCAAAATCAGCGAACCACCCAAATCATTGTGGGAGCGAGCCTGCTCGCGATGAGGCCGGCACATTCGACATCGATGCTGCCTGACACTCCGCCTTCGCGAGCAAGCCCGCTCCCACAGGTTTCAGTGATTGAACGCAAAATCTGCGAATTACCCAAATCACTGTGGGAGCGAGCCTGCTCGCGAAGAGGCCGGCACATTCGACATCGATGTCGCCTGACACTCCGCCTTCGCGAGCAGGCTCGCTCCCACAGGGGGTTGTGGCGCGATTACAACAACGACAAGGTGTAATTGATGATGACCCGGTTCTGATCCACGTTGCGCCCGGCATCGGTATTGGACTTGGCGTTACGCAGTGTGAAACCCACCCCCTTGAACGTGCCCGACTGCAACACGTAGTCCAGGGTCATGTCGCGCTCCCACTCGGACTGGTCACTGGCGTTTTGCGCCTTGATGTCCGTGCCCTTCAGATACACGATCGAGGCTTTCAGGCCCGGCACGCCCAAGGGCGCGAAGTCGTAGGTGTATTGCCCGAAATTGGTCTGCTCTCCCGCCCGGGCAAAGTTCTGGATCATCTTGTCGGTGGGCAGGTAGACACTGCCGCCGCCCGCCCCCTTGTCCACCAGGCTGCCCTGGTTGGGCTGGACGAAGTTGCTGCCATCGCCCACCCGTTGATGCCCCACCGACACCGCGTGCCCACCCTGGGTGTAGGTGACCATCGCAACCCAGGTGCTGTTGTCGATTTCACCGTCGTTGTCGTCGGTGTAGCCCGACACCCGATAACCTTGCGCGCGGCCGGAGGCAGAGCTGTTGGCACCGCTCGACGTGGTGCGGAAGTAGCGCAGGTCGGTGGTCAGTGAGCTTGCGCTGTCGATGGTCAAAATGTGCGTCAGGCCGAGGAAGTTCTGGTTGTAGAAGTCTTCCAGCTGCGCGAAGTAATACTGGGTCTTCAGGTTCCTGGTGAGGTTGTAGTCACCGCCGGCGTAGTAGAACTTGTTGCTGTCCTGCGTGCTGCCAGCGACCGACAGGCCTGTGCGGTCCGTCGAGGCGCGTCCTACCGCGTGCTCCAGCACACCGCCGGTCAACGTCAGGCCATCGATGTCGTTCGAGGTGACCTGCGCGCCGGTAAACGATTGCGGCAACACACGGGCATCGTTCGCCAGAAGGATCGGTAATTTCGGCAGCAAGGTGCCGTAGCGAAGTTCAGTCCTGGCCAGGCGCATTTTCGCCGTAGGGCCGAAGCTGCTCCAGGCGGCGGCCGCGCCGTCGCCGTCAGTGGGAATCATACCGCTGCCGACGTGGCGCCCCGCTCCGCTGTCCAGCGTGATGCCGAGCAATGCCTGGGCATCGAGCCCGAACCCCAGCGCGCCCTGCGTAAACCCGGACTCATAGCGCAACACGAAACCCTGGGCCGCCTCTTCGGTTTTCGAAGGGGCTGCGCTGCCATCGCGATTATCACTGTTGAAGTACAGGGTGCGCATCGAGAGGCTGGCCTTGCTGTCTTCCAGAAATCCATGGCCTGCGGTATCGGCAGCCTGGGCGCACACCGAACTGGTGGCCAGCAGGACTGCGGTGGGAATCGCTCGTTTGAACATAGGGTGCTCCTGGGTGTTTCTTATCGTTATTTGAAGGTTTCACCGCCAGACAGGACCCGATTGCCGCCCACGCAACAGCGCTCAACACGGGCGCGAAAACAGGCGCGCTCGATGAGTGACATGAGTCATCGGACGTTCGAGGTGAGGGTTGACTGGTTGGCTTGTGAAACTCTTAAAACATTTCGAGAGGCTATTATCAAACGCGCTGAAAGTAGTTTTCGTTGAGGGACAAGGCTTGTCGCACAGGGGTATGGACGATCACTGTTTTTGCATATCGGTGCGGCGGATTTTCATCATACTGACATCATCGGCAGTGTTCGGTGACTGCTTGCATGTCCCAACAAGAGCAATGACCCATGAACGATCAAATCGAACTGTACGGCGCGAACACCGGCAACAGCCTGCGGGCAGCGATTGCCCTGGAAGAGTCGGGCATCGCCTACACCGCACGCCGGCTCGACCTGTACGCACAGGAGCAGCGTGGCCCGGCCTTCCTGGCGCTTAACCCGGCCGGAAAAGTGCCGACCCTGATCGATCACGGGACAACGCCGACACTGATCATCAACCAGTCCAACGCCATCATCCAGTACGCCGATGCCAAGGCGCCCGGAAGGCTGGCACCGGCGCAACCGGGACCTGCGCGCATCCGGGTGATTGACCGCTATTTCTTTTTCGTGACCGATGTCATCGCCCCCAGCCATGCCGCCTTTTTTCTGCACCAGGCTGGGCAGGGTAAGGCTGCGGCGATCATCGACCGGCGGGTGATCGAGCAACTGACTTACGCGGAAAGCTTTCTGACTGCCGGCTTCATGGCCGGAGAGCAGTTCTCCATGGCCGACATTTCGGCGTTCACCATCGCCACAGCGTTCCGTGACCGGCTGGACTGGAAGCAACTTCCACAGCTATCGCGCTGGTTCGACACGGTCGAAGCCAGGCCGACGGTACAACGCGGCCTGAATGCGTTCAAGGAGATGTAGGAGCGAGCCTTGCTCGCGAAAGACGCAAGTGCGCCGCATTTAACCGGTAGGCACGCGTTATCGTTGACGTCCATCGCGAGCAGGCTCGCTCCTACCTGGATCAATCGGTGTAGCCGAACTTCACCGAACGGCTTTGCTGCGACTGGCTTCGCGTAGCCAGGCAGTAATACAACGGGCACGTCACCACCAGCCCCACCAGCCACGACAGGTCCGCGCCCTCGACCAGGTTGGCGTATGGCCCGACGTACAGCGAAGTATTGGCGAACGGTAGTTGCACGATGATGCCGATGAAGTAGGCAATGATCGCGTGCAGGTTAAAGCGACCGTAGATGCCGCCGTCAGCCCGGAAGATCGAGGCGATGTCATAGCGACGACGCTTGATCAGGTAGAAGTCGATCAGGTTGATCGAGGCCCACGGCACCAGCACCAGCAACAGCGCCAGGATCAGGCCGATGAACTGCGAAATGAAATTCGCCGAGGCCCCCAGCGCCACCACGCAGCAACCCGCCAGCACGATGCTCGACAACACCACGCGCACCTTGATGCTGGGCGTCCACTGGCTGGCGAAGGTCTGGATCGAGGTGATGATCGACAGCACCGCGCCATACAGATTCAAGGCGTTGTGGCTGATGATGTTGAGCAGGAACAACACCATCAGGATCGGCCCCAGCCAACCGGTGGACTGCTTGACCGCCGCCATCGCCTCAGTGCCTTCCGGGGTTGCCAGTACCGCCACGGCGCCGAAGGTGAACGACAGGATCGTGCCCAGGGTCGCCCCCAGATAAGTGGCGAAGAACGGCCGGGTGATGCCGATATCCGCTGGCAGGTAGCGCGAGTAGTCCGACACGTATGGCGAGAAGCTGATCTGCCAGATGATGCCCAGCGACACCGTGGCCAGCCAGCCGGACAGGTTGAACCCACCGCGGGTGAAGAAGTCCGTCGGCAGATCATGGGCGAAGATATAGAGGAAACCGGCGAGCAAGGCACTGCCCATCACCCAGGTGCCGATGCGGTTCAGGGTATGGATGAAGCGATAACCGATCACCCCGATGGCCGTGGCGCTGAGGGCGCCGATGAGAATGCTGGCCGGCACCGGAACCGACGGCGCAATGCCGACAATCGATTTGCCTGCCAGCACGATGTTGGAAATGAAGAAACCGATGTAGATCAACGCCGCGAAGAACACGATCAGCAGCGCACCATAGCGGCCGAACTGACCACGGCTCTGCACCATCTGCGGAATGCCCATGCACGGTCCCTGGGCCGAAGCCAGCGCAATCACTACGCCGCCGACCATGTGCCCGAGGGCAATCGCCAGCAAACCCCAGAACAGATCGAGGTGGAACACCTGGACCACCATGGCACCGGTGACGATGGGCAGTGGCGCGATGTTGGTGCTGAACCACAGGGTGAAGAGATCGCGGGCCTTCCCGTGGCGCTCTGCGAGTGGAACGTAGTCGACCGTGTGGTTCTCGATCAACGGATCTTGCCGGGACATCTGGGACATGTGCATGAACTCGAGTTTGTCTGTTCTTATCTTTGTATGAAGCCAAACCGGGGGGACTCTCTGGCCGCCCCTCAGATGCGAACCATATTATGGTATTCCAAACTTTAAACAAGACTGATCCGGTCTTTGAACAAGCATCTGAGCCGGCATCCTGCCTGATTCACGTCAGCGCTGGCTAGCTGAAAGCCCCGTAATCATTGGGTTTCAGACGGAATCTGTACGTTTATCGGTTCACCTAAAAAGACCTTGCAATAGATGTATTACGGTATACCATCAGACCCACAAACACATAAAAACGCGTCACACCACCCGAGGACCGTCCAATGATCGATGCCGCCATCTACAAACAAGTCATGGGTTCGTTCCCGTCCGGAGTGACCGTGATCACCACCCTGGATGACGACGGGCAAATCGTCGGCCTGACCGCCAGCGCCTTCAGCTCGCTGTCGATGGACCCGGCCCTGGTGCTGTTCTGCCCCAACTACAGCTCCGATTCCTACCCGGTCCTGATCAAGAACAAGCGTTTCGCCATCCACGTGCTGTCCGGCGGCCAGCAGAACGAAGCCTATGCCTTCGCGCGCAAGGGCAAGGACAAGGCCCAGGGGATCGAGTGGACGTTGAGCGAGCTGGGCAACCCGATTCTGGCCAACGCCACGGCGGTCATCGAATGTGAACTGTGGCGCGAATATGAAGGCGGTGACCACGCCATCATGGTCGGCGCGGTGAAAAACCTGATCGTGCCACGGCAGAACAGCGGGCCACTGGTGTACTGCCACGGCAAGATGGGCGCCCTGCCCGTTCTGGCCTGATCTCCGGTATTGCTCCCACAGGTTGCTCACTGACCAGAGAGAAACATTTGCACATATTTCGTATTATGGTATACCAACTAACAACAGGCCCGCGATCGACCGGCCGACAACAATAGATCCGAGGTAAGCGTCATGAAGTTTTCCCTGTTCGTACACATGGAACGTTGGGACGAAAGCGTCAGCCACCGCCAGTTGTTCGAAGACCTGACCGAGCTGACGCTGATGGCCGAGGCCGGTGGTTTCAGCACCGTGTGGATCGGCGAACACCACTCCATGGAGTACACCATCTCGCCAAGCCCGATGCCGCTGCTGGCTTATCTGGCGGGCAAGACCACCACCATTCACCTGGGCGCCGGCACCATCATCGCGCCGTTCTGGCATCCGCTGCGGGTAGCCGGTGAATGCGCGTTGCTCGACGTGATCAGCAACGGACGCATGGAAGTCGGCCTGGCCCGTGGTGCCTACCAGATCGAGTTCGACCGCATGGCCGGCGGCATGCCGGCGTCCTCCGGCGGCCAGGCGTTGCGGGAAATGGTGCCGGTGGTGCGGGCATTGTGGAACGGCGACTACGCCCATGACGGCGACATCTGGAAATTCCCGACCTCCACCAGCGTACCCAAGCCGATCCAGCAGCCGAACCCGCCGATGTGGATCGCTGCCCGCGACCCGGACTCGCACAACTTCGCCGTGGCCAACGGCTGCAACGTCATGGTCACGCCGCTGATGAAAGGCGACGAGGAAGTCCTCGACCTGAAGAACAAATTCCAGGCTGCGCTGGACAACAACCCGGACGTACCGCGCCCGCAACTGATGGTGCTGCGTCACACCCACGTGCACACCGCCGACGATCCGCAGGGTTGGGAAGTCGGGGCCAAGGCGATCTCGAAGTTCTACCGCACCTTCGATGCCTGGTTCGGTAACAAAACCACCCCGGTCAACGGCTTCCTCGCGCCGAGCCCGGAAGAGAAATTCGCCGGTCGCCCTGAGTTCGAACTGGAAAGCCTGCACAAGACCGCCATGATCGGCACCCCGGAAGAAATCATTCCGCGCATCAAGTACTACCAGGAACTGGGGGTCGACGAATTCAGCTTCTGGTGCGATAACAGCCTGCCCCACGCGGAGAAGAAAAAATCCCTGGAGCTGTTCATCAAGCACGTGGTGCCAGCGTTCCGGTAGGAGCGAGCTCGCTCGCGATGGACGCCAACGATAACGCGTGCCATCTGAATGACCGCGTTGTCCAGAGTTTTTCGCGAGCAGGCTCGCTCCTACAGGTACGCATTTGTCCTGTGGGAGCAGGCTCGCTCCCACAAGGGTCGATTCCAATGATGACTGGTCGTCTCCCATCACTCGCCCTTCCCTCCGGCGCCGCGCGGGCTTACCTGCGCGGTGAATGGACCGCTTCGCACCTGCATTTCAAGCGCCTGCGCGCCAGCGTTTCGGCCAAGCAGAACGGCTTCTGGCAAATAGTTCACTGAGCCCACCCGAACAGCCAATCACGCACCCCGCGTCTCGCCATTGCATGGCGCGTACGGTGCATCGTGTTTCGCCTTTGATCAGGTTTGCCCAATGAACAATAACAACGCGCTGTTGATCATCGACATGCAGCAGGAGGACGGCTTCGTCCTGGAAAACCTCGACAGGGTGGTCGCCCATACCGCCGCCCTGCTCGATACCGCCCGCCATCAGCGGATGCCTGTCATCTATACCCGCCACATCAATCCGGCCGACGGCAGTGACCTGCCCCACGGCGAACCGCTGGCCGCCGACGGTGGCCCCGGCAGTTACCGCGCCGGCACCCGGCAGGTGGAAATCATCGAGTCGCTGACGCCGCAGCCCGGTGAATTGATCATCGACAAGGGTCGTTACAGTGCCTTTCACCGCACCGACCTCGATGCCCGACTCAAGGCAATGGAAGTCGACACGCTGATCGTCTGTGGCGTGCTGACCGACGTCTGCGTGCTCACCAGCGTGTTCGATGCCTTCGCCCTGGGTTATCGCGTCCGCCTGGTCAGCGATGCCTGCACCACGACCACCGAGGCCGGGCATTACTCGGCCCTGTTGATCATGGCCAACTGGGTCTACGCGCTGGAAATCCTCACAAGTGAACAGTGCCTGCGCGCCCTGCAACAACTCGACTACGTCAGCCTGATCCCCGAGCGTCCGGACCTGTTTGCCCACCAGCCCCATGAGCTGCAAAGCACCATCGCCCGTCTGCAATCCCGTCTCGTCCGGACTCAGGAGTGATCGCCATGCAAGTCGAAAAAAGAAGCATCGATTTCATCCCCGAGACCGAACGCCACGGCAAGCCGGGTTCGCTGTTCTATATCTGGTTCGGCGCCAACATGAACATCACCACCATCGCCTCCGGCGTGTTGCCGGTGGTGATGGGGCTCAACCTGTTCTGGAGTGCGCTGGCGATCGTCATCGGCTCGTTGCTGGGGGCGATTTTCATGGCCTCGCACTCGGCCCAGGGACCGAAGCTGGGCATTCCGCAAATGATCCAGAGCCGGGCGCAATTCGGCGTGTTGGGGGCGGTGTTGCCGCTGCTGTTCGTGATGCTGATCTACCTGGGCTTCTTCGTCAGCAACACCTTGCTCGCGGCCCAGGCGCTGGAGTCCGTCAGCCCGCTGCCGATGTCCGGCAATATCTACCTGATCGGCGCGTTGTGCTTCGTCGTCGCGCTCTATGGCTATCGATTGATTCACCGCTTGCAGAAGCTGCTGTCGATTCTGTCGCTGGTGGTGTTCGTGGCGGCCACGGTGCTCGCCTTGCAGTTGCCGATCCCGGCCGAACAATGGCTACCGACAGGCTTCTCGCTGTCGAAGTTCCTGGTGGCGGTGAGCATCGCCGTGACCTGGCAACTGTCCTACGCGCCTTACGTCGCCGACTACTCACGCTACCTGCCGAGCAACACGCCGACCGCCCAGGTGTTCTGGTACAGCTACGCCGGCACGGTCAGCGGTGGTGCGTGGATGATGATTCTCGGGGCGATCCTGAGTGTCGGCATCGGCGACTTCTCCAGCAACGTCGGCGGGCATGTAGCCGGTCTGTTCGGCGCTGGCTCGGTGCTGCTGTTCGCCTTCATCGTCTATGGCCAGGTGTCGATCAACGTGTTCAACCTGTACGGCGCGTTCATGTCGACCATCACCGTGATCGAACCTTTCGCCCGACTCAAGGTGACCCCGCGAGTACGCGGTGTGTTCATGCTGCTGATCAGCCTGGTGGCCACGGCCCTGTGCACCATCAGTCAGGACGACTTCATCACCTTCTTCCTGAACTTCATCTTCTTCATGAGCTACTTCCTGATCCCGTGGACGGCGATCAATCTGGTGGACTACTACTGCCTGCGCAAAGGCCATTACCGGATTGACGACATCTTCGACCTGAACGGGATCTACGGACGGGTCAACCGGATCGCCTGCGGCAGTTTCCTGCTGGCGATTGCCCTGGAAATTCCGTTCATGAACACCACGCTGTACGTCGGCCCGGTGGCTACGGCGCTGGATGGGGTGGATCTGGCGTGGATCGTCGGGTTGCTGGTGCCGGCGTTGAGTTATTACTGGCTGATGAGGCTCGGCAAGCGAGCGCCGATGATGGAGTCAGCGGCCGACTAAATTTCAGGCAAAAAAAATCCCAGGCAGCTGATGGACGCCTGGGATTTAAAAATGCATAAACCGTGGTGGTGAACGCGGCGCGGATATTACGGAATATTTCGGCCTGTAACAAGATATTTTTATTCACTATCCAGTTACTAATCCTCCTAACCCCTTCAATATCCACATCTTTTCTAAGGGCGACTAGAGGAACCAGCGATACTCCCGCGCGCTGATGTCATGCAGAAATGCCAGATGATCCTGACGCTTGTTTTCGCAGTAGACGTCCACGAACTCCGCCCCCAAGCCTTCGCGCAGCGATGCATGACTTTGCATGGACTGCACCGCTTCGAGCATTTCCAGCGGAAAATCGATGCCACTGCCGCGGTCTTCGTTGAGCGGTGCAATCGGCTCGCGCTCCCCTTCCAGGCCTTGTTCCAGTCCTACCAGAATCGCCGCCAACGCCAGATAAGGGTTGGCATCGGCGCCCGCCAGGCGATGTTCGATGCGCAGGTTCTTGATGTCCGACTCCGGAATACGCAAGCAGGCATCGCGATCCTCGAAGCCCCAGCTGGCGCGGGACGCGACGTTCACGGTGCCGCTCAAGCGGCGCATGGCGTTGTGGTTCGGGGCAAAGATCGGCATGCAGTGCGGCAACACATCCAGGCAACCGGCCACCGCATGGCGCAACGCCCGCTGGCCGTTCGCCGCCAGCAGGTTGTTGCCGGCCTGGTCATACAGGCTGACATGCACGTGCATGCCACTGCCGGGGTGCTGCAGGTAGGGTTTGGCCATGAAGCTGGCGCGGTAGTTGTGCTTGAGCGCCACGCCCCGGGTGCTGCGGCAGAACAGGGCCGCCCAGTCGGCGGCGCGCAGGCCGTCATCGCAATGGCCGAAGTTGATTTCGAACTGGCCCGGGCCGAGTTCGGCGGTGATCACCGTGGCATCGACGCCTTGGGCTCGCGCGGTCTCAACCATTTCATCGAGCACCGGGGCGAAGCGCGACAAGCGTTCGATGTGCATGTTCGGCTGATCGTCGGCATCGCCGGTCAACTCATCACGGGGAAATTGCGGCAAGCCGTCCTTCAAGCGGCTGTCGAACAGGTAGAACTCCAGCTCGAAGGCCACCACCGGGAAAATGCCCTTGCGCTTGAGTCGGTCCAGCACCTGCGCCAGCACTTCGCGGGGTTCGAACTCGATGGGTTTTTCGGTGCCGTCGGAGGTAATCAACATCTGGCCCAAGGGCTGTTTTTCCCAGCTCACCAACTTCAAGGTGCCAGGCACCAAACGGCGCAGCGCATCCGGGTCACCATCGTTGAAGCAGTAATCACCGATCTTGAACAGTCCTCCCTGGGTGCCGAGCAGCACGCAGTTCTGCGGCAGCTTCAGTGCACTGCCAGCAGCGACTTTTTCCAGCATCTCGATCGGGTAGCGCTTGCCGTAGAAATGCCCCGGAATGTCCAGGGAGATCAGGTCGACGTAACGCACTTCGGGGTTGGTGTGGCGGAAGTTGCGAACCTCGGCCAGCAGTTCAGAGCACACAGCATCCATCGTTTTGTTCCTTGTTGTTATCAGGTGTAAACCCAAAGCACACGGGTCAGTTGGTCGGACAGGTTGCCGTAGCGGCAGTGCGCATGGCTGGCCAGTTGAAAGCTGTCACCGGGATGCAGGGTCACCGGTTCGTTGTCGTCGAGCCACAGGGTCAACTGCCCTTCCAGGACGTAACCGCCCTGCTCGGAGCTGTCCTTCATGTGTCGGTCACCGCTGCTGGCGCCGGGTTCGAGCTGGCTTTCGAGCATCGAAAAGGACGCGCGCATTTTTGGCGAGACGAGGATGTCGGTGATGCCGTCGGCGTAGTACAGCGTGCGGCGCTCGTCGGGGCGGGTGACCCAGGACAAGGCCATGGGTTTGGGCAGGCTGTAGAAATAGGTGGTCGGCACCCCCAGGGTTTCGCTGATGGCGGTCAGGTCCGCCACGGTCGGACGCGACAGGCCGCGCTCGACCTGGGACAGAAAGCCCACGGAGCGGCCGATTTTGTCCGCCAGTTCCTTCAGGGTGTACTTTTTGTGTTTGCGCAGGTCCTGGATCAGGATCGCCAGCGCCGAGATTTCTTCTTGCATGTCCATCCAGAGGCTTCCAGAAAGTGTCGCTTCAAATGCTGTCGCGCAGTCGATACCAGGCCTTGCCGATGGCTTCCAGCGGCGCGGCCAGGTATTTGCCGCCGGGAAAACGGCTGTTGTTCAGGCCCTGGTACAGGGACAGTTCGTCGGGCTGACCGAGCACCGCGTCGGACACCGCCCGGGCCGCGGCCAGTGTCGGCAGTACGCCATGCCCGGAATACCCCTGCATCCAGTACAGATCGCCCCGGCGGCCGATATCCGGTGTGCGCTTGAGGGTCAGGTCGATGTGGCCGCCCCAGGCAAACTCCAGCCCGACGCCGGTGAGTTGCGGGAACACGCGTTCCAGGAACGGCCGGGTCGCGGCGGCGATGTCCTTGGGCATGCCGCCCAGGTAAGTGCAACCGCCGCCGAACAGCAGGCGGTTATCGGGGGTGCGGCGGAAATAATCGAGCACGAACTGATTGTCGGTCACGCACACGTTGCTCGGCAGCAGCGCGGTGGCTTGCTCCTCGGTGAGCGGCGCGGTCGCGACCTGATACGTCCCGACCGGCAACACGCAACTCGCCAGTTGCGGGTCGAGTCGATCGAGGTAAGCGTTGCACGCCAGCACCAGCACATCGGCGCGAATACGACCGCGCTCGGTGGTCACCACAAACCTGTCGCCCTCCTCGCCATAGCTCAGCGCCTTGCTTTGCTCGTGGATGCGGCCACCGGCGCGCTCGATCGCATCGGCAAGGCCGAGGGCCAGTTTCAGCGGGTTCAAATGCCCGCCTTCGGGATCGAACAGCCCGGCCTGATAGCGCTCGCTGGCAACCCACTGCGGCAAATCGCTGCGCTCGATGAATTGCAGTTTGTCGTGGCCCCACTTGTGGCTGGCCTCGTGTTGCCATTCGGTCAACAGGCCTACCCGACGGGGCATCACCGAGGTCCAGAGATGGCCGGCGCGGTAGTCGCAATCGAACTCATGGCGGCCGGGCAAGTCACGCAACTCGCGCGCGGCCCAGCGCATGCCGTCCCACAGTCGCCGTGCCCGTTCGTAACCCAGCGCCGCTTCCAGCGGTGGCATGTCGCACGACCAGCCGAGAATCGCCTGCCCGCCATTACGCCCGGACGCGGCCCAGGCCACCCGGCTGGCTTCGAGCAAAGTCACGCGCTTGCCGGCCAGCGCCAGGCGCAAAGCCGTGTGCAATCCACTGAAACCGGCCCCGATGATCAGCACTTCGGTGTCTTGCTCACCTTCCAGTGCGGCTCGATCGACCAGACGATCGGCGCAGGTATGGGCGTAGTAACTGGCGACATGCCGGGTGGATTGCTGAAACATACGGCCTCGTGAAATTTTGTATTTTTAATTTCATGAAAAAATACACGGTAAATTTCACACAGGCAAATGGCACGCAAAAAAAATCCCGCCCAAGAGGACTTGGGCGGGAGGTTTAATCAGACGCGTCAGCGAACGAATCAGGCAATCGGGATCAACGGATCCGCTGCGGCCCACGCGGTGTCGCGGTTCGCCGCTGGCGGGTAGATCCATTGGGTGTTGATCTGGGTTTTCAGCGACTTGGCCTCCTCCTTGACCAACTTGACCTGACGATCCCAACCCTCGGTGTACACCGCGCCCCAGGCCCCCAGGTCCAGGCAGGTCACGTATTTCGGCTGGCTGTACGGCGTCGGGTCCACACCGAGGATCTGTGCCGCCACGTTATTGCCGGCGTGACGCCCCAGGACAATGGCGTGCTGGCAGGTCATCAAGGCGTGGTTGCCGATCTCGTCACTGGCCGCGTAGGCGACGTCTCCGGTGGCGAAGATGTCGTCCTGGCCAATGACTTTCAGGTGCGCGTCGACATGCAGACGCCCCAGGTGATCGCGTTCGGCCGGAATCTGCTCGGTCAGGGAGCTGGCGCGAACGCCGGTGGTCCAGACCACGGTGTTGGCATCGATACGAGTACCGTCGGACAGGGTCACGCCGTTGGCATCGACTGACACAACCGAGGCGTTCAAGTGCCATTGCACGCCGGTTGCCAGGCTGGCCTCGACGATCGATTCGGCGATTTCCTCACCCATCGAGCCGCCAATCTTGTCGCCACGGTCGACGATAATCACATTGATGTCGGCACGGTCGCCGAGGATGGCCCGCAGGCGGCTCGGCATTTCAGTCGCCGTTTCGATCCCGGTGAAACCGCCACCGGCCACCACCACCGTGTTGCGCGCCTTGCTTTCGGGTTGGCTGGCCAGCGCCTTGAGGTGGTTTTCCAGACGCACGGCCTGTTCGATCTGATCGACGTCGAAGGCATGTTCGGCCACGCCCCGCGTGTTCGGCGAAGCCAGGCGGCTGCCCGTGGCCAGAACGAGTTTGTCGTAGCTGCAGACTTGTCGGGCACCTGCGGCATCGACATAGCCGACCTGTTTTTGCCCGACGTCGATGGTCTGCACCGCGCCCTTGACGAACTTGACCCCTACTGCATCGAACAGGTCGCCAATCGGCGCGGCCAGCTGGTGGGCGTTCGGCTCGTAGAAGCGCGGACGCACACGCAGCTCGGCCTGAGGAGCCAGCACGGTCACTTCAACGTCGTTGTGGCCGTGAATGTCGAACAGGCGCGTGGCACTCAAAGCGGTCCACATGCCACCGAAACCTGCGCCGATTACCAGAATGTGCTGCTTCATTTTTGACTCCAGGGGGATAACCGAGTGTAGAAAATCGTTGAGGGCCTTACGGACTGCCGCCAGGTTGTACCCGGATAAGCGTCTGCCACTGCGATCGAACAACTACGACTGTATTGATCCAAGTTAAATCCTGCAACAGGTTTTTACCAAGGGTGGCCATCGAAAACCGTGATCCATGACCTGAACACCCCGTATTCAGCGCACCACAGGAGCGTTCGCTGTCATGAAAAAAAGATTGAGTGAGGAGGGATTCGTTGCCTTGCTTGCTTTCGGCTGCTAAAATTTGCGACTAATTCAGTCGGAGATCTGCATGTCTCTTTACAGCGCGGGTGTCGAATACGGCATCCACTGCCTGCTTTTTCTGGTGGGTAACGGTGGCGACTCGCGCGAAGCGAGCGTTCGCGACCTTGCCGATCTGCAAGGCGTCCCCCAGGACTACCTGGCGAAAATCTTCACCAAGCTGGCCAAGGCCAATCTGGTGGTCGCCACCGAAGGCATGCGCGGTGGCTTCAAGCTGGCCCGGCCCGCTGACGAAATCACCTTGCTGGATATCGTCAACGCCATCGATGGCCGCAAGTCGATCTTCGATTGCCGGGAGATCCGTGGCCGTTGCGCAGTGTTTGACGGCGCCCCGCCTGAGTGGGCATTGGACGGACTGTGCGCGATCAATGGCGCGATGATGGTTGCGCAAAAACGCATGGAAGAGGCTCTCGCCCAACAAACCATCCTCGACATCGCCAGGAAATTCGGGCGCAAGGCCCCGCCAGAATTCGGCGTCAAAGTTGAAAGCTGGATGAATGAGCGTCGGGAACGTAAAAGCACCGCCCAGGCCAGCGAGCAAATCATCCCGACCACCAACCTTCCGGACTGATCCACACAAAAAAAAACCGGATGCACGCCAGGCATCCGGTTTTTTCTCAATGGAGTCGAAAAGCGGTCGGTGACCGATTTTCACCCTCTCGCGCTTACAAACAGTCGCGCACGATTTTGCGCAGGTCGCCGGACTTGGCCCAAGGTGGCCCCTGATACAGCGAAACCCGGCTGCCGTCCTTGTACTTCACGATATCCACCACTTCGTCGGCCGTGATTACGCTGGGCGCGGTGATGCGAAATCCGTTGGATATCGAAACCTGGGTCGTATTCGATACTTCCTTTTGCCAGGCAGGCAACACGCACGCCGCATACTCTTTTGGCGTCTTCTCGCTGTGCTTGCTGACATTCGGCTCGCCCGGTACCAACGACGCCGGCAACGAGCACCCGCCCAGCAATGCCAACACGATTCCCCCCATCAACATCCGCATGCTGTTTCCTTTAATTCGAAATAAGAAAATGTAGCTCGCCGTCGTCCCTACAGCCATCCCCAACGATTCGGCGACTTTCATTGATATCACTTCGCCCGGTTAGTTCCTTGCGTTCAGATAAAGTAGGACAGCGTACTTTCATGTTCGCATTTATTTTCCCGACCAAAGAAAACCCCGCTGAATCTGACGAATACAACATCCGGCCCAGTAAACAGGTCTAAAATTTCGGTGTGCAGAGTTCAGGAGGTCATCATGTGGCTTAACGAATCGGAACAGGAACTTCGGCGTGATCTGCAAGGACTTGCGTCAGATTTGCGCTGGTCGGCCGTGGAGCTGTTGCGCATCGAGCAGCAATTGCGTCTGCTCGGGAACGACGTCGACGCGCAAGCCGTTCAGAAACTGTGTTCTTTGTTTCAGGGTGATGAAGCAAAACTGTCCGGCTACGCCGAGGAAGTGAAAGCCAAGGTCATTAGCCGCAACAAGGCTCAATAGCGGGAGCGCTGCCATGAACAGGCCTCTATTTACGTTGGTCGTCGCACTGACCGCGTTGGCAGGCTGCAGCACCAACTCGATCTACCAGGACCAGCCGCTGGTCGCGAAAGTCGATACCGGCATGACCCAGGAGCAAGTCCGGCAAATCGGCGGCCAACCCCTGGCGGTCACCAACCGGACTGTCGTACCCGGTACGTGCTTTGACTACAAACTGACTCAGTCCGGCCATCAACAAGCGTTCAATGTCAGCTTTGACGGCCGAGGCATGGTCGATCACAAAAGCTTCATGACCTGCGCGCAGTGGAGCCACACGCAACAAAAGGCCCGGGAACCCTCCCGCCCCAGCGGAGGCGGCGGCTATTAGCACCGTCGCATCATGAAAAAGCCCCGGAAAACCGGGGCTTCGGGCTTGATTTCATTTTGTTTGATGGCTGCCCGCAGACCTGCCAGCACGCGCCCTGTAGCCGGGCAGCGAAGCGGCAAACGCCAGTGCTTCTTCCCGACTGGCAAACGAGCCCAGCCGGTCGCCCTGGGTGCACACCCGCCAGGGGCCGTGGTTCACGCTGAGTACGTCGTAACCGTTCATGTGCATTTTGTTCAGCATCGGAACGCTCATAGTCACCTCCTCTTGGGCAGTAATCTCAGGTTGACTTGCTTACCTTACACCCACCCTTGTCCAAAATACCGACCAGATGTCGCCATGGAAATTCCTTCTGGTTGCACTTTTCATCACATTGGCACCTCAAATTACTCAGATAGCAGCACAATCGCGGCCCTCGCCCGAATGCTGCACGTCCATGCCTGTTCCATGACAACGGCCATCGGGTAATCCATGAAAGTACGCGCAACGATCATCTTCGAGCAGGACAGGCATGTACTGCTGGTACGCAAGCCAGGAGGACGCTGGACGTTGCCCGGCGGCAAGCTCGAACGGGGTGAAAGCGCAGCCGATGCCGCCGTTCGCGAGCTGCTGGAAGAAACCGGGTTGCGGGTCGACGAGTTGATGTACGTGCTGGAGCTGGAATCGGACGGCACCCGACACCACGTATTCGAGGTGTCGGTGCTGAACCTGGAGCAATTGCGACCGCTGAACGAAATCACCGATTGCATCTGGCACCCGCTGGATGCGCTACACAACCTGAACATCAGCGACACCATGCGCAGTATTGTCAGCACCTTTGTGCGCCGCTTGTAGGCCCTAGCCGTTGGCCAACGCCGTCGCCGCCCTGTCGATCAATGCCGCCACTTCGGCGGGCATCGACGCCAATGACGCATGGCTGGCGTTCAAGGTCAAAATCTCCCGGGCGTTGAGCCGCGCAGCCATCCATTGCTGGTTCTGTGGCGCGATCATCCGGTCTGCGGTCGAGATCTGATACCACGATGGCTTTTTCTTCCAGGCTACCGTGCCAATGGTGTCGCCGAAGGTACTCGCCAGCGGCGCTTTCTGGGTGAGGCCCATGACCATCCCTTCGGTCGCCGGCAGGTCCTGACAGAAGCTCTCGTGGTAGAGCTCGGGCTTGACCCACAGGTAACCGTCGCTATCCGGCGTCAGGTTGGCCGCTGCCGCAGGCAGGTGCCGTTGCGTGATGCCGCCGGGGCTTTCACCGGCGTCAGGCGCAAATGCGGCGATGTACACCAGCCCGGCCACATTCGGCATATCCCCCGCTTCAGTGATGACCGCGCCGCCATAGGAATGCCCCACCAGCAGCACCGGACCGGGCACCTGGGCGACCATCTTGCGCGTACGCTCGGCATCCTCGGCCAAGGACGTCAGCGGCAACTCGACGGCACGAATATTCGTGTCACCCCGGCTGAGCAATTTAACGATGACCTTGTTCCAGTGGGCGGCTCCGCCCCAGAAACCATGGACCAGCACGATCGTGGGTTTGTCACTCATCACCATGACTCCGTTTGCGGATGGGGTTGTCTGTCGCTCGCCTCAGCCCTGATCGCCACCGCCCACAGGCATGACCATGCCGGTGATATAGGACGCATCGTCGCTGGCCAGAAACAGAATAGCCCCCGCCTGCTCATCCAGGGTGCCGTAGCGCTTCATCAGACTGCTGTCGAGGGTCTGGTCGACGATCTGCTGGTACCAGAGTTTTTCCTGCTCACTCTGCTCGGCACCGTTGCGGGGTATGCGTCGCGGTGGTGCTTCGGTGCCGCCAGGCGCCGTGGCGTTGACCCGCACGCCACGACCGGCGGTTTCGAACGCCAGACAAGCGGTCAAGGCATTCACCCCACCCTTTGCCGCACCGTAAGGCACTCGATTGAGGCTGCGAGTGGCGATGGAGGATACGTTGACGATCGCACCACTGCCCTGCTCCAGCATGAACGGCAGCGCGGCATGGCAACACCACAAGGTCGGGAACAGCGAACGGCGCACCTCGGCCTCGATCTGCGACGCCTCGTAGTGCTCGAACGGCTTGGCCCAGATCGTCCCGCCGACGTTATTGACCAGCACATCGAGGCGACCGAAGCGCTCGACGGCGGTTTGCATCACCCGACTGCATTCCTCGTATTGCTCAAGGTCGGCGGTCAGGGCCAATACCTGGGTGGTCGAGGCCAGCTGCTGTTGAACTTCGAACACCAGGTCGGAGCGATCCACCAGGATCAGCTTCGCCCCTTCGGCGGCCATACGCTCGGCCACCCGCCGACCGATGCCTTGGGCAGCGCCGGTGATCAGAGCGACTTTGTCTTGAAATCTGTTCATGTGTACCTCTTGAAGAAGGTTGCAGTTCAACTGTGGGAGCGAGCCTGCTCGCGAAGAGGTCCTTCCAGTCGACACAGTGGGTGACTGCCAGACCGCTTTCGCGAGCAGGCTCGCTCCCACAGGGGGTCTTTACCCAGCCAGGGAAATCACGTGCGACTCAAGCCGCGCTGGCAGCAAACTTTTCGTAGTAGAAGTTGGCCGGTGCGATGCCTTGTTCGCGAATGAACTGGCTGACCGCTTCGACCATCGGCGGCGGGCCGCACAGGTAGACGTCGACGTCGCCATCGTTCAAATGCCTGGGCTCGATGTGCTGGGTTACATAGCCCTTGAGCGGGTGCTGGCTCTCGGGGCTGGCGACGCAGGCGCTGAAGGTGAAGTTGGGGATGCGCGCGGCAAAGGCTTCGAGGCGGTCGATTTCCACCAGGTCGAAATCGTGGGTCACCCCGTAGATCAGATGCAGCGGGTGATCGCTGCCCTGCTCGGCGATCTTCTCCAGCATCGCGGTGAACGGCGCCAGCCCGGTGCCACCAGCCAGCAGCAACAGCGGCCGACGGATGTCCCGCAGGTAGAAGCTGCCCAGAGGACCTGCCAGGCTCATGCAGTCGCCGGCCTTGGCCATGCCGGTCAGGAAGCTGCTCATCAGGCCGCCGGGCACGTTGCGGATCAGGAAACTGACCTCGCCGTCGCGCTGCAACGAGCTGAACGAGTAGGCACGGGTCTGCTCGCTGCCGGGAATCCCCAGGTTCACATATTGCCCCGGTAGGAACGCCAGCTTGCTCAGGGCATCGCCCTTGATCGACAGCGCGATGGTGCTGTCGGACAACTGGCGCACGGCGCTGATGGTCGCGTCGTAGCTGGCCTGACGGGTTCGGCAGACCTCGGAGGACGTCGGCACCCGCACCACGCAATCGCTCTGCGCACGCATCTGGCAGGTCAGGACAAAACCCTGTGCGGCCTCTTCCGGGTTGAGGGCGTCTTCGATGTACTCCTCGCCCAGATCGTAGGTGCCGGCTTCGGCAAAACACTTGCAGGTACCACAAGCGCCGTCGCGGCAGTCCAGCGGGATGTTGATGCCCTGGCGGTACGCAGCATCGGCCACGGTTTCGCCGACGTTGGCGTCGATGAACCGGGTGACGCCGTCTTCAAAGTTGAACGCAATGGAATGGGTCATGACGGCAGTCTCACAAGTGATAAACATCGATGACCTGGCGAACGTAGTCGTTCTTCAGGATCACTTTTTTGGCCTTGATCTGCGGGTTTTCACCGCGCACGTCGAGGGTGTAGAAACTGCTGCCGAAATAGCTGTCGACGGTCTTGTAGCGAAAACTCAGGGTGTGCCAGTTGAAGCGCACCTTGCACAGTCCGTCGGCCTGTTCGAGCAGCTCGATGTTGCTGATGTTGTGGGAGGTGCGGGTGTCCGGCACGCTGGCGCTGGAGCGCTCGGTCTTGATGCGGAAGATGCGGTCTTCCAGGCCGGTGCGGTTGCCGTACCAGATCAGCGAGATTTCCCGCTGCGGGTCTTCGGTCAATTCATCGTTGTCGTCCCAGGACGGCATCCAGTACGTCGCGTCGGGGGCGTACAGTTCCAGCCATTCGTCCCACTGGCGGTCATCGAGGTAGCGTGCTTCGCGATAGAGGAAATCGCGCACCGCTTCATAGGAAATGGTCATAACACGTCCTCCACGGCGATCAGCTTCGACTGCTCGGCCGCCAGGGCCTTGAGCATGGTCTGCTGCCAATACTTGTGCTGCAGCACGAACAGGCCCTCATCTTCGGTGCGCACGCCGCTGAGCAGCGGGTGCAGGTCGATCTCTTTGGCGGCTTCGTCTGCACCTTCGATCCAGTGCTCGGCGCCCCGGGACATGTCGTTCCAGGTGGTGACGCTGCCCTGATAGCTGGTCTGGCAGGAACGGAACTCCTCCAGATCGTCCGGCGTGGCCATGCCGCTGACGTTGAAGAAATCCTCGTACTGGCGAATCCGGCTCGAACGGGCGTGATCGCTTTCGCCTTTGGGGGCGATGCAGTAGATGGTGATTTCCGTGCGGTTGACCGAGATCGGCCGAGCGATGCGGATCTGCGAGCTGAACTGGTCCATCAGGTACACGTTCGGGTACAGGCACAGGTTGCGCGAGTTCTCGATCATCCAGTCGGCGCGGGCCTTGCCGAAGTCTTGCGCCAGCTCATCGCGACGCTCGTACAGCGGACGGTCCTCGGGGTTTGCCCAACGGGTCCAGAGCAGCATGTGGCCCTTGTCGAAGGAATAGAAACCACCGCCTTGCTTGGCCCAGCTGCCGGCGCTCATGGTCGGGTTGGCGTCACCGGCTTCACGCTGCTTGCGCTGGTTCTGGGTGGCCGCGTAGTTCCAGTGCACGGAGCTGACGTGGTAGCCGTCGGCGCCGTTTTCCGCAGTGAGTTTCCAGTTGCCTTCGTAGATGTAGCTGGAGGAGCCACGCAGCACTTCCAGGCCATCGGCGGACTGGTCGACGATCATGTCGATGATCTTCGCCGACTCGCCCAGGTGCTCGACCAGTGGCAGCACATCGGCCTTGAGGCTGCCGAACAGGAAGCCGCGATAGGACTCGAAACGCGCGACTTTGGTCAGGTCGTGGGAGCCTTCACAGTTGAAGCTCGACGGGTAGCCGGCGTTGGCCGGATCCTTGACCTTGAGCAGCTTGCCGGAGTTGTTGAAGGTCCAGCCGTGGAACGGGCAGGTGTAGGAGCTCTTGTTGCCGGACTTGTGCCGGCACAGGGTCGCGCCACGGTGGCTGCAGGCATTGATGAAGGCGTTGAGTACGCCGTCCTTGTTGCGCGCGATGAAGATCGACTGACGCCCCATGGTGGTGGTGTAGAAATCGTTGATGTTGGGGATCTGGCTTTCGTGGGCCAGGTAGAGCCAGTTGCCCTCGAAGATGTGTTCCATCTCCAGGTCGAACAACCGGGGGTCGGTGAACATCTCGCGTTTGCAGCGATAGAGGCCCTGCTCGGGATCGTCTTCAAGCAGGGAATGCACGTATTCGGGTCGCAGGGTCATGGCCGCCGCCTCCATTGTTATTGTTCAGGCAGGGGTCATGCTAGGACGGGGCGATGGGGCGGAATATCCGCGGGGTGCAGACCTTTATCCGTTTTGTGCAGTCACTGGCGGCGTGTCAGGCGCCATCGATGGTGAATGTGCCGGCCCCATCGCGAGCAAGCTCGCTCCCACAGGGATTTCGGTTGAACGCAAAACTTGTGTCCAGCCAATAACACTGTGGGAGCGAGCTTGCTCGCGATGGGGCCAGACCAGACAACAAAAAACCTGAAGGTCTCAGTGCCGACGCTTGAGGGTATCGGACGGCAATTCGCCGAACTGCTTGCGGTAGCTGTCGGAGAACCGGCCCAGGTGCAGGAAGCCGTAATCCATCGCCACTTCGGTGACGTTGCGCACGTTGCAGGTCGGGTCGCTGAGGCAGGCGTTGATGCGTTCCAGGCGTTTCTGGCGCAGGTAGTTTTTCGGCGTAAGGCCGGCATTGCGCTCGAACAGTCCGTACAGCGAGCGCAAGCTCATGTGGGCCTGGCGCGCCAGTGCTTCGCTGTCGATGTCCTGTTTGAGGTTGTTGGCGATGTAATCGGCAATCGCTTCGAACGTGGCCGTCTGCGAGCCCAGTTCGAGGCGGCAGACATTGGTCTTCATCAGGCTGAGCATCTTGCTGACGATGATCTGCGTGTAATGCTCCTGCACCCTGGGGATCTGCTCGGTGGATTCGGCCTCCTGGCAGATCATTGCCAGCAGGTTGACGAAACCTTCCAGTTCATTGAGCTGATATCGGTTTTCCAGAAACCGCACGCCTTGCCCCGGATAGCGCCAGCGCTGCTCATCGCAGACCGATTCAAACAAGCGGGTCGGGACTTTGAGGATGAATTTTTCGCAATCGGCGGAATACGTCAGGTCCACCGGATCGTCGGGATTGATCAGCAGCAATTCGCCGGGAGCGAAGTAATGTTCCTGGCCGTGGCCACGCCACAGGCAATTGCCGCGCAGCAGCACTTGCAGGTGATAAATGCTGTCCAGCGCACCGGACGTCACGCGCACACTGGCGCCGTAGCTGATGCGGCACAGGTCGAGGCTGGCGAACTTGCGATGGTCGAGACTGGCCAACGGGCTGCCGGCACGGGGCATGAGAATGCAGTGGTTACCGACGTGCTGATTGACGTAGCCCGACACCGCATAAGGGTCGGCATGGTCGAATACTCTGCTGCGCTGACTCAACAGTTGAGCTTGCATCATCGGGTCACTCTCATTGTTGTTATAGGTTGCGTCGGGCCATTCTAGAACACTGTGTCAGTCGCTTGAGATATTTCCGGCCAGTTGCACAAATACCCTGTAGGAGCGAGCCTGCTCGCGATGACGGAATGCCAAACAACATGGATGTTGAATGTTAAACCGCTATCGCGAGCAGGCTCGCTCCTACAGGATTGTACTATCAGTCCTCCAGTGCGCGAACCCGCTCGTGGCGCTGTTGCTCTTCAGGCTGTGCAGACGACTGCAGGGTGAAATCGAATTCGATTTCGGCAAAGCGACCACTCACACCGTGGGCCGCTGCGCGCTGTTGATCGTCGCTGAAGGTGATCTTGGCGATCAGCTCGTCGCGGGTGGCGTAGGCGAAATCGTCATGCAGGTATTGATCGCCGTCGAGGTTGATCTGGGTGGTCAGGTGGCGATGATCCGGCGCGGAAATGAAGAAGTGCACGTGCGCCGGACGCTGACCATGACGGCCCAGTTGATCGAGCAGTTGCTGGGTCGGACCGTCCGGTGGGCAGCCATAGCCCGACGGCACGATGCTGCGAAAACGGTAGCGGCCTTCGGCGTCGGTAACGATGCGGCGACGCAGGTTGAATTCCGACTGAGTGGTATCGAAGTACGAGTAAGTACCGCCAGTGTTGGCGTGCCAGACGTCCACCACAGCACCGGCCAGGGGCTCGCCAGCGGTGTTGAACACGCGGCCTTGCATGAACAGAGTCACACCCGGATCGACGCCGTCGTCCAGACGCGCTTCGCCATGCGACAGCGGCGCACCCGCCACGTACAGCGGGCCTTCGATGGTGCGTGGGGTGCCGCCGGACTTGCCGGCCTGCTCATCCTCTGCGTCCATCAGCAGGTCGAGGTAATGCTCCAGACCGAGACCGGCCACCACCAGCCCGGCTTCCTGGCGCGCACCCAGCACGTTGAGGTAGTTGACGGCTTTCCAGAACTCTTCCGGGGTCACTGCCAGGTCTTCGATGATGTTCACCGAATCACGCAGGATGCGGTAGACCAATGCCTTGGTCCGTGGGTCGCCGGCGTCGTTGAGCAGGCCGCTGGCCTCTTCGAGAAATTTCTGGACTTCGGCAGTGTGGGAAATCTTGACGTTCATTCTGGGTTCCTCATCTTGTAATTATTAGCGTAGCGCGCTGAACAGGCTGGGCTCAGCGGTCATCGTCACGGATGGAAGAAGGATGCCGGCACATCGCGTCGATCTCGATGGCCATGTACGGAAACAGTGGCAATTGCATCAACAGGTCATGCAGTTCCTGAACGCTGTCGACATCGAACACGCTGTAGTTGGCGTAGTGTCCGGCAATGCGCCACAGGTGGCGCCACTTGCCCTGCTCTTGCAGACGCTGGGCCTGGGCTTTTTCGTCAGCCTTGAGTTTGGCGGCTGCCTCCGGGTTCATGTCGACCGGCAGGTTCACGGTCATTTTTACGTGGAACAGCATAATGCTCTCCTCAGGCTTGATGAATGGTCTTGTCGCGGCGGAAGAACGCCAGGCGCTCTTCATCCAGGCTCAGGCCCAGACCCGGGGTGTTCGGCACGTGCAGTTCAAAATCGCGGTACACCAGCGGTTCGCTGAGAATGTCTTCGGTCAGCAGCAACGGGCCGAACAGTTCGGTGTCCCACGCCAGTTTGTTCAGGGTGACGAAGGCATGGGCCGAGGCCATGGTGCCCAGGCCACCTTCAAGCATGGTGCCGCCGTACAGGGCGATACCGGCCGCTTCGGCGATCGAGGCGGTGCGCAATACAGCGCGTGGGCCGCCGTTCTTGGCGATCTTCAGGGCGAACACCGAAGCCGCGCCTTCGCGGGCCAGGTTGAACGCATCTTCCACGCATTCGATGGATTCGTCGGCCATGATCGGCGCCGGGCTCATGGCGTTGAGGCGGGCCATGCCGGCGCGGTTGTTGCGCGAGATGGGCTGTTCGATCAGGTCGATGCCGTTGGTGCCGAGAATCCGGCAGGCCCGCAGCGCCACCGCTTCGTCCCAGGCCTGATTGACGTCGACCCGCACGCTGGCGCGGTCACCCAGGGCTTTTTTGATGGCGATGACATGGGCCAGGTCGCGGTTGACCTCACCGGCGCCGATTTTCAGTTTGAAGATGCGGTGGCGACGCAGGTCGAGCATTTTTTCCGCTTCGGCGATGTCTTTCTCGGTGTCGCCGCTGGCCAGAGTCCAGGCCACGGGCAACGCATCGCGAACACGGCCACCGAGCAATTCGCTGACCGGCAGGCCGAGGCGTTTGCCCAGGGCATCGAGCAGTGCGGTTTCGATACCGGATTTGGCGAAGGTGTTGCCGCGAATGCTGCGCTCCAGGCGCAACATGGCAGCGTTGACGTTGTTGCTGTCCTGGCCGATCAACAGCGGTGCGAAGTGCGTGTCGATGTTGGTCTTGATGCTGTCCGGGCTTTCATTGCCGTAGACCAGGCCACCGATGGTGGTGGATTCGCCGATGCCTTCGATGCCGTCGGCGCAACGCACGCGAATGATCACCAGGGTTTGGTTCTGCATGGTGTGCATCGCCAGCTTGTGCGGGCGGATGGTCGGCAGATCGACGATGATCGTCTCGATCGACTCAATGGCTGTTGCAAGCATTTCGATACCCGTCAGGTTCTTGAAGTTCTGGAATCGATTCTCGTACGGCTTTTTTCGCGATGCCAATATAGAATTGGTCTGACTTGATACCTTAAAGGTATGCAACCGATCCACGTCTGGAGGCTCCATGGAACTGCGTCACCTGCGTTATTTCCAGGTATTGGCTCAAACCCTCAACTTCACCCGCGCCGCCGAGTTGCTGCACATCGCCCAACCGCCCTTGAGCCGGCAGATCCAGCAACTGGAGGACGAACTGGGGGTGATGCTGCTGGAGCGCGGCCGACCGCTGAAGTTGACCGACGCCGGGCGGTTTTTCCATGAACACTCCACCGCCCTGCTCGAACAACTGAACAAGGTCTGCGACAACACCCGGCGTATCGGGTTGGGAGAAAAGACCTGGCTGGGTATCGGTTTTGCGCCGTCGACACTGTATGGCGTGCTGCCGGAACTGATCCGCCGCTTGCGCAGTGGCGAGCCGCTGGAGCTGGAGCTGGGGCTTTCGGAAATGACCACCCTGCAACAGGTGCAGGCGTTGAAGGCCGGGCGCATCGACATCGGTTTCGGCCGGATCCGTATCGACGACCCGGCCATTGTCCAGACCGTGCTCACCGAAGACCGCCTGGTCGCCGCCCTGCCCGCCGGGCATCCGTTGCTCGCCGGTCCCATCAGCCTGCGGGAACTGGCCAGGGAACCCTTTGTGCTGTACCCCGGCAATCCACGGCCGAGTTACGCCGACCATGTGATTGCCCTGTTCGAGTCCTACGGCGTGCGCATCCACGTCGCGCAATGGACCAACGAGCTGCAAACGGCGATCGGTCTGGTGGGGGCAGGCATCGGGGTCACGCTGGTACCGGCCTCGGTGCAGTTGCTGCACCGCGACGACATCGGCTTCACCCCGCTGCTCGAAGATAACGCCACCTCGCCGATCATTCTCAGCCGACGGGTGGGCGATGTGTCGCCGGGGTTGAACCATTGTTTGCGGATGATAGATGAGCTGCTGCCACCGGCAGCGTAAAGCGATGATCAGCCGGCAAAGGCCCGGCACCCTGCCTTCATCTCGGTACGCAACTCGCGGACAAAACGTCTAATGGGCGTTCCCGCCCCAGATCCAGTTCCAGAACCCCGGCAACTCGACCGGCTGCGAATCGTCGCGCACGGTTCGCGCCATGGCCGCGCGCTGCAACGCGAACTGATCGTCGTAAAACGGCTTGTCGGCGGTTTTCACCCCGGTCTCCCGGGCGCTGTCGAGCAGGATCTGCAGGTATTCGCGGGTATGCCGGGCGGTATAGCGGTTGAGGTCGTGGAAGGTCACCACCACCGGAATCACCCCATCGACCACCGGCAATTCGCCGCGGGCAATGCGCTCGCGAACTTCAGACATCGAGCGCAACATGTGCGACCGGCGCCGCGGGCTGGCGTTGAAGCCCCAGATCTTGCCGTCGTTGGCGCTCAAGTCGGTGAGCAGCACGTGCAGGCCATGCTGCTGATAGGCGGCGAAGGTGCGTTTGTCGTAGTTCCAGAATGGCGGGCGCAACAGGGTTGGCGGAGCGCCGGTAATCGCGGCGATGTCGGCGCTGCCATCGATGAGGGCCTGCTCCAACTCTGGCGGGTCAAGGGAGCGATGATTGGTGTGCCGGGGTGTCGCCGTGTGAAAGCCCAGGACATGTCCTTCGGCGTGTTCACGACGCATGATGTCCCGGCCCAACTCGCTGCCACCGGCGCGCGGAGCGCGGGTTTGCACGAAGAACACGGCTTTGATGTCCGGTTGCAGCGGGTTTTGCGCCAGGCTCTCAAGCACCGTGACGGTCGGATTCCACCAACTCGATGCGCTGGGGCCGTCATCGAACGTCAGCAGAAACCGGATAGGCGGTTGCGCCTGCAAACGCTGTTCGGTTTGCGGAGTCATTTCGATCGGTGCGGCGATACAGCCCAGCAGACCCACTGCCAGGGCGCACACCGTTAAACACTTGAACAATCGTTTCATCTTTTGCCTTGGACCAGACCATCACGGTCGATACTTCAATGGGCAAGGATCCTTCGCCCGCTCATCCGTCGTCGGCCCGCATCGAGACGGCGGGCCGAGGTTGGATAGGGTACACAGGGTTTGGTTCCAGTGCTTACCAGGCCTGTTTCGTCGCCACCAACTAAACTGAAAAAAATGCTCAACCAGAGTGTCAGGCCATGTGCGGACGACTGTCGCAATACCGCGGAATCCACGACTTCGTGGCGGTGCTGAGCATCCCCGACGCGCTGATCAACCACGTCGGCAACGAACCCCTGGCGCACTATAACGCCGCGCCCACCACGCAACTCGCCCTGTTGCACCTGGAGAATGATCGGCTGCACGCCGACGCCGTGCGCTGGGGTTGGCGACCGCACTGGGCGACGGATCGCACGGAGCCGGTCAATGCCCGGGTCGAGAAAGTCGCCCACGGCCCGTACTTCCGGGCGATCTGGCCCCATCGCGCGATCTGCCCGATTGATAACTGGTTTGAATGGGTCGACGCCGGTGACGGCAACAAACAACCGTGGTTGATCCGGCGACGGAACCGGGCACCGGTCTTCTGCGCGGCCATCGGCCAGTACCCCATCGGCGGAGCCCCTCACAGAGAGCACGACGGTTTCGTCATCCTGACGGCCGACAGCGCAGGCGGCCTGCTTGACGTGCATGACCGGCGACCGGTGGTGTTCTCCCCCGAGCTGGCGCGGGAATGGCTGGACCCGGCCACGCCCAAGGAACGAGCCGAGGAAATGGCGCTATCCCAGGGTGAAGTCAGTGAGGTATTTGAGTGGTACAAGGTCGACAAGGCCATTGGCAATGTCAGAAACCAGGGCGCCGCGCTGATTAAAGAAAGTCCCTGAACCTGTCAATAACGACAAAGCTCCACTCAATGGCGCAATGTTGTTCACTTAAGCGAAGTGATTCGTTGTAGGAGCGAGCTTGCTCGCGATGGATTCAAGAGCGCCGCGTTTAGCCAGTAAACACGCGTTATCGTTAACGACCATCGCGAGCAAGCTCGCTCCTACAATGGCGGGGCTTTGTTGTATTCGCGTGCCGGTCAGAACTTGCGGTCAGGCTCTGACAGTTCCTTACCGTCGTCAGGATGCTTCCAGTCCGGTACCGAACGCTTCTGCTGCTCAATCTCTTCCTCCGTGGGTTCGTCCTCGTCTTCTTCCAGGTCCGGTTGCTTGGGTTCATTGGCCATGTTCACCTCGCTTCCTGAAGGGATCGGTCATCAACTTAAGCTTAGATCAGTTCCCCTGCCCCGCTCAGAGCCACCAGCGCAGCAAAAAGAAGAATCCCATGCTCAACAGCATGCTGAGCAACGTATTGCGCGTGTAAAGCACCAGAGCGACCGCCACCAGCGAGCTGATCAGATAGGGATTGTCCCAGTGCAGATTCAGCTGTTTTTCCGGCATGAACACAATCGGCCCGCAGATGGCGGTCAACATGCCCGGTACGGCAAACCCGAGGAACTGCCGGGCATTGCTGCTCAAGCGTAGCGGCAGTCGCGGCTCCAGAAAAACATAGCGGTTGAGGAACACCAACAGGCCCATTCCGATAATCACTGCCCAGACCATCATGTGCGGCCACCGTAGAATTTATTGCAGACAAACCCGGCGGTCATGCCCGCCAGCCCCGACAGCACCAGCGCCGAGCCCCATTGCCAGTAGCTGAACAGCACCGAGCAGAACAGCGACACCGCCACGCACACCACGGTCGGCACGTTGCGCACCACCGGGGTGATCAGGGCGATGAAGGTCGCCGCGATGGAGAAATCCAGGCCCAGGTGTTCAAGGCCCGGAATGCTGCTGCCAAGCACAATGCCCGCCAGGGTGAACAGGTTCCAGGCGATGTAGAACGTCAGGCCCACGCCCAGGGCGTACCAGCGGTTGAACTGCTGTTTGTCGTGCTGGCTGGTCAGGGCGAACAACTCATCGGTGAGCAGGAACCCCAGCCCTGCACGCCAGCGCCCCGGCAATGGCGAAATCACCGAGCGCATGCTCATCCCGTAGAGCAAATGCTGGGAAGTCAGCAGCAGCGTGGTCAGCAAGATCGAAAAAATCCCGGCACCACCCTTGAGCATGCCGATGGCCACCAGTTGCGCCGCACCGGCAAACACAATGCTCGACAGGCCCTGGCCTTGCAGGGGCGTGAGGTTGGCTTCGATGGCCATGGAACCGGCCAGCAAGCCCCAAGGCGCAGTGGCCAGGGACAACGGCATGATCGCCGCTGCGCCGCGCAAAAATGCACTGCGCGGCATGGTTGAGTTGGACATAACGCTCTACAGATAGGGAAAGACCCCAGACTTTGCCAGCAGTCGCGGCCGAAGGCTTGAACAATCTTGCTCACTCATACGACAACGTGCCATTCATCGGCTGCCCGCTTGATTCGCCAAAGTGCTAGCAACATGATTGCGCTGCATTTTCATCGAGGCAGGCCCTTCATGAGTTCAGTCGAAACCGACAGCGACGTTTATAAAACCCTGCTTGAGTCAACCCGGGCGATTCCCTGGCGCATCGACTGGAAAACCATGACGTTCAGCTACATCGGGCCACAGATCGAAGAACTGCTGGGCTGGAAACAGGACAGTTGGGCGTCGGTCAACGACTGGGTCGAGCGCATACACCCCGATGATCGCGACTACGTGATGGACTTCTGTGTCTCGCAATCGCGCGCCGGTATCGATCACGAGGCCGACTATCGCGCACTCACCGAAAGCGGCGAGTACGTGTGGATCCGCGATGTGGTGCATGTGGTGCGCAAGAACGGTGAAATCGAGGCGCTGGTGGGCTTCATGTTCGATATCAGCGAGCGCAAGAAAACCGAAGAGCACCTGAGCCGCCTGCAAAAGCAGCTTGAAGAGTATTCCTTCCAGGACGGCCTGACCGGCATCGCCAACCGGCGCATGTTCGACACCGTGCTGGAGCGCGAGTGGAACCACGCCCAACGCACCGGTTTGCCATTGTCGGTGCTGGTGCTGGATATCGATTACTTCAAGCAATACAACGACCATTACGGCCACATCAAGGGCGACGAATGCCTGCGCCGCGTCGCGCAGACCTTGTCCCTGGCGGCGAACCGGCCACGGGATTTCATTGCGCGGATCGGCGGTGAAGAGTTTGTCTGGCTGCTGCCGGAAACCGATGCCGAGTCCGCGCAGATGGTGGCGCACAAATGCCTGCACCTGATTCGCCAGCAGCAGATCCCCCATGAGTTCTCCAGGGTGTCGAACCTGCTGAGCGTCAGCCTCGGCGTCGGTACCACCGCCGTTTCACCGCATGCCACGGCGCTGGAATTCGTCGAACAGGTCGATCAGTTGCTCTACAAGGCCAAGCACAATGGCCGGATGCGCGCCGAGTTCGCTGATTTTCGTGATTGACAAACGGCGCGCCGCCTTTTAAAACTGGGCGCCTCACTCAGGGTGTAAGCAAGTATGTCCGCAACCTTCAACCTCAACACTTCCGTCATTGGCTTGATTGCCAAGGCGCAAGGTTGCGTTGCGCACGCCCTCAAATCGAAGAAACAGTCGCTCATGTGACCGGGGCGCGCTGTCCCGTCAGATGAGCTGACAGGACATTGAGCGCGACGGACCACCCTCCCCTTGCTTACTCTCCTTCCATGCCCCTGACGGTGACGAAATCGGTCAACCATCAGGAGAAAGTGCATGTCAGCGTTTCAAGGTATCTGGGTTCCACTGGTCACACCCTTCCACAACGGCGCCATCGATTTCGTCGGCTTGCGCCGGCTGGTCAGCCATCTGCTGGAAAAAGGAGTCGACGGTCTCATCGTTTGCGGCACCACCGGCGAACCGGCGGCGATGGGCAAGCATGAGCAACTGGCGGTGCTCGATGCCGTGCTGGAGCTGGTGCCGGCGCAACGGGTGGTCATGGGCCTGGCCGGTAACAACCTGACCGAGTTGTTGCAGTTCCAGAGCGAGATCCTCAAGCGCCCGGTGGCTGGCCTGCTGGTGCCGGCGCCGTATTACATCCGCCCGTCCCAGGCCGGCCTCGAAGCGTTTTTCCGCACGGTCGCCGATGCCTCCAGCGTTCCGCTGATTCTCTACGACATCCCTTACCGTACCGGCGTGGCCTTCGAACAGGCGACCCTGCTCAACATCGTCGCCCACGAGCGGATCGTCGCCATCAAGGATTGCGGCGGTAATTTTTCGAACACCCTCGCCTTGCTCAATAGCGGCCAGGTCGACGTGCTGTGTGGCGAAGACAACCAGATCTTCAATGCCCTGTGCCTTGGCGCCAAAGGCGCGATTGCCGCGTCGGCGCATGTCCATCCCGAACTGTTCGTGCAGTTGCACCGGCAGATCCGCGACAACCAATTGGCTGAAGGCCGCGCCACGTTTTTCCGTTTGCTGCCACTGATCAACAGCCTGTTCCTGGAGCCCAACCCGGCCCCGGTGAAAACCGCGCTGGCCCTGGAAGGTCTGATCGGTGACGAACTGCGCGCACCGATGCAACGCAGCAGTGAATCGATGACCGAGCGTTTGAAAGGCGTGCTCGGCGCATTGGGCCGCGACAATCGATAGAGCGTCCGCCGCCGGCCCGAGTACCATGAAGCGATTCGTTCAGCCTTCAGGGGCACCCACATGCTGTACCGAATCGCCGCCGATGGGCTGATGCTGTTTCACTTGCTGTTCATTGTGTTCGTATTGTTCGGCGGGTTGCTGGTGCTCAAATGGCGCCACCTGATCTGGTGGCATCCGCCGGCCGCCGTCTGGGGTGTGGCAGTGGAGTTGTTCCACCTGCCCTGCCCGCTGACCGACTGGGAAAACCGCATGCGCCATGGGGCCGGGCAAACCGGCTATGGCGGTGGATTCATCGAGCATTACGTTTGGCCGGTGATTTACCCAGCGAGCCTGACACCCAGCATTCAGTTGGGATTGGGCGGCGTGGTGTTGGTGATCAACCTGCTGGTCTATCTTCGATTGTTCAAGCGATGGGCCGCCTGAATTCTCACCCCCCTGACGGTCGCGCCCTGGGCTGGTGGCTGGTTCAGGGAACGGACCGGCTTGTCTGACGCCGGGCGTTCAGTTGGCAATCACACTCATGTTCCGCCCACCGGCCTTGGCCACGTACAGCGCCTTGTCTGCCGCACCGATCAGGTCCTCGGGGCGGACCTGGCTAGCGGTATTGCAGGCACACACGCCGACGCTGACGGTCACGGTGCCTTCCGGGCTGTCACTGTGGGCAATGTCGGCCTGTAGCACCGCGCGGCGGATTTTCTCCGCCACCAGAAATGCCCCCACGTAGTCGGTGCCGGGCAGCACCACGGCGAACTCTTCACCGCCATAACGGGCGGCCAGGCCACCGGGGCGCTTGATATTGTCCGTGATGATCGCACTGACCTTGCGCAAACACTCATCACCGGCCAGGTGGCCGTAGCGGTCGTTGAACGGCTTGAAATGATCGACATCGATCATCAGCAGTGCCAACTCGGTCTGGCTGCGCCGGGCACGTCCCATTTCGGCATCGATGAAAGCGTCGAGCTGACGCCGGTTGGCCAGCCCCGTCAGCGCGTCCTTGAGGGCCAGGCCTTCGAGGTTGCGATTGACCTCCAGGAGCTTGTCCTGGGTGTCCAGCAACTCGACCTGCACCAGGTTCTGTTGCCTCATCAGCTTGATAAGCCGCAATCCCAGTACCCCGAGAAAACCCAGCAACAGCGTGACGATGCCAGCGCTGAGCGCCGTCTCCTTGCGCCAGCTGCCGAGCACTTCATCCTTGTTCAACGCGGTAAAAACGATCAGCGGATAACCCTCGACCCGGCGATACCCTATCACCCGCTCGACACCGTCGATGATCGACCTGATCGTGGCCGTACCCGCGTCGCCCTTGGGCAACAACTGAGTGAACAACGGGCTCTTGGCGAGGCTGGTGCCGATGTCCGCCTCCTTGAAGGGTCTGCGAATGACAACGGTGGCATTGTCGGCGATCAGGTTGATCACGCCGTTACTGCCCATGTCGATGCTGTCGTAGAGCTGCAGGAAATGACTGAGGTAGATCGACGCCAGCGCCACCCCGGCAAAGCTGCCGTCGGGATGATTGACCCGGCGCGAAACCGTCATGATCCATTCACCGCTCGAACGGCTCTTGATCGACGGCCCGATGTGCGGCCCACGGCTGGGGTTATCGCGATGGAAGATGAAGTATTCGCGGTCGGAATTGTTGACGCCGGTTTGCCCGGCGCCATTGGAATTGGCGATCCACTGCCCTTTTTCGTCGAAAACAAATACGCCATGGAGCTGGCTCAACTCACTGCGCTGGGCGTTGAGCAACAGCGGCAACCGGGATTTATCCACGCCGTCGTGTTCCAGACGATCGACCAGGGTGAACAGCAGCGTGTCGGCCTGCTTGATCGTGGCCTGCGCTTGCGATGCCAGGGTCTGCGCAAGGTTGGACATCGCCACTTCCTTGTCATGCAGGTAGTACTGGCGCGAGCTCCAGGCTTCCCAGATCACGATCGCCGTCATCGACAGGCACACCGCGACCAGCAGGATCACCGCCGAGCGGACCTTGAGCCGGGTCACGGCTGGCCGGAGCATTTCAATATGATCGTTGATCGACGGATGTCCCATGGTGCTCCCTGAGTGTCTATGACCGGACGAGTCTTCCTGATCGCCGCTGTTGCTCACTATGCCTGATCCAGGCTCGCGATGATGTTAGCGCGACGCCTGCTTTACCGCCTCCAGCCACGCCGGATCCAGCCGCGTCTGTTCGGTATCGATCCCCAGCGCTTGCATTCGTTCCTTGTGCTGATCCATTTCGCGGATCAACTGGCCATGGTCGCTGGAGTTGCCATCGAGCTGATGCATCTGGTTCAACCCCAAATGGTAGAAACGCAACAGCTTCATGGCAACCGGATCACCCTTTTCCACGGCCGCCGTTACATGATGCATGACATTGGTGATGCCCATCAGGCTGCGCTTGAGTTGCCAACTATAGACCGCTGGCGCCATCCATTCCTGGCGCCAGAACACCTTGCGCATCAGCGCCGCCATCGCCAGCACCGCAACAAACACGCCACCGATGTTGAAGCGCAGATTGTCGCCCCCCGGCGTGCCGAACAGAGCCACCGCCGCCGTGGACAGCACCATCGCCAGCGCCAGAAAGATCAGGGCAATGATGACCGTGCTGCGCCGTGTCTGTTGCCGGTAGGTGTCGGCGTTCATCGGCTGGATTTCGAACATTGCGTCGGGTTTCCTAAGCTTCAATGGTAAAAAGGGGTCTGAGGCAAAAAGACAGCGGGCCATTATCGCCTCTGCGCGGGATTTAGCTATGCTGGGGCTCCTTTTCATCTTTTCATCGTCAAGCGGGGGGGAAATGGCGAGACCGCGCAGTTCGTGCCATCTTCTTTCATGAATACACATTATTCGGATGCCATTCGTAGTTGCTGTGTGAATGACATCGTTTTAAGGATCATTGAATGACCCAACGCCAAGTAATCAACGCCTCCGTCAGTCCCAAAGGCAGCCTGGAAACGCTCTCGCAACGGGAAGTCCAGCAATTGAGCGAAGCCGGCTCCGGCAGCACCTACACCCTCTTCCGCCAGTGCGCCCTGGCCATCCTCAACACCGGCGCCCATGTCGACAACGCCAAGACCATCCTTGAAGCCTATAAGGATTTTGAAATCCGCATTCACCAGCAGGACCGCGGCGTACGCCTGGAACTGCTGAACGCCCCGGCCGACGCCTTCGTCGACGGCGAAATGATCGCCAGCACCCGGGAAATGCTGTTCAGCGCCCTGCGCGACATCGTCTACACCGAAAACGAACTCGACAGCCAACGCATCGATTTGAGCAGCTCCCAGGGCATCAGCGACTACGTCTTCCACCTGCTGCGCAACGCCCGCACCCTGCGCCCCGGCGTCGAACCGAAGATCGTAGTGTGCTGGGGCGGGCACTCGATCAACACCGAAGAATACAAATACACCAAGAAAGTCGGCCACGAACTGGGCCTGCGCAGCCTGGACATCTGCACCGGTTGCGGCCCCGGCGTGATGAAAGGCCCGATGAAAGGCGCGACCATCGCCCACGCCAAGCAACGCATCCACGGCGGCCGCTACCTGGGCCTGACCGAACCCGGGATCATCGCCGCCGAAGCGCCGAACCCGATCGTCAACGAACTGGTGATCCTGCCGGACATCGAAAAACGCCTGGAAGCCTTCGTCCGCGTCGGCCACGGCATCATCATCTTCCCGGGCGGCGCCGGTACGGCCGAAGAGTTCCTGTACCTGCTGGGCATCCTGATGCACCCCGACAATAAAGGCCTGCCCTTCCCGGTCGTCCTCACCGGGCCGAAACATGCCGCGCCGTACCTTGAACAACTGGACGCGTTCGTCGGTGCGACCCTGGGCGAAACCGCCAAGCAGCACTACCAGATCATCATCGATGACCCGGCCGAAGTGGCGCGGCAGATGACCCAGGGCCTCAAAGCGGTCAAGCAGTTCCGCCGCGAGCGCAACGATGCCTTCCACTTCAACTGGTTGCTGAAAATCGACGAAGGCTTCCAGCGCCCGTTCGACCCGACCCACGAAAACATGGCCAACCTGAAACTGAGCCTCGACCTGCCGTCCCACGAACTGGCGGCCAACCTGCGTCGCGCGTTCTCCGGCATTGTCGCCGGCAACGTCAAGGACAAGGGCATTCGCCTGATCGAAGAACACGGGCCGTACCAGATCCGTGGCGACGCGGCGATCATGCAACCGCTGGACCTGCTGCTCAAAGCCTTCGTCGCCCAGCACCGCATGAAACTGCCGGGCGGCGCGGCGTATGTGCCGTGTTATCGAGTGGTGGCATAACCTTTTCGGTGTAATAACGCCGACATGAGCTTCACCGTCGCGAGCCGCAGTGAAAGCTGCGGCTCGCGGCACTCTATGGAAAGAAAAAATGCGCCAACGCAATTCCGCCAGACTGCTGGTGATCAATCCCTCGCAACAGGTCCTGCTGTTTCACTTCCAACACAAAAACGATGCCCTCGCGGGCCAAAGCCACTGGGCGACACCTGGTGGAGGTCTTGAACAAGGTGAATCCTTTGAGGTTGCGGCGGTTCGTGAACTGTTTGAAGAAACCGGACTGAATGTCGCTGCCGTGGGAGCCAGCGTTGCAGAGCGGCGTTTTCCGATGATGTTGCCCAGTGGTGAAACGGTGCTGTCGGTTGAACGGTATTTTGTGGTTCATACCGACAGTGAACGCCTGTCCCGTGAGGGGTGGACGGCTAACGAAGTCCAGGTAATGGCGGACCATAAATGGTGGTCCGTAGCCGAGTTGCGAGAGACCCGAGAAACGGTGTGGCCGGAGCAGTTGATCACGATGCTGGAAAACGCCTGAAGCATACAAGCGAACACAACCCCTGTGGCGAGGGGGCTTGCCCCCGTTGGGCAGCGCAGCGGCCCCGAAATCAGACAATGCGGTTTTCCAGGATTATCGCAGTGAATGGATTTGCGACTGCTGCGCAGCCGAACGGGGCGGTGCGGCGGTCCGACAAGCCCCCTCGCCACAAAGGTTCTGTGTTTAGTCCAATGGGGCAACGTTATCCAGTGCGCGGTTGACTGCCAGATCCGCCAGCATGATCACCTGCTGGATGCCCAACAACATGCTGCGTTGCGGGCCATCCAGAAACGTGGCGAAATCAGTCGCCATCACGCTTGCTGAAGCCAGCGATTCACAGGCGTGGGCCAAGAGGCTTTCGGTGTCGATGTTCGGGGCGATGATGAACATCGTGCTGGGATTGTGCGGTGCGTTGTTTTTGAGGATGGCGGGTTTGAGGTGCAGACCGGATGGACGTTGAGTGGTATCGGTTTCTGATTCGGGGGGATTTGGCGTGGGTTTGACCATGACGAAGCTCCTTGATTGATGGAACCGCCACAATTCGCTGCGAAACGAAGAAGGTGGCGGCCATACGCAGGTTCGCAGACCGGGAATCAAGGAACCCGGCAGACCCGAAAGCCTCCCGCGCACAGCCGCCATAACGCAAAACAGTGGGCGAACAAAAGCGCCAACTGCAAGGAAACGGTGGCGCTGAGCGCCTTGATTAACCTGGGCTGCGAAACCCGGTCGCTGAATTTGCAGCGACCCGGCAACGATAGAGTCAGGGTCCAAGGCCCACAAGCCGGCGGATTCTGGCGTAGTTGTAGGCAACGACGCAAGGCGGTGTAGCCTCACTCATGGTCCTACAGCCGCCTCTGACATCCACAAATTCCTGTGATGTGAGCCAAAGGATTATCGTTGGTTGTAAGACCGCCATCGCGAGCAGGCTCGCTCCTACAATTTGACCGGTGGACATCCGCAAGAATTTGGTCGGCTGTCAGGCCGCCTTCGCGAGCAAGTCGGATCGCCGCACCGCCGCTCCCACAGAAAAGCAAAAGCACAGCAGCCCACACCACCGCGTCGCTCTTCACCACTCATCAGGCCGAGCGTTAGCTCGCCTGCAGCTCTTGATCTTGATCCACCCGCCCCCTCGGCAGGCTGAGTGGAGGTGTTCATCCGGGGGTGGGCGCGCAGCGCCGTTCGGCGCAGCCGAACACATCGAGAGGAGGTCGAGCGAAGCCGACCGGAGGCGATGCCCCCGGATGAATGCCGGAGCGAAGGAACCCCGAGCCTTAGCGAGGGGCCGTACGTTCGGGGCGAGCGTTTTTTGGGTTACTTTTTTTAGGCGCTTGTAAAAAAAGTGACTCGCCGTCAGGGCGAAACCATAAGTGGCCGTTACCGAAGAAACGGATATGTACTCAATCAACAAAAGACAGGTCGGCTGTCAGGCCGCCTTCGTCGGAACGCCGCCCGGAGCAAGCCCGCTCCCACAATTGGACCGGGTACATCTGGCGGAAATGTGTTGACTGTCAAACCCGCTCCCGAGGTTCAAGGCTGCAATGCCTGGGGCCCGGTGGACTGTTCTTTCGGCGGTCCCTCGGTGCCATCGAGGACAACTTTCTCGGCCACGAACTGCCAATCCTTGTAGCTGGCCATGCCCTTGAAATCCGACCACTCGCTGGGAAAGTTCTCTTGCTTGAGCGGCTTCTGCTCGGACGGGCAGTACACACCGCTGATCCGCCCGTCGAAATCACGCATCAGCTCCCACTCGCCACCCGTCATCGGCTCCGGGTACAACTGCCGAAGATGGTGCTTGGCCGACGGAAAACGCTCATCCTGCACCAGGTCCGCGAGCTCTTTCGGGTACTGGGCCATACCGGGCGAACTGCGGTAATAGCTGCGCAACGCCTGGGCATATTGCGTACCGACCCAGAGCAACTGATTTTCGCGATCGCGGCGCGCAGCGGTGGCCCACAATTCGCCGGCACTGGCCAGGCCCATGCCCAGCACGACGATCAGAAACAGCACACCCAGGTAGGTAAAGCCACCCTGGTTCGAAGGTCTACCACTCGGAATACAGGCTGCCATCTCGCGCCCTCCCGCTGGCCCCACTCTTGATATCGGCCACCCCGCCCGCCACGCCATCCGGTGGCGCGACTATGACCCAGGTGTCCTTGCGCTCGGAAATAGGGTCCAGCGGCTGGTTACGCAAATAGCGCAGTTCGACCAGCTGTTCGATGGAATCGGGATATCGCCCGGTGTCCCCGTAATAGTGATCCAGTGCCTCGCGCATGGACGACAGGCTCTGGTGCAAGGTGGTCTCCCTGGAGGCCTCCAGGCTGCTGAAGTAACGTGGCAAGGCGATCGTCATCAAGGTCGCGATGATTGCCATGACCACCATCAGTTCAATCAGGGTAAAACCCTTTTGCCGACGCATATGCTCACCACTTTCGGTAGGCGATGCCATTGAGACCCTTGCCGCGGGCCTTGGAGTAAACGTCAAAGACGTCCTGGCCCTCCCGCGGGTTCTCAGCCGAACTGTCATAGGAACGCAGGCCCCAGCCGCCCTCGTCGTCACGCTTGACGACTGCCAGCGGGTCACGGGGGATGCGCCGCAGGAAGTAGAACTTGGCTCCCTTGGGGCTGCGCGTGTCACGCACACCCTCGACCAGTACTTGCAGGTTCGGCGGGTAGCCGCTGCTGTCGAGCGACTTTTCGATGTAGCCGGCGTCAACGGCGTGTTTGTAGGCGTCGATGGCATCGCGAATCTGGTACAACGCGGTCCGCAGATCCTGCTCTTTGCCCCGGCGCACCACGGTCTCGGTCAGCGGTGCGGCCATGCCGGCCAGCAGGCCGACCAGGGCGAGCGTCACCACGACTTCGACCAGGGTAAAACCGCGTTGCGAGGTGTTCATGATCAAGGCTTCCCAACGGTAACGGTGGTGGCGATCGGGGCGCTCATGGGGTTGGTCTGAACCGTGGTGCTCATCGAGCGGTCCGGTGCCTGGATGTGCATGCTGGTTTCGGTACCGGTCGGGAATTCCATGTCCGACGGGCTCTGGTACGGCAGGTTGCGCACGATCCGCGGAGTGATCGACAGCACCAGTTCGGATTTGATGACGTCGTCCCTGTTGCTGCCGAACAGGCGACCCAGGCCGGGAATGTCGCCAAGGCCGGGAATCTTGTTGCCGGTGGCGCCGTGGTCGTTGCGCACGAGCCCTGCGAGGATCTGGGTTTCGCCGTCATGCAGACGCAAGGTGGTCTGGGCGTTGCGGGTATCGACCTGGACCGGAATGGTGCCCTGGGCGGTCGGCGTCAGCGGCGTGGCGTTACTGACTTCCAGCGCGATCTTGATCGCCACTTCGTTGTTCAGGTGCACGATGGGCTGCACTTCAAGCTTCAGACCGACATCGAGGTAGGTCACGCTTTCGGTGATCACCGGGCCCTGGGTCGAAGGCACCGAGGTGGCGCTGATGATCGGCACGCGCTGACCGATGTGGATGCGCGCCTGTTCGCGGTTGCTGACCCGAATCACGGGGCTGGCCAGGGTATTGATGTCCTTGTCCTGGGCATTGATCTTGGCCTGGGGCGATGGCGAGATGGTAATCCGGCTGGAGTCGATGCCTTTGAGTTGATCAAGAAGGGTCACCGCCGAGCCGTCGCTGTTGACCACGCCGAAGGTGTTGGGCCATTGCAGGCCAAGGTCGAGAATGCGTTGACGGGCGACTTCCATCACTTCCACTTCCAGCACCACTTCCGGGTTGGACTGATCCTGCGATTGCAGGAGTTTTTCCGCCATGCGCACCGCGTCACCGGTATCGCGCATGGTCAGCGTGTTGAGGCGCTCATCGACAAACACGTCGCGGGTCTTGAGCATGGTCTTGATCATGTTCAGCGCCGTGTTGGCATCGATGCTGGTCAGGTAGAAGGTGCGCATCACCAGCTCTTGGTAATCCTTGAGTTTCTGCGGCGAGTCCGGGTAGATCAGCAAGGTGTTTTCATTCACCACTTTCTGATGCAGCTGGTTCTGTTGCAGCAGCAGCTCCACGGCGTCTTCGATACGCACGTCACGTACGAAGATCGTGGCTTTCATGTCCGGGCGCAGGTCCTTGTCGAAGATGAAATTCAGGCCGGCGACCTGGGACAGCACTTCGAAAATGGTCTTGAGGTTGGCGTCGCGAAACTCCAGGGTCACCGGCCGGTCCAGGCGCGTGCGCAGTTGCGGGTACTGCACCACGTTGCGGCTCTGCACCAGACGGATGCTGCCTTGCAGTTCCAGGGCGCCTTCGTTCTTCGGGTCCAGTTCGAGAATCTGTCTGACCTGGCGGTCGGCACCGTAGATGTCACCGCGACGCAGGTCGCCACGGGCCATTTCGAGTTTCTCATCCATGCTGCGCAGGTAGTCGAGCTGGCGCAGGGAATCCTGGGCACGACGGTTGTTCGGTTCGATGTTCAAGACCCGGCTGTAAGTCATGCGGGCCCCGGCGAAATTACGCTGGGTGCGGTCCATGTCGGCCTGGGCCAACAGCGCCTTCACGGCGAGGGCCCGTCCGTTGTTGAGGGCCATGTGCAGTTCGGTATCGCGAGGGTTTTCGCGCAATCCCTCTTCGATGCGCGCCAGACCGGCTTCGTACTGGCCCGATTCGATCAGGGCCGAAGCTTCATCCCTGGCAACCTGCGCCGAACTGCATGCGGCCAGCCCCGCGCAGAGACAAAGGCTCATCAGCAACCGGGATTTGTTCATTCCGTACTCCCCACAGGCAAGGTCTGCGCCAAACGCAAAGGCAGGTAGACCAGGCTCAGTTCCTTATCGGAAATCCGCTCGATCCGCCAGGTTTCGTCGATGACATCCCCTTTGCGTACGACGTATATTTTTTCGCCGCTCTGCAAGAACACCTGCAGGTCGGAACGGTCATGCAGCCTGCCGACAAACTGGAAGGGCAACGGTGGCGCAGTGGGGACTTGCACCACCGGAGTAATGACTACCGGCTGTTCAGTGACGCTGCCCAGGGCCGGCGCCGCTTTCCAGCTGCGGGCGGCGAACAGGTCGCCTGCCGGGCTCAGGTCCTTGATCGGCGCCAGCGCAGCGGCGTTCGATGCACCCGCCGATGCGCCAGGGGTCTTGCCCTTGGCTGGCGTAGCCACGGTGGCCACCGCAGGGTCGCTGTCATCGGTCTGATCGAAGAATGCGGGGAGCCAGGCGAGCGCTGCCGCTACACCGAAGAACGCCACCCAACCCGCCACTTGTTTGGTATTCATCATGACCTCGACAGGTAAAGGGTCATGCGAATCCGCCCGGTCAGGTCGGTATCGGCGATATTCTTGCGCGAAAGCTCCACATCCTCGAGCACCACCGCCGGCAACTGGCCGAGCAAGGCGTGCAGGAAACGCCGCAGTTGCGGATAGCTGCCACGTACCGGCAGCAGAATCTGATAACGGGCCAGGTGTGTCTTGGGGTCCACGCCCAGGGAATACTCACCCCGGGACAAGGTGATGCGTTCCTGGGCGGCCAGGGCGTAGATCTTGTCGATGGCCACAGTGGCCTGAGGCTGGGACGGCAACTTGCTGCGGAAATCGTCGAGCTCGCGCTGTGGCACCACCGGCGCGGCCACGCTGCCGTCTTCGACCTTGGCAAGGTACTCGGTGGCTTCGCGAGTCTGCTGGTTGAGGCTTTGCAGCGATTCCCAGTCCGGCAGCAACCCGACCAGGCCATAGCTCAGCGCCAGCACCAGCATGGTCATCCCTGCCAGCCCCGGAACGCCCAGGCCTTGCAGGTATTCGTGGACGATCAATTTATGGATTTGCATCGCCGATCTCCCAGGTAGCCGACAGGTTGAACTGCACCGGGTGTTCCGGCACGTTGGCGACAATTTCGTGGCTCAGCAGCGACACGTCGGACAGCTCGTCGCTGGCTTCGAGGCGGCGGTGGAAATCGAGCATGGCGTCCAGGTCCTGCGCCTCGGCGCTGATCCGCACCTGGCCTTTGCGGGCGTCCGGGGTCAGGGTCAGCAGGGCAATGTTGTCCCGCGGCATGGCTTCAAGGGTGGCGAACAAGCGCTCCCAAGGGCGGCGCAACTGCTGGGAGACCTTGCGCATTTCCGCCAGGTTATGCGCCTGCTCGCGAATTTGCGCCGGGGTCAGGCTGAGCTTGCTGCCGGTATCGCCGGTGAGCACCCGCTGTGTGGTTTGCAGGTGGCCCTGCTGTTGTTCGGCCTCGTTACTCAGGTGCTGTTGCACCAGCAGACAAGTCAGTGTCAGCACCACGCCCCCGGCCAGCAGGCTCCAGCCCAAGGGGCCTGCACGGCGGCGCGGCTGAAAGTCGAGCATCAGGGGGCGCATGTCAGGCCACCGCCCGAGACATGAGGTACAGGCAATCGCGTACGGCTGTCCGGTCTTCTTCGAGGGTGCGCAGATGCACACCTGGCACGTCGGGATGCGAATCGATGCGCGCCGGTGCATGCAGGTAGACATTCAACGGCCGTTCGCTGGTGGAAGCCTGCAACTGGTTTTCACGACCGATCAGCGCGGTCAGCGCTGCATCGCTGTCGCTGCTGCCCACCGAACGCACCGAGGTCCAGCGACCTTCCCGGGCCAGCAGCAACACGCTGCGCACCGGTTCGGCAACGACGAACAGGAAGTCCCCGGCATCAAAGCTCTTATCGAAATGGTTGAACGCCGCCATCAGGTACGGCTGCACCGAACGCAGGCGCAAACCGCGAGCACTGACCAAGGCGCGCAGGCGTTCGAGCAAGTCCTGTGGCAGCGCGGTGGCGATACGGTCGTAACCGGCGGGTTCGGCCGAGAGCACCAGGCTCCAGGGTTGCGTCGGGGCACCGTAGAGGTCTTCGAAACACAGGTGGGCGTAGCCGAGCAATTCGGCCGGGCTGCTGATCTGCTCGCTCCAGGGCACCAGGCAATAGCGGCTGAAATGCCCGGAGATCACCACGGTCAGTTCCGCCCTGGCAAAGCTGTGTTCGGCGAGCAACCGGTCGAGGGTGTCGAGGGCCACCGTCCAGGCCTGGAAGCCTTCATCGATGTAGCCGACGCTGCCCAGCCAGTGGGTTGCGCCGCCTTGGCGATGCCCCAGGCCAACACCGCTGGCGCCGAGCACCGCGACAAATTGCTCACGAGATAAAAGTGACACGATTGATCTCCTCGAGCGTCGTCCGGCCCTGCTCCACCATCTCCAGCGCCGACTCGCGCAACAGGCGCAAGCCACGCTTGCAGGCATGCGCCTTGATTTTCGAAATGGGTTGGCGCTCGACGATCATTTGCCGCAGTTCGTCGTCCAGGTGCAGCAGCTCGGCAATTGCGCTACGCCCGCGATAACCGGTGCCCCGGCAATGCCCGCAGCCCTTGCCGTGGACAAACTGGTAGTGAGCGACCTTTTGCGGATCAAGCCCCGAGACCTCCAGCTCCTCCTCTGTCGGGCTGTAAGGGCTGCTGCAGCTGGTGCAGACCAGGCGGATCAAACGCTGGGCCAGCACGGCATTGAGTGCCGAGACCAGACTGTAGGGATCGATTTCCATCTGGGTGAATCGGCCGATCACGTCGAACACGTTGTTGGCGTGAATGGTGGTGAACACCAGGTGACCGGTGAGCGCCGATTGCACGGCGATCTGTGCGGTGTCCGGGTCGCGGATTTCACCGACCATGATCTTGTCCGGGTCATGCCGCAGGATCGAGCGCAGGCCCCGGGCGAAGGTCAGGCCTTTTTTCTCGTTGACGGGGATCTGCAGCACGCCCGGCAGTTGATACTCCACCGGGTCTTCAATGGTGATGATCTTGTCCACGCCGTGGTTGATCTCGGTGATCATCGCGTACAGGGTGGTGGTCTTGCCGCTACCGGTCGGCCCGGTCACCAGCACCATGCCGTAGGGTTCGGCGGCCAGCCGGCGCAGCTGGCGCAGGGTTTCTTCTTCAAAGCCCAGGGCCTGCAGTTGCACGCCGCAGACTTTGTCGGCGAGGTCCTGCTTGTCGAGTACCCGCAGCACCGCGTCCTCGCCGAAGATGCTCGGCATGATCGACACCCGGAAGTCGATCTGCCGGCCGCTGATGCCGATCTTGAAGCGGCCATCCTGGGGCACGCGCTTTTCGCCGATGTCCAGTTCGGCCATGACCTTGACCCGGGAAATCACTTGCTCGGCGAATTCGTTGCCCTGGATCTTGCTGATGTTGTTGAGCACGCCGTCGATGCGGTACTTGATCACCAGGCCGCTGCCCGTGGTGCCGAGGTGGATGTCGCTGGCGTGCATTTTCAGCGCGTCGTACAGGGTCGAGTTGACCAGCTTGACCACGACGCTGGAGTCTTCGCTGATGCTGGTCAGGGACAGGCTTTGCAGGTTATCGATTTCGGCGCCGGCGTCGCTCTGGGCGTTGAGCGACTCCACCGCATGGAAGCTTTCTTCGTGACGCGCCAGGTAGGCCTTCAGGTCATCGGCATGCACCAGGTACAGCGGCGCGCCTTGCAAGCATTCATCGATCCAGGCCAGGCGTGCACTGTCGAAGGGGTCGGCGAACACACCGATGACCGCATCGTTATGACACAGCAGGATGAATTCGCGCTTGAGGCATTGGGCCAGGGTCACCCGGTCGAACACCGGGGTGGAATTGAACAGGCTGTCGGTGTCGAGCACCGGGTAGTGCAGGGTTACACCGAGGCATTGAATGAAAGGCATGGGAGCCAGTTCGCACAGTCCCCCCAGGGCGTCCAGCATCCGCTCGCCGGAACTGGTGGCCAGGGCTCGGGCCTGGGCCAGTTGTTCACTGGTAAAACGAGTCGGTGCACATTTCGGTTGCGCCGGTTCTACGGCAAGGGATAGACGGTCCATGGCTTGCTCTCCAACGCCCGGGGCTTTGGGCCCTGTCGGCGCGGCGAGCCATTTCGGCGGGGGCCGGAACGTCTTGTCGCGCCACTACTCCCCGGTGAGCAATTGTTCGTCGTCTGGCGCCTTGGAGGCCGATGTACTTTTTCGGCGATCTGCCAGCACCCAACTACCGTCGTACAACTGCAGCGGGAAACTCTCGGTCCTGCTCTGGCGTCGTTCGACAAAGCCTTCGCAAGTGCCCACCCCCGCTTTGGGTTCGCGTTGCCTGCCCAGAAGATCAAGCACGGCACGGGCCAGTTCCGCCAATGGAAACGGTTTGAACAGGATATGGCTGACGCCCAGTTGCCGGGCCCGCTCGCAAACTTCTGCAGTGGGATGCCCTGTGATCAGCACAAAATGACACTTCCTGTTCTGGCGGACGGCATCGAGCACCTGAAAGCCTTCCATATCGGGCAAGCGGTAATCGAACACCATCACATCGGGCGCGAAATCGTCAGCTTCAACGATTCCTTGCGCACCGTCGTGGGCAATCCGGACTTCCAGTGCTTGCGCCTGCAGGTAACCCTGGAGGTTCTCCGCCAGCAACTGTTCGTCATCAACAACCAGTACTTTGTTTAACAAGGTGGACTCCTTGAAACCGCAGGTCCGGGTTTTGAACCTGACGGAGTGCGCGCCCTGACTGGACTAACGCACACTTCATGCCAGGCTGGGCGCCGGTAATTTTAGGACTTCATGTCCTTGAATTTAAAAAACAATGCCTTTTCGTAGCGCAATTCCATCCCCCAAAAACGGGGAAAGCGACCGGACTGGCACTGAATTTTCCCCCCACTGTTGGGGAAACCCCCCTATTGATCGTCAATCCGTTCGATTCGATTCGATTGCGCGAGCGCAATGGCACCGACGCCCTCATCCCGGTTAAGCGTAGCCCTGCGGTTTCGACAGTGGAAGCGACTGCACCGAGTGGTATCGAGTTTCATCATCAGCCTCCGGTCAGGGCGTGGCAGCAATGGGTTTATAGGGGGCGACCAGGTAGAAACGCTGGCCCGGCAGATCCACCGTGACGATATGGGCACCGCTCAGGCCCAGGCGCCGGCCCGGACCAAAGCTCATCAGCGGCGTCAGCCCGGTATCGAAGTCACGCAGGCCTTCCAGGGCACTGACCAGCTTCTCGCGACTGGCATTGCGCCCGGCCTGCTTCATCCCTTCGCTGAGTAGCATCATCGAACTGAACGCGCCCACTTGCAGCACCGCGTGCTGGCCGCCGAGGCCCTGGTGTTCGCGCAGCTGGGTCAAGGCCAGGCGCCCGGCCAGGGTCCAGTCGCTGGGCACGAACGGATAAGCCAGGAACACCCGCCGGGAAAATCCGCTGGGCATCTGCGTCAGATTGCCCGCCACCTGGTTCGAGACGGCGAACAGGTAAGGCACCTGCCCCGCCGTTTGCAAGCGCTCGGCCAGACGACTGAAGCCGCTGCTGCTGCCCAGGTAGAACACCGAGCGCGACCCCAAGGGAAAATCATCCCCGGCCGGGTCGTAGGCTTGCAGGCGCACCTTTTGCCAGGCGTGTCGCTGCAAGTACTGGCTGAGCTCCTGCGCCGCCAGCCGTTGGCCGGGTTCGTCCGGGTAGGCGATCAGCGTCGGCCCCTGAAGCACCCGCAGGCTGGCCCTGGCGTAGTCGGCCAGGGCGATCAATTGCTCGCGAAGGCCCGGCAGCGGTTCGAATATCTGCGGGCTGGTGTGGGGCGTGCCCTGCAAGGACAACGGCCCGATCAGGGGAATGCCGGCCTGTTCCAGACGCACGGCAAAGCTCACGTCCAATGCCGGCGCCATCGGTGCGATCAGGGCAAACACCTGCTCTTCATCGATTAACCGGTCCAGCGCCTTTTCGGCACTGGCGCGATCGGCGCCGGGGTCGAGGATGGTCAGGCGCAATTGCCGGCCATGAATTCCGCCTGCCTCGTTGATACGCGCCACGCAGCCGTTGAGCACCGCCGCCACCGTGATGCCCTCCTCGCCCAAGAGTCCGGCACCCGGCAACAACGTGCCCAGGTGCAGACTGTCGGGGGCCAGGCCCGGGTCGCCGTCTTCGGCCAGGTGCTTGAGGTACGCCGTGAGGTTACGTTGATCGATCATCGACAACACGAACCGTGGCATCGTCGGATCGAGCCGATTGTTGCCCGGGTCGCGCCCCTCCTGCACCGCCCGCGCCAAGGTGATTTCGCTGTAGGCCGGATAACTACGACCGTTGATGTGCTGCTGGCCATGGCTGCTGGCCAGCCGCGACCAGCGCAGGTCTGGCGGTCGCACCTTGCCTTCCGGGCGCCCGAGGCCATCCTCGCCATGACAACTGGCGCACGGCAGGCGGGTGGCCGGCAGCAGCATGCCCGCTGCGCCAACCCGGACCATGACCGGTTCACCGTTGGCCGACACGCCTTCGTGGTACAGCCGCTTGCCGGCACTTTCACTGGGGGTCAGCGGCAGCGCCTGGGCACTGAGCGCGATGCCGCCGAAGAGCAGCAGGCCAAGGACGAGGGCAGCATTCATGGCCGTGGCTCAGCGACCGGCCACGGGCATTGCCAGCAACTGCAAGCGCTGGGCAATGGCCGCGGCCGGGGTGGCGGGACGGCTTTTGCTCCAGCGCCTGTTCGCCGCGTCACCGACGATCAACAAGCTGGAGTGTTGCTCGGGATTCGGCACGATCTGGCCGATGCGGCCCCATACAAGGTCCATTTGCACCTTGTCGTCGGTAAGAAAAAACCAGTGGGGCCCATCGATGCCCTGTTTCAAGGTGCAAGCCTTGAGTACCGCCGGGGTGTCCCGCAGCGGATCACTGGTAAGGGAGATTAAGGTGCTGCCGTTCTGGTCCTGCAAGGGTGTGTCGGGGAAGCAGGTTTTCCTGTCGACGGCGCTCATGGCTGATGCTCCATGGCGATGGCGGTGTGCTTGGCGTGGGCGTTGCGTTCACCCCTGAGCTTCTCGACGGCCCGGGCCAGCTCCGTCGGTTCGGTGAGACCGTAGTAGCGGGTCCAGAAACGGTTGTTGCCGTCCCCCACCAGAATCAGCGGCGAGTGGTTCTCGAAGCCACCGCTGTAGGCGCCCAGGCCCTTGAGGGTGGCTTCGACCGACTGTGGCGAACCGGTCAACCAGCTCCAGCCCGGCCCCTTCTGGAAGTTGCGGGCGTAGTCGTTCAGGCGTTGGGGATCATCACGCTGCGGGTCGATGCTGATCGACACCAGTTGCACCTCGGTGCCGACCCGCGCGCCCAATTGTTTCTGCACCTTGCCCATGATCGAGGACACCACCGGGCAGACCGTGGTGCAACTGGTGTAGATGAAGCCCATGACCACGATCTTGTTGCTCACCAGGTCCTTCTCCAGACTGACGACCTTGCCGTCCTGGTCCAGCAGGGCCACGTCGGCAAACCTGATCCGGGCGGTCTCCGGGCTGGCGGTGCTGGCCGCCATGTCGTGCCCGGTGTGCTCGTCCGCCGAGTGAGCCAGCGCCAGGCCGATACCGAAGGCCAACAGGCAGAACGTCAGCAGTGCGCGATGCGCGAATCGGTTCATGTCAGTTTCCTCTTAGTGGGTATCGCCGGGTTCGGCCCGAACACCCGGTGCGACGCCAGACAAGGGCTGGCCCGAGGCTTTGTCCGTCAAACGAAATTGCACGTCGGCAAGGGCCACCGAAACCTCGTCACGCTCCAGCGTCTGCTCGCTCCAGGTGTCGGGCAAAGCGACTTCGTCGAGTGCAGTCGGGGGCGCGGTCCGCCATACCCCGAACCCGATCAAGGCCATCCCGAGAATCACCGCACTGCCAGCGACTGTGATGGTCCTGTCCATGTCAAAACTCCCCTTCAGAATCTGCTAGCCGGCAATCTCGATGCCGAGCATCGATGTCACCAACAACAGCAAATTGATCAGGAACGAAGGGTGGGATATGCCGATCATGGACTCGGGCCTCGCTACGGGTTATCGGGGGAACACTTCTCGACAAATCGACCGGAGCAATCCGCATGCCACAAAAAAATACGTTGTTAATCAGCTTGTTATAATCACGACTTGATCGGTCGGGGGATATTCCCCACCCAATCCCCCCACTTTTTCGTCGGGGCCACCATTCCCCACTATTGGGGAAAATTCCCCGGAGTTTCGATCACAGCGGCGCATCCGCGGACAACCCCTGTAAACGCCGATAGTGGTTCAGCACGTTAGGCACGTAACGTTGGGTTTCGGCGAACGGCGGGACTACATTGCCCCGGCTGAGCACCGCTTGCGGGCCGGCGTTGTAGGCGGCCACGGCGAGGCGGATATCGTTGTCGAACATCGTCATCAGGCGCTTGAGATAGCGGGCGCCACCCTGGATGTTGGCTTTCGGGTCGTAGGCATTGGTCACCCCCATTTCGCGGGCGGTGGCGGGCATCAACTGCATCAGCCCGCGAGCGCCTTTGGGTGAAGTGGCGCGGGCGTTGTAGCGCGATTCGGTCTTGATCACTGCATGCAGCAGCGCCGCCGGTAGTTCGTTGGCCCTGGCTGCCGCCGAAACCAGCTCGGCGTAGGGTTGCGCGGCGATCATCTGCGGTTGCTGATCGAGGCGGACCACCGCCGCATCGGGCTCACGAATCACCCGTACATAGTGGCGTCCGGGGCGGTGGACATTGGACAGGACGTAGCTGCCATTGGCGTCCACGGAAACAAACACATCGGCCTGTGCGGCGCCAGCGAGCGCGAGTAATCCGAGCAATCCTGCGTTGATGGCTTTCATTGGTACGCCTCCCCTGCCCGGCCCCGAAAAATGGGGGTATTGCCCCAATGGCCGGTAGTAAAACAGCCATACGCAAGCACTGTGCCGTAAGTGAAAAGGCCCGTAGCACAGGGGGTGCAAAAGGATGTCCAGTCATGAGCATGGCAATTGCATGCGCTTGTATAGCGACTCTGCTGTCGACTGAGGGAGATCATCATGAATCAGCGACTGTGTTATGCCCGGCGAACCCAAAGCGGGTTCACCTTGCTCGAACTGTTGGTGGTGCTGGTGGTACTGGGGCTGTTGGCCGGCATCGTGGCGCCGAAGTATTTCGCCCAACTGGGCCGCTCCGAAGTGAAAGTGGCCAAGGCGCAGATAGAAGGCTTGAGCAAGGCCCTGGACCTTTACCGTCTGGAGGTTGGCCATTACCCATCCACCGAACAAGGCTTGCAGGCACTGGTCACAGCCCCCGCCGACGAACCGCGCTGGACCGGCCCGTACCTGCAGAAAAAACTCCCGCAAGACCCCTGGGGCCGAAACTACGCCTATCGCTATCCCGGTGAAAACAGCGAGTACGACCTGTTGTCCATGGGCAAGGACGGGCAGCCCGGTGGCGAAGGCGAGAACGCCGAAGTCACCAACTGGAACTGACGGGAATGGCGACCATGCGCTTTCATCTCAAGGCCGTCGGCAAGGCCGGTGTCGTCTCGATGACCGTCGAGGCGCCGGGGCACAGCGAAGCCAGGCGCATCGCCGAAGACCAGGGCCTGCGGGTGGTCAGCCTGCACGCCGAGCGAAATTGGCGCGCGTTGCGCCTGCACAAGCGCGAGACGTTCAACCTGGTGTTGTTCAGCCAGGAACTGACCACCTTGCTCAACGCCGGCCTGCCGTTGATCGATGCGCTGGAAAGCCTGGCGGAAAAGGAAACCGCGCCACAGGTCCGCAAAACCTTGAGCGAGCTGGTGCGCCTGCTTTACGAGGGCAAATCGTTTTCCCAGGCCCTGGGGCAGCTGTCGGCCGTTTTCCCCCCGCTGTACATTGCGCTGGTGCAGTCCAGCGAAAAGACCGGGGCCGTGGGCGATGCCCTGGGCCGCTATGTCAGCTATCGCCAGCGCATGGACGAGGTTCGCCAGAAGATCATCAGCGCTTCGATCTACCCCTTGTTGTTGCTGGTGGTGGGCGGTGGCGTGGTGTTGTTTCTGATGGGGTATGTCGTACCGCGCTTCAGCCTGGTGTTTGAAGGGCTGGGGTCGAATCTGCCATGGATGTCGCAGATCCTGATGAGCAGCGGCATGTTCCTGCACGCCCACCAGGGTGAATTCTTCGGTGGCTTGCTGGCCATCATCGTCGCCCTCACCCTGCTCCAGCGCCAACCGGCGTTTCGTCGGGGGCTGGACCGCCTGATCGAAAAACTCCCCGCAGTGCACCAGCGCATCTTCATGTATGAACTGGCGCGCTTCTACCGCTCACTGGGGATTCTGCTGCAAGGCGGCATTCCCCTGGTCACCGCCATGGGCATGGTCCGTGGCTTGCTCACCGTCGCCTCCCGCGCACGCCTGGACCAGGCCTGCGAGCGGGTGCGCGAGGGGCAATCACTTTCTGCCGCGCTGGAACTCAATCACCTGGTGACCCCCGTGTCCCTGCGCCTGCTGCGCGCCGGCGAACAGTCCGGCAACCTCGGGCAGATGATGGAGCGCAGCGCCGACTTCTACGACGAAGAAATCAGCCGCTGGATCGAATGGTTCGTGCGGCTGTTCGAACCTCTGCTCATGACCTTCATCGGCCTGTTGATCGGGGTGATCGTGATCCTGATGTACATCCCGATTTTCGAACTGGCCTCAAGCATTCACTGACCCCTTGGAGCTGAGCCTTTGGAGCTGCCCCTTTAGAACTGGGTCCGGCTGTACGTTGCATTCTTTTTCAACGTTGCAGCCGAATAAACCGGTGCGTTGAACTGTTCATCAAGTTCCCACGGGGAAAAAAGCAGCACATGGCAAAGTTCATCTACGTTCCAATCTGAATAAAAAGACGGAGAACGACATGCTCATCAATAAGCTTTTACTGGCAGTAGCTATTGGCGCGGTTCTGTCGGCGTCTACCGTATTGATTCCGGACAGCCTGTCCGGAGTTTCCACTGCTCAGGCCAAGGATGGGGGTAGTGGCGGTAGTGGCGGTGGTGGCGGAAGTGGTGGGGGCGGCGGCAGTGGAGGCGGTGGCGGCAGCGGTGGTGGTGGCGGCGGCAGTCACGGCGGTGGCAGTGGAGGCGGTGGCAGTCACGGAGGAAGCGGCAGTGGTGGCAACAGCGGCAGCGGCCATAGTGGCGACCATGGCAGCAACAGTGGCCATGGCAGTGCCAACAGTGGTTCGAGCCACTCCGGATCGGTCTCGTCCTCAGGACGCAGCGGCACCCATGATGAACCCGGGGACGACCATGGCGTTCATCGGTCCGGTGAAGTCGGCGACGATCACGGCGTTCATGCCAATGGCGAGCCTGGGGATGACCGTGGTGTCCATGCCGAGCCCGGTGATGACAAAAGGAGCTGATTTACACTGATCCCCATACAACACAAAACCCTGTGGGAGCGAGCCTGCTCGCGAAGGCGGAGTGTCAGACGACTTCAATGTGAATGACACAACGCCATCGCGAGCAGGCTCGCTCCCACAGTGGCGAATGTGAGTCAGACAATCAGCCGTTCTACAGCCCACCTTCAACCCGATCCAGCCGTTCGCGCAAGAACTCGACCAGCGCCTGCACCGGCCGCGAACTCTGCCGGTGTTGCGGGTAGACCGCCGATAACGTCAGCGGCTCCGGCCGCAAATCCTCCAGCACCTCCACCAGCCGTCCATCCTTCAACGCCGAACCGACGATGAACGTTGGCAAATACGTGATCCCCAGCCCGGCAATCGCCGCGTCCTTGAGCAATTCACCGTTATTGACCCGCATCCGCCCGCTGACATTGACGCTCAATGGCTTGCCCTGCCCCGCAAAACGCCATTGCACCTGTCGACCATGGCCGTACGGCAGGCAGTCGTGACCGTGCAAATCCTCTGGCTTGAGCGGTGTGCCGCGTTCGGTCAGGTACGCCGGGCTTGCGCAATACACCCGTTCAATGGAGGCAATCCGTCGGGCGATCAGTGTCGAGTCTTCCAGTGTGCCGATGCGCAGCGCCAGGTCGTAGCCCTCACCGAGCAAATCCACGGGACGATCGCTCAAATCCATCTCTACCGTCACGTCGCGATAGCGCTGCAAAAACACCGGCAACAGGCAGCCCAGATGCGCCAGTGCGAACGACAGCGGCGCACTCACACGAATGGTCCCCCGTGGCTCGGTGGTCTGGCCGGCGATGCCCTGCTCCACTTGTTCGACTTCGCTGAGCAGGCGCAAGGCTGACTCGTAATAGCTCTGCCCCAGCGGCGTGACATCCAGGCGCCGGGTCGAGCGATTGAGCAAGCGCACGCCCAGGCGCTCTTCGAGTTGCATCAAGCGGCGGCTGACAAACTGCTTGGACAGGCCCAGTTGATCGGCGGCTGCCGTGAAGCTGCCGGAATCCATCACCTGGCAAAAAATACGCATATCTTCGAAGGGGTTCATTGTCACATCCCGGTTGACAGTCAAACACTTTATAGCCGCTTTTTCCCTTCCGGTCACACCATTAATCTTCGTTCACCGCACTGAAATCACCTTCCCCGAAGGATCTGCGATCTGTTTGCCGCAAGCATTTAAATGGAGTTTCCCCATGTCCTTGCTCCTTGAGCATTTGCTTTCCCTGAGCGCACTGCTGTTGGTAGTCGACGCCCTGCTCTGGCACCTCGCGCCATTCAAGCATCGCGTCAGCCGGGTCGGTGTGCGCCTGGCGCTGTTTGTGCTGTTCAGCGCGGTGATCATCAACGCCGGCGTTAGCCCTTTGCAGGCGCCATTGTTTGCCGATGATCCCGTGGCGCAGCTGGGGGCCACGGCGCTGGGGATTCTCTGGTGGCTGTACGCCGCGCGGGTGCTGACCGAAGTGATCGGCCTGGCCCTGATGCGGCGCATCGGCCACAGCGGCCGGCTGCTGCAGGATGTCATTGGCGCACTGGTGTTCCTGATTGCCGTGGTGGCCGCTGCCGGCTACGTGCTGGAGCTGCCGGTGAAAGGTTTGCTGGCGACCTCCGGCGTCGTCGCCATCGTGGTGGGCCTGGCATTGCAGAGCACCTTGAGCGACGTGTTCTCCGGCATCGTGCTCAACACCACCAAGCCGTACCAGGTCGACGACCGGGTTTCCATCGACGGTATCGAAGGCAAGGTGCTGGACATCGACTGGCGTGCCACCCACCTGCTGACCAGCGCCGGCAGCACCGCGGTGGTGCCGAACTCGGTGGCGGCCAAGGCAAAGATCGTCAACCTCAGCCGCCCGTTCAACATGCACGGCGTGTCGATCAGCATTCAGGTGCCCAACCACATCCGTCCGCGTCGGGTACTCGATGCACTGGACCGCACCCTTCAGGGCAGCAGCAGTCTGCTGCTCGATCCTGCGCCGAAAGCCGTGCTCAAGGAAGCTGGCGAAACCATGTCCGAATACGTGGCCAGCGGCTTCATCGCGGAACTCGGCAAAAAGGGTGAAGTGCGCAATCAACTGTTCGACCTGGCCCATCGGCACCTCGAAGCGGCTGGTATTTCCCGGCAACCCGATGGTGTGATCGAGCCGTCGACCCGCGCTCGGGCGTTGCTCGATGAAGTGAAGATCTTCCGTTCCCTGAGCGCCGAGGAACGTGATCGCCTGGCCCAGAACATGGTGGCGCAGCAATACGCGGCCGGTGAGGTGGTGCTGGATCTGGAAGAAGTACCGGACAGCCTGTTCGTCATCGCCACCGGCGTGGTCAGCGCTACCGTCCTCGACGGCAGCACGCAGATCGAAGCCGGGCGCATGGGGCCGAGTGAAGTCATGGGCGAACAGAGCATCCTCGCCGACACCCCGTCCCAGGCACGGTTCACCGCCATGACTTCAAGCATTATCTACCGCCTCGACAAATCCCTGACCCGCAGCTGCATGGAGCAACGTCGCGAAGTCGACCGGGCGTTGAACAAGCTGCAGGCGGTGCGCCAGCAGAACAGTCGGATGGCGTTGATGGCCAAGTCGGTGGTGGTAAGGAAAGGTGGTTTTTTGAGTTGGCTGCAGAACCGCTGATCAGCAGATCACACAAAGCCCTGTAGGAGCGAGCCTGCTCGCGATAGCGGTGGATCAGCCAGCATCGATATTGAATGGCAGACCGCAATCGCGAGCAGGCTCGCTCCTACAAGTGCAGCGTACTTACTTGGCCGTGAACTTCATGTAGCTGTTGATCAGGTTGCGATAGTTCGGCAGGCGCTCGGACAGCAAATTGGCCAGACCTTCCATGTCGTTGCGCCAGTCGCCTTGCAGCTCGCAGGCCACGGAGAACCAGTTCAGCAGGTGTGCACCGGCGGCCGACATGCGCGCCCACGCAGCTTGTTGCACGGTGGTGTTGAAGGTGCCGGAAGCATCGGTCACCACAAACACCTCAAAGCCTTCGGCAATCGCCGACAGGGTCGGGAACGCCACGCACACGTCGGTCACCACACCGGCGATGATCAGTTGCTTGCGACCGGTGGCCTTGATCGCCTTGACGAAGTCTTCGTTGTCCCAGGCGTTGATCTGGCCCGGGCGTGCAATGAACGGCGCGTCCGGGAACTGCGCCTTGAGCTCAGGCACGATCGGGCCGTTCGGACCGCTGTCGAAACTGGTGGTAAGGATGGTCGGCAGCTTGAAGAACTTGGCGATGTCGCCCAGCGCCAGCACGTTGTTCTTGAACTCGTTGGGCGAGAAATCCTGTACCAGCGAGATCAGGCCGGTCTGGTGGTCGACCAGCAATACCACGGCATCGTCTTTGTTCAGGCGTTTGTACGGAACGTTGCTCATTGGAAACTCCTTGATGGATGGTTGTCGCAGTCAGCGCCGAACTGTTGGGTCGGCGCTTTTTTTTGAATTCGTCAGAAGGCAAAACACGAGCAGCCAAAGGCGCCCCAGAAACCGGCGAAATCGCTGACCGGCGCGTTCGACAGGCGCGCCCGTTCATGGCTGTGTGAATGCACCGCGCACGGCCCGCTGCAATGGTGAACCTGGGCCTGCATCGGCGACGTCGGGCGCCAGTGACCGGGCACCTTCACCACCGGCGACCAGTCAGGCAGCACCGGCACACTGGCCGGCCCGAGCTTCTCGAAGTCACCGGCGCCGTACACCACCTTGCCGCCGACCACGGTCAACACCGACTCGATCCACTTGATCGCCTCTTCATCGACGCTGAAAAAGTCCGCGCTGAGGGCCGCGACGTCGGCCAATTGCCCGACCTTGATCTGGCCCTTCTTGCCTTGCTCCGATGAGAACCAGGCGCTGCCGTGGGTGAACAGCTCCAGCGCCGTCAGGCGTGAAAGGCCTTCGGCGTGCAGCTCCATGCCGCCGACGGTGCGACCGCTGACCATCCAGTACAGCGAGGTCCACGGGTTGTAACTCGACACCCGCGTCGCGTCGGTACCGGCGCCCACCGGTACGCCCTCGGCCAGCATGCGTTTGATCGGCGGCGTGGCTTCGGCCGCTTTCGCGCCGTAACGCTCGACGAAATATTCCCCCTGGAAGGCCATGCGATCCTGAATCGCAATGCCGCCGCCCAGGGCCCTCACCCGCTCGATGTTCTGCGGGGTGATGGTTTCGGCGTGGTCGAAGAACCACGGCAAGCCGTTGAACGGAATGTCGCGGTTGACCTTCTCGAACACGTCGAGCATGCGGCTGATGGATTCGTTGTAGGTGGCGTGCAAACGGAACGGCCAGCGTTGCTCGACGAGGTGGCGCACCACCGGCTCCAGTTCGGCTTCCATGGTTTGCGGCAGGTCCGGGCGCGGTTCGAGGAAGTCTTCGAAATCCGCCGCCGAGAACACCAGCATTTCCCCGGCGCCGTTGTGCCGCAGGAAATCGTCACCCTGGTGCAGCTTCACGCTGCCGGTCCAGTTCTTGAAGTCGGTCAACTCTTCCTTGGGCTTCTGGGTGAACAGGTTGTAGGCGATGCGCACGGTCAGTTGCTCGTCCTTCGCCAACTGTTCGATCACCTGGTAATCGTCCGGGTAATTCTGGAAACCGCCACCGGCATCGATGGCGCTGGTCAGGCCCAGGCGATTGAGTTCGCGCATGAACTGACGGGTCGAGTTGACCTGATACTCCAGCGGTAGCTTCGGCCCCTTGGCCAGGGTCGAGTACAGAATCATCGCATTGGGCCGCGCCACCAGCATGCCGGTAGGCTCGCCATTGGCGTCACGCACGATCTCGCCACCCGGCGGGTTCGGCGTGTCGCGGGTATAACCGGCGACGCGCAACGCCGCGCGGTTGAGCAAGGCGCGGTCGTACAGGTGCAACACGAACACCGGCGTGTCTGGCGCCGCCTGGTTGAGCTCCGCCAGGGTCGGCATGCGTTTTTCGGCGAACTGGAATTCGTTCCAGCCACCGACCACCCGCACCCACTGCGGCGTTGGCGTGCGGTCAGCCTGATCCTTGAGCATGCGCAAGGCATCGGCCAGTGACGGCACACCTTCCCAACGCAGTTCCAGGTTGTAGTTCAAGCCGCCACGGATCAGGTGCAAGTGCGAGTCGTTGAGCCCGGGGATCACGCAACGCCCCTTGAGGTCGATCACCTGGGTGTTCGAGCCACGCAGGGCCATGGCTTGGGCATCGCTGCCGACCGCGACAAAACGCCCGTCGCTGATCGCCACGGCGCTGGCGAGCGGTTTTTCGCGGTCGACGGTATGGAATTGACCATTGAACAGAATCAGATCGGCGTTCATCACGGTTCCTCGTGCAATGTGGCGGGAGACAGCCAGGGCGCGAACAGACGCGTCGCCATGGGCATGAAGATGTAAACCACCGACAGCACGATGGTCAGGGTGATCAGGAAGGTGGCCACCACGTAATTGGAGAGCAAGGCGTTGAGCTGTAGCAGCGGCCCCCAGAGCAGCGGCACCAGCAAGGTGTGCGGCAGGATCACCAGCAGCGTCACCACGGCCTGCTTCCAGCGCGGCGGTGGCGTACCGGCTTCGGCCTGGGGCGAGAACCAGAACTCGTTGACCGGATTGACTTCAGTCTGGTCGCCATCGGCCAGCATCGGCGCGGCTTCGTTGACCAGTTCCTGGCGCTGCGGTGAATCGAGCCAGTTCTGCATCGCCTCGGTCGAGCAAAAGCGCAGCACGCAGGTGTAGGTGTCCAGGCCAGCATTCTTGCCACGCACCACATCCACGCCCAGGTGCCCGACGTTCTGCGCGGCCACCTTGACGATGTTGCGCAGCCAGGCTTCATAAGGCACTTCGAAACCGGCCTTGACCCGGTGCTTGACGATCAGGGTCACCACCTCATCAGGCCCGGGACTTGCCGGCTCACGGCGATTGGATTCAGACATAACGCAAGGCTCCGGCGAAACGGACATTGAGCGCCAGCCGTCCCGGCCCGGCGATGAAAATGCTGGTGAACACGATCAGCAACAGCCAGCCGAACTGGCCTTCGAAGAGGGTCCACTGCGGATGCACGACCAACATCGACACCCACAGCAAAAACAGAATAGGCAAACACGCCAGACGCGCCAGCAACCCGGCGACGATCAGCAGCGGGCACACCACCTCGGCGAAAATCGCCAGCAGCAGCGTCAGGTTCGCGCCCAGATGGAAAGGGTCTTCGATGTTTTGCAACTCGGCACTGTAGTGCAACAGCTTGGGCAAACCGTGCACCCACAACAGCAACAACCCGCCGCTGACCCACAGGAACAGCAGCCCCCAGTCTTGCGCCCGATCATCGCGTCGCGAAGCGTCCATGGCCCACCCGCACAAATGAAAAACCACCGGCGTCGATGCGCCGGGACCGGATTCGATAGTGCCGGGACGGGGGGAGGAAAAATTGAATGTACGTGCTCTGTTTGCGATGTGGACTGAGAACTGCTCATCGACACAGATCCCTGTGGGAGCGAGCTTGCTCGCGATGGCGGCATCACATTCAGCATGGATGTTGACTGACCCACCGCAATCGCGAGCAGGCTCGCTCCTACAGTGGATCAGCGTATGTCTGTGAGAGATTGGTTGGCTAGCAGGCCGCCTTCGCGAGCAGGCTAGCTCCCACAGAAGAGCAAAGGCAGGTCGGCGTACACAGACGCTTCTCACCACTCATCAGGCCGAGCGTTAGCTCGCCTGCAGCTCCTGATCTTGATCCACCCGCTCCCTCGGGAGGCTGAGCGGAGGTGTTCATCCGGGGACTGGCGCGCAGCGCCGTTCGACGCAGTCGAACTCATTGCATGTAGGTCGAAGCGAAGCCGACCGGAGGGCAATGCCCCCGGATGAATACCGTAGCGAAGGAACGCCGAGCCTTAGCGAGGGGCCGTACGTAAGGGGCGAGACCTTTGGTTCCTTTGGGGCGTTTGCCAAAGGGACTCGCCGTAAGGGCGAAACCATAAGCCGCCGTTACCGCAGCAACGGATATGTACTCAGTCAGGAGGGAATATCCAAAGCCAAAGACATGAACTCGCCAATCCGCGACCGCAACCACCGCTCCGCCGGATCATTGTCATGCACCCCGCTCCAGGCCATCGACAACTGCGCCGCCTCAATCTCGAACGGCGGATCCTCAGCCCGCAACCCACACCCCTCCACCAACGCACACGCCGCATAATCCGGCACGGTGGCAATCATCTCGGTCCCGGCGAGCAACGCCCGCAACCCACTGAACTGCGGCACCCCAAGCACCACACGACGACTACGCCCGACTTTCGCCAGATCCAGGTCGATATTGCCGCTCAAGTCCCCCGAGAACGACACCATCGCATGGGGCCGCTCACAGTACTCATCCAGGGTCAGCGGTCCTGGCCGGGTGTCGCCGCGCAGCACTTTGCAGGGAATATCGCGCAGTTTCTTGCGCTTGGCATTGGCCGGCAGATCCGTGGTGTAACTCACGCCCACCGAGATTTCCCCCGACGCCAGCAGCGTCGGCATCAACAGGTAATTGGCCCGCCGCACGACCACGACAATGCCCGGCGCTTCCTCTTGCAACTGACGCAGCAACGGCGGAAACAAACCGAACTCGGCATCGTCCGACAACCCGATGCGGAACACATCGCAACTGGTCGCCGGATCGAATTCCTTGGCCCGGCTGACCGCGCCGGAAATGGTGTCCATCGCCGGTTGCAACTCCTTGAGAATCGCCAGCGCCCGCGCCGTCGGTTCCATGCCGCGACCGTTGCGCAGCAGCAACGGGTCGTCGAACAGATCGCGCAAACGCCCCAGCGCGGCACTCACCGCCGGTTGGCCCATGAACAGTTTTTCCGCGACGCGGGTCAGGTTCTTTTCGAACATCAGGGCTTCGAAAATCACCAGCAGGTTCATGTCGACGCGACGCAGATCGTTACGGTTCATTGGCACGGGTTCCTTGTGTGTGTGTTCGGCCAGGCGCGAGGATGAGAAGTGTGTCTGACTTTACCCAAGACTTCCCGCGGTGAGCGAGGAATTAACAACGATTAACTCGCAAGCCAGAGCCTTCGGGTCCAAGAATGAAGCCTACCGACACGGACATTCGCCATGGCTCACGTTCAGCAAAATGCCGCCCCCGCGCCATTCACGCCGGTGCCAAAGAAAAGCACCGGCGGCCTCAGCCCGCAACGCGAAAAACGGGTTAAACAACTGATCCTCGAACGCCTCGGTGACAGCCTTGAAGTCACTGAACTGGCACAGGCTTGCGCCCTCTCGCGCAGTCACTTCTCCCGCGCGTTCAAGTGCAGCACCGGCCTCTCGCCACAGGACTGGATTCGCCAGCAGCGCATTGCCCTGGCCAAGCAATTGATCCAGTACACCAACCTGAGCCTTACGCAGATCAGCCTCGAATGCGGCTTCTGCGATCAGGCGCATTTCTGCCACATCTTCACCCGCAGCGAAGGCATCAATCCGTTTGCCTGGCGCTGTCAGTTTGTCCGCGGCACCGCCCTCAACGGCAAAAGATCGCAGCCTTCGGCAGCTCCTACGGGCATGCACGCAACCGTGTAGGAGCTGGCGAAGCCTGCGATCTTTTGATCCGGCTTTTTAACCTTTCAAGAACGCCAACAGGTCAGCGTTGAGCTGGTCCTTATGGGTGTCCGTCAAACCGTGAGGGGCGCCCGGGTAAATCTTCAGGGTCGAGCCCTTCACCAGTCTGGCGGAGGAGACGCCCGCCGCTTCGTACGGCACCACCTGATCCGCGTCGCCATGCACCACCAGGGTCGGCACGTCGAACTTCTTCAAGTCTTCGGTGAAGTCGGTTTCCGAGAATGCCTTGATGCAGTCATAGGCATTCTTGTGGCCGGCCATCATGCCTTGCATCCAGAACCAGTCGATCATGCCCTGGGACGGTTTTGCGTCAGGTTTGTTGAAGCCGAAGAACGGGCCGCTGGCGAGGTCGATGTACAGCTGCGAACGGTCGGCCAGCGAGGCCTGGCGGATGCCGTCGAACACTTCCAGCGGCAGGCCGCCGGGGTTGGCTTCGGTCTTGAGCATCAGCGGCGGCACCGCGGAAATCAGCCCGGCCTTGGCCACGCGCCCGGTGCCGTGGCGACCGATGTAACGCGCCACCTCGCCACCGCCGGTGGAGAAGCCGAACAGCACGGCATTTTGCAAATCGAGCCGCTCGATCAACTGCGCCAGATCGTCGGCGTAATGGTCCATGTCATTGCCCGACCACGGCTGGCTGGAGCGCCCATGACCGCGACGGTCGTGGGCGATGACCCGGTAGCCCTTGGAGGCCAGGAAGATCATCTGCGACTCCCAGCTGTCGGCGTTCAGCGGCCAGCCGTGACTGAAGACAACCGGCTGACCGGTGCCCCAGTCCTTGTAGTAGATCTCGACGCCGTCGCGGGTAGTGAAGGTGCTCATGGGTGATGCCTCCTTGATGAGGGTTGGGGGTGAATCAAACCGGTATCAGGTTCATGCGATCGGCCAGGCGCGCCACTCGCTCGCCCAGGTGCGCGGCGGTGCAGCGATCCTCGGGCGGTGGGGCATCGTCGGGGGATTGCTCGACATTCGACTGGGCCATGGCGCCGAGGGAGCTGCCCAAGCGATTGAGTTGGCCGTTGAACGCGCCAGTGCTGGAGCGTGCCGGCAGCAGGTCGAGGCCGACCCAGATCATCGAGTGCTGCGCGGCGAACACCGCCATCTGCAGCAAGGTGTTGAGCTTGTCGCCGCACAGGCAGCCGGAATTGGTGAAGCCTGCCGCGAGTTTGTCGCGCCAGGGCTGGGTCAGGTAGAACGCCGCCGTGGCCTCCATGAACGCCTTGAAGGCCGCCGAGGCGCTGCCCATGTAGGTCGGCGCGCCAAAGATGATGGCATCGGCGCGGTGCAGCCGCGCCCAGTGCTCGTCCACTTCCTCGACCGGGATCAACTGGCAGGTGCTGCCCAGGTGCCGTTCCACGCCCGCGGCCACGGCTTCGGCCATGACCCGGGTGTGCCCGTAGCCACTGTGATAGACCACCACCACGTTGCTCATTCAGGTGTCCTAGTGATGAGTTGATCTCCCTTGTAGGAGCGAGCCTGCTCGCGATGGTGTGTCAGCCACATTGGTGTCGACTGATACTCCATCGCGAGCAGGCTCGCTCCTACAGGACCAGAGTTTTGGCGTAGACCGGACGCAGGACGAGTTAAACGTTGTTAATTTTCCATGGCGCGCAAAAAGCCCCGGCAACCGAGATCCATCTGTCGCGCCCAATGATCACGGGGCCGACAGCCGCTGGCCGATACGCTAGAGTCAATGCCTGCCCCTCCAGTCACCCGGGCGGCGCATTGCGCTCTGTAAAAAACCTGAGGAATATGCTCGAAAACCGCGTACTAGACGGATGCAGCAGGAGCGACTCGTTGACCCTTCCCCCCGAACAGGCTGTGCATTTCGGCCCCTACCGGGTCTACCCCGGACAACGCCTGGTGATGGAGGCCGACCAGCCCTTGCGCCTGGGGCGACGCGCCATGGACATCCTGTTGATCCTGCTTGAGTACGCTGGCAACGTGGTCAGCAAGCAGCAACTGATCGCCCGGGTCTGGCCCAACAGCGTAGTCGAAGACATCAACCTGCGGGTGCACATGGCCGCGTTGCGCAAGGCGCTCGGCGACGGTCAGGCCGGCCAGCGCTACATCGTCACCGTGGCCCAGCGCGGGTACAGCTTCGTCGCACCCCACTCACTGGAACAGGCGGAGCAACCGCCAGCGCCCGTGGCCTGCGCGCCGAGCCAGCATAACCTGCCGGTGCGTCGCACACGCATGATCGGCCGGCAGACGCTGGTCGACAACCTGATGGAGCAACTGCCCCGCCAGCGCTTCATCACCCTGGTCGGCCCCGGCGGCATTGGCAAGACCACTGTGGCCTTGCGGGTCGCCGAACGAATGATCGGTCGCTACCGGGACGGCATTCGCCTGCTGGACCTGGCCCCGATCAACTGTCCACTGATGATCGACGGCCACCTGGCGACATTGCTCGAACTGGCCCTGCACGACGACGCCCCCCTGAGCGGTCTTGCCGACTGTCTGCGCGACAGGCAAATGCTGTTGGTCATCGACAACTGCGAACACCTGGTCGACGCCATCGCCCTGCTCTGCGAAAACATTCTGCGTAGTGCACCGCACGTGCACATCCTGGCCACCAGCCGCGAGAGCCTGCGGGCCGAAGGGGAATTCGTTCAGCGTCTGGAGTCGCTCGACTGCCCGCCGCCCATCGCCGTCCTCGACCGCGCCCAGGCCATGACCTTTTCCGCCCTGCAATTGTTTGTCGAGCGGGCCATGGCCAGCCATGACAGCTTTGAACTGACGGACGATGAACTGCCGCTGTTGATCGACATCTGCCACCGACTGGACGGCATTCCACTGGCCATCGAACTGGCGGCGGCGCAAGTGGGCAACTTCGGATTGCCAGGCTTGCTGGCGCAGTTGCAAAGCAGCTTCCGGGTGTTGACCCAGCCCTGCCAGACGCCCCTGGCACGCCACCAGACCCTGCGCGCGACACTGGACTGGAGCTTCGAGCTGCTCAACGTCTGCGAAAAGACCTGCCTGCGTCGACTCAGTGTGTTTCGCGGCAGCTTCACCCTGGAGTCGGCAGCGGCGGTGATTGTCGGCGAACACATCGAACCTCGCGAAGTGTTCGGCTCGATCACGCAACTGGTCGCCAAGTCGCTGTTGAACGTGGAGGTGGGCGACGAGGATGTTTACTACCGCCTGCTCGATACCACCCGCAGCTATGCCCTGGAAAAACTTGCGCAAACCTGCGACCTGCCCGGCACTTGGGAGCGGCATGCCGAGCGTTGCCTGGCGCTGATGCAACAGGCGCAGGACGACTGGGAGAAAACCTCGACCGGCCTGTGGCTCGAACGCTATGGCCGGGCCCTGGAGGACATCCGCGCGGCCCTCGATTGGGGTTTGCACGCGCAAGGGCCGCAGGCACTGGCGATACGCCTGGCCGCGACGTCTACGCCCCTGTGGCAGGAGTTGTCACTGCTCAAGGAGCACGGCGGTTATGTGCGCAAGGCGCTGGCCTTGCTCGAGCAGTCTGCCGAACCTTGCCCGCGCTTGCAGATGGCCCTTAAGCTGGCTTTGGGCAGTGCCTGTTACCACGTTCAAGGAGGTTGCGCCGAAACCGTTGGCGCCTTCGTCAGCGCCAGAGCCCTGGCCAGCCGACTCAAGGATGTGGCCGGTCAGTTGCGGGCGATTTCCGGGCACCTGGCGGTCAACCTCAGCTGCGGCCAATACCAGATGGCCCTGGAACAGAGCCGGCAATTCGATCGACTGGGGCTGCATGACGACGCCCTGATGTCCCTGAGCATGCATCGATTGCGGGTACTCGCCCTGCACTTCTGCGGCGACCAGCGACAGGCTGGGGAGCATGCCGAACAGGTGCTGCAACGCATGGCCCACAGCGGTCATCTCAACCGTTTCACCCATGGCTTCGGCGTGCAATACGACCAGAGCGTCGCGGCGCTGACCATCCACGCGCGCATCCTCTGGCTGCGAGGCCAACCGGAACAGGCCTGGCGCGCAGCCCGGCAGGCGCTGGACATCGCGCTGCAGATCAACCACGGCACGTCGATCTGCTACACCCTGGCGCTCGCCGGCTGCCTGATCGCCCACTACAACGGCGACACCCGCAGCGCCCGCGAACTCCTGCGCCTGCTGCTGCAACAGACGCAGAAACACTCGGTGCTGCTGTTCCATGACTGGGCGCAACACTACGCTCAGGTGATCGGCGGCACCGACGTTCGGCCAACCAGCCGCCAACGTGTCGGTTTGATCAAGGACATCATGGTCACGCTGGATTCAACCTGTGTCGACGATGATCTGCTCGAACGTGCGCAAAGCGGTGTTTCAGACTGGAGCACGGCAGAGATTCTGCGGGCCAGGGCCACGACGTTGCTGGTAACCGATTGCCCGGTCAAAACCGCGACGGCAGAAACCGTGCTGCTGAAGGCACTCAACGTGGCCAGGACTCAGGGTGCGCTGGCCTGGGAATTGCGCAGCGCCACCTCGCTGGCGCAGTTGTGGCAACGTCAGGGCAACCCCCAACGGGCGCATCAATTGCTGGCCCCGATCTACCAGCGCTACACCGAAGGTTTCGCCACGCCCGACTTGATGACCGTTCGCCGGCTACTCGACGAGTTGCAATGCCACCTGCGCGCCTGAAGGCCGGTGCGTCTGACTGACGTAACCGGCATAGCGAATTTCGAGGGCGCGCAAGTCTCCACTGAGTTCGAGTTTTTCCAGGGCGTAGGTGCGGGTGGTGTTGAGGAAACGGTAACGGGTCACACCGCCGCCCTGCTCCTGGGACAGCAGTGACTTGAGTGTGAGGTTGTCCAGCACCTCGATCAGCTCGGCGACGGGCAACGCGTCGCAGCTGATCACGCCGATCGCGGCGTCCTGGGTGAAGGCCATCTTGAACACCGCCAGCTGCTGCAATACGGATTGTTCCAGCGGACTCAACCGTTCGTAGCTCCAGTCCAGCGCAGCCTTGAGCGTCTGGTGCCGGGGCACGGCCGTGCGGCGGCCCTGGGACAGCAGCTGAAAACAGTTGTCGAGTTGCGCCTGCAACCCCACCAGCGCCAACGCATCGATTTGCGCCGCCGCCAATTCAATCGCCAGCGGCAGGCCGTCGAGGCGCCGGCAGATTTCCCGTACGGTCTTGAGGTCTTGCTCGCGCAGGGTGAACCCTTGCTGACGAGTTCGGGCACGGCTGACGAACAACTGCACCGCCGAATAGCCCATGACCTCGGCAACGCTGCGCAGCGCTGACGCTGGCGGCACCGCCAGCGGTGGCAGACGCAATACGGTTTCGCCCGCTGCCTTTAGCGGCTCGCGGCTGGTGGCGAGGATCGACAGTCGCGGCAGCGAAGCCAGCAGCGTTTCGATCAACGTCTGGCAGCGTTCGAGCAGGTGTTCGCAATTGTCCAGGACCAACAAGGCATGCCGCTGCGCCAGCGCCTCCAACGTGGTGCCGACCTCCAGCCCAAGGGTTCGTGTGAGGTGATCGGTCACTTGCGCCGGGTCATCGATCGCCGCCAGGTCCACCAGCCACACGCCGTGCCGATAGTGCGGCAACAACAGTTCGGCCACGCGCAGCGCCACGGTGGTCTTGCCGATCCCGCAAGGCCCGACCAGGGACATGAATCGGCGTACCGGCAACTGCCGCACCAGGCTACCGACAACCGCATCGCGCCCGGTGATCGGTGTGAGCCGCGCCGGCAAGTTGTGCAGGGGCTTTTTCAAGGTCTCGCTCGGGAACGCTACGGGCTGCGGCGAATGCTGTACCGGGGCGACAAAACTGTAGCCGCGCTGGGGAATGTTGACGATGTAGCACTGGCCGTTCTGGCCGTCCCCCAAGGCTCGGCGCAGGGCGGCAATGTGAACCCGCAGGTTGATCTCTTCGACCACGGAGCGCGGCCAGACCTGCGCAATCAACTCTTCCTTGCTGACCACCGAACCTGCGTGCTCGACCAGCACCTGCAACACATCAAGGGCGCGGCCGCCCAGGCGCAGCGGTCGATCACCTTGTAGCACCAGGCGCTGACTGAGGTGGAAAGCGTAGGGCCCGAATTGCAACACCGCTTCGCTGTTCAAATCTCTGAGGCTGTTCATGCGCTGTCACCCGCTGGAAGCCTGGCTCGGTACGTGAGTCCATCCCAGGCTCCGCACCTTCCTTGCAATGAGTTCACCGGTATCTTGGCAGGCCTCGGTGACGGTACAACTGCCACGGGGGGAGCGTCACGGCCATTGCGGTGCGCATGACGGACACGCGCGCTAGCTGAACTGCTCGCGGTATTGGGTCGGGGTCAGTCCGAGCTTTTCACTGAACAGAAAACGCATGTGCCGCACACTGCCGAAGCCACTTTTGAAGGCCACGGTCTTGAGCGGCAACTCGGTGGTTTCCAGCAGGCTCCTGGCGCAATCGATCCGCGCGCTTTGCAGAAACTCCATCGGCGTCATGCTCACTTCCCGGGCGAACACCCTGGCGAAATGCCGCGGGCTCATGTTGGCCAGACCGGCCATGCGCTCGATGCTGTAGGTTTCATCGAGATGTTCAAGCATATGGTTCTGCACCCGGGTAATCGCCGTTTCGTGAGGGGCCACCGCCGCCATCAACGGGCTGAACTGCGCCTGCCCGCCCTGGCGTTTCATCACCACCAGCAACACCTTGGCCACGTCCTGGGCGACTTTTTTGCCGTGGTCCTGGGCCACCACCGACAAGGCCAGATCGATCCCGGCGGTGACGCCACCGGAGGTGATCAGGTTGCGGTCCTGGACAAAGATCTGATCGGTCTCGACGGTCGCCTTCGGAAAGCCCTTGATCAGCCGCTCGGTGTAGTGCCAATGGGTGGTGACGCGATAGCCGTCGAGCAAACCCGCGTGCCCCAGCACGAACGCCCCGGTGCAGATCGAGCCATAAGCGGCGGACCGGCTGACGTTGTGCCTGAGCCAGTCGAGCAACCGCGGATGCTTTTCGTTGTAGGCACCGGGACCACCGGGCACCAGCAGCAAATCAAAACCCTCGCAGGCCTGATCGATGTGCCGGTCGGCGTGCACGCTCACCCCGTTGGACGCCCGCAGTGCGCCGTGCTCGGTGCCGATGGTCGACAGCACATAGTGATCGTCGGGTTTCAGGTATCGATTGGCGATGGAAAACACTTCCATGGGTCCGGCCATGTCGAGCAGGAGAAAGTCGGGAAACAGCACCATTGCCACGGTTTTCATGGATTGGAATTCACTGGGATCAATAGGGTCGGCACACCAAACACCGGGCCCTTGTGGGAGCGAGCCTGCTCGCGAAAGCGGTGTATCAGCCAACGTTGATAGCGACTGACACTACGCCTTCGCGAGCAGGCTCGCTCCCACAGGGTCTGCGCCCGGCATCAGGGAGTGCTGTGCATTATGGCCAAACACAAGCCAGACGTCGGAAAAAATAGCTGATTCACGTTCAGAAACTGTCAACCTGATCGAGACAGTATTTCAATTTCCATCTACTTATTGCACCAACCAGTAACCATTAACCTTCTCCTCACTCGGACGAATTCACGTCCCCACAGGAGATTTCATCATGCTGACTCTTCGCAAAGCCTCGGATCGTGGCCTGGCCAATCACGGCTGGTTGAAGTCGTTCCATACCTTTTCCTTCGCCAACTATCGCAACCCGAAAGAGCAGGGTTTTTCCGACCTGTTGGTGATCAACGACGACCGCGTCGCCGCCGGCAAAGGCTTCGGCCAGCACCCGCACCGCGACATGGAGATTTTCTCCTATGTGCTTGAAGGTGCCCTGGAACACAAGGACACCCTGGGCACCGGTTCGGTGATCCGCCCCGGCGATGTGCAACTGATGAGCGCAGGCAGCGGCGTGGCCCACAGTGAGTTCAACCACTCCGGCACCCGGGCGGTGCACTTTCTGCAGATCTGGATCGTGCCCGACGTCAGCGGCGCCAAACCGCGTTATCAGCAAGAGCATTTCAGCACCCAGAAGAAACGCGGGCGCCTGCAACTGATCATCTCGCCGGACGGCGCCAAGGGTTCGCTCAAGGTACGTCAGGATGCACGGGTGTATGCCGGCCTGATCGACGGCAAGGAAAGCGCCACTCTGGAGCTGGCCGCCAACCGCTACGCCTATGTGCATGTGGCCCGGGGCAGCGTCGAACTCAACGGAGTGTTGTTGCAGGAAGGCGACGGTGTGCGGGTCCGCGAAGAACAGGCACTAACCTTGAACAACGGCGTGGATGCTGAAGTGCTGGTGTTCGACCTGCGCCCACAGGAACTGCCGGAAATGCCGTAACAAAACCCTGTAGGAGCGAGCCTGCTCGCGATGCGTTGTGTCATTCAACAGTGATGTCGTCTGACAGTCCGCCATCGTCGGAACGCCGCCCGGAGCAGGCTCGCTCCTACAGGTTATTCGCCGGTCCTGGCGAACCCCGCGACAATCTCATCGATCACCGCCTGGACCCTGGCTGGCTCGCAGGACTCCTGAGGTTTCGCGATATCTACGCTCTATTCCCCCTGATAACGGGCCCGATAGCGCCCCGGGCTTTCCCCGGTCCACTTCTTGAACGCCCGATGGAAGGCGCTGGGTTCCTGGAATCCAAGTCGCTCGGCGATATCGCTGATGCTCGCATCGCTCTGACGCAATTGCTCAAAGGCCACGCCACGGCGTACTTCGTCCTTGATCTCCTGATAGGAACAGCCTTCACGCTCCAGTTTGCGGCGGAAGGTGCTGGGGCTCAGGTGCTGTTCCAGGGCAAAGGCCTGCAAGGTCGGCCACTCACTGTAATGACTGCCGCGCAAGCGCTGATGAACCTGGGATGCCAGACCATGCTGGTTACGGAAGCGGATCACCAGCCATTGCGGCGCGGTACGCAGGAACACTTTCAACGACGCCAGGTCCTGAACCACGGGCAGGCGCAAGTAGTGGCTGGCAAATTCGATTTCGGTACGCTCGGCACCAAAGGTCAGGTTGGGGCCCCAAAGCAGGCGGTCGTCACCCAGCGACAAGCGTGAATGGCGGAAGTCCGCACGGTCAATGGGAATGCGCCGCCCGCCCAGCCAGCACAGCAGGCTGATCATCAACACCAGGAAGGTTTCTTCACCAAACCGGCTGGCATCGTTGTCCGTCGAACGGGTTTCCAGGCTGATCACCGCACGCTTGCCACGCACCGCCAGCGAGCCGCGAAAGTCGCGCAGGAACAAGCCGAAGTTGGCCAGGCACTGACGCATGGCCTTGTGCAGATCGGGCTCCTGAATCAGGGCGCGGCAAATCAGGGCGAAACTGCCCGGCGGCATGCCATGGGAGTCGAGCCCGAAAAACTCATCGTCGAGCTCGCGGATCTGGATCAGCCACAACGCCGCAAACGCGTTGGCCGGCACCCGCGCCGTGGGTTGGTGCATGACCGCCGGATCAATGCCCGCCTGTTCGAGCACGGCCATCACGCGCTGCGGATCATCCCTCAGCCCATGGATCATTGCCTGCACGAAATAGGCGGCAACCGAGTCCTTTTCCCGCATTGGTTCGTTTCTCTCTCATCACCCGAATGGCAAAAAACATCAGTGCCGTTGAACAGTTTTGGCATAGGACAACCGCCCTGCCGGCTCTAGACTCGCGGCAATAGTACGCCTTCGGCCGCCGTCGCGGCCAAGGTATCGCAGGGTTTGATCGAAGGATGGGAAGATGAATCTGCAAAACATCGGGGTGATCGGTGCGGGCACCATGGGCAACGGCATCGCACAAGTCTGTGCCATGGCCGGTTTCAACGTGACCTTGCTCGACATTTCCGAAAGCGCTTTGCAAAAAGCCGTCGCAACGGTCGGTAAAAACCTGGACCGGCAGATCGCCAAAGAAACCCTGACGCCGGAGCAGAAACAGGCGACCCTCGACAAAATCCGCACCAGCACCGATTACAGCAGCCTGCAAAACGCGCAACTGGTCATCGAAGCGGCCACTGAAAATCTCGACCTGAAACTGCGTGTGCTGCAACAGATCGCCGCGCAGGTCGGCAACGAATGCGTCATTGCCTCCAATACCTCGTCGCTGTCGATCACCCAACTCGCCGCCAGTGTCAGCCAGCCTGAGCGCTTCATCGGCCTGCATTTCTTCAACCCGGTGCCGGTGATGGGCCTGATCGAAGTCATTCGCGGCCTGCAAACCAGTGACGCGACCCACCAACTGGCGCTGGACATGGCGACCACCCTTGGCAAAACAGCGATTACCGCGGGTAACCGTCCGGGGTTCGTGGTCAACCGGATCCTGGTGCCGATGATCAACGAAGCGATCCTGGTGTTCCAGGAAGGCCTGGCCAGCGCCGAAGACATCGACGCCGGTATGCGCCTGGGCTGCAATCAGCCTATCGGCCCATTGGCCCTGGCGGACCTGATTGGCCTGGACACCCTGTTGTCGATCCTCGAAGCCTTCTATGACGGTTTCAACGACAGCAAATATCGCCCGGCGCCGTTGCTCAAGGAAATGGTCGCCGCCGGTTACCTGGGACGCAAAACGGGGCGCGGCTTCCATGCCTATGCCTGAGCGTTGCTCGCGCTTTGCCGAGTACCGGGACAAGGTCCTGGAGCTGTTTGCCTGCAAGGGGTTCGGCCAGGTCGGCATGCGTGAGCTCGCGACGTGCCTGGGGCTCTCCCCAGGCTCGCTGTATCACCATTACCCCAGCAAACAGCATCTGCTGCTCGACCTGATCGAGGAGTTCTACGAGGAGCTGCTGGCCACCCTGGGACGTATCCAGCAAAAGACCCCGGGCAAGCGCGACAAGCTCAACAGCCTGATCCGCGCCCATCTGAATCTGCATCGGGAGATGCCCTGGCATTTCCGCCTGGTGGAGCGCGACAGCGGTTGCCTGAACGAAGAGCAACAGGCTCGGGTCCGGCAATTGCGCGAGCAATACGAACGCACATTGCTGAGGATGCTGGGCGCGAAGTCGCGCTTCAGCGAGCAAGGGCTGCTGGCGGCCGGGCATGCCATTGGCGCCCTGCTCAACAGCGCTCCCTGCTGGCTGACGCCACACGTGCTGGACGAGCAGGAACGTGATGAGCTGCTGGAGAGCATGGTCAGCGGCGCCATCGAACGTGTGCTGGCGCCGCGACGTGCACCGGAGGCGATAAGCCTCGCGCGTCCTATAGAAAAAACATCTAAAGAAACACAAGCTTCGACAAAGATTTAGCGCTTTGCTTGTCGGCTCGACACAATCGGAATTCGCCGAAAAAACCGGCGTCCAAACCGATGTATGTACTCGAGCACCTGGAGCCGACCATGAAAATCAATCCCTACCTTATCTTCAACGGCGACTGCAAAGCGGCCTTCACGTTCTACGCGAAGTGCCTGCAAGGCCAGATCGAAGCCATGATGACCTTTGGCGAAACGCCGGCCGCCGAGCATGTCCCCACGGATCTGCACAACCTGATCATCCATACCCGCCTGATCGTGGGCGATCAGGCGATCATGGGGTCAGACACCACACCGGATCGCCCCGTCCAGGGCATGAGTGGTTGCTCGATTTCACTCAACGTCGACAGCATTGCCGAGGCCGAGCGGGTCTTCAATGCGCTGGCCGACGGTGGCACTGTGCAAATGCCACTGGAGACCACGTTCTGGGCGGCGCGCTTCGGCATGCTGGTGGACCGTTTTGGTGTGTCGTGGATGGTCAACTGCGAAAAGGATCAGTGAGAGGCCTTGGTTTATCGACAGTCTTCAAGGCACAAAAAAGCCCAACCTGAAAAGATTGGGCGTTCTGGCAACTCCCGGCCTGTCTGCTACCGTCAACTAGCCACATGGATAGCAGCGAACCAGAGGAGCGAACCCACCATGCCAGCCCACGACCGGTCCTGGTCCACCCGATTCAAATGCTTGCTACTGGCCGGTGGACTGATCACCAGCCTGCTGGCCCTCAATGGTTGCGCCACTGTCGATGCACAGACCACCGCCTATGTCGGCGTAGAACATCCGGCACCGACATCGCCAGACCAGGTAGTCGTACTGCGCTCGGAGCCTCTGCGTCCACATGTGCGTCTGGGTGAAGTGCTGATCGACGCCAGCATCGACCCTGCCCCACCGATTACCGAAGTCGAACAGAAGCTGCGGGAAGAGTCCGCCAAACTCGGTGGCGACGCGGTGGTAGTGGTCTATGACCACATTCAGGCGGTGGGTGCCTACGCCAGCGGGCCGCTGTGGGCTCGCGACGTGACGACCATCGAGGGACGCAAACTCAAAGGCATCGTGATCAAGTACCAGTAGATATCTCCCCGGAAGACAGCGTCAACGGAGGTTGAATTTGAATGACGTGGTGATCGCCCTCATCGTCTTCGCCTGCCTGTCCGCCAGCGCACTGCTGGGCTCGTACGTGAGGGAGCGGTTACCGAGCCATCATCTGAGCGATGACTCCGTGGCGGTGGTGAAGCTGGCCACCGGCCTCATCGCAACGATGTCGGCGCTGGTCCTCGGTCTGCTGGTTTCCTCTGCCAAAGGTACCTTCGATACGGCCAATGCCGAACTGGAGGGCGCGGCGGCGAAAGTCGTTCAATTCGACCGCGTGCTGGCCCGCTACGGCCCCGACACCCAAGGCATCCGCACCGAGCTCAAGCACAACTACGCCGAAGTCACCCAAGTGCTCGCGACCCGCGATCACGGGCAGATTGAAAAACTCGATAGCCCCGAAGTCATCCGTCGCTCCGAAGGCCTGCAACGCCAGGTCGAATCACTGACGCCCGGCAACGATGATCAGCGCTCGCTCAAGGCCAAGGCATTGCAAGACATGGACACCGTGTTTGCCACCCGCTGGCTGACCCTGCTGCAGGCCAATCAATCGATTCCACCGGTGATGCTGGTGATCCTGGTGACGTGGCTGGGGATTATCTTCGGTTCGTTCGGCCTGTTTGCACCCTGCAACGGCACCATTGTCGTCGTATTGCTGATGTGTGCCCTGTCGACGGGGGCAACCATCTTGCTGGTAGAGGAACTCAATCGTCCGCTTGATGGTTTTATCTATGTGTCGCTGGAACCCTTGGAGCACACGCTGGAGCGGTTGGGGCAGTAATTTCCATTTCCTGCGGACAAAAACAAAACCCCAACTGCTTTCGCAATTGGGGTTTCGGAATTTAATCTTGACGATGACCTACTCTCACATGGGGAAACCCCACACTACCATCGGCGATGCATCGTTTCACTGCTGAGTTCGGGATGGGATCAGGTGGTTCCAACGCTCTATGGTCGTCAAGAAATTCGGGTACTGAGTCGTGACCAGATGGCCGCGCTTCAGCAAATTGGGTATGTGACAGCTTGGTGTTTTGTGAGTATCACGAACTTTCGGTTCTTTCGTCTTCACACACCGCAATCTGGCCTTTCGACGCAAATTGCTTGGGTGTTATATGGTCAAGCCTCACGGGCAATTAGTATTGGTTAGCTCAACGCCTCACAGCGCTTACACACCCAACCTATCAACGTCGTAGTCTTCGACGGCCCTTCAGGGGACTCAAGGTCCCAGTGAGATCTCATCTTGAGGCAAGTTTCCCGCTTAGATGCTTTCAGCGGTTATCTTTTCCGAACATAGCTACCCGGCAATGCCACTGGCGTGACAACCGGAACACCAGAGGTTCGTCCACTCCGGTCCTCTCGTACTAGGAGCAGCCCCTCTCAAATCTCAAACGTCCACGGCAGATAGGGACCGAACTGTCTCACGACGTTCTAAACCCAGCTCGCGTACCACTTTAAATGGCGAACAGCCATACCCTTGGGACCGGCTTCAGCCCCAGGATGTGATGAGCCGACATCGAGGTGCCAAACACCGCCGTCGATATGAACTCTTGGGCGGTATCAGCCTGTTATCCCCGGAGTACCTTTTATCCGTTGAGCGATGGCCCTTCCATACAGAACCACCGGATCACTAAGACCTACTTTCGTACCTGCTCGACGTGTCTGTCTCGCAGTCAAGCGCGCTTTTGCCTTTATACTCTACGACCGATTTCCGACCGGTCTGAGCGCACCTTCGTACTCCTCCGTTACTCTTTAGGAGGAGACCGCCCCAGTCAAACTACCCACCATACACTGTCCTCGATCCGGATAACGGACCTGAGTTAGAACCTCAAAGTTGCCAGGGTGGTATTTCAAGGTTGGCTCCACGCGAACTGGCGTCCACGCTTCAAAGCCTCCCACCTATCCTACACAAGCAAATTCAAAGTCCAGTGCAAAGCTATAGTAAAGGTTCACGGGGTCTTTCCGTCTAGCCGCGGATACACTGCATCTTCACAGCGATTTCAATTTCACTGAGTCTCGGGTGGAGACAGCGCCGCCATCGTTACGCCATTCGTGCAGGTCGGAACTTACCCGACAAGGAATTTCGCTACCTTAGGACCGTTATAGTTACGGCCGCCGTTTACCGGGGCTTCGATCAAGAGCTTCGCGTTAGCTAACCCCATCAATTAACCTTCCGGCACCGGGCAGGCGTCACACCCTATACGTCCACTTTCGTGTTTGCAGAGTGCTGTGTTTTTAATAAACAGTCGCAGCGGCCTGGTATCTTCGACCGGCGTGGGCTTACGGAGCAAGTCCTTCACCCTCACCGGCGCACCTTCTCCCGAAGTTACGGTGCCATTTTGCCTAGTTCCTTCACCCGAGTTCTCTCAAGCGCCTTGGTATTCTCTACCCAACCACCTGTGTCGGTTTGGGGTACGGTTCCTGGTTACCTGAAGCTTAGAAGCTTTTCTTGGAAGCATGGCATCAACCACTTCGTGTTCCAAAGGAACACTCGTCATCAGCTCTCGGCCTTGAAATCCCGGATTTACCTAAGATTCCAGCCTACCACCTTAAACTTGGACAACCAACGCCAAGCTGGCCTAGCCTTCTCCGTCCCTCCATCGCAATAACCAGAAGTACAGGAATATTAACCTGTTTTCCATCGACTACGCTTTTCAGCCTCGCCTTAGGGACCGACTAACCCTGCGTCGATTAACGTTGCGCAGGAAACCTTGGTCTTTCGGCGTGGGTGTTTTTCACACCCATTGTCGTTACTCATGTCAGCATTCGCACTTCTGATACCTCCAGCAAGCTTCTCAACTCACCTTCACAGGCTTACAGAACGCTCCTCTACCGCATCACCCGAAGGTGATACCCGTAGCTTCGGTGTATGGTTTGAGCCCCGTTACATCTTCCGCGCAGGCCGACTCGACTAGTGAGCTATTACGCTTTCTTTAAAGGGTGGCTGCTTCTAAGCCAACCTCCTAGCTGTCTAAGCCTTCCCACATCGTTTCCCACTTAACCATAACTTTGGGACCTTAGCTGACGGTCTGGGTTGTTTCCCTTTTCACGACGGACGTTAGCACCCGCCGTGTGTCTCCCATGCTCGGCACTTGTAGGTATTCGGAGTTTGCATCGGTTTGGTAAGTCGGGATGACCCCCTAGCCGAAACAGTGCTCTACCCCCTACAGTGATACATGAGGCGCTACCTAAATAGCTTTCGAGGAGAACCAGCTATCTCCGAGCTTGATTAGCCTTTCACTCCGATCCACAGGTCATCCGCTAACTTTTCAACGGTAGTCGGTTCGGTCCTCCAGTCAGTGTTACCTAACCTTCAACCTGCCCATGGATAGATCGCCCGGTTTCGGGTCTATTCCCAGCGACTAGACGCCCTATTAAGACTCGCTTTCGCTACGCCTCCCCTATTCGGTTAAGCTCGCCACTGAAAATAAGTCGCTGACCCATTATACAAAAGGTACGCAGTCACCCAACAAAGTGGGCTCCCACTGCTTGTACGCATACGGTTTCAGGATCTATTTCACTCCCCTCTCCGGGGTTCTTTTCGCCTTTCCCTCACGGTACTAGTTCACTATCGGTCAGTCAGTAGTATTTAGCCTTGGAGGATGGTCCCCCCATATTCAGACAAAGTTTCTCGTGCTCCGTCCTACTCGATTTCATGACCAAGAGATTTTCGCGTACAGGGCTATCACCCACTATGGCCGCACTTTCCAGAGCGTTCCGCTAATCTCAAAGCCACTTAAGGGCTAGTCCCCGTTCGCTCGCCACTACTAAGGGAATCTCGGTTGATTTCTTTTCCTCAGGGTACTTAGATGTTTCAGTTCCCCTGGTTCGCCTCTTGCACCTATGTATTCAGTACAAGATAACCATCTTATGATGGCTGGGTTCCCCCATTCAGACATCTCCGGATCAAAGTCTGTTTGCCGACTCCCCGAAGCTTTTCGCAGGCTACCACGTCTTTCATCGCCTCTGACTGCCAAGGCATCCACCGTATGCGCTTCTTCACTTGACCATATAACCCCAAGCAATCTGGTTATACTATGAAGACGACATTCGCCGAAAATTCGATTGAGCTCCTAAGAGCAACTCACAAATTTTACCTTAGCCTGATCCGTTACCAGTGAAAGTAACGTTCAGTCTATCTTTCTATCACATACCCAAATTTTTAAAGAACGATCTAATCAAAAGACTAGAAATCAATATTCACCTTGGAATATTCATTTCTAAACTCTCAAACGCTTCGAAGCAGTTAATGGTGGAGCCAAACGGGATCGAACCGTTGACCTCCTGCGTGCAAGGCAGGCGCTCTCCCAGCTGAGCTATGGCCCCATACAAAATTGGTGGGTCTGGGCAGATTCGAACTGCCGACCTCACCCTTATCAGGGGTGCGCTCTAACCAACTGAGCTACAGACCCAATTTCGAGCGCGTAACTGTTAGCTTGGAGCTATCAGCTTGGAGCTTAAAGCTGCTTCTATCGTCTTCTTCAATGAATCAAGCAATTCGTGTGGGAACTTATGGAGCAGCTGAGTCGTCGATTAAGGAGGTGATCCAGCCGCAGGTTCCCCTACGGCTACCTTGTTACGACTTCACCCCAGTCATGAATCACACCGTGGTAACCGTCCTCCCGAAGGTTAGACTAGCTACTTCTGGTGCAACCCACTCCCATGGTGTGACGGGCGGTGTGTACAAGGCCCGGGAACGTATTCACCGCGACATTCTGATTCGCGATTACTAGCGATTCCGACTTCACGCAGTCGAGTTGCAGACTGCGATCCGGACTACGATCGGTTTTGTGGGATTAGCTCCACCTCGCGGCTTGGCAACCCTCTGTACCGACCATTGTAGCACGTGTGTAGCCCAGGCCGTAAGGGCCATGATGACTTGACGTCATCCCCACCTTCCTCCGGTTTGTCACCGGCAGTCTCCTTAGAGTGCCCACCATGACGTGCTGGTAACTAAGGACAAGGGTTGCGCTCGTTACGGGACTTAACCCAACATCTCACGACACGAGCTGACGACAGCCATGCAGCACCTGTCTCAATGTTCCCGAAGGCACCAATCCATCTCTGGAAAGTTCATTGGATGTCAAGGCCTGGTAAGGTTCTTCGCGTTGCTTCGAATTAAACCACATGCTCCACCGCTTGTGCGGGCCCCCGTCAATTCATTTGAGTTTTAACCTTGCGGCCGTACTCCCCAGGCGGTCAACTTAATGCGTTAGCTGCGCCACTAAGAGCTCAAGGCTCCCAACGGCTAGTTGACATCGTTTACGGCGTGGACTACCAGGGTATCTAATCCTGTTTGCTCCCCACGCTTTCGCACCTCAGTGTCAGTATCAGTCCAGGTGGTCGCCTTCGCCACTGGTGTTCCTTCCTATATCTACGCATTTCACCGCTACACAGGAAATTCCACCACCCTCTACCATACTCTAGCTTGTCAGTTTTGAATGCAGTTCCCAGGTTGAGCCCGGGGCTTTCACATCCAACTTAACAAACCACCTACGCGCGCTTTACGCCCAGTAATTCCGATTAACGCTTGCACCCTCTGTATTACCGCGGCTGCTGGCACAGAGTTAGCCGGTGCTTATTCTGTCGGTAACGTCAAAACACTAACGTATTAGGTTAATGCCCTTCCTCCCAACTTAAAGTGCTTTACAATCCGAAGACCTTCTTCACACACGCGGCATGGCTGGATCAGGCTTTCGCCCATTGTCCAATATTCCCCACTGCTGCCTCCCGTAGGAGTCTGGACCGTGTCTCAGTTCCAGTGTGACTGATCATCCTCTCAGACCAGTTACGGATCGTCGCCTTGGTGAGCCATTACCTCACCAACTAGCTAATCCGACCTAGGCTCATCTGATAGCGCAAGGCCCGAAGGTCCCCTGCTTTCTCCCGTAGGACGTATGCGGTATTAGCGTTCCTTTCGAAACGTTGTCCCCCACTACCAGGCAGATTCCTAGGCATTACTCACCCGTCCGCCGCTGAATCCAGGAGCAAGCTCCTGTCATCCGCTCGACTTGCATGTGTTAGGCCTGCCGCCAGCGTTCAATCTGAGCCATGATCAAACTCTTCAGTTCAAACATCTTTGGGTTTTGAGAAAACCCTAAACTTGGCTCAGCAATCGTTGGTTACATCTTTGATTTCTCGCGGAGTAACTTGTGATGCTGATAATCTGTTGACTAGCAGTCTGACTCCACAAGCACCCACACGAATTGCTTGATTCAGTTGTTAAAGAGCGGTTGGTTAAGATCTTTCGTCTCAACCGAGGCGCGCATTCTACAGCAGCCTCATTTGCTGTCAAGTGGTATTTTTCAGAAGTTTTCCAAGTTTCCTTTTCAACTTCAACCACTTGCGCTTCAGATCTCTCATCAGCGGGAGGCGAATTCTACAGCGTTACACGCTGCTGTCAACACCTCTTTTTCAACTCCCTTTCGGCTTCGATGAACTGAAGCAACCTGCTGTCGAAAACTGCGTAACTCTTTGTTTACCAAGGAGTTTTCCGTTTCGACTGCGCCGGAAGTGGGGCGAATTATAGACATCTATAATCTGCCGTCAAGCACTGATTTGGGTTTTCTATCAATAAGCTGCAGAAAGCAGTAAAACGCCCCAAAGGACGCCTATATAGAAGAGCCAGAACGCCCTTCTATATAGAAGAGATTTCTCATAGGCAGCCACAACCCATGTCATAGCCAAAAAGCGGGACCACCGCGTACAGACGATTAGCCGGCCGCCAAAAAACAAAAAAGCACCCAAGGTGCTTTTTTGTTATCGCTATCAGCTGAACAAGGCCGCCACCCTCGCCCGCGCCATGTGCAGCTTTTTATAGCTGTCGATCAAGCGAAGGTGCCTGTCGAGCCCTTCCAGTTTCATGCTCGTCGGCGTCAGACCATAGAAACGTACGCTGCCATCCACGGACCCTATCGCTGCGTCCATCCGCTCGTTGCCGAACATCCGGCGGAAGTTGACCTCGTAGTCGCTCAGTTCCAGATCATCGTCCAGCTGCATTTCCAGCACGACGTTCACGGCTTGATAAAACAAGCCGCGCTCGACGGTGTTGTCGTTGTATTGCAAGAAGGCTTCCACCAGATCCTTGGCCTGGTCAAACTTCTGCAAGGCGAGATAAATCAGCAGCCTCAGCTCCAGGATCGTCAACTTGCCCCAGGGCGTGTTGTCGTCGAACTCGATGCCGATCAAGGTGGTGATGTCGGTGTAATCATCCAGCTCGCTGTTTTCCAGACCCTGGGCCAGCGATCTCAGGCCGACCTTGCTCAGGCTGTGCAGATTGAGGATGTCAGCGCGGAACTGCAGCGCTTTGTTGGTGTTATCCCAGATCAAATCTTCTACCGGATAAATTTCCGAGTAATCCGGCACCAGAATGCGGCAGGCCTTGGCGCCAATGTGCTCATAGACCGCCATGTACACTTCTTTGCCCATGTCTTCGAGAATGCCGAACAAGGTCGTGGCCTCTTCGGTATTGGAGTTTTCGCCTTGACCGGAGAAATCCCACTCAACGAATTCGAAATCCGGCTTGGCACTGAAGAAACGCCACGAGACCACACCGCTGGAATCGATAAAGTGCTCGACGAAATTATTCGGCTCAGTCACCGCCTGACCTTCGAAGGTCGGCTGTGGCAGATCGTTCATGCCTTCGAAACTGCGGCCTTGCAGCAGTTCCGTCAGACTGCGCTCCAGCGCCACTTCCAGACTTGGGTGCGCGCCGAACGAGGCAAACACGCCACCGGTACGCGGGTTCATCAGGGTCACGCACATCACCGGGAACTCCCCGCCCAGCGATGCATCCTTGACCAGCACCGGGAAGCCCTGCTCTTCCAGGGCCTGGATACCGGCCAGGATGCCCGGGTATTTCGCCAGTACTTCCTGCGGCACATCCGGCAGGGCCATTTCGCCTTCGAGGATTTCGCGCTTGACCGCGCGCTCGAAGATCTCCGACAGGCACTGCACCTGGGCTTCGGCCAGCGTGTTGCCGGCGCTCATGCCATTGCTCAGGAACAGGTTTTCGATCAGGTTGGACGGGAAGTACACCACCTCATTGTCCGACTGGCGCACAAACGGCAATGAACAAATGCCACGCTGGGTGTTGCCGGAGTTGGTGTCGTACAGATGCGAGCCACGCAACTCGCCATCCCGGTCGTAGACCTTCAGGCAGTACTCGTCGAGGATTTCAGTCGGCAGTTCGTCCTTCGGGCCAGGCTTGAACCAGCGCTCGTCCGGGTAATGCACAAACGCCGCGTTGGCGATGTCCTCGCCCCAGAACTGATCGTTGTAGAAGAAGTTGCAGTTCAGTCGCTCGATAAACTCGCCCAATGCCGATGCCAGCGCGCCTTCTTTGGTCGCGCCTTTGCCGTTGGTAAAACACATCGGCGAGTGCGCATCGCGGATGTGCAGCGACCACACATTGGGAACGATATTGCGCCACGAAGCGATTTCAATCTTCATGCCCAGGTCGGCCAGGATGCCCGACATGTTGGCGATGGTTTGCTCCAGCGGCAGGTCCTTGCCCACGATGTAGGTGCCCGCTTCGCCAGTCGAGTGCGGCATCAGCAACGCCTGGGCATCGGCGTCGAGGTTTTCGACCTCTTCAATCACGAACTCAGGCCCGGTTTGCACCACCTTCTTTACCGTGCAACGGTCGATGGAGCGCAAGATCCCCTGACGATCCTTGGCGGAGATGTCCGCCGGCAATTCAACCTGAATCTTGAAAATCTGGTTGTAGCGGTTTTCCGGATCAACAATGTTGTTCTGCGACAGGCGGATATTTTCGGTGGGGATATTGCGAGTTTCGCAATATAACTTCACGAAGTACGCCGCGCACAACGCCGACGAAGCCAGGAAGTAATCGAACGGCCCCGGTGCCGAGCCATCGCCCTTGTAGCGAATGGGTTGATCGGCGATCACCGTGAAGTCGTCGAACTTGGCCTCAAGTCGAAGGTTGTCGAGAAAGTTGACCTTGATTTCCATGCGTGCTTACCAGAATAACGAGCTATACGATTTGGCCGCCATTATCCGGTTTTTCAGCACAGACCGTTAACTTTCCACTATTTTTCGACCAACACCACCCCGCGCTCCTCAAGCAAACGCACAAACATCGTCAGGCTCTGCGACACCGTCCCCCTACGCCACACCAGCCAGGTGCGCAGATAGCGGAACGACTCCGACAACGGCCAGACGCTGACCGTCGTGCATCCAGGCATGCTTTCGAGCATGCTGCGGGGCATCAGCGCCAGGCCGGCACCGGCGCTGACGCAGGCCAGCATGCCGTGATAGGACTCCATTTCGAAAATCTTGCCGGGTACCGCCGCGCCATTGGCGAACCAGCTTTCGAAGTGGTGGCGATAAGAGCAGTTGGAGCGGAAGGCATAGATGTTTTCGCCATTCACATCCTTGGCCCGATGAATCGGCTCATGGTTGAGCGGTGCGATCAGGACCATTTCCTCCTCGAATGCAGGCACGCCTTCCAGCGCCGGATGCAACACCGGCCCATCGACGAATGCAGCGGCCAGCCGCCCCGACAACACCCCATCGATCATGGTCCCGGAGGGGCCGGTGGACAGGTCCAGTTCGACCTTGGCGTGCTTCTGGTTATAGGCGGCCAATAGCTCTGGAATACGTACCGCTGCAGTACTTTCCAGCGAACCCAGGGCGAAGGCTCCCTGGGGTTCTTCACCCGCCACGGTGGCGCGCGCTTCCTGAACCAGGTCGAGAATACGTCGAGCGTAATCCAGAAAGCTCCAGCCGGCCGGCGACAGGCGCAGTCGACTCTTCTCGCGGATAAACAGGTCCACACCCAGGTCCAGTTCAAGCTGCTTGATTCGGGTCGTGAGATTCGATGGCACCCGGTGGATATGCTGGGCGGCCACGCTGATGCTGCCGTGCTCGGCGACAGCCTTGAAGATTTCGAGCTGAACCAGATCCAAGTCATTCTCCAAACGTGAACGTTATGCTCAGTATTATTCAGTTTCCAGAAAACATACAGCCCCATACCCTGAGCACATTCCTACCTCGCAGGACGGTGCCATGACCAACGTATCCAGCCTTACCCATGCCATTTCGATCAACCCCACTACTGGCGAGCAGATCGGCCATTACCCTTTCGAATCCGATTTGGCACTGCAGGCCGCGCTGACGCGGGCCGCTACCGGGTTTCGTGCCTGGCGCGGCAAACCGGTTGAACAACGCGCGCAGCTGTTGATCAACCTCGGCCAGGCCTTGCGCAACAATGCCGAGGCCATGGCGAACATGATCACCCTGGAGATGGGCAAGCCGATTGCTCAGGCCCGCGGCGAAGTTGAAAAATGTGCACAGCTCTGCGAGTGGTACGCCGAACACGGCCCCGCCATGCTTAGCCCGGAACCAACCTTGGTGGAAGGCGGCAGGGCACGCATTGAATATCGCCCTCTCGGCCCGATTCTCGCCGTGATGCCGTGGAACTTCCCCATCTGGCAAGTCCTGCGCGGCGCGGTCCCCACCCTGCTCGCCGGCAATACCTACGTGCTCAAGCACGCGCCAAACGTCATGGGCAGCGCCTACCTGCTGCTGGAGGCCTTCAAGCAAGCGGACTTCCCCGAAGGTGTTTTCGAGGTCATCAACGTCACCCCGGAAGGTGTATCCAAGGCTATTGCCGACCCACGCATCGCGGCTGTCACCCTCACCGGTAGCGTGCGCGCGGGCATGGCCATCGGTGCTCAGGCCGGAGCTGCACTGAAGAAATGTGTATTGGAGCTCGGTGGTTCCGACCCATTTATCGTGCTCGACGACGCCGACCTCGATGAGGCGGTGAAAGCCGCCGTGATCGGGCGCTATCAAAACACCGGGCAAGTCTGCGCCGCTGCCAAACGCCTGATTGTCGAGCAAGGCATTGTCGAGGAATTTACCCGCAAGTTCGTCGAAGCCACCCAACAACTGGTTGTCGGTGATCCACTGGCTACCACCACCTACATCGGCCCGATGGCTCGCTTCGACCTGCGCGACGAACTGGATCAACAGGTGCGCGACACACTGGAAGAAGGTGCGACCTTGCTGATGGGTGGAAACAAGGCGGAAGGCCCTGGCAACTACTATGAGCCCACCGTACTCGGCGACGTGACCGATCAGATGACATCATTCAAACAGGAATTGTTTGGTCCTGTGGCTTCAATCATCACGGCCCGAGACGCCGCCCATGCGCTGGAGCTGGCCAATGACAGCGAGTTCGGCCTCACCGCCACCCTCTACACGCGCAATGTCGAACTTGCCCGGCAGATGGCAGGCGAACTTGAAACCGGCGGCGTGTTCATCAACGGCTATAGCGCCAGCGATCCGCGTGTCAGTTTTGGTGGCGTGAAGAAGAGTGGCTTTGGCCGGGAGCTCTCGCATTTCGGGGTGCGCGAATTCTGTAATGCACAGACTGTTTGGCTGGATCGGCGCTAGGGGCAGCGTAGTGCTCCCGGGATAAAACCGGCGGGTATTTTTCAGACATGAAAAAGCCCAATCTTTTCAGATTGGGCCCAGTCATTGAAAAATCCCGGACGACAGCCTTAAGTCAAATCCAAAGGCAAATTCTCGGGTGCAGTCAGGCAGGGCTCCTTGGTCGCCTGGCTGCTGGCATGCCTGGCCGCACGGCGCCCGGAAAACACGCAATCCGCTGCAGACAGTCCACTCACATACAGGTTCGATGGAAGTCCGATTGCCGTACGACCGGCCGCATACAAGCCGGTGATCCGGGTGCGGTCCTCGCGCAACACCTGACCGCTGTCCTCATCAACCCGCAGGCCGCCTACCGTCATGGCAGAACAGGGGAAGAGCTTGCTGGAGGCCGAAACATCCACGGCATAGAACGGTCCATCGCTAAGAGCTTGGCATTCCGAGCGACTCTTGCCGAACGCGTCTGGCTCCAGCCCCTCGGCCGCCCGGTTGTAGCGGGCCACGGCCTCCCGAAGGTTGGCCGCCGGCATCCCGAGCTTTTCGGCCAGACCTTGCAGAGTGCTCGCCTTGCGGGTCTGGAAGAGCAGCGCCAGCACCAGGGGCAGACGCATGAAGGGAAACAGGTTCTCCAGCACTGCAGACTTCCAGGCACCGCGGTAAAGCGTTCGGTCGAGGATGATGTAGCCCCGCCCCTGCTGATGCTCGTTCATCTTGAGGCCGATAGCCGCGCCATAGAGTTCCTCGTTTACGAAGCGCTGCCCCTGGCTGTTGACGAGAATGCCCTTGGGCCACTGAGAAGGCGGGTTTATGAAGCGCCAGCTGCTCACCCGCTCCATCAGCGCAGCCTCTCCTCCCGCGCTCTGGCCCAGGCGGATGCCACTACCGTTGTCCCCGCCAGGGGAGCCCATCGCCATATTGGAGATGTACTTGGGGGAATGGGCGGCGAGCATCTGCCGGTTCCAGATGAACCCGCCGGCACTCAAGCACACCCCACGCGTCGCCCGGATTCGCTGGACGACGCCATGCTGGCGCTGCAACTCGTCGGCCTTGCGCCAATAACGTTCGGCCTTGCGCTCCAGATGGGCGAATCCCGGCATCGATGAGGGGAGCTTCTGCAGCAGTTGCCGGGCCATTTCCTGCGCGTCGATGTACGCCTGGGTATGCGGCGAGCCGGGTGGCATCCGGATGACCACCAGCCCAACCACCTCCCCTCTTGCGCAAAGCACCAGACGGCGAGCTTCGGTTCGTGGCCAGAACTCCACCCCCTGGGCCCGCGCCCGCTGCTGCAGGGGCTCGGTCAGATGAACACCGAAGCCTACCGCCTGATTGACCGGCGGATGCCAGTACTTGTGTCCCCGTGGCGCAGGCTCGGCAACTGCCGCACAGGACTCGGCCAGCGAGCTGTCGGAGTGGTAGAGAAAATAGCCGGAAGGCGGATAGAAAGTCTTCTTCGTGTAGTAGGTGCTGTCGAACCGTACCCCATGCCCCTGCAGCCATTCCAGATCGGCCACACTGCCTTCGCAGAAGCGGCGCAGTGTTTGCGGGCTGACCACGTCCTGTACCTCAAGGTTCAAGTAACTGTACATAGCCTCGACACTGTCCGTAACGCCTGCCGCACGCTGAATCGGTGTGCCGCCCCCGGCATAGAAAATGCCGCCGTTCATCGCCGTCGCCCCGCCGCCACCAAAGGCATCGACCGCCAGCACTTTCAGACCTTTTTCCGCCGCCTGCAAGGCCGCGCTGATGCCTGCGCCTCCATAGCCGACCACGGCGAAGTCGGTGGTGACATCCCAAGCAACCTGGTCAGGGCTCTCGACTCGTTCCGGCGCCTCGATACGACTGAACCATTGAGGCGAGTGCGGACCAAAATCGGACGACATGGCGTTCTCCATGATGCCGCCCCTCTATCGAAAAGGCTGGTGTGAGGATGACCGGCTGCGCTGCAGTGCCCCGCACCGAAGGCCAGCCGGAAACAGGAAATCGGGACACCGCTCTAGCGCGGTGCCCCTCGTACATCAGTCTTGCGACTTGGCTGCCGCCGCAGGTGCGTACTGAGCGAGCTTTTCGGCAGCCTGCTGCTCCCACACGGGCTGTGCGTGGCGGGTGTCGGTTTCGGCCTCGAAGCGGTTGACCATTTCCGGCTTGATATCGGCAATGTCCTCGAAGAACTGCTGGTACCAGCGACGCAGTTGGTACAACGGACCGTCGCTGTCGCAGAGCAGCGGATTGTCGATGCGGGTCTTGGTTCGCCAGATCGCCACGTCCTGCAGAGTGCCCACGCGATACGCCTCGGCTACGGCAGCGGCGCGAGCGGCATTGTGCTCGGGCGGCAGCATCGGGCTATTGCGGGTGATAAAGCCCATGTGCAGTACGAACTTGTTCGCATGAACCGGGTAGTGCGCGAGGATTTCATAGGTCTCTATCGGCTCGTTGCCCGGAATATTGGTCAGCAAGCGCGACACCAGATAGGAGGGACCATGGTAGGTCGTTTCTCCACGTGAAAAACCATCCAGCTTGCTCAGATCGCCGGTATAGGCGGCATCCTTCTGATAGCCGGGTTGCTCTGGTTGCGGCCCCATCTCCAGGTACTGGGTGGCGAAATGGTCCTCGAAGACGTTCTTGAAGTAGGTGCTGCCGCCGCCCATGCCCTCGCCATGCACGTAGAAGAAATGCGCGACGTCCACCAGATTGTCGACCAGCTCCCGACTGTTGGTATCGACCTCATGGGTTGACCAGGACCAGTCGCTCCAGTCATCGCTGAAAGCGCCTTCCAGGTGGGGAATGATCACATCCGGCGGTGGCGGATTGCCCTCGGGGTCGTGCCAGACGAACAGCTGCTTGTTTTCCTCGCAGGTCATGAAACTTTGCGTGCGCGCGCGCGGCGGCACGCGCTTGGCATAGGGGATGGCCGCGCACTTGCCGTCACCGGCCCAGCGCCAGTCATGGAAGGGGCAGGCGATGGTGTCGCCCTTGATGCTGCCCTCGCCCAGGTTACCGCCCATGTGCGGGCAGAAGGCGTTGATGACATTGAGCTGCTTGTTGTGTTCGCCCTCGAACACTACCAGCCTGAGGCCGAATGCCTCGAGGGTATGCGGTTTGCCATCACGGAACTGTTCACTCAGCCCCAGGCAGTGCCAACCGCGGGCAAAACGTTCGCACTGGTCGCTCACGATGATGTGGGGCTTCTCGTTGGCCAGGTTGCTCATAAAGACCTCCAGTCGTTTTTATTGTTTGCAGGCTAAAGACAGTGGTTGTCGCGAGACCCGTGTCCACCCTCTGTCTATCCCGGGAATACCAGTGGGTCGGGGGTATGTCCCCGATCCCGGGGCGTTACAGGAAAAAATCCAGGCTCTGCTGGCCCAACTGCACCTTGGCCCAGTTCGTGCCGAACATCTGGAACTGATTGGCGGCATGCTGGCGACAGACATTGATGTCGGCGAGAAAGCGCCCATACGGGTTTCGGGTGTAGACCGCCGCACCGCCGGCCGCCTTGAACAGGCGCGAGGCCAGCTCCGCGACGCGCTCCGGCGGGTAGCTGGCCTGGAAGCGATACTTCACCCGCTCCTCGATCGGCGGAACCTCGCCCCGCTCGGCATAACCTTCGAGCGCCTCGAAGTTGCGCTTGAGCACCAGGGTCAGCTCGTCGATGGTGTTGATCGCTTCAGCGATCGCCAGCTGCGCTACCGAGTCGTCGCTGGTTTTGGCACCCACGACGTTGACACGGGTCTTGGCGGTCTCCACGAAGCTGTCGACCATGCCGCGCAACGCCCCGATCGAGGCCGTGGACACCGCCCGGCTGAATACCTGGCCGAATGGCATGCGATACAGCGCCGCGGTATTCATCTGGTTGCCGGGGCTGTTGCAGGTAAAGCCGTCGATCATCTTGTGCGTGCGGTACTCCGGCACAAAGGCATCCTTGATGACGATATCCTTGCTACCGGTCCCCTTCAGGCCCGCGGTATGCCAGGTATCGACGATTTCGTAGTCCTTGCGTGGAATCAGCCAGGTGCGCGCATCAACAGGTTGCCCCTCGGCAGTTTCCACCAGGCCACCGAGGAACACCCAGTCGCAGTGGTCGCAACCACTGGAGTAGCCCCAGCGCCCGCTGAACAGGAAACCACCCTCGACAGGCTTGGCACGACCCGTGGGCATATAGGAAGAAGAGATCCGGACATTGCTGTCCTCACCCCATACTTCCTGCGCCGCACGGTCATCGAACAGCGCCATCTGCCACGCATGTACCGCGACCACCGAGTAGACCCAGCCCACCGACATGTCGCCTTCGGCCAGGGTCATGACGATGTCGTAGAACACCTTGGGACTCATCTCGTAGCCGCCATAGCGCTTGGGCTGCAGGACGCGGAACAGCCCTGCGGCCTGCAGGTCGGCAATGGTCTCCTGCGGCAGACGGCGGTTCTCGTCGCCCAGCACCGCTCGCTCGCGCAACACCGGAACCAGGGCCCGGGCTCGGGCGATCAGCTCTTCGCTGCCGGGAATGTTCGCGGCAGGCTGTTTCATCTCGACTGTTTGCATTGTTCTCGACTTCCCAAGTAGTGAATCCCGCTTTGGCGCAAGGGTGGCCACAGGCTCATGTTCCACAACAAAAGGCCCCCGGCGCGCCCTGCATCAGGAGTAGATGGCGCTAAATCACGAGGCCGGCGGCGCGGCCCACTGGTGTCCCCAATGGCTGCCACGGGTCGTTTCGAAAACCGTGTGATCGTTCTCCCAGTCCACAACCATGCCGCCGCAGCCGAACTCCAGGGCGAAGCCGCCCGGCGTCCAGACGTAGAACGAAACCATATCGTCGTTGACATGGCGTCCAAGCGTGGCCGCCAGCGGGACCTTGTGCCGGGCGATGCGGTCCAGCGCGCGACCCACATCATCGAGCCCGGGCACCTCCATCATGATGTGCACGCAGCCACTGGGCTGGGGCATCTCGGCCAGCGCCAGGCTGTGCTGGCGTGGGTTGCAGTGCAGGAAGTGGATGCGCGCCCGGTACTCGGGCGAGAGCTGGACATGCAGCATGTCGGACAGCTGGAATCCGCAGACGTCGGTCCAGAACTGCTTCGATTCTTCGAACTTCATCGACGGCAGCACCACGTGCCCCATACCCATGGGACCGGTGACGAAACGCTCGACGCCGACCGGCGAAACGAAGGGCGCGAAGTCCGAGATCGGTCCCCAGGTCACCTCTTGCCGGTTCCCGGACGGGTCCACGAAGGAAAACATCCCGGTGACGCAACGAAGATGTCGATCCAACGGTGTCGACTCGACGATCTCCACACCCGCCCTGACGAGCGATTCTCTCGACGCGAGATACTGCTCCTCGGAGGCAGTCTCCCAGCCCGCCGCATAAAGGCCGTCCCTCGCCCCCGGCACCACCAGGATGCGATAGCGGCGGCCATCGGCCTTCAGATACAGCGCGCCATCCTCGCCCGACTCTTCGGCCAGGCCGATAATCTGGCTGCCAAAGAAGCGCCACTTTTCGATATCAGTGGACTCGACTACCGCGTAAGCGAATTGATTGATGCTCATGAGCCTCTCCCTAATGATGTTTCTTGTTTTTCACCCAAACGTCAGCCGTCGAAGCTGACCGAGACCTTGTCGCTCAGTGGTCGAGCCTGGCAGGCCAGCACCCAGCCCTCGGCCAGATCGACGGCACTCAGCACCTCGTTGCTACGCATGCTCACCTCGCCCTCCGCCACCCGGCACATGCAGGCACTGCAGCGCCCCTCGCGACAGGAAAAGGGCGCACCGACCCCTGCCCCGAGCAAGGCATCCAGCAGATCGACATCCGGACTCCAGGGCAGCACGTGATGCTCGCCGTCGAGCTGCGCCATGAGTTCAACCCGTGGGCCGTCGGCTGCCGCTGCAGGGGCATCGGCCAGGACGCCGGGGTCGCTGCTCAGCGAAACAAAACGCTCGACATGAATCCGGCTGCGCTCCACGTTCAGGTCAAGCAGCGTCTGCTCCACGGCATCCATGAAGGGGCCGGGGCCACAGACGAAGGCGTACGCATCCAGGCGCCCGTGGCAGACGCCGGCCAGCTGCGCCGCTGTCGGCAACCCCTGAACTGACTCCAGCCAGTGCATGACCGTGAGGCGTTGCGGGTAAGCACGCCCCAGTTGCTGCAACTCATCGCGGAAGATCACCGAGCGCTCATCGCGGTTGGCGTAGAACAGCTGAACCCGACCGCTACCCTGGTGCAGGCAGGACTTGATAATCGACATCACCGGCGTGATGCCGCTGCCGCCGGCGAACAGCAGAAAATCGACATCCAGAGAAGCCGGACAGAACACCCCGGCTGGCGGCAATACCTCCAAGACGTCACCGGCGCGCAGGTTGTCGCAGATCCAGTTGGAACCCAGACCATCGCGTACACGCTTGATGGTGACCTTCAGTGCAGCGTCCACCGCCGGCGCACTAGCCAGCGAATAGCATCGGGCGATGCTCTGCCCCTGGACAGGGATGCGCAGAGTCAAGAACTGGCCCGGCTTGTAAGCGAATGCCCGCGGCTCCACGGGAGAGGCAAACACGATCGACTTGCTATCGTGCGTTTCCTCGATGACCTCGGCCACCTGGAGCCGGAGATAAAGGGACGTCGACATAACTTCAACTCTTGCGCTAGCAACGGAGACGAGCTCCATCACGTGCTCCCCGACTGGCGAGCACCCCCTGACTCAGCCGAGGAAATCCAGCACTTCCCGGTTGAAGTAGTCCGGTTCCTCGAGCATGAACCAGTGCCCGGAGCGGCCGGAGATCACCACCCGCACATCCTCGACCTGCTCCGCGACGATCAGGGCATGGCGCACCGGCAGGAAGTTGTCCTTCTGCCCCCACAGGCACAGCACTGGCATCTTCAGCTCGGCCAGGCGTTCGGTGAGCACCTCGACCTTTATCGTGGCGTACACCGCCAGGGGCTGTTCGAGCCAGATCGGCAGGCGCGAATCGATTACGTCCTCAGTGATCGTCTGCGGCGAGGCAACTATGTGATGCAGCAGCTCACGAAAGGACTCGCGATCGGTCTTGCGCCCCTGGATCAAGGCGCCCATGCAGCGCAGCCCGCTCATCTGGGCGGCCCATAATGCAGGCTCCTCGACCCCGCCCGGGCCCATTACCACGAGCTTGCTGATCTGCTGCGGGTAGGTCAGGCCGTACTGGAAGGCGATGGCCCCCCCCATGGAATTGCCGATCAGCACCGTACGGTGCACGTTCTTCTTGCTCAGCAGCTCGTGCAGCAGCTCCACTTGCAAGGTGGAGGTGTAGTGGATGTCTTGCGGCTTGTCCGAAAGCCCGTAACCCAGGAGATCCGGGATCAGCACGTGAAAGCCCTGCTCGGCGAAGAACGGGAAATTCAGGTGGAAGTTGCTGTAACCGCTCGCGCCTGGACCACTGCCGTGCAGGAAGACCAGCGTCGGGCGCTCCGCCGAGGCTTGGCCAACTTCGTGACAATGCAGGCGATAGGAATCACCGACCTCGATGAAATGGCCCACCGGAATCGGTGATCGAGAAGTTTCTGCTTGCAAGGACATAACCGTTCTCCACATGTTGTTATGGCCTGACTATGCTGCGGCAACCGCGCGCTGCGCATGATCCGCATGCAGTAGACGTTCAAATTTAGTTCGCTGCGAAAAGCCACCGGACAATGCCAGGAGCAGTTCATCGACGGCGGCTGCCAACCGGACAGGGAAGCCCTGCCCTGCTGGCCGATAACCTCGGGGACGGGATTTCGAGATGAAGGGATTGGTCATGGCAGCGGTGCGCGTGAGCGCGCGCACCGCGTCCTTGCCGATACTGCGAGGTGGTTGTATGCAGGCGGGCGCGGGCCGAAGTTGACGCCGTGTCGCCCCCGTCTACCCGCTAGCCCGCCGGGCTGGGAGTCGAAAGGCAGATCACCCCATTGAGCACCAGCCTGACCAGCTCCGCCTGCCGAGTCACCCCGGCTTTGGCGAAGATCGCGCGCAGGTGCGTGCGCGCGGTGTTACGCCGGATACCCAGCAACTCTGCCGCCTCGTCCAGCGACAGCCCGTTGGCCAGCTCCATCGCCAGGTTCGCTTCGGCGGGGGTGAACTCGAACACCTGGCGCATGATTTCACGCGGCGCCGTGGTTTGTGCATCCGGGTCACAGACGAAGATCATCCAGGCCGGGCGACCTTTACCTTCGGACCCCTCGCGCAGGGGGATGCTCCTGACCACCAGCCCCAGCTTGCGTTTGCCGGAAGCCCGGGAGATGGACATCACCTGCGCCGCCGGGCCCGCCGAGTTGATGAGCTCCTGGAGCATGCTGCGCTCGTTGCGGTAGTAGGCTTCCACACCATTTCCCGCCCGCTTCAGGCCATCGCTGTCATTGAGCAGCGACTGGGCCACATGGTTGCAGCGCAGCACCTTTTGATTCTCGTCGAGCACGATCGCACCAATGTGCAGCCGGTCCAGTGCCCCTTCGTACAACTCGCTCTGCGTCGCTTGGCACTCGAGCCGGGCCGCCAGGCTCAACGCCTTCCGGAAATGAGCAACCAGCTCGCGCAGGCGATCCTTGTCCACCTGGGTGAACGCGGGTTGCTCGGGCAGGCGGTACAGGCGGATACGGCACAAGGTGCCATTCTCGGAGACTATGTTGATGCCCAGGCCGTAACGCGCTCCGCCCTCGCCGATAATGCGCTGATAGAACTCCGAGGAAAGCCAATTGTCCGCCCCGAGGTGCTCATCGATAGTGAGCACCTGATCGATGGGTATCTCGAGAAACGGATCCTGAGTCCAGAAATGGGCACGATAGGCATGCTCGATTTCCGGATGGCGGGGATGGCAGACCAGAAAGCCAAGATCCGTGCTGGAAGATGGCCGAATCACCATGATCGCAGTGGACGACATATAGGCGCCCAGGTGCTGGGTCGTTTCGCGCCAAGGCTCTCGACCCAGTACCCCCTGGTAGATCGAGAGGATCATGCGACTCTGGTCGACAATCCCGAGCGCGGCTTCGACAGCCAGGTCCTCGGCCGTCAGCGCGGCCAGCTCCGGGCGGGGTATGGTAGAGGGAAGAGTGTTCAAAATTTCAATCAGGTCGAGTCTGGAGCTTGCGCCTGCACGAGGCATTTTCACGGCATGCATCTCATTAACCTCCTGTTATTGTTTTTGTTAGTTTGAAATTATTTACGCCTAACTGATCTTATGGTCAATCTGCCGCTGGTCGCCTCGCCAGGGTCGGGTCATTCGGTGCGTTCAGCACACAGCGCACTCCGTTGGGGTCATAGATACCCATGACGCAACGATTGCAACTGGTGCAACCGGACTGAGTCAGCTCACCACCCCCATCAACCGTGAGTGCCGCCATCGATTCGCAGGATCGCCCCATTGACGAAAGCGCCGTCGGCAGACGCCAGCATGGCAATCGCACCCGCCACCTCCTGAGGCTCACCCAGTTTTCGATCCGGGCGAGTCAGGTGCATGTACAGGGAGAGATCGGCTCCGGGCGGGAAGCTCTGCGCCTGAGCCGCCACCATAGGCGTGGCAATCCCGCCCGGCGCCACGGCGTTAACGCGTACACCACGCTTGATGTACTCGCGCGAGAGCGCCTGGGTCAGCGCTGCCACACCGCCCTTGCTGGCCGAGTAGGCGGCCATGTAGGCATGGCCGAAGAAGGCCGAGGTGGAGGCCGCGTTGACGATGTTGCCCTTGCTTTCCAGAAGGAAGGGCAAGGCTTCACGGCAGAAGAGGAAGGTACCGCCCAGGTTGGTCTGGACGACCCGCATGAAGTCTTCGAAGGAGGTGTCGGTGGTATGCGTGGAGCACAGCACCCCCGCCATGTTGACCAGCACATCCAGACTGCCGTGTTCCTGGGCGAAGTTCTGCACCGTGCTGCGCACCGCCTGTTCGTCGGTGATCGACAGCCTTGCCGCGAACGCCCGGCCACCCTTCTCCAGCGCATTGGCCTGCGCCAGGGTTTCCTGCAGGCCAGCCTCGTCGAGGTCAACGGCAAGCACCGTGCCCCCTTCGGACACCAGTCGGATCACGGTCGCCCGGCCAATACCGGACGCACCGCCGGTAACGATGATGTTCTTGTTCTGGAAGCGAGATGCAAGGGTCATAACAGGTACCTTGTTGTCATTGTTGACTTTGCCCGGGGAGCGACATCGCCCACCGGTTGCGAAACGTCTTGCTAGCGGCCGGTCAAGGCCGACTGACGCCCCGCTTCCTTGAGGGACTGTGCGGATCGTTCCGCGTCAGCTACGGCCTGCTCTGCAACCTTGTCGACCGCCGGCTGGCGAGTCTCACCACGCAGCAGGAAGTACGACAGCGCCGGAGTCAGCACGAGAACCCCGAGCATGTTCCAGAGAAACATGAAGGTCAGCAGGATGCCCATGTCGGCCTGGAACTTGATCGGCGAGAACACCCAGGTCAGCACACCGGTCGCCAGTGTCAAACCGACCAGTGCTACGACCTTGCCAGTAAAGCGCAGGGCGCCGGCATAGGCCTCTTCCAGACTCGCACCGCGCCGTTGCAGGGTCAGCTGTACGCTGATCAGGTAGAGGGCATAGTCCACGCCGGCGCCCACCCCCAGGGCAATGACCGGTAAGGTCGCGATCTTCACACCGATCCCCATTACCACCATGAGTGCTTCGCACAGCAGCGAAGTGATGATCAGCGGTATCAGCGCCACCAGCACAGCGCGCCAGCTGCGGAAAGCGATCAGGCAGAGCAGCACCACCGAAGCGTAGAGCAACAGCAGTACCGTCAGGCTGGCGTCGGCAACGACCTGATTGGTCGCGGCTTCGATGCCTGCAGGACCCGCCGCCAGCAGGAACTGGCGGTCGTCGCTGTTGTGTTTCACTGCAAAGGTTTTTACGGCGTCCACCACGCCCTGCAGCGTCCCGGCGCGGTGGTCGGACAGATAGGCGATGACCGGCGATACAGAACAGCTGAAGTTGGCCAGCTCCGGCGATTGCACGGATGCGATCTGTGAGGCCTGTGCCGCCACTTCATCCTGGCGCGGGATGCTCATCCACTTCGGGTTCGCCTCGCCATAGCTGGCATTGATGAAGCGCACGGAACTGGCCAGGCTGGCGACCGACTGCACGCCGGGTACGTCGCGCAACATCTGGGCGAGGCGGTCGAGCTCGGTCAGGGTCTCGAAGGTGGAGCAGCCGCCCGGCCTGGTCTTGACGATCACGGCGAACTGATCGGTGGAGCGGCCAAAACTCTGGTTGAAGAACGCCACGTCACGGTTGTAACGAGACTCGGGACGAAGCTCCGGTGCCCCGGCATCCAGATCGCCGATCTGCAGCCCGGAACGCACCTGGTAAGCGCCGATGCCCACCAGCAGCGACAGCAGTACCAGCACATGGGCATGTCCCGGTCTGGTGCATTTCACCATCCGCGTGCCGATGGCTTCGAAAAACCGGCCACCGCCTGCCCGCGCGCCCTCGACTTCGTTGCGTACGCTGCGCCGTGCCGCCGACTGGCTGACGCCCAGGTAGGAGAGCATCACTGGCACCATAATCAGCTGCGTGAAGATCAGCACGCAGACACCGATGCTGGTGGTAATGGCCAGGTCGCGGATCACCGGGATGTCGATCACCATCAGGACGGCGAAGCCGAAGACGTTGGCCAGCAGGGCCGACAGCCCGGCGATGAACAGGCGGCGAAAGGTATAGCGGGCGGCCACATACTTGTCGGTGCCACGGCCGATGTCCTGCATGATTCCGTTCATCTTCTGGGCGCCATGGGACATGCCAATAGCGAAGATCAGGAACGGTACCAGGATGGAGTAAGGATCGATTTGGTAACCCAGCAGCTGCATCAGACCGAGCAGCCAGACCACGCTGCCAAGCGAAGCCATCAGCAGCAGCAATGTGCTGCGCAGGCAGTGGGTGTAGCCAAAGATGATCAGCGCCACGATCACGGCTGAGGCGGCGAAGAAGCCCATGACCAGCGTCAGTCCGTCGATCAGGTCGCCCACCAGTTTGGCGAAGCCGATGATATGGACACGCACCTTGGGCTGGCCATCGGCACCAGGCACCTCGTACTGCCCACGAATCTCTTTCTCCAGGAAGGTCGCGAACTGCCGGTAGTCAAACGCGTCACCGGTGACCGGATCCTTGTCTATCAATGGCACCTGGATTACCGAGGAGCGCATGTCCAGGGACACCAGGTCGCCGATCAGGTTGCCGCGCAACACGTTCGCCTGCAGCTGCTGCAGCTGCTCAGGCGAACCGTCGTAGTCGTTAGGCATGACCGGGCCGCCTTCCATGCCAACCTCGGTGACCTCGTTCCAGCGTACCGCCGGCATCCACAGCGAACGCATCCAGGCGCGGTCAACCCCGGGCGCCAGGTTGATCTTGTCGTTGATCTCCTGGAGCGCCTGCAGGTAGGCGGGGTCATAGATGGACCCGCGCGGGTTCTCCACCATGACGCGTACGGAGTTGCCCAATGCCGCGAGGTCTATCTTGTTGTTCAGGTAGTTGCGGATGAACTCATGGGAGCTCGGCATCATTCGCTCGAAGCTCGCGTTGATGCGCAGGTCGGTGGCCTTGTAGCCCAGCAGCACCGTGAGAATAAAACATAGCAACACGAAGAACAGGCGATTGTTGAAGATCAGTCGCTCGATGAAGTTTCCGGAGCGGACATCGAACTGAGCGCGATCCTGCATTACCGGTGTCGCATTGTTATCCTGGGATTTGGCCATTTTGTCTTTCCTCTGAGTCAGGCCCGATTGAGCACGCGCTCCCCTTCCGGCCCGGCTCTACTTGAGATTCATGGTGGTGACGCCATTCAGGCCAACCAGTGCCAACTGGTGGTCGGACACCCCCACCACCCCGGAAAACAGGCTTGGGCGCTGGATGTCGAGTGCCGTGAAAGTGCCCCCTTGATCGCGGCTCATGGCTACCTGCGCGGACTGGCTGACCAGCACCACTCCTCGACCAGACAGGGCGGCACCGGCGACCACCCCGGTAGTTAAATCACTCTTCACCGGGGACCAGGTGTGCCCCTCATCGGCACTGCGGAACACATGGCCGCGCAGCCCATAGGCCAACAGCGCCCCCTGACCACCGGTGATACCGAACAGGGTGCCCTCGTAACCTGTCTGCAGAGCGCTGAAGCGACCCGTGCCGGGGTCCAGGCTCCAGACATGGCCACGCTCGCCGGTGATGAACAGTCGCCCGCCCACCTCGCCGATGGCGGTCAGGTGCAGCAGGTCGTTGTTGTCGATCCGGGTATTCCAGGGCTGCCAGGTCTTGCCGCCATCGTGGCTGCCGACGATCAGACCGAAGGGGCCGACGGCAAAGCCGTTGCTGCCAGACTCGTCGAACCACACGCCCATGAAGAACTGGCCGGGGCCCGGCCGGCTCATGGAGAGGATTGCGGACAGGTAGCTTTCGGCTTGCGCAGGCTCCAGGCCGGACTTGTTCTTGAAGTAATCGACAACCAGGGTCTCGAGCTGGCGCCCGTCGAGCTGCTTCGTCCAGGTCTCGCCGCCATCGCTGCTGTGGAGGATGACTGCGCCGTGGCCGACCGCCCAGCCGTGCTGCTCGTCGGCGAAATGCACCGCATTGAAGTCGACGCTGACCGGGACCTGCGCCTGGCGCCAAGTGCCTGCCTGGTCGTCGGAAAAAATGATCAGCCCGTTGTCGCCGACCGCGATCAGGCGCTTGCCGGTATTGACGATATCCCGCAGGGGTTTCTGCGCGGCCTGGAGTACCGTACTGGCCGGCTGATCAAGGGGATCGACGAAGCTCTTGGCGGTCACGGAGAGCGCGGACAGGGATAATGCCAGTGCCAGCATTGCCCCTGACGCCAGCTTCAGGCCCGTTGAGGTGATACCCGAACTGGCAAAGGCAGTCCTCTTTGCACACATGTTGTTCTCCGCAAGATCAAGTCTGCTGTTGTTATTGTTCAGCTTGCTGCTTTGCCCTTTGACCCGGCGACAGCCCGGTCAGGCATGACTTCAGTCTCGGGAAAAACCTGCTGCCCGGCATGCCCCATCTGTAGTAGGCCTTGAAAAAAAACGCGTATTGGTCAACCGGGCGAATGGAAACTGGAAAGACCGTCCAGGCGCAGGCCCGCGGCACGGGTAGATACGATGAGCCCGGCCAGGCGGCGCACATAAAAAAGCGACACCGGCCGGTGTCGCTGAGGAGGTGACGGGGTGTGGCACCGGATGTCGATGCCACCGCGCATTCAACGAATGCCGCTGCCCGCCATGGAGTCCGGTGTCATCTTGCTGTTGGGCCAGCGCGGAATACGAATGTAACCAGAACCACCCGCCAGATGCATGGAGCTGCCGTACTGCCCCTTTCCCAAGTCGTAGATGATCATCGGCGTGTTAGGCACGGACTTGGTATTCCAGTCGTAGGTCAGGAGGCCCTGGGCTGAACGCATCATCTTCCCGGCCTGGTCGTAGCCCTCGTAGAGAACGATCGACCAGCTGTCCTCATCCACGTAGAACACCTTCTTACTCTGTGCATGGCGCATTCCCGGCTTCAGCGTCGCCTCTACTACCCAGACACGATGGGGTTCCCAGCGAACCAGATCAGGGTTGGCAAACTGCTTGCCATAGGCCAGCTCGGGCGAGCTATGCATGATGAACTTGTAGTTGTTGTACGGAACCAGCATCTCTTTCTTGCCAACCAGCTTGAAGTCGAAGCGGTCCAGTTGCCCCTCCCACATCCCGAGCTCGTCGAAAAAATACGCCCCGCCGGCCATGGCCATCGGGATGTCGTAGCCGAAGTCCGGAGTCAGGCGCACACGACGCTGCCCCTGGTTGTAGATCCAGTTCTTGTTGCGCCCATCCTTCTTGAAGTTCGTCACCATATAGTTGAGCGACTTTTCACCCACGCTGCGCGGCGGACCGATATAGGTGCTCAGACGGCGCTGGAAGTACTGGGCAGGTTCATCCGGGCGCTCGTGATAAGGCGACTCCGTATAGTTCTCCAACTCATGGGTCATGACGCGATTACCCGACGAGTCGATCAGATAACCCGAGAACGTGGAGCGATAGGCCGGTCCGTAGTAGCGCAGGTTGTGATTCCAGATCACCTCGGCGCCGCTCTTGGGAATCGGGAACGGATAGCCCCCCATGGCGCCGTTCAGATCGGAGCCGTCGCTCGTGTTCTGCACGCGGGTGGCGTTTTTGGCGGTGTCTTCCTTCAGCCAATCGGGGAAGTCGACTACCCGATGACTCTTATAGACCTCGACCTTGAAGTCCGGCCAGCGGGAGAGCAGCACCTTGGTGCCCTCGCTGAGCTTGTCCGCATACTGCGCCATGTTGGCCGCACTGATGCTGTACTGCGGTTTTTCGCCGGGAAAGGGATCGGGGTAGATCCCGCCCGCCTGGGGCATGTCCGGCCCCTTCCAGTTCGGCGTCCAGGCCGGAATGCTGCCATCGGCACTTCCCGCCCGCTCGGCGCCGATACCGGTCAGTTTGTCACCACCGAGCTGCGCGGCTTCCTCGGTGGAAACAGTGGCCAGAGCAGACATCGACAGCGGCAGGGACAACGCAAATGACAAGGCGACTTGACTGATTTTCATCTTTTTCTCCTCTTTGGGCGCGCCCCCACGAGCACGCGCAACCCCTCCCGCCCCGCCGGGGCGCAAGGACCTTACAGACTGGTTTGGAAAGTCAGGGTGATACGACCGCGGTCCGTACTGCCCATCGCACCGAGGCGCTCTTCGGCATCTCCGGCATCCGAGTAGAGGAGGCCAACCTTGTACCGCATGTTGATGTCGGCAGTGACGCCGGTCGACCAGGCATATGCGCGCTCCGCAGACCCTGTCGGGACCGGTGAATTGCCGTGCAGGCCGTAGCCGGCCAAGATCAGGCTGCCGGTCAGGTCGACGCCAGGCAGTACCTGCAACCAGGTTGGCAGCAGGATCAACGAGAAGCTGCTGGCGTCGCGACTGCCGCAGCCAGGGCCGTCCAGGTCGTCGACACACTCGTTGTAGACAGATTGATTGTGCGTCACCTTGTCCAGATAGGTGTAGGAGAGCTCCGCAACCACGACCCCGGTGTCGTACAACGGCAACACTGGCATCGACGCCTGGGTATTGAGCAGGGCATGCCAGGTATTGCCGGTCGCACCGTCGAGGCTGCCATTTGGCAGCGGCCCCCCGGTGCTATCCAGCGCAGTGCCACGGCGATAGGAAACCTCTGCCCCCCAACTGATGTCCTGCCAACTGAAGTTGGTGAAGGCGCCGAAAAGGTCGACACCACGGTTGTACACCTGATGGAAGCGCAGGCCAGTGATTTCGCTCGGGTCAACCGCGAAATTGACCGGCCACGGCTGCATCTCGTCCAGATGGCGATACACCAGACCGACGGTGCCGCCGTACCAGTCCGGACTCAGGCTCAACTGCATGCCAAAATTGCCGTTCTGCTTGTCATCAGGTTCGATGATGTTGCCCTGGTTGATGTAGATATTGCCGAAGCCGGGCGCGGAAGCCACAAATATCCGGCCATCGTCGTCATACAAAAAGTCTGGTCCGCCCAGGAAGGTACCGCCCTCGCTCTGCCGGTTCGGCTTCCAATCCAGGTGGTAGTAGCCGGACAGGGAAACCGTGTCACTCAGTTGGCTCTGGAACGACAGCTGCGGTAGCGGCAAAGCCAGCTCCTTCGGCGAAGCTCCGGGGATCTCCGCCCCCTTCTGGAAGTTGGCCGGCTGCTGGCTCCAGGAAATCGCGTCACTGCCATTGACCTGGGATACGCCCCAAATCAGCGCGTACTGGCCTGCCTTCACCGACACAGGGATGCTGCCCAGATTGAAGGTACCGAACACGAATGCGTCGAGAATCTCGCCAGACGGGCCGTTGTAGTATCGCTGCGCCTGCCGCGAAAGCTTGCCGTCGGCGTAAGCGGAGATCCCTGGCAGGTCGGGATTGCCCTTCAGGTCATGATCGTCGTAAGCGTTGTCGTACCAACCCGTGGCACTGACGCGAACGCCATAATCGCCCTTGTAGATGACGTCCATCTCGGTCAGCACATCGAGGCGCCGCTTCCACATATCGCCGCTGTGGGTGGAGTAATCAGACTGTTGGTTGGTGGGATCGTCGCCGATATGCGAGTCGATCGACTCCGCGCGCCACCCAAGCCCAAGACGCAAGTCCGTGGTCCAGTTGATCTGCAGGTCGGGATTGCCGGTATCGATGGATATGGCATGGGTCAAGGGGCTGGCCACTGCACCGAGCAACAGCATCGGCGCCAATAGCCTGCGACCACCAAGGGTCGCAGCCTTCTCTGTCTTGTGCATGTTGTGCTCCGCAAGTCCAAGTCTGGTTTTGTTTTTTGTTCAACTTGTCCTGATGACAGCCCTGGCCGGTTCCCCGGGCCGCGACTTCGGAGCCAGTTTCAACACAACGACCCAGTGCCAACATCAACCGTTTGCAGTAGCCAATAAAATAAATTCTCCCCGCATGTCTGCATCGTGCTCAACGAATGAGCTCATCTACTGCATACGGTTGATGATTACGTAGAGGCATCGCGATCAACCTATGTGCATCGAAGCAGCGCCACCGAAAACCGGCGGCGGCCTTCGCTCCCCAGAACAGGAAAGCGCCCCCGATGGCGCGTGACAACGGAGATCGCATGCCATGAATGCATTCGTCGAGGACAAGCACTGCGCGGTCCTGGTGGTCGGTTCCGGGGCGGGCGCCCTGCTCGCCGCCAACCGTGCCCATGACCTCGGGCTGAAGGTCATCGTCATTGAGAAGAGTGATCGCTACGGCGGTACCTCCGCGTTGTCCGGGGGCGGCATCTGGATCCCCAACAACTCAGGAATCCAGGGGCAGGACAACTACGAACAGGCGCTGACCTACTTCAGGGCCTGCACCAAGGGTCGGGTCCCGGAAGGGAAGCTTCGTGCCTATCTCGACTCGGCACCGGAAATGGTCGAGTACATGCGCCAGCAAATCGGGGTGAAGTACAACGCCGTCACCGGCTACGCCGATTACTGCCAGCACCTGCCGGGCGCCTCGGACAACGGCCGCACCATGTTCGTCGAGCCAGTGGATGCCGGAGTGCTGGGAGATGACTTCTTTGCCCTGCGTGAAGCCGACATGGGCGCCAAACTGTTCGGTCGCATCGCTCTGGACTACTACGACGGCCAATTGCTGGGCGCCCGCGCCACGGGCTGGAAGCGCAAGATTTTCTCACTGATCTGGAACTACTGGTCGGACATCGGCTGGCGCCTGAAGACCCGCCGTGATCGGCGCGTCACCATGGGCAGCGCCCTCATCGCCGGTCTGCGCATCGGTCTGCAGGAACGCGGGGTTGAGCTGCTGCTCAACACCCGCCTGGAGCATTTCATTGTCGAGAATGGCGTCGTCCAGGGAGCGGTCGTCAGCCAGAACTGCAACGAGTACCGCATCCTGGCCAGCCGGGCGGTGATCGTCGCATCCGGCGGTTTCGAACAGAGCCAGCCGCTGCGCACCGCCCACCTGCCGGGCCAGACACTGGTGGAGTGGAGCGTGACGCCCATGCACAACAACACCGGCGATGCGCTGATTGCCGGCCAGAACATCGGCGCGGACACCGAGTTCCTCCACGAAGCCTGGTGGGCGCCGACCGTACGCATCCCGGCGGCGGACACGCCGAACGTGAACATGCGCAGTGCGCTTTTCATCGAACGCAGCTACGCCCACAGCCTCTGCGTCAATCGCCAGGGCCGGCGCTTCGCCAACGAGGCCATGTCCTATAACGACTTCGGCCACGCGATGATCAAGGACGGCGCCAGCACCGGCGCAAATACACCCTGCTGGTTCATCTTCGATGCCAACTATCGCAAGAAGAACATCCTCGGCCGGATCATGCCCGGCTCGATCATGCCGGACGCAAGCCTGCCTCCCGAGTGGTGGGACAGTGTGCTCTACCGCGCCGGTTCCATTGGCGAACTGGCCCACAAGATCGCTATCGATCCCGCCACCCTGGAAAATACAGTGTCGGTCTTCAACGATTACACCAAGACCGGCGTCGACCTCGATTTCAATCGCGGTCACCACAGCTTCGACCGCTTCTACTGCGACCCCCGGCACCAGCCGAATCCGAGTTTGGGCGCGCTCGACCGGGCGCCCTATTACGCGATTCGCGTCGACCTCGGCGACCTCGGCACCAAGGGCGGCCTGAAAGTCGATCGCGACGCCAACGTACTGGACGTCGAGGGTCGCCCGATCCCCGGCCTCTACGCCATCGGCAACGCCTCGGGCGCGGTGACGGCGGACTCCTATCCCGGCGCGGGCGGCACACTCGGCCCCGCTCTCACATTCGGCTACCGCGCGGCCAACCACATTGCCCGCTCCACGCAATTCGCAGCCACCACGCCGTCTGTGGCCCGCGTCTAGTACTGCATTTGCGGCATGACACCCAGGCCAGGGCTCATGAAAAATGAGTCCGGCATGGGCAACAAGTACCAGATACCTCGCAGTCGCCCCATCCACGACTCAAAGAAGGAGCCCACCCGTGCTCGCGCTATTCAACGACGAACAGCAGATGTTTGAAAACTCGGCCAAACGCCTGGCGCAGTCCATTGGCATCGCCAACCCGCATGATCTCCAGACCCGCGACGCCCAACGGGACTGGCAGAAACTCACCGAAGTGGGCCTGCTCGGCCTGCGCATGCGTGACAACGGCACGCCCCTCGCCTCCGGCGTGGAAGTCATGATCGCCGCCCAGGCCCTGGGCGAAACCCTGGTCCCCCAGCCCTTCGCCTCAGCCGTACTGGCCAGCGAGCTGCTCGCCCAGGCAGACGCTCCGTACGAACTGATTGAAGAACTCGCCGCCGGTGAAACCCGCTATGCGCTGCTGCTGGACCGCACTCTGGAGCGTCTGGCCGCCCCCGACGAAGTCGGCTGCATCGCCTGGGATTGCGAAGGCGCCGACTATGCCCTGGGCCTGGCCGATGGCCGCCTGGTGCGTATCAGCCTGCAACAGGGTTTTGCTGCGGGCCACGCCCCGGCCGACCTGACCCGCGCCGTATTGCACCTTCGCACTGCGCATGACGCAGCGCAGGTGCTCGGCCAACCGATAGACGCCGACGCCCTCAAACGCTGGTACGCCCTGGCCCTGACCACCGTGGCGGCGGACATCGTCGGCGCACTCAACGGCGCCCATGCCGGTGCAGTGGCCTACACCAAGGAGCGCGTGCAGTACGGGGCACTGATCGGCAGCTTCCAGGCCATCCAGCACCTGTGCGCGGAAATGCTCGTCCAGGCCCAGGCCGCCCACAGCATTACCTGCTACGCCGCCTGGGCGGTGGACCAACTGGACGCCGACGAGGCACTGCTGGCCGCCCGCACCGCCAAGGCCTACGCCTCTTCCGTGGCACTGCCGGTGACCGAAGCGGTGATGCAGGTCTACGGCGGCATCGGCCAGACCTGGGAGCACATCGCCCACGTCTACACCCGCCGCGCCCTGCTCGACGCCCGACTGTTCGGCGGCGAGTCCCATCAATTGCAGCAGATCGCCGACGCCCGACTGGGAGCACGCTGAATGGACTACCGAGATACCCCCGAAGAGGCCGGATTCCGCCTCGAACTGCGCGAGTGGTTCAAGCACAACACTCCCGCCAACTGGCGCGAAGTCACCGACCCGCAAGGCCTGCGCGTGCTAAGCAAGAGCTGGCACAAGGCACTCTACGCCAGCGGCTACATCGGCCTGAACTGGCCGAAGGAGTACGGTGGCCAGGGGCTGTCCGCAACTTTCGACGCCATTCTCAATGACGAAGCGGGCCGCGCCGATTCGCCTCGCCTGCCGGCGATGGTGAACTACCTTGGGCGGGCGATCTTCACCTACGGTACCGAGGAGCAGAAGCAACACTTTCTGCCCACCCTGCTCAGTGGCGAGGTGCAGTGGTGCCAGGGTTTCAGCGAACCCGGTGCCGGCTCCGACCTGGCCTCGCTGCGCACCCGCGCCGAGCAGGACGGCGACCACTACGTGGTCAACGGCCAGAAAATGTGGACCAGCGGCGCACTGCAGGCCGACTGGTGCCTGCTGCTGGCACGCACCGACAGCAATGCGGCCAAGCACAAGGGCATCTCCTGCCTGCTGACCCCGCTCGATGCACCCGGCATCACCGTCAAGCCGATCGTATTGCACAGCGGCGAACCGGAAACCGCCGAGGTGTTCTTCGATGATGTGCGCATTCCTGCGAGCCAGCGCATCGGCGCGCCAGGCGACGGCTGGCGCATCGCGATGACGACGGTGTCCTACGAACGTGGCGCTTCCGACACCGGCTCGATTTCCGCGCTGCGTCGCCAACTGCACGAGATCGAACAGATCGCCGCCGAACGCGGCCTGCTCGCCGATACCAGCACCCGCCATAAGCTGGCGCGCGCCCATGTGGACATCGAAGCGCTGAGCCTGAACGTGGCGCAGCAACTGTCGCTGCGCCTGGCCGGACGCGACCCGGGGCCGGAAGGCTCAGTGGGCAAGCTGCTCTGGTCCAAGGCCGCCCAGTACACCCTGCATGTCGCGCTCGACGTACTCGGCGCCGACGCCCTGACCGGCAATGCCCCCCGCTGGCTGGCCGAGTACTTCACCTCGCGCCCGGTCAGCGTCTACGGCGGGTCCTCGCAAATCCAGAAGAACATCCTCGCCCGCATGCTCGACATGCCGCGCTGACCACAAGGAGCCCCATCATGCGTTTGAACAATCGCGTCGCCGTAATCACCGGCGCTTCACAAGGAATCGGTCGCGCCGTGGCCCGCTGCTATGCGGCGCAAGGCGCCAGCGTGGCCATAGTCGACATCAACGTCAGTGGCGGTGAAGAAACCGCCGCGCTGATCCATGCCGAGGGCGGCAAAGCCCTGTTCGTGCGCTGCGACATTGCCAACCAGGTCGACGTCAACGCCGCCGCCGCCATCATCAAGGCCGAGCTCGGCCCCATCGATATCCTGGTGAACAACGCTGGCATCACCCGTCCGGCCATGCTGCACAAGATGACCGGCGCCGAGTGGCACCAGGTGATCGATGTGCACATGCACGGTTCCTTCTACTGGCTGCAGGCGGTGGTCCACGACATGATCGAACGCCAGTGGGGACGCATCGTCTTCGTCACTTCCTCCACTGCGCAGAACGGCTCCATCGGCCAGATCAACTACGCCGCTGCCAAGTCCGCGATGCTCGGCATGGTGCGCACCGCCGCCCGCGAGCTGGGCAAGTACAACATCCTGGTCAATGCCATCGCTCCGGCGGCGGCCACCGAGATGACCAAGACCATCATGAACGACCCGAAATTCGCCGAAGCCCATGCGGCAGCGCTCAAACAGCACCCGCTGCGGCGCTCGGCCGAGCCCGATGAGATAGCCCCGGCCTTCCTCTATCTCGTCAGCGAAGAGTCCTCCTACGTCACCGGCCAGGTTCTGTCGGTGGATGGCGGCTCGATGATGGTGCGCTAAGCGCGCAAACCACCACGGAACAGGACAACGACAATGACTCGTATCGACACTGCAGCTCCCGATCTCGATCGCCTGCTGGCACCTCGCTCCATCGCCCTGGTTGGCGCCTCCAACAACCTCTACAGCTTCGGCGGCCTGCTGTTCGCCAACCTCAAGCGCGCCTTCGGCGGCGCGCTCTACCCGATCCATCCCAAGGACGACAGCGTCCAGGGCAGCCCTGCCTACGCCAGCCTGCACGATGTACCGGGAACCGTGGACCTGGTGGTCATCGCGGTGGCCTGCCAGGCCGTCGAAGGCATCATGGAACAGGCCGTGGCCAAGGGCGTGGGGGGCGTCGCGCTGCTCTCCTCCGGCTTCGCCGAGGCCGGTGCCGAAGGAACCGCCCTGCAGCAGCGCATCGCAGAGCTGGCCAAGGCTGGCGGCGTGCGGGTGATTGGTCCGAACTGCATCGGCTACCTGAACATCGCCGGGGGCGTCATGGCCAACTTCGCCCTGACCCCGGACGAACCTTTGCCGCCGGGCGGCGGTGTGGCGCTGGTTTCCCAGAGCGGTGGCTTTGGCTCCTACCTGACCACCAAGGGCCTGCTCACCGGCCTGCGCCTTGGCTGGTTCGTCAGTACCGGCAACGAGCTGGACGTGAACGTCGCGGCCGTTTTGCGCTACCTCGTGGAGCGACCGGAAGTTCGTGTGCTGCTGGCGTTCAGTGAGACCCTGCGTGACCCGGAGGTATTCATAGAAGCGGCCCGCCGCGCCCAGGCGCTCGACAAGCCACTGGTGGTCCTCAAGGCGGGGCGCTCCGAAGCTGCGGCCAAGGCCGCCATGAGCCACACCGCGTCGGTGGTCGGTGCCGTCGATGTATTCGATGCGGTCTGCCGACAGTACGGCGTGATCGTGGCTCACAGCCTGGAGGAGATGCTCGATCTGGGCATGATCTTCCAGGACGGTCGCCGGGCGTCCGGCAAACGCCTGGCGATCATGACTGCCTCCGGCGGTACCGGCGTATTGCTGGCCGACGAAGCCAGTCTCAATGGCCTGGATATCCCGACCTTCCCCGAAGCGGAACAGGCACAGATGCTCAGTGTGCTGCATACGCCCTTCTTCGGCAGCGTGGCCAACCCCATCGACACCACCGCAGCGGTGAAGCAGGAGTCACTTTTCGCACTGCAGAACCTGGTCGCCCAGAGCCCTTCGGTCGACATGCTCACCACGGTCACCTGGGCTCGCGCCACCGAGGCAGCCAGGGAACTGGCCGCGCTCTACCAGCGCACCAACAAACCCATGGCTGTGCTGTCCACCGACCTTGTGGAGCCCTTGAAGCAGGCTGGCGTGCCGACCTACACCGATCCGCAGAGGATCGCCCGCTCGCTCGCCGCCCTGCAGCGTTTCTCCTCGCGACCGTCCCTCGCGGCGGACCACGCCCGGGAACCCGATGCCGAACGTGCCCGGCGCGCGCGGCAGCACCTGCAGTTGCCCCAGGGAGAGCAGGTGTTGATGGAGGCCCAGGGTAAGCGCCTGTTCGCCGAGTACGGCATCCCCATCACCCGCGAAGAGTGGGTACACAGCGAGGAGGACGCCATCGCGGCGGCGACGCGCATCGGCGGCAAGGTGGTGCTCAAGGTCATGTCCTGTCAGCTGCCGCACAAGTCCGACGTGGGCGCCATCCGCCTCGGTCTGCAGGGGCCGGACGCGGTGCGTGAAGCCTATGGAGACATGTTCGACGAAGTGCGGCGCCGGGCGCCCCATGCCGTCCTCGACGGCGTGCTGGTGCAGGAGATGGTACCCGCACGCATGGAACTGACCTGTGGCTTGCAGCGTGACCCGGTGTTCGGCCCCATGGTGGCGGTGGGCCTGGGTGGCGTACTGGTCGAGCAACTGGCGGAAACCACGCTGTTGCGCCCGCCGTTCGGGCTCGATACCGCCCGCGTCGCGCTCGGAAAACTGCTCCAGGGTCGTCTGGTCCAGGGGCGGCGTGGCCTCAGCGCCGAGGAACAGACGCAGATCGCCACCATCATGATGGGCGTCGGCGACCTGGCCCTGGAGCTCGAGGAGGTCAGCGAAATCGACATCAACCCGATCCGGGTCGACGACGGCAAGGTCTTCGCCGCCGACGCTCTGGTGGTGCTGGCCGGGTCATCCGGGCCGGCGCACTGAAGGAGTGAACGCGATGGCAGATCAATCCCTGGTCGGTTACCAGTTCCCCTCGTTCCGCTTCAAGGTCGAGGAAGGCAAGATCGCCGAGTTCGCCAAGGCGATCCTCTGTACCGATGCCTGTTACTTCGACCCTGAGGCGGCGCGCCGGCAGGGCTTCTGCGCCCCACCGGCACCGCCGACCTTCAGCACCGTCTCCATGCACTGGCACCCCCCGCAGGAAGGCAACCCGCTCAACCTCGACCTCAAGCGCGTACTGGCCGGCGGCAATGAATGGGAATACCTGCGACCGGTGCTGGCCGGCGAGGAATTCACCGTCCGCTCGCATATCGCCGACGTGACCTGCAAGCGGGGCGCCAAGGGCGAGATGACCCTGATCGTGCGCGAGACGGGTTTCTACGACGAACACGATCAACTGGCGCTGATCGCCCGCAGCACCATCATCGAACTGCCCCCGCCGCCGCCCATGGACGAGCACGAGGTACTGCCCACATGAACAGCACCAACCACGACGCTTCGCCTCGTTTCCAGATCGGAGACACCGCCCCCGTGCGCCGTGTCGGGCCGATCACCCGAACCGACATCGTTCGCTACGCCGGCGCCGGTGGCGACTTCAATCCCATCCACCACGACGAGACCTTTGCCCACCGAGCCGGCTACCGCAGCGTATTCGGCCATGGCCTGCTGACGGCGGGCATCCTCTCGGCCTACACGACTTCCTGGCTGGGCCTGGCGGCGCTGCGCAGGTACTCGGTGCGCTACGTCTCCCAGGTCTGGCCAGGCGACACCCTGATCCTCAGCGGCCGGGTTACCGCCATCGACCCCGAACGCCCTGACGGCATGCAGGTGAACTGTGAACTGCTGGTACAGCGCGAAGCAGCCAACGGTCAGCGCCAGGACGTCCTGACGGCAACCGCCGTCGCCACCTACGGCACCCCCGGAGGAAGCCAGAATGAATGATGTCCGCGAACCGGCGCCGTACCAGCGCTATCTCGAAGGCCTGGCACGGGGTGCCCTGGCTTATCAGCACTGCCAAGACTGCGATCAGGCAGTCTTCTACCTGCGCCCCTGCTGCCCGCATTGCGGCTCGGTGGAACTGGGCCTGCGCGACAGCCAAGGGCTGGGCACGCTCTATTCGTCCAGCGTGGTCTTCGACAAAGATCACAACTACAACCTCGTGCTGGTGGACCTGGACGAAGGCTTCCGAATGATGAGCACTGTCCCGGGTTGCGATGCACCACCCATCGGCGCCCGGGTCCGGGCGCGGGTGGAACGCCTCGATGGCCAGGAGCCGCGCGTGGTGTTCGACCTCAACGAAGGAGAACGACCATGACTCACCATGATCTGCGCGGCGCTGCCGCTATCGTCGGGGTCGCCGAATCGGACCTGGGTGACGTCGGGCCACAGCGCTACCCCATCGAACTGGCCGCCCAGGCGGCGGTTCACGCGCTGAATGACGCGGGCCTGCGCACCCGGGACGTCGATGGCCTGTTCGGCTGTGTCGCCGGCCGTTTCATGTCGAACCTGGACCTGGGTGAATACCTGGGTATCCGCCCCCGTTACAGCGATAGCGGCAATATCGGTGGCAGCTCGTTCCTGTCCTACCTGTTCCACGCGGCGGCGGCCCTCAAGGCCGGGCTCTGCGACACGGCGTTGATCGTCTATGGCAGTACTCCGCGCGCGGATGCCCAACGCCGGCAGCCGCTGACCGGGCCACTGGAGATGCCGAGCTACGAAGCTCCCTACAAGCCGCGCCACCCGGTGTCCGGCTACGCCCTGGCCACCGCCCGGCACATGCATCAGTACGGCACGACCCGCGAGCAGTTGGCCGCGGTGGCCGTCGCCGCACGCGCCTGGGCACAACTCAACCCCGTCGCCTTCTGCCATGACAAAGGGCCGCTCGGCATTACCGACGTGCTGGACAGCAAAATGGTCTGCAGCCCGCTCAGCATCCGCGATTGCTGCCTGGTCACCGATGGCGGCGGCGCCCTGGTGGTTACCCGTGCCGATCGCGCACGTGACCTGCCAAGGCCGCCGGTCTACCTGCTCGGCGCGGGCGAAGCGCACTCGCACCGCAGCATTTCCCAGATGCCTGATCTGACCACCACCTGTGCAGTCGAGTCCTGCGCCAGAGCCTACGCCATGGCCGGGGTCAGACCGGCGGACATCGGCGTGCTACAGCTCTACGACGCCTTCACCATCAACACCATCATGTTCCTGGAGGACTTGGGCTTCTGCGCCAAGGGCGAAGGCGGTGCCTTCGTCGCCGATGGCCGCATCGCCCCGGGAGGCGTACTGCCGGTCAACACCAACGGCGGCGGCCTGTCCTACTGCCATCCGGGCATGTACGGCATCTTCGCCCTCATCGAAGCCACGCGGCAGCTGCGCGGTGAGGCCGGAGCACGGCAGCAGGCCGGCGTGGAGCTGGCGCTGGCCCACGGCAACGGCGGTCAGTTCTCCAGCCAGGTCACCGCCATCCTCGGCACGGGAGCAGCGCTATGAGCACTGTCTTGCGCGAACGCCAGGGCGCGGTGCTGCTGGTGACACTCAACCGCCCTGAGGCGCTGAACGCGTTCAATGCCGAGCTGCACCTCGAGCTCTGCGATGCCTGGCACGAGGCCGGTGATTCGCAGGTTCGCGCAGTGGTGCTGACCGGTTCCGGACGCGGCTTCTGCGCGGGTGCCGACCTCAACGCGCCACCCGCCTCCGGGGCACTGGGCCATAGCACGCTGCGCCACGCACTGAATGCGAACACCCTGGCAATGGCCGCGCTGGACAAGCCTGTCATCGCAGCCGTCAACGGCGCCGCAGCGGGTGCCGGACTCTCGCTGGCTTGCGCCGCCGATATCCGGATCGCGTCCAGCGACGCCAGGTTCGTACCGGCGTTCGTCGACATAGGGCTGGTCCCGGATGCCGGTGGCAGCTGGTTCATCACCCGGCTGCTGGGTTACGCCCGGGCCTTTTCCTGGTTGGCCAGCAATCGCCGGCTGAGCGCCGAAGAGGCCCGCGAGTGGGGCCTGGTGAGCGAGATGCTGGCCCCGGAACGGCTGCTGGGACACGCGCTGGAGATGGCCGAGCAACTGGCCACCAAGCCCGGACTCGCCGTGGGGCTGACCAAGCGCCTCCTGGCCCAGGCCGCACGCAACAGCCTGGCCGAGCAACTGGAGGCCGAAGTCACGCTGCAGAACCTTGCAGTCCTTGATCCCGATCGGGCGCGGGCCCGCGCGGCGATGCTGGAAAAACTCGGGCGCCGCTCAATCCCATAGACAACAAAAACGGAGTTTCCCCATGACCGATTACGGACGTTTTAACAGTATCCTCGCCGAGCGCCGGGACCATGTCCTGGTGCTGACCCTCAATCGCCCCGAGCGCCTCAATGCCGTGGGAGCCGACATGCATGAAGGCCTCGAAGCCATCCTTGCCGACCTGCGCCACGACTCCAGCGTCCGGGCCGTGGTACTGCAGGGTGCAGGACGGGCCTTCTGTGTCGGTGGCGACGTCAAGGCGTTTGCCGAGACGCCGGCCATCGAGCAGACCCCATGCGAAGTCATGGCCATGGTCACCCGCGGCGCCGGGAACCTGATCGAGCGCTTCCTCGATGTGCCACAGCCGATAATCGCTGCGGTGCAGGGCTACGCCATGGGGCTGGGGGCGACTCTGGCCTTGCTCTGCGATGTGGTGCTTATCGCCGACGACGCCCAGATCGCCGACACCCATGTGCCCATGGGCCTGGTCGCAGGCGATGGTGGCGCGCTGGCCTGGCCCCTGGGCATGCCCCTCGGCGCCGCCAAGTACTACCTGATGACCGGCGAGCGACTCAATGGCAGTGAAGTTGTCCGGCTGGGCCTGGCCTTGCGGGCCATGCCGGCCACGGAGCTGCATGATCAGGCGCTGCAGATGGCAGAGCGCATGGCCGCCCTCCCTCCTCTCGCGCTGCAGGGCACCAAGCGCGCGCTGAACCAGATCCTGCGCCAGCGCAGCCAGTTGGTGACCGACTTGGGGCTGCAGCTGGAAGCGGCGACCTTCCTCAGCGCAGATCACAAGGAAGCCTCCAGCGCCTTCGCGCAAAAGCGCCAGCCGGTCTTTCATGGGCGCTGAGCACAGCATGTCCAGAGGCGCTGGAGACACCGGCTGGCTCGGCGGCATTTCCACGGAAGTGCGCTGCCTGTGCGTAATCAGCTTTATCTCCGCCGTGGGCTTCGGCATCCAGTCACCGGCCATTCCGCTGTTCGGCCAGGCGCTAGGGGTGGGCAGCAGCATGATCGGCATGATCATCGCGGCCTTCCCCTTCGCCCGCCTGCTGATGGCTTGGCCAGGCGGCAGACTGGTCAATCGCTGGGGCGAGTACTGGTTGCTGTGCGGCGGTCTTGGGCTCATGGCGCTGGGCAGCGTTGCCGCCGGCTTTTCCGCTTCCGCCGAGCAGTTGCTGGCATGGCGCGGTCTGTGCGGAATGGGCTCGATCCTTTACAGCGTGTCGGCCATGAGCCTCATGCTGCGCACCACCGCCGCCAGACATCGGGGGCGGGCGGCGGGGCTGTTCATGGGTGCCTATTACGTCGGGACGGTCGCCGGTCCCGCCATCGGCAGCCTGTTCGTGGACATGTCTGTGCGCCTGCCGTTCTTCCTCTACGGAGCCGGAACGGGAGCGGCGGCCCTGGTCGCGGCACTGCTGCTGCGCCACCTGCGCCACGCTCACAGCGCGGCGAGCGACTCCGGGCAAGCGGCGGTCAGCTTTGGCCAGGCGCTACGCCTGGCACCTTACCGATCCGCGATCGCCAGCAATTTCGCCATCGGCTTTGCCGTTTACGGGGTCAGGGTTTCCGTCCTGCCGCTGTTCCTGCTGACGGTGCTCAACCAGCCGGCGAAATGGATCGGCATCGGTCTGACCGTCGGTGCACTGACCCAGACACTGCTGCTGCCCAAGGCTGGCCGATGGGTCGACACCTGGGGCCGCAAGCCAAGCCTGATGCTGGGCATGACCCTGGTGCTGTGCAGTTTTCTGCTCATCCAGGGCGGGCAATCGCTGGCAACCTACCTGGGCGGGCTCGCGCTGATGGGGCTCGGAACCGCGTTCTGCACCACCGCCGCAGCCGCAGTCGCCGGTGACGCCGCCAATGGCCGTGGGGGTACGGTGATAGCCGGCTACCAGATGGCCGCCGACCTCGGCATGGTCATCGGCCCCATTCTCATCGGGGTACTCGCCGAGCGGCACTCCTACGCCCTCGCCCTCGGCTGCACCGCCGCTCTGCTGGCACTGGCCGCCTTGACGACACTGACCACCCCCCACGACAAGAACCAGGGGAGCCCCCCATGAGCGAACGCAGCCAATCGGCCTTGATCCGCGCCAACCTGCAGTTCTCCCGTGAATTGCGCAGAGGTGGCGGCCGGGTTGAGGGAAGCCTCGGTGCATCTGACCAGGGTGGAGTTCCAGCCGCTTACGCAAACCACATCCGCCATAAACCAGCAGGCAATCGCCTGAGCAAGGAGTAGACATGCCAACGGAAATCCAAATGAAAAGCGCCCTTCAGGCCTACATCGACGCCTTCAACCGCAATGACCTGGAAGCCATCATCGCCCTCTACCACGACGACGCAACGGTGGAAGACCCGTACGGCTCGTCGCCGCGCGAGGGCAAGTCGCAAATCGTCGAGTTCTACCGCAGCGCCATGGCCAACGGTGCCACCCTGCAGCTCTGCGCACCGATCCGCGCCTCTCACGGCGATGCTGCCGCAATGGCCTTCGATGCCGTGGCGAAGCTACCCCAGGGCGAAGCGCGGGTACGGGTCATCGATGTGATGACCTTCGACGAAGCCGGGCTCATCACCTCCATGCGCGCCTATTTCGGCCCAGGCGACATCGAGATCAAGGCCTCCTCCGACAGCCGCAACGACTAGCCAAAGCGATAAGCCGAGACCGCGACGAGGCCCCCCAGCCGCTCGGCGTAAACGCGCTGTGCGGGCTGGTCACCTGCTGCAGCGCAAGCCACCAGCAACGGCAGCAAGTGTTCCTCGCGCGGATGGGCGAAACGCGCCTGCGGGGCCTCGACCCAATGGCGCAGGCGCTGACTTCGTTCCTCCGGCGTCCCCATCAGCGTATCGAGCAGCCAGTCATCGAATGCCTGCGCCCGCGCAGCCAGGTCCTCTGCAGATGCACGGACGTTGTGGAAAGACATGCCACTGCCCACGATCAACACCCCCTCCTCTCGCAACCCCGCCAGCGCCGCCCCCGCAGCCAGGTGTACTGCCGGGTCCAGATCGCTGCGCAGTGACAGCTGCAGCATCGGGATATCCGCCTGCGGATAGATCAGCTTGAACGGGATGAACGCACCGTGATCCAGTCCGCGTGTGTCGTCGAGCGTTGCCGGTAGTCCAGCGCCGCGCAAGCGTTCGCACACATCCCTGGCCAGCCAGGGTGCACCGGCGACCGGGTATTGCAGTCGATAGGTGTGCGCCGGGAATCCGCTGTAGTCGTAGATCAGGCCAGGGGCCGGACTGGACGTCAGCGTGAACCGCTCGGCCTCCCAGTGTGCGGAAACGACCAGGACGGCCTTCGGCCGTTCCGGCAGGCTCGACGCCAGGCCCTGCAGCCATGCCCCCAGTGAATGCCACATCTCGGCCGGGCCGAAGTCCCAGCGCATGAAGAAGCAGGGACCCGCCCCATGGGGAATGAACAGACTCGGAAGGCTCATTGAAGATGCAACCTCAGGCTCAGGAGCAGGATTGATGACGCTGCCGGCAGAGCGAGCGCCAGGCTCAGGACGCATGCCAGTAACGGGTTGATTGGTCACCTGTAATTTGTCGCCAGTGTGCGGGCTTCTCAACCCCGGACGCCTCGTCCAGATCGATTACCCCGACTCCGTAGAAATGCAGTGATGCAGAAAGAGTGCTGAAACTACTGCATGCGGGTGAGGGCACGCGCCGACACATCCGGCATGATTTGGACAAGCCCGACAAGAGGACAGTCCAATGCCCCCCGTAATCGAACCCATCTCCAGTGCCTCGCAGGAAAAAACGCGACTGCGCCAGCGACTCGCCGAGCGTCTCTACAGGGCGCTACGCAATGGCGAGACGATCGAGCCGCTGACCACCACCGATTCGCTGGATATCGAAGACGCGTACCACATCTCACTGGCCATGCTGGAACAGCGTCAGGCCGACGGCGAGCAGATCATCGGCAAGAAAATCGGCGTGACGAGCAAAGCCGTGCAGGAAATGCTCGGCGTCCACCAACCGGACTTCGGCTTCCTCACCGACCGCATGCATTTCGATAACGATGCCTGCGTCAGCCTTAGCCAGGCCAACCTCATCCAGCCCCGTGCAGAAGGTGAGATCGCCTTCATCCTCAAGCACGACCTGATGGGCCCTGGCGTCACCCTTGTGGATGTGCTGCAAGCCACTGACTCGGTCATGGCCTGTTTTGAGATCGTCGATTCGCGCATCTGCGACTGGAAGATATCCATACAGGACACCATCGCCGACAACGCCTCCTGCGGTGTCTTCGTCCTGGGTAGCCCGCGCGTCTCCCCTGCCGGCCTCGACCTCGCCAATGTCCGCCTGGATATGAAGCGCAACGGAGAGCCACACTCCAGCGGGCTTGGCTCGGCCGTGCAAGGGCACCCAGCCGAGGCCGTGGCCTGGCTGGCCAATACCTTGGGTGCCTTCGGCATGCCCCTGCTCGCTGGCGAAATCATCCTGTCGGGATCGCTGGTTCCCCTGGTACCCGTAAAAGCTGGCGACCACTTCGAACTGACCATTACGGGTATCGGCTGCGCCTCGATTCGCTTCACCGACTGACTCTGCCCTCCCTAGATGCGAGAGAACTGGCCATGACACGCAAAATCAGATGCGCCCTGATCGGACCCGGCAACATCGGTACCGACCTGCTCTACAAACTGCAACGCAGCAAAGTGCTGGAGCCGGTCTGGATGGTCGGGATCGACCCCGAATCCGACGGTTTGAAGCGCGCCCGGGAAATGGGCCTGAGCGTCACCTGCGAGGGCGTCGATGGGCTCCTGCCCCACGTCAAGGCCGACGACATCCGGATCGCCTTTGACGCGACCTCCGCCTACGTACATGCCGAGAACTCGCGCAAGCTCAATGAACTGGGCGTGCTGATGATCGACCTCACGCCTGCGGCCATCGGCCCGTACTGCGTGCCACCGGTAAACCTGGCCGATCACTTGGGCAAGCAGGTGCTGAACGTCAACATGGTGACCTGCGGGGGACAAGCGACCATTCCCATGGTCCACGCGGTGTCACGTGTGCAGCCCGTTGCCTATGGCGAGATCGTGGCGACGGTGTCATCCCGTTCGGTCGGCCCCGGCACCCGCAAGAATATCGACGAGTTCACCCGCACCACTGCCGGCGCGGTGGTCAAGGTCGGTGGAGCCAGGGAAGGCAAGGCGATCATCGTGATCAACCCGGCCGAACCTGCGCTGATCATGCGCGACACCATTCACTGCCTGACGGAAAGCGAACCGGATCGCGAGGCTATCACCCAATCGGTGCACGCAATGATCAAGGAAGTACAGAAGTATGTGCCCGGCTACACACTGAAGAACGGACCGGTATTCGACGGCAATCGCGTGTCGATTTTCATGGAGGTGGAGGGCCTGGGCGACTACCTGCCCAAGTACGCCGGCAATCTGGACATCATGACCGCGGCGGCCGCCCGTACCGCGGAAATGTTTGCCGAAGACATGCTGAACGCCTAACCACTCTCGAATGGAAATTGCCATGACCTCTTTACGCGGCAAGCAAATCAAACTGCACGACATGTCATTGCGCGACGGCATGCACCCAAAGCGCCACCAGATCACCCTGCAGGAGATGGTGGATGTGGCCACCGGCCTGGACGCAGCCGGTGTTCAGCTGATCGAAGTCACCCACGGCGATGGCCTGGGCGGCACCTCCGTCAATTACGGCTTTGCGGCACACAGCGACGAGGAGTACCTGCGGGCGGTCATTGCGCAAATGAAACAGGCCAAGGTATCGGCCCTGCTGCTGCCCGGTATCGGCACCGTCGATCACCTGCAGATGGCACATGACTGCGGCGTACACACCATTCGCGTGGCAACCCACTGCACCGAGGCCGACGTTTCCGAGCAGCACATCCAGTACGGCCGCAAGTTGGACATGGATACGGTCGGTTTCCTGATGATGGCTCACATGCTCGACGCCGACGGCTTGGTGAAACAGGCCAAATTGATGGAAAGTTACGGCGCCAACTGTCTCTACATCACGGACTCGGCCGGGTACATGCTCCCCGAAGACGTTCGCGTACGCATCGACGCGGTTCGCCAGGCGCTGAAACCGGAAACCGAGCTGGGCTTCCACGGCCACCACAACCTCGGCATGGGCATAGCCAATTCGCTGGCAGCCATTGAAGCCGGTGCCAATCGCATCGACGGCTCCGCCGCCGGCCTCGGTGCCGGTGCCGGCAACACGCCGCTGGAAGTCTTCAATGCGGTCTGCGATCGCTTGGGCATCATTACGGGCGTGGACGTGTTCAAGCTCGCTGATGTCGCCGAAGAGAAGGTGTTCCCGATGATGGAGCACATCGTCCGGGTCGACCGTGACTCGCTGATGCTAGGGTACGCTGGCGTCTACTCCTCGTTCCTGCTGTTCGCCAAACGTGCCGCAAAGAAGTACGGCGTGCCCTCCCACGAGATCCTGTTGGAACTGGGCCGACGCAAGACTGTCGGCGGCCAGGAGGACATGATCGAGGACCTGGCGCTGGACATGGCGCGTGAACGCGCAATCAGCCACTGACGCGGCCAGGTCCCGACATCGGAGATCGTTTACCCCTGCCCCCTTACGGGGGCTTTTTTTCCCATGAAATCAATGTCCGGCGCACACGAAATCGCGCCGATCAGGTCCATTTCAATCGACATCCAGCCTGAGCCACCAAAATCTCCTCCATGCCCGCTTTCCTTGGCCCTCACGCAGTTTTGCAATCACCTCGATATCAACAAACATCGTCCGTTCTGACCATGCTGGAAAGTGCTGCACGTTAGACAATTCAAGCCACAGATACGGCTCCCAGTACCAGAGGAAAACGGGCATGAATAACAACGCACAACGCTCACAAGCCGGCCAGCAGAAACATGGCAGTACCACACTGGATCCCCGGGAGTTTCGCCACGCTCTGGGGACGTTCACCACGGGTGTCACCATCATTACGGCTCGCGACCAGGACGATGCCCCCGTCGGCGTAACGGCCAACAGTTTCAACTCGGTGTCCCTGGACCCTCCACTGGTGCTCTGGAGCCTGGCTCGCAAATCACAGAGCCTCGCCACCTTCGAAAACGCCAGCCACTGGGCTGTGCATATCCTCGCCCACGACCAGGGCGAACTCTCGGCGCGTTTCGCCCGTAGCGTCTCCGGTCCGGAGAAGTTCGACGGAATCGAGTACGAAGGCGGCCTGGGCTCGGCGCCGCTGCTGGCCGGCTGCACCACTCGGCTGCAGTGCCGCACGGCCCATATCTACGATGGCGGCGATCACATCATCCTGGTGGGCGAAGTACTCAAGTTCGACAAGTCCGATACCCCTCCGCTGGTATTCCAGAGTGGCAACTACGCCATCGCCACCAGCACCACGCAAACCATCATGCCACCTCCTGACGAGGACCCTCGTAACGTCAGCGAAGCCAGCCCCCTTGGCTATTTGCTGGCCAGCGCATACCTGCACTTCTCCGCCAGGACGCAGGAACATGCCTCTGAGCTCAAACTCAACAACATCGAGTATCTGGTCCTCAGTGCACTGGGTACTCGGGAAGGACGCACCTACCACGAGTTGATCTCCCTTGCCGCGTACACCGGACGCGAAGTCGGCCCTGAATCGATCAACGACCTGGCAGCGAGAGGGCTGATACGCATCGATGACGAACGCACCGCACCGGACGATGAAGACCACGCGCAAATTTTCCTGACACCCGAAGGCAAGAAAGTCGTCGCTCGCATCCTCATCCAGAGTCAGCAGGTGGAGGATACGATGATGCGACAGCTCGGAGTCCCCGAGACCATTGCGCTACGTACTCTACTGAGCCGCTTCGTGAGGATCCACAGTCCGCTTATCCCTTATCGCTGGTTCTGAGGCTGTCCCGCGAGTTCTGCATGACTTGCACAGCCTGGTGCGCTCCGTAATAGCGAGAGGTGCACTCGCCAGGCCATCAGTCTGTTTTCGGAGATCGTTCAGATGTCTGGATGGGCGCAGAAACGCCAGCCATGGAACGGCTTCAGGGTGTATCAATGGCAGAAATAGAATGATTCCAGGCCACACTTCCAAGTTCTATCCATGGCTGGACTGGCCACACTGGAGTCGAGTCTTCAGCGGGAACTTGCCAACTGCAGCCACGCATTCCCATTCCAGCTCGCCGGTCAACTTACAACTTGTCGGTGCTGATTGAAAACTGGCACACCAAGAGCTTCCCTTGCTGCTCTAGCAAACTAGCGCCCATAACTAGATACACCTGCGACATCCGTCGCATTATCCGAACAAGTATTATTTGAAACCCCTCGCCATTCCTTAAAATACATCAGTCAACTTCTTTAATGGATAACCCGACATCAAACCATCTAAGACTTCACCCGATGAATACGCCCATTACCTATCATCACATTACACCTCATTGCACAGTCATTGCCGGGCGCTCTCTAACACTCATACTTTCCACGAACAACACAACACTTCAACAACATTCAGACCAACACCAATAAGCCTCACTGACCAATTATAACATTCGTTGACACTAAGATGCAGACACCCTACATTAGTGGCACTCTGCCAATGCCAAGACTACGCATCAACTTTACAAGTTAATGGAATGCTGAGTTTCTGAGTTATTTCATTCCTGGTACAACGCATGAAATATGTAGACGATATTGCGAAACTCTTTACACGTTTTGGCGCCAATGCGGAGAGCTACCAGGAAATACAACCGAACTATAAAGATTTCAAGGACGACCCGGTTACACCTGCGCTGGCTGAGCCAGAACCGTCGGTGGCCTTGCCTCCCCCAACACCAACGCCCCCTGTGTTTCTACTGGACGAGCCACAGCCTTCTTTGTTGATTGGCGCGCCGGTCGAGCCTGTGAAGAATGCTGTCCTCTCGCCACCTTCGCCCATATCCCCTCCCCTGACCAAGCCAGCTGCGAGTCCTGCTACGGGTGACCGTCAGCGATTGAGCGACCTGTTGCGTGAACTCAACCAGGTTCGTCGAGACGGTCTGCCGGAAACGACTCGCAAGCGGACCAAGGCGAAGGTCATCGCTATCGTTTCGGCGAATGGTGGAGTGGGTAAAAGCACCATCGCCGCCGGCCTCGCAAAAACACTTCGCAGCTCTGGCGGGCGAACCATCGCGATTGATCTGGACCCTCAGAACGCGCTGTCCAGCCACTTGGGTATCACCAGGCTGGCTCCCGGGCTGATCCAGCTCAAAGAGCAGAACGCAGACTGGGGCGCTTATCGCCTACCGGGCTTTGGCGACAGCGAGTGCCTGCCCTTCGGCACTGGCGAGGTGAACGATCGTCGATTGCTCAAGCAGTTGATGCTTGAAGATACTGACTGGTTGAATCGGCACCTGGCGTCTATGAACCTCAGCGAAAACGATACCGTGATCCTGGACACGCCTTCGGGTGCGACCGTCTATTCGCAACAGGCACTCGATGCCGCCGATCTGGTGTTGGTGATGACAGTGGCCGACGCGGCCTCCTACCTGGCACTGGACACCATGACCCAGTGGCTGGAAACCAGCCGACGACGTGCACAGCGGCACCGGTATGTGCTCAACCAACGGGATGACTCGCGTTCGTTCAGCAGGGACATGGGCGTGCTGTTTCTGCGGCGGCTGGGCGCTAACCTGATCGGGACGATTCGCCTCGATCATCAATTCAACGAGTCGCTGGCCTATGGTCGGGACCTGTTGCAGTTTGCACCTGAGAGCATTGGCTGTCAGGACATCCTCTCGCTGTCAGGCGCGGTTCATGCCCTGCTTTTCGCGGATGCTTGCAGCCAGCAGGGCACACCATGACCGCCCAGCTGAATCAGCTACCTGCAAAGACGTGGTGGTTGCAGGGGCTGGTGGATACTTTCCTGGCTCGCGTCAGTCGATGGCCCCTGCGTTGCCGCCAGGGCCTGAAGATCTCAGCCGGGCTGAGCGCAGCATTGTTGGTGCTGGGCATCCTCACTGCGCCGCTGAACCTGTATTCCCAGGCTGCGTTTGCCGCCGTCTGTTTTGCCGCCAGCCTGATCATCCGCAAGCAAGCCGGGCGTCTGGCGATCCTGACCCTGATCACCCTCTCGCTGATCGCTTCGCTGCGCTACATGTACTGGCGCCTGACCGACACCCTGGGCTTCGACAACTGGCAGGATGCCGTATTTGGCTACGGACTGGTGCTGGCCGAACTGTATGCCTTGCTGGTCCTCGTCTTCGGTTACGTACAGACGGCCTGGCCGCTGCACCGCACACCGCAGTTTCTGCAACAGCCGCCCGCTGAATGGCCGACGGTAGATGTCTTCATTCCCACCTATAACGAAGCGTTGGGCATCGTCAAACTGGTAGTGCTTGCCGCCCAGGCCATCGACTGGCCCGAGGGCAAACTGCGGGTGCACATGCTCGACGACGGACGCCGGGAAGAATTCAAGGTTTTCTGTCAGCAGATCGGTGTCAACTACATCACCCGCGACAACAATCAACATGCCAAGGCCGGCAACCTCAACGAGGCACTCAAAGTCACCGATGGCGAGTTCATCGCCATATTCGACGCCGACCACGTGCCCACCCGCTCCTTCCTGCAGATCACCATGGGCTGGTTTTTAAAGGACCCGAACCTGGCGTTGCTGCAAACGCCGCACTTCTTCTATTCACCCGATCCGTTCGAAAAGAACCTCGACACCTTTCGCTCGGTGCCCAATGAGGGTGAGCTGTTCTACGGCCTGGTGCAGGACGGCAACGACCTGTGGAACGCGGCATTCTTCTGTGGCTCCTGCGCGGTCATCCGGCGCACTCACTTGCTGGAAGTCGGCGGCATCGCCACCGAAACCGTGACGGAGGATGCGCACACGGCACTCAAGCTCAATCGCCGTGGTTTCAATACGGCCTACCTCGCCATACCACAAGCGGCGGGCCTGGCCACCGAAAGCCTTTCCCGCCACATCAGCCAGCGCATACGCTGGGCACGGGGCATGGCGCAGATTTTTCGCACCGACAATCCGTTGTTTGGCAAAGGACTGAACCTGGGGCAGCGCATCTGCTACCTCAACGCCATGATGCATTTTTTCTACAGCCTGCCGCGCCTGGTGTTCTTGACCGCACCCTTGGCCTACCTGATGTTCGACGCGCAGATTTTCCATGCCTCGGCGCTGATGGTCACGGTCTATGTGCTGCCGCATATTTTCCATTCCAGCCTGACCAACTCCGCCATCCAGGGGCGCTTCCGCCATTCCTTCTGGAACGAAGTGTATGAGTCGGTGTTGGCCTGGTACATCATGCGCCCGGTACTGATGGCCCTGATCAGCCCTTCGCTGGGCAAGTTCAACGTGACCGACAAGGGCGGCACCATCGAAAAGGACTATTTCGACTGGAAGCTCGCACGGCCTTACATCGTCCTGCTGACCTTGAACATGATCGGTCTGGTGATCGGCGTGGTGAAACTGATCGGGAGTGATTCGGCCCAGGTCACGACCCTGCTGATCAACCTGGCCTGGACCCTGTACAACATCATCATCGTCAGCGCCGCCGTGGCGGTGGCCACTGAGTCCTCTCAGGTGCGCAACGAACCCAGGGTGCCCGCAGATCTGCCCGTGCGCATCTATCGCGAAGACGGCACCTGGTTCGATTGCAAAACCCAGGACTTCTCGCAAAACGGCGTGGGTCTGGCACTGCCACCGCAGGTTCAGCTCAGCGTCAATGAGAAGCTGCGGCTGTGCATTCTGCGCACGCCTCCCTCAAGCCTCTTTCCCGCCACAACGATCTTCAGCAACGAAAACGGGGCGGGCGTGCAATTCGAGTCTCTGACCCTGCGCCAGCAAAGTGAGCTGGTGCGACTGACCTTTTCACGGGCCGACACCTGGGCCAACACCTGGGGTAACGGCCGCCTCGACGCGCCCATGTCGGCGTTGCGCGAGGTCAGCAGCATTGGCTTACGCGCCATCCTGCGCCTGTTCGTTGCAACCCTGAAGGACAGCCGCGCGCTGCTGCGCAAACGCCCGGTCGCTCCATCACCTATCGACTCCACCGCGGACACGCAACGATCTTGAAGCCTTCCACTCGCCGGACCTTTCTTCCTCGTCGCTCACTCATGCTGATTGCCTGCTCGCTAATGGGCTGGAGCGGCTGTGCCTTGAGTGCTGCCGACCAAATCAGCGCCACGGCCCCGGCGGTGATGCCGGTCGCATCGTTGCCCGAAACCGATGCCCCGGGCAACAGCTATACCCGCACCCTCAAGGAGCTGGGCAAAAGCTATTCGATGACCCTTAAAGGCGTGGAGGCTACCGACAGTGTGAATTTCGATGTGCGCGCCGATGAAGTCGTCACGGCTGCGCAGGTCACGCTGCAGTACAGCTACTCACCGGCGCTGCTGGCCGATCTTTCGCAAATCAACGTGCTGATCAACGATCAAGTGGCCGCCAGCCTGCCCCTCCCGAAGGAAGAGGCCGGTAAATTGCAGACCCGGACCGTGCAGATACCGCCGCAGACCATCACCGAATTCAACCGGCTCAGCCTGCAGTTCATCGGTCACTACACGATGCAATGTGAAGACCCTTTGCACTCCAGCCTGTGGGCCAGGATCGGCAACGAGAGCCAGCTGAGCCTCCAGGTGTCGTCGATCAGACAGCCCAACGATCTGTCCGCGCTGCCGCTGCCCCTGTTCGATCGTCGAGACGCCTTGCCCCTGAAGCTGCCTTTCGTGTTCGCCACGCGCCCAAGCGGTCCGGAGCTTGAGGCCGCGGGCATCCTGTCTTCCTGGTTCGGCGCACTGGCCAGCTACCGCGGCGCAACCTTTCCCGCCAGCCTCACCAGCCTGCCGGCCAAAGGCAACGCGGTGGTGTTTGTCATCGGCAGCGAGTCAACGACCTTGAGTGGTTTGCCGATCAAAGAGGCCACCGGGCCGACATTGACCCTCGTGAGCAACCCGAATGATGCTCAGGGCAAACTGTTGATCGTCTCCGGGCGCGATGGCGCCGACCTCAAAGTCGCCGCGACAGCGCTGGCCCTCGGCGGCTCGGCCTTTTCCGGGCAGAGCGTGGTGATCGACCGGATCGACTCGCTCAAGCCACGCCAACCGTACGACGCGCCAAACTGGCTGCCCTCCGATCGCCCGGTTCGCCTGGGTGAGTTGGCGAAACCCGCAGAACTCAATGTGTCGGGTTATAACCCGGGCCAAATGACGGTTGCCCTGCGCTTGCCACCCGACCTGTTCAACTGGCGTGAGCCCGGTGCGCAACTTGACCTGAAGTACCGCTACACGCCGCAACCGGTCTCCACCAATTCTTCGTTGCTGATCAGCTTCAACGACACCTTCATCAAGTCGATCGACCTGCCTTCGATCGAGAAACTCGGCAACAGCGACGGCCTGCTGTCGATGCTCAAGACCGACGACAGCCTGGCCCGCACGTCGCGCATGCTGTTGCCGCTCAACTCAGTCGCGCTGCAATCGCGCCTGCAATTTCGTTTCATGTATGACTACATCAAACAGGGCGAATGCCGCGACATCATCATCGACAACATGCGCGGTGTGATCGACCCGGACTCGACCCTGGACCTCAGCCAATACGAACATTTCATGGCCATGCCCAACCTCGGGGTGTTCAAGGACAGTGGCTTCCCGTTCACCCGCATGGCCGACCTGTCTGAAACATCGGTGATCCTGCCCAACGAGCCAGGCCCGGCCGATCTGAGCGCCTATCTGACCCTGCTGGGTCGCTTCGGCGACTCCACCGGTTATCCGGCTACCGGCGTGAAGGTGGTCCGCGCCGACCAGGTCGCCGAGCAACGCGACCGGGATTTGCTGGTGCTCGCCTCGGGCAACAATCAGCCGCTGCTGGAGCAATGGCAAAGCCTGCTGCCGGCCAGGGGCGAAGACGCTGCGCAGTACTTTGAACTGTCTGACCTGCCGTTGCGTCTGCGCAACTGGATCAGCCCGGATACGAAAACCAATCTGCGTGAAGCGCGCAGCAGCTTCAGGTTTAGCGCCGAGGACGGCAGTGCTTATCTGACCGGATTCGAATCACCGCTCAAGAGTGGGCGCAGCGTGGTGTTTATCGCCGGCACAAGGCCCGGCGGCCTGGCCGACGTGACCAACGCCCTGCTCAGCAGCGAAGAAAATGCCAACGAACTGCAAGGCAGTCTGGTGGTGGTCAGGGGCAAGCATGTCGAATCGCTGGTCGCCGAGCAGGATTACTACGTCGGGCGCTTGGGTCCGTTGCGCTATCTGCAGTGGTACCTCTCGCAGAACGTCATGGCGCTCATGCTGTTCACCCTCATCGGGGTCCTGCTGCTTGCTTGCATGGCCTACCTGGCCCTGCGCCTACGGGCCAAACGTCGTCTTGGCCAATGAGCCGCGCGGGCCTGTGTCGTCCATGAGCAGCCGGGGTATTTCACTTCGCCAGGGCCTGCGCGGTAACGCGCGCAGGTTGAGCGCTGTGCTTGCGCTCGCCCTGCTGGCGCCGGCGATAGCGGCCGCACAATCCTGCGAGCCGCCGGCCTGGCCACTGTGGCAAACCTATGCAACACGCTTCGTCCAGGCCGACGGCCGGGTTCTGGAATCGAGCCTTGAGAACAATCACAGCACCTCTGAAGGGCAGTCCTACGGCATGCTCTTCGCACTGATCGGCAACGATCAGCCACGCTTTGACAAACTCTGGCGCTGGACCTCGGCCAACCTCGCAGGCTCCGCCAGCGCCACACGCCTGCCGGGCTGGTTATGGGGGCAAGGCAAGGACGGTCAGTGGCGCCTGCAAGACGCCAATTCGGCCGCCGACGCCGACCTGTGGATCGCCTACGCCCTGCTCGAAGCCGCACGCCTGTGGCATCGGCCGGACTATCACCGGGACGCCCTGCAACTGATGGCGACGATCGAAGCGCAATTGGTGGTCAAACTGCCCGGGCTCGGCCCGATGGTCTTGCCCGGACCACAAGGTTTCGTCCAGCCGGGCGCTCTCTGGCGCCTGAACCCCAGCTACCTGCCACTGCCGCTGTTACGGCGCCTGGCCAAGGAAGCACCCTCCGGGCCCTGGCAAGCGATTGCCAACAACACCGCGACGATGATTGCCCAATCCAGCCGCCACGGTTTCATTGCTGACTGGGTCGGTTATCAAGGCACTTCAGCACAATCGGGTGCCTTCGTGAGCGACCCGATCAACGGCGACACGGGCAGCTACGACGCCATTCGCGTGTACCTCTGGCTGGGCATGAGTGATACCTCCGAACCGTTGGCAGCGCTGCTGCTCAAGCGGCTGGACGGTATGGCCCGCAGCACTGTCGCGACGGGTTCCCCCCCGGAAACGGTCCAGGTTCTGCGCGGCAGTGTCCAGGGTCAGAGCCCTTACGGATTCTGGGCGGCACTGATTCCCTACCTTGAGGCCAAGGGGCAACCCAAGTTGGCCGATCAGCAACGACGCCGCGTGGAACTCGCCTTGCACGAGGCGCTGGCCAGGCCCGATGCCGACGCGGGTCCACCGCGTTACTACAACTTCATGCTCAGCCTGTTCGCGCTCGGCTGGGCAGATAAACATTACCGATTCCGGGAAGACGGAACGCTGAAACTTTCCTGGGAGACCGCATGCACCCGCACCACCGCACGCTAGCCATCGCCGTCATGAGCGCATGGACGGCCGCTGCTGCCCACGCTCAAAGTCCGACGCCACAGACATTACTCGTCGAGCAAGGGCAGTACTGGCAGTTGCACAACAACCCTCAGCGCGCTGCGGAAGTCTGGCTGAAAGTCCTGTTGCTGGACCCGGTCCAGGTTGACGCACTGTATGGCCTGGGCTTGATCGGCGTGCAACAGGCCAAGCCCCAACAGGCGCAGCAATACCTCACCCGGTTGCAGGCCATCCAGCCAGCGCCTCGGCAGGCACTGCAATTAGCGCAGGACATCGCCCTGGCGCAACCGCAGAACCAGCAGCGTCTGGAAGAGGCTCGGCGCCTCGTCGATGCCGGTGAACGTGACAAGGCGACCGTGGTGTTTCGCTCGCTGTTCGATGGCCGTCCACCTCAAGGTACGATCGGCCGCGAGTATTACAACAACCTTGCCTTCAATCAGGCTGACTGGACTGAAGCACGCAGTGGACTTCAGCGCCTGCAACGTGAGATGCCCAACGACTCGATCGTCGCGCTGTTTTACGCCAAGCATCTGGTGCGCCATGAAGACAGCCGTGCCGAGGGCATCCGCGCCCTGGCCGCGCTGACCCAGCGTACCGACATTGCCGGTGATGCCGACGAAAGCTGGCGCCTGGCGCTGACCTGGATCGGCCCGCCCGATCCGGCACAGGTGCCGTTGTTCGAGGCGTACCTCAAGACGCATCCGGATGACGTGGAAATCCGGGCGCAGATGAACAAGGGCAAGCAACAGGCTGCAACGACGGCCAACAAGGAATGGCAGCCGCCCGCCGAAGTCGCGCGCGGCCTGAAGGCACTCAAGGAAGGTGATCAGGCCACCGCCGAACAGGCCTTTCAAGCGCGCTTGAAAACCCGGCCCGACGATGCCGACGCGCTGGGCGGCCTTGGGGTTGTTCGCCAGCAGCAACACCGACTGGCCGAAGCGGAAAAGCTCCTGGGTCAGGCCACGCGTCAACACGACGGCAGCCACTGGCAAGTTGCGCTGAACGAAGTGCGCTACTGGTCGGCGTTGCAGCAGGCCCGCGACACCCAGGCCAAAGGCCAGACAGCCCAGGCACTGGCCTTGGTAAACCAGGCGCTGCGGCTCAATCCAAACGGGGTGGACGCTCGCCTCGCCCTGGCGGACATTCAGGCCGGCGCGGGCCAGTTCGATGACGCTCAGGGCAACTATCGCCAGGTGCTGAGCCAGCGCCGCGACGACCCTCAAGCGCAGGAAGGGCTGGTCAACGTGCTGCTCAAGAGCGGCAAGAACGATGAAGCCCTGCAACTGATCAACAGTCTGCCAGCCACCGGACAGGCAAAGATCGGCCAGTCCGCACGCCTGCAAGCCTTGCGTGCGACGCAACTGGCCGCCCTCGCCGAACAACGCAACGACCTGCCCGCTGCGCGCAACGCCTTGCAAGACGCGCTGCGCTACGAACCGGACAACATCTGGACGCGTTTCGCCCTGGCCCGCCTGAACCTGGCGATGGGCGAACCGCAAAAGGCTCGGGACCTGATCAACGCCATGCTCCAGGCCCATCCCGCCAATGCCGATGCGCTTTACGTCAGCGCCTTGCTGTCGGTCCAGATGGGTGAGTGGAAAGCCGCCCAGACAACCTTGGCACGCTTGCGCCCCGACCAGCGCACTGCGGACATGGAAGCGCTGGCCGCTGATGTCAGCCTCAACCTGCAACTCAGCCAGGCGATCGAGCTCGGCAAGCGCGGACAACGCCAGGAAGCCCTCGCCCTGCTCGAGCGCATTCAACCGATGGCCAACAACAGTCCAGACCGCACGGCCAGCCTGGCCTCGGCCTATGTCGACCTCGGCGAGCCGACCCGTGCACTGGCCCTCATGCGCGGCCGGTTGCAACAGACCACAGCGCCCTCGGCGGATTTCATCCTGCAATACGCCGCGGTCCTGCTTAAAACCGGAGAAGACGCGCAGGTCAACGAGATTCTGCGCGACCTGCAGAACAGACCCTTGAACGCGCCGGCTCGCAAGCGCTTCGACGACCTGCTCTATCTCTATCGCATCCGCCAGGCTGACCAGCTGCGTGAGCGCGGCGATCTGGCCAACGCCTATGACACGCTGGCGCCCGCACTGGCGCAACGTCCCGGTGACAGCGCGGCCGTCGCGGCCCTGGCGCGGATGTACTCGGCCAACGGCGACACGGCAAAAGCCCTCGAACTCTACAAACCGCTGTTACAGCGCCAGCCAAACGACCCGCAACTGCTGTTGGGCGCTGCCGACGCGGCGGTGCTGGCACATGACCCGGCCTTTGCCGAACAGGCGCTGCAACAGCTCCTCAAGACCGAAGCCGGTAACCCTCAAACGCTGACCGAGGCCGCACGCCTCTACCAGAACATGGGCAAGTCCGGCACGGCGACCGATCTGCTGCGCAAAGCCGTGGCCATCGAACAGAGCGAGAAACGCAGAAACCAGGGCGGCCAACTGGCCGGCTCGACGGTGGCGCCCAACCCTTTTGCCGGGGTGTCGGGCTCACGTAACGAAGTCAGTCGCGACACCTTGCTGGCAGCCATCCCGCCACCGGCTCAGGAAATGCCGGGCAGCGTGACGTCCCGCCCCCCTTTTGGCATCGACGCCTCGCCAAGGCCGCAGCAGGCGAGCAATCCATTCGAGTCGCAGTTGCCGCGCGCAGCACTGGTGAGCGAGGACATCAGCCCCGCGCAACTGGCGCTGAATAAAATCCTTCAGGAGCGCAGTGCCTACGTCACCCAGGGCGTGAGCATTCGCAGCAACAACAGTGAGTCGGGACTGAGCAAACTGACCGACATTGAAACTCCGCTGGAAATCAATATTCCGCTGGATGAAAGCCGCATCGCCCTACGCGTGACACCGGTCTCGCTGAACGCCGGCAGTGCCAATAGCGAGGCGCTGTCGCGTTTTGGCAACGGTGCGCAGAGCGGCAGCGTCGGTTCGCAAAAAACCGAGGGTGTCGGCCTTTCCGTCGGCCTTCAACGGCCCGCCGATGGGCTCAAAGCCGATCTCGGCAGCACCCCGCTCGGCTTCAAATACACCACCGCCACGGGCGGCATCAGCGTTGATCGCCCCGTGAGCGACACCTCTAATGTCCGTTACGGCGTGAGCGTTTCCCGGCGTCCGGTGACTGACAGCGTCACCTCGTTTGCCGGCACCACGGACAAACGCAGCGGGCAGTCCTGGGGTGGTGTGACCGCCAACGGCGGGCGCGGCCAGTTGAGCTATGACGACAACGAAGTCGGCGCCTATGGCTATGCCTCCTGGCACCAGCTATTGGGCAACCATGTCGAGTCCAACAGCCGCAGTGAACTGGGCAGCGGTGTGTACTGGTACCTGCAAAATGCAACGGACAGCAAACTGACCGTCGGCTTGAGCATGACCGGCATCAGCTACGCCAACAACCAGGACTTTTTCACCTACGGTCACGGTGGCTATTTCAGCCCGCAGACGTTCTTCGCCCTGGGCGTGCCGGTGACCTGGGCACAACGCACCGGGCGCTTGACGTATCAAGTCAAGGGTTCGGTCGGCGTGCAGCATTTCGAGCAAGACAGCGTCGACTATTTCCCCAACGACAAAGCCATGCAAGCGGCCTCGGGCCTGCGCTACGAAGGGCAAAACAAAACCGGGATCGGCTACAGCGTCGCCGCGGCGGCTGAATACAAGGTCGCTTCGAACTTCCTGCTGGGCGCCAATCTGGGCCTGGACAACGCCCGCGACTACGAACAACTCAGCGGTGCCCTGTCCTTGCGCTACCAGTTCGAGGAGATCAGCGGCCCCATGAGCCTGCCGGTCAGCCCGTACACCTCGCCTTATTCCAACTGATCATTCTGGAGCTTTCGATGCCCACTTCTGCCATTGCCGGTCTGACTCTCCTTGTCCTTGGGGAGAGCCATATGAGCCTCGCGGACCATTTGCTGGAGCCGCTGCACGACAACCTGACTCGCCAAGGCGCCCAGGTCCACTCCATCGGTGCCTGCGGCGCCAGCGCCGGTGACTGGCTGATCAGCAAGAAGGTCGACTGCGGTGCCGAACGCAAAGGCAACGACAAGATCGTGATCAAGGGGCGCGAGGCAACCACCACACCGATCCAGGACCTGATCGCCGCCGACAAGCCCGACCTGGTGGTACTGGTCATCGGCGACACCATGGCGTCCTACGACAAGCCGGTGTTTCCAAAGGCCTGGGCATGGCAAAGCGTCACCAGCCTGGCCAAGGCCATCGCCGCCACCGGAACCCGTTGCGCCTGGGTGGGCCCGGCCTGGGGCAAAGCCGGTGGCATGTACCAGAAGAATGATGCCCGCACCCAATTGATGTCGCAGTTTCTGGCCGCGAACGTGGCGCCTTGCACCTACATCGATTCGCTGACGCTCTCCAAACCCGGACAGTGGATCACCACCGATGGGCAGCACTTCACCGTCGCCGGTTATCAATCCTGGGGCAATGCGATTGGTGGTGCGTTGGCCAAACTGCCCGCCGACACCGTCAGCAGCACAGGAGCCGGCAAATGATCCGATCCGCCTGTGGCTGGGCGCTGTTCGCGCCCTTGATGCTGAGCCTGCACGCCCAGGCCGCCGACATTGCCCTGTACCCGACGGGCCCGGATCAGGACTCGGCCTTCCTGCGCTTTATCAACGCCGCCGACCGCCCCTTGCAGCTGCTGGCCGAAGGCTCTCGGGCAAGCCTCAAACTGGAAGGCTCGAATGCCGTGTCCGACTACCTGCCCGTGCCCGCCAACCAGCCGATCAAGGGCACTCTGGAACGCAACGGCAAAAGCCAGCCGCTGGACATCCAGGTGGCAGCCGGCGAATTCGCCAGCGTGATCGCTTTGCCAGACAGCGCTCAAGGTATCCGCCAGGTCGTCATCCGTGAGCAACCCGACGACTTCAATAGCCTGAGAGCCTCGCTGGCGTTTATCAGTGCCGATCCAGCATGTACCCAGGCCGGTTTGCGCGCTGCGGGGAAGAACGCCGACCTGTTCAAGGAGGTGGCCGACGGCAGCGTACAACGCCGAGCGATCAACCCGGTCAGCCTGTCGGTGCAATTGGTCTGCGCCCAAACCAACGTCGGTGCGCCGCTTGACCTGGGTCGGCTCAAGGCCGGCGAACGCTACAGCGTTGTGCTGCTACCTGGCGCAAATGGCCCATACCTGCTGCTCGCGACTGACGTCCTGGCTCACTGATCGGATCGCGCCACCACCATGGTTTTTGCCTCTCTCGAGTTTCTGACGTTGTTCCTGCCGCTGTTCCTGTGTGCCTATGCACTGTGCCCGGCGGCCTGGCGCAACATCACGCTACTGATCGGCAGCTGGCTGTTCTATGGCTGGCTGAGCCCACGGTTCCTCGCGGTGCATGTGGTGCTGACGATCATGGCGTGGGTCGGCGGCTTGCTGATTGACGCCCTGCGGGAAGAAGGCAAGGGCCGCGTGCGGCTACTCGTGACGCTGATCGTGCTCAATACCTCGGTGCTGTGCTGGTACAAGTACGCCAACATCGTCGCCGGCACCTTGATCGATGCCGTCACCGGGTACGGCGCCATGCCCCCGGACTGGCAGCGGGTCGTCATGCCCGCCGGGCTGTCGTTTATCGTCTTGCAGGCGATTTCCTATCTGGTGGATGTGCATCGCCGTACCGTACCGGTTGAACGCAGCTTCATTAACTACGCCACCTATATTTCGATGTTCGGCCATTCGGTCGCCGGCCCCATCATTCGCTATGACTGGGTTCGGCGCGAGCTGAATCAGCGTTACTTCAACCGGCAGAATTTCTCGCTGGGCGCACGCCGGTTCATGGTCGGGATGTGCATGAAGGTCCTGGTGGCCGACACCCTGTCGCCGGTGGTCGACGTTGCGTTCAATGTACAGAACCCCAGCTTCTCTGATGCCTGGATCGGCTGCCTTGCCTATTCCTTGCAACTGTTCTTCGACTTCGCCGGCTACAGCGCCATGGCCATTGGTCTGGGCCTGATGCTGGGCTTCCACTTCCCCGAGAACTTCGACCGTCCTTATCTGGCCAACAGCATCCAGGACTTCTGGCGCCGCTGGCATCTGTCGCTGTCCAGCTGGTTACGCGACTATCTGTATATTTCGCTGGGCGGCAATCGCAACGGCACCTGGAAAACCTACCGCAACCTGTTCCTGACCATGGCCATTGCCGGCCTCTGGCACGGTGGCGATAGCTGGAACTATCTGCTGTGGGGCTGCGCCCATGGCCTTGCGTTATGCGTTGATCGTGCCTGGAACCGCTCCACCCTGCCCGCTGTACCGCCGTTGCTGTCCCATGGCCTGACTCTGCTGTTTGTGTGCCTGGCCTGGACACTGTTCCGCGCCCCCGACTTACATAGCGCGCTGAGCCTGTATGCCGGACAGTTCGGCCTGCAGGGCATCGCCCTCGGTGACGAACTGTCCACGACCCTGCGCCCGGTGCACGGCATTGCGGGTTTGCTGGGTGTGTTCGGTGTCGTCGCACCGCTGCTGCGCCCTTACTGTGAGAAACGACTGGGCGGCCTTTTGCTCTACGCCGCCGCCCTTTGGCCCATCGCCGGTTTCATGCTGTCGTTCGCACTGATCGCCAGTCGCGAAACCGTCCCCTTCCTGTATTTCCAATTCTGATGACGATCCCAAAGCACACCCCGCCCTCCACTCAGCCAGATGATCCGGCGACACGCAGCAGTCGGTTGGCAGGCGTGGCGCTGCTGATATTCCTGGTCGTCGGGCTGCTGTCCACTGGCCGTCTGATCGTTTCAGGGCAGATCTCGCTGCTGCCCGATAAAGTGCTGGCCACACAGATTCTTGACGGCGATATCACCCATCGGATCGCCAAGGAACTGTCGAACGCGCACTTTCCCACCACGCTCGCCGAGCTGGAGCGCGGTGCCAGTTGGCTGCTCCTGCGCGACACGGGTCCGAGGGTTCGCCCGGGTTGTCCTGACTGGCTGTTTTTGGCCGATGAACTCAGGATCAATCACCAGGCGCAGCGTAACGCCGATGCCAAGGTCCAGGCAGTGATTGATCTGAAGCAGCAACTCTCCCAGCGTGACATCAGCCTGCTGGTGGTCATCGTTCCCGACAAGAGCCGCATCGCTTCCGGGCAGCTTTGCGCACTGCACCGCCCAGCCGCTCACGAAGGGCGCATCCAGGCCTGGACCTCGAAGCTGGATGCAGGTGGCGTATCGAATCTGGACCTCACCGGTGCGCTGACGCCACTGGGGGCCAGTGCCTGGTTGCGCACCGATACGCACTGGAGCGAATCCGGAGCGAAGGCCGCGGCCGAGGCTATCGCGCAGCGACTGAAGACCCTGGGCATCAGCGCAACGCCACGCAGGTCGTTCAACGAAAGTCATGCCCCGCTCGCGGTGCGACCTGGCGATCTGGTCCATCTGGCGGGCATCGACTGGCTGCCGCTCAAATGGCAACCCGCAGCCGAAATGGTCGCCCAGACCAGCACTGACGAACTTCCCGTTGCGTCAGCCGCCAGCCCTGACACCGAGGCAGACCTCTTTGGCGATGCCGACCTCCCCGACACCGCGCTCATCGGCACTTCATTCTCACGCAACTCCAACTTCGCAGGGTTTCTGCAGCAGGCACTGGGTGCCCCCGTAGGTAACTTCGCCAAAGACGGCGGCGCGTTCTCTGGAGCTGCAAACAGCTACCTCAACAACCCGGCCTTCAAGGAAACGCCGCCAAGGCAAATCATCTGGGAGATCCCGGAGCGGGACCTGCAGTCGGCTGACATCGACCCCATTGCCTATCGCTCGTTGCGCTAAGCCAATCGCATCCGGCAGTCGCTCCAAACCCCACGGATCAGCGCCTTCAACATCAACGCCTCCTCCCAGCGATCCGTGATGTCACGCCCATCAGCCCCCGTGATCGCATAGGGTGGCGGGCCGAGTTCGCAGGTGAAGGACAGGCTGGCGGGTGTGTTCGGGCGGGCCAGCCAATCCTCGATCCCGTAGCGCCACCAGCCCAGGAATCGGTCCAGCCAGGGTCGATGCTGGGCAAAACTCAAGGGCACCTGAACCTGTTCGCCGTTGGCGACCCGACCGTGAAAGCCCCAACTGTGGCGCAGGATGGTGAGGATCTGTTCGTCGTCTTCAGCGGTAGCCGACTCAGGCAATTCCCGGCCCACGACGTAGTGGGACAAGTCGGCCAACAGTTTGAGGTCGGGCATTTGCGCGAGAATGTCGAGGGTGAACAACAGGTCGCTGGTGAGGCGATAACGGTGGGTTTCCAGCAGGATCGGAAAGTCCACCTGCTCGGCCAGACGCTGCCAGCCTTCGATCAGTTCGATGGCTTGCGCCAGCGTGCGCGGCCGGACGTCGGCCTGCAACGTGAGGTGGTGGCAGCCGTAGCGGGAAACGACATCGAGCGCGGCCGCCAGATCATCCACGGTCCGGGGGAACAGTTGACCTTCGATTTGCAGGCCTTGCGCCTTGGCGGCGGCGCTCAGGCGTGCAGCCTGTGGCGCCTCCCAGAAATGGTCGGTGATGCCGTCGAAACCGGCGGCGGCGATTTTCTCCAGTTGCGCTTCAATGGAAAGGTCGCATTGGCCACGGTGATCTTGCATGGCCCACAAGGACTGAAATACCAGGAGTTCGCGCATGTCAGTTCCTCGACAATTGTTTGAGCGATACATCGGCATCGGTTAAAGCGACCACCGAGAGGGGGTTATGGTTGGCGATCAGCCGCTCGCATAACTTGATGTCCTTGGCGACGCTATTGCCCTGACCCCAGCCGCAAGCCCCTAGCAGACGTTGTTCGGCATCGAGGTAGAACAACAGGAAACCGCCCCCCGGAATTGTCCGGCTCGCCGTCGGTTCGGTGTTGGCGATGACGCCCACGGTTTGCAGCCCCCAGTCGTACTGATCGGACCAAAAGCCGGGAATGACGTCGAAGGGCTGCTCACCCCCCAGCAGGTTCAGAGCGGCGTGATGGCCCTGGGTTTCGGCGTTGCGCCAGGTTTCCTGACGCTGGAAAACTCCTTGCGGGTGCAGACGAAACTCACAGACGTCGCCTGCCGCAAAGATATCCGGCGCACTGGTGCGCAGCTGCGCATCGACGCGAATGCCCTGGCCAACCTCCAACCCGGCGGCCATGGCCAACTCGGTGTTGGGTTGCATACCGATGCCCACCACGACCAGGTCGCAGGGCAACAACTGGCCGTCGACCAGTTGCACCGCTTCAGCGCGGGTGGAGCCCTGCACCGTTTCAATCGCCACGTTCAGCCGGACATCCACGCCCTGACGACGATGCAATTCCAGCAGGACACTGGACAATCGCTCCGGCAGGACGCGGCCCGCCAGGCGCGGCCCGGCTTCGAGCAAGGTCACCGTGCAACCCAGGGCACGGGCCGTCGCGGCGACTTCGAGGCCGATAAAGCCACCGCCAATGATCACCAATCGGGCGCCTGGCCGCAGCGACTCGCGCAGTGCGACCGCCTCGTCATGGGTCCGCAGATAAAGTACGTTGGCCAGATGCCCGGGTACCGAGGGCAACAGGCGCGCCCTGCCCCCGGTCGCGAGCAACAGACGGGCGTAATGCAACCAACTGCCGTCGGCCAACTGCAATCGATGCTGCTGCGGATCGAGGTTTTTCACCGGGTTACCGGCCAGGTGTTCGATGTCCAGTGCCGCGAGTTGAGCGCTATCGCACAGACTGCAACCCGCCAGTTCAACCGTGCCCTGTAACAGCCCTTTGGACAGCGGCGGACGTTCGTAGGGCGGGTGGATTTCGTCACCGATCAGGATCAGGCGACCGCGATAACCTTCGGCCCGCAGGGTCAGGGCCGCGCGGCCACCGGCATGCCCGGCGCCAACGATGATCAGTGGAGCATTGGCAGGATTCATGGCACAGACTCCGAGCAGTTAAACCGAAATGGCGAGCAAGACACGCCCCGCCTCGACCCGGACCGGATAGGTCTTGAGGTTGACGCACACCGGCGCCCCCAGGGCTTTGCCGGAGCGGTAGTCGAAGCGTCCGTTGTGCTTGGGGCACTCGATGACATGCTCCATCACCAGGCCGTCCGCAAGGTGGATGGACTCGTGGGTGCACAGACCCGCGGTGGCGAAGAACTCGTCGTCTGCGGAGCGGTAGACGGCATAGGTGTGCGGGCCATGGTCGAAACGAATGACATCTTCTTCATTTATTTCGCCCACGGCACAGACATCGATCCATTGATCGGTCATGGCGTTTTCTCTTGTAGTGGTACAGCCAGGAAGGTGTCAGGCCGGCGTTGCTTCAGGTTCTACCTGGGCGGTGGCGGCCGGCGCTACGCGCGGGGGCAAAGGGCGACGGACATAATGGGTCGGGTCTTTGCGCTGCTTCCAGATAGTCGGAAGGATTTCTTTGAAGGCCTCGAACAGGCTGGCGTACGGCGGCGGGCAGTCTTGGCGGATCTCTTCGTGAAGCTGCGCCAGCGCATGAAACGGCACCATCGGGTACATGTGATGCTCGAGGTGATAATTCATGTCGAGGTACAGAAAGCGCAGCAGCGGGTTCATGTAAATGGTCCGGCAGTTGCTGCGATGATCGAGCACATCCTCGGCCAGGCCGACATGCTGCGTCAGGCCGAACAGGTAGGACAGCCAGCCGCCGTACAGGGTTGGCAAACCGATAAACATCAGCGGCAACCAGCTCTGCAGATACAGCGCAGCCGCCAGAGTCAGCCCATAAATCACCAGCCAGATGCGCGCCGCCGTAAAGACCTTGGGCCACTCGGACTCGGGGATGAAGGTCTGCTCTTCTTCAGCCATTCGCCCGGTCGCATGCCGGCAGACCGACCACATCGTCTTGATTGCATAAGGCATCCTGAACAGGCTCAACACCATCATGATCAGGCTCGGCGGGCGCGGCTCGACGATCTCCGGGTCGCGCCCGACGATGATGGTGTCGGTGTGGTGCCGGGCGTGGCTCCAGCGCCAGACATGGGGTTCGAACATGAACATGAAGCTCGACAACTGGTAGACCGCATCATTCATCCAGCGGGTTTTGAATGCCGTTCCGTGACCGGTTTCGTGCCAACGGGCATTGGACGCCGTGCCGTAGAGCAGCCCATAGGCGAAGAAGAACGGAATGCAGGCCCAGGAGCCCCAGAACCAGTAACCACCGAACCCGGTGACAACCATCGCCAGCAGCCAGATCGCGGTATCGCGCAAGGCCGGGCCATCGCGGCGTTGCATCAGTTCCTTCATGCGTTTACGGGGAATGGGTGATTGATACCAGTTAGCCGAGACCAGGCCTTTTTGCGCTGCTTTAGCGGCTTCGGGACCCGTCAACCGATAATCCCGAGGCACGGGTTTACCGGAGTTTTCAGATGCTGCGTGTTGTTCAGGCATTTTATTGTTCTCCGCAAGCTTGATGGTTTTAGGCACTTGCTTCGATGCGGGATCACATCGCTTACGAAAAGATAGAGAGCGCACTGATTACCCTCAAGCCCTTGATTACATTCCCTATCAAGCTATCATCCAGGCCCATTGAAGCTTGATAGTTTTCTATCAAAGCGCCCGGGGGCTCGCCATGAACAACACTAAACGCCCAACCATCGCCACTGTCGCCGAGCGTGCCGGTTTGAGTGTCGCCACCGTGGACCGGGTGCTCAATGCCAGGGCTCCGGTGAACCCGGCTACCGCCGAGCAGGTGTTCCAGGCCGCCGAGGCGGTGGGTTATTTCGCGGCCAGGCTGATCGGCCAGCGGATCCGCGAACGGCGCCCCAGCTATCGTTTCGGCATCCTGTTGCTCGGCACCGCCCAGGCGTTCTATGCCAACGTTGCCGCCGCCATCACCGAGGCGGCACAACGTCAGGCCGGCGCCAACATCAGCTGCCAGTTCGAGTACGTCTTCGATCGCTCACCCAGCGCCATCATTGCCCAGATCGAACAACTGGCAGTGCAGTGCGATGGCCTGGCGGTGGTCAGCTTCGCTCACCCACTGATCAATGCCGCCATCGCTCAGATCAGGGCCGCGGGCGTGCCAGTGATCGCACTGCTGTCCGACATCCACGAGGCGGCAAATGAGCCTTACGTCGGTCAGGATAATCATGTAGTCGGACGCACCATGGGCTGGCTTCTGGCTCATACCTGCGGTGCCCACAAAGGCAGCGTCGGGGTGCTGCTGGGCGGCCACCGTTTTCTCGGCCATCAGGCGCGGGTGGAGGGGTTGCGCAGTTATCTGACGGAGCACGCACCGGGGTTGCAGCTACTCGAAGCGGTGATCAACCTGGATAACTGTGACGTCACCGAAGAGGCCACTCTGGAACTGCTGGCGCGACATGACGACTTGCGGGGTTTGTGCGTGGTCGGCGGTGGCGGCGACGGCATCATCAGTGCCCTGTCGCAGCTACCAAAACAGCCGTCGCTGTGCAGCATTCTTCAGGAATCGACCGAGCTGTCGCGCCAAGCCCTGGCCCAGGGATTGATCAGCCTGGTCATCGACTCCCAGCCGCGATTGCTGGCGGCTGCGCTGGTCGACTTGCTGATCGAACTGCAAACCACACCGGACTTCGATCCTGTCCGGCATCGAATTCATATTCCATTGCAGATCATGACTTGCGAGAACGCTCGAGGCTGAACCTGTGGCGAGGGCATTTTTGGTTAACCCCTCAGCGCTCGGGTTCCGCACGAAAAGCATCGGCACTCAACCCAAACCGGTTCATCTTGTTGTACAGCCCGCCACGGGAAACGTTCAGCTGTTTGGCGGCCAGGCGGATGTTGCCGCGGGTATCCCTGAGGGCCGTGATGATCGCGTTCATTTCATGGGTGCCGAGGTCCATGGCCGCCCGAGGCTCAGGCACGTTTCCCGGCGCCGAAGGCCGCAGTCTTTGCTTGATTTCGAGCGGTAGGTCTTCGGGTTGAATCAGTTCGGTCACTGCCAGATTGGTCGCCCGCTCAATGGTGTTTTCCAGCTCGCGAACATTGCCTGGCCAGTGGTAGGCGCAAAGAATATCCAGCGCCTGCGGCGAGATGCCCTGCACCGATTTGCGCAGCGAGCGTGCGCAACGACCAAGAAAATGTTGCGCCAGCAAGGGCACATCCTCGCGGCGCATCCTCAGGGGTGGAACCGTCAGATTCAGTACGTTGAGCCGGTAGTAAAGATCCTCACGGAACGCACCATCGGCCACTGCCTGACTCAAGTTGCGGTGGGTGGCGGCGATGATGCGGACATTCACCTGCCGGGATTTCTTTGCGCCCACCCGCGTCACCTCGCCTTCTTGCAAGACCCGCAGCAGGCTGACCTGGGCATCAAAAGACATGTCACCGATTTCGTCGAGGAAGATCGTCCCCCCATCGGCCAATTCGAACTTACCGGCCGAACCGCCACGGGCCGATCCGGTGAAGGCGCCCTCGACATGCCCGAACAGTTCGCTCTGCACCAAATCTCGCGGAATGGCCCCGCAATTGACCGCCACAAACGGACCACTGCAGCGGTCACTGCCATTATGAATCGCCTGGGCGAACAACTCCTTGCCGGTGCCGCTTTCGCCCAGGATCAATGTGGTCGAGTCACTGCGACTGGCGATCCGTCCCAAGTGCAACGCGTCCTGAATGGCTCGCGAGCTGCCCTGAATGGTTTCGAAGGTGTAGCTGGCCTGAGTACCGATGATCCGCCGGGTAATTTCCCGGATGCGTCGGTTCTCCCGTAGCGAAACGATGCGCCCGCCTTGCTCCAGTGAGCACACGGACACCAGGCACGCCAGCTGGCTGCGATCATGCAATTCAAAGGTGCAATCCAGATCTCTTATCCCTTCAGACTGCTGCCCTTCCCCGCCGCGCAGCAGAACCTCATTGGTCAGTTCGCTGCGGCCCAGACGCTGGAACGGACTGCCCAGCAAATCCAGGCCCACGCGAAACAATTGCCGGGCATAACGGTTGAGCGCCTTGATGCAGCCGCGCTCATCCAGCACCACCAGTCCCTCGTTCAGCACTTCAAGCACGGCTTGTTGTTCTTCCAGCAAGGCCTGTAGCGCCATCTGCCGCGAAACCGCTTCGGCTGCGGCCTGGACGGTGCCCAGAGTATGGAAATGAAACCAGCCGGGCTCTGCGGTCAGGGTCAGCATGGCCAGTGTCCGGCCCTGGGCATCCCGGATCGGCGCGGCGGCACAATGCATGCGCCGCCGACGCAGGTCGACCCCGAAGTTTTCCTCGGCCAGCACATACACCAATCGGTCTTCGGCAAGCGCCAGCCCCGTGCAGTTGGTGCCCTGCACCGACTCCAGCAGTTGGCTGCCCACCGGCGTGAGATCGAGGCCGCAGGAATACAGCATCGTTCCTTGGGCATCGGTCAGATTGATATGACCTCTGGGGTTGTACGCCAGCAATCCGCGCATGACCTCCGCTGCCGCTGCGATCAACGCGCGATTGGCTGCCAGCGTCGCGGCCAGGTCGGCGGGGGCGACAAACCGGTACACACCATCCTCAGGGTTGAGGCCAGCACTGACGCTGCGCAACCAGGAGTCCCAAATCACCTGCCTGACCCCGGCAGGTCGATCGACACTCCCCCTCAGACACGCCAGCCAGGCCTGTTCCAGCTCTGCGATCGGTCCTTCGTTCAACGACGCCGGTCCGATTGCGGCGATGTAATCGAGGTCTTGCGCGCTGAAGGCCATCGGCTGTGGATTCACTCTGCGTCCCTATGTTCATATTTTCGACATGTCAGTATAGACATGTCATCTGAATGAACACTTAATTCAAACAACTATTATTAAACCATTAAATATCAATCACTTAAAAATTGGCATGGCGCTTGCTCCCTGCTTTGTACCAGCGAGGACATTCCTGCTGTCGAGTCGTTGAACAACAATAAAAGGGAGTCATTTCATGAGTGCATCCAAAGTCATCCGCCTGGGTCTCATCGGCGCCGGCCGCATGGGCAGCTTCCACGGTCAGACCGCGGCCCGGCACATTCCCGGTGCCTGCCTGGCCGCCATCGCCGACCCGACACCCGGCCAGGCCGCGCGCCTCGCCGCAGAGTTGGGTGTACAGCGGGTCTACACCGATCCACAACAATTGCTCGATGACCCGGAAATCGACGGCGTGTTGATCGCCGCCCCGGCCCGCAGCCATGCCGAATTGGTGATTAGTGCGGCACGGGCCGGCAAAGGGGTGTTTTGTGAAAAACCCATGGCCATTACCCTGGACGAAGCCGACCGCGCCATCGCTGCGGCTGCCGATGCGCGAGTGACGCTGCAGGTCGGCTTCAACCGCCGCTTTGCCAAAAGCTTCCGGACGGCTCACCTGGACGTGGTCGCCGGACGTATCGGTACGCCGCAACTGCTGCGCTCGCTGACACGCGATCCGGCCCTGAACAATCCCGCCGCCTCGCCGCAGTGGGTGATTTTCCTCGAAACCCTGATCCATGACTTCGATACCCTGCGCTACCTCAATCCCGGCGCCGAAGCGGTTGAGGTGTTTGTCATGGCCGATGCCCTGATCGCTCCGGACTTCAAGGACAAGGGTTTGCTCGACACCGCCGTAGTCACGATCCGTTTCGACAACGGCGCCATCGCCACCGCCGAGGCGAATTTCCAGGCGGTGTATGGCTACGACGTTCGGGGCGAAGTGTTCGGCAGCGCCGGCATGCTGAGCATGGGCAGCATCAATGACTCTGACCTGGTTCGCTACCTGGCCAATGGCATCCAGGCCGACACCCAGCGTTTGGACACCGACCTGTTGCGTGATGCCTATGTGGCAGAGCTCAACCACTTTGTCGACTGCCTGCGCAGCGGCGAGAAACCACTGGCGAGCGGCGAAGATGCGAAGGCCGCACTGGCCATTGCCCGCGCCTGTATCGAGTCCTTCCAGCAGGGCAAAGTGGTGCGTGTGCAAGGAGGCCGTCCATGAGCTTCACTCCGTTCAAACTGGCGATCAGCGCCGAAATGGTGTTCCTCGACCTGCCGTTCACCGAACGGGTCAAACGCATTCATGCACTGGGCTTCAGCGCCGAAATCTGGAGCTGGACGACCAAAGACATTCCGGCCCTGGTCGCCACCGGCGCTGACTTCACCTCCATGACCGGCTACATCTCGGGCAATTTGACCGACCCCGAGGATATCCGGCACCTGCTCGACAGCGCACGGGAATCGCTGGCCGTTGCCGCCCAATTGAATTGCCCGAGCCTCAACTTGCATGGCACGGGTCTGGGCGATCAAGGTTTGCCAGTCAAACCCGTGGCTCACACCACCGGACGCATGTGGTTGAGCGCCTGCAAGACCCTGGAGAAAATCGCTCGCCTGGGCGAAGACGCCGGCCGGGTGTTCCTGCTGGAGAACCTCAATACCGAAGTGGACCACCCCGGCACGCCGTTCGCTCGCGCCGACGATACCCTGGCGCTGATCGAGGCCGTGGGCAGCCCTCACCTGAAGATGAACCTGGACCTTTACCATGCGCAGATTGGCGAAGGGAACCTGATCGAACTGATCCAGCGTGCTGGCAGCGCCATCGGTGAAATCCAGGTCGCTGACGTCCCTGGGCGCATGGAACCGGGCACCGGCGAAATCCATTACCCGGCCATTGCCAAAGCCTTGTTCGGTATGGGATACACCGGTGTCGTCGGGCTTGAGGGCTGGGCCAGCGGCGACAGCGAAGCGGCACTCGAACGTTTCCGGCAAGCGTTCACACTGGATTGAGGAGCCTGCGGCGCGCCCGGATGTAGATTCCACGCGCGCCAGCAACCCTGCCCCCCTGATCTTGATGAATGTCGACTTATAACAACAAAAGGAAAACCATCATGCGTCGCTGCACACTACTTTTTGCCACGCTGCTACTCGTCTTCAGCCAATGGGCCGCCGCCAGCTATCGCATCGGTGTCAGCATTGCCAGGGTCGACGACAACTTCATGACCTATGTGCGCAGCGGCCTGGAGGAAGCCGCCAAAAAGGACAACGTCCAGATCCAGTTCGAGGACGCCCAAGGCGATGTGGTTCGCCAGCTCAATCAGGTCCAGGGCTTTCTCAACCAGAAAGTCGATGCGGTTATCGTCTTGCCCGTGGACACCGCTGCCACCGCCAACATGACCCGCGCCGCCGTCGAAGCGCAGACGCCACTGGTCTACGTCAACCGTCACCCGGACGAACGCGTCTTGCCCAAAGGCGTTGTCACCGTAGCGTCGAACGACATTGAGGCCGGGCAACTGCAAATGCGCTACCTGGCCGAAAAACTGGGGGGCAACGGCACCCTCGCGATCATCATGGGCGACCTCGCGCAAAACTCTACGCACGACCGCACCGAAGGCGTCAAACAGGTGCTCAAGGACTATCCCGGGATCAAGATTGTCGAACAGCAAAGCGCCGAATGGCAGCGCAATAAAGGCATGGACCTGACCAGCAACTGGCTGCTGGCCGGCACGAGTTTTGATGCCATCGTCGCCAACAATGACGAGATGGCCATCGGCGCCGCCATGGCACTGCAGCAGGCCGGCAAAACCAAGGGCGAGATTGCGATTGTCGGCATCGACGGCCTGCCCGACGGCCTCGCGGCGATCAAGCGCGGGATGCTGGTGGCCTCGGTCTTTCAAGACCCCAAGGCCCAGGCGGCCACTGCGCTGCAAGCGGCCATCAAAATGATCAAGGGTGAGCCGGTCGAGACGGATGTCTGGGTGCCTTTCCAACTGATCACGCCGGAACAGGTTGCCGTCTATGAGAAACATTACAAATAGCGCCCGACACTAACCGTTGACGCCGCTGTCCCGGTCTGGAATCAGCGGCGTTTTTCGTTGAGCGAACAGCGTTGTGCGAAATCGAAAGACCAAACCGCAGGCCTTGCCACGCCATCACAAAGGAAGCGGCCTATCCTGAACGACCCGTTTCATAACGAGGGTCGAGGTCAACCGCTGTACGTTGGGCAAGGTCGAAAGGCTCTCATCGTATAGCTGCTGGAAGGCTGGCAAATCCTGAGTGATGACGTGCAGCAGGTAGTCCGGCTCCCCGAATAACCTCTGGGCATCGACCACTTGCGGGATCTCGACGAGCGCCGTCTCGAAAGCCTCGACAGCTTGCCTGTCGCCCTCACGAAGCGTGGCAAACACCATCGCTGAAAAATTCAGGCCGAGTGCGCCTGGGTCCAACTGTGCTCTGTAGCCGAGCAACACACCTGACTCTTCCAGTGCCCGTACTCGCCGATGACAAGGGGAAAGGCTCAGTCCCACTCGCTCAGCGAGTTCTGTGACCGAAAGGCGACCATCCTTTTGCAGCTCAGAAAGAATCTTTCGATCAATCCTGTCCATTTAGAAAAATCTCCCCTTCCAGCACACATGAACGATTACTTTTGAAATTTAATTCTAACAACATTTCATTATTCTTCCTCTCACCATTAACGCCGCACTCCCTTGACCAAAGATGAGGCGGCCTGTGATTCGCGGAGCGGGACGATGCAGAGAGCGGTGTGTCATCAACGGGAGTGCCTGGCGCCATGACCTTCAGTATTTTTGTTGCTTTCTGGGCGGTGTCGATTCTGTTCATCATCACGCCCGGTGCAGATTGGGCGTACGCGATTTCGGCGGGTTTGAAGGGCCGGGTCGTCCTGCCCGCTGTGGGTGGGCTTTTGTCCGGTCATTTGATTGCAACCGTGATTGTTGCCGCCGGTGTTGGCGCGCTGGTCGCCAACCACCCTGTTGTCTTGACGGCGCTTACGGTTGCCGGGGCGGCTTATCTGTTCTGGTTAGGTATCAACATGCTTGCCCGTCCCTCCACACCCCATGCTGACGACATCCAGGTGTCGGGCTCCTGGAAGCGCTGGGCGCTCAAGGGGCTTTGCGTCAGCGGGCTGAATCCGAAAGTGTTCCTGCTGTTCCTGGCGCTATTGCCACAATTCACCGACGCAACCGCTACCTGGTCTGTCCCAATGCAGATGATTGCGCTGGGGCTCGTCCACACCGTCAGTTGTGGCGTTATCTATCTGCTGGTGGGATTTGGCTCACAGGCCGTTCTCCAGGCACGTCCAGCCGCCGCTCAGTGGGTCAGTCGATTCTCCGGAGCGGCCATGATCATCATCGCGGTCGTTCTGCTCACCGAGCAGATGTCGGACTGATTCATTTTCAGCGAGACAACCATGAGGGGGTATTGCGAAGCGAGAGCCAGAACTGGCCCTCGCTGTTTTTGCAGTCAAATTCAGCGTTTGAGTTTGCGCTTGTTGCGGTACTGGTCGATGACCACCGCGACCACGATGATCAAGCCTTTGATGATGTCCTGGATGTAGGCATCGACCCCGACGAAAGTGAATCCGCTGGCCATCACCCCAAGGATCAGCGCACCGATGACCGTGCCGGTGATGCGCCCGACTCCGCCCGCCAAACTGGTACCACCGATGACCGCTGCGGCAATCGCATCCAGTTCATAGGACATGCCCATCCCGGCCTGGCCGGTGGCGGCACGGGCCGAAGCCACCACGCCCGCCAGCCCCGCCAGCAACCCGGCGATGCTGTAGACGATGACCAGATGGCGTTTGACGTTGATCCCGGACGTACGCGCCGCCTGCATGTTGCCGCCGATGGCGTAGGTGTATTTACCGTACTTGGTGTAGCGCAGCGCGATATGGAAGATCACCGCCACCACCAGAAAAATGATCACCGGCATCGCGCCGTGACCGATGGCCGTGTAGGAGTCCGATAGCATGCTCACCGGCTGGCCTTCGGTGTAGTAACGCGCCAGGCCACGGGCCGAGACCATCATGCCCAAGGTGGCAATGAACGGTGGAATCCCGGTAATGGCAATGATGCTGCCGTTGATTGCCCCCGCCAGCAGCCCGACGCCGAGCCCGACAATCACTGGAATCCACACCGGCAAGTCAGTCAGCGACGGGAATACCGCACGGGCGAAATCCGAGGTCTGCGCCAGGCTGGCGGCAATCATCGCCGACAACGCCAGCACCGAGCCTGAGGACAGGTCAATGCCGGTGGTGATGATCACCTGGGTCACGCCGATGGCCAGCAGGCCGATGATCGACACTTGCAGGATCATCAGTACCAGGCGTTGGGAGTTCATCAGGAAGCTCTGGTCGCGCACGATCCAGCCGAATACCTCGAACACCAGGCCGATGCCAATCAGCACCAGGAAAATACTCAGTTCAGTCGGAAAGCGCCGGCGACTCTTGGCCGGTGCCGTTGCCGGTTTGTTTTCCAGTATCGCGTTCATAACCACTCACCCTTCTATCGCGTCGTCGACGCTGGCCGAGCCAGCGCCGGCATCCATTAGTGAACCGCGGACATGCCCGAGGCCAGTTGCATCACTCGTTCCTGAGTCGCTTCGCTGCGATCGAGGGTGCCCATCAGGTCGCCCTCGTGCATGACCATGACCCGGTCGCTCATGCCGAGCACTTCCGGCAGCTCAGAGGAAATCATGATCACCGCCATGCCTTCGCTGGCGAGGTAGGAGATAAGCCGGTAGATCTCGGCCTTGGCGCCGACATCGATGCCGCGGGTCGGCTCGTCGAGAATCAGGATTCGCGGGTTGGTCATCAGCCAGCGCGCCAGCAAGGCCTTCTGCTGATTACCGCCGGACAGCGTGTCGATGCACTGCTCGAGCGACGGGGTTTTCACCCGCAATTTCTTGCACATGTCTTCGCACAGGGCGCGCAGGGCTTTTTGCTGGATGAAACCGTGGCCGGCGTAGTGCGGCAGCACCGCCATTTCCATGTTCTCCAGCACCGACAGGCACGGGAACAGGCCGCTGAGCTTGCGATCCTCGGTCAACAGGGCGAAGCCCTTCTCGATGGCCATGTGCGGATCGGTAATGCGCACCACTTCACCGTCGAGGCGAATCTCGCCACCGTCGCTCGGGGTGATGCCAAAGATCGCCTCGGCGACGTTGGTCCGCCCCGAGCCCATCAACCCGGCAATGCCGAGAATCTCACCCGCATGCAGATCGAAGGACACGTCCTTGAAAATGCCATCGAGCTTGAGGTCGCGCACCGACAGCAGCAGATCGCCAATCGGCGTCTCGCGTACCGGGAACAACTGGCTCAGTTCACGCCCGACCATCATCGAAATCAGGCTGTCGCCATCCATGCTGTCGGCCCGTTGCAGGCCGATGTAGGCACCGTCGCGGAACACTGCCACTTCGTCGGCGATGCTGAACACTTCATTCATTTTGTGGGTGATGTAGATGATGCCTTTGCCCTGGCTCTTGAGGTCGGCAATGATCGAAAACAGGTGGGCGACTTCCTTGTCGGTGATGGCCGAAGTCGGTTCGTCCATGATCAGGATGTCGGAGTCGTAGGACACTGCTTTGGCGATCTCGACCATCTGCCGTTCGGCGATGCTGAGGTTGCCGACATGCTCCTCCGGATCAAGGTTGATGCGCAGACGCTCCAACAGCTTCGCCGTGCAGCGGTGCATTTCCCGGTGGTCGATCATGTGGAAACCGTTGAGCTGCTCACGGCCGATCCAGATGTTCTCGGCGATGCTCATGTGCGGCATCAGGTTGAGTTCCTGGTGGATCATCGCGATCCCGGCCTGCAGCGCCGCCAGGGGCGTTTCGAAGATCACCGGTTTGCCCCGCAGGCGCAGTTCGCCGGCGTCCGGCTGGTAGATGCCGGCGATGATTTTCATCAAGGTGGATTTGCCCGCGCCGTTTTCGCCCATCAGGGCCAGCACGGAACCGGGGCGTACCCGCAGCTGCACGTCGGACAAGGCCACCACCCCGGGGAAACCCTTGCTGACGTTGACGATCTCCAACAGGTACGGCTCATCGACAGGCGTTACAGTTGGCTGGACACCCATCAATGGGGTGCTCGAAGCAGTCGCTGAAGCGAACATGATCAGGTACTCCATCAGCAAGGTCGCGGTTGCCACCTTGCGTGTTTATTGTTGTTATTGAACGGACGGACTATTTGAACTGGTCAACGTTTTGTAGCGTGATCAAGCGATACGGCACCCACACGGCCGGCTCGACCGGCTCGTTTTTGGCCATTTTCACTGCCGTCTCGATCGAACCGTCGGCCTGACCCTTGGCGTCCTGGAACACCGAGACGACCAGAGAGCCCTTCTTCACTGCGTTCAAACCGTCAGGCGTACCGTCGACACCGGCGATCAGGATGCTGCCCTTTTCCACTCCGGCCTGTTGCAGGGCCATCGCGGCGCCAATGGCCATCTCGTCGTTGTTGGAGACGACCGCGTCGAACTTGCGGCCCTGGGTCAGCCAGTCGTTGACCAGGGTCATGCCCTTGTCCCGCAACCAGATGCCGGTTTGCTCTTGCTCGATCTTGATGTTCGGGTACTTGGCCAGCACCTCTTTGACGCCCTTGGTACGGTTGGTGGTGGAGTTGTTCGCCAGGTCGCCCAGCAGAATCACGATGTCGCCTTTGCCGCCCATTTTGTCGGCCAGGTATTGCATCTGCATCTGACCGGCCTCCAGATCGTTGGAGGCGACAGTGACCACGCCTTTGGGCAGGTTAAGGTCATCGGGACGGCGGTTGACGTAGACCAGCGGAATGCCGGCCTTGACCGCCGATTCGGTGATTTTTTTGGTCGCTGCGGTATCCACCGGGTTGACCACAATGGCGTCGACCTTCTGACTGATGAAGCTTTCTACCTGGCTCAACTGCCGGACCACGTCGCTGCGCGCGTCTTCGAACTGCAGCTTGACGCCATCGGGATAGGATTTGGCTTTTGTGTCCATGGATTCGCGCAGGTAGGTCAGCCAGGTGTCATCGAACTGCGACATGCTGACGCCGATCTTCATGTCAGCGAGTGCAGCGCCGCTGGCGAACATCAGGGACAAGGCGAGTGAGGCGAAACGGATCTTGGTCTTCATGAAAAGTCTTTCTCCACATTCTTGTTGGTTTTATGGATAAGGCGTGACGATTTCAGTAAGCGGGCAAGCGGGAAAAGAGTTGGAACCGGGTGCGAGGCAGCTCGCTGGAAATGACTTTATTGGAAAATATTTTCCATATCAACTAATTTTAGAATTTTATTCTGATTTTATTCCATGACTCTCGAAGGCGCTCAATTGCACCACCTGATGGCGCTCGAAACTCAGCCGCGCAGCGTCTAGCACGCGGGTGGTCGCCAGTGCATCACGGGCCTCCACAGGCAGTGGGCCACCGCTCTGCAATGCGCCTTGCAGCTGTAAATAGAACTGATTCCAGCAACCACGCTCGGAGGGAACTCTTTCGCGCACTTCGCCCTGTTCGAACCAGCCCCAGCGGCGATGCTCTTCCACGCCCCAGCGTTCACCTTCGGATTTCGGTGTCAGCCCGGCGAGCGCCGACGCCTCCTGCCCGTCGAGACCATCGACGCTGTAACAGCCTTGAGTGCCGGTCACGCGAAAGCGCGGGCCGGGAGTGTTTTGCAGGCAACTGCCGCCCAAGTGCGAGGTCACACCGCTAGCGTGGGTCAGGGACATAAAGAAGCCGTTATCGAACGGCTGGTCTTTCTCCAGATAATCCAGCTCGGCGTAGACCCGTGTCACCGGACCGAACAGCAACAACGCCTGATCCACCAGATGGCTGCCCAGATCACGCAGGAAACCACCGCCACTGCCGTTGTTCACCGACTGTGGCGAATAGCGTTCGATCCGCGATTCGAAACGGGTGACCTGCCCCAGCGCACCGGACTCGATGAGTTTGCGCACGGTGAGAAAGTCCGAGTCCCAGCGCCGGTTCTGGTAGACGCTCAGTTGCACACCCTGGCGCTCGGCCATGGTGATCAGGGTTTGCGCCTGTTGCGCGTCAGCGGCGAACGGCTTGTCGCTGACCACCGCCACATTGTGTTCGATGGCGTCGAGCACCAGCGCCGGGCGACCTTTGAGCGGTGTGGACACTACCAGCACATCGACCCCGATTTCGACCAGTTGGCCGATGCTGTCGAAGGCCGGCACGCCGGGGTGTTCTGCCGCCAGCAACTGGCGCCGCTCCGCTGAACGAGTAACCACACCGACGAAGGTTGCACCCGGCAAACTGCTGATCAGTGGAGCATGGAAAAACCGGCCGCCATGGCCGTATCCGACAAGTCCGATGCGCATGAAAGTATTCTCCTTATAGAACGCGACCTCTGTGGGAGCGAGCTTGCTCGCGATGACGGCAGCACACTCAACATCTATGTGACTGTCAGACCGCAATCGTCGGAACGCCGCCCGGAGCAAGCTCGCTCCCACAGGATTTTCGTAGGTATTCAACGGCAGAGTTCGCTTTTGACGCGCTCGAGCATCATCCGGTTGGACTCATCCGGCCGGTCCTCCCAGGCGAACACCGAGACGGTGGCAATGCCATCGAACTTGATCTCGCGCAAGGTGCCGAAGAACGCGTCCCAATCGACCTCGCCCTGGCCGATGTCCAGATGCTGGTGCACGGTGGCGGTGACGCCCGGCGGGTTGACGATGTAGCGCAAGCCCGAAGACGCCTTGTGGTTGTAGGTGTCGGCGATGATCAGGTGCGTCAGTTTCGACCCGGCGTACTTGAGCATCGAGGCGATGTCACCGACGCCATCGTCATAGAAAAACGTGTGCGGCGCAGCGTAGAGGTAGTTGATCCAGTCACGGTCCAGACCACGAATGATGTCCACCGACTCGTTATTGCGCTCGCAGAAATCATACGGGTGAGCCTGGATATCGAGCTTGATGCCTTCGCGTTCGAACACCGGGATCAGCTCATCCATGGAGCGCATGAACTGGTTCTCGCACACCAGCGGGTTGTCCGACTGGCCGGTGAACTCGGTGTTGACCAGTTCGCAGTCCATCTCTACGGCAATCTGGATCGCGCGCTTCCAGTTGCGCACCGCGGCCACGCGCAAACCTTCATCGGCAGCGGCCCAGTGGTACATCGGTAATAAAGAAGAGAGTTTGACCCCGGTGTCGCTCAGGGCTTTGCGAAATTCCTTGATCCGCGCCTTGTCGACCCGTGGGGCTTTGTAGAACGGCAGGAAATCTTCCCGAGGCGACAGCTCGATGTGTTCGTAACCGAGCTCGGCGACCTTGTCGACCATCTTGCCCAGGGACAGGTTGCGGTACATGTAGGGGTCTAGTGCGATGCGCATTTTTATTCTCCTTCACCACTCCCACAGGGGATCATCGTTAACCGTAGAAGTGTGGGCGCTCTGGCAGGCCGACTTTGACAATCGCCCCGCTGTTCTGCGCCTCGATGCACGCATCCGCCGCCACCGCCGCTGCGAAACCATCCCACGCCGAAGGCCCGCCAACCTGCCCGGCGCGCACAGCATCGATGAACGCCTGCAATTCGACGTCATACGCGGCGATGAACCGGTCCTTCCAGTCCATCAGAATCGCATTGGACAGCTTCGCGCCACTGCGCAACTGCACCTGGGACGGTTCCGGCAGTTTGGCGATACCGGTCTCCCCCACCACTTCGCACTGGATGTCGTAGCCGTACTGGCAGTTGACGAACACTTCCACATCGATGCGCGTGCCCTTGGCGGTTTCCAGCAGCACGATCTGCGGGTCTTTCAAATGGGCGTGGGCCTTGCTGGTCTTGCGCGGGAACACCACCTGCACCGACACGTAGTCGTCATCGAGCAACCAGCGCAGCACATCCAGCTCATGGATCAGGGTGTCGGTGATCGCCATGTCGGTCTTGTAGTTCTCGCCCACGGTCGGGTTGCGGTGGGCGCAATGCAGCATCAACGGCTCGCCGATCTGGCCGCTGTCGATCACTGATTTCAGCGCCCGATACCCCTCGTCGTACGGACGCATGAAACCGACCTGTACCAGCCGCTTGCCGTGAGCCACTTCGGCCTCGACGATCTTGCGGCAGCCTTCGGCAGTGACCGCCAGCGGTTTCTCGCAGAACACCGGCTTACCGGCGGCAATCGCTGCCAGCACGAACTCTTCGTGGCTCGGACCCCAGGAGGTAACGAGGATCGCCTCGACTTCCGGCGCCTTGATCAGCGCATGACCGTCGGGATAGACCTCGGCGGTCAGCTTGAGATCGGCAACGACCTTGGCCGCTTGCTGCAAATTGATGTCGGTCACCGCCACGACCTGGCTGTTGAGCAAGGTCTGGCTGCAACGACGGATGTGGTCCTGGCCGATGGCCCCGGTGCCGATGACGCCAATGCGCAACGAATTAGAAAGCAAAGACATATAAACACTCCTGTGGGTTCGTTCAGGGCAATCAGTATTGACGGGCCTTGGCCAGTCGTTCGTTCAGGGTCTTGGCCACCGCATCGGTACGGGCACTGGTGGAAACCTGCGCCACACCGACCCGCCACCACGACAGGTATTTGTGAATCATGGTCTTGGGCAAAACCTTGATATCGATCAGCGTCGAAACCGTCTGCAAGCGCGCATCCGCCAGTGCAGCCTTCAGCTCTTCAACGGTGTTCACTTTGTAAGTCTTGCAGCCATAGGCCGCCGCGCTCATGGCGAAATCCACCGGCACAAAGCCGCCATCGAGCTTGCCGGTTTGCGGGTTGCGGAAGCGGAACTCGGTGCCGAAGCTGTCCATGCCGTGTTCCATCTGCAGGTTGTTGATGCAGCCAAAGGTCATGTTGTCCAGGAGCACCACGTTGATCTTGCGCCGCTCCTGAATCGAGGTCGCCAGCTCCGAGTGCAGCATCATGTAGGAGCCGTCGCCCACCAGCGCATAGACCTCACGATCCGGCTCGGCGAGTTTCACGCCCAACGCAGCGTTGACCTCGTAACCCATGCAGGAATAGCCGTACTCGACGTGGTAGGTGTTCACGCCCTTGCTGCGCCAGCTGCGCTGCAAGTCGCCAGGCAAGCTGCCGGCGGCGGCGACGATCACTGCGTCGTCCGCCAGGGTTTCATTGAGCACCCCGAGCACGCGGCTCTGGGTCAGGCAGGAGCCGGTCAGCTCGATGAATTCGCGCAGCACCGCCGGGTCCATGTGGTCGTTGATTTCCGGGACGAAATCCTTGGCCTGGTATTCCACCTGATAGATGCGATCGACTTCCTCATCCAGTTGCGCCTTGGCCTGACGGGGTTGATCGCCCCAGCTCGAGCGATAATCACCCAGCGCTTCGGCCAGCGCCGACAAACCGGTTCTGGCGTCCGCCAGCAATTGCACGCCGTCGAGTTTCAGGGCATCGCTGGGGCTGATATTGAGGTTGAGAAATTGCACCTGCGGGTGCTGAAACAAGGACTTCGACGCGGTGGTGAAGTCGCTGTAACGGGTGCCAATGCCAATGATCAGATCAGCGTCCCTGGCCAACAAATTCGCTGCCAGGCAACCGGTTTCGCCGATCCCGCCGACATTCAGCGGATGGCTGGACACCACCGCGCTCTTGCCGGCCTGGGTTTCGGCGAAAGGAATGTCGAAGCGCTCGGCAAATGCCTGCAATGCGACGTTGGCACCGGAATAACGAACCCCGCCACCGCAAATGATCAACGGTTTGCGCTTGCCTTTGAATAACGCCAGTGCATCACCGAGCATGGCTTCGGTAGCCGGACGACGCTCGATGCGGTGCACGCGTTTTTGCAGGAAATAATCGGGATAGTCGTAGGCCTCGGCCTGCACGTCTTGTGGCAAGGCCAGGGTCACGGCGCCGGTTTCCGCAGGGTCGGTGAGCACTCGCATGGCGTGGATCGCCGCCGTCATAAGTTGCTCGGGACGGTTGATGCGGTCCCAGTATTTACTGACAGCCTTGAATGCATCGTTGGTGCTGATGCTCAGGTCGTGGAACTGCTCGATCTGTTGCAACACCGGGTCCGGTTGGCGGCAGGCGTAGACATCGCCGGGCAACAGCAGCAAGGGAATACGGTTGGCCGTCGCCGTGGCGGCAGCGGTCAGCATGTTCGCCGCGCCAGGCCCCACAGACGAAGTGCAGGCGTAGATCTTGCGTCGCAGGTGCTGCTTGGCGAACCCGATGGCGGCATGGGCCATGCCTTGCTCGTTGCGGCCCTGATGAACGACCAGGTCGCCGCTGTCCTGCTCCAGAGCCTGCCCCAGGCCCAGCACGTTGCCGTGGCCGAAAATGGTAAAGATCCCGGCGACGAATTTACTCTGGACCCCATCGACCTCGATGTACTGGTTATCGAGGAATTTCACCAGGGCCTGGGCCATGGTCAGTCTTGTTGTGGTCATGCTTGCACCTTCCTTTGAAGCTAAATCCGGTATGTGCTGTGAACACTGATCATTGTGGGAGCGAGCTTGCTCGCGATGGCGGACTGGCAGCCAGCGTCAATGTTGAATGTGCAGGCCCCATCGTCGGAACGCCGCCCGGAGCAAGCTCGCTCCCACAAGGGTTCTCCAATCAGTTCGATAACTGCCTCAGGCCAGGGATTTCTGCAAGTGATCCATACTCGCGCCGATCGCCCGTTCGATATCCGCCAGCCCATGCACGCTGTCAGCGAACGGTTCGAACGACAGGTAGCCGCTGTAGCCGCTAGCGAGCAAGGTGTCGATCTGCGCCGCATTGCCGAGGATGTCGCCCTCGCCCACCAGCACCCGGTGACCATCGCGAATGGTTGCCAGCGGGGCCTCGGCATCCTCGACCCCGGAGATGTGCACCAGCCCGGTCAGCTCAGGGAAGAACTCCTGCTCGCCGGCCAGGTGATGGTGAAAGGTGTCATGCACCAGCCGGAACACATCCAGCCCGCCGATGGCCTTTATCGCGTCCACCGCCGTGCGTTTACGGCGCAGCGAGCACTCTTCGAAACCCAGCGGTTCGATGAACCCGAGAATCCCGTGATCGCGCAGGATCGGCGCCAGCTGACTCAACGCCGTGCGCAGGCCTGAAGCGCGCTCGGCTTCGGTACGCGGGTCGGCACGGTCGTTCAACGGGCACATGACCAGCCCTTGCGCGCCGCAGTCCCGGGCATAGGCAGCGAGTTTCGAGGCCTGCTCCCGGCGCTCGTCGTTCCACACATCAAACGGATACAGCGCGTTGATCGAGAGCACGGTGATGCCTTTGGCCGCGCACAGCTCACGCACGCACTCGGGTGAGGTGCCGTCTTCGATCTCGACACCTTTGAGGTCATTGCGGATCTCGATGGCGTCGGCCTTGAGGGTCACCGCCAACTCGATGAACGCGGGCAGGGACAAACGTGGGGCGACCATACGGTTCAGGGCGAAACGCAGGGGTTTGCTCATTATTGTTGTTCTCCACACAAGTGAATTATTTGGCTGTCGGCATGCTGAATTCAGGGCCCTTGGCGATGCTGTCGGGCCAGCGTTGCATCACGCTTTTGTAGCGACTGTAGAAGCGGATGCCTTCTTCACCGTAGGCATGGTGGTCGCCGAACAGCGAGCGTTTCCAGCCACCGAACGAGTGCCAGGCCATGGGCACCGGAATCGGCACGTTGATGCCGACCATGCCGACCTTGATGGTGCGGGCGAAGGCTCGGGCAATGCCGCCGTCGCTGGTGAAGCAGGACACACCGTTGCCGAATTCGTGGGCGTTGATCAGCGCCACCGCGCTGGCGAAGTCCGGCACACGCACGATGCCCAGCACCGGACCGAAGATTTCCTGTTGGTAAATGCTCATCTCGGTCGTGACCTTGTCGAACAGCGTCGCGCCAACGAAGAAGCCGTTCTCGGCGCCCGGCACCTTGAAATGACGACCATCGACAATCAGCTGCGCACCTTGAGCCACACCCTGGTCAATGAAGCCTTCGACCTTGGCCTTGTGCTCGGCCGTCACCAACGGCCCCATGTCGCTGTCGCTCTGCATGCCGTTGCCGACCTTCAGTTGATCGATGCGCGGCAGCAACTTGGCGATCAAGCGGTCGCCGACATCACCCACCGCCACGGCAATCGAGATCGCCATGCAGCGCTCACCGGCCGAGCCGTACGCCGCGCCGATCAAGGCATCCGCCGCTTGATCCAGATCCGCATCGGGCATGACGATCATGTGGTTCTTCGCCCCGCCCAGGGCCTGCACGCGCTTGCCCCGGGAGGTGGCTTGCTGATGGATGTACTCGGCAATCGGCGTCGAGCCGACAAAGGAAATCGCTTCGATGTCCGGGTGTTGCAGCAGCGCATCGACCGCGGCCTTGTCGCCCTGGACCACGTTGAACACACCATCCGGCAACCCGGCCTCGGTGAGCAAACGGGCCATCAGCAAACTGGCGGACGGATCACGTTCGGACGGCTTGAGGATGAAGCAGTTACCGGTAACCAGCGCCAGCGGGATCATCCACAGCGGCACCATCACCGGGAAGTTGAACGGCGTAACCCCGGCACAAACACCCAGCGGCTGGCGCAGGTTCCAGTTGTCGATGCCGCCGCCGATGTTGTCGCTGAATTCGGTTTTCAACAGGTTCGGCGCACCACAGGCGTATTCGACGATTTCGATGCCACGGGTGACTTCGCCCTTGGCGTCGGAAAACACCTTGCCGTGTTCGCGGCTGATGATTTCTGCCAGTTCATCGTGATGGCGGTCGAGCAATTCCTTGAACTTGAACATCACCCTCGAACGGCGCAGGGATGATTGCTCGGACCAAGCTGGAAAGGCCTTGAGGGCCGATGCGACTGCCTCGTCCACAGTCTTCTCGCTGGCCAGCCCGACCCGTGCCTGCACGCTGCCGGTGGCCGGGTTGAAGACATTGCTGAACCGCTCACTGCCGGTGTCTTGCACCTGACCGTCTATGTAATGGCCGATTACCTGGGCGTCGCTCATCGTTATTGTTCTCCGTGCAGATAGTGGAATTCAGACGTTGGAATTCAGGCTTTTCAGTTCACAGATCAAGCAGCCAACTGTGCTGCGGATCGTTATGGAACTGCCAGACGCGTTTCGGGCCGGCCATCACGTTCAGGTAATACGACTCGTAGCCGTACGGCACACTGACCGGGTGATAACCCTTGGGCACGACCACCAGGTCGCTGTTTTCCACGGCCATGGCCTGATCGATGCTGCGATCGTCGGTGTACACCCGCTGGAACACGAAGCCCTGGGGCGGGTTGATCTGGTGGTAATAGGTTTCTTCGAGAAAGCTCTGGTGCGGCAGGTCGTCGGTGTCGTGCTTGTGTGGCGGGTAGCTGGAGGAGTGTCCGGACGGTGTGCGCACTTCGACCACCAGCAGTGAATGGGCGGGCTCGGTGTCCGGCAGGATGTCGCAGACGTAGCGGGTGTTGGCGCCCTTGCCGCGCACGCTGCGCTTCATCGTGTCGGGCTTGATCAGGCGTGGGCTGTAGGAGCTGCCGAAGGCTGCGATCTTTTCGCTACTGGCTTCAGTAGTGAAGCCAGGCGCGGAACACACGGCAATTTGCACATCACTCAGGGCGACCACCTGGGCTTGACTGCCGAGTGGCAAGTACGCGGCGAACGGAGACTTGTCTTCGAACACCGACTGCCGATCGCCAATGTTGTCCCAGTCGAACGCGCCCTGCCCCGGCGCTTCGCCCTTGATGCTGACCCGGCCGCTGAGCAGCACCAGGCACAGTTCTTTATCACCCGCCGAGACCGGCAGTGTTTCGCCCAGGCTCAAGCGGTAGGCGGCGAAGCCGACGTATTCCAGCTCGCCGTTGCCCAACTCGACCATGGTGCGGCCGCGGGCGTTGCTTTTGACCAGCAGGCTCATGACGCGATCCTCTCGTCGAGCAACGCACGCAAGGTGTCGTAGCCTTTTTTCGCGTAGACATAACTTGGCGCCACCGCCGGGTCCTGCTCGGCTTCGACCACCAGCCAGCCGTGGTAATCGGCGGCCAGCAGCACATCGAGCAATGAGCCGAAGTCGATATCACCATCGCCGGGCACGGTGAAGGTGCCGTTGATGATGCAGTCCGGGAAGCTCCACAGGTTGTTGCGCGCCAGCTGCACCACCGGTTTGCGCACGTCCTTGAAATGTACGTGGCAGATGCGTTCGATGTGTTTGCGCAGCACCTGCAAGGGTTCGCCGCCGCCCATGTAGCAATGGCCCGAATCGAACAGCAGGCCGACTTCGCTGCCGGTCAGGGCCATCAACTTGTCGATGTCCGCCGGGGATTCGACGTAGGCGCCCATGTGGTGGTGATAGGCCAGGCGCACGCCCTGGGACAGGGTGAAGCGCGCCAGTTCGGTGAGCTTGTCGGCGTACTCCTGCCAGGCCTGTTCGGTGTGCAAGCGCGGGCGTTCGACCAGAGGAATGCGCTGGCCCTGGATGGAGTCCGCGACCTCGCCATAGACCAGCACCTTGGCGCCGTTCTTCGCCAGCAGCTCGACATGACTGCCGATGGCGTCGATTTCCTCGGCCACGGAACGCCGTGCCAGACGGCTGGAATACCAGCCGGACACCAACGCCAGGTCATAGGGCCGCAGCACGTCGCCGACGCCTTTGGCGTCCTTGGGGAATTTGCCGTTGAGTTCAAAACCTTCGTAACCGATTTCCTTGCCTTCGCCGAGGGCGGTGCTCAATGGCGTCTCGCCACCGAGGGACGGCAGGTCGTCGTTGCTCCAGGAGATCGGGTTGATGCCAATTCGGATAGCGGGCATGGCTGCACCTTTTATTGTTGTACCTAACCGTTGAATACGGCACTGAACCCTGTGGGAGCGAGCTTGCTCCCACAGGTTCAGTGTTCACACATTGAAAATGTTCAGCTCCGCGCCGCACGCCAGGCATCGATCAATTCGACAAAGGTGCCTTGCACCTGCTGAATCAGCGCCTCATCGTCGATTTCCCCGGCCAACCACGCACGGCTCGGTTCCTGGAAAATCGTCCGGCCCACGGCGAACCCGCGGCAGGTCTGGCTCTGGCTGGCCTGTTGAAAGCCTTCGGCCAACGCTGATGCCGGGGCGTTCAAGCCCAGCAGCACCACCCCTCGGCAGTACGGATCGCGTTCCTGGATCAGTTCGTCGAGTTGCTGCCACTCCTCGGCGCTTTGCGCTTCGATCTTCCACCACGCCGGGTAGATGCCCAGGTTGTAGAGGCGCTTGAGGGCGCGATACAGCACGTCCGGGTGAGCCGAGGGGTGATCCTTGGGCGGGATGATTTCCAGCAGCAGTTCATGACCACTGACCTGGGACGCCTGATACAAACCCTTGATCTGCGCTTCCTGTTCCAGACGCAGCAACGGTTCGTCGTCGGGATGAAATTGCACCAGGCACTTGATGATCTGCTCTTGCGGCCAGGCGATCAGGTTGCTGCCGATAGAGCGACCGTGTTCGAAGGCCAATGGCCGCGAACCCTGGACTTCCACCGGCCGCGCCACCCACCAGCCGCGACCGGTGGCGGCATTCAGTGAGTCCTGGCCGAAACGTTGATCGGCCAGCAGCCCGACATTGGCGTCGGTACCTTGCTCGCGCAAATCGGTTTCGACCCGCTCCACGGCCTGGATAAAAAGTTGCTTGAGTTCGCAGATGGCGTTGAGGTCACGGCCGCCCTTTTGCGCCAGCTCCACCAGTTGCCCGCGATGGTCGAAGGCAAAGATGAACAGTTGCTTCCACTGTTTGCGCGGCACGCTGACCTGATGCAGGCGCTGCAACACCGCGTCCTGGTCCGGGCGGGTAATCGGCACCGGGCTGTTGAACAGGTAATCCAGTTCGGCGCGGGTCGGCATCGCCGGGGCGCAGGCATGGCGCGACACCACCAGGCCGCCACAGGCGTTGGCCAACTGGCAGCAGCGCTCATCGCTGGCGTCCTCCAGCCAACCGCTGAGGAAGCCCGACATGAAGGCATCGCCGGCCCCCAGCACGTTAAGCACTTCCACACGCACGCCGGGATAAATCGCACCGTCTTCAAGACGGGTCGGGATCTCTCCATGAATCACCGTGCAGCCTTGCGGACCGAGCTTGACCACCAGGGTCGCAGCGCTCAGGCGCCGGACATTGCGCAGCGCAGTGAGCAAATCCTCGGCACCACCGGCAATCAGGAACTCTTCTTCAGTGCCGACGATCAGGTCGAAACGCGGAAGGATTTTCTGCACATGCTGGCTGACGTTCTGGTCGGCGACGAAACGGGTCTCACCGTCCGCCTTGCCGGCCAGCCCCCAGAGCACCGGGCGGTAGTCGATGTCCAGCACCCGCTTGACGTTGTGCTTCTGTGCATATTCCAGGGCCAGGATGCTCGACTTGTACACACCGTCGGTGGAGAAATGCGTGCCGGTGATCAGCAAGGCTTTACTGGAAGAGATGAAGGCTTCGCTGATGTCTTCGGCCCGCAGTGCCATGTCGGCGCAGTTTTCGCGGTAGAAGACCAAAGGAAAGGTTTCGCGGTCCTTGAGCCCCAGCAGGACCATGGCGGTCAAGCGCTCCGGATCGACCTTGATGCCACTGACATCGCAGCCTTCACGGGTCAGGGACTCAACGAGGAAGCGCCCCATATGGTCGTCCCCTACCCGGCTCAGCATCGCCGACTTCAGCCCCAACCGCGCGGTGCCGAAGGCGATGTTGGCGGACGAGCCGCCGAGGTACTTGGCAAAGCTGCTTACATCCTCCAGCCGCGCCCCGACTTGCTGCGCATAGAGGTCGACGCCTAGGCGCCCCAGGCAAATCAGATCCAATTGACGCCCACTGGCAAAACGAGTCTGGCCCATGCTGGCTCCTGTTATTTTTATCAGCCTGCGTTCGGGGCGATGGCCGTACCGAACACTCTTGGTGGATGCAGACTAAAACGACCGGGACCGAATAATCAATAATTATTCCAAATATTTTTACATGGAATATTTTTTCCAATAAGCTTTGGCACATGCGTTCCAGAAGCAGTGCATCGTTTCAGCAAGCTTCACACTGCTGCAAGCTCAAGATTTTATTCGGGCCTACCCTGTAGACTGCGCACAGCCAACCTATTGTCAGGGGACGAAGTGAAAAATCGGCCCTATAAGAACAAGCCAGAAGGATTCCCCAATGTCCCGCACCGATCAGCCGGCTACGACCGAGAGCACGCCCGACAGCGATCTCACCAGCCCCCCGATCAATGCCGAGCGTCTGCTGCAGCTGATCACCGATGAATACGAAAGCCTGCCGCGCCAGCTCAAACGCATCGCCAGCTACATGAGCCAGCAGAGCGACCGGATCATGGTCGACCGCATCAGCGACATCGCTCGCGAATGCGAAGTGCACCCGTCGGCCATCGTGCGGTTTTCCCAGCGTTTCGGCTTCAGCGGCTTCAGCGAAATGCAGGCGCTGTTTCGCGAGGCGTATACCCACAAGACCACGCCGGTGCAGAACTACCAGCAGCGCATTCGCAGCATGATCGCCAACAAGTCACAGAAGGCCAGCGGCGGCGACCTGGCGCGCGAATGCATCGACGCCACCCTGTCGGGCATCGAACGGCTGGGGCTGGAACTCGATGATCAGGCCTTCGACAAGTCCGTGGATCTGGTGGTCAACGCTGACAACATCTACGTGGTCGGCGTGCGCCGCTCGTTCGCGGTGGCCGATTACCTGGTCTACAACCTGCAACACACCAACAAGCGCATCCACCTGGTATCGGGGCTCGGCGGCAGTTACCGCGAGCAGATGCGCAGCGTGCGCGCCAATGACCTGGTGATCGCCATCAGCTTCACGCCGTATGGCAAGGAAACCCAACACTGCCTGCGCATCGCCCAGCATCATCAGGCGAAAACCCTGATCATCACCGACAGTAACCTTTCACCTTTGGCCAAGCGCGCCAACACCGTGCTGCTGGTCAACGAAGGCAGCTCGTTTGCCTTCCGCTCGTTGAGTGCGACCTTGTGCCTGTGTCAGGCGCTGTTTATCGCCGTGGCTTATCGACTGGAATTGAAAGTCGATGAGATTCACGAGCAGGTCGGGTTCGAAGACTGACCGAGACACTGGCGTTACGGCGCCGCGCGCAGCGAAGAACTCCCGCGTTTGCACGCGAGCGCTCAGCGGCCACATGTAAATATTTATTCCATAATTGATGAAAAGGAATTTTTATTCTATAAACGGGTTTCCTGAAAACAAAAACCAAAGGATCCTGTCATGCGCGAACTCGGAATCGGACTTATCGGCACGGGTTTCATGGGGCGTGCCCATGCCCTGGCCTTTCGCAACGTCAGCGCAGCATTCGAACTGCCCTTCACGCTTCGCCTCGCCGCCCTGGCCGACGCCGATTCCGTTCGTGCCCAGGCATGCGCCACTGCCTGGGGCTTTGAGCAGGCCTATGGCGACTGGCAGCAATTGATCGACGACCCCAAGGTCAACCTGATCGCCATCACCACCCCCAACCACCTGCACTACCCGATGGCCATGGCCGCGCTTGCCGCTGGCAAACCGGTGTACTGCGAAAAACCGCTGGCGGTGAACCTCGAACAGGCCAACGCCATGCACCTGGCGGCCAAGGATGCGGGCGTGGTCACCCGTGTCGGCTACAACTACCAGCACAACCCGATCATCGGCCTGGCGCGGGAGTTGATTCAGAGCGGCAAACTCGGTGAGATCATCAGCTTTCAAGGCGAATTCAGCGAAGACTTCATGGCCGATCCAGCGTCACCCTGGTCGTGGCGCTGTGAGGCCGAACATGCCGGTGGCGCGCTGGCGGACCTGGGCAGCCACTTGCTGGGCATGGCGCGCTATCTGCTCGGCAATGTCGAAGCGGTATGCGCCGATTCCCAGACCGTGCACCGCCAGCGCCCGGCCACAGCCGGTAGCCAGGAACAACGCACAATTGCCGTCGACGATCAGGCCCATGCGTTACTGCGCTTTGCCAGCGGCGCGCGTGGCACCTTCAGCAGCAGTTGGCTCAAGCACGGCTACAAGAATCACCTGAGTTTCGAGATCAGTGGCACCCAAGGGACCCTGTCATTCGATCAGGAGCGTTTGAATGAGTTACGCCTGTGCCGTGTCGGCCAGGACGGTTTCCAGCGTTTACTGGCCGGGCCGAACCTGCCCGGATATGCAGCGTTCAGTCCCGCGCCGGGGCATCAGCTGGGCTACAACGAGTTGAAAACGCTGGAAGTGCATGAGTTGATCATGGCCTTGGCCGGGCACGGACAAGCCGGCACCGACTTCGAGCAAGCCCTGGAAGTGGAGCGGCTGGCGACGGCGATTCGATTGGCGGCGCGGGAACAGCGCTGGGTCAATATCAGCGAGGTCTGATCGCCGATAAGGCTGCCGCCAATAGGCGGTAGCAGGACGGACGCCGGGCGAAAGTCTGTGGAGCCTGTACCTGTTCACAGCTGATCTCTGCGAAATTCGATTCCGTCGGTGGCAGCCGCAAGCACCGGGGTATCACCGGCCGGGGCCACGCGTTGCGCTTCACCGCGGGAGAGCGTGGCCGGATAAGGACGCCAAGGTGATCAAGTTCATGGTCAATATCGCAGGACTTGCAACCAGTCTTCAGCCAATCGTTCCTGGGACTGGAAAGTGTTGCGGCGCCTGCTTGTGTGATGATGGATCTCAGCGATTATCGCGCTCTTCACGGCACGGCATTGGGAACTCTACAAGCAGTATTGAGCGGGTGTTTCGATAAAAACGATTTCGTGTTGCTGCAAGTGCTGAAGCCTTAAACCTGGTCCAATCATCCCCATTGGCCGCCAGTGTTCGTTAGTTAGTGTTCAACGCGGCGAACAATCAAACCGAGGCTTTTAAATCCACGCCCAGTGCCTGGGCAAATGCCTTCACCAAGGGGCTGCGCACAGTGTTATGGCGCAGGATCAGACTGAACGGCGTGACGATGTTGATCAGGTCCGGGCGCACCGCGCGAAACTCTCCCCGCGCCACCATCGGTGCGGCGTAATGCTGGGGCAGGAACCCCAGGAAACGACCCGTCTTGATCAGCAGCGCAACGGCCTCCACCTGGGTTGCCGAGGCCGAAAAGCTGTCGTAGTGGGCAAATTTCAGTTTGTCGCGATGAATCGCGTAGCGATGGTTGATGCACTCGTAATCCTTGAGCACATTACCACCCATGTCCGCGTCCGCCATGGAGAACAGCGGGTGGCCGAGCGCGCAATAAACCTCCGAGCGTTCTTCGTATAGCTCGTAGTAATCGAACTCTTCGCGTTTTTGATAAACCGGCACAATTCCCGCCACCAACCGCCCCTCGACGACACCTCTTTCAACCTCATCAAGTTGCGTGGCCTGAAGTTGAAATCTAACCTTGGGAGATTGTTCGTTTATACGTCTAAGCGCGGCAACTAACGGCGAATTGGCGTCAGAGATAGTGTTATCAATAACCCCCACACCAAGATCACCGACAAGTTCGTTTTGCGCTGAACTAAGACGGTCGCGAAAATTGTCGACCGAGGCAAATAAGTCTATCGACGCCTGATACACCAGACGCCCTTCTTCCGTCAGGTGAAAGCCCTCTCGCCCCCGCGTGCAAAGGCGCATACCGATACGGATTTCCAGGTCGGAAATCTGTTTACTGATGGCTGCCAGCCCCACATTCAGCTCATTTTGCGCGGCACTGAAGCCACCTGCCTCGACCACGGCCTTGAACACTTTGAGCAGTTTGAAGTCCAGCCCGCTGAGGGCCAGCGGTGCCCGTTGCAGCGTTTTCGGCGGCGGGTTTCCGGAATTGGAAAGTGGGGTTTCCATAATGCTTATTTACCTCTGGCGCCCTATTCAACAATCTGTGCCCAACAACAAAAATATAGCTGGCCTAATAATAATGAACACAGAAAACCAGGCTTGGCAACCGCCAATAAACCCCGAACATCAGTGCCAAACCACTGATCTCAAAACATTAAAAGCTGACACTTCGATCAGCTCTCGCAACGATGCAACTGCCCTCTTGAAAACTGCTCTGGCCTGATTTCGTTCGCTGACTTTTTAGCGACGTTGCGGCCCGGCATACCCATTTCAGTTCGCGTTACCGACGAGGAAAACAACAATGTCTCAAACCACCGACCGTCTCTGGGGTGCTCGCTTCAAAAGCGGCCCTAGCGAAGCCTTGGCGGCCCTGTCCCGTTGCCCTGAGCGCTACTTCCGGCTCACCCCGTACGACCTCGCCGGCTCCAAGGCCCATGCCCGGGAACTGCAGCGCGCCGGACTGCTGAGCGAGCAAGAAACCCAGACCATGCTCGACGCCCTGGAACGTATCGGCGCTGACTTCCGCGCCGGCAGCATTGCCCCGACCCTGGACGACGAAGACGTCCACACCTTCATCGAACGCCTGCTGACCGAACGCCTTGGCACCCTCGGTGGCAAGCTGCGCGCCGGTCGTTCGCGCAACGACCAGACCGCCAACGACCTGCGGCTGTTCCTGCGTGACCACGTGCGCACCCTGGCCGTTGAAGTGCTGGGCTTGCAGCAGGCGCTGGTGGACCAGGCCGAGCAACACATCGAGAGCATCTGCCCCGGCTTCACCCACCTGCAGCAGGCACAACCGATCGTGTTTGCTCATCACCTGCTGGCCCACGCCCAGTCGATGCTGCGCGACGTGCAGCGCCTGGTGGACTGGGACGCGCGCACTTCGCTGTCGCCACTCGGTGCGGCGGCCATGGCTGGCTCGGCTATCGCTCGTTTACCTCAGCAATCGGCAAAAGAAATGGGCTACAGCGGTGTTTGCGAAAACTCCATCGACGCCGTGGCCAGCCGCGATCACGTCGCCGAGTTCCTGTTCATCGCCAGCATGCTCGGCATCAACATCTCGCGCCTCGCCGAAGAGTTCTGCCTGTGGTCGTCGCGGCAATTCCGCTGGGTCGCGCTGGACGATGCCTACGCCACCGGTAGTTCGATCATGCCGCAGAAGAAAAACCCGGACATCGCCGAACTGGCGCGGGGCAAGGCGGGTCGCCTGATCGGCAACCTGACCGGCCTGTTGTCCACCCTCAAATCCCTGCCGCTGTCCTACAACCGCGACTTGAGCGAAGACAAGAACGGCGTGCTCGACAGCGTCGACACCCTGCTGCTGGTGCTGCCGGCCATGGCCGGAATGGTCGCGACCATGACGGTCAACGTCGAAGAGCTACGTCGCCAGGCACCGCTGGGCTTCACCCTCGCCACCGAAGTCGCCGACTGGCTGGCGGTGCGCGGCGTGCCGTTCAAGGAAGCTCACGAAATCACCGGTGCGTTGGTCCAGGCTTGCGAGAAACACGACATCGAATTGTGGGAAGCCTCCCCGGCACTGCTGGCGGAAATCGACCCGCGCCTCACACCAGAAGTACGCGCAAGCCTGACCCTCGAAGCCGCCATCGCCGCCCGCAGCGGCTGGGGCGGGACCGCGCCACAACAGGTGCGCGAACAGATCGGCCGCCTGAAAACCGCCCTCGCCGCCCAGCAGTTATGGACCGAGGACTATCAGGGCTTCCGCCTTTAAGCAGTGATGCAAAACCTGTGGGAGCGAGCTTGCTCGCGATTGCGGTTTCACATTCAACATCAATGTGAACTGACCCACCGCTATCGCGAGCAAGCTCGCTCCCACAGGGATAGCGTTGAAACCGAGTTCGGAGAAACAACATGAGCCAGACACAGGCAGAACGACTCCAGGCGGAGCGCAAACTGGCGGAAAACCAGTTCGACATCACCCAGTACGATCATGTACCGCGGCGTTACTACGGGCGGATTTTCTTCGCCACGGTGATCGTCATCGCGATTATCGGCCTGGTGCGCGCCTTCGCCGAAGGCAAGATCGAATGGTCGTACATCGGCCAGTTCCTCACCTCCCAGGCGATCATGTGGGGCTTGCTCAACACCATCGTCATGGCGGTACTGGCAATGGCGCTGGGCATCGTGTTCGGCGTGATCACCGCGATCATGCGCATGTCTGCCAACCCGATCCTGCGCTATGTGGCGCTGATCTACACCTGGCTGTTTCGCGGTACGCCGCTGATTCTGCAACTGCTGTTGTGGTTCAACCTGGCGCTGATCTTCCCCACCATCGGCATCCCCGGCCTGTTCGAAATGGACACCGTGAGCCTGATGACCCCATTCGTGGCGGCCCTGCTCGGCTTGAGCATCAACCAGGGTGCCTACACCGCCGAAGTGGTGCGAGCCGGCCTGCTCTCGGTGGACACCGGGCAGTATGAAGCCGCCAAGTCGATCGGCATGCCGCGCCTGCAAGCACTGCGCCGGATCATCTTGCCCCAGGCCATGCGCATCATCATTCCACCGGTGGGCAACGAGTTCATCGGCATGGTGAAAATGACCTCGCTGGCGAGCGTCATCCAGTACTCGGAACTGCTCTACAACGCGCAGAACATCTACTACGCCAACGCCCGCGTGATGGAGCTGCTGATCGTCGCCGGTATCTGGTACCTGGCCACCGTCACCGTCCTGTCCTTTGGTCAAAGCCGTCTGGAGCGTCGTTTCGCCCGCGGCGCCGGCAAGCGTTCCTGAGGAGCCGCACATGAGAAGCATCGTCAAGGCCGTGAGCCTGAACAAGTACTACGACCATTTCCACGCGCTCAAGGACATCAACATCGAAGTCGAGCAAGGCGAAGTGCTGTGCATCATCGGCCCGTCTGGCTCCGGCAAGAGCACCTTGCTGCGCTGCGTCAACCAGCTGGAAAAGATCGACAAGGGCGGCCTGTGGGTCGACGGCGAACTGGTGGGTTACCGCATCGCCGGCAACAAACTGCACGAACTCAACGAGTCGCAGATCGCCCGTCAGCGCCTGGCGACCGGCATGGTGTTCCAGCGCTTCAACCTGTTCCCGCACATGACTGTGCTGCAAAACATCATCGAAGGGCCGTGCCAGGTGCTCAAGCGTTCGCCCAAAGAGGCGCACGAAGAAGCCCTGGAATTGCTCGCCCGCGTCGGCCTGGCCGACAAACGCAACAGCTACCCGATCGAGCTGTCGGGTGGTCAGCAACAACGCGTCGCCATTGCTCGTGCATTGGCCATGCGCCCCAAGCTGATGCTGTTCGATGAACCCACTTCGGCACTCGACCCGGAACTGGTCGGTGAGGTGCTGTCGGTGATGCGCGATCTGGCGCAGACCGGCATGACCATGATCGTCGTCACCCATGAACTGGGCTTCGCTCGCGAGGTTTCCAACCGCATGGTGTTCATGGACGAAGGACAGATCGTGGAGGCTGGAAGCCCCGAAGAAATACTAATAAGTCCGCAAAACCCACGCACCCAAAGCTTCATTTCTGCCGTTCGAACCTAAGGGCCTGGCTCGCAAATCAAGAGCTGCCTCACAACACTCATAAGAGAACGACCATGAAGAACTTCGTTATTCCAGCTGTACTCGCAGGCGTTATGGCATCCGGCTTCACCTTCGCTGCCGAATTGCCGGCCAGCATCAAGGCCAAGGGCGAGGTCGTTGTGGCGATCATGCCGAACTACCCGCCGATGGACTTCAAGGACCCGGCCACCAACACCCTCACCGGCCTCGACGTTGACCTGGGCAACGCCTTGGCCGAACGCCTGGGCGTGAAGATCAAATGGCAGGAAACCGGTTTCGAGCAAATGATCAACGCGCTGACCACCGACCGCGTCGACATGGTGATGTCGGGCATGACCGACACCGCCGAGCGTCAGGCCAGTGTGACCTTCGTCGACTACTTCACCAGCGGTCCGCAGTTCTACACCTTGCAGAAAAACAAGGACACCAACGAGATCATCGACCTGTGCGGCAAGAAAGTCGGCACCAGCCGACGTACCACCTTCCCGGCGGAAATCGCCGAGTGGAGCAAGGCCAACTGCGAAGCCGCCGGCAAGCCTGCGATCAACGTGATCGGCACTGAAGGCTCGGCAGACGCCCGCGCGCAACTGCGTCAAAGCCGTATCGACGCGGCCATGCAGGGCAGCGAAACCCTGCCGTACCTCAAGACCCAGGAAAAGGACATGTACAAAACCGTGGGCCTGCCGATTTCCAAGCAGTTCACCGGGCTGGGCGTGAGCAAGAAAAAGCCTGAGCTGAGTGAAGCGGTGAAAGTGGCGATGCAGAGCATGGTCGATGACGGCAGTTACCAGGCGATCCTGAAGAAGTGGGATCTGGAACTGGGTGCGATCAAGACGGTGACGGTTAACGCCGGGAAGTAATTGCAAAGGCGTCCCAAATCCATTGTGGGAGCGAGCCTGCTCGCGATAGCGGTGTATCAGTCAATGAAGATGTTGAATGTACTGGCCTCATCGCGAGCAGGCTCGCTCCCACAAGGTCTTGTGATTGTTTATAGATCGTCGGAGCACTAACGATGTCCTCCTCACCCCAACCCACCTGGCCTGACCAGCACAAAGCCTGCCTGGCCCTGGCCTTCGACCTCGACGGCCCCACCGGCGATGCCATGCTCAACGGCTCGATCTGGCGCAAGCCCGAGTATTTCGGCTTCGGCGGTTATGGCCCGTACCGGGCGCTGCCGCGGATTCTCGATCTGCTCGACGAATTCCGTCTGCCGACGACGTTCTTTGTCCCGGCCTGGGTCGTGGAGAACTGGCCGAAACAGTGTCAGGCGATTGTCGAGCGCGGGCATGAGGTGGCTTATCACGGCTACAAACACGAATCCTTCTACGCCCTGACGCTGGAACAGCAAAAGGACGTGATGAAGCGGTCCCGCGAGGTGTTCTGGAAGCACCTGCACATCCGCGCCGAAGGTTTCCGCACGCCGTCCGGCGACTGGCGGGCCGAAACCCCGGCGATGCTGGTAGAGGCCGGCGTGACTTACTCCAGCAGCATGCGCGGCGATGACCGGCCGTACCTGGTGAATGTTCCGGGCCACGCCACGCCGCTGGTGGAAATCCCCGGTCGCTGGGAAATGGACGACTACGCCTCCATCGCCTATACCCGCGCGCCGGACTTCCCTTCGGGGCTGGACCGTACCGCCAGCTACGCCCTGACCCTGGACAACTGGTGCCGCGAATACGACGGCGCCATGGATGAAGGGCTGTGCCTGACCACCCTGTTCCACCCCAAGATCACCGGCAAACCAGGACGCATCCTGTTGCTGGAAAAACTCTTCGAACACATGCGCCAACGCGACGACGTCTGGTTCGCCACCTGCCGTGACGTCGCCCAGTGGTGGCTGAAGGAACATCACCATGGTTGATTCCACTGTCTGGCCGAAGGGCTACCGCTGCGCCGTGGTACTGACCGTCGACTACAACGACGTCCACGGCATTCTCACCCAGGCCCCGCAAGTTGCCGGACGCGACAAGACCCTGTCGGTCTGGCGCTACGGCACCCAACGCGGCGTGGAGCGTTTGCTCGCTCTGTTCAAGGAGCTCGGTGTTTCCAGCAGCTGGTTCGTACCCGGTATCGTCGCCGAGGAAAACCCCGAGCATATTCGTGCGATCCAGGCGGGCGGGCATGAGATTGCCTGCGCCGGGTATCACCATCAGAACTACGACACCCTCGACCTCGCCGCGCAGAGCGCCGACATCGCCAAAGGATGCGCGGCGTTGACGGCGCTGACCGGTCAGCGTCCCACCGGTTTGCGCATCCCCGCCGGCAACGGTGCACCGGGCTTCATCGAGGCGTTGAGGGATCAAGGCATTCGCTGGTCGTCGTCTTGGCGTGGTGATGACTTGCCGTTCGCTCACCCGACCGCGCCCGACGTGATCGAGTTGCCCCTGCATTACGAACTGGAGGATGAACCCTACTTCGCCTTCAATCTCAGCCCGGCGGTGCCGCCGGCGCAATCGCGGATCGCATCCTACAGCCACACCCTGGGCAACCTGCAAATGGACTTCGCCGGGTTTCATCGCTTCGGCCTGTGCTACGTGTTGCGCCTGCATCCGGAAATCATCGCTACGCCGGGGCGCATTGGTGTGTTGCGTGAGTTGCTCGAAGGGATTTTGCAGCACGATGACGTGTGGATCGCTACCGGTGCTGATGTCGCCCAGTGGTGGGCGCAATCCGCAGCGCCGATCACTGAAGATCATCCGGCGTCGGTGTATGAGCGGCATTATCGGGACTACGTGCTATGACAGAGCGCATGCAACGACTGGCGAAATTTTGCGTGGATACGCGGTTCGAGGACCTGCCGCCCGCACTGGTGGAACAAGCCAAGCGCCACATCCTCGATACTTTCGGCGCGACCCTCGCCGGGGCAGACAGCGAAGTCGCGAAAACGGCACGGCAGGTATTCGAAGACGAAACGGGCGACACCTTGGTCTGGAGCACTCGCCAGCGGGTCGGCGCCGCTCAGGCAGCCATGCTCAACGGCATCGCCGCCCATGCCCTGGAACTGGACGACACCGGTGGCTGCGACCACTCCGGCGCCGTGGTGCTGCCGGCGGTCATGGCGGCGGTGTCGATGGCCGGGCAACCGGTGAGCGGCCGCGAGTTCATCACGGCCGTGGTGATCGGTTACGAAGTCGGGCGCCGGGTGCTCGAAGCTTGCGGCGGCTACTCAGCCCATAACGGCGCTGGCTGGCACTCCACGGCGACCTGCGGGGTGTTCGGCGCGGCAGCCGCCAGTGCACGGATTTTTCGATTGAATGCCGGGCAAACCTTGTCGGCACTGGGCATCGCCGGCAGCTTCAGCGGTGGCTTGTGGGCTTTCATCCACGACGGCTCGCAAAGTAAAAAACTGCACAGTGGCCGGGCCGCCGAAGGGGGTTTGCTGGCGGCGCGGTTTGCGCAGCAGGGCATCAGTGGTCCAACAAGGTTATTCGAGGATGTCTGGGGCGGCTTTTTGCAGACACTTGCCAGCGCCACCTCAACCCCCGAAGCACTGGATGCCGATCTCGGTGCCGTATGGAAACTCGCCCGCTGCTCGATCAAGCCCTACGCCTCGTGTCGCGGCACGCATTCGGCCATCGATGCGTTGGGGCTTTTGCTCGACCAATTGAATGTGCCGGTCGATCAGGTCGAAGACATACAGGTTTCGCTGTGCAGTTTTCTCAAGGACATGTGTGGCGGCCAGGATGTCGGCACCCTCGCCGCGGCGCAGATGAGCCTGACGTATGCACTGGCGGCACGGCTGGTACATGGTCATTGTCGATTGCAGGCCTATGACGATGAAGCGCGCAACGATCCACGCATCGTCCAGTGGATGTCACGCATTCGCCTTGAAGTGGACCCGCTACTGTCCGAGGATGGCGAGCCCGTGGTGACACTGCGGACCGTGGACGGTCGGCAAGCGAGCCTGTGCGTTGAAGTGCCGTTGGGCGCGCCGGGTAATCCGCTGAGTGATGAGCTGCTTGCGGAGAAGTTTTTCAGTTTGGCGACGCGGGTGATGCCGCGGGAGCAGGCGCAGGCGTTGTTTGAGCAGTTGTGCCGGCTTGACGCACTTGAATCGGTTCGTTCGCTGGATCGGTGGATGGCTTGAATCTCGCGCTATCTATGCAGACCTCTTCGCGAGCAGGCTCGCTCCCACAGTTGAAATGCATTCCCCTGTGGGAGCGAGCCTGCTCGCGAATGGCCGCGACTCGGTACATCGGCGAACACTACAGAATCTGAATAAGGACATTTGCACCACCGTGGCCACTTACTCGCTCGTTATCCGCCGCTTGATGATCGTTTCACTGACCATCGTGGTCAGCCGCGCCATCACCAGCCCCTTGCTCACGCTGTTCCTGAGCAACAAGCTGGGCCTCAACCAACAGGACGTTGGCTTGCTGCTCGGTATCGCGGTGTTCATCGCCACCCTGCTGGCTCTTTACGGCGGCTATATCATCGACCGCCTGGAAAAGCGCCGGCTGCTGATCCTGGCGATGCTCTCCAGCGCCATCGGCTTCGTGCTGCTGACCTTTGCCGAAAACCTCTACCTGACCACCGCCACCCTGGTGATCACCGAGACCGCTTCAGCGCTGTTCCTCATCGGCTCCAAAGCGATCCTCAGCGAAAACCTGCCCATGGGCCAGCGGGCCAAGGCGTTTTCCCTGCGCTACACGCTGACCAACATCGGCTATGCCACAGGCCCCATGCTCGGCGTGGTGATTGCCGGGGTCTATCCGATCGCACCCTTCCTGATTGCCGGTGGCATCGCGTTCTTCAGCATCTTCCTGATGATCGGCATTCCCAGGGATTCGGCGCAGACACCCGCCATCGGGCAACCCCAGAGTTTCCTGAAAACCCTGGTCACCCTGAAAAACGACCGCACCCTGATCATGTTCACTTGCGGCTGCCTGCTCAGCACCGTGGTGCACGGGCGTTTCACCCTCTACTTGTCGCAATACCTGCTGGTGACCCACGATTCCAAACGCGCCCTGGAAATCATGGCCGCCCTGCTCGCCTGCAACGCCATCAGCGTGATCCTGCTGCAGTACCAGATCGGCCGGTTCCTCAATCGCGAGAAGCTGCGCTACTGGATTGCCGCGGGCACCAGCCTGTTCATCCTTGGCCTGATCGGCTTCAGCCTGGCCGACAGCATGGTGAGTTGGTGCGTGGCGATGTTCATCTTCACCCTCGGTGAAATGATCATTTACCCGGCCGAGTTCCTCTTCGTTGACACCCTGGCCCCGGAAGAGCTGCGCGGCAGCTATTACGGAGCCCAGAACCTCGCGGCCCTCGGTGGCGCCCTGAGCCCGGTGATTTGTGGCTTTCTATTGATGCACACCCCCGCACCCACGATGTTCTATGCCTTGAGCGCACTGACCGCGATGGGTGGGCTCCTGTGCTTCATGAGCGGTCGTCGGGTGGCTATGGTGCAAAAATAATGCACTGGAACTGCATTGATATGAACCTTTGAGCGGCACGAGCGGGTGAACGACAGCGAACCCTGCGCGGATCACGCGCAGGCCGTCAGTCCCACTTTGGGCACCGGGTTAATACATGCACCACGCCATCCGCCAGCACCATCACCCCCGGCACACCCGCCGCACGCAAGGCCTGTTCGTCCAGTCGGGTTACATCACGCAACTGGACCCGCACTCGCGTTATCGCAATGCGCTGTTGCGACGCCAGGTTATCCAGCCCACCCAGCGCGGCGACCACGCTCGACGGCAGGTCCGTAGAAAGCCTGGCAGCCACCTTCGGCTCTTCCACCAGCAGATCCGGGGTCAATGCCTTCCAGAACGCCCGTTGCATTTTCTCGAACATGTTCAGTTCTCCAACACCTGTGAAGTTTCGACCATCGCCTGCTGCTGCGAAGACAAGGCCTCGCGGACCTGCTCAGCGCTCTCCAGCCCGAGTATCTGATGCGCGACGGCCTGACAGTCGCTGAGCTCGACCTCGCGAATCGCGGCCTTGATCGCCGGAATCAGCGGCACGCTGACCGACAGTTCATCCACCCCAAGCCCCAGCAACAGCGGCACCGCCAGAGTCTCCGAAGCCAGCGCGCCACACACCCCGACCCACTTGCCATGGGCATGGGCGGCCTTCACGGTGCTGGCGATCAGACGCAGTACCGAGGGGTGAAAACTGTCGGCCTGACTGGCCAGACGTGGGTGATCGCGGTCCATGGCCAGGGTGTATTGGGTCAGGTCGTTGGTGCCGATGGAGAAGAAATCCACCTCGGGGGCAAACAGGTCCGCCATCAATGCCGCGGACGGGACTTCGATCATGATGCCCAGTTTCGGCAGCGCCTTGAGCCCGAGCGCCAGCGCCTCTTCTTCCAGCATCTGCCGCGCCAGGCGCAACTCCGACAACTGGCTGACCATCGGCAGCATGATGTGCAGACGGGCCAGACCGGCGCTGCTCAGAATTGCCCGGAACTGCTCGCGCAACAGCTGCGGACGCTCCAGGCACAAGCGAATTCCGCGCATGCCCAGAAACGGATTGGCCTCGCTGTCCATTGGCACGTAGGCCAGCGGTTTGTCGCCGCCCACATCCAGTGTGCGCACCACCAGATTGCGCTCTGGCCCAAGGGCCCGGGCAATGGCACTGTAAGTGACCGCTTGCTCGTCATGGCTGGGCGCGTTGTTGCGCTCCAGATAAAGAAACTCCGAACGCAGCAGACCGACACCCTCGCCGCCTAGCGCCATCGCCTGCTCGACCTCAAGCAGCGAGGCAACGTTGGCCGTCACCTCGAAGTGATGGCCGTCACGGGTACAGGCCGCCAGCGAAGCCTGCTCGAGTTCACGCTGATGCCGTTGCCGTTGCTGCTGACGTTTGCCGTGCAGCTGTTCGATAGCCGCCAGTTCAGGGTCCAGGTGCAACTCACCCTTGTCCGCATCGAGCAGCACCCGGGTTCCGCTGGCCAGCGACAGCACCTGCACCGGCAAACCACACACCGCCGGTAAACCCAAGGCCTGGGCGAGTATCGCCACATGGCTGGTGGCACCGCCGCCCACGGTGGCGAAACCCAACACCTTGTCGGTATCCAGGGCAGCGGTCTGCGACGGTGTCAGTTGTTCGGCAATCAGAATCGCCTGGTCCGGCAACTCCCAGATACCGTCCGGCACCCCGAGAATCAGCTTGAGCACGCGCTGGCCGACATCCATCAGGTCCAACGCCCGCTCGGCCAACAAGGTGTTGCCCAGCGACTTGAACAGCGCAGCGGTGGCTTCAGTAGCACTGTTCCAGGCAAACGCCGCGCTCTTGCCCTCGTCAATCAGGGCCTGGGCTTGCTCCAGCAGACTCGGGTCTTCCAGTAACTCCTGATGTGCCTTGAAGATATCCTCCTGCGCCTTGCCTTTCGCGTTGTCGCGCAAGTGTTGCAGTGCCTGCGTCGCGCGGGTCAGCGCACGCTCCAGCGACTCGCGCTCCACGCGTTGATCCGCGGCAAACTCAGGCACCTCCAGGGTGCGCTCAGCCACCTGCACCACCTGCCCAAAGGCTGAACCCGCCGAAGCACAGACACCGCGCAACAGCTTCGTCGACACCTCCTGCACCTGAGCCGCCGGCGTTACGACCGCCACCGCAGTCACGGCCTCACCGCAGCCATCCGCCAGTAGTTGGGCCAACGTGCTGATTGCCAATTCGGCATCTTCGCCCACTGCACTGACCTGCAGCGCATCGCCGTGAACCGTCTGCAACGCCATGATCGCCACCAGGGACTTGGCGTTGGCGCTGTCCTGCTGCTTGTGCAGGCAAATGCTTGCCGCAAAACCTTTCGCCGCCTGCGCAAAGATCGCCGCCGGCCGCGCGTGCAGGCCATTGGCGTTGGGCAGGTGGACCGGTTTGGAGAACAGCGCTTCGCCCTCCTCCTGCGCAACGCTGGAACGCGGATCGCCGAGGCTCAGGCGCAACACGGGCTGGGCACACGCCACCAGACCATTGTCAGGTGTCAGCAGGCTGAAGGACTCGCCACTGACCAACAGCATCAAGGTCAACAGGCTGCGGGCATGCAGGGCTACATAGTCGGCATCGAACTCGATCAACGGCTGTCCGGCCTCGACACGCTGGCCCTGCTCGACCAAGGCGCTAAACCCCTTACCCGCCAGGTTCACGGTGTCCAGACCAATGTGCAGCAACACCTGTACGCCGCTGTCATCGGTGATGCTGATCGCATGGCCACTGTGTTGAAGGTTGCTGATCACGCCGGCCAACGGCGCGCAAAGGGTCTGCGAGGTCGGATCGATGCACAGGCCGTCGCCGATCACCCGGCTGGCGAACACCGGATCCGGCACGTGATCAAGTGGCACCAGCACCCCGGACAGCGGCGCCAGCAATTGCAATGGTTGGGTTATGGTCATGACTTCACCTGCGGTTTTGTTCTTTGAAGTGCCGATGGAGCGCGAGCTCCTACAGCATCGCTTATTTCCACCAGTACTCGACTTGCAATCCGACGTTCGCACCATGCAGCGCCGTGCCGAACGCGCCGGTATCGGACAACGCTGAACCTTGTGCCAGTTCATTGGCCGCACGTTTGGCCGCTTCGTTCCAGGTGGCATAGGTGTAGTACACACGCACCTCGGGACGTTCCCAGAACCCCGGGCCTTTTGGCGACCAGGTCGGGACAAAGGAGAATTTACTCAACTTGCGCGTACCGCCTGGGGCCTCGACCTGATCGTGTCCCAGTTCAGTCACCAACTTGAATTGATCGGTGATCGCGTAAGCCGGGCGAACGCCCAGGGAAATCCAGTTCTGGCCGTTACCGTCCGGGCGGATATCCTTCTGATAGACCGCTTCGACCTGACCACCAAAACGCGGTGTCACTTGCCAGTCGAAGAACTCCACCAGCCGGTAGCTCCTGTTGCTGTCGTCCAGGCCCACATCGCCGGTGTAACCCAACCCGGTGCCAGGCCCTTCGCCGTATTGCAGCGCCAGTTTGTTCTTACCGCCGAGGAAGTTTTTCTGCACATGCTGGGCGGTGATGGCCCAACCTGCGTGCGCATCGCTGCGGTCAGGTTTATCGATGTAACTGAGGCCAAACTCCAGTTCACCGCCGGGGTTGGTCTGAAAACCTGCGACGTTGAAATCCTGCCGGGTGACATAATCCTTCTGGTACAGGTTGTCCTTGCGCGAAAAGGCGTAGCTGTATTTCAGGTCGCGGATCTTCACATCCTCGATACCACCACCCGTGGCGCTCTGGTTCCAGTAGTAGAAGTCGGAAATATGGATGTCGTTTCGCTTGTAGTAACGCCGCCCGGCCCACAACGAACCACCATTGAGACTCGGCAAGTTCGACCATTGTGCGTACATCTGCGGCATGCGCACCGAGCCGTTATCACCGTTGAACGTCAGGTCTTTGTCGTACTGGTTGTACAACGAAGCCATGCCGTCGACGCTCAGCACCGAGCCGTCATCCAGGGTGTACACGTCCTGACGCAACTCCAGCTCGGCGTACTGCTCGCATTCGTTGCCCAAGCGGTATTTCGACTGGGCACCCTGCAGTTGAAAACACTGCTGGGAACCGCTGTTGACCGAAGTCCCGACGCCGCTACGCAAGTAACCGGCGAACTCCAAAGCCTGGGCCGAGAACGGCAATATCAGGCATGCGCACGATGCTGCAAGTTTGCGATTAATTGTTGTTATCAAGAGGCATCTCATTATTTTTATTGTGCTCATCCGGTAAAATCTGCGCGCAAGAAACCCCACGCAGTGCTCTGCGCGTTGTTTGAAGTGCGTGTTTTTTAGTGGTCGGTCAGGTGCAAGACGAACGACTCGTATGGCCGCAGGAACAGCTGGCGACTACGTGCCTCACAATCCGGGAAGTTGCTGATCACCAGGCGCTGCAACATACAGTCGGTGATTACCTGCTCCGGCAACTCGACTTCACACGCTGAGCCATAGAAGTTATTCACCACCAGCAGGCGCTCACCTTCGCCCTCACGCAGGTACACCCAGACCTGCGGGTGCGTGGGCAGGAGCTGGCGAAACACACCGTCCTGAATCAGCGGTTCGCTGTGGCGCAGGGCAATCAACTGGCGATAGTGGTGCAGCACCGAAGTCGTGTCGTCGAGCTGGTTTTCGACGTTGATCTGCATGGCGTTGGCCGGCACGCCGATCCAGGGTTCGGCACTGCTGAAACCGGCATTGGGTTGCATGTTCCAGTGCATCGGGGTGCGACTGTTGTCGCGGGATTTCTGCATGATCGCGCTCATGCTCGATGCCTCGGACTCCCCGGCATCACGCTTGAGCCGGAAGATGTTCAGCGTCTCGACATCGCGGTACTGCTCGATGCTCTCAAAGCCCGGGTTGGTCATGCCCAACTCTTCACCCTGATAGATGAACGGCGTGCCCTGAAGAAGATGCAGCGCGGTGCCGAGCATCTTCGCCGACACCACGCGGTGTTCGCCGTCATCACCAAACCGCGAAACCACTCGCGGCTGATCGTGGTTACACCAGAACAGTGCATTCCAGCCGCCACCGGCCTGCATGCCGGTCTGCCAGTCGGAAAGGATGCGCTTGAGTTCGAGGAAGTCGAAGTCAGCGCGAACCCACTTCTGCAGGTTCGGGTAATCAACCTTCAGGTGATGAAAGTTGAAGGTCATCGACAGTTCTTTCGAGTCCGCTCGCGAGTAACGAATGCAATGTTCCAGGCTGGTGGAAGACATCTCGCCGACGTTGATCAGGTCATGGCCTTCGAAGACTTCGCGGTGCATTTCCTGCAAGTAGTCGTGCACGTTCGGGCCGTCAGTGTAGAAACGCCGACCGTCGCTGTTGTCCTCGGGAAAGTCCGCCGGCTTCGAGATCAGGTTGATCACGTCCAGGCGGAAACCGCCGACGCCCTTGTCACGCCAGAAGCGCATCATCCTGAAGACTTCAGCGCGCACCTGCGGATTATCCCAGTTCAGATCGGCCTGAGTGTGGTCGAACAGGTGCAGGTAGTACTGACCGGTTTGCGCCTCGAACTCCCAGGCCGAACCACCGAACTTTGATTCCCAGTTGTTCGGCTGATCGCGCCAGATATAGAAGTCGCGGTACGGGTTATCGAGACTGCTGCGGGCCTGCTGGAACCACTGGTGTTCGATGGAGGTGTGATTGACCACGATATCGAGCATCAACTTGATACCGCGTTTGCCAGCCTCGGCGATCAGCAACTCGCAGTCAGCCATGGTCCCGTAGCTCGGGTCGATGGCGTAGTAGTCGCTGATGTCGTAGCCATTGTCGCGCTGGGGCGAACGCAGGAACGGGGTGATCCACAGACAATCGACACCCAGCCATTGCAGGTAATCGAGCTTGGCCACCACCCCGAGCAGATCGCCCGTGGGGTTGCCGGCGTGGCTGTGAAAACTCTTCGGGTAGATCTGATAGATCACCGAACGTTGCCAGTCTTGCATGGCGTATTCCTTCAATTGGTTTTGTACTGGCCCTGAGGGCCTCATCGCGAGCGAGCTCGCTCCCACAGTTGATCGCATCCCAATGTGGGAGCGAGCCTGCTCGCGATAGCGATCTGTCAGGCGACTCGATATCCAGGCCGGACAATCTTCATGCTCAAGCCACAGGTCAAAACGAACGGCACGACCATGGCGATGACCATCCCGACCACGAACATCGGAATGAACTGCGGGATGATCGAGATGAAACCGGGCAAGCCACCGACACCGATCGCCGAGGCCTGAATCTTGTTCAGCGACAGGAACATGCAGCCCAGCGCCGAGCCGATCAACGCTGCGTAGAACGGAAACTTGTAGCGCAGGTTGACGCCGAACATCGCCGGTTCGGTGATGCCGAAATAGGCGGATATCGCTGAGGTCGAGGCCATGCTTTTATCCCGCGCACTGCGGGTCATGTAGAACACTCCGAGTGCCGCGCTGCCTTGTGCGAGGTTGGACATGACGATCATCGGCCAGATGAAGGTGCCGCCCTGAGTGGAAATAAGCTGCAAATCGACCGCAAGAAACATGTGGTGCATGCCGGTAATCACCAGCGGCGCATACAGCAGACCGAAAATGGCCCCACCGACCATCGGCGCCAGGTCAAACAAGGTCACCACGCCTTCAGTGATCAGAATCCCCAGGTGACGGGTCACCGGACCGATCACGGCTAGCGCCAACACCCCGGTCACGACGATCGTGGTAATCGGCACCACCAGCAGTTGAATGGCATTGGGTACCCGCGCCCGCAGCCATTTTTCAATGACGCTCATGACGTAGGCGGCCAGCAGGATCGGCAGAATCTGACCTTGGTAGCCGACCTTCTCGATCTTGAACCAGCCAAAAATATCGAAATACGGCAGGCTCTGGCCGTCCAGCCCGGCCACCGCCTTACCGTAGTTCCAGGCGTTGAGCAGGTCCGGGTGAACCAGCATCAGACCCAGCACGATGCCAAGGATTTCACTGCCGCCAAAACGCTTGGCTGCCGACCAGCCGACCAGCGCCGGGAGGAACACGAACGAGGTGTTGGCCATCAGATTGATCAGGCTCCAGACACCGTCCAGCGTCGGGTAGGCCTCAAGCAGGGTCTTGCCGGCAATGAACATGCCTTTGGCGCCGATCAGGTTGTTCACCCCCATCAGCAGGCCGGCAATGATCAGCGCCGGCAGAATCGGCATGAACACATCGGAGAACACCCGCACCAGACGCTGCATGGCATTGGTTTTATCGACACCCTTTTGTTTCACGTCGGCGATGGTCGACGCAGCAAGCCCTGTCTGCTCGCGCAGCGCGGCGTAAACCTTCTCGACTTCGCCGGGACCGATGACGATCTGAAACAGGCCGCCGGTGAAGAACGAGCCTTTGACCAGGTCGATCTGATTCAGCGTCGTGCTGTCGACCCGCTGTGGGTCTTTGAGGGCCAGGCGCAGACGCGTGACGCAATGTGCGGCCTGTTCAAGGTTGTCAGCACCACCGAGGCTATGAAGCAGCTCGCTGGCGATAGTCGCGTAATCGTGGCTCATGCTTTTTCATCCACTGTGTTTTTTGTTGTTTGGCAGCATGCCGAAGCGAAAAATACTCGTCTGTACGAGTTAAAGCAATAACTCGTACAGACGAGTTGGAATTTATTTATCGATGGCCCGCCCAGCGGCGATATTTGTGACAGCCACGACCGCCCCGCCATTTGTGCAATAGACAAACCCTCACGCGTTCCCTAAGGTTCCTCCCTTGAGCACAACGCAGCCATTCCCATGAGCAAATACAGCCAGATCTACAGCGATCTGCTTACCAGCATCACCACCGAACGGCTGGAACGCGGCGCCCGACTGCCTTCCGAAACCGAATTGATGGAGAGTTACCGGGCCAGTCGCGGTACTGTGCGCCAAGCCATAGAACTGCTTCAGGAACGCGGTTTCGCGCAAAAAATTCACGGTAAAGGCACCTTCGTGCTGTCGCCCAATCCGATCGAATTCCAGCTCGGCGGTATCGTCAGTTTCCAGGAAACCCACCCAAGGCTGGGCAATGATGTCAGCACCGAGGTGGTGGCGTTCGAGCAGTTCCCCCTGCAAGGTGCCTTGCGTGAACACCTGAAAGCCGAAGAAGGTAGCCTGATCACGCGGATCAAACGCGTGCGTCGAATCGATGGCAAACGGGTCATCCTCGACATCAACCACTTCGTCGCCGATCTTATTCCGGGGCTGAATTGCGAGATTGCCGAGCATTCGATCTATGCCTTCATCGAACAGACGCTGCAACTGCAAATCAGCTACGCCCAGCGCACCATCGAAGCCGTACCGCGAGGCAAGGACGACCAGCAGCACCTTGATCTTGAGGGGCAGAGCCATGTGATTGTGGTCAGCAACCAGACCTTTTTGCAGGACGGCCGGCAGTTCGAGTACACCGAGTCGCGGCATACCCTGGACAAGTTTTACTTTTCGGATGTGGCCAGGCGATGAAGGGGTATCAACATGCCTGCTGCAGAACAAGGTCAAGTCTTACCTTGATGTGGGTTATGACATAAAAGTTGATAAAGGATGCGAAATTGCACTCTACTTGACCACCCGCTTGCATTCGACCTGACCAGTCATTTGCATTCGTTCTGAGCACCGATTACATCGGATTTGACCAGCACGCTTTGTAACCATGATCGGCAGAGAACGGCCAGGAGCGGACTCTGGCGTCGGTAATGCAAGCGGCCGTTTAAACGCTACGGAGATCTGGTTCAGACCGGCACACTAGTGGTGTACTTCACCCGCGATAGCGCGAACTGTGAGCTGGCATTCGCGACAGATGAATGTCGCAACAGGGTGCGCATCAAGAATTGCTCATAATCTCGAATATCAGCTGCAACGATCCGAAGCAGATAATCCCATTCGCCCGATACGGTATAGCACTCGAGAATGTTCTCCTGGTCTGCGACGAAACGTTCGAAGGCTTCGGCATCGTGCTCGCCGTGGGACTTGAGCCGCAGCGAGCAGATCACGTCAACATCGCGATTGACTGCCCGCCTGTCAATCAAGCGAACGGTAGCCCCCAGGATGCGTGCTTCTTCCAATGCCCGGACTCTTCGCCAACAGGAGGCTGGCGAACTGGACACCGCTTCAGCCAGCGCAGTGCCATTGAGGCTGGCATCGGCCTGTAAGGTACGAAGAATACGTCGATCCAGATTATCGAGCTGAATGGATTGTTCCATTTTAAGCCTACTTGTGAATTCAGGATTTCATAGTAGTGCACCACCGCGGAATACTGATCAAACAATTTCTGCTTCAGCCGGCAAACTAGTCACTCAGTTTGTTCGTCACTCTTGCGCCCAAACGCAAACCTCAAAGTGCTCCGCGCCTACGTTCGGGCGCGCTGTCGCGGTGGAGATATCATGCAGAAAATCAGTTTTTCGCCGGCCGGCATCGTCATCCTGTCGGGCGTGGTCGCTGCCCTGCACTTGGGCAAGGTGTCCCCGGCCATTCCCGCTCTCCAAGTCTCGTTGAACCTGACGATGGTACAGGCAGGGTTCCTCCTATCACTCATGCAACTGGCGGGCATGCTTGCCGGCGTTATGATTGGTGTATTCAGCGATGGCCTGGGGCTTCGCAGAAGTATCATTAGCGGTCAGACTATCCTGTGCCTCGCCAGTGTCGTTGGTATGGGGGCGCGGCAGCCTGATGAGCTGCTGATGCTTCGAGCCTTGGAAGGCTTAGGCTTCTTACTCACAACATTGTCGACGCCTGGATTGATACGACAACTGGTTTCTCGCGAGCGCCTGGCTTTACATCTGGGGTTGTGGGGATGTTACGTAGCGATGGGTACGTCCATGGTTTTTGTCGCCGGCCCCACATTGATAGCAGCAATGGGATGGCAAGGGTGCTGGGGCGTTCCGGCCATATGTTCGGCTGCAATGATTATCTGGCTTGTGCGAGCCGTGCCATCCGATCGACAGCGACGGCCACCAGAGAGCACCTCTGCGCGGTGGATTACAGCACCCAGTGAAGCCTGGGCCCATCGACTATGGACAGTACTGAAGGCGTGCGGCCCTTGGCGTGTGGGTATCGCCTTTGCCATGTACTCGGGGCAGTGGATTGCCGTCATCGGTTTTCTGCCGTCTATCTATGCCGATACCGGCTTGTCGGGGCCGAAGGCAGGCGCGCTGACGGCGCTGGCCGCGTTCATCAATATCAGCGGAAGTGCCTCGGCAGCTTTGTTGCTGCATCGGGGTATCAGTGCCAGGCGGCTGTTATTGGTCGGATACAGTTGCATGGCAATCATGACGCTGTTCGCTTTTGGCCAGTTCACTCAAGGCATGCCTGTCGTGCGTTATGGCGCCGTACTGATTTTTTCAGCCGTTGGCGGCGTAATCCCGGGAACGCTATTCATGATCGCCGTGAGCGTTGCGCCCAACGAACGAACAGTGTCGACAGCTGTGGGTTGGGTGCAGCAAATTTCATCAATGGGCATGTTTGTAATGCCCCCACTGCTGGCCAAGTTGGCCGGTTGGGCTGGTGGATGGCATTGGACTTGGATAGCGTCAGGACTGGTATCTTTGATTGGCCTACTGCTTGCGACTGGCTTAGCAAAAGACGATTACGTTCCCTCTACACCTATACCAGAGAAGGATTATCTGTCAGGGCAGGATAGGTGCAACTGATTGTTTTGAGGCAAGTGAGCGTCTGTTTTTGGTCGATTGCAATCCTTCACGACAGGCAGCAATCGGCCATTTTCCGACCGGCAGCTATGGGTCCAGAGTGTGTAAAAACGCATGCGCCGTTTTGAAGTCTGCGTTGCTACGTAAAATCTGCTGGTGCTTGTGTAATCAGCAGACCAGAAATTTGCGTAGGAGCGCAATTTTTGTTCCAGCCCCGACGATCAAACGTGTTCTAAAACATTTTTTACACAGCCTCGGTCGAGAGCAGCCCTTGCCAAGTGGCAATGGCCGTGCCCCTCCCCTTCACGCTCACACCTGATCCATAGCCTCGACTACTCCCATATCCTCACCCAGGAACCCGCCGCTTTGATGCTGCCACAGCCGCGCATAGACGCCGTTCTTCCCAAGCAATTCGGTGTGAGTGCCTTGTTCGATGATGCGTCCGTCATCCATGACGATGAGCCGGTCCATGGCCGCAATCGTGGACAGCCTATGGGCGATCGCGATCACGGTCTTGCCCTGCATCATTTCATCGAGGCTTTCCTGAATGGCGACTTCGACTTCCGAGTCCAGCGCGCTGGTGGCCTCGTCAAGCAGCAGGATCGGGGCGTTCTTGAGCATCACACGGGCAATCGCGACGCGTTGGCGCTGGCCGCCCGACAGCTTGATGCCGCGCTCACCCACGAGAGTGTCGTAGCCGGTATTGCCTTGCCGGTCGCTCAGTTGGCTGATGAACTCATCGGCCTGGGCATTGGCCGCGGCGTTGCGGATTTGCGCGTCGGTCGCATCGGGACGGCCGTAGGCGATGTTGTCGCGAATGGAACGGTGCAACAGGGAGGTATCCTGCGTGACCATGCCGATGGAGCTGCGCAAGCTATCTTGCGTCACGTGTGCGATGTTTTGGCCATCGATGCGAATCTCCCCGCTGTCAACGTCATAGAAGCGCAGAAGCAAGTTGATAAGCGTGGATTTGCCGGCGCCGGAGCGGCCAACCAGGCCGATTTTTTCGCCCGGGCGGATGCTCAGGCTCAGGCCATCGAGCACCTGACGTTCGCCGTTGTAGTTGAAGCTCACCTTATCGAAGGTTACCGCGCCACCGGAGGTCACCAGCACGCCCGCACCCGGCGCATCCTTCACCTTTGGGCCACGGGTAAAGGTTGCCATGCCATCCTGCACGGTGCCGATGCTCTCGAACAGCGAGGTCATTTGCCACATGATCCAGTGCGACATGCCATTGATACGCAACGCCATGGCGGTGATTGCCGCCACGGCACCTGCGCCGACCTCACCCTGGTGCCATAGCCACAGAGCATAGCCACCGGCTGCCATGATCAACGCCACCACCAACGCCTGGTTGACGATCTCGAACTGGCTGACCAGGCGCATCTGGCGAAATCCGGTTTGCTTGAAATCCTCCATTGCTGCACGCGCGAAGTGCGCTTCACGATTGGAGTGGGAGAACAGCTTCACCGTCGTGATGTTGGTGTAGGCGTCTGAGATACGCCCAGTCATCATCGACCGCGCATTGGCCTGTTCCTGCCCGACTTTCCCCAGGCGAGGCACGAAGTACAGCATGGCCAGCCCGAACAACACGACCCAGGCAACGAAGGGCAGCATCAGTTTCAGGGCGAAGCCGCCGGCCAGTGCGATGATCGCAATGAAATACACCCCGATCCCGGGGGCGATCTCGATAAGGGTGAACAGCACGTCGCGCACGGCTAGCGCCGTCTGCATCACCTTGGTAGTGACCCGGCCGGAAAACTCATCGGAAAAAAACGAAAGGCTCTGCCGCAGCATCAAGCGATGGAAGTCCCAGCGCAGCCGCAACGGCAAGTTAATCGCCAATATCTGGTGCTGCACCATGGTGCGCAACGCCACCAGCCCGACACTGGCCACCATGACGATGCCCATGCCCCACAACACGCGACTTTCCTGCTTAGCCGCTTCACCGCCTGCCTGCCAGGTCGAGAGCAGGTCTACGACCTGCCCGAGGAAGGAAAACAGCCAGGCTTCGTAAATCGACACAGCGGCACTGAGCAGCGCCAGCGCAAGGATGTAACCGCGGGCGCCCCGCGTACAGGCCCACAGGAAGCGAGCCAGGCCGGCGGGTGGCGGAGGTACCTCGTCAGGAGGAAAAGGGTCGAGCCTTCGTTCAAACGCACGAAGCATGGTGTTCTCCAAAACGATCAAGTTGAGGAGATTCTGCCATCGAACGGTTGCATTGAGGGTTTTGCGAATTTGAGGTATCGCGCTGTTGGCAGGTTCCTTTAAGAGTTGGATTGCCCGGTGCAGGGCACTCATACATTGCCAAAGGTTTGCTCGACAAGTCTAAAACGGCCGGTATCGGGGGGGGATATTGGCCGGTTGCGGCCCTTCGCGACGGGCCGCGATCGGCCAATAGCAGACTTTCAGCCGAAGGCAGCAGATGGCCAACCCGAGTCTCATTAGGCCAATTCAGACGATCGTATCTTCTGAAAACTTATATTTTCTTTCCGGCATTGAGGGAGCAGCCTACTAAACTACAGAGGGCGGAAAATCCAGTTCATTGTCAATGCATTGCTGTCGAAATCCGCTGCCTTCGCCTTATCCTCTCAGAGGATTCCCCATGAACTCTGACATGAAGCATCTCCTCAACCAAATTGTGCTGAGCGTTGCACTGTTCGGGACTCTTCAGTCATACGCCCTCGCACAGATACCACCCTCAATCGCCACGCCTGACAAAGTCGAATCACGAATTGGTACGTTGGAGTATAAGGACGGTGCGCCGAGCACTGAGACCGTGGCGAAGGTCTATGATTACCTCGATCTGATGCACGGCGTCGAAGCATTCATGAACGCCTACCAGGGCGCTTCGGTGGCATCGATCTTCAAAGGTATTGAGGCGGCTGGGGTACCGAACAACACCGCCCTGATCTTCTCAGAGTTGATGGATGCCAAATCCCGTTTTCTGACCGCTAATGCGGACACTATCTATTTCTTCGTCAATTTGGACGCCTCCAAGGGCCCCATCGTGATTGAGACGCCACCACTGGCACTCGGTGTTGTCGACGACATGTGGTTCCGGTGGGTAACCGACTTCGGTCTGCCGGGTCCGGACCGGGGGGCGGGGGGCAAGTATCTATTTGTGCCGCCTGGCTACACGGGGGAATTGCCAGAAAGTGGCTACTTCGTTCAGAAACTGTCTACGACTCGTGCCACCCTACTTGGGCGCTCCTTTCTAGAGAAGAACGATCCGAAACCGGTGGTCGCGCGGATCAAGAATACGCTCAAGGTCTATCCCTACCTACCCGGCGGATACGGCACTAGCATCGGTTCTGCGCTGCAGGGGAAGGCGACGTTGGCGCACACGCCGGACCACAAACTGGATTGGGCCTTTCTGCGCCCCGTAGAGCCGGTGACGTTCACTGAAGGTAGCGGCAAGATTATAAACACGGTGCCGCCCAACGATTTCAGCTATTTCGAGCTGATCAATGACCTGGTGCAGAAGGAGCCGGCAGAGGCCCTCAATCCAGAAATCATGGGGTCGCTAGCGGCAATCGGCATTGTGAAAGGCAAGCCGTTCGAGCCAGATACGCGAATGAAGCAAATCCTGACGGAGGCGGCGGCCATCGGAACGGCGTCGGCCCGAACTCTCAATTGGCGACCACGACCAGCCGAGAGGTTCGCTTATTATTCCGACTCCGCCTGGTCGATGATGCTGTGGGTCGGTGGGTACAACTTCGAGACTCCGCCACCACAGGTCAGCGCCGAAGGCGCCATCACGCCTTACCCTCCCACCGGTGCCCGGACGCTCAACGCGCGCACGGCATTCTTCTTCTATGCCACCTACATCACCCCGGCAATGATGATGCGATTGACCGCCATTGGTTCGCAGTACATTGGCGCTTTCGTGGACTCCAATGGCGAATACTTCGACGGCGGCAAGACCTACAAAGTGACGCTACCACCCAATATCCCCGCCGAGAAGTTTTGGTCCCTGACCGTTTACGACAACCAGTCGCGCTCGATGCTCGATACTCCGCAACGCTACCCGAGAGCAGGCAGCCAGAGCTATCCGACGCCTGCCGCCCAACCGAATACAGATGGTTCCACGACGGTTTACTTCAGTCCCTCGCTGCCTGAAGGGGTCAACAGTGGTAACTGGATTCAGACCACTGCCGGCAAGGGGTGGAGCGTGATGCTGCGTCTCTACAGTCCGCTTGAACCGTTCTTTACCAAGGCCTGGCGTCCGAGCGAAATAGAATTAGTGAAGTAGTTCAACGACATTTAATTGCACCTTAAAAGGAGCAAAGCATTGAACAAGTCATGTTACGCAAGCTTCGGATTGTGGGTGGCGCTGGTGACACCCATATCGGCAGTGGAGCAAGTGTCCGAGCAAACGCGAGCATCGATCTCAACGCCTGACAGGGTCGAAACGCGTATCGGCGCGCTTGACTTCAAGGACGGCGCACCGGACCAGGCCACACTCGACAAGGCCTACGACAACCTTGACTTCACCTACGCGCAGCGCGCTTTCGCGGACACCTATCAGGGTGTAAGTCTCCACGCGATCCGCAAGGGGTTGCAGAGTGTCGGGGTGAAAGACAATGAAGCCATCATCTTCTCCGAGTTGATGGATTCCAAGTCACTTTTTTTGACCACCAATGCCGACACGATCTACGCAGTGGGTGCGCTCGATCTGACAAAGGGCCCCATGGTGCTGGAGACGGCACCGGGAATACTCGGCGCGATCCAGGACTACTGGTTCGGTTGGATTGTCGATATTGGCTTGCCTGGACCCGATCGTGGCGAGGGTGGCAAGTACCTGATCGTGCCGCCGGGCTACAACGGCCCCCTTCCCGAAGGTGGGTTCACCATTGCCCATTCGCCCACCAACCATGTGATGTGGTTCGCCCGTTCATTTCTAGCTGACCACAATGACCCGAAGCCGGTGGCTGACGGTATTCGCAAAGCCACGAAGATCTATGCCTACGAGCCGGGCGGCGCTGGCACCGCCATCGCCGAATTTCTATCGGGAAAAGCGCCGTTTGCGCGGATCAGTCCGTCGACGCCAGCGGTGTTTCATGAAGCAAGCGGCATGGCGATGAACACCATTGCGCCAAACGATTTCAGCTATTTCGAATTGCTCAACGAGGTCGTCCAGCAGGAACCGGCCAGCTCCCTCGACCCGGAGTTGATGGGGCCGATCGCCGCCATCGGCATCATCAAGGGCAAGCCTTTTACACCCGATGCACGGATGAAAAAAATCCTCACCGAAGCAGTCACCACTGCCAATGCCATCTCACGCAGCCTGTTCATGAAGCCGCGTGATGCCAGTTGGTACTACTACCCCAACTCGACTTGGTTTAACCCGCTTTTCGTTTCCGGCTATCAATTCGAAACGCCGATTCCAATGATTACGCGCGAGGGTGCCAAGCCCTTCCCACCCACAGGCTATCGCCAAATGGACGCCCGCCGTTGGTACTTCTATGGCGTGACCGGCATCACACCTGCTATGGCCATGCGTGTGCCAGGGATCGGCTCGCAATACCTTTTCGCTACGGTCGATGCCGACAAGGATTACTTCGACGGCGCCAAGACCTACAAAGTATCGCTGCCCAAGGGGATTCCGGAGTCGAATTTCTGGTCGCTGACGCTCTACGACAACCAAACACGCTCGATGCTCGACACGCCACAACGCTATCCGCGCGCCGGTAGCCAGAGCTATCCATCGCCCTCTGCCGAGGCAAGTGGCGATGGCTCCACCACGGTGTATTTCGCTGCGACACAACCCAGTGGAGTGAGCGCTGGTAATTGGATTCAAACCGATCCTAAGAAAGGTTTTTTTGTCATCCTGCGCCTTTATAGCCCCACGGAACCGTTCTTTGCCAAGCAATGGCGGCCGAGCGAAATCGAACAGGTGAAGTGAACGCCTCAACGCACCCAGGAGGCGCAACTACGGAGCTTTCCTGTGAGCAGGCTCACTGGTGGCTGTTTTGTGACATACATCAATCGGCAAATAGATGCCTGTCTGAAGGGCATAGGGTCGTTCTCTGCCGGTCATGGCCACGCAGCGTGATGGTCAAATCCGATGCAAATGATTGGTCAGGTCGAATGCAAATGGGTGGGCAAGTCCGTGCAATTACCTATAAAGGAAACTTCAGTAAGCCGTGCGGTTACGATAGGGATGTTTATAACGGGTTGTTTACCCTGGTCCTGTACTCATAAGCCTTCGATCCACCCTCCCCCCGGTCGTTTCAATGCCCGCGAATGTAGTGTTCCAGTTGCCGGATCAGCTCGGCCTGCTCGACGATGGCTTCTTTGACCAGATCACCAATCGACAACAGGCCAATCAGTTGGTCGCCCTCCACCACCGGTAGATGGCGCAGATGACTGTCGGTCATGACCGCCATGCAACGTTCAATGCTCTGCTGACTGTCTGCTGTCACGACGGGCGCGCTCATGATGGCCCGGACCGGCGTACCGACCGAAGAGCGCCCCTGTAGAACGACCTTGCGCGCATAGTCGCGTTCGCTGATAACGCCGACCACCTGCCCCTCCTCTATGACGGGTAGAGCACCGACATTTTTTTCCGCCATCATCTTCAACGCTTCAAGCACCATCTGGTCTGGCGCGATGCTATGCACCCGCCGGTTCTGCACGGCCTTGAGCTTCAGCAGTTGTGCGGCTGTTTTCATACGAACCTCCGATACTGTTTGTCATTGATCATCGACTCCGCCGGAGCCTGGCATACATCATTAATAGAATGAGCGCTCAGACCCCGGCGAAATCCATGTGGTCAGGCCACCGCGACCTCCACCTTGCCTCCGCTCAGCCGCACCGGCCAGACCCGCAGGCGTTGCTGCGGATACTCCAGGCAACTGCCGTCCTCAAGGCGGAAATGCTGTTTGTAGAGTGGCGAGGCAATCACCAGATCGTCCTTGATGCTGCCGATCAGCCCGCGACCGATGACATTCGCCCCGGATTGCGGGTCATGATTATCGATGGCATAGAGGGTCTTGCCTTCGGCAGCCGGCAGGTAGAACAGCGCCACTTGTGCACCGTCGAGCCAGACGACGACGCCGGAGTTACTCACCAGATCCTCCTGGCTGCACACCGCTTGCCAGGCATCGGGATTGACCAGGGAGGGACTGGAATAGGCTCGCTGGGTATCGGACTGGCTCATCAGACAATCTCCTCGATGACAGGGATAAGGTGGAGTTCAGAGGCCATGATCGGCCGGCGCTGACCGCGTTCCTGGACAAAATGGATGTCCGGGTCCGGGCGTTGATCGTTGACGAAGGTGCGGAAACGCTTGAGCTTTTCCGGGTCTTTCAGGGCGTTGGCCCATTCGCATTCGTAGCGGTTGACCACCAATTGCATCTGCGATTCGAGCTCAAAGCCAAGCCCCAGGCTGTCGTTGATGATCACGTCCTTGAGGTAATCCAGGCCGCCCTCCAGGCTCTCGCGCCAGACCGAGGTGCGCTGCAATTTGTCGGCGGTGCGGATGTAGAACATCAGAAACCGGTCGATGTAACGAATCAGGGTGGCGTCATCGAGGTCGGTGGCGAACAACTCGGCGTGGCGCGGGCGCATGCCGCCGTTACCGGCCACATAGAGGTTCCAGCCTTTCTCGGTGGCGATTACGCCAACGTCCTTGCTTTGCGCTTCGGCGCACTCACGGGTGCAACCGGAGACCGCGAACTTGAGCTTGTGTGGCGAACGCAGCCCCTTGTAGCGATCCTCGAGGGTCAGGGCCATTTGCACGCTGTCCTGCACGCCATAACGGCACCAGTTGCTGCCGACGCAGGACTTCACCGTGCGGGTCGATTTGCCGTAGGCGTGCCCGGTTTCGAAACCGGCCTCGATCAACTCGGACCAGATGTTCGGCAACTGATGCAATTGAGCGCCGAACAGGTCGATGCGCTGGCCGCCGGTGATTTTGGTGTAGAGGTCGTATTTCTTCGCCACCACGCCAATCGCGATCAGCTTGTCGGCGGTGATTTCGCCCCCGGCGATGCGCGGCACCACCGAATAGGTGCCGTTTTTCTGCATGTTGGCCATGAAGGTGTCGTTGGTGTCCTGCAACGGCACCAGCGACGTGTCCATGATCGGCTGGTTCCAGCACGAGGCGAGAATCGAACCCACGGCCGGTTTGCAAACGTCGCAACCGGTATGACCACGGCCGTGCTTGGCCAACAGTTCGTCGAAGGTGATCACCCCTTCTACCCGCACCAGCGCATAAAGCTCCTGACGGGTATAGGCGAAGTGTTCGCACAGGCTCTTGTCGACACTGACGCCACGGGCAATCAACTCATGCTCGAAGACTTGCTTGAGCAGGCCGGCGCAACCGCCGCAGCCGGTACAGGCCTTGGTCTGCGACTTGAGCTGGCCGAGGTCGGTGCAGCCGCCGTCGATGGCCGAACAGATGGAGCCCTTGGTGACGTTATGGCATGAGCACACCGTGGCTGACTCGGGCAGCGCACCCGGGCCCAGGGTCGGCGCGCCTTCGGAGGACGGCAGAATCAGGCTGGCGGGTTCTGCCGGCAAGGCGATGCCATTCTGCATGTATTGCAGCAGGGTGTCGTAATAGCTGTTGTCACCCACCAGCACTGCACCGAGGACGTGCTTGCCACTGGCATCCACCACCAGGCGGCGATAGCTGGCGCTGGTTTCGTCGATGAATTGATAGCTGCGCGCGCCCGGGGTGTTGCCGTGGGCGTCGCCGATGGAGCCGACATCCACCCCCAGCAGCTTGAGCTTGGTCGACATGTCGGCACCGGTGAACGGCTCGGCGACTTCGTTGCACAGACGGGCCGCGACGCTGCGCGCCATCTGGTAGCCCGGCGCGACCAACCCGAACAGGCTGCCGTTCCATGAAGCGCATTCACCGATGGCGTAGATGTTCGGGTCGCAACTGAGGCACGTGTCGTCGATCACCACGCCACCGCGCGGACCGATCTCCAGCGCACATTGGCGAGCGAGCGCGTCTTGAGCGCGGATACCGGCGGAAAACACGATCAGGTCGGTTTCGAGGAATTCGTCATTGGCGAAATTCATGCGATAGCGGTACTGCTCGCCCGCGCTGATCGATTGAGTGGCGCGGGACAGGTGTACACCGACGCCCAATCGTTCGATCTGCGCCTTGAGCGCCTGGCCACCGAGGTCATCGAGTTGTACCGGCATCAAGCGCGGCGCGAATTCCACCACGTGGGCTTCAAGACCCAGGCTCTTCAACGCGTTCGCGGCTTCCAGCCCCAGCAAGCCACCGCCGACCACCACGCCGCGCCGGGCATTGGCCGCCGCAGCCCGAATGGCATCGAGGTCTTCCAGGGTGCGATAGACCAGGCGCGATTCACCTTCGGCGCCTTCGATTGGCGGAACAAACGGATAAGAACCGGTGGCCAGCACCAATTTGTCATACGTGACGCAACCTTGCGCGGTGACCACCTGGCGACGGACGCGGTCGATTTCCAATACCGGCACACCCAGATGCAGCGTAACGCCGAGCGTCTGATAAAGCGACGCATCGGACAGCGCCAGCGACTCGGCATCACGACCGGAGAAGTACTCGGAAAGATGCACACGGTCATAGGCACGCACCGGCTCCTCACTGAAGACGTGCAGCCGGTAATGGTCAAGCGCTCCCCGCTCGATCAGCTGTTCGACACAATGATGTCCGACCATGCCATTACCGATCACGATCAGCGTTTGCATCTTGTTCAACGTGGCAACATTGGAATTCATAGAAAGCACCCAGCCCGAGCCAATCACGGTTTTAAAAGCAAAAAAAAACGCCTGAAACCTTTCGGTTCCAGGCGTCTTTGCCTGTTCTTTTGCGGTGTTGAAACCAGGCATCTATGCCTGATCCACCGATGCTGCCCACGACCTGTTCGGCCAATCGATCGTCGTTGACCGAGGGGGCTGTCCACACGAATGCTCTCCAGGTGGACCTGATGACAGCCTTGCAGCCTTTGTGCCAGTCAGCCACAGAGAGGCTTCAACTATCTGGAAACACGGACTCTTGAGCCAGGGGGGATTGTCACGGCGACTGCTGTCCAGGCGCGTTTCGGCAAGTGTGAGCCGACTTCCAGGGAAGGCGAATGATCAAGGGCAACCATTCGAGACGCTGGAGCGACCGCAGGCGAAAGCGCTTTGCGACGCTTCCGACTGGTGCGTTGTTACGCATGGCGCTTTATAAAAGTGCATGTACATCGGTGATGCCGAGCGCGTGGCGCAAGCGGGTTGCGTTCGTCATGCTGACTCCAATGTCGCGACACTTGCCATTCGGCGATAAACACCAGGAACGCGCCTACACTGAGATGAAGAACGATTGAGAGGACATGGAGCTCCACACATGCGCACTAGCGCCCTTGTGATACTCCTTATCAGCTATGCCGTGCTGATGGTGGTTTTTTTCAAGCTGAATGCTCGAAACAATCGACGTCGTAGAGAAACTCTTTACGAAGCCTTTGAAACTACAATGCAACAGCATGGGATCAAGTCTTTCGAGATCCTCAAGGAAAGTATTTATATCGGTAACAACTTTCGGCCATCAGAACTGTACCGGGTATTGTTAGACGATTCAGGGCACTTCTTTCTTTACTTGCACGCCAGCAATACACAGCCAACTTTAATGCCGCTGACCGAGGAGCGAGCGTTACAAGCTGCACAGAGTGAGATCGGAATTCAGGCATAGACCATCGCAACCGCTACCACCAGGCACCATGAAGAGGTGGCGCTTACCCGGCCCAGCGCCGGGCTTTTTGCCACCTGCTACGCTTTTCTTAGACACAGGAGAAGCGGCCATGCCCCTACCAGACGATCCTACCCCCGCCCTACTCAGCCGACTCAATCAGAACATCATGGCCTTGGGTTGCGCCATTGAAGAAATAGGCATTTGGATCAAACAACGCGGATCCACGGAAGTGTCCATCCGTATTGAGGATCATCTGGCCGTGATCACCGCAAATGCGGACTTCATAGCTGAAACCATTGCCGAACTGATTGCCAGGTGTGAGCCTGAAGAAGAGGAAGATCCCGAGGACTGAGCTCTCAGCATCGCCATGGTGGCAACTGTCGTCCGATGGGCGCCGCGTTCCCCCGAACCTCTTCATACCAACAGTCACCTCTGGGGAGAGTGTGTGTAACGCAACTGGCGAGGTGAACCAATAAAACGTACCTCACCTTCAAACGTGCCTTACGCCCTCCATCAGAATTCCACAATCCACCTACTAGCTTGCCGGTGAACGGCGAATAGTCACTGGCACCACTGCGCCTCACAGGGTATCCCGTCGTTGTCGCCGTCCATTTTCATTCCTGGGCAATTTTGCAGAAAGTTTTTGGCCTCTGCGCACGAGGTCATCTGCGAGCAATATTTACGCCCATCGCATTTGACTGGAGCCGAAACAGGCTTCGGCGCAGCCACTACCGTAGCGGTGATTTGGGGATTCGATAGCCGAGCCTCAGCCCAGGACTGTAATTCAGGGGAAAGCTTCCAAGCCAACAGACCAACAACAAGCATAACCAAAATCAGTTTCATCTTGATCCATCCATGATGAGAGACCGTTTGTGTTCTCACGCTGCCTGCTTTACAGCGTAACTCACTAATCCACATACAGCCTGCCGGTGGGAGGTGGCCAACTGCTACGCAGGTTGGAAGGAAGAAGAGATGCCAGGCTTCCACGAAGTGCGAGTGCTGTCGCTGCCCTTGTACGAGAAAGCCGGAAAAGATGGGCAGAAAATCGCGGGGCATACAGCGAAGGCATGACCAAAAACCACCAACGAGACCAGGAGAAAATCATCTGGTCAGAGGCGATTCCGGACCTGAATATCAGCGAAATCACCGGGTAGTTTTGCGCAAGCCTGAAACGAGAAAGGGGATCAAGCCGCTAAGTACTTGATCCCCCTTGCGAAATATGGCAGAGACGGAGTGATTCGAACACTCGATCCCTAGCACCCCATGCACGCAGGCCCCATGCAAGCCCCTTTGTAATGGCCGTTTTTACTGGCGCTCGCTGCAATCGAACGCCTACAAGAGCTTACAAGTGCGTGAGAAAGTCACGCAAAAGTCACGCACGCCTTATTGGCCCATCCCCGGCGTTCTGCCGACCGTCCCCTTATAAATTGTAGAGCTTATGTAACCGCTTTGTACCGCGTATGATACGCACGTGCCAGAAACAGGCCCGATATCAAGCATGGAACACAACCGACAATGACGTCTCTCGCCGAACCGACCAGCACGCTATTAACCCTAAACACCCACAATACGAAATACCGGCCGGACATTGATGGCCTGCGCGCAATCGCCGTCCTGTCCGTGGTCGGCTTTCACGCCTTCCCGGAATGGGTGACTGGCGGCTTCATCGGCGTGGATATTTTCTTCGTGATTTCCGGGTATCTGATCACCACGATCCTGCTCGAAGGCCTGGCACGCGGGAAGTTCAGCATTCCGGACTTCTACGTTCGGCGCGTCAACCGCATATTCCCGGCCTTGCTTACGGTGATGATCGCCAGCTATGCGTTCGGCTGGGTGACACTGTTCCCCGACGAGTTCCAGCAGCTCGGCAAACACATTGCTGGTGGCTCTGCCTTTATATCCAACCTGGTTCTGTGGAACGAAAGCGGGTACTTCGACACGTCGGCCGAGATAAAGCCGTTCCTGCATCTATGGTCATTGGGCATTGAAGAGCAGTACTACATCTTCTGGCCGGTGATCATGTGGGCCACTTGGAAAAAACAGTTAAACCTGCTGACCATCGCGGTGTTGTTGCTCGGCGCTTCGTTCGCCCTGAACATGGAGTACATCAAGGAAGACCCTACGTTCACCTTCTACATGCCCCAGACTCGTTGCTGGGAACTGTTGATCGGCTCCGTGCTGGCCTACCTGTCACTCTATAAAATCTCGGCCTTTGATAAAGCCTTTGCAGCGACAGACCGATTTTTAGCCGCGATCATTCACAAGCCGGTGCCTGTCGAGAGCGGCCAAATAATCAGAAACGTCCTGTCGTTTATCGGGCTGGGGTTCATTGCCTACGGCCTGGCAACCATCACCAAGGACGATCAATTTCCAGGGTGGCGCGCAATCTTTCCAACAGTCGGAACCGCGTTGATCATCGCCGCCGGCTCGCGGTCGTGGCTCAATCGCTCAATTCTTTCCAACAAACCGATGGTGTGGGTCGGCCTGATCAGCTTCCCGCTGTACCTGTGGCACTGGCCTCTTTTGACATTCCCCCGCATCATTCAGAGCGATGTACCATCCCTAGAAATCAGAATTGCGGCCGTGTTCACCGCTATCATTTTAGCTTGGCTGACATATCGCTTTCTTGAGCGCCCTTTACGAACCAACCAAAGTAAATTCAAAACTCCTATTCTTGTCATCCTGATGGCGAGCATTGGAGGTGTGGGTTTTGCAACTTTCAATCTGGGTGGGCTGCCTGACCGCGAGGCAGTCAAAAGCGCGGAAGAGTTCAATAGCCAGTTTGTAGGGCCGATATGGAAGTTCACCAACAACGACATGTGTATCAATCGATACCAGTTTAAAGAAGCAGAATCATATGGCTGGTGGTTTTGCATTACAAATAGAGATGAAAAACCAACCTTGCTCTTATTGGGCAACAGCTACGCAAACCATTTGTATCCTGGGCTTGCGGCGGAAAACAAAATAAATAATCAGACCATTCTTTCTATTGGTGCCTGCTCTCCGAACCAGGGCATTCCATCTGATGAAAATACAGAAACGACGGTAACTCCGTGCTCTGGCAGTCGGGCTTACCATCAGAAACTTCTGATCAACAGCATCATTGAGAAAGACAAAACAATAAAATATGCAATTCTAGACGGCCTCGACCCGAAACCAGACGAGAATTCAATTGCAACAATTGAAGAGCGGATAAGCTATCTTGAAGGCAACGGAATTCAAGTCATACTTTTTGTTCCTCACATCACAACAACCCATGACCTAAAAGGCTGTTTTTCTCGCCCACTTAAAAGTGGACCAGCCTCTTGCGACGTTAGTCCACAAGCAAGGGAAACAGCATTCAATGACTTCAAGCCATTAGTCGATAAAATTTCAAGCAAACACCCAACCGTACGGGTTTTTGATCAGAATGAATTATTTTGCAACTTCCTTGGCTGCTCTCTTACAAAAAACGGGATGCCTCTGTTTAGAGATGAATATAGTCATTACTCCGAGTACGCGAGTACAGAACTAGCAAAATTGTTTGTGAAGTGGGCAGAGAAAAACGTACCGGGGATTTTAGAAAAATAATCAAGCAAGCTGCCAAGGCGATCAACCCGTAATCGCCAGCTGTATTTTATTGTTCGCGGAGTGAAATGTAGGCCTGCTCACAGGTCAGTCCCCGGACCCGGGCTTGGTTAGCCATTGCAGCCAGGTCGCCCGCTCGCTGGTCAGCGCATTTGAACACGTCGGCAAGCACAGCGGCGGCGCGGGCAGCTGTCTTGCTTGCGGCGGCAGTGCAGGAATTGCCGCTGGCTTCACTGGTTGCGAATCGACGGGCAAGGTTGTCGGCGGCGAGCTGCACGCCGTCAGCAGAAGCGCGAGCGGCAGCAGCATCAGTCGTTGCTTGATCGATGATGCGTTGGCCATCTTGAACTGCCTTGTTGATTGACTGTTGGCAGGCCTGCTCTTTGGCTCGCTCGGCGTCCTCATTGAGCGCTCTCGCCTCTGCGTCCCGGGTGTCTTGGGCATTCCACTCGGCCTGCCACTTTCCATCTGTGACCGTCACACCATGGTGATAGGCGCCAAACAGCGCGCCGGCCACCAATGCGAGCACAGCTATATAAGGAAGGATGTGGAGCAGTAGCGAGTTCATGCCAGCACCTTCAGCGCTATGTTGTAGAAGGTCATCCGCTCGGCATAGCCGTTTAGGCCGCCATTGATGCGCCGGGTGATCATCTCAACCGAGCCGGAATCGGCCAGCGCATTCAGATTGCGGGAGTTCCAGAACCACGCCGCCGACTTCGCCGCCCACTCTGCCTGCTCCTGCCACTCAGGCGTTCGCAGCAGCCGATCATCGCCGAACAGAGCCTTGCTGCATGCCAGGTAGTTGTCGTATCCGGTGATCTGGATCAGGCCGCGTCCGCGATACTTCTGGCCGTCACCATCTGCCTCTGGCGTGTTGCCTAAACGCTTGGCCAGCGGGCCGGTGTCGTACTTGCTCAGGTACTGATCGCCGCCCAACGCCTTCACATACCGAAACTGGCTCGACTCATGTCCCACCTGGGCGATGAAGGCCGCCATGCGCAAACGGGTATTGATCTGGTAGCGATCCATCGCCAGGTTGGCTTGACGGTCACCATCAAGGATACGGATCGCAATGTCCCTCTCCTCTGCCCACTCGGTATGGGCAGTTTTCCATATCGTTCATCGCGGGCAAGCCTGCTCCCACAAGGTTGGCGCATATCCTGTGGGAGTGGGCTTGCTCACGATGAGGCCCTGCAGAAGCCGCATCACACTCAGGCGATAACGATCCCGCCGCTGGACAGACTGTCCAGCCCCACGCCAACCAGCGTCACCGAATCATTGCCAAACGTCAGCACGGTATCCTGCCCCACCACCGTGGCATGGGTCCGGAAGTCGTCGTTCGGCGTCACGCCCTGAACCCCGAGAAACACCAGTTTGTCGTTCGCCTGATACCCAACCACCCGGTCCTGGCCGAACGCGCCGCTGAACAGGAACGTATCGATCCCGCCCCCTGACTCCAGCAGGTCGTTGCCGGCCCCGCCGACAAACACGTCGTTGCCCTTGCCACCGATCAGATGATCGTTGCCGTCCAGGCCAAACAACCAATCACCAACAACCTGTGCCTTTAGCGTATCGGCCCCTGCACCGCCCTTCACCGTTGAGGCGTACTGAGTCAGTTGATTGCCGATCGCGAGGCCATTGGCGGTCACGCTGTGAGTCACGTCATCCTTGAACAGTCCCCACAGGAAACCCGGCTCTTCGGTCACGATGCTACCGATGTCGCGGGTGATGCTGATGCCGCCATTGGCGTCGCGGATGTACAGGTTACCGGCGCCGTCATTGGCAAAATCGAAATTCTTCACCGTCTGCTGCAAATCGAACACGTTATTGCCCTTGCCGCCCAGCAGGATGTTGTAGCCGCCGCTGTCTCGAAAGGTGTCGTTGCCGTCACCGCCGTCCAGATAGTCATTGCCCTTGCCGCCCTGAATCAGGTCGCTGCCGTCACTGCCAATGATGAAGGTACTGCCCTTGTGGGTTTCAGCATTGCGGTTCAGGTCCTGGACCCAGGTGTTGGCGCGTGCCGGGTCCGAAAGATTGGCAACGATGATCGTCGAGTCTTTGCTGGTGAGGTCGTAGAACTTCGACTCCAGCACCCGGGTCATGCCGTCGCCGTAAGCGGTGGGCAGGTGCGAAATCCAGGTCGGGATGTTGAGGATGGAAAATGGCAGCAGGTTCCACGCCGTCGACGCGTAGTGGTCGTTGAAGCTGACGATGTTGTTGGTCGCCGAGTCTTGATGGGCATCGTGTACGCCGACCGATGCCAGGTTGAACGATGAGCCGTCGAGCGCACGGAACACCGGATCGTTTTCATAGCCGATATTCAGCACTTTATCGGTGGTGCTTTGGGTCGGTGAGGCATAAGCGACGTAGTTCGAGTCTTTGAAGAAACCGCCCCATTTATCGTTGCTCAAATCCGCCAGGCTGTTGACTGCCAGCCCGCCGAGGCTGTGCCCGCTGACCAGTACGTCCTTGCCTGACAGGCCATTGGCGCTGGCGAACGCAGCAACGTCGCCGAACAGTTTTGCGAAGGCCTCGCCTGCGTAGTTTTTCGCATAATCCTGGGGACCCAATGCCGCCAGCAGGTCATTGATCACATCGCCGATGGAGTCGCTGATCTGGCTTTCCCGAGGGCCGCTGGTGCCGCGAAAGGCGATGCCGATTTCCGTGAGCTGACCCTGTGCATCGTACTTGCCGAGGATCTCCACCTGAGCGCTGGTGTACCCGGCCTTTTCACCAAAGAAGGTTCCGCGCGCATCCGTCTTGCCGTCATAGCCCAGCTGTGTGGCGGTGATGGGAGTCCAGCCGGCCTTCTGCACCGCATCCAGTGCGGCCTTTTCGGAATCGGGGTTCCAGGGAATGCCGGGAATCACGCCTTGGGAATCAGTGCCGCCAATCAGCGCCGTGACCAGGGTTGCCGGCAAACCTGCGCCGAATCCGTTGTGCTGGTAACCGGTGGCAAAGCCGTTGTCGAGGTTGTGATAGGAATACAGCGTGATTGCCATCGCGTCGGTAAACAACGCTTTGGCGTCTGCTGTGCCGAGGTTTTTGTAGTCGTATACACCCATGGGTATTGCCTCTCTCTCTTTGTTGGAATTGTCAGAGATAGCTCACGACCAGGACGCCTCGATCACGAGGCGCCCCGGAGCATCCAGTGCAGTTGTTTGAACCCGTTACGCAAACACGAACCCGGAAGCCGAAAGGTTATCCAGCCCGACGCCTACCAGGGTCACGGAAAAGTCGCCGACCTTGAGTAGTGTGTCTTGACCGGCCTGTGACGCATGCTGCCGGTAGTCGTAGCCCTGCCCCGCGCCTTCAACGCCCATGAACACCAGTTTGTCGCTTCCCTGGTAGCCATTGATCGCATCGATTCCGAAGGCGCCGCTGAACAGGAACGTGTTGCTGCCGCCACCGGAATGCAGCACATCGTTGCCGGCGCCGCCGACGAAGGTCACTTGGCCCTTGTCGCTGCGCAGCAAATCATCACCGCCGTTACCGAACAGCCAGTCGCCCACGACACTGGCCACCAGCGTGTTGCCCAAAGCGTCACCGTTGAGCGAATGGTTGTAGTGGGTCAATTCGCTGTCATTGAGCAGACCATTGGCAGTCACGCTGTAGGTGACTTCCTTGCTCCCCCACCACGACCCGGACTCCTTGCCCACCAGTGCGCCGATGTCCCGGGTCATGCTGATACCGCCATACGCGTCGCGCACGAACAACGTGTCGTCGCCGTCATTGGCGATGCTGAAGTTCTGCAACGGTTTCTGCAGTTCGAAGGTGTTGACGCCCTTGCCCCCCGACAAAATGTTGAAGCCGCCGTCATCACGGAAGCGGTCGTTGCCGTCCCGGCCTTCGATGAAATCATTGCCGAAGCCGCCCTTGAGCAGGTCGCCGCTGTCGGTTCCGATGATGAACGTGCTGCCGGTGTGTGGTTCACCGCTGCGTCCAAGATCCTCGACCCAAGTGGAACCTCGTGCCGACTGCGAAAGGTTGGAAACGATCAGGGTCGAATCCTTGTCGGTCAACTCATAGAAGCGTGAGTCGATCACCCGGTTCAATCCGTCGGCGTAGCCCAGCGAGCCATGGGCCGACCAGTTCAACGGATTGAGAATGCTGAATGGCACCAGGTTTTGCGCAGTGGACGCGTAGTGATCGTTGAAGTTGACGATGTTGTTGGTGGCCGACGCTTGGTGAGCGTCATGTTTGCCCAGCGAGCCACTGCTGAAGGTGGTGCCGTCGAGTACCCGAAACACCGGATCGTTCTCGTAACCGATGTTCAGCACGTTATTGCCAGTGGAGCTCTGGGTTGGCGAAGCGAATGCTACGTAACTGGCATCCTTATAGAAGCCGCCCCAATTGTTCCCACTCAACTCGGCGACGCTGTTGACCCCCAAGCCACCGAGGCTGTGACCGCTGACCAGCACGTCCTCGGCACTGAGGCCATAGGCGATGGCGAACGCAGCCACTTTACCGAGCAGCGTATCGAAGGCGTTTTTTGCGTAGTGGGTCGCGTAATCCACCGGCCCTACCGCCGCCAACAGATTGTTTTTCATGTCGCCGAACGTGTCGTTGTAGCCAAGCCCGCCGGTGCCACGAAAAGCAATGCCGATGCCGATCAGTTTTCCGGCGGCGTCGTACTTGCCGAGCACTTCGGCTTCGGCGCTGGTGAAACCGTCCTTCTCGCCGAAATACGTGCCCTGCGCCCCGACCTTGCCTTGATAACCCAGGGCATTGGCGCCGATCGGCGCCCAGCCATTGGCCGGTAATGACTGGCCGGTAGGTGCGTAGGCATACAACGTCAGGGCGATGGCATCGCTGTACAACACCTTGCCCGCCTCGCTGCCGGCATTTTTGTAATCAAACAGTCCCATGTTGTGCTCTCTCTTCCTTCAAGTCAGAACTGCCAGGCCAGGGTCAGGCCCACACCGTGGTCCTTTTCCTTTGAGCCAAGCAGTCCGTTGTAGTCCAGGCTCAACCGGGTATCGCGGCCCAGCGCCAGACCGGCCCGAGCGCCGACCAACGCAGCATTGCGATCCAGCGACACGCTCTGCACGGTGAAACCGCTGTTGCCATTGGCGAAAGCCAGGTGGCTTTCAGAACTTGTATTGCTCAGGTTGTGCTGCCAGCCAAGCGTGGCCGCCAGTTCCAGTTGTTTGTTCTCGGACAACGCAAAGGCCTTGCTGGCCCGCACGCCGAGCGTCGACAGCAGCACGTCGCGATTGTCCTCGCCGCCCTTCAGCGCGGCGGCATCGCCCTTCTCGGTGAAGCTGTCGCTGTGCAAGTGCACGTAGGCCAGATTGGCGAACGGCTCCAGCGCCAAGGGTTGCAGATCGAGGCGATACGCAGCTTCGGTGAACAGCTGCGCGGTGGTCGCATCGCGTTTGGATTTCTGCTGGCCGCTGACCGCGCCCAATTGCAGGTCGCGTTTGACGTCGATGCGATGCCAGCTATAAGCGCCACCGACGCTCAGGCGCAGGGCATCGATTTCATGCCCCAGATATGCACCCAGGTGATAGCTGTCGACCGAGGCCGACGAGTGCGTGCCATCGCCCATACTCAGCGAGCTGTCGCTATAGCCGGTCACGAAACCGAGCCGGGTATCTTCAGTGACCAAGCCGTCGACACCGGCCAGCAAACCGCCGATGGCGCTGGTGGAATCGGCATTGTCATGCCCACCGTCACTCTTGCCCCAGGCGCCGAGCACCTTGAGCCAGGCGTTGCTACGATCATCGGTCGGTGCACCGGTATCGAACAGATCGCGCTCACGCAGACGCTCGCCCACCGCATCGCGCAGGTAACGGCTGTCGTTGATCAGCAGCGTGCCGATCGCCGGGTGAATCTCGCCGGACAGTTGCTGGAAGGCTTGTTGCGCGACGGCTGCGGTTGGCGACAGCAGCAAGGTTTCGTACAGCGGATTGCCCGCGCCCAAATGCTCGGCAGCCGCGCCGACGGCACGCTGGTTCGGCGTCAGGCCGACACTGGCGAACGACGCGGCACTGCGTTCCACCGCCAGTTGAATACCGTTCACCGAATAGTCGAGGGTACCGCCGAGGAACACATAATTGGGCACCACCTCACCGAAGCGCCCTTCGATGCCACCAGCCGCCTGCAGGATGTTGTACTGGATGCCGAGCAGGGATTTCGCCTCGCTGGTGGTCAGCAGCGTCGGGCTGTCTTCCAGCGCCAAGCTGACGGTGGCGCCTTCAATCACTGCTTTACCGCCCGCAATGATCTGATCGCTGCTGGTTGGCGATAGCTCGACCGCATAGGTCGAACCGGGTTCGAAGGTCACGTCACCGGCCACATTCAAGATGCCGATGGAGTTGCCCGGCGCCACGGTACCACCGCTGTGCGCGGTCAGCGCGCCGATCCGGCCGGAACCGCCGAGGGTGCCGCGGTGATTGACGGTAACGGCCGACGTCAGCGAACCGTTGACCGTCAGCAGACCGCCATTGACCGTGGTCGCGCCACGATAGGTGTTGTCACCGGTGAGAATCAGGCGACCGGCGCCGGATTTGATCAGGCTGCCCTGATAAAGCCGGTTGGCTGCCGCTGCATCACGGGCCATGCCGACCGCGTAGTCGGACTGCTCCTGCTGACTGGCACCCGCGGCAACGCCATGCTGCCAACCCTTGTCTTGCAGGGTTTGCTGCCAGGCGTTGTGTTCGGCGAGGTCTTCGCTCTGCCGCTGAATCAGCGCCTTGTCAGAGATGTCGTTGCTCCAGACATCGCTCTGCCCTGCCTCCAGGTTGGCGTCAAACGTCGCGAGCAATTGCCCTGGCCCGCGCATCGCCCTGTCCAGGCTGGCCACACCCCAGCCGATCTGCCCGTCCGGCGCATCAGTGACCGAGCCATCAAGCTGGGTGGCGGTAGTCAGCAACACTTCGAGTGCCTGCTGATTGTTCATGTACGGGTAGCGTTCCATCACCAGTGCCAGCGCGCCAGTGGCATGCGGCGCAGCCATCGAGGTGCCGGACTTGATCGCGTAACCGCCGCCGGGAATGGTGCTGTCGATCTTCGCCCCCGGTGTGGTGATACACCAGTATTTGGCGATGCCGCACTGGTTGTACTTCTGCCGATTGCTTTGGTCCAGCCCCGACACCGCCAGCCAATGGCCCTCGAGATCCGGCTGAAAGTACGGCAGCGCCGAACGCACGCTGGCGTTCGGGTAGCCACTGTTACCAGCGCTGAACACGTTGATCACGCCACGGCGGGACACATCGGCAGCGGCATCGAGCCAGGTGCCTTTATTCCAGTGTTGGGCGTAGGCGTTGTGCAGATCGGCCAGTGTACGGTAGCTGACGTCAGGTGGCTGACTGCCCCAACTGTTGTTGATCGCCCGCACGCCAGCATCTGCCAGGGCGTTGTACACCGCGCTGAAGTAGCGCGGATCGGGGTTGGGGCCGAACAGGAAACTGTCGTTCCTGTTGGTGTTGCCGACATGGATTTGTGCGTTGTACGCCACGCCGTGCATGCCGAAACCGTCGCGGGAGGCGCCCATGGTGCCGACCACGTGGGTGCCATGGGAGTCGTTGTTGGCGTTGAACGAACCGTCGACGTTGAACGCTGAGCCATCAACATAAGTGCCACTGGCCATGACCGCGTGATATCGGTCGGTGGCGAATTCGGGATGGGTGGAATCGAAGCCGGAATCAAGGGCGCCGATCTTCACGTTTTTACCGGTGATACCGACCGCGTAGGCTTGATCGGCTTGCATCCGGCCCAGGCCCCAGTCGCGTTGAAACTCGGCGCTGCGCCAACTGGCGGGATCGCCGAGGGTGCCGGTGTCCAGCCAGGCCGCGGCGGCCTGTTCCGAGCCTGCGCCAATCAAAAGCAACAGCATGCCGACCGGGGCCGGTTTGATGCGTACGTCCATGTTGAACACTCACTTTTTTGTTTTTGTGTAGGTTCTGCGGTGTTACCGAGTCCTCGGCCCCTGGCCAAACGCCTCGTCCACCCGAGCCAGATCCTGCTCGCTCAAGGTGCCCGCGTAGTAATGCAACTTGGTCCAGGCCATCAGATAGTCGTAGCGGGTCTGGGCCAGGTCTCGGCGGGTGGTGAACAGTTGTTGTTCGGCGTTCAGCGCATCGAGGTTGACCCGCTCACCGCCCAGGATGCTTTGCTTGGTCGACACCACTAGCGCTTCAGCGGAAGTCAGGGCTTTTTGATAGGCCCGCAGCTTGCTCACCCCCGACAGGCAGGCGCTGAACTGCCGACGTAGCTCGATCAGGGTTTCCCGGGTCTTGCCGTCCAATTCGTACTCGGCCTGTTCCATCGCACGGCTGGCCTGCCGGGTCGAAGCCGAGACCCCGCCGCCGGCATACAACGGCACATTGACTTCGATGCCGATGGTGTTGGTGTCGTAACGCTGGTTGTAGGTGTTGCCGCTTTCGGATTCGTTCTGGCGCACCGTGGCGTAGGCGCTGACCTTGGGCAGGTGCCCGGCGCGGTTGCGTTCGACTTCGTGGCGCGCCACCTCCAGCGCCTGACGCTGGGAGGCCAGGTTCGGGTTGTTGGCCACCGCCATCTCGTGCCAGGTGTCGTAATTGGCCGGTTGCAGGGTGAAGGTCTGAAAGTTCTGCTCCAGCGGCGCCAGATCGGCGATGTCGATAGTGGGCACGCCGACGAGCGCACCCAGTTCGCGCAAGGACGCATCCTGTTCGTTACGCGCCTCGATTTCCTCGGCAGTTGCCAGTTCATAACGCGACTCGGCTTCGAGTATGTCGGTACGCGTGCCTTCGCCCTGGCGAAACATCTGCTCGTTCTGCTGGAACTGTTGCTCGAAGGCTTTTTTCTTGGACAGGGCAATGTCGATCTGGTCCTGGGCGAACAAGGCCTTGGTGTAGTTCTCCAGCACCCGAACCAGCAACTCCTGGCTTTTGCCGCGAAAGTTTTCATCGGCGAACAACGCCTGCGCCACGCCCTTGCGATAAGCGGCGTAGGCCTCGTAGTCGAGCAACGGTTGTTGCAAGGTCAGGCTTGAACCGTAACTGCTGTAGTTGCGGTCGTCGGTCTGGTTTTGCCGGTGCTCGTTCAAGTAGGTGGCCTTGGAAGAGTTGCGGCCCTTGTTGTAGTTATAACCCAGCCTCGGCAACAGCCCGGCGCGGCCGATGGCGCGGTTTTCCAGGCCGGCGTCGCGCTCCTTGATCGCGCCGAGGAATACCGGGTCGTTGCGCAAAGCCTGTTCGTAAATCTCGAACGGCCCCGTGGCCGCTACTGCCGGGTTGCCCGCCAGCAGCAGGAGTGTCGCCCCAAGCATGGAAAGCTTATTCATACAACCGAACATCCTTATTCCTCGGTCAACGCGGAGCCTGCCCGGTCGAGCAGCGGTTTGAACAAATAGTTGAGGAGTGAACGTTCACCGGTGCGCACAAACATTTCCGCCGGCATACCGGGTTTGATCACCAGACCGTTGAGCTTTTCCATGGCCTGATCGCTGACGCTGCTGCGCAACACGTAATACGGTGCGCCGGTTTTCTCGTCGAGCATCTGGTCCGCGGAGATCAGGCTGACTTCGCCTGGTACTCGCGGGGTGCGGCTCTGGTTGAACGCTGTGAACAGGATGTCCACCGGCAAGTGCGTGCCAACCTTGTCGATCAAGTTGATCGGCAAGTGCCCTTCCACTTCCAGGTGCGTGCCCTGGGGCACGATCTCCAGCAGAATTTCGCCCTGGCGCACCACCGCGCCGACCGTGTGAACCCCAAGACTGACCGCGATGCCATCGGCCGTGGCGAGGATCTCGCTGTGTTGCAGGTCGAATCCGGCGGAGGTCAGTTGTTCCTCCAGGGTCACGCTTTTGAGCTGTGCATCGGCCAGTTGGGTACGGACTTCCTTTTGATACTCCTCGCTGTGTTGTTGCAACTTCAGGTGCGATTCGAGGATGCCCTGCTCCACGCGTCCGCTTTCGCCGGTGTTTTCTGCCAATTGTTGTTGAACTTGCGACAACTGCCGCTGGTACTCCATCAGCCGGTTGCGCGGGATGTAGCCGTTGTCCGCCAGGGGTTGAAGATTGCTCAGCTGTTGTTGCAGCGAGTTGGCCTGGGCGCTCAGGTCGGTACGGGCGCGGCGCATGCCGGCCAATTGCGCGCCGGCGCCTTCGATGCTGGCACGCAGGGCCGCTTGTTCGCGGGAGAAAGCATCGCGGCGGCTGCTGAACAACTGGCGCTGGCCTTCCAGCACCAACGCCAGGCGCGGATCGGGATCGTTGCTCAGCTCGGTGGGGAAACTCACTTGTTTCAGGTTGTCCCGCTCGCTCTGCCAACGCGCCAGGCTGGCCCAGGCCATGCGGTACTGCGCTTGCAGGGATTGCACGTCGGCGGCGACCTGGGTCCGGTCGAGCTGGAACAGCGGCTGGCCCTGTTTCACCACCTGACCTTCGCGCACCAGAATCTGACTAACGACGCCGCTGCTCATCGATTGCACTGCCTTGCGCTTGCCCGACACCACCACCGTGCCTTGCACCGCAATGCCCTGATCGAGCGGCGCCAGACTGGCCCAGGCGAAGAAACTGCCAGCGCCGACGATCGCCAGAATCCAGCCCAGTCGGACAAAATAACGTGCGTCGCGCTCAGGACGTTCCGCGAGGTAATCGTGTTCCATCGTGGCTTCATTTTGACTGCTCATGTGTGCGCGGCTCATACACCCGAGTTCCTTGTCGTGGGCTGATACTGCCGGCTCATGCTGAGCCCGCCCGGTGTCTGTGCAGCTTTTTCACGTTGCTGTTCCTGGGCGCCGGAAAGTGCCTTGAGTACCTCCTGGCTCGGGCCGAATGCCTGCAAGCGACCGTCATTGAGCACCAGCAGCTTGTCGGCCTGGGCCAGCGCGGAGGAGCGATGGGTGACCAGAATCACGCTGGTACCCTGGGCCTTCATTTGTGCGATCGCACCGGCCAGGGCCGCTTCGCCCACGGTGTCGAGGTTGGAGTTCGGTTCATCCAGCACCACCAGGCTCGGTTGGCCATACAGCGCACGGGCCAGCGCCACGCGTTGTTTCTGCCCACCGGACAAACCACTGCCGTCCTCGCCGAGTACGGTGTCGTAGCCCTGGGGCAAACGCAGGATCAATTCATGCACGCCGGCCTGCTGCGCGGCTTCAACGACTTTATGTGCATCGGCTTCGCGGAACCGCGCGATGTTTTGCGCGATGCTGCCGCTGAACAATTCGATGTCCTGTGGCAGATACCCGATGTAGGGACCGAGGTCGTCGCGGTTCCAGCGATGGATATCCGCACCGTCGAGCCGCACCGTACCGCCGAGGGTCGGCCAGACACCGACCAGCACCCGGGCCAATGTCGACTTGCCGGAACCCGAAGCGCCGAGCACGCCCAGCACTTCCCCCGCAGCGAGGCTGAAATTGACCATATGCAAGGTCGCCGCACGTTGCCCCGGAGGACCGGCGCTGACTTGTTCGAAGCTGATCCGGCCCTTCGGGGCAGGCAGCGCCATGGCATCGTCACTCGGTGGAAACGCTTGCAACAAGGCATTGAGACGACGGTAAGCGAGTTTGGCGCCGCTCCACTGTTTCCACACGGCGATCAACTGATCGATGGGGCTCAGGACGCGGCCCATCAGGATGGAACCTGCGATCATCATCCCGGCAGTCATGTCGCCCTTGATCACCAGCAAGGCGCCAAGGCCCAGTACCAGGGATTGCAGACACAGGCGCAGGGTTTTGCTCAAGGAACTGATAACGGCACCAGTGTCACTGGCCTGGTTCTGCAGGCCGAGGAAACCTGAATGCACCTGGAACCAGCGATTGCGCAAAGCCCCCAGCATGCCCATGGCCTGGATGGTTTCGGCGTTATGCAGGTGACTGGTGGCCAGTTGGCTGGACTTCTGGGAAAAAACCGCCGCTTCGCCCAAGGGATTTTTGGTCATCGCCTCATTGAGCCAGGCCAGCCCGATCAGCAGCACCGCACCCGCCGTGGCAAAGACCCCGAGCCAGACGTTGAACAGATAGATCACGAACAGGTAGACCGGAAACCAAGGCGCATCGAAGAAGGCAAACAACGCCGGGCCGGTGACAAACTGACGAATGTGCGTCAGGTCGCCCAATGCCTGCCCGGCGTTACCCTCGCCCTTGTACAGATTACGTTCGAAAGCCGCCTGATAGACCCGCAGGTTGAAGCGCCGCTCCAACTGACTGCCAATACGGATGACGATAAAGCTGCGAATAACTTCCAGCAAACCGATAAAGGCAAAGAACCCGACAACCATCAGCGACAACATGGCCAATGTCGTTTCATTTTGCGAAGACAAGACCCGATCATAGACCTGGAGCATGTAAATAGAGGGCACTAACATCAGAATATTGATCAGTGCGGTGAAACTGGCGACGCTAATCAAAATACCCTTGTAATCACCCAGCGCTCGAACTAGAGGTGCAGCAGGAGTGGTCTTCGCCATCTTCATTAATCTTCCTTGAGTTGATTACTCACAGGCACAACCCATTACGCCATTCGTTAAACGAACAGACCCACTTTTTAGATAGAAGCATTGGGCCACCAACTTGACCTGATGCTTTTACTCTGGCGCTCGCTGCAACGACACATTGAATCCAACAGGCAATGTCAGCTTATAAAACTCACTCTTCTGTCGACTGAAAAATGCTGTTTTCGAACCTTCATGGTTGGTCAACGCAATCCCGTCCGGCTCGGGAAACCAGCCGGAGGGAGCCTGACCCAGCCAGCGCACCATACAATCGAGTTGCCCGCCCAGCGTCTGGTCCAGTTTCAATTCAATCAGGCAACCATTTGGCTGTCGGTCCTGCAACAACGCGGACGAGCCTTCCCGGACTTGCCATTTTCCGGCGAGTTCCGACGGGTCCGCTAATTTCAGGCTGTTTGCCATGGTTACATCTCCAAAAAACATCATCAGCACCGCCGATAGCCACACGCTGTTTTTGCAGGTAAAGACGCTTTGCGTCATGGGACGTTTTACTCCGCACCGTAGCTTTGTTCGCAGCGAGGACAGAGGGCAGCGCATGAAGCGCCGTCCTCCTTTCTCCCGTCACATCACGCCACGATGTCCGAGTACGCCGCCTGGCCCACGGTGCTGACCAGGAAGTCAGCCACGCCATGCCCGGAGAAGTCCACCGACAACAGGCTGTTACCGCCCGAATTGCTCAACACCGCATCGCCTGCCGCACCGGTGAATGCACTGACAAAATGCAGGCCTGCGCCGTTGGTGATGCCGGTCAGGTCGATCTTGTCCAGGCCGCTGACAAAATCGAGGATCTGGTCAACCGCACCGGGTTTCGAGTCGCTGCTGGCCGCGAACACGAAAGTGTCCGAGCCGACGCCGCCCCACAACTTGTCCGCACCACCAGCGCCGTAAAGGATGTCGTTGCCGGCACCGCCCTTCAGCTCGTTGGACACGTTGTTGCCGATCAGCAGGTCGCTGCCCGAACCGCCGATAGCGTTCTCGACAGTGACGCCCTTGGCAATGGAGACGTTACCCACCATGCCGCCAACGTCGGAGAACGAGGCTTCATTGAGGTTGATCTTCTGGTTTTGGGTGAAACCGGAGAAATCCAGAGCGTCCTTGCCGCCCGCGTCCCACACCGAGAACACCACTTTATCCGACGATGAAGACGCGCTGAGGAAATCGCGCCCGGCGTTGGAATTGAAGCCGTAGGTGGTGTCGCTGGTACGGATCGTGGTGTTGGCGCCGTAGAGCTTCTGAATGGCTGCGATATCGTCCATCAGCGGGCCGGACGAATAGGCTTCGACGCCACCCTTGCTGAAGTTCTGGCTGGTATTACTTTCACTCCAGTAGCTCATGACGCTGTAGCCGCGGGTGTCTTGCCCGTAGGACGCGTCGCTGTAGGTCGGCGCGCCTTCGCCGGCGTTGTAGTCGCCAGGGTGGGCCAGGCCCAGGGAGTGACCGATTTCGTGGGTCAGGGTTTGCCGGCCATAGTTATTCAGGTCCGGGGTCTTGTTGGGCGTGTAGCTGCTGTTGATCAGGTACCAGGAAGTTCCGTCATAACCGGCGCCTGTGCCAGGCAGGTAAGCAAACGCCGCTGCGCCATCCTGGCCGCCGCTGTAGTTACCGAAGGTCATGTGACCGTCGCCGCCGGCAGTCTTGTCAGTGAAGGTGACATTGGCCACGTCGGCCCAGGATTGCATGGAGAGCACAGCCTGGGCTTTTTGTTGCGCGCTGAACTGACTGAACCCGGTAATCCCGTGCTTGTACATGGTGCTCGACGAGGCCGAGGTCAGGAACGTATAGGTGAGTTCGATTTTGCCGCTGCCGTCCTTGTCCTGGTAGGCAGCACCGTCGCGCAGCAATTGGGTGGCGGCTTGGTCGACGGAGAACGAGGGTTTGCCATTGACCGTGAGGTTGCCACCCCGATCATATTGATGGCTGAAGCTATTGATCTGGTTGAAAGCAGAACTGGCTACAGCCAATGCTTGCAATGGCTGGAATGCCTGTTCGGCGGAATCAATAGCGTGGACTTTTACTTTCGACATAAACACACTTCCTTGTTTAGCTATGGAACAGTTTTTGTCAGATAGCGACAATCTCTGGCGAGATCGCCTTATCACTCGCCCATTGAAGGCGAAAGAAAACTGACACAATTCGAAATCAAACGTCTACTACTTTTTTGACGTCAAATTGTGTTACCCAAGCAAATGCCCGAAAACAATAGGTGTGCTGTAGGCACTGTCATCTAAAAAACAGGCGGAGCGGAATAATTGTCTGACAATCGACAATTTAATTATTAAATAATGGTAAATTTATTTTGTAGACTCCTTCGCACTTCTCACGTTTATTCATAGATGTGCCCGCACACTCTTTTCATTGAATTAAACGTTTAGTGAGTTATCTCGGCGGTTGTGCTCATCCTTTGAGTGGGTATTTGATAAGCGCTCCACGCTCCACGCTCCACGCTCCACGCTCCACGCTCATCGCAAAACCCAGTCTATTGCACGGTGACCCGTACGCAGTAGAGATCGTTATTGTTCCGATACTCACGGGTCACCCCCTCAGAGGTAACCTTCGACATTTTCTATGGATAGAGCTTCGAGCAGCACCTGCTCCAGGATGGCAAAAAAACATTTGATGTGAGCCTGCTTCAATGCCTGCGGCCGGGTCACCAGATAGACCTCCATATCTGGAAGGTGGAGATCCGGGAACAACCCGATCAGATCCTTCGCCAATATACGGGGCAGTACAGCCACCCCCATACCTCGCCTCACCGATTCGAGCTGCACCGCGAAAGAGTTCACGCTGATCTGCGTGCGGTCCAGACCACCGGCCTTTGCCGCACGCATTTGCGGCAACATGTCCAGCGGGGGAAGCAAGGCAACATTGACCGCCGTGGCCAGGGTCACCCCTGGAAACCGCTTCAGATAACCTGCATCAGCGAAGACACCGTAGGCGAGCCGGCCTATGGGTCGATAAATCAGCGACGGCTCACCCAGATGAGCTGTACGCACAGCAATGTCTGCCACGCCGCGGACGATCTTGTGAAAGTCGGCTGTTACCATCAGCTCCACCGAGCAACGCGGGTGCAGAGAAGTGAAGCGACTCGCGGCCTCCAGCACACAAGACGAGAACCCCTCTCCTGCACTGACCAGGACACTGCCAAATAGCTCTGTGTGCAGCTCGGATATGCCAGCAGCGGTTTGACGCCTCAAGCCAGCTTCCGCAGCCAGGGCAACTTCCACGAGGGATTGGCCCCGCGAGGTCAACCAGCATCCTTCAACGCCCCGCTCGACGAGTGGCTCGCCCAGTGCGACCTCAAGTTGGGTCAGGCGGCGGGACACGGTAGACGCCGCGATACCCAGCAACTGGCCAGCTTGAAGGAAGCTGCCACGCCGCGAGACTGCCAACAGCAGACGAAGATCGTCCCAATTTGCTTGCAACGCCATGCGTCCTGTCCTCCCTGGTCTGCATATGTGCAAAGCCATTATGCAGTAGTCGCTGTTTTTCGGGAGATGCCTCAAAGGTATATCTACAGCCCCTCGAAACGAATGGAACGGATTGTATGTCTACTGGCCCCAACGACTATGCGGAACGCGCCTCAAGAGCCTTCAATCGCCGTGATGTGGAGGCGATGCTTGCGTTGGTTTGCGAAGACTTCATCTACCTCGATAGCACTGGGATTCAAACCGGTCGCGAAGCCATGCGCAAACGAGAGATCGCATTGTTCGAAGCGCTCCCCGATGCCCAAGTGATTTTCAGCCCATTCGCCGTCAGTAACGATCGTTTGGCGCTGACGGCCTTCCTGACCGGTACCTTCGCCGCACCCTTGGTGTTGCCAGACCGGGTGATTCCACCTCATGGACGCCATATTACCGCGCACTACGCCGCACATTTCACCTTCAAAAACGGCCTGGCCATTCGTGAAGAGGCCTTCTTCGACAGTGCGGTGCTGATGCCGTTCGCCTATCCGGCCGAGGGTTGAGCCATGCACAGTGCATTCGTTACTGGCGCAACCGGTTTGTTGGGCAACAACCTGGTGCGTGAATTGGTCGCTCGTGGCTACGCGGTCAAAGCCCTGGTCCGCTCAAGAGCCAAAGGTGAACAGCAGTTCGACAATCTGCCGAGTGTGGAACTGGTCGTTGGTGACATGGCCGATGTCGGCGCATTCGCAGCATCGCTGCAAGGCTGCGATACGGTGTTTCACACCGCGGCGTTCTTTCGCGATAACTACAAGGGTGGCAGGCACTGGAAGGAACTCGAAAAGATCAATGTCGCCGGTACGCGGGACCTGATTCACCAGGCTTACCGCGCCGGTATACGACGGTTCATCCATACGTCTTCCATTGCCGTGCTCGACGGCGCACCTGGCTCGTCCATCGATGAGACCTGTCTGCGGGCCGATGCCGACGCGGATGACTATTACCGCAGCAAGATCCTCGCCGACCGCGTCATCTTGACGTTCCTGGAAGCACATCCCGAGATGCATGCCTGCATGGTCCTGCCCGGTTGGATGTGGGGTCCTGCCGACATTGGCCCGACCTCCTCAGGACAATTGGTCAACGATGTCGTGAACGGCAAGTTGCCCGGGCTGATCCCTGGCAGCTTCTCCGTTGTCGATGCCCGTGATGTGGCATGGGCGCTGATCGCGGCCGCCAAGCATGGCCGACGAGGTGAACGCTATCTCGCGGCGGGCCGGCATATGACGATGCGTCAGCTGGTCCCTGTTCTAGGACGTATAGCGGGCGTCAAGACACCCTCTCGACAACTACCGTTCCCCTTTCTATACACCTTGGCGGCTGTGCAGGAGATCTATGCGCGCCTTACCGGCAAGCCCATTCTGCTGAGCATGGCCACGTTGCGTCTGATGATACGAGAGGAGTACCGCACCTGCTTCAACCACCGCAAGAGCGAGCAGGAGCTTGGCCTGAGCTTCCGGGCGCTGGAGCTGACAATCACTGACACCGTGGCGTGGTACCGTGATCACGGCTGGTTTGAAAACAACAGTGCTGGCACGCGAGGCGTACCTTGAGCTCCCGAAACCGCACTTCCTGGTCATTTACCACACACCAGAACAAGGACGTAAATTTGTGAACAGGGAAATCATCCTGATGCGTCACGGCCAGCCAGAACTGGCCGCAACCGACAAAATCTCAGCGCTCGAGATGAAAGACTGGATCGAGCAATACGACCGATCCGAAATTACCCACCACCCGGTCCCGCATGCCAGTATGCAACTCGCCTCAACCGCCACGGTGATTGTTTCAAGCAGCGCGCCTCGTGCGCTGACCTCCGTCCAGGCGCTCGGCCTGAAGCCTGCACTGGTCGCCGCACTTTTCTGCGAAGCACAACTGCCTTGTGGTCATTGGAAACGGCCAAGGCTATCGCCGTTTACCTGGGCATTTATCCTTCGAGTCTTATGGCTGTGCGGTTACTCACGCAACGTCGAATCCGCCGGCACTGCGAGGATGCGCGCCAGTGTGGCAGCCAAACGATTGCAGTCCCTTGCCAGCGATGGACCGGTTCTGCTGCTCGGTCATGGCTTTATGAATCGAATGATCGCCAATCAACTGGTAGCCGACGGATGGGCTCGCCAAAAAGGTAACGGCAACCAGTATTGGAGTGCGACCGTGTATCAGTACGGCGGTGTGTAAGAGGCGCCAACGGGTCGGCAGAGAGGCCTGTCAAATGCAGCACTGCGTTCATCGTCATCCGGGTAAACCGTCTTGGCGATGCATCGGCAGCCGCATTAATGGCAGTGGTTTCGGCGGCGGTGCTGTCAGGTGTCGATTTGCCACGCCATGAGGCGGCTGTTCGTACTCCAGGTCGCCCGCTTGCGGTGATCGTTCGGCAGCCTCGACTCATCAACGCCATGCTTTGTGGCGTCATAACTTACACCTTGATGAATTTCCTGATGACTTCGGCCCCACTGGCAATGAAGCATGAGGATCTTTCACTGGAATCATCGAACCTGGCATTGCAGTGGCACGTCATTGCAATGTACGCACCCAGTTTTTTCACTGGAAATCTTATCCGCCGTTTTGGAGCAAACCGCGTTGTGTTGATGGGGTTGATGTTAACCGGCGCCTCTATTGCTGTCGGGCTTTCCGGCGCGCAGTCCTACCACTTTTATCTGTGTTTGGTGCTTCTGGGGATTGGTTGGAATTTCGGTTTTGTCGGCGCCTCTGCGCTCGTCCTTCAGTGCCATAAAACAAGCGAAAGAAACAGCGTCCAGGCGCTCAATGATTTCATTGTCTTTGGCGCCGTGGTGCTCGGCTCGTTTGCATCGGGAGGTATATTGAATCGATACGGTTGGACCGTTATCTGTGCGCTTGCCTTTGTACCTGTGCTGGTTGCTATAGCGACGTTGATGTTGAGCGAGCATCGCGCCTGGCGTTCAATCCAAGAAGGCACAAGCTAGTTCCGCGGGACTGGCTTAGCCTCCGGACCATGATTCGATTCACGCTGGATAACCGGTTTTGCGCAGTGGCGATGGCGAGCGCACCTTGTTCAACTTGCTGACGCCTCCTTTGTGTGAGGGTGTGATCAGGCGCATGCATCCCCTGTTCCAAGCTCAACAGCAATCGTGCAATAGAGTGTATGCTCGCCAACCTCCGCAATGATCTCAACGCCCATACCGAGCAACTTTCGCTCGTGCGTAATCATTGAGCCCCAGAACCCCGACTTGATCGCTACCTGAACTTGCCTGGTTTTTTTGGCGAGCTTGCGAGCTCAGCAACGCTTGTGGCCAGGGTCGGTGCCGCGTCTTTTTACTTAGACAACTCCTCGGCGCCGGCAACCATTCTCAAGTATGTTTTAGCAGCTGCAGCAAACCTTCCACATCAGCTAGCGCTGGAGCATGGGCTCCGGCATGGCGGCAAGATATGGATGCGCAAGCCGCTGAAAATTGCAGGCGCTCTCTCAAGTCTGCGATCCCCAGCAACTGCGCAGCAAGCCAACCAGCCATACAAGCGTCTCCTGCTCCAACCGTGTCTTCCACCGTCACGGCAATAGCCGGTTGATCGAGTTGGCTGTCCGGGGTGTGGAGAATCATCCCATGTTCCCCTCGGGTAAAAAGGATCTGCGCCTGAGGATTAAGAGCGCGAAGCTCATCCATTGCCTGGTGTTCTGTCAGCCCTGGATAAATTTGCCGAAGGTCTTCATCGGAAAGCTTAATCATGTCAGCAAGGGTGGTCATCGTAGGGAAGGTCTGCTCCCGATAATGGCTATCCATCAAATTGCGCCAGTTCGGATCATAGCTAATCCGTTTACCGGCTTCTTTGGCCTGCCGAGCAATTTTAACCAGCCTGTCTGCGAGTGGCTGTCGAGCCAAACTGATGCAGCTGAAATGACACAGCTCTGCTTGGTTGATCCATCCTTCGGGCATCAGGTCCGGATCAAAAAACAGATCGGCTTCTCCAGCAAAAAAATATCTTGGAGGACGGCTCGATGGAACGATGGCAACCAAAGGATCTCGGTCTACCCGTTGGATAAACCTCATATCCAATCCTGCCGCTTCCGACTGCGAAACTATCTCGTCACCCAGTGAATCCATGCTCACCGATCCAGCAAAAGCGCTGCTGATACCCAAGCGGCTTAGCGCTCGTGCAACGTTCCAGGGAGCACCACCCGGGTAGCCCTTCCACTGTCCAGGAGTACCTTGGACAAGATCGGTCAGGGCTTCGCCAAACACTATTGCGCGAGGCAATACCATCGTCATTTCCTCAATATTTTGTCATAGGGAACTGCTGGCTGATCAGCGTCGACCGGCAATCACTTACTCAATGCGCTTTGATGAACGGCAGGGTTTGTTGAAGTCAGAGAAGTTCTCATAGCCAACCTCCAAGCAGATGTTGGCCGAACACGTTCAAATATTAAAACCAGGTTTCCATTTGTATACCGTATTGCCATACACCTCCGGCTTTGAAGTCCGTCATGCCAAAGGAGTCTGTGGTACTGAAACTGTCCAGATCCGAAGACCAGTTCATGAAGCTTGCGAACACTCGCAATTCGGGACGGGTAAGAAGATCTCCAACCTCGGGTTTGAATGTCGGGGCGACAGTGAATTTCCAAAAGTTACCGTCGACCGCATTACGTTGTAGATAGTCCTTCGGGTCGAGGTTCATGGTTTGCCAGCTTACTTCGTAGGCCATCTCGAAATTGCTGTTGATTTTGTTAGCCAATCGCACGTTCAGGGTCAGCCAGCGGTAGTCGTCACCCTTGACGTATCTATCCTTGCTCTGTTCGGCCAGCAAGCTGGGCCCGATGCGCCAGTCAGGCGCAAGGGGTGTCTCACCGTAAAGTGCCAGACGCAGAGCGCGGGCATCATCAATCAGTTCACCATCCGAGCCGACGTTCTTGACCTCAGCTCCCAGACCTTGCCCATAGAGCAGCGCCGTTTTGAAGAAGCCTTCCCTGCCGAAAAAGTTTTTCTGGTGATTGGCCAACATGCTGTGCAAGCCGGAATCCGCAGGCGTCAAACCCGCTGCATTGGTTCGGGTAGCGAAATCGTTTTTCTTTGCGCCGATGGCATTGAACATCCACTGCCACTGACCATCCTCGAAGAACTGGTTGGAGGTCAGGATGTAGCTTTCCACATCGGCACTAAGATCGCCTTGACTGAAATCCCCGTAGTTACGCCCGATCAAAGAGTAGTTCGAGCGCCAATTCTTGTTCATCTGCATATCGTAGATTCCACCCCCGGTGCCGGCCAGATAGACAACGTCCGAGTCCAGCCAGTGGATATCGAAATTATCTCTATCGAATCGCTTGCCTGCCCACAGGGTGGCGTTCTCGAACACTGAATTGCCCTTGAACGCAGCGAGATGGTCAAGCGCTGTGAATACCTGGCGAACGTTCAGTTTGCTTTCGTCGGCCGTCCAGTCATTGGAACTTTCCACTCCGTCGGCGATGGAGACCGTGAATTTGGAACGGGTGCCGTTTTGCGCATAGATTTCTTTCGACAGGTCTATACGCATGTAGGTGTCGTCTTCGTTACCGAGTCGCCCGACTGCACCACCGACTGAACCGGCAGGAGTTGCATAAGGGCCGCCACGACCACCACCCAGCCCATCGTTGATCAGCAATCCGGAGCGGGCGTAGCCGTTGAAGCTGAACCCATCAGTGAGGTGTCCGGTACTGCCCTCTTTCTCCAGACTTTGCTGACGGGCTTCGAGTTTTGCCAGTCGGGTATCCAAAGCGGGCGCCGAAATTACTGCCGCAGTAGACGCGGCGGGCTGCAAGGAAGGAGTGGCGAGTTTGATCTGCTGCAATTCCCTGGCAAGTGCCTGGGTTTGCTGCTCGGCTGCGGCTGCACGCTTTTCCGCGGCGCTGGCACGGGCTTCAAACGCGGCCATGCGTTCTTCCAGAGTAGCGGCCTGAGAGGTCGTCACCGAGGTGCTGAGCACGCCTGCGAGTAGCCAGCTTGATGCTTTCTGCATGTGGATTTCCTGTTTTGTTTTTATTGTTTTGTTCCCGCGACCGGCCATTTTTCATGAGTTGCGAATTGTCGCAATCGACGAAAAAAAAGGTGCCTCATCGCAAAGACGCTGCTACATTTGGCGATGTTAACGTTAACTTTTCTAAAAACAAAAATAAAGAGGGCTTTATGAAAGCGCTTAAATCTCTTCTTCCAGCAGCACTGCTCACCCTTTGTGCCGGCCTTCCATCCCTCTCGAGCGCAGCTGATTTGACGATCTCCTGCGGCGCGGTGGGGGCGGAATTACAACTCTGCAAGGAGGCTGTCGAGGCGTGGTCGAAACAGACCGGCAACCACGTTGAAGTGGTTTCCACGCCTAATTCGGCAACCGAGCGGTTGTCGTTCTACCAACAGATCCTCAGTGCGCAGTCCAGCGACATCGACATCATTCAAATCGATATGGTGTGGCCGGGAATGCTGGCCAAACATCTGATGGATCTGCGCGAGGTGCTTCCCGCCAATGCGACCCAAGGCTACTTCCAGGCACAAGTGGATAACGCCACGGTGAACGGACGGCTGGTGACGATGCCGTGGTTCACCGACTCGGGCCTGCTGTATTACCGCAAGGACTTGCTCGAAAAGTACAACCAGCCGGTTCCCCAGACCTGGGAAGAAATGACCGCGACCGCCCGGAATGTTCAACAGGCCGAGCGCACTGCCGGGAACCCCAATGCCTGGGGTTACATCTTTCAGGGGCGCGCCTACGAGGGCCTGACGTGTAATGCGCTGGAGTGGATCAGCAGCCAACCGCAAGGCGGGCTGGTCAATCCGCAAGGCGACATCGTTGTCAACAACCAGGCCTCAAGAACGGCGTTGACCCTGGCGAAAAGCTGGATAGGAGACATCTCCCCGCGTGGCGTACTCAACTACACCGAGGAAGAAGGACGTGGCGTATTCCAATCGGGCAATGCGCTGTTCATGCGTAACTGGCCTTATGTCTGGGCCTTGGTGCAAAGCCAGGACAGTGCGGTAAAAGACAAAGTCGGCGTCGCTCCCCTGCCCCGTGGCGGCGAGACCGGCAGCCATGCTTCCACCCTCGGTGGCTGGGGCCTGGCGGTATCGCGCTACAGCGCCCATCCAAAACTTGCCGCCGAGCTGGTGAGCTACCTGACCCGTGCCCAAGAGCAAAAACGCCGTGCCCTGATCGGCGCCTATAACCCGGTTATCGAGTCGCTGTATCAGGATCCCGAATTGCTCGCGGCCATGCCTTATTACGCTCAGCTGCACAGCATTCTCAACGATGGGGTCATGCGCCCCGCCTCCATCACTGCTGATCGCTATCCACGGGTCTCCAATGCGTTCTTCGATCGAGTGCATGGTGTGCTGGCGGGCGAGTTGCCTGTGGATCAGGCGCTGGCCGAGCTGGAAAGCGAACTCACGCGCATCAAACGCCGGAACTGGTAAGCCACAAGGAAGAAAATCACCATGTCTGTCTCTACGACCCATGTCCCCTGTGACGAGCTTCTGCTCACCAGGGAAACGCCCGTACAACGACGCCGGGTACGCGCCGCCTGGCTGTTTCTGACACCGATGCTGTTGTGTCTGACGCTGGTGGCAGCCTGGCCGCTACTGCGTACATTCTGGTTCAGCCTGACCGACGCCAGTCTGTCGGACACCGCTGGCGGATCCTTCGTCGGCCTGAGCAATTATCTGTTTCACAACGGTTCCACCTGGTCGGGCATCCTGGTCGATCCTCAGTGGTGGAACGCGGTGCGCAACACGTTGCATTTCACCGTGGTGTCGGTGGGACTGGAAGTCGTGCTGGGACTGCTAGTGGCGTTGCTGCTGAACATCAAGTTCACAGGCCGTTCCCTGGTGCGTGCGATGATTCTGATTCCCTGGGCGATTCCGACCATTGTCTCGGCAAAGATCTGGTCATGGATGCTTAACGACCAGTTCGGCATCATCAATCACCTGATGCTGAGCCTCGGCCTGATAGACGCGCCCCTGGCCTGGACGGCCGATGCGGACCTGTCGATGTGGGCGGTGATCCTCGTCGACGTCTGGAAGACCGTGCCGTTTGTCACGCTGCTGATGCTGGCGGCCTTGCAGATGTTGCCGAGCGATTGCTACGAAGCCGCGAGGGTCGATGGCATTCATCCGCTGAAAGTGTTCTGGCGTGTCACCCTTCCCCTGCTGATGCCCGCACTGCTGGTGGCGGCGATCTTCCGCATCCTCGACTCGCTGCGGGTGTTCGATGTGATCTATGTGCTGACCTCGAACTCGTCGAGCACCATGAGCATGTCGGTGTATGCCCGCCAGCACCTGGTGGAGTTCCAGGACGTCGGTTACGGCAGCGCGGCCTCGACGCTGCTGTTTCTAGTGGTTGCGGTGATCGCCATGCTTTATCTCTACCTCGGACGCCGTCAACTGGAGGTCCGGTCATGAACCTGCGCCTACTGAAAAAAGCACTGTTGCGCCTCGGGTTCTGGTGCCTGATCGGGGTATTGCTGCTGTATGCGGTTTTCCCTTTCTACTACGCCATCGTGACTTCACTGAAGCCGTCCAGCGCCTTGTTCGAGGTGAGCTACTGGATCGACAACCCCGACTTCTCCAACTACGCGGCGGTACTCCATCAAGCTTCATTCCTGCGGGCGATCGGTAATTCGCTGGTGGTGGCGCTGTGTGTGGTGACGCTGGCGCTGTTCCTTAGCCTGACCGCCGCCTATGCCTTGGGCCGGGTGAAGTTCCGAGGGCGTGGCACGGTGTTGATGATGGTTCTAGGCGTGTCGATGTTTCCCCAGGTCGCTGTGCTGTCGGGGCTGTTCGAAGTGATCCGCGCCCTGGGTCTGTACAACACGTCCTGGGCGTTGATCCTGAGCTACACGATTTTCACCCTGCCTTTCACCGTCTGGGTGCTGACCACGTTCATGGGGCAACTGCCGCATGAACTGGAAGAAGCGGCAATCATGGATGGCGCGTCGCCTTGGGTCACGCTGATCCGCGTGCTGTTGCCGCTGCTCTGGCCCGCACTGGTCACCACTGGCTTGTTGGCCTTCATCGCCGCGTGGAACGAGTTCCTGTTTGCCCTGACCTTCACCCTTACCGACACGCAACGCACGGTGCCGGTCGCCATCGCCTTGATTTCCGGCGGGAGTCCTCATGAGCTGCCTTGGGGATTGTTGATGGCCGCATCGGTGGTGGTCACCGTCCCACTGGTGATTCTGGTGCTGATCTTCCAGCGCCGAATCGTTTCCGGTCTCACTGCCGGCGCGTTAAAGGGTTGATGCCCGACAACTACAAGGAACAGCATCGTGATCAAGTTGAAGCTAGACAACGTGAACAAACAATTGGGCGGCGCGCGGATTCTTCGCGACGTCAACCTGGAAATCGCTACGGGTGAATTCGTGGTGTTCGTTGGCCCTTCGGGCTGCGGAAAGTCGACTCTGCTGCGACTGATCGCCGGACTGGATTCGATCTGCGGCGGCGACCTGCTGATCGACGGGCGACGGGTCAACGACCTGGAGCCGCGCGAGCGCGGCGTCGGCATGGTGTTTCAGTCTTATGCGCTGTACCCGCACATGAGCGTCTACGACAACATCAGCTTTGGTCTCAAACTGGCCAAGACTGAAAAGAGCAGCCTGCGTGAGCGCGTGCTGAAAACAGCGCAAATCCTTCAATTGGACAAACTGCTGCAACGCAAGCCAAAAGAACTGTCTGGAGGGCAGCGCCAGCGTGTGGCAATGGGCAGAGCCATGGCGCGTGAGCCGGACATTTTGTTGTTCGATGAGCCGCTCTCCAATCTGGATGCATCCTTGCGCGTGCAGATGCGCAACGAAATCGCCCGACTGCATGCTCGACTGGGCTCGACCATGATCTACGTCACCCACGATCAGGTTGAAGCGATGACCCTGGCCGACAAAATTGTCGTGCTCAATGGCGGTCGCGTCGAACAGGTCGGCTCACCGCGCGAACTCTATGAGCGCCCGGCCAGCCGTTTTGTCGCCGGCTTCCTGGGTTCACCCAGAATGAATTTTCTTGCAGCGCGCCTGCAGGCTCCAGGCGAAACCAGCCTGGTCGATTGCCCTATCTTGGATATGACCTCCCTGCCCTTCGACAGCTCGAACCTGACAGCGGACGCGCAGCTGAGCCTGGGGATTCGCCCGGAACACGTGTCGCTCAAGGCGGCGCAGGGAACCGCCGGCGTCGTCGTGACCGCGGTCGAATACCTGGGTAGCGAAACCTATGTGCACCTCGAGACAGGTCAGGACGAGCCACTGATCTGTCGTTGTGAGGTCAACGCCGGATGGCAGGCGGGCGATCGGGTCGAGCTGCAACTGGACGTCGACAAGCTGCACCTGTTCGACGCCGACGGCACGGCCTTGAAGCGCCACCCACACGCCATTGAAACCCTGCCTGGCGTCCCTCTACGCTCGGCACGAGCAGGCGCCCTATGACTGTGTCTTTGAATTCCATGAGTGTTCCAATGTCCGCTGCCCTTGAGATTGCGCAGCATGCGCTGAGTGATGGCCTGTCTCGTGTCATCCACGATTATCGACCCGATTATCATCTTGCCCCCCCCGTGGGCTGGATGAACGACCCCAACGGGGTGGTGTACTTTCGTGGCGAATACCATGTGTTCTATCAACACCACCCTTTCGAAGCGAAATGGGGCCCGATGTATTGGGGGCATGCCAAAAGTGTCGATCTGGTCCATTGGCAACATTTGCCCATTGCACTGGCGCCCGGCGACGACTTCGACCGTGACGGATGTTTTTCCGGTAGCGCAGTGGTGTGCGGAGATACTCTGGCACTGATCTACACCGGACACACCTGGCTGGGGGAAGTGGGTGACGAACGCTCGATCCGCCAAGTCCAGTGCCTGGCCACCAGCACTGACGGCATCCGGTTCGTCAAGCATGGCGCCGTCATCGAGAACGCGCCGCAAGACACGATCATGCACTTTCGTGACCCCAAGGTATGGCAGGAGGATGACTATTGGTACCTGATTGCCGGCGCGCGTCTGGGTGATAAACCGCTACTGCCGCTATACCGCTCCACGGATCTGCACGCCTGGGAGTTCCTCGATTATGTGTCCAGCGGCAGCGAGGGCGATGGCTATATGTGGGAGTGCCCGGATTTGTTCCGACTGAACGGGCGCGATGTGCTGCTGTACTCCCCCCAGGGCATGCAACCCGAGGGTTACGAACGGCTCAACAAGTACCAGACCGGTTATCGAGTGGGCCGACTCGACAGCGAATGGCACTTCACCGGCGGGCCTTTTATCGAGCTGGATAACGGCCACGATTTCTATGCCGCGCAAACGCTACTGGCCGCCGACGGTCGGCGCCTTGTGTGGGCGTGGCTCGACATGTGGGAAAGCCCGATGCCGAGCCAGGCCCATCACTGGTGCGGCATGCTCGGGTTGCCGCGCGAACTTGAACTGCATGCAGATCGTCTTTGCGTGTATCCGGCACGGGAGCTCACCGCACTGCGCAAGGAGCCATTACCGGGCACGTCCTGGTGGGATGGTTCGGGAGCCCGATGGGTGCGGGAAGTGAATGGCGACAGGCTCGAAATCCATGTGCATCTGGATTTGCTCGGCTGCACCGACGGCCACCTGGGAATCGCCTTGCGTTGCAGCGATGATGGTCAAGAAGAAACCCTGCTCTATTACGATGCATCACTGCAGCGCCTGGTGCTTGACCGCAGCCGCTCGAGTGCACAAGTCACCGGTCAGCGCAGCGTGGCGATAGACCCGACACAAGAGCGACTGGAACTGCGTGTGTTTCTCGATCGCTCGTCCATCGAAGTGTTCGACGAGAACGGGCGCTTCAGTCTCAGCAGTCGCTTCTATCCGGGGCCCGACAGTCTGGGCGTGAAGCTGTTTGCCAGCGGAAGTGGCGGGCGTGTCTCGATTCCCAAGGCATGGCCTCTCGGCTCTGGATGGCTATGAGCAGCGTCATTCGGGTCGCGAGAAGCCCGGGCCCTGTGTCATGATTCTGCGTCAACCTGACCGGCCTCACTTCGCATGACTTCAGTGAAAGACGTTGCACAGCTGGCCGGCGTGTCCCTGATGACGGTTTCTCGAGCGCTCAATAATCCGGAAAAACTGAGCCCCGAAACCCTTCTGCGGGTGCGTCGCGCCATTGATGAACTGCAGTTCGTACCGAGCCTGTCGGCGCGCAAGATGCGCGGCGACAACCTCCAGTCGCGAACCATCGGAGTGTTCGCGCTGGACACCGCGACCACACCGTTCGCGGTCGAACTGTTGCTGTCCATCGAACAGACCGCACAGCAAGCCGGCTGGAATGTGTTCATCCTTAACCTGTTGAGCAACCCGCCCACCGACCAGAACATCGACCTGATGTTGTCGCACCGTCCCGACGGGTTGATCTTCAGCGCCATGGGGTTTCGCCAGGTGTGCATTCCCGAGCGATTGAAGAGCAAACCACTGGTACTCGCCAATTGCCTGGCCGATGACAGTCACCTGGTCAGTTATGTGCCGGACGACGAATCGGGGCAGTATCGCGCCGTACATCACGCGTTGAGCCAGGGCTATCGGCGCCCTCTGTGTATCAATCTGCCCAAACAGAGCCTGGCCTGGGGCCTGCGACAAAAAGGCCTGCAGCGTGCCTGTCAGGCATTCGGCCTGGCGCCTGACGCACTGCTGCAATACGACCTTTCCGATCATGATGCCTATGGTGAAACCGCAGCCATCCTCGACCGGCACATCATTGAGGGTCGTCCCCAATTCGACATTCTGATCTGTGGCAACGACCGCATTGCCTTTTGTGCCTATCAGCTATTGTTGGGCCGTGGCCTGAAAATTCCCGACGATGTCGCCGTGCTCGGCTACGACAACATGATCGGTATTGCTGAGCTGTTCATCCCGCCGCTGACCACGGTGCAACTGCCGTACTACGAGATCGGTCGCAAGGCTGCCCGGCACCTGATCGAGACCCTCGACGTATCGGGAGCCCAGCCAGTTGATTGTCCATTAGTGGTTAGGGCATCGCTATAAGATTTAGTTGTGTGCGCGCAGAGCGCTGGCAACGATCAAAAAGAACGAAGAGTTCATCAACATCACGCTTGCGGTGCTCATGACACTAGAGTGAGTAGGTCTCAAGTTAGGTTGGCTAGCCGGGCCTCGATGGCCCGAACAAGCGACTAGCCGCCCTCTTCTTATGCAGCCTGTCGACGCATGGTCAGGATGGCGGCCCCGAAGCAGATGAACGTCGACCCTACCACCCGGCTAACCCACCGGGACAAATCAGGCCGCGTCAGCACCCCCTTGGCCCGGGAGGCAAGCGCCGCATACAGGCTCAGCGACGCAACCGACAACGCCATGAAGATCGAGGTGAGGATCAGGAACTGCGGCAGCAACGTCGCGCTCTGATCGATGAATTGCGGGAACAGCGCAGTGAAGAACATCGTCGCCTTAGGGTTGGTCACCGCCGTCAGGAAAGCCGACTTGTACAGTTTTAAGCGAGTGGGCCTGCTCTTCTTCGAGCCATCCTGCATACCTTCCGCGAGCATCGGGCTCTTTTTGAACAACTGCCTTAGCCCCAGGTAGAACAGATAGCCGGCACCGATGATCTTCACCGCATTGAACAACCATTCGGAACTGGCAAGTAACGCCCCCAGCCCCAGCATGGCAGCGCTCGACAGGCAGAACAGGCCACTCGCATTACCAAGGGACGACCACACTGCGCTGCGCTGTCCGTGGGCCAAGCTGTTGTTGATCGCCATCAGGGTCGCAGGCCCTGGACTCGCAATGGCAATCGCAGCGACCAGGGTAAAAGCAAGAATCGAGTGAAACTCCATTTTCAACGCTCGTAGTGGGATATGCGTTGCATATTACAGAAGATGATCTAGCGCGGACTACCATGTGTTGGTCATGGAGTCGGTTGGTTTCAAAAGGTGATCCAACCCTTGCCCATTCACTCCTTGCTCGATTTGGGTATCGCTATACGGCTACTGGTCTTGACCTCGCGTAAAGCCAGACTGGACTGGATGGACGCAATACCCACCTGACGCCTGAGCACCTGCTCGATAAAGTCACTGTAGCTATCAAGATCCTCTGCCAACACTTGCAGCACGTAATCGGCATCCCCGGTGATCTTGTGACAGGACAACACTTCAGGTAATTGAGCAATCACAGCCTCGAAAGCGTCGGGAGCGTGATCGGCGTGGGTGGAAAAACGGATGTGCACGAACGCCATAATATCCAACCCCAACATTCGTCGATCAAGGTTCGCCTGATAGCCCTTAATCACGCCCGCCTCCTCCATTCTCTTACGCCGCCTCCAGCAAGGTGTCAGGCTTAACGACAAGCGCTCACTGAGCTCAGCGTTGGAAATACTCGCATCTTCTTGCAGCAATGCGAGGATTGCCAAGTCGGTATCGTCGAGACTGATGCGTTTGGATAATTTTTTTTGCATTACGCCATTCCAGAGTAAAAACGCCCGAATAATCTAGCAAACCACGAAAACAAAGCAAAGAAAGCGCATCCCGGCCGGAACAGAATATTTGCACTGGCTCACATTAACGGATGCGCAGAATGTTTACAGTTTTCAGTGATTCCCACCGCTTGCACCACGGCACCGAATTGAAAGACGGCGTCCTCAAGCCGTCGTTCGAACAGCCCAGTCGGGCCGATACCGTCCATAACCGTGTCAAGCAGGTAGGCCTTGGCCAGATCGTCGAACCGCGAGCATTTGACCGGTCGTGTTACGTCAATGCGCACAGCGAGCGCTACGTCAGCTTTCTAGAAGGCGCCTGGTCAGAATGGTGCGCGACCGGACGTACGCACGACGCCCTACCGCTGGTATGGCCAGTGCGTGACCTGTCCAACGAGCAAGTCCCGACGTTCATCGACGGCAAGCTCGGTTTCTACGCCATGGACGCCGGCTCCCCGATTACCGCCACTACTTGGCAAGCGGTGAAAACCAGTGCCGACATCGCCCTCACCGGACTGGCACTGATCGATGAAGGCCATGACAGTGCTTTTGCCCTGTGCCGACCGCCCGGCCATCACGCAGCGCGTGAATACATGGGCGGCTATTGCTATCTCAACAACGCCGCCATTGCTGCACAGCAGGCCATTACCCAAGGTGCCAAACGTGTCGCCGTACTAGACGTCGACTTTCATCACGGAAACGGCACCCAGAACATTTTTTACAAGCGTAGTGACGTCATGTTTGTCTCGCTGCACGGGGAACCGGCGGTGTCCTACCCGTACTACTCAGGCTTCAGCCACGAAGTCGGCGCAGGGCAAGGCGAAGGATACAACCTGAACTACCCGATGCCGAAAAACACCACTTGGGAAAGCTACCGCAACGCCCTGCTACACGCCTGCAAGAAACTCCAGCAATTTGGGCCTGAAGTGCTGGTTATTTCACTGGGCGTCGACACGTTCAAGGACGACCCCATCAGTCACTTCCTGCTGGAAAGTGAAGACTTCATCGGCATCGGAGAGCTGATTGCGAGCGTCGGCTGCCCCACCCTGTTCGTCATGGAAGGCGGCTACATGGTCGATGAGATCGGGATCAATGCGGTCAACGTACTGCATGGCTACGAGAGCAAACGCGCCTGAGTCATCCCCTGAATCGCAACGCTTCAACTATTGAATCGGAGAATAAAAACATGACTCTTTTTATAGACGTCGATCATGCTGCACGCCTGTTCGCCACGGTGGGAATCCGCCGGGCAATCCGCGAAATGGCTACTTATATTGAAGCGGACTATTTGCGCTGGGCGCGGTTTGATAAGTCGCCCCGTACCGCCAATCATTCGGCCGACGGTGTGATCGAGTTGATGCCCACCGACGATGGCCAACAATACTCCTTCAAATACGTGAATGGTCACCCGGGCAACGGTCAAAGCAATTTGCTGACGGTCATGGCCTTCGGTGTCCTGGCCGATGTCCACAGTGGCTATCCCACCTTACTCAGTGAACTGACGCTGACCACAGCTGTGCGCACGGCAGCGACCTCCGCCCTGGTCGCGCAGTCCTTGGCGCGCCCGGGTGCAAGCACCATGGCAATCATCGGAAACGGTGCCCAGAGCGAATTTCAAGCCCTCGCCTTCCACGAAATGCTGTCCATCAAGGAAATCCGCATTTTCGATATCGATCGCGACGCTTCACTTAAGTTGAAGCAGAACCTGTCAGCATTCCCGGAAATTGAGGTGATTCTGGCCAACTCGGTACAGGAAGCGGTCAAGGGCGCGCACATCGTCACCACGGTCACCGCAGACAAGTCCTATGCAACGATTCTGACGCCCGAGATGATTGAGCCCGGCATGCATATCAACGCCGTAGGCGGTGACTGCCCAGGCAAAACCGAACTGCACGCCGACATCCTGCGAAACGCCCGGGTCATCGTTGAATTCGAACCGCAAACCCGGATTGAAGGCGACATTCAACAGCTGGAAGCCGACTCTCCCGTCGTCGAATTCTTCCGGATTGTTCAGGGCGAAGTCCCGGGCCGCGAGAACGACGCACAGGTCACCGTGTTCGATTCGGTGGGTTTTGCCCTCGAAGACTTTTCGTCACTGCGCTACGTGCATGACCTGGCGCGGGAGCATGCAATCGGTGAGTGCATCCATCTGGTGCCGACGCCTGACAACATAAAAAACCTCTACCAACTGCTTGATCAGCAGCCAGCAATCGTCCCCTCACGCCTGCGCACAGTGAGTTGATAGCCATTGGTGATGCCCCTGAGCAAAGTGCCAAGGGGCTACTCACCGTGTGAGTGGAGGACCAACCCTGCCGCCAGCAAATCACCACCGTCAGTAGCCGTTACATCTCCAACAAGAACGCTAAACACCCACTTTTCTGCCAAAACTCAAAAACATAAAATCAAGAGGTTTTGTAATGAAATCGACTCCGTCCGAGCGGGTTGAACAGCCCGCGCTGCAGCGCACGCTCAGCAATCGTCACATTCAGTTAATGGCCATGGGAGGCGCCATCGGTACCGGTCTGTTTATGGGTTCCGGGAAGATCATCGCCCTCTCCGGCACGTCTATCATCCTCATCTATATGATCATCGGTCTGTTCGTCTACTTCGTCATGCGTGCCATGGGCGAACTGTTACTTTCCAACTTGAACTTCAAAACCTTCGCGGATTTTGCCGGTGCCTATCTTGGCCCACGCGCAGCATTCTTTCTCGGCTGGTCATACTGGCTAAGCTGGAGCGTTGCAGTGATAGGTGATGCAGTCGTGGTGGGTGGGTTTTTTCAGTATTGGTTCCCCGATGTACCCGCCTGGATACCGGCGATCGGCATGCTGATGACACTGTTCGCGTTGAACGTGCTGACTGTCAGGCTCTTTGGTGAAGTGGAGTTCTGGTTCGCGATCATCAAGATCATTGCCGTCGTCACCCTGATTGGCGTCAGCGTGGTGATGATTGCCAGCTCCTTTGTATCACCCAGTGGCGTCACCGCATCCCTGAACCACTTGCTGGATAAACAGGCCGCCTTCCCCAACGGCCTGTTTGGCTTCTTTGCAGGATTCCAGATGGCAATCTTCTCCTTTGCCGGCACCGAGCTGATCGGTACTGCAGCCGCCGAAACGCGATCCCCCGAGAAGACCCTGCCTAAAGCCATTAACTCGATTCCGCTGAGAATCATCCTGTTCTATGTGCTGGCACTGACCTGCATTATTGCAGTGACTTCCTGGCAACAGGTTTCGCCCAACAAGAGCCCCTTTGTCGAGCTGTTTCTGGTCGCAGGGTTTCCCGCAGCAGCCGGCATCGTCAACTTTGTAGTACTGACATCCGCCGCCTCATCGGCCAACAGTGGCGTATTTTCATCCAGTCGCATGCTATTTGGACTGGCCAATCAGGACAATGCTCCGGGGATTTTCCGGCGTCTGTCGAGCAATAGCGTTCCTTTGCTGAGCCTGGCGTTCACCACACTGTTGATGCTGGTCGGCGTGCTGTTGCTGTTCATAGTTCCAGAAGTGATGACAGCGTTCACCATCGTTTCTACCGTGTCAGCAATCCTGGTGATATTCACTTGGTCGACTATCCTCGCGTCGTACATTGCCTATCGCAAAACTCGTCCTGAACTGCATGCGAAATCGATCTACAAGATGCCTGGCGGCGTGCCGATGGCCTGGTTCTCCTTGGCCTTTCTGGGCTTTGTTCTTTGTCTGCTGGCATTGAGACCAGACACCCGAATTGCCTTGATTGTCATGCCGGGGTGGTTCATATGGTTGGCAATTGCTTACCAGTTGACCTGTTCCAGAAAACCCAAACCCGCTGACGGTTCGGCAAATCAATACAGCTGATGTTCACCTGGTGCCTTTCGGTGCCGATTAGTGAAGATCGCCTCGGCGACGCGGCACTTCTAGGATAACTACAGGCTTAAGAGCCCCAACTGAAGGCCGTCATATTTCATTGACGGCCAACTGTACGGATGAACGATTCGGTTTGCTGACAAATGGTGAGACGCCGTAAGCAAAACTGTACCAACTCGTCCCTGTGACTCTCATTGCCAACTTCTCAAAATTCTCCAGAAAGTGTCGGGCCGTTTTTCCGTCCCGGTAAGCCATTACATACCAAACAAAAAAGGCCCTCTCGGGCCCTTTTGTACTCAAACCAAACTCATTTGGTCAGCCAGGATTCGACGGTGTCGGAACCATATGTCGCTTTCCACTCTTTCAAGGTTCGGTGATTCCCGTCCATTGTCTCAACGACAACATCTCTCGCAACACCTTCAATGCCCGGCCAAATGATCAAGATCTGCCAGAAAGCGTCCATTTATGTGTTCCCCTGCGGCTCACTGACTGGCGACAACGGCAATGACGCAATTATCTCAGCGTGGCAAACGTCGAGTATTTCATCAGCCAGAGAAGAATCATCTGGGCAGGCGCGCGACAACATGACCGCACCGATTGCATGCGCCAGCATGTCGATCATTTTTGCCCGTACCCCATCCTGCGGCGCGTCTTGCCTCGCCTTGTACTTTTCTTCGAGCGCTGCCAGCGTGCTTTCTACCCCGCTGGCAAAGGTGGCTTTCAACTCATCTGATTGACGCGCAGCGTCTCCACAAAGGGCCGCCATGGTGCAACCGCTGCCCCTGCCGTCTCGGTGATCCCTCGACACATACAAATCGATGAACTCAGCAACTTCGAGACCTTCGGAACTGGTCAGCGAATGCGAAAGACTGTTCGCTGCCGCTTCAGCCATCAAATCAGCCTTGGAGCCGAAGTGTTTGTAGAAACCGCCTTGCGTAAATCCGGCTGCTGCCATGAGTTCAGCCACCCCCACGCCATCGTAGCCACGCTCGCGAAACAGCTCTGAAGCCGTCTCGACGATGTGAGCTCTATTGGCGAGCGATTGCGCCTTGGTGATCTTCATTTCCTGCGCCTCTGCATCTCAAAGCAATGTCCTCATCATACTATGATGTCGATCATAATCAAAAGCATTGACAGCTTTGAGTATGATCGACATCATAAATACGCCAACACGAATCTTCCCTGGCACGGCGCATGTCGCCCTCATTAATCAACGAGTATGGAAACGATATGAACGATAAGACGTTATTTGAGCCGTACACGCTCGGCTCGCTGACACTTTCCAACAGAATCGTGATGGCTCCGCTGACGCGTAACCGTGCGGGAGAAGGCTTCGTCCCGAGCGAGTTCGCTGCAACCTATTACAGCCAGAGAGCCTCTACAGGCCTATTGATCTCCGAAGCCTCGCAGATTTCGCAGCAGGGACAGGGCTACCAGGATACGCCCGGTATCTACACGCAGGCGCAGATTGATGGCTGGCGCAAGGTTACCGATGCCGTCCACGCAAAAGGCGGACGAATTTTCCTGCAACTGTGGCATGTCGGACGCGTATCGCACGTTGACCTGCAGGAGAACGGTGCCGCTCCGGTAGCACCCTCCGCTCTCCGTCCCGCAACCAAGGTCTTCGTCAATAATAGCTTCGTGGACGTTTCAGAGCCGCGAGCGCTTGATATCAGCGAGCTTCCCGGGATCGTCAATGATTTTCGCCAAGCGGCGGCAAATGCCATCGCTGCGGGATTCGATGGCGTAGAGATCCACGGCGCAAACGGCTACTTGCTGGATCAGTTCGTCAAGGACGGTGCCAATATCCGCACCGATGCCTACGGTGGCTCGATTGAAAATCGCGCTCGCCTACTGCTGGAAGTGACGGTGGCGGTAGTAAACGAGGTCGGTGCCGAACGCACAGGCATCCGTATATCGCCAGTTTCGCCAGCCAATGGTGTCTCCAGCAGCGAACCGCAGGCCCAGTTTGACTACATTGTCGACCAACTCGATGCCTTGGGCATTGTGTACCTCCATGTGGTCGAAGGCGCGACTGGCGGGCCGCGCGATATTGCGCCCTTCGACTTTGGTTCTTTGCGCCACCGCTTCAAAAACACTTACATCGCGAACAATGGCTACGACGTGAATCTGACCACCTCTCAACTCAACGATGACAAGGCTGACTTGATCGCCTTTGGACGTCCCTTCATAGGTAACCCGGACTTGGTGGAGCGCCTTAAAACTGCTGCCTCTTTGTCGGCATTCGATCCTGCGACCCTATATGGCGGCGGTGCAGAAGGCTACATCGACTACCCAACCCTTGCTGAATCCAGTACCCGGCACGGCTAAAAATCAAGTCTGCGCACGTCCTCCGGGCACCACGCATGACTCGCCTATCGATATCCGAAACTGAGGATCAATTCATGAGCATCCCTACCACCGTTCTCATTACCGGCGCCTCCACTGGCATCGGCGCTACCTATGCCGAGCGCTTTGCACAGCGCGGGCACGACCTCGTACTGGTTGCCCGCGACAAAGGGCGGCTGGATGCTCTTGCAGCCCGGCTGCGTGAGAAACACAACATCACCATTGATATTCTCCAGGCTGACCTGACCCAAATCAGCGATTTGACCACGGTCGAGGCTCGCCTGCGCGACGACGCCAGTATTGGCATCCTGGTGAACAATGCAGGCGCCGCACAATCCGGCAGCTTTATCGAACAATCCACCGACAGCGTTGCTCAGTTGGTTACGCTCAACACTACCGCACTGGTACGGCTTGCCAGCGCCATCGCCCCACGCCTGGCACAAGCCGGGGACGGAGCGATTATCAACATAGGCTCGGTCGTTGGCCTGGCACCGGAGTTCGGGATGACGGTCTACGGCGCGACCAAGGCTTTTGTGCTGTTTCTATCACAAGGTATGAGCCTGGAACTTTCGCCCAAAGGCGTCTACGTGCAAGCCGTTCTGCCGGCAGCCACTCGCACCGAAATCTGGGAGCGAGCGGGCATCGATATCAATACCCTCAGTGACATCATGGAAGTGGGTGATCTGGTCGATGCGGCGCTGGTCGGTTTTGATCGTCGCGAGCCCGTGACCATTCCACCCTTGCAGGACGCCGCACGTTGGGATGCATTGCAGGGTGCTCGTCAGGGCTTGCTGTCGCAGATCAGGCAATCCGATGTCGCCGAGCGTTATCAAGCTAAGGCGTAATCATCGTGCAGCAGGCGCTGGTGCGCAGCACTCGATTTAAAAGCGCCTGCAACACAGTCTCACTTGCAGCTTTTCGACCCGCATCACGGGGCAAACATGAATATTCAAGACACAAAACTTCATCCCGGATCGCGCACGCCGTTCGTAAATGCAGCGAACAAATGGATCAAGGTCGAAGGAATAGCGTTCGCTTACCGTGACATAGGCCCCAAGGGTGAGTTGCCGCTCGTTCTGCTTAACCATTGGGGCGCAGTGCTGGACAACTTCGACCCACGGATCATGGATGGGCTCGCAAGCACCAGGCGCATCATCGCAACTGACTATCGGGGAATCGGCGCCTCAGATGGCACCGCCCCTGCGACGGTCAGTGAAATGGCAAGCGATGCCATCGCTTTGTTTCGTGCGCTGGGTTTCGACAAGGTCGACCTGCTGGGTTTTTCACTTGGAGGGTTCGTGGCCCAGCAAATTGCCCTGAGCGCCCCTGACTTGGTGCGCAGACTGATTCTGACCGGTACGGGGCCTGCTGGCGGTAGCGGCATCGACAAGGTCTGGTCAGTGTCATGGCCATTGATGCTTAAAGGTTTGCTGACGTTGCGCGATCCGAAGACCTACCTATTCTTCACCTCGACGGTCAATGGCCGGCGAGCCGCCAAGGATTTTCTGAGTCGCCTGAAGGAGCGCAGGAAAGATCGAGACAAAAATCCAACGCCAACCGCTTTTTTTCGGCAGTTGAAAGCCATTCACGCATGGGGCAGGCAGCCCCCACAGAACCTAAGTCGCATACAGATACCGACGCTTATCGCCAACGGTGACCACGACATCATGGTTCCCTCGGTGAACTCTACTGACTTGGCGAACCGGATCCCGAATTCACAACTGATCATTTACGAAGACGCGGGGCATGGCGGAATTTTCCAACACCATGCTGACTTCGTGGCCAAAGCAACGGTATTCCTGGATGCCTGAGCGTGTTCAGCCATTTCCATTTGAAACTATGAGAGTTGAATCAACATGAAGGCATTTCTAATCGACCGTTACGGCAAGAATAATGGCCGTGTCGCCGAGGTGCCCGCACCTGAGGTGGGTGCACATGACGTCCTGGTTCAAGTGCATGCCACAAGCGTCAACGTGCTTGATTCAAAGATCAATACAGGCGAATTCAAACTGATCTTGCCGTATTCATTCCCGTTGATATTGGGCAATGACCTGGCTGGGGTCGTGGTCAGCGTTGGATCCGGTGTGCGGCGCTTCAAGCCAGGTGACGAAGTCTACGCGCGCCCACCTCAAGAGCGCATAGGCACGTTCGCCGAGCTTATTGCAGTGGAAGAAAATGCTCTCGCGTTGAAACCCAAAAATATCAGCATGGAAGAAGCTGCTTCCCTCCCCCTGGTCGCTCTGACGGCCTGGCAGGTGTTGGTTGAAACAGCCAGGTTGCAAAAAGGACAGAAGGTCTTTATTCACGCCGGTTCCGGCGGTGTTGGCACCATCGCCATCCAGCTCGCCAAGCATCTGGGCGCCTTCGTTGCGACAACCACCAGCACAAACAATGTTGAATGGGTTAAAGCGCTGGGAGCGGACGTTGTCGTCGACTACAAGAAGCAAAACTTCGAAAGCGTTTTGCAGGACTACGACGTCGTATTGAACAGCTTGGGCGCTGAAGAACTGGAAAAGTCGCTCACCATTCTGAAGCCTGGTGGCCAGCTCATTTCCATCTCGGGGCCGCCGACGCCGCAGTTCGCTGAAGAGCAAAAACTGTTTTGGGGATTGAGCCTGGTCATGCGTATGTTGAGCAGTGGTATCCGCAGAAAAGCGCGTAAAAAAAATATCAACTATGCGTTCGTCTTTATGCGTGCCAGTGGTGGCCAGCTGGATGAGATAACGGAGCTCATCGAGTCCGGCATTATAAAGCCGGTGATCGACCGAACCTTCCCTTTCGAATCGACAGCCGAGGCGTTGAGCTATGTCGGGCAAGGGAGATCAAAAGGCAAGGTCATCATTAAAATACAATAACTAACCGCCACCACTCTGTGACGGGAGTTTAGGTTGAGCAGCATGTCTTGGCATTCCGATGCTATGTATGTCAGCAGCAAACTCCATTGATTGAAGATATTAATAAAAGAACCTGCTCGTCAGCCCGGCGTCATTACTGATTACTGGCTTCCACATATCGGCAATGAATTATGATCGCAATACCTAATTATGCTCATAACAAAATTGTTTACATCTAGCCCTTTGGCATTGGAGTGGATTGGTGCCAAAGGCAGCGCGAAAAAGGGCCAGACCGTCCAGGATCTGGCCAAGGCGTGGCTGTTGGATGGCGTGGCGCGCAAAGACGGTAATGCTGAATTGCAGCGCCGTTTTACCAAGGATCTTTTTCCGGCCCTCGGCAAGACCGCGGTGAGCAGCGTCTCCGAACACGATGTTAATGACCGCCGATTACAACGCCCTCCCCGCCGGGCAAAAGTACGAGGGTATTCGTCCATTAAAGAAGGAGACTCAACTCGCGCTCTGGATCAGCTTGGGCACGCTGTGCCGGATTGGCGAATTGCTGCAGACCGAATGGAAAAATGTCGATCTGGACCGGCAGAGCTGGTTCCTCCCCAGTGAAAACGTCAAAGGCACCCGGGGCAAAAAACAGGACCACCATGTCTTCCTCTCGCCCTTCGCCCTGCATTTCTTTCAGGAACTCAAGACCCTCACAGGTGACTCTCAGTGGTGCTTTCCCAACAAGCAGGATGATGGGCATGTCGACGTGAGAGTGGTGAGCAAACAGGTCGGCGACCGTCAGGCCCGGTTCAAAAATCGTAAGGCCCTCTCCAGGCGGCGCCATGACGACACGCTGGTCCTTGCCGACGGCCAGAACGGTGACTGGACGCCGCATGACCTGCGCCGCACAGGCGCGACCATGATGCAGGCCTTGGGGGGCAGCCTGGACGTCATCGATCGCTGTCAAAATCATGTACTGGCCGGGTCCCGGGTGAGGCGGCACTACCTGCATCATGATTATGCCGAAGAGAAAAAACGCGCCTGGAACCTGTTGGGCGACCGACTCAGTGCCGTGCTGTCCTCGACCTACGAGCATTCTCCGGCCGAATCGATGATGTCTTTTCCTGCATATACCGCGACTGGTTCTTTACCGCCCTCTTAAGTCGGCGCCTTCAGTGTTGAGTCCTCATAGTTGCGCACCGAGCACGTTCTTCAGCTTGATTTCGGCTTCATGATCGGCAGAAATCGACCCAGGCTGTGTGAAAACGCGCTAAATACCTCGAAAACTGAGAGTCGCGAGGGTTGCCTATGGAATCAGCGGGCGAAAGCACGAATTAGCTTAGTCAGTGACATAGACGTTCGTAATGCCGTTTGGGCCGCGTCTGCGGCCCAAACGGCTTCTAACTGGCGAGCCAAGCGGCTGGGTTCACGCCCTGATCGCCTCAAGCAGTCCTGCGATGCCGAAGATGCTCATCATTCGTTTGAGGTTGTAGGCGAGCACATGAAGGCTCATCTCAGTGCTCACCCTCGGCAGGGTTTTGGTCAGGAAGTGGGTACTTCCCATCCAGTACTTGAGCGTTCCAAAAGGATGTTCAACGGTCTGGCGACGAACCCTCATCATCGCTGGATCATGTTCTAGCCGAACCTGCATCGCGTCGACTACAGCCTCATGTTCCCAGCGCTTCACACGGCGCTCCTTACCCGTCGTACATTGCTTTTGCATTGAGCAGGACTGGCAGCCCGAGAAGTAGTAACAATGCAATAACATGCCGTCTTCCATCGACGAGTACCGCCTGGTTAGTAACTGCCCCGCAGGGCATTGATACTCGTCCGACGCAATAAGATAGATGAAATCCTGTTTGCCGAATCTGCCTTC